>NZ_JARGCS010000030.1 GCF_029193575.1 Pseudomonas entomophila | reverse complement strand
GTGGCGGCCAGGGTCTGGGCGTCGACATCGTTGCGCCCGGCGATGATCGTCAGATTGCGCGCCTGGAGCTCGGCGTTGACCTTGGCACTGCGGGTGATGATCTCGAAACGGTCGACGTTGCCGGCATTGAGCCCCGCGCCTTCGATGGCCACGCTGCCTTGGTCGACCTGGAAGCGGCTCAACTGGCCGTTGTCGATCACCGGCTTGCCGGTGCTCAGGGTCACCTGGGGCGTATTGATGAAGCCGCAGCCGTTGCAGGTGATGCCGTGCGGGTTAGCGACGATCACCCGCGCCGCCTGCCCGGCCACCTCGGTGTAGCCGCGCAACTGGCTGGGGTTGGTGCCGTTGACTTCGTTGAGGATGGTGCTGGCGGCCGCCCCTTGCAGGTTGGGGTTGCCGAGGATGATCCCGCCCAGTTGCGTGGCCTGGGTGCGGTCAGTGGCGTTGTTGAGGATCAGGCCCTGCTGGCCGACGTTGTAGTCGCTGAACTGGTTGTGCGAAAGCCCACTGCCGTTGGGCGCGGCGATGTTGACGATCGGCACGCCGTTGCCCGCCTGGCCGAGGCTGGTGCCCGGCGCGCTGACCACCACGCCGTCGGCGGCCTGGGCCCACAGCGGTTGCCAGAACATGACGTTGGCCAGCAGGAACGCCAGGCCGCGCTTGGGCAGGCCGCAGAACTGCGTGCGCGGCTGCAGGCGGGCGGATGGCTGGCGGGCAAGGAAGGCGAAGCGGCGAACGTCCATGTGCTGTCTCTTGAATCGGTGGGTCAGATGAACAGGTCCAGGCGGAAATACACCGGGCGTTCCTTGTCGGGTAGCGCCTCTGGGCGCTCCAGGCTGTGGGCGAAGGTCACGCTGGCGGCCAGGTGCTGGCCGCGGGCGAACAGCTCGAAGGCGTGGCTGCTGGCACGGCCATGGCGGTCGCCGTTGTAGCGATCGTTGCGGATCACGCCCAGGTCGTAGCCCAGGCCCACGCCATACTCGGCCACCGCTGGGCGCAGGGCGGCCCAGGTGACCGGGCGGGTCCAGCGCAGGTCGTTACGCCAGTACGCGCCACTGTCGCCCGACAACGACTGGTCCTTGAAACCGCGCACCGAGGCCTCGCCCCCCAAGCTGATGCGCTGCGGGCTGAACAGCACGTCCTCGCTGCGCTGGCCGGTGGCCAGGCTGCTAAAGCTCAGGTTCTCGCCGAGCACCTGGAAGCCCTGCACGTAGCTGAGCGTGGCGCTGTACTTGCGGTAACGCGCAACGGGCTCGCCGGGGCGCGGGTGGCCGTTGCCCTGAGCGTCGAAGGCGCCGATGCCCTCCTGGATGCCCAGGTCGAGGTTGACGAAGGCGTTGCCCAGGCGACGGCCGTGGTTGAAGCCGAACTGCGCTTCGCTCAGGCGGTTGCTGCTGGCCTCCAGGCGGCTGTCCTCGATGTAGTTGTTGGTGCGCAGGTGGGCGATGCCGGCGTTGAGCGAGGTCTTGCTGGTGGCGTCGCGGTGCACCACGCGCTCGGCGCGCAGTTGGTGGTTCTGGCTATCGCCGGTTTGCTTGAAGCTGAAACCGTTGCCCTGGGCCTGGGCGCGGTACTCGCTTTCGCTGTAGCTGTAGCTGAAGTTCCACCAGCCCCAGGGCAGGTTGTAGTAGAGCACGCCGTTCTTCGAGCCCTGGGTGTGGTCGCTGACCACGTCATGGCCGCCGCGCACTACCAATTGGTCGGCAAGGCCCAGCGGGCTGTCCCATTCCAAGCCGAGGTTGAGCTGCTGCTCCCCGGTGCTGCGCTGGCCCTCGTTGTTGCGCGACAGCGAGGCGCGCCACGGTTTCTGAGGCTGGTTGCGCACCAGCACCAGGCTACCGCCCACCGCTTCGCCAGGGGTCAGCTCCATCTGTGCCTTGTTCGACGGCAGGCGGTTGAGCTGGTCGACCATCTGCTCGATCTCGCGCAGGTTCAGGCGCTGCCCAGCGTCGCCGGGGAAGGCCATGGCCAACTCGCGGGCAGACAAACCGCTGCCGTCATCCGGGCGCAGGCCTTCCAGGCGCCCTTCCACCACCAGCACTTGCAAGTGGCCGCCGGAGAGGTCCTGCTGCGGCAGATAAGCGCGACTGGTGACCAGGCCGCGGTCCAGGTAGTGGTCGGTGATGGCCTTGAGCAAGGCGTTGAGCTGGCTGACGCCCAGGCACTGGCCGATAAAGGGGGCGAGCAGGCGCTCGCGCTCGGCCCCGGTGAGGCTGTCGGCGCCCTTGAGCTCGATGGTGCGGATGGTGAAGCAACGGCTATCTTCAGGGGCTGGAGCCTGGCTTTCAGGGCCCGCCCTGCCCGGCAGGTTGCGCAGTTCGTCGAGGCGCCGTTGCTGCTCTTGCAGCAGACGGTCCTGGCGGTCGCGGATCAGGTCCTGGTCGCCGGGTGAGGCGGCCCAGGCCGGGGCGGTGCAGAGGCAGGCCAGCAGGCTCGCGGTTGCCAGTGTGCGCAGGAGGTGATGAATTGCCGCCATGTCCGGTCCCAGGAAAAGGTAAAACTGGCGCGCGATATTATTTAGACATCATATTGGCGTCAATTTGCCATCACCTGGAATTTTGTAACGACGTCGGGCCGTAGCGGCTGAAAGGTTTGAGTTAGAGCGGATGGCTTCCAATGGCCTTTTTTCTGTCTGCACCCACCTCATTTCGGGGCAAACTCGCGCTTACCGGAGAGGTAACGGGTTTGGGCTACAGTGGTAGGCAGGTCCACACGTCCGAGGCCGCATGGCATTCCATACCCTGACCCGCACTCATCCCCGGCTTAGCTTCGCCACCCTCGCCGGGCTGCTCGGCGGCTGGCTGATCCCGGCCAGCGAATGGACGCAGCGTATCCTCGCGGGCTGGAACCTCGGCGTCTGGCTGTACCTCGCGCTGATCCTCTGGCTGACCTGCCACGCCACCCCGGGCAAGGTGCGCAAGGTCGCCCGCATCGAAGACGAAAACGCCGGCCTGGTGCTGCTCACCGTGAGCATCGCAGCCATCGCCAGCCTCGCCGCCGTCACCCTGCAACTAGCCGCCAGCCGAGGCCTGCAAGGCGATGCCCTGGCCCTGCACTACCTCTACACAGGACTGACCGTGGCCGGTTCCTGGCTGCTGATCGGTTGTATCTTCAGCCTGCACTATGCACGCCTGTTCTATACCGGCAACCGACACGAACCACCCCTGCGCTTCGCCGACGGCGAGCGCAACCCTGATTACTGGGACTTCCACTACTTCGCCTTCACCCTCAGCGTGGCGGTGCAGACGTCCGACGTCGGCGTTGGCGGGCGCGCCATGCGCCGGGTGGTGCTGGCGCACTCGCTGGTGGGCTTCGTGTTCAACACCGCGATCCTCGGTTTCACCATCAATATCGCCGCCGGGTTGCTCGGCTAAGCGCCTACCGTTGGTCCGAAAGCGGTAGGTAGCGGCAAACGGCTACACACCACGTGGAAAACGTTTGCCGTGGTTATCGATTGCCCTTCAGGGGGCTCCAGTGATGTGACGCCGGTCATGCACTCGCCTATTTGTCATGCCCGCCACGGGAAACTGCCTGGGCAACTGCTATGGTTAGGATTCCCCCCGCCACGAGCGGCCGCCGGAATCACCGTGTTCGGACTCAGGACAAGGAGGCTGGCAATGAACAAGATGACGTTCCCCAACGCCTGTCAGGTGATGCGCTGGCATTTCCACCCATTGGGCTTCGAAGCCAGCATGGATGCCCCGCGCAGCATGATCGCGCGGCTGTTCGACCGCGCCACCGGCGAAACCCTGCTGGCGGTCGCCGGCATTCCTTGCGCGGCGATCATGGCCGCAGCGGATGTGGAACGCATCATCGAGGCCGTCGAGGCCGAGATGGAAGCCTTCGTGCCTGCCTTCGCCCTGCGTGATGCGGTCTAGCCGACCGCGTTGCGCTGCTTGGCCTCTTCCTCCTGCATGAACTGCTCCGCCGGCACCGGCATGCCGAGCAGATAGCCCTGCAGCGAATCGCACCCCAGACGGGTCAGGAAGTCCTGTGGGCGGTCGGTTTCCACCCCTTCGGCGACGATGCGCAACCCCAACGCCTGCCCAAGGGCGACGATCGCCGAGACAATCGCCGCGTCATCGCTGTCCTGCTCCAGGTCGCGCACGAACCCCCGGTCGATCTTCAATTCATTGGCAGGCAGACGCTTGAGGTACATCAGGCTGGAATAACCCGTGCCGAAATCGTCGATGGACAGGTCCACCCCCATGTCGGACAGACGCTGCAGGATCGCCAGACTAGCGTCGGCGTCACGCATGGCGGTGGTCTCGGTGATCTCCAGGGTCAGGCGGTTGGCCGGCAAGTCGTTGGCGGCCAGGGCCTGGGCGACGCTGTCGACCAGCCCTGGGTAGCAGAACTGGATGGCCGAGAGGTTGACTGCAATACGCCAGTGTTCACGCCCCTGGTCCAACCACACGCGCATCTGCCGGCAGGCCTCGCCCAGCACCCACTCGCCGATCGGGATGATCAGCCCGGTTTTCTCGGCCAGGCCGATAAAGCGGTCTGGCGGTAACAACCCGTGCTGCGGGTGCTCCCAGCGCAGCAGCGCCTCGGCGCCGATGGCCTGGCGCTGCACAGCATCGAACTTGGGTTGGTAGTACAGGCGGAACTGGCCCTGATCCAGGGCCGTGCGCAGGTCTTGAAGCAGTTGCAACTGCTGGCGGGCGTTGCTGTTCATCGAGGTATCGAAGAAGCTGTAGCCGTTCTTGCCAGCGCTCTTGGCGTGGTACATGGCGGCGTCGGCGTTGCGCAGCAGTTCGTGCTGGTCCGCACCGTTGCCCGGGTACAACGCGATACCCAGGCTGGCCGACAGTTGCAGGTCGTGCTCGGCGACTCGGAACGGCTGAGAGACCAGGTTGACCTGGCGCGCCGCCACGCCCACCGCATCGTCCGCCTCGGCCAGTTCCACCAGCAGCACGAACTCGTCACCGCCAATGCGTGCCAGGGTGTCCTGGCTGTGCAGGTTGCCACGCAAGCGACCGGCCACAGCCTTGAGCAACAGGTCGCCGACATGGTGGCCGAAGGCATCGTTGACCGGCTTGAAGCCATCCAGGTCGATGAAGACCAGCGCGAAACAACCGCCCTGCTCCGCCACCTTGGCCATCGCCTGCTCAATGCGGTCAGCCAGCAGCGTTCGGTTGGGCAGGCCGGTCAGGGTGTCGTGCAGGGCCAGTTGGGTCAGCTCCTGATTGGCCAGGGTCAGCGAACGGGCCAACTCCGCGGTACGCGATTCCAGGCGCGCATCCAGCACCGATGTGAGCAAGGCCACGGCCAGCACCGCCAGGGTGGTGATCAGCACCACGTAGTCCAGCCAGTCGCCGGAGATACCGGTGGCCAGTGCGCCGCAGTAGCTGCCTTCGGGAAAGTTGGCCGCGGCCATGCCGGTGTAGTGCATGCCGACGATTGCAAAGCCCATCACGATCGCCGCCGCGCCACGAATCTGGCGCACGTAGGGGGTGTTCTTGCGCAGACGGAGGGCGATCCCCAACGCCGCCGCCGAGGCCCCGACGGCGATCGCCAGCGAGGTGCCGAACAGCGTCGGGTCATAGTCGATACCCGGCTGCATGCGCAGCGCGGCCATGCCGGTGTAGTGCATGCAGGCGATGCCGGTGCCCATGAACAGCGCGCCCAGTCCCAGCTGCGGGCACGGCAAACGTGGCTGGCCGACCAGCCATAGGGCGAAGCCCGAAGACAACACGGCGATCAGCAGCGACAGCGCGGTGAGGGCCAGGTCGTAGCCCAAGTCGATGGGGAGCTTGAAGGCCAGCATGCCAATGAAGTGCATCGACCAGATACCGACCCCCATGGCCAACGCGCCGCCGCCTATCCACAAGTGCACCGCGCGGCCCTTGGCAGTGGCGATGCGTCCGGCGAGGTCGAGCGCGGTGTAGGACGCCAGGATGGCCACGCACAGCGAGATCAACACCAGCGAATAGGAGTAGCTACCAGTCAGCATTTCAGGTTCCGGCAGAGGACGGGAAAGGGCCAGGAAAAGGCCGGGGATTTTACGCGAACAGGGGGGAAAGGCACGGGATTTTGCCGGGGTTGCGGGGTGAAAGGTTTCAGCGGTCGCTGGGGTCAGCGCCGGCCCTGTCGCGGGGCAAGCCCGCGCCTAAAGGACCGTCGGCACTGCCATCTTATTGTTTGTTGGCCTCCACGAACGCCGGCCCCGCTTCCCAACCACCGCCCAGCGCCGCGATCAACTGCACGCTGGCCACCAGGCGCCCCTGCAGCAGGTTCAACACGCTACGCTCGTTACTCAGTGCGGTGGTCTGCACGTTGACCACATCCAGGTAGCCGATCAGCCCTGCGCGGTACTGGTTCTCGGTCAGGCGCAGCGACTCGCGCGCCGCATCCAACGCTTCCTGGCGCACCACTGCTTCATCGGCGTACACCCTCAACTGCACCAGGTAGTTCTCCACTTCCTTGAAGCCGTCGAGCACGGTCTGCCGGTACTGCGCCACGGTCTGGTCGTACACCGCCACGCTGCGGTCGACCTCGGCACTGCGCTTGCCAGCGTCGAACAGCGTCAGCGCCAGTTGCGGCCCCACCGACCAATAGCGGTTGGGCAGCTCGATCCAATTGTTGAAACTGCTGCTCGAATAGCCGCCGCTCATGCTTAACGAAAGATCAGGGAAGTAGGCGGCCCGCGACACACCGATATTGGCATTGGCCGACATCACCTTGCGCTCGGCCGAGGCGATGTCAGGGCGACGCTCCAGCAACTGCGACGGCAACGCCACGGGAATCGGCGGCAACGCGGGGATGTCGTTGGTCGCCGCCAGCGCAAAGTCCGCTGGCGCCTTGCCCATCAACACGGCGATGGCGTTCTCGTACTGGGCGCGCTGCCAGGCCAGGTCGATCAGGTCGGCCTGGGTGCTCTTGAGCTGAGTGCGCGCCTGGGCCACCGCGTCGGGGCCGGCGACCCCGGCGCGGTACTGGTTTTCGTTCATCCGCAAGGAGCGCTCGTAGGCCGCCACGGTGGCCTCCAGCAGGCGCTTCTGTTCGTCGATCACCCGCAGTTGCAGGTAGTTCTGCACCAGCTCCGACTGCTGGCTCAAGCGAATCGCGGCCATGTCGGCGAAGCTGGCCTCGGCGCTGGCTTCATTGGCGTTGAGGGTTTCACGCAGCTTGCCCCACAGGTCGACTTCCCAACTGACGCCGAGTTGGGCGTTGTAGGTGTTACGGATACCGCTGCTGTTGTTCGACAGGCTGGAGCTGGAACTGCCGGTGCCCTGGGCCGAGCGGTTCTTGCCCGCACTCAGCTCCAGGCTGGGGAACAGCGAGGCGCGACTGCTGCGTACCAGGGCCTGGGCCTGGCGATACTGCGCCTCGTACTGGGCGACGGTCTGGTTACTGCGGTTGAGTTCCTCGACCAACGCATTCAGGCCCGGGTCGCCGTAGATTTCCCACCAGGCGCCCCGGGCGATGGCATCCGACGGGTTGGCCTGGGTCCAGCCTTCGGCCTGCTTGAACTGCGCCGGCGTACTGACCTCGGGGCGATGGTAGTCCGGGCTCAGGGTACAAGCGCTGAGCATCAGCCCGCACAGGCTCGCGGCCACCAGGTGCGAACCGCGCCCGCGGGTCAGCAGCTTCAAGGCTCGATGAAGGGGGGTATGGGCAAAGTTCATAACGGGGTTTCCAGGGCGGCGTCGGTGCGCACGCCGCGCCACCGGTTGAAGCGGTGGCGCAGGCGGTCCAGGTACAGGTAGACCACAGGCGTGGTGTAGAGGGTCAGGATCTGGCTGAACACCAGCCCGCCGATAATGGTCAGGCCCAGGGGCTGACGCATTTCGGCGCCTTCGGCGCTGCCGAGCAGCAGCGGCAGCGCGCCGAGGATCGCGGCCACGGTGGTCATCAGGATCGGTCGCAGGCGCAAAAGGCAGGCGCGGCGGATCGACTCCTCCGGCTCCAAACCCTCGTTGCGCTCTAGTTGCAGGGCCAGGTCGATCATCAGGATGGCGTTCTTCTTCACCACGCCGATCAACAGGAACAAACCCAGCAGCGAAATCAGGCTGAACTCGCCACCGGTGGCGTACAGTGCGAGCAAGGCGCCGACGCCCGCTGATGGCAGGGTCGAGAGGATGGTCAACGGGTGGATGTAGCTTTCGTAGAGGATGCCCAGTACCAGGTAAACCAGCACCAGCGCGCCGAGGATCATGAACGGCTGGCCATCCTGGGTCTTGGCGAACACGTCGGCGGTGCCGCCCAGGCGCGCGATTACCGACTCCGGCAGGCCCAGCTTGGCTACCGCACGCTCCAGCGCTGCCAGGGCCTGGTCGGGGCTGTGGCCTTCGGCGACGTCGAAGGCAATGCTCTCGGCGGCGAACTGGCCTTCATGGCTGACCCGGTCGTTGGCCAGGCTGTTCTCGTAATGGGCGATGGTCGACAGCGGCACCCGCGCACCGTCGGCGGTGATCACCTGCACCTGCTCCAGGGTGCTCGGGTCCCAGGCGTATTTCGGGTTGATCTCCAGCACCACCTGGTACTGGTTGAGGCTGTCGTAGATGGTCGAGATCTGCCGCTGGCTGTAGGCATTGTTGAGCACCGAGGTGACCATCGCCATGTCGATGCCCAGGCGCTTGGCCTGGTCGCGGTCGACCACCAGGGTCACCTGCTGGGTGCCAGCGCCGTCGCGGGCGTCGATGGCGGTCAGTTCCGGCAAGGCGCGCATCGCCGCCGTGACCTTCGGGAACCACTCGCGCAACGCGGTCAGGTCGCCACTCTGCAGGGTATAGAGGTACTGCGAGCTGCTCTGGTCGCGGCCGGCGTTGCCGACCTGCAGGTCTTGGTCAGCCATCAGGAACAGCCGCCCGCCCGGCACCTTGGGCATTTCCTTGCGCAGGCGCTCGATCACCTGCGGGGCCGAGATTTTGCGCTCCTTGATCGGTTTCAGGCGCACCAGCATGAAGGCGTTGTTGGTGCCGTTGTTGCCGCCGATGAAGCCGGCCACGCTCTGCACCGCCGGGTCCGCGAGCAAGGCGCGGCGGTAGATGTCCATCTTCGGCTGCATCACGGTGAACGACAGGCCGTCGTCACCGCGCACGAAACCGATCAACTGGCCGGTGTCCTGCGGTGGCAGCAAGGTCTTGGGCACCACCACGTAGAGGGCGATGTTGACGACGATGGTCACCAGCAAGCTGAACAGGGTCAGGCGCCGGTGGCGCAGGGCCCAGCCCAGGCTGCGGTCGTAACCGGCGACCATGCGCTGGTGGAGGCGGTCGCTGAGGCGTTGCAGGCGGGTCTGTTCGCCAGACTGGTGCGGTTTGAGCCAGCGCGCGCAGAGCATCGGCGTGAGCGTCAGCGAAACCACCAGCGACACGATGATCGCCGCCGCCAGGGTGATCGAGAACTCCTGGAACAGGCTGCGGATGATGCCGCCCGTGAACAGGATCGAGACGAACACTGCCACTAGAGAGACGTTCATCGACAACAGCGTGAAACCGACCTCGCGGGTACCGAGGAAGGCCGCGCGCATGGGTGGCTGGCCGTCCTCGATGTGCCGCGAGATGTTCTCCAGCACCACGATGGCGTCGTCCACCACCAAGCCCGTGGCGAGGATCAGCGCCATCAGCGACAGGTTGTTCAGGGAGAAGCCGCACAGGTACATGACCGCGAAGGTGCCCACCAGCGACACCGGCACCGCCAGGCTCGGGATCAGCGAAGCACGCAGGTTGCCGAGGAACAGGTAGACCACCAGGATCACCAGCACCACGGCGATCAGCAGGGTGTGCTCGGCCTCCTTGAGCGTGGCCTTGATCACGAGCGAGCGGTCCATGGCCAGGTCCAGCTTGACGCTGGCCGGCAGCAGCGACTGCAAGGCCGGCAACTGCGCCTTGATCTGCTCGACGGTCTGGATGATGTTGGCGCCGGTCTGGCGGTTGATCACCAGCAGTACCGCGCTCTGGTCGTTGAAGAAGCCGCTGTTGTAGCGGTTCTCCACGGCGTCGGTGACCGTGGCCACGTCGGCCAGGCGCAGGATCGCGCCATTCTGCTGGCGGATCACCAGCGGCTTGTAGTCCTCGGCCTTCTCCAACTGGTCGTTGGCGCGCACCTGCCAGTTGCGCTCGGCGTCCTCGACGAAGCCCATGGGCCGGCGTTGGTTGGCGTTGGCCACGGCGGTGCGCACGTCGTCCAGGGCCAGGCCGTACTGGTTGAGCAACTGCGGCTCCAGGGAAATGCGCACCGCCGGCAGCGAACTGCCACCGATCTGCACTTCCCCTACCCCACTGACCTGCGACAGGCTCTGGGACAGGATGGTATCGGCGATGTCGTATAACTGGCCTTTCTGCAGCACCTCGGAGGTCAGCGACAGCACCATGATCGGCGCCTGGGACGGGTCGACCTTCTTGTAGGTGGGCATGCTGCGCATGCCGCTGGGCAGCAGGTTGCGGGTAGCGTTGATCGCCGCCTGCACCTCGCGCGCGGCACCGTCGATGTTGGTCCCGAGATCGAAGCCGATGATCACCCGGGTCGAGCCCTGGCTCGAACTGCTGGTCAGGGTGGTGACCCCGGCGATGCTGCCCAACTTGCGCTCCAGCGGCGTGGCCACGGTGGAGGCCATGACTTCAGGGCTGGCGCCGGGCAGGCTGGCCTGCACCACGATCACCGGGAAGTCCAGTTTCGGCAGCGGCGAGACCGGCAGCAGGCCGAAGCTGAGGCCACCGAGCAGCATGATCGCAAGGCTCAGCAGCATGGTCGCCACTGGCCTGCGGATGAACGGCGCGGAAAGGTTCATGCCTCGGCCTGCCGCGCGTCAGGGGCACGGCGCCAGCGGCGCGCCAGGCGGTCGAAGTACAGGTAGATGACCGGCGTGGTGAACAGCGTCAGCACCTGGCTGACCAGCAAGCCGCCGACCATCACCAGGCCCAGCGGCTGGCGCAGCTCGGCCCCGGAGCCGGTGGCGAACATCAGCGGCAAGGCGCCGAACAGCGCCGCCAGGGTGGTCATCAGGATCGGTCGGAAACGCAACAACGCGGCCTGGTAGATCGCCTCGCGCGGGGTCATGCCTTGGTGGCGCTCGGCCTCCAGGGCGAAGTCGATCATCATGATCGCGTTCTTCTTGACGATGCCGATCAGCAGGATGATGCCGATGATGGCGATCATCCCCAGGTCGTTGCCGCTGAGCAGCAACGCCAGCAAGGCGCCGACCGCCGCCGACGGCAGGGTCGAGAGGATGGTCACCGGGTGGATGTAGCTCTCGTAGAGCACACCGAGGACGATGTACATGGTCACCACGGCGGCGAGGATCAGCAGCAAGGTGCTCGACAGCGACGCCTGGAAGGCCTCCGCCGCACCCTGGAAGCGGGTCTGCACGCCGAGCGGCATGCCAATGTCGCGCTGCGCCTGTTCGATGACCTTGACCGCCTCGCCCAGGGCCACGCCGTGGGCCAGGTTGAACGACATCATCACCGCCGGGAACTGGCCGATGTGCGAGATCGCCAGCTGCGCCTGGCGCTGCTCGATGCGCGCCAGGGCCGACAGGCGCACTTGGCCGCCGTCGGTGGCCTTGACGTGGATCGACTCCAGCGCCTGCGGGCCGATGTTGGCGGCGGCCTGGGACTGCAGCACCACCCGGTACTGGCTGGCCTGAGTGTAGATGGTCGAAATCTGCCGCTGGCCGAAGGCGTCGTACAGGGCGTTGGTGATCTGCGCCACGTTGATGCCCAGCCGGCTGGCCATGTCGCGGTCGATCACCAGGTACACCTGCAGGCCTTTGTCCTGCAGGTCGCTGGCAACGTCGCGCAATTCCGGGCGCTGGCGCAGAGCATCGACCAGCTTGCCGCTCCACTCGGCGAGCATGTCGGCATCGGGGGAAGACAGGCTGAACTGGTACTGGGTGCGGCTGACGCGGTCCTCGATGCTCAAATCCTGCACCGGCTGCATGAACAGGCGGATGCCCACCAGGCGCTCGAGCTGCGGTTGCAGGCGGTTGATCACCTCGCTGGCGGTCACGTCGCGCTCGCCGTGGGGCTTGAGGTTGATCAGCAGGCGGCCGCTGTTGAGGGTGGCGTTATCACCGTCCACGCCGATGTAGGACGACAGGCTCTGCACCGCCGGGTCCTGCAGGATCACTTTGCTCAGCGCCTGCTGGCGCTCGCTCATGGCGGCGAAGGATACCGACTGCGGGGCCTCGGAGATGCCCTGGATGACCCCGGTGTCCTGCACCGGGAAGAAGCCCTTGGGCACGATGAGATAGAGGAACACCGTCAGCGCGAGGCTGGCCACCGCCACCAGCAGGGTCAACGGCTGATGCCGCAGCACCCAGGTCAGGGCGCGGCCATAGTGCTCGATCAGCCAGTCGATCCAGGCGCCACTGGCGCGGTAGAAGCGGCCCTGTTCTTCTGCCTTGGGCTCACGCTTGAGCAGGCGTGCGCACATCATCGGCGTGAGGGTCAGCGATACCACCAGGGAAATCAGGATCGCCACCGCCAGGGTGATGGCGAACTCGCGGAACAGCCGCCCGACCACATCGGCCATGAACAGCAGCGGGATCAGCACGGCGATCAGCGAGAAGGTCAGCGACACCAGGGTGAAACCGATCTGCCGGGCGCCCTTGAGCGCCGCCTGCATCGGCGTCTCGCCCTCCTCGATGTGTCGGGAAATGTTCTCCAGCATGACGATGGCATCGTCCACCACGAAGCCGGTGGCGATGGTCAAAGCCATCAGCGTCAGGTTGTTGATCGAGAAACCGGCCAGGTACATCACGCCGAAGGTGCCGATCAACGACAGCGGCACGGCGATCGACGGGATGACCGTGGCGCTGACCCGGCGCAGGAACACGAAGGTGACCATCACCACCAGCGCGATGGCGAACAGCAGTTCGTGCTGCACATCGCGCACCGCGGCGCGGATGGTCTGGGTACGGTCGGTGAGCACCGTCACGTCCAGGCCCGCCGGCAGGTTGTCGGTGATGGTCGGCAGCATCTGCTTGATCCGGTCGACCACCTCGATGACGTTGGCCCCGGGCTGACGCTGGATGTTCAGCAGCACCGCCTGGTTCTCGTTGGCCCAGGCGGCCAGGCGCTCGTTCTCGGCGCCGTCGACGATCTCAGCGACGTCCTTCAGGCGCAGCGGCGCGCCGTTGTTGTACTTGAGGATGAGGTTGGCGTACTCGTTCGGCGAGCGCAGCTGGTCGTTGGCGTCGAGCATCGACACCCGGGTCGGGCCGTCGAAGTTGCCCTTGGGCTGGTTGACGTTGGAGGCGCCGATCAGGGTGCGCACATCGTCGAGGTTCAGGCCGTTGGCGGCCAGGGCGTCGACGTTGACCTTGATCCGCACCGCCTGGCGCTGGCCGCCGGCGATGCTGACCATGCCCACGCCGCCGATCTGCGCGATCTTCTGCGCAACCCGGGTGTCGACCAGGTCGTTGAGCTTGGGCAGCGGCATGGTCTTGGAGGCGATGGCCAGGGTCAGCACCGGGGTATCGGCCGGGTTGACCTTGTTGTACACCGGTGGTGCCGGCAGGTCGCTGGGCAGCAGGTTGCTGGCGGCGTTGATCGCCGCCTGAACCTGCTGTTCGGCGACGTCCATGTTCATGTCCAGGTTGAAGCGCAGGGTCAGCACCGAGGCGCCGCCTGAGCTGGTCGAGGCCATCTGGGTCAGGCCTGGCATCTGCCCGAACTGGCGCTCCAGCGGCGCGGTGACCGCACTGGTCATCACTTGCGGGCTGGCGCCGGGGTACAGGGTCATCACGCGGATGGTCGGGTAGTCCACCTGCGGCAAGGCCGACACCGGCAACAACTTGTAAGCGATCAGGCCGGCCAGGACGATGGCCAGCATGCTCAGGGTGGTGGCGACCGGGCGGAGGATGAACAGCCGCGAGATGTTCATGCGCCCGCCTTGCCCGACTCACCGGCCTGGGCCGAGCCCTTGGCGTCCTGGCCCTGCAGGTGCTGGCCAGGGGTGGTCGGCACCTGCGAGCTGTCGTCGACCACTTCCACCGGGCTGCCGTCACGCAGGCGGTCGGTGCCTTCGAGCACCAAGCGCTCGCCGGCCTCCAGGCCCTCGAGGATCACGCTGCTTTCACCATCGCTGGCACCGACCTTGAGCTTGCGGATGCTGACCTTGCTGTCGGCGTTGACCACATAGGCGAACGTGCCGTCGTTGCCGAACTGGATCGCTGCGGCAGGCGCCAGGGTGACCTGCTTGAGGGTATCGGCCAGCAGGCGCACGTTGACGAACTGGTTGGGGAACAGGGCGTGGTCCTTGTTCTCGAAGAAGCCCTTGAACTTCAAGGTGCCGGTGGTGGTGTCGATCTGGTTGTCCAGGCTGCCCAGCACACCCGTAGCTTGCAGCTTGGCGTCACCGCGGTCCCAGGCCTCGACCGGCAGGCGCGCGCCGCTGCGGTAGCGCTGCAGC
The DNA here is from genome assembly GCF_029193575.1 of Pseudomonas entomophila. Taxonomy (GTDB): domain Bacteria; phylum Pseudomonadota; class Gammaproteobacteria; order Pseudomonadales; family Pseudomonadaceae; genus Aquipseudomonas; species Aquipseudomonas entomophila_G. The sequence continues at coordinate 176,334 of NZ_JARGCS010000030.1, read as the reverse complement.
ACGGTGGCCAGTTCGGTTTCCGGCAGGGTGAAGGCAACGTTGATCGGTTCGGTCTGGGTGATCACCACCAACGCGGTGGTGTCGTTGGCAGCGACCAAGTTGCCGAGGTCGAGCTGGCGCAGACCCAAGCGACCGCTGATCGGCGCGCGGATCTGGGTGAACTCCAGGTTCAGGCGGGCATCGTTGACCGCCGCCTGGTTGGTCTTGACCAGCCCCTGGAACTGCCCGACCTGGGCCTCGGCGGTGTCGAGCGTCTGCTTGGCGATGCTGTCTTCGGCGTACAGGCCTTTATAGCGGGCCAGGTCGACCTGGGCATTCTTCAATTGCGCCTGGTTCTGCGCCAGAGTGCCTTCGGCCTGCTGCAGGGCGATGCGGTACGGGCGCGGGTCGATCTCGGCGAGCAGTTCACCGGCCTTGACCTGCTGGCCTTCCTGGAAGTGGATCTTCACCAGTTCGCCCGCCACCCGGCTGCGCACGTTGACCGTGTTGGTCGCGGTGACCGTGCCCAGGGCCTTGAAGTACAGCGGGAAGTCACCGACCCGCACGGGCTCGACGCGCACCGGTACCGGCTCGGTGGAGCCGCCGAAGCCCGGGCGCCCCGCGCCCACGGCGCCCATGCCACGGCCCGGCCGACCACCGCTCGCGCCGTCCTTGTGCACCGGCGCGGCGGGCCACAGCCACCAGGCCAGGGCAGCCACCAGCAGCAGGATCAGCAGGCCGAACAGCCAGCGACGGGGGGAACGGGAGACGGAAGCTTGCATGGGTTGAACGAACCTTGTTCAGAAGACGGCTGGGGAGGTTGAACGATAAGCACTGGCACCGCTTTAGCAAAGGGCCTTTACCAGGGATTTACCTTGGGCTGACGTTGCTAAAGCGATGAACTTTAAATGAAAACGGCCTGGAAAGTATTTCCAAGCCGTTACAGTGGGGCACGACGATCTCATCGCGGGGCAAGCCCGCTCCTACAGGTACCGCATGACCTTCAGAAAAGCGCGGTATTTGTAGGCGCTGGCTTGGGCCCGCGATAGGGCCTTCAAGAACAACGCTTACTTCAGCACAGCCAGCGCCGCCTCATAATTCGGCTCCTGGGCGATCTCGGCCACCAGCTCGCTGTGCAGCACCTTGTCGTGCTCGTCCAGCACCACCACCGCGCGAGCGGTCAGGCCGGCCAGCGGGCCGTCGGCGATGGCCACGCCGTAGTTCTCATGGAACTCACGGCCACGCAGGGTCGACAGGTTCTTCACGTTCTCCAGCCCTTCCGCGCCGCAGAAGCGCGCCTGGGCAAACGGCAGGTCGGCGGAGATGCACAGCACCACGGTGTTGGCCAGCTCGTTGGCCTGGGCGTTGAACTTGCGCACGGAGGTGGCGCAGGTCGGGGTGTCGACGCTCGGGAAGATGTTCAGCACCTTGCGCTTGCCGGCGTAGTCCTGCAGCGACTTGTCGGCCAGGCCTTCGCCGACCAGGGAGAAGGCCGGCGCCTGGGCACCCGCCTGTGGCAGTTCGCCTTTGACCTGAACCGGGTTGCCTTTGAGAGTCACTTGAGCCATGGGCGGAAGTCCTTATACGGGTTTTGGAAAGGACCCAGAGTTAAGCATGAAGGCACAGAGGCAGCTACAAGTTTCGAGCTACGCGCTACGCGCTGAAGCCACCCGCAGCTCGTGGCTCGAAGCTGCGTCACCCGACCAGGCCGTACACGACCGAACTCAGGGCCACCAGGCCGATGACCACGACGAACACGTTGGACAGCGCCCCACCGTACTTGCGCATCGACGGCACGCGGCGGATGGCATACATCGGCATCAGGAACAGCAGCACGGCGAGGATCGGCCCGCCCAGCGACTCGATCATGCCGAGGATGCTCGGGTTGAGGGTGGCGACGGCCCAGCACACCACCAGCATCAGGCCGGCGACGGTACGGTCCAACGCCTTGGCGCCCGGGCGCAGGCCAGCCTTGGCGATGATGCCCTTGAGGCCTTCGCTGGCACCGATGTAATGACCGAGGAACGACTTGGCGATGGCGATGAAGGCGATCAGCGGTGCGGCAAAGGCGATGGTCGGGTTGCTGAAGTGGTTCGCCAGGTAGGACAGAATCGACAGGTTCTGCGCCTTGGCCTCGGCCAGCTGGGCGCTGGTCAGGGTCAGCACGCAACTGAAGACGAAGAACAGCACCATGACGACCATCAGCACGTGAGCACGGGCCAGGATCTGCCCGCTGCGCTCATCGGCATGGGCGCCGTAGCGGCGTTTCTGGTCAACAGCGAAGGCCGAAATGATCGGTGAGTGGTTGAACGAAAACACCATCACCGGGATCGCCAGCCACACGGTGTGCAGGAACGCCGAGCCCGACGGCAGTTGGCTGGCGGTATCGAGAATGCCGCCGCTCCAGTGCGGCACCAGGTACAGCGCCAGCAGCGCCAGGGCGACGATGAACGGGTACACCAGCAGGCTCATGACCTTCACGGTGGCCTGCTCGCCGCAACGGACGATGGCCAACAGGCCCAGGATCAGCACGAACGACAGGATGGCCCGTGGCGGTGGCGTCATGTGCAGTTGGTGCTCCATGAAGCTGGTCACGGTGTTGGTCAGGGCCACGCTGTAGATCAGTAGGATCGGGAAGATGGCGAAGAAGTACAGCAGGGTGATCAGTGCGCCGGCCTTGATGCCGAAATGCTCCTCGACGACCTGGGTGATGTCACCCTCGCCGCGCCCGGACAGCACGAAACGCGTCAGCGCGCGGTGCGCGTAGTAGGTCATCGGGAAAGCCAACAGGGCCAGGATCAACAACGGCCAGAAGCCGCCAAGGCCGGCGTTGATCGGCAGGAACAACGTACCTGCGCCGATGGCCGTACCGAACAGGCCCAGCATCCAGGTGGTGTCTTGACGTGACCAACTGCCGAGCGCGGCTTGTTGGGTCGATTCGAAGCGTTGCTCGACGCTTTGGGCCTGCTCATTCATTCCGGGTGCAACTCCACTCGCAAGACTGCAACAGGCTGAGAGTGGCGAAATAGAAGCCTCACGCCACCTCAACCGAAAAAGAGGGGCGCGATTGTGCATTCAAAGGGTGCACTTTGAAAGCCCCATCCGAGGGACGGTTGCACCTTTTCCGTGCACAAAAGCATCGCGGGGCAACCCCACTCCCACAGGTTCTGCGCCGACTGAGTGAACGGCACCTTACCTGTGGGAGCAGGCTTGCCCCGCGATTGCAATTGGCCAGCCGCGTCGGGCGCCTGGCCGTTACGTCAGCCCTTCTGCACCGCCGCGAACGCCTCGGCCACTCGGCGCAGGTTGGCTGGACGCAGGCCCGACATGCACACCCGGCCGCTGTCGATCAGGTACACGCCGAACTCGTCACGCAGGCGACGCACCTGCTCGACGCTGAACCCGGTGTAGCTGAACATGCCGCGCTGACGCAGGAAGAACTGGAAGTCCTGGCCCGGCAACAGCTCAGCCAGGGCGTCGACCAGGCCCTGGCGCATGTCGAGGATGCGCTTGCGCATGACTTCGACTTCCGCCACCCACTGGGCATTCAGGCCCGCATCGCCGAGCACGCCGGCCACCAACTGGGCGCCGTGGCTGGGCGGGCTGGAGTAGTTGCGGCGCACGGTGGCCTTGAGTTGGCCCAGCACGCTCTGGGCACTGTCGACGTCGTCGCTGACCACCGACAGGCCTCCTACCCGCTCGCCGTACAGCGAGAAGATCTTCGAGAACGAGTTGCTCACCAGGCATGGCACGCCGGCCCGGGCCATCTCGCGGATGGCATAGGCATCCTCGGCCAGGCCTTCGCCGAAGCCTTGGTAGGCGATGTCGAGGAACGGGATCAGCTCACGCGCCTTGACCACTTCCACCACCTGTTGCCACTGGCTCTGGTCGAGGTCGACGCCGGTGGGGTTGTGGCAGCACGGGTGCAGCAGGACGATGCTGTTCTTGGAAAGGGTTTGCAGGGTCGCCAGCATGCCGGCGAAGTCCACCCCGCGCGTGGCGCTGTCGAAGTACGGGTAGGTGTGGACCTTGAAGCCCGCACCTTCGAAGATCGCCCGGTGGTTGTCCCAAGTCGGGTTGCTGACCCATACCTCGGACTGCGGGAAGTAGCGTTTGAGGAAGTCGGCACCGACCTTCAGCGCGCCGGAGCCGCCGACGGTTTGCACGGTGGCGACGCGCCCACCGGTCACGGCCGGATGGTCGGCGCCGAACAGCAGAGCCTGGATGGCCTGGCGGTAGCTGGCCAGGCCTTCCATCGGCAGGTACAGGGAGGCTTCGTGGGGCTGGTCGGCCAGGCGCTTCTCCACCTCGCCCACCGCCGCCAGTTGCGGCACCACGCCGGCTTCGTCGTAGTACAAGCCGATACTCAGGTTGACCTTGTCGGCACGGGGGTCGGCCTTGAAGGTCTCCATCAGCGAGAGAATCGGGTCGCCGGCATAGGCATCGACATGTTTGAACACAGCGCACAGCTCCTTGGATCAGGACAGTTCGGGAAAGGCTGCCCAGAGAATACCCGCAGTGAAGGCGCAGGAACATCATTGAATGTGCAAGGTGTGCGTGCAGGGTTGCATACCTCTCAGGCCGTGGCCGGCATTCCAGCTCAGCCCGCCAGGTCCTTGAGCCCCTGCAACTCCGATTCCGTCACCGCCACCCCTTCCCTATGTGCCACCGCCCGCTCACGGAACCGCCGCTCCCCCGGCAGGCGCGACAACCCTACCGCCTGCATCTGCGCCACCAGTTCACGGCTGCGCTGAGCGAAGCGCCCGCCTTCGCCCTTGCTCGGGTCGATGACAATGACCAACTGCCCGCTCCACGGCGTCTTCGCGCCTGGGTGCCCCGACCAGTCGAACTCCCACGAGAAGTGCCCGCCAGTGAGCGCCGCCGCCAGCAGTTCGACCATCATCGACAGCGCCGAGCCCTTGTGCCCGCCGAACGGCAACAGCGCGCCGCCTTCGAGAATGGCCTTGGGGTCGGTGGTCGGCTGGCCGTCGGCGTCCACGCCGATGCCAGGCGGCAACTGCTCGCCCTGGCGCGCGGCGATCTGCACGTCACCGTGGGCCATGGCGCTGGTGGCCATGTCGAAGACGATGGGATCGCTGCCCTCGCACGGCGCGGCGAAGGCAATGGGGTTGGTGCCGAACAGCGGCTTGCGGGCGCCGTGGGGCACCACGCAGGTCATGCTGTTGACCACGCTCAGGGCCACCAGGCCCTGCTCGGCGAAAGGCTCGACGTCAGGCCAGAGGGCGGCGAAGTGGTGGGAGTTGTGGATGGCCAACACGGCGATGCCAGCGCTGCGCGCCTTTTCCACCAACAATGCCCGCGCGGCGGCCAGGGCCGGCTGGGCGAAGCCGCCGGCGGCGTCGACCCGCACGAAGCCCGGCGCCACGTCGCTGACCTTGGGCAGGGCCTGGCCATCGACCCAGCCGCTGGCCAAGGTCGAGACATAACCGGGGATGCGAAACACGCCATGGCTGTGGGCGCCGTCGCGCTGGGCGCTGGCGCAGTTGTGGGCGAGCGCCGCGGCCACCGGTTCGGCGCAGCCGTGGCGTTGGAAGATGCGTTGCAACAGCCCCTGCAATTCAGCGAACGGCACGCGCACGACAGGGCGGGTGGAGGGTGCGGACATCTGAAGCTCCTTTTATTGGAATTGGCGTGGCTACAGCGTGTGCATGGCGGGCACTTTCCGATGGTGTCTCGGGCACTGTCAAATTTCAGCAGGTCCGGCCCTATCGCAGGGCAAACCCGCGATAGGGCCGCCTCGACCCATCGACATTGCATCCACGCAATGACCCAACTGCGTCGTTAAATATTATTGACCGATGCCCACACCAAACCCTTGCCGCCTCAGGCTTACAGCGCTCAAAGCCCCCTGGAATAGGTGATTTGACCGCAGGAGCCGACGCGCCAGTCGTTTGACATATCGAACGGCTCTGGCAAGCTAGGAAGCATGTCCCGACCGGAATCGCAGCCTGCGAGGCGCGCCGGCAGTGCTCGGGGCTTCAGGTGACGCAACAGGCCACAGGCCGCGCACCTGCACAACAACGACAGGTCGAACCTGTCCCAAGGTGACATATGTCCAACAGCAACATTGGCAACAAGAACCAGACCCCGCGCAAACCCGTCGTGCTGATGACCATGGGCACCCAGGAGCGCAAAGGCCATGATTACCAGGTCATGACCCACAAATACATCACCCCGCTGGTCGAATTCGCCGACTGCGTTCCGGTCCTCGTCCCCACCTGCTGCGGCACCGAGGACCTCGAGGCCTACCTCGACATGGCCGACGGCATCTACCTGACCGGCGCCGGCAGCAACATCGACCCGGCCTTGTACGGCCAGGAGAACGAAACCCCCGGCAAGGCCCAGGACAAGGACCGCGACCTGTTCGACATCCCCCTGGTGCAACTGGCCATCGCCCGCGGCCTGCCGATTTTCGGCATCTGCCGTGGCATGCAGGAAATCAACGTCGCGCTGGGCGGCGACATCTACCAGAAGGTCTACGCCGAACCCGGTTTCAACGACCACCGGGAAAACCCCGAAGACCCGGTGGACGTGCAGTACGCCGCGGCACATGGCGTGAAGATCAAGCCCGGCAGCTGGCTGCGTGAAACCCTGGGTAGCGACGAGATCCGCGTCAACTCGCTGCATGGCCAGGGCCTGCGCAATCTAGGTGAAGGCATCGAGCCCATCGCCCACGCCGAGGACGGCCTGGTCGAGGCGATCCACGCCCCGAGCCTCTCGCCCTTCCTGTTCGCGGTGCAGTGGCACCCAGAGTGGCAGGCAGCGAAAAACCCGGACTCCATCAAGATGTTCCAGGCCTTCGGCGACGCCTGCCGCGCCCAGGTCCGCAAGGCCCAGGCCAACAAGCGCCACCTGGCGGCCTGACACCTCGCTTCGTTAGCTTCGATCGCGGGGCGGCGCAATACCGCCCCCGCTTCCCCGGTCACCCTCTGCTGGTCCCAGAACATTTCCCGTGGAAGCGGGCGGCGGGCTTGTGCCTGTCTCCGCGATCTTTTTTACCCCCACCAAGAGATACGATGACTGATCAGCATCAATTGCCTGGTCGGCGTTCTTGGCTGCCTGCTCGGGCCCAATCGCGGAGCGCGCCCTCCTACAGGGACAGTGTCGTTCCTGTGAATGGCGGGCACCTGTAGGAGCAGGCTTGCCCCGCGATTGGGCCGAATCGAACACCCCGCCACTCATCCCCTGCGCAAAAATTTCCCTATCCAGGACTAGTCATCGTACAAGTTGTACGATAACTTACCTCTCACTTGGTCTTCACACCTCTCCAAGCGCCCCACAGGATGCCTACAACAATGACCCCACAAGAATTGCAATCCATCCTCTCCCACGGCCTGCTGTCGTTCCCTGTCACCGACTTCAATGCCCAGGGCGACTTCAACCCCGCCGGCTACGCCAAGCGCCTGGAATGGCTCGCGCCCTACGGTGCCAGTGCCCTGTTCGCCGCCGGCGGCACCGGAGAGTTCTTCTCCCTCGCCGCCAGTGAATACCGCCAGGTGATCAAGACCGCCGTCGACACCTGCGCCCGCTCCGTACCCATTCTCGCCGGTGTCGGTGGCGCCACCCGCCAGGCTATCGAATACGCCCAGGAAGCCGAGCGCCTGGGCGCCAAAGGCCTGCTGCTGCTGCCCCACTACCTCACCGAAGCCAGCCAGGATGGCGTCGCCGCCCACGTCGAGGCGGTGTGCAATTCGGTGAGCATCGGCGTGGTGGTGTACAACCGCAACGTCTGCCGCCTCAACGCCGCGCAGCTTGAACACCTGGCTGAACGCTGCCCGAACCTGATCGGCTACAAGGACGGCCTGGGCGACATCGAGCTGATGGTGTCGATTCGTCGCCGCCTCGGCGAGCGCTTCAGCTACCTGGGTGGCCTGCCTACCGCCGAGGTGTATGCTGCCGCCTACAAGGCACTTGGCGTGCCGGTCTACTCCTCGGCCGTGTTCAACTTCGTGCCCAAGACCGCGATGGACTTCTACAACGCCATCGCCCGCGACGACCACGCCACCGTGGCCAGGCTGATCGACGACTTCTTCCTGCCGTACCTGGACATCCGCAACCGCAAGGCCGGTTACGCCGTGAGCATCGTCAAGGCCGGCGCCAAGCTCGCCGGCTATGACGCCGGCCCCGTGCGCACCCCGCTGACCGACCTGACCGACGAGGAATACCAGATGCTCGCCGCGCTGATGGACAAGATGGGCCCGCAATAAGCGTGTGGCCCACGCGGCCTGCCAATGCCGCGAACCGGAGCGACCACCCCGCTCCGGTCACAACCCGACAAGCCCGCACAACAATAACTAGTGGGAGAACACCAGCATGCAAGCGACGAAAAAGACGCATGTACGCTACCTGATCCTGTTCATGCTGTTCATCGTGACCACGATCAACTACGCCGACCGCGCCACCATCGCCATCGCCGGCTCCAGCCTGCAAAAAGACCTTGGCATCGACGCGGTCACCCTCGGCTATATCTTCTCCGCCTTCGGCTGGGCCTATGTGGCCGGGCAGATCCCCGGCGGCTGGCTGCTCGACCGCTTCGGCTCGAAGAACGTCTACGCCTTCAGCATCTTCACCTGGTCGCTGTTTACCCTGCTGCAAGGCTTCGTCGGCGGCCTGCCGGTGGCCTGGGCGGTGGTCACGCTGTTCACCCTGCGCTTCCTGGTCGGCTTCGCCGAAGCGCCGTCGTTCCCCGGCAACGCGCGGATCGTCGCGGCCTGGTTCCCCACCGCCGAACGCGGCACGGCCTCGGCGATCTTCAACTCGGCGCAGTACTTCGCCACCGCGCTGTTCGCCCCGCTGATGGGCTGGATCGTCTACACCTTCGGCTGGGAGCATGTGTTCATCGTCATGGGCGTGCTGGGCATCCTGTTCTCGATGGTCTGGCTCAAGACCATCTACAACCCGCGCCAGCACCCGCGCATCAGCCCGGTCGAGCTCGAGCACATCGAGCACAATGGCGGCCTGGTGGACATGGACCAGAAACGCACCAACGATGGCCCGAAATGGGGCTACATCAAGCAACTGCTGACCAGCCGCATGCTACTGGGCGTGTATTTGGGCCAGTACTGCATCAACGCCATCACCTACTTCTTCCTCACCTGGTTCCCGGTGTACCTGGTGCAGGAACGCGGCATGACTATCCTCAAGGCCGGTTTCATCGCTTCGCTGCCAGCGATCTGCGGCTTCATCGGCGGGGTGCTCGGCGGGGTGCTGTCGGACTGGCTGCTGCGCCGTGGCAACTCGCTGACCTTCTCGCGCAAGTTGCCGATCGTCTGCGGCCTGTTGCTGTCGACCTCCATGGTCTTCTGCAACTACGTCGAGGCCGAATGGATGGTGGTCGGCTTCATGACCCTGGCGTTCTTCGGCAAGGGCATCGGCGCGCTGGGCTGGGCGGTGGTCGCCGACACCTCGCCCAAGCAGATCGCCGGGCTGTCGGGCGGGCTGTTCAACACCTTCGGCAACATCGCCTCGATCACCACGCCGATCGTCATCGGCTACATCATCAGTGCCACCGGCTCGTTCAAGTGGGCGCTGCTGTACGTCGGCGCCAATGCCTTGGTGGCGGTGTTCAGCTACCTGGTGATCGTCGGCCCGATCAAGCGCATCGAGCTGCGCGAGGCACCCAAGCCCTCGCCCGCACCGGCCGCCAGCAGCGAACTGGCCGGCTCGCGCCACTGAGTTGGACACGCCCGCACCCGGCCCCGGCCAGGTGCGGGCAGATGAACAAGCCTGAGAGATAACGCCATGCAGTTGATCGAAACCGCCGAGTCGCCCCGCTACGTCCGCCTGCACGACGACGACAACGTCGTGGTGGTGGTCAACGATGGCGGCCTGGGTGAAGGCGCCCGTTTCGCCGATGGCCTGACCCTGGTCGAGGCCGTGCCGCAAAGCCACAAGGTGGCCACCGTCGACATCGCCCAGGGCGAGGCGGTGCGCCGCTACGGCCAGGTCATCGGTTATGCCCTGGAGCCCCTGCGCCGCGGCAGCTGGGTGCAGGAAACCCAACTGGCCATGCCCGCCGCGCCGGAACTCGACAGCCTGCCGCGCTGCGACGCCGTGCCCGCGGCCCTGCCACCGCTGGACGGCTTCACCTTCGAGGGCTACCGCAACGCCGACGGCACCGTAGGCACCCGCAACATCCTGGGCATCACCACCACCGTGCAGTGCGTCACCGGCGTGCTCGACCACGCGGTCAAGCGCATCCGTGAGGAGCTGCTGCCCAAGTACCCCCACGTCGACGACGTGGTCGCGCTCACCCACAGCTACGGCTGCGGCGTGGCGATCAACGCGCGCGATGCGTACATCCCCATCCGCACCGTGCGCAACCTGGCGCGCAACCCCAACCTGGGCGGCGAGGCGCTGGTCATCAGCCTGGGCTGCGAGAAGTTGCAGGCAGGGCAAGTGATGCACGACAACGACCCGTCGGTGGACCTCAGCGAGCCCTGGCTGTACCGCCTGCAGGACGCCAACCTGGGCTTCGCCGAAATGGTCGGGCAGATCATGGACCTGGCCGAGGCGCGCCTCAAGAAGCTCGACCAGCGCCGCCGCGAGACGGTGCAGGCCAGCGAGCTGATCCTCGGCATGCAATGCGGCGGAAGCGACGCGTTCTCCGGCATCACCGCCAACCCGGCGCTGGGCTTTGCCGCCGACCTGCTGGTGCGCGCCGGGGCCACGGTGATGTTCTCGGAAGTCACCGAGGTGCGCGATGCCATCTACATGCTCACCTCCCGCGCCGAAACCCCAGAGGTGGCCGAAGCGCTGGTGCGCGAGATGGACTGGTACGACCGCTACCTGCAACAGGGCGCCGCCGACCGCAGCGCCAACACCACGCCCGGCAACAAGAAGGGCGGTTTGTCGAACATCGTCGAGAAATCCTTGGGGTCGATCGTCAAGTCCGGCAGCGGCGCTATCCAAGGCGTGCTTGGCCCCGGTGAGCGGGTCAACCGCAAAGGCCTGATCTTCTGCGCCACCCCGGCCAGCGACTTCGTCTGCGGCACCCTGCAACTGGCTGCGGGCATGAACCTGCACGTATTCACCACCGGTCGCGGCACGCCTTATGGCCTGGCCATGGCGCCGGTGGTCAAGGTCTGCACCCGCAGCGAACTGGCGCAGCGCTGGCCCGACCTCATCGACATTGACGCAGGGCGCATCGCCACCGGGCGCGCGAGCATCGAGGAACTGGGCTGGGAGCTGTTCCACTACTACCTGGACGTCGCCAGCGGTCGCCAGCAGACCTGGGCCGAACGCCACAAGCTGCACAACGACATCACCCTGTTCAACCCAGCGCCCATCACCTGAAGCCCGCACCGCCCCTGTAGGCGCGGGCTTGCCCCGCGATAGCGTCAGCCGCAACACCTCGATTGCCTAGCCGGACGCCCGCGCCTACAGGGGGCTACCCATTACCTGACAGGAGCCCCCCCATGCCCGAGATCCTCGGCCACAACTTCATCGCCGGCCAGCGCAGCGCTACCGGCCAACAGTACCTGCACAGCCTGGACGCCAGTACCGGCGAGGCCCTGCCCTACAGCTTCGTGCAGGCCACCGATCAGGAAGTCGACCAGGCCGCCCGCGCGGCCGCTGCGGCCTTCGGGGAATTCCGCCAGCTGCCACCGGCACGCCGCGCCGAGTTCCTCGAGGCCATCGCTGCCGAACTGGACGAGTTGGATGACCGTTTCGTCGCCATCGTCTGCCGCGAAACCGCCCTGCCCGCCGCGCGCATCCAAGGCGAACGCGGCCGCACCAGCGGCCAGATGCGCCTGTTTGCCCAGGTACTGCGCCGTGGCGACTTCCTCGGCGCCCGCATCGATCGCGCCCTGCCCCAGCGCCAGCCATTGCCGCGCGTAGACCTGCGACAAATGCGCATCGGCGTCGGCCCGGTGGCGGTATTCGGCGCCAGCAACTTCCCGCTAGCCTTCTCCACTGCCGGTGGCGACACCGCCGCCGCCCTGGCCGCTGGCTGCCCGGTGGTGTTCAAGGCGCACAGCGGACATATGGCCACCGCCGACCTGGTGGCCTGCGCCATCCTGCGCGCCGCAGAGCGCACCGGCATGCCCAAGGGTGTGTTCAACATGGTCTTCGGTGGCGGCATCGGCGAGTGGCTGGTCAAGCACCCGGCGATCCAGGCGGTTGGCTTCACCGGTTCGCTGAAAGGCGGCGATGCGCTGTGCCGCATGGCCGCCGAGCGCCCGCAGCCGATCCCAGTGTTCGCCGAGATGTCGAGCATCAACCCGGTGATCGTCCTGCCTGCGGCCCTGGCCAAGCGCGGCGAGACCATCGCCCGCGAGCTGGCAGGTTCCGTGTGCCTGGGCGCCGGGCAATTCTGCACCAACCCTGGACTGGTGATCGGCTTGGCGTCACCGGCCTACCGCCAGTTGCTGGACGAACTGGGCGGGCACCTGGAACAGCAGGCCGGCCAGACGCTGCTCAACGCCGGCGGCCTGCGCAGCTATGTCGCCGGGCTCGAGCACCTGCGGACCCACGCCGGCATCCAGCACCTGGCTGGCCAGCCCCAACAAGGAGCCCAGGCCCGTGCCCAGCTGTTCAAGGCCGATGCGCGCCTGTTGGTAGAGGCTGACCCGCTGTTGCAAGAGGAGGTGTTCGGACCCACCACGGTGGCCGTCGAGGTGGCCGACGCTGAGCAACTGCGCGCCGCCTTGCTGGGCTTGCGTGGGCAACTGACCGCGACGCTGATTGGCGAGCCCGAGGACCTGGAGACATTCGCCTGGCTGGTGCCGCTGCTGGAAGAGAAGGTTGGGCGGATCCTGGTCAACGGCTACCCGACCGGTGTGGAGGTGTGCGATGCGATGGTGCATGGCGGGCCGTACCCGGCGACCTCCGATGCCCGGGGCACCTCGGTCGGCAGCCTGGCCATCGACCGCTTCCTGCGGCCGGTGTGCTATCAGAACTACCCGCAGGCATTGCTGCCGCAAGCCTTGCGCGATGGCAACCCGCTGGGGCTGCGGCGCCTGGTGGATGGGCAGTGGAGCGAGGGGGCGATTTGATCGTGCCCGCTAGCGAATAAAGACAAGCCCCGCGAAAGCGGGGCTTTTTCATGGGGTTTTGGAATGTCTGGGCGGGCTGCGCGATGGGGCGACACCGACCTCAGGCCCCTTGCGCCTCGGCCGCCTCATGCGCCTGGCGCAAGCGCTCGCGGCTATTGGCCAGGTGCATGCGCATGGCCATCTTCGCCCCTTCGCCATCACGCCGGGCGATGGCCTCGTAGATCGCCTCGTGCTCATGGCTCAAGCGGCTCATGTAGTGCGCCTGGTCGTCATGGGCCAGGCGCGCGGAATTCAGCCGGGTACGCGGGATGATGCTGGTGCCGAGGTGGTTGATGATGTCGGCGAAATAGTGGTTGCCGCTAGCCTGGGCGATGCGCAGGTGGAACTGGAAATCCGCCGACACCGCATCCGATGCGTGCGCGGCGCCTTCGTTGAGCTCATCCAGCGCCGCGCGCATGCCGGCCAATTCGTCGTCGCTGCGCCGCTGCGCGGCCAGGCCCGCCGACTCCACCTCCAAGGCGATGCGCAGCTCCAGCACCGCCAGCACCTCGCGCAAGGTCACGATGGTCGCAGGATCGATGCGAAAACCACCGGTGCTCGGCGCATCCAGCACAAAGGTGCCGATACCGTGGCGGGTCTCTACCTGCCCCGCCGCCTGCAGGCGCGAAATGGCCTCGCGGACCACGGTGCGGCTGACACCCTCCTCGGCCATGATCTGCGACTCGGTCGGCAGCTTGTCGCCGCGCTTGAGCTGGCCGCTGCGGATACGCTCGGTCAGCACCGTGACCAGTTCCTGCGCCAGACTGCGCGGCTTGCGCCGGGTCCGGGCCTGTACCTGTTGCTCTGTCATGCCGTGTACGTTTCGCTGTGAAAGACAGCCGCCATCATAGCGCAAGCAGTTGTACGATCACATACAGCCAACGGGGATTTCAGCCGCTGCGGCTCGGATGCAGCGCGCTCCGCGTTCGCGCCTCGCCCGCTGACGGCAATTTGCTGGCCCCCGAGGGTTTGAAGGGAGGGCAAACTCCCTTCTCCTTCAGTCGCTTAGGACAGCAACATGCGGGTATTTCTAGCCACCGTCGCCGGCTGTTTGCTGGCCACCGCCGCTTTCAGTGCCCAGGCTCGGGCCTTGAGCCAGAACGAACGCCAGGTCTGCGGCTGGGGTTCGCAGATCGCCGCCGAGGCCCAGCAAGCCAAGCTTTCCGGGGTAACGCTGTACGCCATGCGCAAGAAGCTGCAGGCGCGCAAGTTCCCCAAACCGTGGATGCGCATGACAGCGTTCGGCATCACCGAGCAGACCTACAACAGCCGATCGCAGCTCAAACCGGTGGCGATCAAGCAGACCTATTACGAGCAGTGCGCCCAACATGCAGTAGCAAAGCGTTGAAATTCAATTATTTAAAAGAAATTTATGAAGTGAATTAGAGAATAAGCGCCCAAAAAAAGCGGAGCCCCAAGGCTCCGCGTTCACTTCAATGGGCTCAGCACCCATTCAACACAGGCGCCCGCCGCTCACCCGCGAAGAACAACGGTCGCAACCGCACACCCGCCAGGTTGCCGATATAGGCTGCCACCAGCCAAAGCCAGCCATGCACGCTGCCCGAGGCGATCCCGCTGAAATACGCCCCGATGTTGCAGCCATAGGCCAACCGCGACCCGTATCCCAACAGCAGCCCACCGATCACCGCGGCCATCAGCGAGGCCAGCGGTATCTTCAGGCTCGGCGCAAAGCGACCGGCCAGCCCAGCCGCCAACAAGGCGCCAAGCACGATGCCAATGTCCATCACCGTGGTGATGTCCTGCCACAGCGGCGCAGCCAGCGCCTTGGCGTTGGCCGGCATCTGCCAGAACGCCCAACTGCCGACCTCGACACCCAACGCGCTCAGGGTCTTGGCGCCCCAAAGGGCGAAGGCCGAGGTGATGCCCCACGGGCGCCCGGCCAGGGCCAGGGTCGCGTAGTTCAACAGCGCTAGCGCGATCGCGCCCCACACCAGTGGCCAGGGGCCTCGCAAGAAGCGACGCAGGCCCTGGTGCTCACGGGTCTCCGGCGACGCCAAGGCGCCATGACGACGCTTCTCCAGGCGCACGGTGACCCAGGCAATCAGTGCGAACAGGGTCAGGTTGGCCAGCAGCGCGGGGCCGACACCCCAGACCTTCACCAGCGAGGTGGCCGGGAACGATGGCAGCGCAAACCACCAGTCAGCGTGGTGAGTGGCCGTGACCGAACCGATGATGAAGAACAGCAAGGTCACCAGCATCCGCGCGTTCCCCCCACCGACGGTGAACAAGGTGCCGGAGGCGCAGCCGCCCCCCAACTGCATGCCGATGCCGAAGATGAAGGCGCCGAACACCACCGAGACACCTGCCGGTGCCACCAGCCCAGTGACCGGGGAACCGAAAAGACTGCCGGCCGACAATGCCGGGAAGAACAGCAGCACTGCCAGCGCCAGCATCACCATTTGCGCGCGCAGCCCAGCACCGCGGCGCTCGACGATGAACACCCGCCACGCCGAGGTGAAGCCAAAGGCCGCGTGGTACAGGGTCAGCCCCAGGCAGCGCCCACGATCAGCAGCAGCACCTGCGTGAGGCCGGCATTGAGATTGAGGAACAAAGCCCCGGCCAAGAGCAAGGCCAGGGCGATCACAGGCGCGCCAACGCGGCGCGGTTCAGGTGTGGCGGTAGCGGAAAGACCCATCGTGATACTCGGATAACAATCGAACGGGCGGCGAGTATAGCGCCATGGGCCCTCGCCATCACCCGCGCTTCTTCTTCACTCCGCCCTGGCGCGCCTTGAAGCGCGGGTTGGACTTGCAGATCACGTAGATCCGCCCCCTGCGCTTGACCACCTGGCAATCCCGGTGACGACGCTTGGCTTGCTTGAGGGATGACAGCACTTGCATGACGGCTCTCCGTTTATGTAATAACATTACATTAACGAGAATCATTATTGTCTGACAACCCCCTTGCCTCTCGCTGGTCAGCGTTTAGACGCCCAGGCCCCGAATGCCATGTCGCCGATGTAGAGGCTCTGGGATTGCTGGCGCTCGGCATCCAGACGTGCCTGCAGCGTTTCAATGCCCACCTCGCGCGCGGTGGCCACCCCGTGAGCGATGATCCGTGGCAGGCAGGCGCGGATGATATCGCCCAGGCCATAAGGGCTATCAGGCGTCTGTACCAGGCATTCGGCACGCAGGCTCTGCACCTGCAGCCCGGCTTCGCTGAAAATGCGGTGCAGGTTGAAACCGATGTGCAGGTCGGCGCCTTCGTGGGCGATCATGCGTTGCAGCCACTTCTGCGCCTTGCGGTGCAGCGGGAAGGGTTCGAGGCTGGCCGGTGTGAGTGTGCTGTCGTGCTCCTGGAACACGATCACCCCGCCGGGCAGCAGCAGCCGTGCCAGGCCACGCACCGCCTTGACCGCATCAGGCTGATACATCAGCACGCGGCGGCCAACGATGGCGTCGAACAGGCCCAGCGACGCGGGCAAGTGGTAGAGGTCGCACTCGACGAACGAGGGTTGCGCCGCGCCGGACGCCACTTGGCGCTGGCGCGCGAAGTCCAGTGCCGGGGCCGACTGATCGATGCCGACCACCGCGCCATCGCGCTCGACCAGTTCGGCCAGGAGCAAGGAGACATCACCGTTGCCGCAGCCTACGTCCATTACACGCATGCCTTGGGTGATGCCGGCGTCGATCAACAGACGGGTGGTGAAATCGGTGTTCGAAAGTGCCATGCGCTGCTCCTCGATGCGAAGGGGCAGTGTGCCGGGGCTGTGCGTGCGAGACAATCCGTGGGGTATAAATGGCGGCCCTTCTCTTCGGGGCAAGCCCGCCGCTACAGAAGCGTCAGTGGCCTTCGATGCTCTACGCTGAAAGCGTCGACCCCACCAGGCCCAATGCCATGCCCTCGCCCACCTCCTCCCTGCTGCAAAGCTGGCACCACAATGCCCGCGCCTGGATCGAGACGATCCGCAACGGTCGCATCGAATCGCGCCAGCAGGTTACCGACCGCGCCATCCTGCTGGCCATCCTTGGCCAGCAGCCGGAACGTGTACTCGACCTGGGTTGCGGCGAAGGCTGGCTATTGCGCGCCCTGGCCGACCGGGGCATCGAGGCGGTCGGCGTCGACGGCGACCCGACACTGGTCGACGCCGCCAGAGCGGCCGGTTCAGCCGCGGTGCACCTGGCCACCTACGAGCAACTGGCCAACGCCAAGGTCGACGTCGGCCAGGGCTACGACCTGGTGTGCGCCAACTTCGCCCTGTTGCACCAGGACATCCTCCCGTTGCTCAACGCCCTGCATGCCCTGCTCGCTCCCGGGGGCGCACTGGCCATCCAGACCTTGCACCCCTGGAGCGTGGCCGCCGGCGACTATCAGGACGGCTGGCGCGAGGAGTCGTTCGACGGCTTCGAGGGTGACTGGCAGCCCATGCCCTGGTACTTCCGCACCCTGTCCAGTTGGCTCAACGCCCTGGACCTGGCCGGCTACACCCTGTCTAGCCTGCAGGAGCCGCAGCATCCGCAGAGCGCCATGCCGCAATCGCTGCTACTGGTGGCCCTGCGCAAATGATCAGTGCTGCTGTGCCAACTGCTCGCTGGCAGCCGCCTCGGGCGGGGTGAGTCGCAGCACCCGGTTGCGCCCCCCTTCGGCAAGCAGATAGCTCCCCTTGCCGTCCGGCACGATCGCCTGGGGCGCCTTGAGGAACGACAGCACCGTGTGGCGCTTGCCGTCGGCATCGATGCGCAGCAGCCGCGCGCGATGGGTGGAGTCTTCGCTGATCCACAGGCCCCGTGCATCGCAGAACAGGAACGTTGGGTTGCGCAGCCCCTCGACCAGCACCGGATCGTGGCCATCGTCACCCAGTGCGCGGACCGTGCCGGCGGCTTTTTCGGTATACAACAGGCGGCCATCAGCGCAACGCGTCAGGCCTTCGGTCTCGGTCAGGCCCGAGCGCAGCACATCGAGCTGGCCACTGCGCCAGTCGTAGCGCATCAGCCGGCCATTGCCCTTGCGGTCCTCAATGGCATAGAGGTGCTCGCCGTCGTTCCACAACCCTTGAACACTGTCACCTTCGAACAGCGCCGTGAGCTGACCATCGCGGGCCAGGCTTACGGGCGCGCGCCCGCCTTCCTGGCTGAACACCCAGCCGCCCTCGGCAGCGACCATCCCGTCGGGCTTGGACAGCCCCTCGACCAGCACCACACGGTCGCCCTGGGCGGTGATCTTGAGGATGCTGCCACGCCCATCGTCCAGTTCCCGACTGACCAACAGGCTACCGTCGGCCATCGGCAGCAGCGAAGCGGCCTTGGTCACCGAGCGGTGCAGCACCTGTACCTCCCAGCCCTCGGAGGCCTGCACCGGGTAGAAGCTCTGCCAGGCAAAGAACCCCAAGGCGCACGCCACCACCCCGGCACCGGCCGCCAGCCCCATACGGACCCCACGCATGCGCAAAATCTGAATCATTCACCGCTCCTCGTTCGAGCCGGCGATGCTAGCAATGTGATGTGAAAAAAATGTCGACCCCGCGAGAGAAACGCCCACTTCAAAAATCAAAAAGGATATAAAAATAATAAAACAATCTAACAAATTGGAATTAAAAAATTGAAAACCCCACCCCCTCCTCCTTACGCTGGGTGCACACTGCCCTAGCCCGCAAAGGAATCCCGTCATGCCCACCCGCGCCTTCTCCCCCCTGCGCCGCCTGCTGCTCGGCGGCCTGCTGGCCAGCCTCGCCAGTGCACTCCTGCCCTGGGCCGACGCCCTGGCCGACGACGCCAAGACCCTGCGCATCGGCTACCAGAAGTTCAACAGCATCAACATCCTCAAAAGCAGCGGTGCCCTGGAAAAAGCCCTGGCCGCACAAGGGGTGAAGGTCAGCTGGTACGAATTCGCCGCCGGCCCCCAGGTGCTCGAAGCCCTGAGCACCGGCGCCATCGACCTGGGCCATGCCGCCGACGCCCCGTCGGTGTTCGCCCAGGCCGCCGGCAAGCCTGTGGTGTACCTGGCGGCCGAACAGCCCTACCCGCGGGGCATCGGCCTGGTGGTGCGCGACCAGGACCACATCACCTCGGTGCAAGCCCTCAAGGGCAAGCGCGTGGCCACCGGTCGCGGCTGGAACGCCCAGTACCTGCTGGCCGTGGCCCTACAGGAAGCCGGCCTGAGCTACCAGGACATCACCCCCGCCTACGTCAATAACGCCGCCGACGCCGTGGCCGCCTTGCAGTCGGGCAGCGTCGAGGCGGTGACCCTGTGGGACCCCTTCCTCGCCGCCGCCGAGCACCAGCCGGGACTGAAGAACCTGCGCGACGGCAGCGGGCTGTCCAACAACCGTACCTTCTACCTCTCCACCGCCGCCTTCGCCGACCAACACCGCGAATGGTTGAAGACCTTCTTCGCCGAGCTGTCCAAGGCCACCCAATGGGCCAATGCCAAGCCGGCCGAGGTCGCCGCCCTGCTCGCACCGCAACTGGGGATCGGCGCCGACGTGCTGCAAGTGGCCAGCGAGCGGCGCAACTACAATGCCGTGGCCATCACCCCGCAGATCGTCGCCGAACAGCAGAAGCTCGCCGACACCTTCCAGGGCCTGGGCCTGATTCCGCGCAAGCTTGCGGTGGCCGATGCCGTCTACCCGGCCTCCGTCTTGCCCTGAGGAGCGTCGCATGCCACGCCCGATTCGCTTCAACGCCTTCAGCATGAACGCCGCCAGCCACCAGTCCCCTGGACTGTGGCGCCACCCACGCAACACCAGCGTGGCGTTCAACCGCCTCGACTATTGGACCGACCTGGCCCGCCTGCTTGAACGCGGCCTGTTCGATGGCCTGTTCATCGCCGACGTGCTGGGCATCTACGACGTCTACCAGGGCGGCCCCGAGGCAGCCCTGCGCGGCGGCGTGCAGGTGCCGGTCAATGATCCACTCCTGCTGGTTCCGGCCATGGCCGGGGTGACCCGGCACCTGGGCTTCGGCGTGACCTTCTCGCTCACCTACGAACACCCGTACCCCTTCGCCCGGCGCATGTCCACGCTCGACCACCTGACCGATGGCCGGGTGGGCTGGAACATCGTCACCGGCTACCTCGACAGCGCCGCACGCAACCTGGGCCTGTCGCGCCAGCTTGGCCACGACCAGCGCTACGACTTGGCCGAGGAATACCTGGAAGTGCTGTACAAGCTCTGGGAGCAGAGCTGGGAGGATGACGCGGTGCTGCTCGAACGCGACACCGGCCGTTACATCGAGCCGTCGCGCGTGCACCCGATCCAGCATGCCGGCGAACACTTCCAGGTGCCTGGCATGCACCTGTGCCAACCATCCCCCCAGCGGACCCCGGTGCTGTTCCAGGCCGGCGCCTCGGCGCGCGGCCAGCAGTTCGCCGCGCGCCATGCCGAATGCGTGTTCATCAGCGGGCCGACGCCAACCGTGCTGCGCCGCTACGCCGACGGCATCCGCCAGGCCAGCGAAGTCGCCGGGCGTGGACGCGACGAGGTACTGATCTACGCCCAAGCGCTGCTGATCGTCGCCGACACCCGCGAACAGGCCGAAGCGCGCTTCGCCGAATACCGCCGCTACGTCGACCTTGACGCCGCCCTGGCGCTGCTCTCGGGCTGGACCGGCATCGACTTCGCCGGCCTCGACCCGGACGCGCCCATCGAATACGTGGAGAACGACGCTGGCCGCGCGGCCCTGGCAGCCTTCACCGCCGCCGACCCGAACCGCCAGTGGACGGTGCGCGAAGCCGCCGAGTTCGTCGGCCTCGGCGGACGCGGCCCAGTGCTGCTGGGCTCACCCAGCGAAGTGGCCGACCAGCTGGAGACCTGGCTCGACCAGACCGGCATCGACGGCTTCAACCTCACCTATGCCGTGCAACCCGACGACCTGCGGCACGTCGTCGACCTGCTGGTGCCGGAGTTGCAGCGCCGGGGCCGCTACCCGCTGGCCTACCAGGACGGCACCTTGCGCCACAAGCTGTTCGGCCAAGGCGACCGATTGCCTGAAGGGCATGCCGGGCGCAGCGTACGCATTCAGTCACCAAATACCGAGTATTCCAACATTTAATTTGTGGATGGCGCAGGCTCGCCCCTATGCTGTTCGTGCATCCCCTGCGCCGCACCGGCCGGTGCGGTTCCCGGCACGGGGAGAGAACAACAAGTCGAGACTGTCCATGTCGAAATCCTCCTACTTCGCCCCCCACGGTGGGCACCCGGCTCAGACCGAGCTGCTGACTGACCGTGCCATGTTCACCGAAGCCTATGCCGTGATCCCCAAGGGTGTGATGCGTGACATCGTCACCAGCCACCTGCCGTTCTGGGACAAGATGCGCATGTGGGTCATCGCGCGCCCGCTGAGCGGCTTCGCCGAGACCTTCTCGCAGTACATCGTCGAAGTCGCCCCGGAAGGCGGCAGCGAGCGCCCTGAGCTGGACCCCAACGCCGAAGCGGTGCTGTTCGTGGTCGAGGGCGAGCTGGACATCACCCTGGAAGGCAAGCCACACACCCTGGCGCCAGGCGGTTACGCCTTCATCGCCCCGGGCGCTGAATGGAGCTTGCGCAACCACAGCAAGGCCAACGTCACCTTCCACTGGCTGCGCAAGCACTACCAGAAGGTCGAGGGCCTGGAAGTCCCGCCGTCCTTCGTCACCCACCGCGACAACGCCACGGTCATCGAGATGCCGGGCACCGAAGGCCGCTGGGTCACCACCCGCTTCGTCGACATGGCCGACATGCGCCACGACATGCACGTGAACATCGTGACCTTCCTGCCGGGCGGCGTGATCCCGTTCGCCGAGACCCACGTCATGGAGCACGGCCTGTACGTGCTGGAAGGCAAGGCGGTGTACCGCCTGAACCAGGACTGGGTCGAGGTCGAGGCCGGCGACTTCATGTGGCTGCGCGCCTTCTGCCCGCAAGCCTGCTACGCCGGTGGCCCAGGCCCGTTCAGCTACCTGCTGTACAAGGACGTCAACCGCCACGTGCACCTGACGCTCAACCCGCAGCGCTAAGGCCCGCAAGGCCGCTGCCCACAGGCCCAAGACAGGCCATTGTGGCAGCGGCCTTGTGTCGCGAAGGGGCTGCAAAGCAGCCCGACGCAGCAACCTTCATGACAGGCTTCATCCTCGCCGCGCATACTGGATTCCCCCTCCTTGCCGGCGCCCTCCCATGACCCTGCCCCGCCTGCTGTTCGCCCTGCTCCTGCTGCTGCCCGTCACGGCGCCGCGCGCCGACGACTGGCACATGGACACCCAGGCCCACGACATCGACGTCTACCTCGCCGACGTGCCGGGTTCCCCCTACAAGCAGTTCCGTGGCGTGACCCGCATCAAGGCCAGCGTACGCACCCTGACCGACCTGCAGGAAAACCTGCGCGTGGCCTGCAAGTGGTTGTACGCCTGCGAGCAGATGCGCCTGCTGGAGGTGGACGGCGACAGCACCTGGGTCTACCTCACCACCGACCTGCCCTGGCCGGCGCAGGCACGCGACATGGTGCTGCGGGTACGCAGCGAGCGGCTCGACGATGGCACCCTGGTGCGTCATCTGAGCGCCGACCCGGATAAGGTGCCGGTCGAGCCGGGGCTGATTCGCGTGCGCCAGCTGCACGGTGAGTGGATCATGAAGCCGATGGGCGAGAAGGACACCGAAGTGACCTACCAGCTGCAGGCCGACCCGGCCGGCGCGGTGCCAGGGTGGTTGGCCAATCGGTTCGTGGTGGATGCGCCGATGGTGACGCTGAAGACCCTGCGGGCGGTGGCGGAGCGTCAGCCCTGAGGCGTTTTGGTTTTGGCTGCCGGCCCTATCGCGGGGCGAGCCCACTCCCACAGGTACAGCGCAGCTCCCAGATATAGCGGGTAGGTGCGGGGCTCGCCCCGCGACAGGGCCGCCACCCCGCTAAAAAACTTTGAACATCCCAGCCCCGACAGCCTCAAAACAACGATGCACCGCGCCTTTCACCAGGAGCCCGCCCATGTGCAACGCCAACCGGCCACAGCAGCCATGAAAAAGCCCTGCCGCGCCCCCAGCAACAGCCTGCAACTGGACTACGTGCGCGATACCCTGTTCGGTCCGGTCGCCCTGAGCGTCGAGTGCCAAGTCCAACTGGCGGCCCTCAACCTACAAGGTCGCCCGGCGATGCGCCTGCACATCCTGCCGCCGCTGCCCGACAAGGTCGAGCGCGCCCACAGCGTCGCCTTCACCTGGGACGGGCGCACCTACCGCGGTGTGGTCCGCGACCACGGCAAATGCGGTGACGGTGGCCTGAACCTGCTGCTGGAACTGCAATAGGCGATCAACGGCGGCAAACCCGGGTGAACCTGCCGTGATCCACGCGTCTCCATACGCTAGAGGGCCCGCCCCTGGAGGAGACCGCCATGAACAGCCCCTTGCTCAAGCTCTTCACCCACCCCGCCGACGCCTGGCTGGATATCCGCCGCGCCGAGGAAGCCCACCCGCAACAATACCTGCCGCGCCTGCTGGCCCTGGCGCTGGTCCCGGCGCTGTGCCTGTTCGTCGGCACCACCACCTTCGGCTGGAGCCTGGCCGGCGAAGACAATGTGCGCCTAGGGCTGACCAGCGCCGCGCAGTTGGCTGGGCTGCTATACGCCACCACCGTGGTTGGCGTGATGCTCATGGGGGTGATGATTCGCTGGATGTCTCGCGGCTTCGACGCCGAACCCAGCCTGAACCAATGCATCGGCTTCGCCGCCTACTGCGCGACGCCATGGTTCTTGGCCGGGGTGGTGGGGCTGGTGCCCATGCGCTGGCTGGCGGTGCTGGTGCTGCTGGCCGCCTCGGCCTACGCCACCGTGCTGCTGTATGGCGGCTTGCAGACCTTCCTGCGCCTGCGCAAGGAGCAGGCGCTGCTGTTCTCGACCTGCGTGTGGGGCGTGGGGTTGTTGCTGCTGGTGACCATCCTAGTGTCGATGATCCTGTTCTGGTCTGGCTTGATGCCGGAATACGTGCGCCCGGCCAGCCTAGGCTGACCCCAGGCGCAGTAGCGCTCAAGCGCTGGCTTTGAGCACGTGGGGGTGGCCCAGGCGCTGCTCCTTGCGCAGTTGCGCCACCAGGTCGACGACATCGCGGCAGTTGTTGAGGCTGTCCAGGGGCACGCCGGTTCGGGTCAGGCAATCATCCAGGCTCTGGCCCTGGCCGAGGCGAATGGTCAGGCTGGTGCCATCCGGGCAGGACACCTCGCAGCGGTCGGGCAGGCAGGCTTGCTCGATCATCTGCCGCATCTCTAGCATCGAAACGCCTATCAACGACATGGTACGACCTCTCTGTATGGACGGCCTGTTATTGGGTGGTACGCGCTCTGCGGACGAGGTGCCAATTGATAATGCGCATGCCCAAGCGGCAGTCCATTCGCCGGGGCTAATGATCGCGCGCGGGATCCTCTAGCACCTTAGCGGAAGAACCCCATGGCCCCTGCCCCGTTCGATCAGTTGCGGCGTCGGGGCGACGGGCGGTCGGCGCTCGTTGGCTGCACATCGGCCAATGACGCCCACAGGTGCTGCGCGGCATAGGCGCGCCACGGTCGCCAGGCCAGTGCGCGCTCGGCCAGCTGCGCCTCATGCCCCTCCAGCAGGCGCAAGGCCTTGGCCAGCGCAACGTCCCCCAACGGCAAGGCATCGTCGGCGCCGACCTGGCGCAAGGCCAGGTAATGGGCGCTCCACGGGCCGATGCCCTTGAGGCGGCACAAGCCGTCCACGGCTGCGGCCAACGGCTGGCCAGGGCGCAGCAGCCCGGGTTGGTCGATCAGCGCCTGGGCCAGGGTAGCGAGCGTCGCGGCACGTGCGCGCGGCATGCCCAAGCCATCGAGCTGGGCGCTGGCGACCGCTGCAGCGGGCGGAAACACGTGGCTGAGCCCTGGGGCCTGGAGCTGGAAAGGCCGGCCATGGCGTATCACCAGGCGCCCGGCCAAGGTCATGGCGCCTGCCACGCTGACCTGCTGGCCGAGCACGGTGCGCATGGCCTGCTCGAACGGGTCCCAACCGCGCGGCACACGCAGCCCCGGCCGGGCGGCGAGCAGGCGTGCCATCAACGGGTCCTGGCCGAGCGCCTTGGCGATGCGCAGGGGGTCGGCATCCAAGTCGAAGACCCGCCGCAAGCGCGCCACCAGCCCCGGCAGTTGCGCCAAGGGCGTGGGCGTGACGCACACCTGCAGCCAACGGCCGTCGACGGGGCGTGCTTCCAATAGGCCGTGATACCCGGCATGCACGTAGCTGCGCCGGTAGACACCGTTGCTGAAGGTCTCGATGCCGGGGATGCAGCGGGCGGCGAAAAAAGCCAGGGTCGAAGGCCAGTGATAGGGCGCGCGGTAGCGCAGCCACAGGGTCAGGTGCGAGGCTGGGCGCAGGCTGCGGCGAAGGGCGTGCAACGCAGAGATTCGAGGCATGGGCGCATCATGCGCTGTTCTGCCGACGCACGCCAAGGAGGGCGCGATGTTCAGGACGGCACATCCCGATGCCCACGGGCGAACTCGATGAACGCCTTGAGCGCCGCCGGCACCTGGCGACGGCTCGGGTAGTACAGGTGAAACCCCGGATAGTAATACGACCAGTCTCCCAGCACCTGTAGCAACCGCCCGCTGGCCAGGTGCTCACGCACCATGTCTTCGAACACGTAGGCCAGCCCCACGCCATCGAGTGCCGAGCCGATCATCAGTGTCAGGTCTCCCAACACCAACGGCCCCTGCACATCCACTTCCAGACGCATACCACCGCGCTCGAACTCCCAGCGGTACAGCGCGCCACTGGGAAAGCGATGGCCGATGCACGGCAAGCCCCGCAGGTCCTGCGGCTGCATCGGCAGCGGGTGACGCTCGAACAAGGCCGGCGCGCCGACCACCACCGAGCGCAGGTACGGCCCGATCGGCAATGACACCATGTCCGCCTGCAATCGCTCGCCCAAGCGTACCCCGGCATCGAACCCGGCACCGACCATGTCCACCAGCGCATCGTCCGCGACGATCTCCAAACGCACATCCGGGTAGGCGGCGAGGAAACGGTTGGCCAGCGGCAACAACGCCAGCTCCACCGCGGCGCGCCCGGCGGTGATGCGCAGGTTGCCGGAGGGCTTGTCGCGGAAGCTGTTGAGGTCTTCCAGCGCATCGGCGATATCGCGAAACGCTGGCTGTAGCCGCTGGTACAGGCGCTCACCGGCCTCGGTCAGGGCCACGCTGCGGGTGGTGCGGTTGAACAGGCGCACGTTCAGGCGGGTTTCCAGGGCCCTCAAGGCATGGCTCAGGGCCGATGGGGTCAGCCCCAGCTCGACGGCGGCACGGCTGAAATTAAGGTGCCGGGCGATGCACAGGAACAGCGAAAGGTCGGGGGTGCCGGGCGCCTTCATTGATGAAAAACTCTCATAAGACAATGAAAAATTATTGGGATTATCGCAGAAATAGGCACGCCCTACAGTAGCGTCAACTCATCGAGAAGGCCCTGCACGGTGCAGGGTCCGTAACAGGAGGAGTTGACATGCGTACTTGGCTCATCACTGGCGCTTCCCGTGGTTTTGGCACCCTGATCGCACAACAGGCCCTGGCGGCCGGCGACGCGGTCATCGCCACCGCGCGCAAACCTGAAGACATCGTGGCCCGCCTGGGCCAGCACCCCAACCTGCTGGCCGTGCGCCTGGACGTGACCCGCGAGGACGACGCCCATCAAGCCGTCGCCGATGGCATCAAGCGCTTCGGGCGTATCGACATCCTGATCAACAATGCCGGCTACGGCGTGCTGGGCGCGGTCGAGGAAACCAACGCCCACGAAGTCGAAGGCCTGTTCGCCACCAACGTGTTCGGCCTGCTCAACGTGACCCGAGCGGTGCTGCCGCACATGCGCCGCCAGCGCAGCGGCCACGTCATCAACATCTCGTCGCTGGGTGGCTACCAGGGCTATATGGGCTGGGGCGTATACGGCTCGACCAAGTTCGCCGTCGAAGGCATCAGCGAGGCCATGCACCAGGAACTGACGCCGCTGGGCATCAAGGTCACCGTGGTCGAGCCGGGCTTCTTCCGTACCGACTTCCTCGATGAGCAGTCGCTGGTCAAGACCGCCCTGGAACTGCCCGACTACGGCGAGACCGTGGGCCAGATGCGCACCTTCGCGGCCTCCGTCAACCATGCGCAGCCCGGTGACCCGAACCAGTTCGCCAAGGCCATGCTGACCCTGGCCAACGCCGAACAGCCACCGCTGCGCCTGCCGCTGGGTAGTGATGCGGTGGCACGGATCGAGGCCAAGCATGCGTTCGTCGAAGGGGAACTGGCGCAGTGGCGTGAGTTGGCGATGTCGACGGATTTCCCGAAGTAACAGTAACGGCCGAGGCCGGTAAGCCAACGATGGGATATCGGCCCACAGCCGCTCCGGCCCTGGCGCCAGTGCCCGGCCTTCCGTCACTCGCACGCAATACCAGAAGCAGCTGCGCCTGCAGGAGGCGCGGCGCCTGTTGCTGAGCCAACCGTTGGACATCGCCAGCGCCGCCTACCAGGTCGGCTACGAAAGCCCCTCGCAGTTCAGCCGCGAATACAGCCGGCAATTCGGCTGCTCGCCGCTCAACGACCGCGCCCGCCTGCGCGCCCTGGGCTGAGACTGTGAAGCCGCGCTTCAAGCCTCTTGCAGCGCGACCCGGCGGATCCGGGCGCGGTCCTGTTGAATAATCGAGGCTCGACCCACGCGAAGCGGATACCCCGAGCATGAATGAAATCGACAGGCTGCTCGCAGCCCTGGACGCCCTGGCGCGGGACGGCGAACAGGCAGTGATGGCCACGGTGGTCAAGGTAGAAGGCTCGGCCTATCGACGCCCCGGGGCACGCATGCTCATCGCCCGCCATGGCGGCACCGTGGGTACGGTCAGTGGCGGCTGCCTGGAGGGTGAACTGGCCCGCCGCGCCTGGTGGCTGACCGAGGCCGGCGAACCGGTGCTGCGCACCTACCGCACCGGGATCAAGGACGGTGATGCCGACGAGGAGGAGGCGCTGGCCTTCGGCTTGGGCTGCAACGGCACGGTACGCATCCTGCTGGAACGCCTGGACAACGCTTACCTGCCCGCGCGCCTGCTGCGCCAGGTGCGCGACACGCAGCATCCGGCGGTGTTGGCCACGGTCATAGACAGCAACCTCATCGCCCTGCCCCTGGGCCTTCGCGCCTGCCTCGACGCCCAAGGCATCCGGCTGCCCGCAGGGCTACATGGCGTGCTAGCCGAGCGGCTCGCCGACGACCTGCGCCACCTGCTGACCCAGCGACGCAACGCCACCCAGGTCTACACCCAGGCCGGCCGGCAGTGCGAAGTGCTATTCGAATACCTGGCGCCAGCGCCCCGCTTGGTGCTGTTCGGCGCCGGCCACGATGCCCAGCCCCTGGTGCGCATGGCCGCACAGCAAGGCTGGCAGGTCAGCGTGGTGGATGCGCGCAGCCATTTCGCCCGCCGCGAGCGCTTCCCCGAGGCGCGCGAAGTGCTGCATCGCGCCCTGGAAACAGCCGGCGACCTGAGCGATTTGCTGGAAGGCGCCGCCGTGGTGGTGATGAGCCACAGCCTGAGCCAGGACCGCCACTGGCTGGGCCAGGCCCTGGCGCACGGCAGCGCCTACATCGGCCAGCTCGGCCCACGCGAGCGCACCGAGCGGCTGCTCGGCGAACTCGGCGCCCGTGGCGAACGGGTGCACTACCCCATGGGCCTGGACATCGGCGCCGAAGGCCCGGAGGCGGTGGCGCTGTCGGTGCTGGCCGAGATCACCGCCTGCTTCAACCGCCGCGACGGTCGCCCGCTGCGCCAGCGCAGCGCGCCCATCCACGATGCCCTGGGTGCGCTGCGCGATTGAGGCTCAGGCCTTGCGCAGGGCCTGCGGGTCGATCGGCAGGCTGCGCAGGCGCTTGCCGGTGGCGGCGAACAGCGCGTTGACCACCGCCGGGGCGATGGTCACTGTCGACACCTCGCCCAAGCCACCCGGCGATTCGCCACTGTCGATGCGGAAGGTGTCGATGCGTGGTGCCTCGTTCAGGCGCAGCAAGCGGTAGGTGTCGAAGTTGCCCTGTTCCACCCGCCCGTCCTTGAAGGTGATGTTGCCAAACAGCGCGGCGGTCAAGCCGAACAGCGTGCCGCCCTGGATCTGCGCTACCACGCTGTCGGGGTTGATGGCGATGCCGCAATCCACCACCGTGGTCACCCGCTCGACCTTGACGTTGCCGGCGTCGTCCACACTCACCTGCGCCACCTGGGCGGCGTAGGTGCTGAAGCAATAGGTCAGCGCCAGGCCCCGGCCCTGGCCGGGCGGCAGTGGCTGGTCCCAGTCGGCCTTGGCCTTGAGCGTCTCCAGCACCTTCAGCGCCCGTGGGTGGGCCTGCAGCAGAGGCGCGCGAAAAGCGAACGGGTCGCTGCCGGCCAGGTGCGCCAGCTCATCCATCAAGCCCTCGACCATGAAGGCGTTCTGGGTGTGACCGACCCCGCGCCAGAACGCCGGCAGGATGCCGGTGGGCGGCTCGTGGCGCACATAGTGCACCGCCAGGTTGGGGAACGCGTAGGGGCCGCAGGCGTCGCGGATGGCGTCGCGGTCGATGCCGTTGACGAACGCCGGCGGCGCCCAACGCGCAAGGATCGAGGCGCCGGTGACCTTGTGCGTCCAGGCGACCGGCTGGCCCTGCGCGTCGAGCCCAGCGCTCAGGTGGTTGTAGTGGTAGGGGCGCAGGGTGCTGTGGCGGGTGTCTTCCTCGCGCGACCAGATGACCTTGAGCGGGTAGTCGACCTGCCTGGCCAGCTTCACCGCGTCGCTGACGAAATCCACTTCCAGACGCCGGCCGAAGCCGCCGCCGATCAGGTGGTTGTGCACCGTCACCGCCTCCTCCGGCAGGCCGGTCAGCTTCGCCGCCACTGCCTTGGCCCGGGCCGGCACCTGAATGCCCAGCCACAGTTCGCAGGCGTCCTTGCGCACATGCACGGTGCAGTTGACCGGCTCCAGGCAGGCGTGGGCCAGCCATGGCACCTGGTACACCGCGTCGATGCGTTTGGCGGCCTTGGTCAGCGCGGCCTGGGCATCGCCCTGGGTGCGCACCTGCACGCCCGGTTGCTCGGCAGCCTTCTGCATGGCTTCGAGCATCTGCGCGCTGCTCACCTTGGCATTGGCGCCTTCGTTCCAGTGCGGTTGCAGCAGGGCCATGCCCTTGCGTGCCGCGCCCAGGTGGTCGGCGACCACGGCCACGGCGTTGTCGCTCTTGAGCACCGCGCGCACGCCCTTGACCGCCATGGCCGGGGCCGGGTCGACGTCGACCAGGGTGCCGCCGATCACCGGGCACAGCTGGATCGCGGCAACCTTGACACCTTCGGGGTGAACATCGATACCGAACACCGCCTTGCCGTTGACCTTGCCGGGGGCGTCGGTGCGCGGCGCCGGGGTGCCGATGAGCTTGAAGTCCTTCGGGTCCTTGAGCGGGATCAGCTCCGGCAACGGCAGGCCAACGGCGGCGTCCACCAGTTCGCCATAGCCCAGCTGACGACCGCTGGCCGGGTGCAGCACCTTGCCCTGCTCGGCCCTGCAACTGGCCGGCTCGACCTTCCATTGCTTGGCGGCGGCCGCCACCAGCAGGATGCGCGCCGCCGCACCGGCCTCGCGCAGGGGTTTCCAGTTGCCCGGCACCGAGGTCGAGCCGCCGGTGACCTGAAAGCCCAGCATCGGGTTGGCGTAGCGCTTGTCGTCGGCCGGCGCGTGCTCGATGGTGACCTGGTCCAGGCCCACCTCCAGCTCCTCGGCGATCAGCGCGGGCATCGAGGTGTAGGTGCCCTGCCCCATCTCCACCGGCTGGATGGTCAGGAAGATCCGCCCTGCGCGGTCGATGCGCACGTAGGCGTTGGGGTTGAAGGCGGTGGCCGGCGCATCGGCGGCGCGCACGCCGACCGGCAGGGCGAAGCTGATCAGCAGCCCACCACCGACGGCAGCGCTGGCCTTGAGAAAGCCCCGGCGGCTGAGTGGCGACAACGGTTCGTGACGGGTCATGTCACACCTCCACCTGGCCGGAGGCGGTCTTGATCGCCTCGCGGATGCGTACATAGGTGCCACAACGGCAGATGTTGCCGCCCATGGCGCCGTCGATGGCGGCGTCGTCCGGTTTGGGGTTGCTGGCCAGCAAGGCGGTGGCCGACATGATCTGCCCCGATTGGCAGTAGCCGCACTGCACCACCTCGTGCTTGAGCCAGGCGGCCTGCACGCGCTGGCCCAGCTCGCTGTCGCCGACGCCTTCGATGGTGGTGATGCTGGCCCCGGCCAGGGCGCTGACCGGCATCATGCACGAGCGAATCGCGCTGCCATTCATATGCACGGTGCAGGCACCGCACAACGCCATGCCGCAGCCGAACTTGGTACCGGTCATGCCAAGCATGTCACGCAGGACCCAGAGCAGTGGCGTGTCGTCATCGACCTCGACCTGGTGCTCGCGGCCGTTGATCTTCAGGGTGTGGACCATGGATGATCTCCTCAGAGCCCGCATGGGGTTATCGTTCTGGGCAGCCTGGAAAGCGTAGTGACTGGGGCTGCCAGGAAAAACCGAAGATGGCTGCAAGCGCCATGAAGGCAAACTTAATGATTGATTAGGGAAATTCTGAAGAAGACTTCCCAAATCTGATGAGATACGCCGATCCCGTTGCCCGAGTTTCCCGATGAAGCAGATGACCTTCGCCGACGCCGAGTACGCCGGTAAACACAGGCAGACCCGCAAGGAGTTGTTCCTGATCGAGATGGATCAGGTGGTGCCGTGGCAGGGTTTGATCGCCCTGATCGAGCCGCATTATCCGAAGGGCGAAGGCGGTCGTCCGGCCTACCCGCTGATGGCAATGCTGCGCGTGCACCTGATGCAGAACTGGTTCGGCTACAGCGATCCGGCGATGGAGGAAACGCTGTACGAAACCACCATCCTGCGCCCAATTCTCGGGGCTGATCCTGGAGCGCATCCCCGACGAAACCACCATTCTCAATTTCCGTCGCCTGCTGGAAAAGCATGAACTGGCGGC
Source organism: Pseudomonas entomophila (assembly GCF_029193575.1). Taxonomy (GTDB): domain Bacteria; phylum Pseudomonadota; class Gammaproteobacteria; order Pseudomonadales; family Pseudomonadaceae; genus Aquipseudomonas; species Aquipseudomonas entomophila_G. Next base: position 144,363 of record NZ_JARGCS010000030.1, on the reverse strand, counting down.
CGGAATTCTGGCGCTGATCAACGGCTACCTGGGAGATCGCGGCCTGTCGCTGCGCCAAGGCACCATTGTCGATGCCACGCTGATCCACGCACCGAGTTCGACCAAAAACAAGGACGGGAAGCGCGACCCGGAAATGCACCAGACCAAGAAGGGCAACCAGTATTACTTTGGCGCGAAAGCCCATATTGGTGCCGACGAAGAGTCGGGCCTGGTACATAGCGTGGTGGTTACGGCGGCAAATGTTGCGGACGTCACTCAGGTCCACCAACTGCTGCACGGCGAGGAAAACGTTGTGTGCGCCGACGCCGGGTATACCGGGGTCGAAAATCGCCCTGAACATGAAGGTTGTGCAGTCATCTGGCAGATTGCGGCTCGGCGGAGCACTTACAAGAAACACGGCAAGCGCAGTGCCTTATACAAAGCGCTACGCAAGATCGAAAAGGCCAAGGCCCAAATCCGTGCCAAGGTCGAACACCCATTCCGCGTGATCAAACGGCAGTTTGGCTACACGAAGGTGCGCTTCCGGGGATTGGCCAAGAATGCTACGCAGAGGGTGACGCTATTTACCCTGTCGAATCTGTGGATGGCCCGCCGACATTTGCAGGCCGACAGTCGAAAAACAGCGGTCTACTTCAGACCATCCTATGATCGTCCGGGATGCGGCAGATAACGCCACTGATCCATGGCTTTTGCGGTATAATGTGCCTTTATTTCAAAAAATCTAATATGTATGAATCCAATAATTCGCCCACTGAGCGTAGTAGGAGCGACCCTGCTTTTGATGGCCTGCCAACAGGGGCCTAAGCTGGAAGCCAAGGCACTCCCCGCACAGACGATGACCTATGCCGACGGAGTGTCAGCCTTGTACTACCAAGCCAATGCCGGGGATGTGCAGCAACGCGACACAGTGTTATTCACATACGGAGCGACAGGCTGCGTCAGCATGAAGCATTACACGCCCGATTACTTTAGAGCCATTCGCTTTAACGGCGTGCTATTTGCCTTGAACAAGCGATATGTGGGCGATTTGGACAATGAGACTACCTGTGGCGAGGATTTCATCAAAGCCAATGTCTCTGAGCAGCGCATGAAGGACTTCTCTGCATTCATCAATAGCAAGCTCAAGCAGCTTGATTTCAGTCCTAGAAATGTTGTCGTGATTGGTGTCTCAGAAGCAGCCGATGCTGCGGTTCACGCAGCATCGCTGAATCCGCACGTCACCCAGTTAGTTGTCATCGGCAGTGGTGGTTACACCATGCGCAAGTCTCTCCAAGTGATGAGGCAGCACGCTGCGCCAGGTCAGGTGCCTGACGTCGATGCCTTTGCACTGGAATATGCAGACAAGCCCATCGACCTCAACGACAACTGGTACGGAAATCCCGTCTACTGGTGGACGGATATTTTGGATTTTGATCCTATGCCGGATTACCTCAAGGTAGACATTCCCATTTTGATCGGCGTGGGGGAACAGGACGATAGTCAACCCTTGGCCTCCGTGCATTATCTGCAGCGCCAATTCTCAATACATGGCAAACAGAACCTGCAGGTCAAAGTATACCCTGGTGTTGGTCACAGTCTCACAGTAGACGCTAAGCGCGACCTGTTTGGCGAACTGAATCTGCGGCTAGCCAATAAGAGCCACTAAGGAAATTCTGAAGAAGACTTCCCAAATCTGATGAAATACGCCGATCCCGTTGCCCGAGTTTCCCGATGAAGCAGATGACCTTCGCCGACGCCGAGTACGCCGGTAAACGCAAGCAGATCCGCAAGGAGTGCTACGGAGATGGTGACGCTATTTACCCTGTCGAATCTGTGGATGGCCCGCCGACATTTGCAGGCCGACACAGGAGAAGTGCGTCTGTAATGCGAGAAATGGCTGCTGCGGGGTGCTCGCGGCGGCAAAAATGGATGGAATAGGCGGAAAACCTGCCCGGATTTTAAACGGCTGCCGTTTTTGAAAGCGTCTATGGCTCGGCAGTCGAAAAACAGCGGTCTACTTCAGACCATCCTTAGGGAGTAGTGGCCTTATCGCGGGACAAGCCCGCGATAGGGCCACCACCGCCCCCGAGAGCCCACATGCCCCACACCTCCTGCGCCCTGATCCTCGCCGCCGGCCACAGCCAACGCTTCGGCAGCGACAAGCGCCAGCACCGCCTGCCCGACGGTCAGACCTTGCTCCAGGCCAGCCTGGCCCTGCCCTGCGCGCACCTGGACGAAATCTGGCTGGCCCTGCGCGCCGACGAGTCCATCCCCGACTGGCTGCCCGCCGACGTGCGGGTGCTGCAATCCCCAGCCAGCCGCCTGGGCCTGAGCCACAGCATCGCCGCCAGCGTGGCGCGTATCGCCCAGGCCTCCAAGGCCGAGACCCTCGCCGTATTTCTCGCCGACATGCCCTTCATCCGGCCCGCCACCCTCCACGCCCTGCTCGCCGCAGCCAGCCCCGAACGCATCTGCCGCCCTGCCTGCCAAGGCCGCCCCGGCCACCCGGTGTTGTTCGGCAGGGCGTTCTGGCCCGCCCTGGCCCAGCTACAGGGCGACAACGGCGCCCGCGCCGTGCTGCAAACGCACCCCGAGGCCGTGCTTACCCTCGAACTGGGCGACCCCGGCGTACTCCAGGACATCGACCGCCCCAGCGACCTGCCGGCCGCTCAGTACGGGCTAGACTGAAGGAGGACTTCCGCGCCACAGGGCCCGGGACGACCATCACCGGCACGCAAGGGGGGCTTGCCACACGTGGAGGTGTGAGATGAGCCAATTCAAGCGATTGTTCGTCATGCTCGGCCCGCAGATGCGCCACACGCCGGCCTTGCAGCGGGCGGCGGCGCTGGCCGAATCCAGTGGCGCGCTGCTGGATGTCAACGTCTTCGTCGACGATGTCGACACCTTTGGCCTGATGGGCGATATGCGCGAACGCGAGCGCCTGCTCAGCGACAACCGCCAGTGGCTGGCCGACGAGGCCGAACAGTTGCGTGACGCCGGCCTGGATGTGTCCACCGACCTGCTGCTGACCCGTGACCCACTGGCCAGCGCCTTGCAACAGGTGGAGCGGCTGGGGTGTGACCTGCTGGTCAAGGACGTGCAGCACGAACCGGTGCTCAAGCGCCTGCTGGTGACGCCGCTGGACTGGCTGTTGCTCAAGGACAGCCCGGTGGCCGTGCACCTGGTCAGCGAGATCCGTCTGCCGCTGCCCCGGCAGATCTCAGCCGCCGTGGACCTCAACAGCCACGGCGCCGGTGAGCACTTGGACGAACAGGTCATCCACAGCGCCCGCGCCCTGGCCCTGCAATGCAACGCCGAGCTGCACCTGGTGCACGTGTGCGACGCCGCGCGCACGCACATCGCCGATTTCGGTGCCGGTACGGTGACCATGCCGGGGTTCGACAGCAGCGTGCGCACCGCTCAGCGCTCGGCGTTCAACCGCTTGGGCGACCATCATGAAATCGCCCTGGAGCGCCGGCATTTCCTGGAGGGGCCAGCCATTCGCGCGATTGCCCAGTTCATCGGGCACAGCCGCGTGGATGTGATCGTCATGGGCAGCCATCGGCACGATGCGATGCAGACCTACCTGGGCGGTACCACGGCCCATGTGCTGGAGCACCCGCTGTGCAATGTGCTGGCGATCAAGGCGGTGAAATAGCGCTGAAAGCATCGCGGGGCAAGCCCGCTCAGACACACCGCCGAAGCTGAAATCGGCGGTGTGCCTGAGCGGGCTTGCCCCGCGATGACGGCGATGCGGTCCCGAATCAGAACCCGGCGCTATAGAACAAGGCGTACGACTCGATCCCGTCGTTAGGCTGCTTCAACCCGGCATTGGAATAGTGGGAGGCACGGATGCCGACCTTCTGCTGCCCCGGCAGCTTCAAGCCGAAGCCGATGCGGTCCTCGAAGTTGACCGCCGAGCCCAGGCGCTGGTCGCCCACGTCGGTCTTGGAGAAGGCCGCCAAGCCGATGCCAGCCTCGATAAAGGGCACATAGCCGCCGCTGCCGAACTCGTAGACGAACACCGGGCTGAACGACAGTGAGTGCGCGCCACTGGCATCGCCACCTTCCCAGTAGGTGTACGCCGCGTCCCAGTAACCGGTCAGGTGGCCGGTGCTGCTTTCCCACCATTTCTTGTCCCAGTCGAAGGACAGGCCGATACGATAGGTCATGTCACCCTGCGAGGTGGCACCCACGGCACCGGAAACCTGCGCGGCCTGGGCCAGGTTAGCCCCGGCGAACGCCAGCACGACGGCGCCCAACGTAGTGGCAAGACGGGTTTTCATCGATGACTTCTCCTGATGGTCTTCACGGGCAGGCCGCCCTTCATGGCCGGGCCTGCGGCAAGCGGGGGCTTTGGCCCCTCGTTATGCGCTCGTGGCCCGGTGCTAGAAACCAAGTCACAAGTGGTAATACTTTCTCGATTATCGTCAGCCTTCTGGAAACTTGAAAGTCATTTGCCACTATCAGATGAGAAAAAAGATAGCTGAGTATCAGAATCACCCGTGGCAGGGTCGGCCCTATCGCGGGCAAGTCGGATCGCCGCACCGCCGCGCCTACAGGTACAGCGCCGCTCTCACCGAACCCGCCGCCCTTGTGAGCGGGCTTGCCCCGCGATAGAGCCCTCGCGCCCCTGCCACGACGCTAACGCCAGTTCAGGTCCACCTTGGCCGGCGCCTTGCCGCCCACCCTCACTTGCTGCTGCACAGTCTGCCCTTCCGCCTGCCCGGTAACCTTGTAGTGCCCCGGCGGCAGCTGCACATAGATCATCGGCCCGACATCCTGCAGGGCCAGCACCGACTCACCCTGCGCCGACTGGATATCGACCGAGGCGCCACTCTGGAACTTGCCTTCGGGGCCAGTGGACAGGGTGATGTGCAGGTCATACCCGGGCGTGCGCCGCAGCGCGTTGGCCTCGTCCTGGCCAATCCCCCCCTGCAGGTAGCGAATACCGTTCTGTTCCTGCGGCTGCAATTGCACCCCTTGCGGGTCGATAGTCGCGCCCGGGTCGGCCGCCGCCGCCAACCCCCAAGGCAAGGCCAGGGCGACGAGCAGCGTCGCGCACAGGCCATAGTGATGATTGCGCATGGTCCTTTCCTCCTGTTGGAGAAGGGTCTACCTCTATTCGAAACCCCACGCGCCGGCACGTTCAGCACAGGGTGACCACCGGTCAGGCGGCGTGCTCCTCCAGCAGGTGGATAAACGTGCTCAGGCTGCGCGACACCGTCCCTCGACGCCACACCAGCCAGGTCTTGAGGTAGCGGAAATCCTCGGACAGCGGCCAGACGCTGACCGTGCTCGCCCCCGGCATGCTGTCGAGCATGCTGCGCGGCATCAACGCCAGGCCGGCGCCGGCGCTCACGCAGGCGAGCATGCCGTGGTACGACTCCATTTCGTGGATCTTGCCCGGTACGGCATCGTCCTCGACGAACCACTTCTCGAAGTGGTGGCGATACGAGCAGTTGGAACGAAAGGCATAGATGCTCTGCCCGTTGACGTCACGGGCGCGGCTGACCGGGGCGTGGTTGAGCGGCGCGATCACCACCATCTCCTCCTCGAACACCGGCATGCCCTCCAGGGTCGGGTGCAGCACCGGGCCGTCAACGAAGGCGGCCACCAGGCGCCCGGACAGCACGCCTTCGAGCATGGTCCCCGACGGGCCGGTGGAGAGGTCCAGGTCGACCTTGGGGTAGCGCTGGTTATAGGCCGCCAGCAGTCCGGGGATACGCACCGCCGCAGTGCTCTCCAGCGAGCCCAAGGCGAAGGTGCCCTGGGGGTCTTCGCCAGCCACGGTCAGGCGCGCCTCGTGCACCAGTTCGAGGATGCGCCGGGTGTATTCGAGGAAGTTCCAGCCCGCCGGGGACAAACGCAGGCGGCTCTTCTCGCGAATGAACAGTGCGACCCCCAGGTCCTCTTCCAGTTGCTTGATGCGGGTGGTCAGGTTCGACGGCACCCGATGGATGTGCTGGGCGGCGGCGCTGATGCTGCCGTGCTCAGCCACGGCTTTGAACATCTCCAGTTGCACCAAGTCCACGGTCTTTCTCCAATCGTGAATGTTTCACTCATTATTATTCAGTTTTCATCAAAGAAGCACGCCACTAGTCTGGGCACCAGCAACGACAACAACGAGGAGCCCGCCATGAGCGAGATCAGCAGCCTGACCCATGCCCTTTCCGTCGACCCGTACACCGGCGAGCGGATCGGCCACTACCCCTACGACACCGACGCCGCACTGGACGCGGCGCTGCAACGCGCCAAGGCCGGCTTCGCCGCCTGGCGTCAGGTGTCTCTGGGTCAGCGCAGTGGGTACCTGCTTGCCCTGGCGGCCGCCTTGCAGGCCAATCACGAAGCCTTCGCGGTGATGATCACCCGCGAGATCGGCAAGCCGATCGCCCAGGCCCGTGGCGAAGTCACCAAGTGCATCGACCTGTGCCAGTGGTACGCCGAGCATGGCCCAGCGATGCTCGCCGCCGAAGCCACGCAGGTCGAGAAGGCACGCATCGAGTACCGCCCGCTGGGCCCGATCCTGGCGGTGATGCCGTGGAACTTCCCGCTCTGGCAAGTGCTGCGGGGCGCCGTGCCGGCCCTGCTGGCAGGCAACACCTACGTGCTCAAGCACGCGCCAAACGTGATGGGCTGCGCCTACCTGCTGGCAGAAGCCTTCAAGCAAGCCGCGCTGCCGCCAGGCGTGTTCGAGGTGGTGAACATCACCCCGGACGGCGTCACCCGCGCCATCAATGACCCGCGCATCGCCGCCGTGACCCTGACCGGCAGCGTGCGCGCCGGCATGGCCATCGGCGCGCAGGCCGGCGCCGCGCTGAAGAAGTGCGTGCTGGAGCTGGGCGGCTGCGACCCGTTCATCGTGCTCGCCGACGCCGACCTGGACGCGGCAGTGAAGGCCGCCGTCATCGGTCGCTACCAGAATACCGGCCAGGTCTGCGCGGCGGCCAAGCGCCTGATCGTCGAGGAAAGCATCGTCGAGGCGTTCACCGCCAAGTTCGTCGAGGCCACCCGCGCACTGAAGGTTGGCAACCCGCTGGAAGACGACACCTACATCGGCCCGATGGCCCGCTACGACCTGCGTGACGAGCTCGACGACCAGGTCCAGGCGACCCTCGCCGAAGGCGCCACCCTGCTGCTGGGTGGGCATAAGGTCAAGGGTGCGGCCAACCTCTATGCACCCACCGTGTTCGCCGACGTCACCCCGCAGATGACCGCGTTCAAGCAGGAGCTGTTCGGGCCGGTGGCGGCGATCATCAGTGCCCGTGATGCCGACCACGCGGTGGAACTGGCCAACGACAGCGAGTTCGGCCTGGCGTCGACCATTTATACCGCCGACCTGGCCCTGGCCGAGCGCATGACCGCGGCGCTGGACACCGGGGGCGTGTTCATCAACGGCTACTGCGCCTCCGACCCCCGCGTGGCGTTCGGCGGCGTGAAGAAGAGCGGGTTCGGCCGCGAGCTGTCGCACTTCGGCGTGCGGGAGTTCTGCAACGTGCAGACCGTGTGGCTGGATCGTAACTGAGGGTGATGCCGTAGCGCGGGGCAGGCCCGCACTACGGCACGGTCCCTCAGCCTAGGAACAACCGGTACGCCGGGTTGTCCGTCTCATCCCAGTACCGATACCCCATCGCCTCCAGCGCCGCCGGCAGGCCCGGCCGCTCCTCCTCGGGCACCTCCAGCGCCGCGAATACCCGCGCCTCGGCCGCACCATGGTTGCGGTAGTGGAACAGACTGATGTTCCAGCGCTTGCCCAGCCGCTCCAGGAACCCCAGCAACGCCCCCGGCCGCTCCGGAAACTCGAAGCGCAGCACCCGTTCGTCCGTCCCCGGCGCCGCATGGCCGCCCACCGTGTGGCGCACGTGCAGCTTGGCCAGCTCGTTGTCGGTCAAATCCAGCACCTCATAGCCCTGCTCACGCAAACTGGCCAGCAGCGCCTCGCGCGGGTCGTGCAGCGGGTGGGTCTGCACACCGACAAACAACCGCGCCTCGCCCCCCGCCTGGTAGCGGTAGTTGAACTCGGTGACCTGGCGCTTGCCCAGGGCCTGGCAGAAGGTGCGGAAGCTGCCCGGCCGCTCGGGGATGGTCACCGCGATCACCGCCTCGCGCTGCTCGCCCAACTCGGCGCGTTCGGCCACGTGGCGCAAGCGGTCGAAGTTGATGTTGGCGCCCGAGTCGATGGCCACCAGGGTTTGCCCCCTCACGCCATCGCGGGCCACGTACTTCTTGATCCCGGCCACAGCCAGCGCGCCAGACGGTTCGGTGATCGAGCGGGTGTCGTCGTAGATGTCCTTGATCGCCGCGCACAGCTCGTCGCTGCTGACGGTGATCACCTCGTCGACGAAATGTCGGCACAACTCGAAACAATGGGCGCCCACCTGCGCCACCGCCACGCCGTCGGCAAAGGTACCGACCTGCGGCAGAATCACCCGCTCGCCAGCGGCCAGCGCGGCTTGCAGGCAATTGGAGTCTTCCGGCTCGACGCCGATCACCTTGACCTGCGGGCGCAGGTATTTCACGTAGGCGGCGATACCCGCCACCAGGCCACCGCCGCCGACCGGCACGAAGATCGCGTCCAGCGCACCGGGTTGCTGGCGCAGGATCTCCATGGCCACGGTGCCCTGCCCGGCGATCACGTCCGAGTCGTCGAACGGCGGCACGAAGGTCGCGCCTTGCTGGTCGGCCAGTTGCAGGGCATGCGCCAGCGCATGGGGGAAGCTCTCGCCATGCAGCACCACATTGCCACCGCGCGAACGCACACCGGCGATTTTCAGTTCCGGGGTGGTGGTGGGCATGACGATGGTGGCGCGCAACCCAAGGTGCGAAGCGGCCAACGCCACGCCCTGAGCATGGTTGCCCGCCGAGGCGGTGATCACCCCACGCGCGCGCTGCGCCGGGCTCAGGCGTGACAGCCGGGTGTAGGCGCCGCGGATCTTGAACGAAAACGTCGGCTGCAAGTCCTCGCGCTTGAGCAGCACCTGGTTGCCGAGGGATACCGACAGCGCTGGCGCCGCCTGCAGCGGCGTCTCGATGGCCAGGTCGTACACGGGCGCGGCAAGGATGCGCCGCACCTGCTCCGACAGCAGTTGCTGGGGCGCGGGGGCGGTGCGGGGGCTGACGTTGAGGCTGGTCATCGATGACTCCTGGTGGTTTCAAGGGCCCAGGAGTCAGAGAGAAAAAACCCGCCTCCAGGGCGGGTTCGGTGCACGTGCGCGCTAGCCCGCCAATCCGATAATGGCGGTAATAATGATGCTGACGGCGCGACGCTGCGGGAGAGTGTTCATGGGCGTCGAACTTATCCTGCGCCGTTGTGGGAAGTCAACACTCGCCGCACGGGCGTTGTGCCGACAGCGGTACGTCGAAGACCTTGTCGAAGCCCCACTGGAACACGAAGGCGTAGACGAAGAAGAACGCGAACAGCGCCAGGTTGGTCAGCAGCGCGGACCACAGGCTGATGTCCAACCACCAGGCCACCAGCGGCAACAGGATCAACACCAGGCCACCTTCGAAGCCCAGGGCGTGCAGGAAGCGCCGCAAGACGGTGCGCTCGGGCGCCCGCTGGCGTGCCTCCCAACGCTCGAACGCCCAGTTGTAGCCCATGTTCCAACTCATGGCGATGCCCGACATCAACACCGACAGCGCAGTGGAATGGGCCATGCCGGCATCGAACATCAGCGACAGCGCCGGGGCGACGCAGGCGACGGCGATGATTTCGTAGAGAATGGCCTGGACGATCTTGCGGGCCTTGCCTTGCATGAGGGGCTGGTTCCTTGGCGGGGTCGGAGGGAAACGGTACGCCGGTTGCCTGGGGGGTTCAAGCCGTGGGCAGCGTTTCCCTATTGGGCCGTGACGTAGTCGAGCAGCACCAGGCTGCCGATCTCCAGCAAGCTGAAGCGGCCGCTGCCCCAGCCACCCGTGTCCAGGTGCCAGACGTTGCCCAGCACCTTGGGCCTGAGCACGGGCGTGTGGCCCACCAACAGCGCGCGCAACCCTGCCACCGCCTGGCTGTCGGCTTGTCGCAGGCGCCGCCGCGACCATTGGCACACCTCCTGGATCTGGGCATCGTCGCTGTCATGCAGGCTGGCGCGTAGCTGTGTCCAGTCGGCGAACGGGCTGTCGGCGTGCACCAGGCCGACCGTTCCCGCTGCGGTCTCGACCTCCAAGGCGATCGGCAGCGCGGCGAAACCCTCGACGAAACGCAACTGCTCGGTGCGGGGCAGGTCGAGAAACCAGCCTCCTCCCGCAGCGCGGTACAGGTCCAGGTCGACCCGGCCACCGCGCGCGTGGCTGATCGCCAACGCTTCATGGTTGCCCTGCACGGCGTGGAACCAGGGGCAGGCCAGCCACGCCAGGGCCTGCTCGCTGTCCGGCCCACGGTCGACCAGGTCGCCGACGCTGAACAGCCGGTCGACACGCGGGTCGAAGCCCACCGCGTCCAGGCAGCCCTGCAGCCGGCGAAAGTGGCCATGGATGTCGCCCACGGCCAGGTCACGCCCCTGCGTGTTGGCGGCGAAGCGCCGAAACCGAGCCATTACATTGTTCCTCTGCTGTGCCGTCGGCGGCAGGCGTAGAATGGTCAGGCAAGCCGCCAACCCGGAGGTGCATCATGCGTTACGCCCTCGCCTGTGCCGCGCTGATGGTGCTGGCATTCGACAGCATGGCACAAGGCACCTCGACCGCGCAGGTCGAGGTGCGATTCGACCATCCGGAGCGATTCCGCGATGCCAGCCTCAACAGCCCCGGCTACGAGCGTGGCGCTGACGGCGATGTGATCAAGGCCCTCACCACCCACCTGCAGAAGCTCGGCCAACGCTACCTGCAACCCGGTCAGCAGCTGCGCATCGACATCCGCGACATCGACCTGGCCGGCCGCTACGAACCGTGGCACCGCGAGGCCTACGACGTACGCTTCATGCGTGAGATCACCTGGCCGACCATCGACCTCACCTATACCCTGAGCCAGCCCGGCCGCCCCGACCAGCAGGCCGAGGAACGGGTCAGCGACAAGATGTACCTCAGCCGCCCAGGGCGCCAGGCCAGCAACGACCGTCTCTATGCGGAAAAGGCCATGCTCGGCGACTGGTTCCGCCAGCGCTTCGCCCCACGGCCGGCCTCCTGAACCGCCAGGCGCCATGAAACTCGCGCCTTCACGCTGGTGAAGGCGCCTCGCCGGATAGTATCCTCGGCGCTCGACTCGACCAGGGATGGATTCGCGTGAAGTACCTGCTGCTGGCACTGGCCAGCTACGCCTCGACCTACTACGTGGTCGGCTTGTTGATCCAGGGCCGCCTCGCCGACATCGTCGAAGGGCTGCGCCACCGCCCCGACGCCCCGCCACCCGGCCAATACCTGCGTGCGGTACAGGGCCATGCCCGCCAAGCACGGCGCGACTACAGCCTGTTCGCCGGCAGCGTGCTGGCGCTGGCGCTTTGCCTGCTAGCCTGGTGGCTCGATTGAACTGGATCAGAACGCCAGGGCCAGGCTCTCGCGCCCTTCCAGCGCCAGCAGGTACTGCTTGGCCTCCAGGCCGCCAGCGAATCCCGTGAGACTGCCTGAGGCGCCAATCACCCGGTGGCAAGGGGCGATGATCGAGATCGGGTTGCGTCCGTTGGCAGCGCCCACCGCCCTTACCGCGCTGGGGTTGCCGATCTGTCGGGCGATCTCGCTGTAGCTGCGGGTTTCACCGAAGGGAATGGTCAGCAGCGCGGCCCATACCTGGCGCTGGAAGTCGCTGCCGGCGAAGTCCAGGGGCAGGTCGAAGCGCTGGCGTTGGCCGGCGAAGTATTCGCCGAGCTGCCGGGCGGTTTCCCCCAGCAGCGGATGCTGGTCGTCACGGTGCAGCTCACCCAGGCGCACGCGGTTGAGCCGCTCGTGCTCCCACAGTATCGCGGCCAGGCTGTCGCCACGGGCGACCAGGGTCAGGACGCCGACGGGCGATGGCATGAGGGTGAAGGCGCAGGACATGGCGGGCTCCCGTTAAGTATGGACGGCGGGGGCACTGTAGCCGGTGCGTGGTGTTGGATGCATCCCGTTTCTTGCGACAGTCTTCAGGCTCAGGGCTCTATCGCGGGGGAAGCCCGCTCCCTAAGCCACTGCCCGATGACTGACAAGGGCAAGCGCCTGCCGCACATCGATCTTGGGAATCAGCGCATCGGAAATACGCGACTGCACCGACAGGTTGTAGACCCTGAACCGGTCCCCGACCACCTGCCGTGCCATCAAGGTCAACGACGGCAGAATCCGGCCCTCCCAATGCTGGTCCAGGCCACAAGGCGAACGCCGCACGTTGCCCGTCTCGTAGAAGCGCCCCAGCGACTGATTCAAATCCACGCCAACCAGCAGCACCGTCTCGAACCCCAGGTGATAGGCCAGTTGCAGTGCCACGTACATCACCGTGCGGGCATCGAAGAAGCCGTGGGACAAATCCTTGCTGAAACCAATGGAGCGCGCACGTTTGCTCCACCACCCGCGGTTCCTCACATAGGGCCCCTCCTTCCCACCCAGCCAGTCGCCAAAGCCGGGCTCCAACGCCTTGAGCAACGGATAGCGCTCGCACTCGTCGGGCAAGTCGAGCCAGTCGAACTGCTCAGGCCACAACGCCACCCGCGGGCTCAGGCGCAGGGCACTGGCAAACAGCTCGGGCTGTTGGTTACTGAAGTCCCGGTCGGTGCAGACATAGAAGAACGGCCGGATGCCAGTGCCTTCGAGCATGGCGATGGAGCCATTCATCGCGATCAGCGGTACATCGGCGAACGCCTCGAGCGGAAAATCGCTCGCCGACGCCCCTGATGCCAGGATCACCACCGGACCTTTCTGGGAATTGCGACACGCCTCAAAACTGGAGAACGCCCCGCGTGCGGCCTCAGGCTGCGACGGAAGTTGGTTCATAGGTCTATAGGGCCAATGGTGTGGAGTGCGTTCAGGATACAGTTGTTCACAATTGCGACATGCTTTTTTACAAAACCCTTACACAGGCGACTGTTCGAGCGGCAACTGTCCGCCCATCAACACCTGGCCAACAGCTGTCTGTCCGAGGTACGACAACAGGCACGCAAAAAATACATAACTTACTGAAAAACATAGATTAAATTCACTGGCACGGTTCCTGCTCAACCTCACTGTGTTCGATCACAGTCTGCCGAGGAACCCATGTCCACTCCCGCCGTATCCGCCCACTACGATATCCGCCAGCCGGATGCCCACGTCATCCGAGACGATGCCGAAGCCCTCGCCGTCGCGCACCAGGTCGCCGCGCTGCTGCGCGAAGGCGCCGCCGAGCGCGACCGCCGCCGCGAGGTGCCGGCCGATGTGGTCGATGCCTATTCCAACAGTGGGTTGTGGGGCATCACCGTGCCGCGCGTGCACGGCGGCGCCGAGGTCTCCTTCGCGACCCTGGCCCAAGTCATCGCCATCGTCTCGGCCGCCGACCCGTCACTGGGGCAGATCCCGCAGAACCACTACTGCCTGCTGGAAGACATCCGCTTGCAAGGCAGCGAGCAACAGCAGCGCTTCTTCTTCGACCTGGTGCTCAAGGGCCATCGTTTCGCCAATGCACTGTCGGAAACCGGCGGAAAGACCGTGCAGGACATCCGCACACGCCTGGTCGCCGAAGGTAACGGCTACCGCATCGACGGGCGCAAGGGCTATTGCACCGGCTCGCTGTACGCCCACTGGCTCGGCGTGCTGGCCCTGGACGAACAGGACCGCGCACAACTGGCTTTCGTGCCGCGCGACACCCCTGGCCTGCTGGTGATCGACGACTGGAACAGCATGGGCCAGCGCACCACCTCCAGCGGCAGCGTGCTGCTCGACGGCCTGCGTGTGCCAGCGTTCAACCTGTTCCCCAGCTACCGCTCCTATGAAAGCCCGACCCTGGCCGGGCCGTTTGCCCAGCTGACCACCGCCGCCATTGACGCCGGTATTGGCCGCGCGGCGCTGGACGACACCATCGCCTTCGTTCGCCAGCATGCCCGTCCATGGATCGACGCTGGGGTGGAAAAAGCCAGCGAAGACCCGCTGACCATCATCCAGGTCGGCAACCTTGAGATCCGCCAGGAGGCCGCCGAAGCCCTGCTCGAACGCGCCGGCAAGGCGCTGGACGCGGCCAAGCCGGCACCGGACGAAGACAACGTCGCGGCCGCCTCGGTGGCCGTGGCCAAGGCCAAGGTGCTGACCACCGAGGTGGCGATCGAGGCCAGCAACCGCCTGTTCGAACTCGGTGGCACCCGTTCCTCATTGCTGCAGCACAATTTCGACCGCCACTGGCGCAACGCCCGGGTGCACACCTTGCACGACCCGGTGCGCTGGAAGTACCACCTGGTCGGCAACTGGGCCCTGAACGGCATCCGCCCGGCCCGTCACGACTGGAACTGAGGCCGCGCCATGACCAAGCAAATCCGCCTCAACGCCTTCGCCATGAACACCGTTGGCCACCTCTCCCCCGGCCTGTGGCGCCACCCACGCGACCAAGCCACCCGCTACACCGATATCCATTACTGGATCGAGCTGGCCAAGACCTTGGAGCGTGGCTGCATCGATGGCCTGTTCATCGCCGATGTGCTGGGGGTGTACGACGTCTACGGCGGCAATGCCGATGCGGCGCTGGAAACCGCGGCCCAGGTACCGCTCAACGACCCCTTGCAACTGGTACCGGCCATGGCCGCCGCCACCCGTCACCTGGGGTTTGGCGTTACCGCCTCGGTGTCATTCGAGCACCCGTTCCCCTTCGCTCGGCGCATGAGCACCCTCGACCACCTGACCGGCGGGCGCGCCGGTTGGAACATCGTCACCTCGTATCTGTCCAGCGGCGCACGTAATCTCGGCCAGCGCGACCAACTGAGCCACGACCAGCGCTACGGCCTGGCCGAGGAGTACCTGCAGGTCTGCTACAAGCTGTGGGAAACCAGCTGGGAAGACGATGCCGTGCGCGCCGATCGCGCCAGCGGGGTCTATGCCGACCCACGCAAGGTGCACGGCATCGACCATGAAGGCACCTACTTCAAGGTGCCGGGTTTCCACCTGAGCGAGCCGTCGCCGCAACGCACGCCGGTGCTGTACCAGGCCGGCGCCTCCAGCCGTGGCCGGGCCTTCGCTGCGGCGAATGCCGAGTGCGTGTTCGTCGCCGCACCGAGCAAGACCGTGCTGAAAAAGCAGGTCGCCGACCTGCGCGCCGCCACCGTCGCCGCAGGCCGGGGGGCCAACGACATTCTGGTGCTCGAACAACTCACGGTGATCGTTGCCGAGACCGACGAAGCGGCCCTGGCGCGCCTGCAGGAATACCGCGAATACGCCAGCCGCACCGGGGCGCTGACGCTGATGGCCGGCTGGACCGGCATCGATTTTTCCCAGTACGCCCCCGACCAGGTGTTGCGCGAGGTGCCCAGCGAAGCCATCCAGTCGGCCGTCGAGGCCTTCACCCGCGCCGACCCGAGCCGCACCTGGACCACCGCCGAGATCGCCGACTACTGCTGCCTGGGCGGCGATGGCCCGCTGCTGGTGGGCTCGCCGCAGACCGTGGCCGACCAGTTGCAAGCCTGGGTCGAGGAAACCGACGTGGACGGTTTCAACCTGGCCAGCGTGGTCGCCCCGGAAACCTTCATCGCGGTGGTCGACCTGCTGGTGCCCGAATTGCAGGCCCGAGGCCTGTTCAAGCGCGAGTACGCCGAAGGCAGCCTGCGCAACAAGCTATTCGCCCAAGGCGACCGCCTGCGCGCGCCACACCCAGTGGCCCGCCTGCGCCAGGAGGCCGGGCGATGAACGAGCTGCTCGCCAACCTCGACTGGCGCGAGATCGGCCAGGCCTGCCTCGACACCCTGAGCATGCTCGGCGCGGCCCTGGGCTGCACCGTGCTGCTCGGCCTGCCGCTGGGGGTACTGCTGTACCTCACCGGGCAACGCCAGTTGCTGGCCAACGCGCCGCTCTACCGCAGCCTGTCGCTGGTGGTCAACGTGCTGCGCTCGCTGCCGTTCATCATCCTGCTGATCGTGCTGATTCCCCTGACCACGCTGATCACCGGCACCTCGCTGGGCGTGCGCGGCACTATCCCGCCGCTGGTGGTGGGGTGCACACCGTTCTTCGCGCGGCTGGTGGAAACCGCCCTGCGCGAGGTCGACCGAGGCCTGGTAGAGGCCAGCCAGTCGATGGGCGCCAGCACAGGCCAGATCATCTGGTACACCCTGCTGCCCGAGGCGCGCACCGGGCTGATCGCCGCGGTCACGGTAACCGCCATCGTGCTGGTGGACTACACCGCCATGGCCGGGGTGATCGGCGGCGGCGGCCTGGGCGACCTGGCCATCCGCTTCGGCTACCAGCGCTTCCAGACCGACGTGATGGTGGTCACCGTGCTGCTGTTGATCCTGCTGGTGCAGGCGCTGCAGATGAGCGGCGACCGTCTGGTACGGCATTTCACCCGACGTTGAACCCCCCGACACTTTCCCGGAGCCTCTCATGAAACGAATCCTCACTGCCCTGGCCGCGGTCATCGCCCTCAACGCCCAGGCCGCCGAACACCTGGTGGTTGGCGCAACACCCGTGCCGCACGCCGAGATCCTCGAATTCGTCAAGCCGACCCTGGCCAAGCAAGGCGTCGACCTGGACATCAAGGTGTTCAATGACTTCATCCAGCCCAACTTGCAGTTGGCGCAGAAGAACCTCGACGCCAACTACTACCAGTACCGGCCCTTCCTCGATGACTTCAACAAGACCCGCCACACCGACCTGGTGCCGGTGGTCGGCGTGCACATCGAGCCATTCGGCGCCTACTCGGCCAAGTACAAGAGCCTGGCGGAACTTCCCGACGGCGCCAGCGTGGCGATCCCCAACGACCCAGTGAACACCGGCCGTGCCTTGGTGCTGCTGGCCGAGGCCGGGCTGATCCAGCTCAAGGACCCAGGCAACCCGCAGTCGAGCCAACGCGACATCACCGCCAACCCGCGCAAGTTGCAAATCCGCGAGCTGGAAGGCGCCATGCTGGCGCGCTCGGTGAAACAGGTCGACCTGGCGTTCGTGTTCGCCAACTACGCGCTGGAAGCCGGTATCGACACCAACAGCGCGTTGATCGTCGAGAAAGGCAAGGACCTGTACGTCGAGTTCCTGGTGGCACGGCCAGACAACCTGCAAGACCCCGGTATCCAGAAGCTGGCCAAGGCGCTCAACTCGCCTGAAGTGCGCGAGTTCATCCTGACCCGCTACAAGGGGCAGATCGCGCCTGGTTTCTGAGTTCTATCCGGCCGTGAGGGCCCCGTGACAGGGGCGCTCATCGACACCACACATTGGGCCCACACCATGACCCGCTTCCCCCAGGAACTTCCCACCGCCCAGCTCCACCTGCGCGGCATCGCCAAACGCTACGGCGACCTCGCCGCCCTGCACGGCATCGACCTGCACATCCAGCAGGGCGAGATCTTCGGCATCATTGGCCGCAGCGGCGCCGGCAAGTCTTCCTTGCTGCGCCTGCTCAACCGCCTGGAAACCCCCAGTGAAGGCCAGGTGCTGATCGACGGCCAGGACATCGCCCACCTCACCGGCAACGCCCTGCACGACCTGCGCCGCAAGGTGGCGATGATCTTCCAGCACTTCAACCTGATGGCCACCCGCAGCGTGGCCGAGAACATCGAACTGCCCCTGCGCATGGCCGGCCTGCCGGTCGCCGAACGCCGCCGCCGGGTCGACGAGCTGCTGCAACTGGTGGGCCTTGCCGAACGCCGCGACGCCTATCCGGCGCAACTGTCCGGCGGGCAAAAGCAGCGCGTCGGCATCGCCCGCGCGCTGGTGCAGCAACCACGCATCCTGCTGTGCGACGAGGCCACCTCGGCCCTGGATCCGGAAAGCACCCAGGCCATCCTCCAACTGCTGCGCGACATCAACCGCCGCCTGGGCCTGACCATCGTGCTGATCACCCATGAAATGGAGGTGATCCGCGACCTCTGCCACCGCGTGGCGGTGCTCGAACGCGGCCAGGTGGTGGAACAGGGCGAGGTATGGGAGGTGTTCGGCGACCCACGCCATGAGGTCAGTAGAGTCCTGCTCGGCCACGGCCCGAGCGCGCGCGATGCGACGGCGGCCGTGCCAGGCGAGCGTTGGCTGGACCTGCACTACACCGGCGCCGGTGCGCTGGAGCCCGACCTCGCAGACCTGTCGGCGCTGCTCGGCGGTCAGGTGCGTCTACTGCAAGGCGGTATAGAACGCATTCAGGGGCGTGCGCTGGGCCGGCTAAGGCTGGCGATAACGGCACCGGTGGCAGGGGACGCCCTGCTGCAACGGGCCCGCCGGTTGGCGGACCGGGCCGAATGGGTGCCGGCTTGACGCCAATCACCCCGCTCACGAGCGATAGTGCGCCCTGAAGAGGTCTGCGAGGCGGCACAGCGCAGGGCTCGCCTCGCTTTGCACCTGCAAGCGGATCGCCAACTGCGCAAGCCGCGGCAGCCCTTGCTCGACCACCAAGCCTTTCGCGTAATCCGGCACGAGGCTGCGCAGCCAAGGCGTCACCGCCAGGTCGTTGAGGACCATCGACAGCGTAGTGTCGACGGACTCGTTCTCGAACACTACCGTCCATTCGATACCCGCGTCGGCCAGCCGCTGGATAACGGCGTCACGGAACACGCAGTTGTGCGTCAGAAAGCACAGCGGCAGCGCTTGCCGTCGCGCCCAGGCGCTTTCCCGTCCCAGCCAGATCAGGCGGTCTAGCGCGAGCCTCTCGCCCAGCGGGCTGGTCGGTGGCCCCTGGGTCAAGGCAATGTCCACTTCACCTCGCGCGTAGGCCGCGTCGATGTCCACGGACGAGGCACTGATGATTTTCACTTCGACCTGTGGGAACGCCTCGTTGAAGGTCTTCAGCAAAGGCGCCAACTGCGCACCGGCCATGTCGAACGGCAGCCCGAGGCGCACTCGCTCGAGTGCTGGAGCGGCCAGGGCGCGTCGGCACAGGCGATCGTTCATGGCCAACAGGCGCCGCGCATCGGGTAGCAGCTCGCCGCCTTGCGTGCTCAGGCGGCTGCCCGAGGCATCGCGCTCGAGCAGCAGGCAGCCGAAGAATGATTCGAGCCGCTTGATGCGCAGGCTGACAGCGCCCTGGGTGAGGTGCAGGCGCTCGGCGGCGGCGCTCATGCTGCCACTGTCCGCCACTTCGACGAATGCGCGAAGCAGGGCCAGGTCGATATTGAGGACTTTTCCCATGATTGCCATTAGCGATGTAAATACCCGCATTATAAAACGTCGCTACCCAAAGCACCTTCCCTTTCCTAGATTCGTGCCTCCCAACCTTCGGAGCATGATCATGACCCACACCAACACGACCATCAGCCTGCAACAGGCACTGGAGGGCATTACCGAACACTGGAAACCGCGTGTGGTCGGGCGCGTCAACAATCAGTTCATCAAGGTCGCGAAGCTCAAGGGGGAATTCGTCTGGCACGCCCATGAGCACGAGGACGAGATGTTCATGGTCATCTCCGGCAGGCTGCAGATCCTGCTCGAAGACCGCACGGTGCATTTGCAGGCCGGGGAGTTCTGCGTGATTCCCCGCCAGGCGCTGCACAAGCCCATCGCCCATGAAGAGTGCGCGGTGATGCTGATCGAAACCGACACCACCCTGCACACGGGCGGCGAGATTTCATCGCGTACGGTGTCGATCTCGGAGCAATTGGCCCAAGGCTGATCAGCACGCGGCGGCCCCGCAGGGCAAGCCGCCACCGGCGCACCCCCATCGGCTTTTTGCGCACGATCCATTGGGCCTGGGGTTGTTGGAGCGTTTGGTCTGCAAAACCGGAAGTTTTTGAAATCTGCGAACGTTCGCCCCGGTCATCCGTACACACAGACTTTCCTGTGCGTAAGCGATGAGGTACCACATCATGCCTAGGAATCCAGATGACCACCGCAGTCAACAAGGTAATCCGCAAGACCCCCAGCGTAACCAGGGTGCCGACCCGGGCCGCTCTTCAGACATGGGGCGCCAGGGTGGCCAGATGAACGAAGGCGGTGCCAAGGATGACCCGAGCCGTACCTCCCAGGGCGGCGAGAAAGGTGGCCAGGGCGCTGGCGGAGACTGGCAAAAGGACCGCGAGCGTGCGCCGGAGGCGGACCCGATGGGTGAACGCGACCCGGGCAAGGAGCACTGGAGTGATGAAGAAAAGCGCTGAGTGACAGCGCCGTTGCAGGTGAGCCGGGGCGATCAGTCCCGGCTTTTCTTTGAGAGGCGCAGGGCAACGTTCGCCCCGGTTCAGCGCGCCGTTGAATACTTCGTCGATGATTCCGTTGCCGCCGCAGAATCAGGGCGACAACGCTGATCTTCCTTCTTCGCCTTGCCTTGACGCTTTTTTCACCTTTGGGCTGGCATGGTAGCTTTTCATCCGTGAAACACTTTAGCCCGCTGCCCCGCGGGCTTTTCTTTGCGCGAATAGGTCGTCAGCATGCCGGAATGCGCCAGATAGCGAGCCGGTACAAGGAAACCTCGATGAGCTTCGACTGGCACGCAGGGCCGATCAGCCGCGACACCCCGCTCGACCAGCACTACCGCAACACACAGGCGGTGCGCCGGTTTCTGATTGGCGAGTGCGGCGACACGTTCAAGTTCGACCGCGCCTTCATGGCCTGGATAAAGAGCGGCATACCCCTGACCATGGGTGATGTGGCCGATGAATGGGTGCGAACGCGCCGCTGCCTGCGCTGACCGTGACCGCTTGGCATGGCCGTTGGTCGGCCAGCGGCACGATGCACCAAAACACGTGCTTACTGGTGGACATGTCCTTTTGCCACGGCGCGAAAGGCACCCATCGAGGAAGGCCGTGATGAAACGCCTCCACAAGCTTGCGCAACAGCGGCGACGCCAGATGCACGTGCACATGCCGCCCAGTGGATTGCAGGCGCTACCTTGCGGCGAGCCGCCAGGCAAAACCAGGCCCATGCCACTGGCAGAACCGGGATCGACCTCGCGCCTGCGCGCGCTGGAACACTGCATCAACGATAAGCGTCATGCCAGCCAGCACACAGGCGTCGAATGACACCGGGCGCCCGCCACGATAGCTACCGGTATGCGAACCGCTCGTTATCCGCCACTCGCCCATACACCTCCCGCCCCACCTATGCGACAATGCCGCCCAATGTCCGGCCTCAACCCCCGCATTTTCGCCCAACAGCTGGGTCACAGCGTTCCGATGCTGCTCTAGACGCTTGCCTGTTGGTCCACCCCAAGCTCTGACTGAAGCGAGCTGGCACGTCCCGCAAACGGGTATCCGATCGGTACCAGCGGGGCCCACAGCTTCGTAAGCTACTGATAGGTAAGCCCTTGATCTCCACCGCCAACATCACGATGCAGTTCGGCTCCAAGCCCCTGTTCGAAAACGTCTCGGTCAAATTCAACAACGGCAACCGCTACGGCCTGATCGGCGCCAACGGTTGCGGCAAGTCGACCTTCATGAAGATCCTCGGCGGCGACCTGGAGCCGTCCGCCGGCCAGGTGATGCTCGAGCCGAACACCCGCCTGGGCAAGCTGCGCCAGGACCAGTTCGCCTACGAGGAATTTACCGTGATCGACACGGTGATCATGGGCCACGCCCAGCTGTGGAAGGTCAAGGCCGAGCGCGACCGTATCTATTCGCTGCCGGAAATGACCGAAGAAGACGGCATGGCCGTCGCCGAGCTGGAAACCGAGTTCGCCGAGATGGACGGCTACACCGCCGAATCGCGCGCCGGCGAACTGCTGCTGGGCCTGGGCATTCCGCTGGAACAGCATTTCGGCCCGATGAGCGAAGTGGCGCCTGGCTGGAAGCTGCGCGTGCTGCTGGCGCAGGCGCTGTTCTCCGACCCCGACGTGCTGCTGCTCGACGAGCCGACCAACCACCTGGACATCAACACCATCCGCTGGCTGGAAAACGTGCTGACCGCGCGCAACAGCACCATGGTGATCATTTCCCACGACCGGCACTTCCTCAACAGCGTCTGCACCCACATGGCCGACCTGGACTACGGCGAGCTGCGCCTGTTCCCAGGCAACTATGACGAGTACATGACCGCCGCCACCCAGTCGCGCGAGCAACTGCTGGCCGACAACGCCAAGAAGAAAGCCCAGATCGCCGAGCTGCAGACCTTCGTCAGCCGCTTCTCGGCCAACGCCTCCAAAGCCAAGCAAGCCACCTCGCGGGCCAAGCAGATCGACAAGATCCAGCTGGCCGAGGTCAAGCCGTCGAGCCGCGTCAGCCCGTTCATCCGCTTCGAGCAGAACAAGAAGCTGCACCGCCAGGCGGTGACCGTCGAGAAGATGGCCAAGGCCTTCGACGACAAGGTGCTATTCAAGGACTTCAGCGTCAGCATCGAAGCGGGCGAGCGCGTGGCGATCATCGGCCCCAACGGCATCGGCAAGACCACCCTGCTGCGCACCCTGGTCGGCGAGATGACCCCGGACAAGGGCGAAGTGAAATGGACCGACAGCGCCGAAGTCGGCTACTACGCCCAGGACCACGCCCACGACTTCGAAGAGGACGTGAGCCTGTTCGACTGGATGGGCCAGTGGACCACCGGTGAACAGGTGATCCGCGGCACCCTCGGGCGCATGCTGTTCTCCAACGACGAGATCCTCAAGTCGGTGAAGGTGATCTCCGGCGGTGAGCAGGGCCGCATGCTGTTCGGCAAGCTGATCCTGCAAAAGCCCAACGTGCTGGTGATGGACGAGCCGACCAACCACCTGGACATGGAGTCGATCGAGGCGCTGAACCTGGCGCTGGAGAACTACCCAGGCACCCTGCTGTTCGTCAGCCACGACCGCGAGTTCGTGTCGTCGCTGGCCACGCGCATCATCGAGCTGTCGGCCGATGGCGTGGTCGACTTCAGCGGCACCTACGACGACTACCTGCGTAGCCAGGGCGTGTTGGTGTAACCATCGCCTCGATCGCCGGGGGTACCTTGCTATCCCCGGCGTGTCGAGTTGCGAACCACCCCGTGATACAAACTGTAATCATCCAAATGCAGGGCCGGTACCAGCGATAGGAGGCGTCAAAACCTGCATCTCTGCTCTGCGCCCATAGGGGATGTTGACCTTCAACTTCGCCAAGCGGCCTTTGAGGCTCGAACCGTTTCCGAGTTGCTGTTCTTCGGGCATAAACAAATTCAGGCCGTCCTTCAGGTCGTCGAAATCCAGGTATAGGTCCATCGTTTGATAGGCGGCCTCCCCTAGATTGGCTAACGTCCTGTTGAGCCGGACAAGGTCAGCCTTCCAGCCACGAATGATCTCGAACCGGTGATCGAAGATGAATTCGCTTATCGAGCCGATTGGCGAATCGTTTCCAATGTACCTACCCATCTTGCCGTTAGGCCGTCGGGCGACCGTGAAGCCTCGTAAATGCGGTGAGCCCAGGATATCGAGCCCGGAGTTGTGCGCCAGGGCCTTGGGTACATGCTTACCACTATTCCAGGCAATTCGCCCCATTTCGATACCTCTGAGACGCATGATGCGAAATGCCTCGCGGGCATGGTGCATCTGCAATGCGGCTCCGCGTGCGATACGCAACGCAAACACGGTGCAGGCCCTGAAACCTTTGGCTAACAGCTTGAACATACCCGCAGGGTTGCCGATAGATAGAACACCTGTAATACCTGAGGCGATGCCCAGTTTACTGGCCAAACCAGGATTCACGTCCCTGACCATCTCCGAGGCGAACTCCAGCCCGAAAGAGACCGTGTTCAATGTTGTCAGAGCAGCGACGACCCAGGCCGATGTAGCGCCTCCACTCATGACCACGGAAGCTATCCCCAGCACCGTCAATACCGCCGACATTGCCAGCCCACGCCATTTTGTGCCGACAGGCATCGGCTGGACCTCACTCAAGTG
Organism: Pseudomonas entomophila; assembly: GCF_029193575.1. Classification (GTDB taxonomy): domain Bacteria; phylum Pseudomonadota; class Gammaproteobacteria; order Pseudomonadales; family Pseudomonadaceae; genus Aquipseudomonas; species Aquipseudomonas entomophila_G. The sequence continues at coordinate 120,566 of NZ_JARGCS010000030.1, read as the reverse complement.
CTGCTCCAGCGCATTGAGCGTCTGCGCCTGTGCCCAACGGCTGAGCATGATCGCACCACTGGGATCGTGCCAATTCACAGGGTCTGGACAATGCACGTAGTCATTGATCCCCCCTTGTCCGAACGGGCTCAGCCAATCTGGCTGCAGATAGCGACCCAATGTCGGGTTGTAGCAACGATAGCCATTGCCGGCGTGATAGTTACCTGTCACCGGATCGCGGCGCATACCGTTGTAGCCCATATCCAGGGCGCAAGCGTCAGCCCCCTCGCCGAAGGGTAACAGCGGGCTCATCGTCAGGGTTGTACCGTTGACCTCACCCACCACACCGCTCTGCGGATCGTCTATCAACCAGCGCACGCTTGCGCCTTCATAGGCAGCAAGACCACGGCTCAAGCTGATCGAGCGACTGGCGTTACCGTCTTTGTCGAACCATACCTCACCGATCAACTCGCTACCCGAGTAACGAAGTTCACGGGTAGTAGCGTCTGTCGCGACGTATTGGGCAGCCAGGCGATCATGCCCGTCATAGGTATAACGCGACAGCACCTGGTTTTGTGCATCGCAAATCTGCGTCAACTGGCCACCGGCGTTGTAGCTGAGCGTGCGACCCTGTTCATCGGTGGTCAGCCAACCATTACTGCTCCATGAAAGCACTTTCGCGTCTTCGCCGCACTTCACAGATTTAAGCCGGGTCGGGTCGTTGTCTTCGTAGCCGAAGACCTGTTTGCGCGTGCCATGATCCGAATAGGTCGTCAGGCACTCGGTCATATTACTCAAGCTGTCCCAGATGAAGGTTTGAGACTTGACCGCCTTGTTAGTGGCGTCCTGGGGGTAATGCTCGGGTGCTAGCGCTTCACATGAATAGGCCTTGAGCCTGTCAAGCTCGTCATAGTCGAACCGTTCGGTACGCAGTACCTGTCGCCCCTTGCAGCTTTGCTTACTGCCCAGCTTGCCTTCGCCTTTCCAGGTCAGGCGCTGCTCGAACACCACACTGTCATTACGGCTGAAGGTGCGACACGTTTCTTGATCGAACGCATCATGCTGGCTGCACACCTGCCACTGGCCACCGCCGCCCAGCGCATGAACGTGCCTGGATACCAAATGACCCAGCGCGTCGTAGCGAAACCGAGCATCCTCGTGCTCTTGGCAGGTACGCAGCGTCCGACCGGCCCGATCATCGAAACAACGCTGCAAGTGACCATTGGTCCCTCGTGCCGCCACGGTCACCCCCCGCAACGATTGCCAACGTGCCCCCTTGACCGTGCCACGCGGGCCGCTTTCCTCAACCCCAGACGCCCCGGGAAGGCTCGCGCCAGTCACGCAGTGAGCCCAACCGCTTACTGCGCGACCCTCGCTGTCCACAGTATCGGGCGTAGCCCATTTGACCATTGCTCCACTGAGTGTCAGCTGGGCCAGCGTCTGCTCGTCGGCCTTGTAGCTGGAGCCCTGGGCCGAATCGCTGAAACTGAGCAAAGTCTTGTCTGGCAGGGCCACTCCACTGTCCGAGAACCCGTAGCGGCGCGTACCAACCGTTCTGGAGGTCAAGGTCGAAGGCAAGTTGACTTCCTGCGTCGCAACCACTTTGGCATCAACCTTCAGTTCAATAACCTGATTGCTGAAACCCTTGTAGGACCGCTCGATGACACTACCGTCGGCGCGCGTCATATGGGTCACTCGCCCCAACTGATCTCGGACCAGCGTGGTATTCGACGCCTTGCCATCCACGGTGCGCTCAAGCGAGATCAACGCACCATTGCCATCGTACCGGCGCTTGATGAGCGCACAGGCATTGCCTTGCGCGTCCGTCTGACTGTCCGAGCGGATAAACCCGCCCGCGCTGAGCGGCTCGGTACGCTGACGATGTCGAGCGAGCAAGCGCCGCCCCAGGCCATGTTCGACCAGCGTATCCTCGCCCTCGACCTGCCTGCTCCAAGGCATTTCCCCCAACACCTCGTCACCGTTCGCAAGCACGGCCTGGCCACCTGGCAGGTAGTCCCATGACAGACCCCACAGGAGCTGAGACGAGTCGATGCTGGCGAAAGACTGCTCGGTCATCGGCACGAAAGACGCTTTTTCGCTGCGGCGCCATTGTGTGAGCCAAACGCGCTGTAAGCCATCCTTGTGATTGCGCGTCTGCTCCCCATTGCGCAGCGTGTGGGTTTCGACCTTGCTGTCAGTGGAATAAGTGATGGTCGTGGTCTGATCAGGCTTTTGATCTTTCTTTACGGTCGTTGCACCCGCCTGAAGGAGATAGCGCTGGTGCTCGACGACTCGGGCGAGGGCGTCATATCGCCAGCGACACTCCACGTGGTCTTCCAGCTTCTGGAGGCACTTATGAGTGAAACGAGAGCGTACCTCTTTTTTCAGCAACACAGTACCTGACGTCGTTTTGGCGCTGGTACGCACCTCTATGCCTGCGCCATTCGGGTTGTTTTCGAATGCCTGGCTGGTGGTCACGGTGAACACGTCATTACCACACTGGGTGGTCTGTTCTTCAGTCGTCGACCACACCTTGACCTTGCAATCCGGCTCCTTGGTTTTATTGGCGATTGCGCTGACCGTCGTACTACTCCTGCGAACTACCGGCGCCTTGTCGGGTACGCTCAGGCACCACGTGGCATTGGCATCCAGCTGTCCTCCCGACAACGTAGCTTTGACTCCCTCGATCGTGACGGTGTGAGCGACTTCAAGCAGGTCTCGGTCGTTACGTTTGCACGCGCGATATCCGTAGAGCGTCAAGCGCATCGGATTCCCAAACGGATCGCATTGATATTCAGCCATCAACGGCGCAGGCGTACCGGGCGGGATGGCTGGACATTCGAGCGTCGGCAGCTCCTGCACAGGGCTGCAGACGATCGTATTGGGACCTTGAGCGGAATAGTACGCATTGTAGGTTAAGCAGCCATCCGTGGCCTTGAGACGGATAACTTGATCATGCTCGTTGCACAGACACGCTTGATTGAGTGTCTTGAGATAGGTGCCAGTTTCAGCGAACTGCACGCGATCGCGGGAACGCTCATCACTGTGAACATCCATACGCGAGTCTTCGATGTAACTGAGCAGCGGCAGAATGAACCGATAGCGCTCGAAAAAACTGTTCCAATCGATTGCCGCCAATGAGGCGAGCAACGCTGACCGGTCCGACGCAGGGGAAAGGATCTGCGGCTGATGCAAAGGGTCCACGATACAAGAGGCCAACGTACGAATCACCTGCTCATGCAGGACTTTGAAGCTGAGCTTATGAGCTTTCAGGGCATCGCAAACCGGTTTATGAATTTGGTTTTCTTTCTCCAACTCGGTTAACTGGAGCGGTGTGTGATCGTCATCGTTGTCCGGTGTGTGATCATCATCGTTGTCCAATGAATAGTCTTGATAGCTTAGTGAATGCTCGCGCTCATAATTGTCTTCAACCTCGTTAAACGAGCGATGTGACCCGTTGCTCCACTCGTGAGGGTCAGGTGGGGCGCTGAGAAAGCATGCTCGTATGAAAGCAATCACGCGCTGTCCCACTCGCCTTTCGGTATCACCCCAGTACCCGACGGGATAAGTGACGAAGCTGCGCCCCAACGCTTCGCTCGCCACCGTGATGGTCTCAGCCTGAGCATCGCCATGTGCAAGCTGGCGCCCTCGACGGTCAAACACCTTGAAGTCTGCCGAAGACGTTCCACCTATCCAGCGTGTGACACCGCACGCGAAATGCTCATCTTTCAAATAGCTGCCATGATAGCGGTAGTCGCTGACGAGGCTTTGCTGATTCCTCGCGGGGATGATCACATGCTGCTGGACACGTGGCAGCGCAGGGCGTGAGTCGGAGAATGTCATGGCTTCGTGTTCGAACCTGACAAACTCCACAGATCCGTCCAGTTCTCTCACTTGGTTGAGTACGCGGTCCAAGGTCGGGTCCTGGTCATACCCGTACTGAACCTCATGCAGCAGATTGCTATCGTCAGAGCCCTGGAACCGCTGGATGGTCTTGAGCAAGTAGTTTTCCAGCGTGAGGCGCACATGGGCACGGTCCGCATCGCTGGTTTCCCAGAGGCTCAAGGTTACCGTCGATGGGAGGTAGGTGCCTTCGAACAGGGTAGTTTCATCGCTTTTGACCTTCTGCAGTAGGAACTGCCCCTTCTGTCGCTTCCATGTCAACGCCAGTACTTGGCCATAGGGCGACACGATACGAGACGGCAGTAACTGAACGAAGGATCGTTCGTAATAGGCGATCTGTTGGTCCAGCTCCTTGACCCTGTCTTTCCATGCGTTGAGCGCACTATTCCAATCCAACGACGCCGCCGCGTAATAGCCCACGGGAAGTATGCAAATGAGCGCCCACTGCTGAAAACCCTGTGGCTTGGCCGGAAACTCTGGCTTCGATTTGCTTTTTATCGCTCGCAACAAACGAAGAATCTCTTGACGGACCTTATCATTGGGTTCTTCTTCATCGCTGCCCTCGGCACTGGGTTTGGTCAGGATTTCCTGCCGACCACTAGGAAGACTAACGGTGACTTCGCTGTAGTCAGCGTTGCTGCGAATGACACATTGTGCTTTCGTAAGGCTGTTTCCTTGCGCAAGCTCGCTCCACTCGGCGTCTGTAAAATCGATTTGCAAGCCATCGGCCAGAGTCAGCCGACGATCACGATGCTCCAGGCTAGAAAAGCGCCAGGCCCAACCATCACCAAGCCCTGCTTCATTGCCTCTGAGCGCTGAATAATGCAGGGTCAGGTCGCAGACAGGCCCTAAACCTTCCAGTCCACGCAATGTGGCTACCGGATAATGCGCATGGAACAAGCCTGTGCGCGGGTCCACGCCGGTTTCAGTCTGGCCACTGACATCGAACACTTCGGAGCGGAAGGTATTGCCATAGTCCTCACACAGCGGGCTGCTGGGTGAATAGGCAGGCAACGGTGCAGGCGAGGTGAAGGGAACGCTCTTGACGCCCTTCCAGAAGAACTGCTCGGTGAACAGGCCTGCATAGCCCAAGACCAGCTCGGTTGCATCACAGGCCTGCGCAGGATAGTCCAGCAGGATCTCGTAGATGCTGTTCCTGATCGGCCCGCGCCAGACCACGCGATCAGCGGACACTTCGACCGGTACGACGGTGTTTTCCGCGTGGTAACCCAACATCCCGTCACGTGCCGCAGTTCGCGCGCAGTCGGCTATGCTGTACCCCTTGTCGAGCGCCGCCTGACTGAGACGAAACTCAAGATCGCCTTCAATAAGATGCTTCACGATGACGCAAGCGCGGCCTCGACTGAAGCGGGTGTCCATATTGAGAAACGAATTCACAAAAGTTGAAGGCGCTCGTTGTCCTGGGAAGGTGTCGGTCGGCAATAAATAGTCTTGGTAGCGTGATGTTTCCCATTGCGCCCCATCGCCAACATTCTCGACCTCGATGAGTAGTTCGGCAAAGCGCGGCGACCACAAGCGCACTGGCCCGGTCGCACTGGCGCTGAGGTCAAGTTGGCCAGCCGCATTTTCACGCCCGACGATAAGTTGCGGCCAATGTCGTTCAGAGAGATGAGTTTTCCACGCCTGAAGCCAGCCCTCTTGATCCTCGACGTCGGAAGCAGCCGATTGCGGGGTGAAAACGTCCAGATGCATCAACTTGAGGCTATAAGGGTGACGCACGCACAGCAGCACGGCATCGCAGGCGTTGGCCCACGCCTCATCCAGGCGAGGTCCTGGGATCCAGTTCTCAGCATCTGGCAACGTGGTAAAGATTCGAACGGCATCGCCACGTTGCCAAAGCGTGGCCCTGATACTGTCGGCAGGGACTTCAGTACTACCCGCTGTACCCTTTGCCCCCACGTGCAACCACTGCGCCAGTGACGAGCCATTCACCGCGCCTGCCCAGGCACTCGGCCATTTGTCCTTTGCCCGTTGGCTTTCGTCCGGGGTCCAACTGAATTGGTCGAGCAAGCGATGAGAAAAAGCGTCATAGACGAAGACCTGGAGCGCCTCACCTTCGGTGAGTGCCTCGGTAGCCGTGAACTCACGCGCCGCCCACCAGTGACTCTCAGTCAAGGTCACGCAGAGTTCGGAGCACTGGGCAACCCAGAATGCGTTGCCCGCAGCAGCAGCAACTACGTTACACCCCGCATCCAGGATGCCTGCGCGCAGTAGGACGCTGTTGGTGTTCACTTGTGTGCACAGCGCTTCGGACCACGCCTTACCGGCATGTTCCTTAGTCGGAGTGAAGAAATGCTGCTCGTAAAGATGCTGGGTCTTCAGATCGCGCACCTGCAGAGAGAGTGTTTGCTCTGGAGCCAATTCGAAATCGTCGTTACAGGCCAGCCCCTGCACCAGGTTCCGAGCAAACGGCGCTGTGGTGAATGACCGATATTGCGCATGATTCCACAGGCGCAATGCGTCACCGTCTGCCGTGAATTCACCGTCTTGCCACTGCCCTGCCGTCAACGATCTACCGTTTTTTGCAATATGTGCGGCGAACGCCTTTGGCCAATCCGCAGCGGAAAGTTTATCGTCCTGCGCGGTGTATTGAAGGGTCGTCAGCTCACCATCCAGTGGATTTACCAAGCAAGCGGTGAGCGTCTCGCCTTTGACCAGATCGCGGCTGCTTTCGATCGGGCACGTGCTCAGCCATCCCGACTCGGTACTGCCCACACGCACCATCGTGAACCCGCTCATATCAGGAAGGTAGCCGTCGGGCAGGTTTGTGATGAGGTAGGGCGTGCTGACTTCGCCACCCGTGTTGGTGACTGTATCGACCTGATTGACAGCTGTCGTCTCTGAACTGGCCATGTTGTGTCTCCCATCCCTAGTGTTGCCTGGACATACTCGTCCAGCGCGCCATGGCAGACGGGCACATAGCCAATCGCCAACCTCTGGCAATTGAAAGCCCCTGTTCGACAACGCACAACTAGCAAAAATATCAGGGCAACCCTGCCCCCGCGGTGGGCTCAGAACTCTTCAAGGTCGTACCGCTGGGGATCCAATGCGCTGCTTCAAGCGATGCTGCTCGTCTGTGCCTCTCAGCACAGGCGAAACGACACAAAGAGGGCATGTCTGCGAAAGGCGCATCACATCTGAGGCAAGCGGATCCTGAACTGCGCCCCCCCCAACGCCGACTGCGCCACGGTCAACGTCCCACCCTGCCCCTCGATGGCCCGCCGGCTGATCGCCAGGCCCAAGCCGAACCCGCCCGTGTTGCGGTCACGGCTGCGGTCCAGGCGGTAGAACGGCTGGAAAATCCGCTCGCGCTCTTGGGGCGGAATGCCAATACCGTCGTCTTCGACCGTTAGCAGGCACGCGCCATCCACTTCCAGCCGCAGGCGCAACAGCAGGCTCTCATCGCAATAACGCATGGCGTTGCGCACCAGGTTCTGCACCGCACGGGCCGTCAGCCTGGGGTCGAGGACGAAGCGCGGCAGGTTGTCATCGGCGCGCACCTCCCACAGGATGCCGCGACCATCGAGCTCCTCGGCAAAACTCCCGAGCACGCTGTCGACCAGCTCCAGCAACGAGACCTCGACCCGCTCACGCGCCTGGTCGGCGTTTTGCAGGCGGCTGTAGGACAGCAGCTCCAGCACCAGTTCGTCCAGCTCGCGCACGTGCCCGACCAGTTCCAACAGGCGCTTGCGGCTGGCCGGGGGCACTTCGTCGAACAGCAGCACCAGGCCGAAGTCCAGGCGGGTCAGTGGTGTGCGCAGCTCGTGGGACACCGCGTTGAGCAGCTCGCGCTGCTGGTTGACATGGCGTTCCAAATCACCGGCCATGGTGTCGAACACCCCGGCCAGCTCGCCGATGTTCGAGCGCGGCGAGATCTGCGTGCGCTCGCTCATCTCACCCTGGCCCAGGCGCCGGGCGGTGTCCTTGAGCCGCTCCAGGTCGCGCCAGTGCGGCCACACCCACAGCAGCAGGCAACCGAGCATGGCCGCGCCGATCAACACCGTCACGCCCCAGGAAATCACGTTGATGTCCAGCGGGTCCGGCGGGTTGTGCAGCACCACCAGCCACTCCCGGTCCAGCGGCGCCAGGGCGGTCTGGTAGTAGCCCCAGTCGCTGATACGCACCGCGTTCAGGCCATGCTCCAGGCGCGCCCGCTCCTCGTCGGACAGCTCGGCCTGGTCGATGCGCTGCACCACCACCTGCAACGGCGCGAAGCTCTGTGCCAGGCGCGCCTCGACCTTCGGCCAGTCTTCGCGCGGGGCACCGTGGAACTGCTCGACGATCAGCGACTGCACACCCTTGGCCTGGTCCAGGTTGTAGGCCATGAAACGGTCGTGGAACAGCCCGACGATACTGTCGGGAATCAATAGCAAGGCACCGGCGTAGGCGACGATGATCACCAGGTACAGGCGCACCAGGATCTTCAGCATGGTGGATCAGTACTCCCACTCGAGCCGGCTGAACAAATAGCCCTTGCCCCACACAGTCTTGATCTTGCGCGCCTCGCCCGCGCTGTCGTCGAACTTGCGGCGCAACTTGGAGATGGCCACGTCCACCGAGCGGTCGGTGCCATTGAACTCGATGCCGCGCAACTGCTGGAGAATACGGTCGCGGCTCAGCACCTCGCCGGCGTTGCGGGCCAGCACCACCAGCAGGTTGTATTCGCCACTGGACAGTTCGACCTCGGCACCGCGCCAGCTGACGCTGCGCTCGGCCAGGTCGATGCACAGGCCGCCGACCTGGATCAAGTCGCTGTCAAGACGCGGTTCGTTGACGCTGCTGCGGCGCAGCAGGGTGCGCACCCGGGCCAGCAGCACCCGTGGCTCGCAGGGCTTGGTGACGTAGTCGTCGGCCCCCATCTCCAGGCCCAGCACCTGATCGTGGCTGTCATCGCGGGCGGTCAGCATGAGAATCGGCAGGGTCTGCGACTCCTGGCGCAGCAGGCGGCACAGTTGCAGGCCGTCGAGGCCTGGGAGCATCAGGTCGAGGATGACCAGGTCCGGGCGCTGGCGGCTGAACTCGTCGAGCACGTGGTCGCCGCGGGCGATCACCCGGACGTGAAAGTCGTTGCGTTGCAGGTAGCTGGCGATCAGTTCGGACAAGGCGCTGTCGTCTTCGACCAGGAGAATGTTGGGCATAGGCGCATCTGGGGCTGGGTGAAGGGTAGCGGTGTTGGTGTGAGCCTCATCGCGTGGCGTCACCGGATGGGCAGAATATAGAATCCTACAAACCCCCAGGCACGATCCTTACACTTTTTCACACACCTCCTACACAGCTTAACACCCGCGTCAGGAACAGCTGCCTTAGCATACGCTCGGTCCTTTCCGGAAGATCCCTATGTCTATCTCCCCTTCCCTGCGCCCCCTGGCGCTGCTGGCCCTGCTGTTGGGCACCCTCACCGCCTGTGGCGACGCCACCGAGCAGGATGCCCAGGCCCCCGCGCCCCAGGTGCGCGTGGAAACCGTGCAACTGCAACCGTGGGCCATCAGCACCGAGCTCAACGGTCGCATTCTCGCGCCGCGTACCGCCGAGGTGCGCGCGCGGGTGGCCGGCGTGGTGCTCAAGCGCGTTTACCGCGAAGGCAGCGACGTCAAGCAGGGCGACGTGCTGTTCCTCATCGACCCCGCCCCCTTCAAGGCCGACCACGACAGCGCCCGCGCCGCCCTGGCCAAAGCCGAGGCCAACCTGTACCAGGCACGCCTGCAAGAGCAGCGCTACCGCGAGCTGGTCGACGACAAGGCGGTCAGCCGCCAGGAGTACGACAACGCCCGCGCGGCCTTCCTGCAGGCCGACGCCCAGGTCGGCGAAGCCAAGGCCGCGCTGGAGCGTGCGCGCCTGAACCTGGGCTACGCCACGGTCACCGCCCCCATCGCCGGGCGCATCGGCCGCGCGCTGGTCACCGAGGGCGCGCTGGTGGGCCAGAACGAGCCGACGCCACTGGCGACCATCCAGCAGCTCGACCCGATCCACGCCGACGTCACCCAGTCGACCCGCGAGCTCACCGCCCTGCGCCGAGCCCTGCGCGCGGGCGAGCTGCAACAGGTCGGCGACGGCCAGGCCCGCGCCACGCTGATCCAGGATGACGGCAGCGCCTACCCGCTGCCGGGCAAGCTGCTGTTCTCCGACGTCAGCGTCGACCCCAGCACCAACCAGATCACCCTGCGCAGCGAGTTCCCCAACCCCGACCTCGACCTGCTGCCGGGCAGCTACGTGCGCGTGCGCCTGGACCAGGCCGTGCAACCCAAGGGCATCAGCGTGCCGCAGCGGGCGATCCTGCGCGACAGCGCCGGGGTGCCCAAGGTGCTGGTGGTCGACGACCAGCAACAGGTCAGCGAACGCCAGGTGGTGCTGGGCAGCGCCCAGGGCGACCGCTGGATCGTCAGCGAAGGCCTGGCACCGGGCGAACGCGTGGTGGTCGAGGGCCTGCAACACATCAAGGCGGGCGACCAGGTGCGCGTCGAGGCCGACAAGGCCGCGCTGCCCGTCGTCCAGCACAACGGCCAGTGAGGGCCTGACCCATGCCGCAGTTCTTCATCGAACGCCCGATCTTCGCCTGGGTGGTCGCCTTGTTCATCCTGCTGTTCGGCGCGCTGGCCATTCCCCAGTTGCCGGTGGCCCAGTACCCCGACGTGGCGCCGCCACAGGTCGAGGTCTACGCCGTGTACCCCGGCGCCTCGGCGGCGACCATGGACGAAAGCGTGGTCAGCCTGATCGAGCAGGAGCTCAATGGCGCCGACAACCTGCTGTATTTCTCGTCGCAGAGCAGCCTGGGCAGCGCCACCATCACCGCCACCTTCGAGCCGGGCACCAACCCCGACCTGGCCCAGGTCGATGTGCAGAACCGCCTGAAAGTGGTCGAGTCGCGCCTGCCCCGCGCCGTCACCCAACAGGGCCTGCAGGTCGAGAAGGTGTCCACCGGTTTCCTGCTGCTGGGCACCCTCACGTCCGAGGACGGCAGCGTCGACGAGATCGCCCTGAGCGACCTGCTGGCGCGCAACGTGATGAACGAAATTCGCCGCCTCAAGGGGGTCGGCAAGGCGCAGCTGTATGGCTCGGAACGGGCCATGCGCGTCTGGATCGACCCGGCGAAGCTGGTCGGTTTCAAGCTCACCCCCAATGACGTGGCCGACGCCATCGCCGCGCAGAACGCGCAGGTGGCGCCTGGCAGCATCGGCGACCTGCCGGCGCGGCCGACCCAGGAAATCACCGCCAACGTGGTGGTGCACGGCCAACTGAACACCCCCGAGGCGTTCGCCGCGATCGTGCTGCGCGCCAACCCCGACGGCTCGGTGGTCACCGTCGGCGATGTCGCCCGGGTCGAGATCGGCGCACAGGAGTACCAGTACGGCACGCGCCTGAACGGCAAGCCCACCAGCGCCTTCAGCGTCAAGCTGGCGCCGGGCGCCAACGCCATGGAAACCGCCACCCTGGTGCGGCAGAAGATGGACGAGCTGGCGCGCTACTTCCCTGCCGGGGTGAAATACGACATCCCCTACGACACCTCGCCGTTCGTCAAGGTGTCGATCCAGCAGGTCATCAGCACGCTGTTCGAGGCCATGCTGCTGGTGTTCGCGGTGATGTTCCTGTTCCTGCAGAACATCCGCTACACGCTGATCCCGACCCTGGTGGTGCCGGTGGCGCTGATGGGCACCTTCGCGGTGATGCTGGCGCTGGGCTTCTCGGTCAACGTGCTGACGTTGTTCGGCATGGTCCTGGCCATCGGCATCCTGGTCGACGACGCCATCGTGGTGGTGGAGAACGTCGAGCGCATCATGGCCGAGGAAGGCCTGCCGCCGAAGGCGGCGACGCGCAAGGCCATGGGGCAGATCAGCGGGGCGATCATCGGCATCACCCTGGTGTTGGTGGCCGTGTTCCTGCCGATGGCGTTCATGAAGGGCTCGGTGGGGGTGATCTACCAACAGTTCTCGTTGTCGATGGCCGTGTCGATCCTGTTCTCGGCGTTCCTCGCCCTGAGCCTGACCCCGGCGCTGTGCGCCACCCTGCTCAAACCGCTGGCCAAGGGCGAACACCATGAGCGCCGAGGTTTCTTCGGCTGGTTCAACCGCCGCTTCGAGGGCATGAGCAACGGCTACCAGCGCTGGGTGGCCCATGCCCTGGCACGCAGCGGCCGCTACCTGCTGGTGTATGGCGTACTGGTGGCGGTGCTGGGCTACGGCTTCAGCCAGTTGCCGACCGCGTTCCTGCCTACTGAAGACCAGGGCTACACCATCACCGATATCCAACTGCCGCCTGGTGCCAGCCGCATGCGCACCGAGCAGGTGGCGGCGCAGATCGAGGCACACAATGCCCAGGAGCCGGGGGTGGGCAATACCACGTTGATCCTCGGGTTCAGCTTCTCCGGCAGCGGGCAGAACGCCGCGCTGGCCTTCACCACGCTCAAGGACTGGTCCGAACGCGGCGCCGACGACAGCGCCCAGTCGATCGCCGACCGCGCCACCGTCGCCTTCAGCCAGCTGAAGGACGCCGTGGCCTACTCGGTGCTGCCACCCCCGGTGGATGGCCTGGGCGAGTCCACCGGCTTCGAGTTCCGCCTGCAGGACCGTGGCGGCATGGGTCATGAGGCGCTGATGGCGGCGCGCGACGAACTGCTGGCCAATGCCCGCAAGAGCAAGGTGCTGGCCAACGTGCGCGAAGCCTCTCTGGCCGAAAGCCCGCAGGTGCAACTGGAGGTCGACCGGCGCCAGGCCAATGCCCTGGGCGTGTCGTTCGCCGACATCGGCGCGGTGCTGAACACCGCGGTGGGCTCGAACTACGTCAACGACTTCCCCAACCAGGGCCGCATGCAGCGGGTGGTGGTGCAGGCCGAGGGCGACCAGCGCAGCCAGGTCGAAGACCTGCTGAAGATCCACGTGCGCAACAGCAGCGGCAAGATGGTGCCGCTCAATGCCTTCGTCCAGGCCCGCTGGCTCAGCGGCCCGGTGCAGTTGACCCGCTACAACGGCTACCCGGCCGTGTCGATCTCCGGCGAACCGGCCGCAGGCTTCAGCTCCGGCGAGGCGATGGCCGAGATCCAGCGCCTGGTCGACCAGTTACCGGCTGGCGCGGGCCTGGAATGGACCGGCCTGTCGCTGCAGGAGCGGTTATCCGGCAGCCAGGCGCCACTGCTGATAGCGCTGTCGCTGCTGGTGGTGTTCCTGTGCCTGGCGGCGCTGTACGAAAGCTGGTCGATCCCCACCGCCGTGCTGCTGGTGGTGCCGCTGGGCGTGCTCGGCGCGGTGCTGGCGGTGACCCTGCGCGGCATGCCCAACGATGTGTTCTTCAAGGTGGGCCTGATCACCCTGATCGGCCTGTCGGCGAAGAACGCGATCCTGATCATCGAGTTCGCCAAGCACCTGGTGGACCAGGGCGTCGATGCCAAGGACGCGGCCCAGCAGGCCGCGCGCCTGCGCCTGCGGCCGATCGTCATGACCTCGCTGGCGTTCATCCTCGGCGTGGTGCCGCTGGCCATCGCCAGTGGCGCCAGCTCGGCGAGCCAGCAGGCGATCGGCACCGGGGTGATCGGCGGGATGCTCAGCGCGACGCTGGCAGTGGTGTTCGTGCCGGTGTTCTTCGTGGTGGTGATGCGTTTGACCGGCCAGGGCCGGGCCAAGGCGGCGCTGCCGGCCAGCAGCGAAGGCTGACTGGACAAGCACTGGGCGACATGGGAGGGTTCCAGGCATTGACTGCCTGGAGCCCTTTTTCATGTCCACCCCCCTACCCCCTTGCTCTGTCCTGATCCTCGCCGGCGGGCGTGGCCAACGCATGGGCGGGCGTGACAAGGGGCTGGTAGCCTGGCACGGCGAGCCGCTGGTGGCGCATGTACAGCGCGTGGTGCGGCCGTTGACCGACGACCTGATCATTTCCTGCAACCGCAACCACGACGCCTACGGCGCCTATGCCGACCGATTGGTGGGCGATGCCGATGCGGATTTCCCCGGGCCGCTGGCCGGGGTGATCGCCGGGTTGGCGGTGGCACGGCATGCGTGGGTGGTGGTGCTGGCCTGCGATGCGCCGCGCATCGACCGCGCGCTGCTCGAAGCGCTGCTGGCGCTTGCGACAGGCAGCGACAATGCGGCGATGGTAAGCCAGGGCGGATATTGGCAACCGATGTTCAGCGTCTTGCCGACGCGCCTGTTGCCACGCCTGGAGCAGGCCTGGCAGGACGGTGAGCGGAGCCTGCAACGGGCCTTGTCGCGCGAACCGCTGAAGGCGCTGGAATGCGCCACCGACGATGCGCGGCTCAGCAATTTCAATAGCCCGGAGTGGTTGCGTTGACCATGCCGGCCCTATCGCGGGTCAAGCCCCCCACAAGCACCCCGCGGCGCTTAGGGCCATCAGCCGCACCCAATCAACCGGCTGACACCCCGCCCAATTCTTCGACACTGATCTCTCGCATCCTGAACTTCTGCACCTTCCCGGTCACCGTCATCGGGAATTCGTCGACGAAGCGGAAATGCCGCGGCACCTTGAAATGCGCGATGCGCGCCTTCGCCCATTCGCGCAACTCCTCGGCACTGGCGCTGTGCCCTGGGTGCAGCCTCACCCACGCGACGATCTCTTCGCCGTACTTGCTGCACGGAATGCCGATCACCTGCACGTCGGCCACCGCCGGGTGGGTGAAGAAGAACTCCTCCAGCTCACGCGGATAAATGTTCTCGCCGCCGCGAATGATCATGTCCTTGCTACGTCCGACGATACGCACGAAACCAGCCTCGTCCATCACCGCCAGGTCGCCGGTGTGCATCCAGCCCTCCTGGTCGATGCTTTCAGCGGTGGCCTTGGGATTGTTCCAGTAGCCGAGCATGACGCTGTAGCCCCGGGTGCACAGCTCGCCGATTTCGCCGCGTGGCACGGTGTTGCCGTCGGCGTCGATGACCTTGCTCTCCAGGCGTGGCTGGGTTCGGCCCACGCTGGTCACCCGCACCTCCAGGCCGTCGTCCGGGCCAGTCTGCAGCGACACCGGGCTGGTCTCGGTCATGCCATAGGCGATCTGCACCTCGGCCATGTGCATCTCGCCAATCACTCGGCGCATCACTTCGATCGGGCAGGTGGCGCCGGCCATGATGCCGGTGCGCAGGCTGGAGAGGTCGAATTCGCCGCGCCGTGGGTGGTCCAGCTCGGCGATGAACATGGTCGGCACGCCGTACAGCGCGGTGGCGCGCTCCTCGGCCACGGCCTGCAACGTCAGCAGCGGGTCGAAGGCGTCGTTGGGATAGACCAGCGTGCTGCCATGGGTCATGCAGCCGAGGTTGGCCATCACCATGCCGAAACAGTGGTACAGCGGCACCGGCACCACCAGGCGGTCGTGCTCGGTCAGGCCCAGGCTTTCACCGACCATGTAGCCGTTGTTGAGGATGTTGTGGTGGCTCAGCGTGGCGCCCTTGGGGAAACCCGTGGTGCCGGAGGTGTACTGGATGTTGATCGGCTCCTCAGGGTGCAGGCTGGCTTGACGCTCGGCCAAGGCTTCTGGGCGGGTTTCACTGGCCCGCGCCTGCAGCGCGTGCCAGGCGAGGAAGCCCGCCGGCGGTCGCTGGGCCAGGCTGATCACCCCGCGCAGCTCGGGCAGGCGCTCGCAGTGCAGCGCACCGGGCTGGCTGTCGGCCAGGCCCGGCACCAGGCTCAACAACATGGCGTGGTAGTCGGAAGTCTTGAAGGCGTCGGCGCAGACCACCCAGCGGCAACCCGACTGGCCCAGGGCGTAGTCCAGTTCGCTGGTGCGGTAGGCCGGGTTGATGTTGACCAGGATCGCGCCGAGCTTGGCGCTGGCGAACTGGGTGATGCACCACTCGGCGCAGTTCGGTGCCCAGATGCCCAGGCGGTCGCCCGCTTGCACGCCGAGCGCCATCAGCGCGCGAGCGTGCTGGTCGACGGCCTCGGCCAGTTGGCGCCAGGTGTAGCGCAGTCGCTGGTGACGCACCACCAGGGCCTCGCGGTCGGGAAAGCGGGCCACGGTGGCGTCGAAGGCGTCGCCGATGCAGTGCTTGAGCAAAGGTTTGTCCGGGTTGCCCTGGGTGTGGCTGGGGTGGGTCATGGGGGTTCCCTGGTTGTTTTCGTGGTGGTCGGGCGGGCCCTGTCGCGGGGCAGACCCGCGCCTACAGAAGGGTGGCAGGGCCCGGTATTGCGCGCTTACCTGACGAACACCTGTGGCGTGGTGGTGGACATGTCACCCCCAGGCAGCTTGATGTTGCCGACTTTCTCCAACGTGTTCGGGTCGAACACCGCCAGGTCGTTGAAGGTGCCGCCCAGGTACAACTTGTCGCCGGACTTGTTGAAGGTCACGCAATAGTAGCTATGGTCCAGGTTGGCCGCCTTGACCAGCTTGCGCTGCTTGATGTCGTACCGCGCCAGGCGGTTGAGCACGCCGTACATCTGGTTCGGGTCCTTCGGCGAGCGCAGGCCGGTGAAGTACAGCTCGGTCAGGTCGGCGAACTCCTGGGTGTGGGTCTTGCCGGTCTTCAGGTCGATGCTCAGGTAGCCGTACAGGTACTCGGCCGTGGCAGGGTCCTGCTTGTCGTCCTTGAACTTGGCGATGGTGTAGAGCATCGAGAACTCGTGGCGCGGGCTCTGGTGCGGCCAGAAGTACAGCACGTCCGGGGCGCTGTAGCCGGGGCGGTTCCAGTTGCGCAGCGGTAGCGCGACCTCGTACTTGCCGGTGTTGACGTCCATCTTGTAGATGTCGGGCCCGGCGGCGAACAGGCTGCCGTCGTCGGCGGCGCGCATCAGGTAGACCTGGCGCGGCATCGGGAAGGTGCGCACGGGCTTGGCGTCGAGGCCATCGGCGGTGCGGAACACCTCCAGGCGCGGCGGCTTGACCACGTAGTGGTCGTTCAGACGCTGGCTGGGGTTGACCGTGGCATACACCTCCTTGCCGTCCGGGCTGATGGCGAAGGAGTACATCGACTTGCCGATCTCACCCGGCACGCTGGAGAGGTTGGCGTGGAAGGTGGTCTTGCAGGTGTCCAGGTCGATGCCGTAGATGTCGGCGTAGTGGTTGTTCAGCACGTAGGCGGTGCGGTTGTCCGGCGCCATCATCGCCGTGCCCGGGCCGAAGGCATCGGGCATGCGGCAGCTCTTGTAGACCGCGTCGCTGGCCACGTCGACCACGTGCAGGTTGTTCGGGTAGTTGGTGACGATCATGTACTCCAGGCCGGGCTTGAGCGCCTTGCCGGTGGTGTCGTCGGCGGCGTGGGCGGCCAGGGCGCCGGCACAGGCGGCCACGGTGAGCGCCAGTTGCGCGCAGAATCCAGGTTTCATGCGGTGTCCCCTTGTCGTTCTTGTCGGGCCGGTCACTTGTCTTTCGGGAATACGGTGCCGAGGTTGCGCCAGTCGTCCCCGGAGTTGCTGGCCTGGGCGTTCCAGTCCTGGTAGGTGCTCATCATGTCCGGCACCTGGGCCGGCCACCAGCAAGGGTCGGAGCAGCCGTACAGGTCCGCTTCCATCGGCTGGCACAGGGAACTGACACCGCCGAAAGCATCCACCTCCCAGCCCGGGTCGGTGGTGGCGGTGCAACCGGCCACGGCGCTCATGGCCATGACCTCTTCGATGCGGTCTTCGGCGGCGGCCTGCTCGAGGATGCGCGCCTTGTTGTTCATCGGCTTCAAATGCTTCATGTCAGTGCGCCTTCCGCGGAGTGATGTAGCGATCGATGAAGGCCGGGTTGGCGGCCATGATGCGGGTGTAGACCTCGATGCCGAAGTCGACCCAGTCGCGCATCAGTTCGCAATAGTGGTAGGTCGGGTGCTGCGGGTCGCCGTAGCGCGCGTAGCTTTCGTGGTAGCAG
The DNA here is from genome assembly GCF_029193575.1 of Pseudomonas entomophila. Classification (GTDB taxonomy): domain Bacteria; phylum Pseudomonadota; class Gammaproteobacteria; order Pseudomonadales; family Pseudomonadaceae; genus Aquipseudomonas; species Aquipseudomonas entomophila_G. The sequence continues at coordinate 102,883 of NZ_JARGCS010000030.1, read as the reverse complement.
CCGCCGGAGCACAGGTTGCGGATGCGGCAGCTGTCGCAGCCGGTACCGCTGCGGTCCAGGCGCTGGGACAGGAAGTCATTGAGCTGGGCCTGCTTGACCCCGGCGTGCACGTTGCCGAAGGTCGGCAGGCTGGAGCCGGTGAAGCGGTGGCACAGGTTCAGTTCGCCCTGGTGGTCGACCGCCAGCATCTTCAGCCCGGCGCCGCACGGCAGGGCCTTCTTGTGCCCTTCGTGGATGTCGGTGATCAGCTGGTGCAGGTTGGAGAAACCGATATTGCGGTGCTCCAGCGCCGCCTCCAGGTAGCGCCGGCCCAGGGCCTTCATGTTGGCGAAGACCTGCACCAGCTCGTCGCCGGTGAGGTTGAAGTCGCTCATGTCGCCGGAGGTGACCGGGGCGAAACCGACTTCGGCGAAGCCCAGTTCGTTGAACAGGTGGTTCCAGATGGTTTCGACGTCGGTGATGCCGCGGGTCAAGGTCACCCGCGCCCCCACCGGGCGGCTGTCATAGCGCGACAGCAGCATGCCGACCTTGCGCCGCACCACGTCGTAGGTGCCCTGCCCGCCCACGGTGATGCGGTTGCGGTCGTGCACGGTCTTCGGCCCGTCGATGCTCACCGACAGCCCGAAGCGGTGGGCGTTGAGCCAGTCGACGGTCTCCTCGGTGAGCAGCGTGGCATTGGTGGTCATGATGAACTCCACCTGCTTGCCCGCCTCGGCGAAGCGCCGCTCGCAGTAGGCCACCATGTGCTCGATCAGCGGCCGGTTGGACAGCGGCTCGCCGCCGAAGAACACCACGCTGTAGCGCTGCTCATCGGGCGATTCCTTGAGCAGCATCTCCACCGAGGCCTCGGCGGTGGCGGTGTTCATCTTCTTGCCGGCCGAAGGCTTGTCGAGGTCTTCCTTGTAGCAGTAGGTGCAACTCAGGTTGCAACCGGTGTTGACGTTGAGCACCACGGTGTTCAGCGCCGTGCGCTCGACCTGCTTGAGGGCGATCTCCGGGGTCAGCGGCGAGCCGTCGCTGACCAGTTCCAGGGCGATCAGCTCGCGCAGGGTGTCGTGGATGTCCTGGCCGGCGAAGCGCAGGCCCAGGCGTTGCACCAGCTCCTCGGCGGAGCAGCCTTGCTGGCGCAGGGTGTCGATGATGCCCCCGGTCACCGCGTCGGCGGTGAACAGCGAACTGCTGGGGATATGGAACAGCATGCGGTCGGCGTCGACCTGCACTTCATGCAGGTTGCGTTCGACCAGGTTCAGTAGCGCGCCCATGGCGACCTCCCGAAAATCGATGCGTGGCGTAGCGCGTCAACACCACCCCTATGGCAGGGGTGGGTTGTTCCAGCGCTGAACGGTGACGATCATGTGGCCTTCGCCCTTGTGCCCGCCGTCTTCCAGCTCGGCGATGACCTTCAGGTTGCCGGCGTTGTTGGTCATCATCTTGCGCGCGGGGTTGGGGCCGGCGCCGCCGGGCACGAACACGCCGTCGGCCTGCATGTTGCCGGCGAACTTGACGTCCTCGTCCTCGATGGCACGCTCGTTGAACGGCTCCACCGACCACTTCGCCGGCAGGTAGCCGATACGCAGCGGCTGGCCCTTGGCGTCCTTGCCCCAGGCCTCGGCCTCGAAGCGCCCCTGGACCTTGGGCGTGGAGCCACCGTTCTCACCGACACGGGCGATGGAGAAGGCCGGCACCACCTTGACCTCCTCGACCTTGTCGTACACCGCCAACTCAAGCCCCTTGACCGCCCCGACCGCCACTTGCCGCTGGCCAGGCGTGGCGTTGGCGGCGGCGCGGGCCTTGACCCGCACCAGGGTCGGGGTGGCTTCGAGCACTTCGCTGACCTCGATGCCGTCACCAAGCACCGGCTTGCCGGACAGGTCGCTGCCCACCAGGGTGATCTCGCTTTCGCTACCGGCCTTGATGAACGCCGGCTGCACCGCCAGCAGGCGTGGCGTGCCGGCCTTCGCCGCGCTGAAGTCGAGGCCGCGCTCGTCGTGCTCGGCTTCGTACATGCGGCCTTTCATCTGCCCGTCGATGGCCGCGAACACCTGGCGCAGGGTGGTATCGCCGACCTTGACGTTGCCGCGCCACTCATAGCCGTTGTAGAGGATCGCCGAGCCGCTGCCGTTGAACGGCGTGCCGTCGGCGTACTGGCCCTTGACCTCGACCTTGAAGGTGTCGCCCGGCTCGGCACTGACGCTCATCACCCCGCGCACGTCGCCCTTGGCCAGCATATGCCCGCTGAACGCCCACTGCCCCGGCAGCGCATCGGCCTTGGGCCTGGCTTTCTGCCAGGCGGCCCACTCGGGGCTGTCGAGCGGGAAGCGCTTGGCCAGGTCAGGGACCATTTGCTCCAATGCGATCTTCAGCCAGTCGCGGTCACGCGCCTGGGCCTGGTACTCCAGCGACGGCCATTGGCTCAGGTGGAAGTTGACCAGGTGCTCCCACTCCTTGGCCGGGCGCCGCTGCAAGGCGACGCGGGCGCCGGAGTGGCAACGGCCGCAGGTCTGGCTGAGTTGCTCGTCGAACTGCTCGACGGTGTTGAGCCGGCGCTCCATGGCGTAGCGCACGCCGTCGGTCTCGCTGGGCGCCAGGCCCTGCTGGTCGGCGAGGTACTTGACCAGGGCGCGGCGGTCGTCGTCGCTGATCTGCAGGCCATGCATCACCTGCATCCGCGCGATGCTCATCAGCCAGCCTTCGGGGGTTTTGCGCTGGTGGCTGATGCGGCTGTAGGTGTCGTTGCCTTCGGGGATATGGCAACCCATGCACTTGGCCTGCAACAGGTTGGGGCCCTGCTCGGCCGCCATGGCCTGGGTGCCCAGCAGTGCGGCGGCGACCAGCGCCAGTTTGCCCGCATGCCGCCGGAGTCGAGTCGTTCTCAAGGTCAGACCTCCACGGTGTTGTTCTTATCGTTTTCGCACGCTCTGGTACCGCAGGTGCATGTGGCAGTCGTGATACAGAAAGTGTGCCAGGTGGGTGAAACGTGTGTTTTATCAGATGGTTGAGCCGGGTTAACCGATAAACCGGAGGGGTTGCCGGCGGGTGGGAACGTCCCAATTCGAGACAGGTTGTTTCAGGTTGAGACAGTAGGTTTTTGGGCCTGGACGGCCCTCATCGCGGGGGGAGCCCGCTCTACAGGTGCCCCGCTGCACACGGGATCACGCGGCCCCTGTGGAAGCGGGCTCGCCCCGCATTGGCCGCGCCGCTGTCCAGCTGTTTCACCACCGTCTCACAGCGTCTCAATGTGCAACAGCGCACGCCTGCAACCGGGCCCTTGCATCACCACAAATACGATACGCATCAATCAGTTACAGAGCCATTGCGACCTTGGCACGCGCATTGCGCCACCCCCGCCACATTCCAAAGACAAGAGGCATCGCCCCATGCTTTCCGAACTGCCCATCCTCCCGGCCACCCGCGCCTTTCTGGAACGCAAGCTGAAGATGCGCATCGGCGCCGACTGGCAGGATGCCGCCAGCGGCCGCACCTTGAGCTTGCGCAACCCGGCCACTGGCGAAATCCTCGGCGAGGTGCCTTCGGCCGATCCCGAAGACGTCGACCGCGCCGTGCGCGCCGCGCGCCAGGCCTTCGACGACTCGCCCTGGAGCCGTCTGCGCCCGCGCGAGCGACAGAACCTGCTGTGGCGCCTGGCCGACCTGATGGAACGCGATGCCCGCGAGCTGGCCGAACTCGAATGCCTGAACAACGGCAAGAGCGCCGCCGTCGCCCAGGTGATGGACGTGCAACTGGCTATCGATTTCCTACGCTACATGGCGGGCTGGGCCACCAAGATCGAAGGCAGCACCGTCGAGCCGTCGATGCCGCTGATGCCCAACGAGCAGTTCCACGGTTTCGTGCGGCGCGAGGCGGTGGGCGTGGTCGGCGCCATCGTCGCCTGGAACTTCCCGCTGCTGCTGGCCTGCTGGAAGCTCGGCCCGGCCTTGGCCACCGGCTGCACCGTGGTCCTCAAGCCCGCCGACGAAACCCCGCTCACCGCCCTCAAGCTGGCCGAGCTGGTGGCCGAGGCCGGCTACCCGGACGGGGTGTTCAACGTGGTCACCGGCACCGGCCTGAATGCCGGCGCCGCCCTCAGCCGCCACCCCGGCGTGGACAAGCTGACCTTCACCGGCTCCACCGAGGTGGGCAAGTTGATCGGCAAGGCCGCCATGGACAACATGACCCGCGTCACCCTGGAGCTGGGCGGCAAGTCGCCGACGATCGTGATGCCCGACGCCAACCTGCAAGAGGCCGCCGCCGGTGCCGCCACGGCGATCTTCTTCAACCAGGGCCAGGTGTGCTGCGCCGGCTCGCGGCTGTACGTGCACCGCAAGCATTTCGACAACGTGGTGGCCGACATCGCCAACATCGCCAACGGCATGAAGCTGGGCAACGGCCTGGACCCGACCGTGCAAATGGGCCCGCTGATCTCGGCCAAGCAACAGGACCGGGTCACCGGCTACATCGAACTGGGCCGTGAACTGGGCGCGACCATCGCCTGCGGGGGCGAAGGCTTCGGCCCTGGCTACTTCGTCAAGCCGACGGTGATCGTCGACGTCGACCAGCGCCACCGCCTGGTGCAGGAAGAGATCTTCGGCCCGGTGCTGGTGGCCATGCCGTTCGACGACATCGACGAAGCCGTGCGCCTGGCCAACGACAACCCCTATGGCCTCGGCGCGAGCATCTGGTCGAACGACCTGGGCGCGGTGCACCGGATGATCCCGCGGATCAAGTCCGGCTCGGTGTGGGTCAACTGCCACAGCGCCCTGGACCCAGCCCTGCCATTCGGCGGCTACAAGCTCTCGGGCGTCGGCCGCGAGATGGGCGCGGCGGCGATCGAGCATTACACCGAGCTCAAGTCGGTGTTGATCAAGCTCTGATGCCCGCAGGGGCGGCCCTATCGCGGTGCGGCGATCCGACTTGCCCCGCGACAGGGTCGGCCCTGACTCAGTGATACCCCTGGTTCAACAACCACTGTCGACACAACCCTTGCGCCTGCGCCGAGCTGCCCGCCAGCACCTCATCCAGCGCCCCGCCCGCCTGCAACCCGCGCACCAGGGGCGCCAGCTCGATCCCGTGCAGGTGCCACACCCCCAGCGGCTGGTCCGCCGTCACCACCACCTCGGCCTCATCCACCCAACCCTCGCGCAACACTGGCCGGCGCTCGACGCGCACGGTTTGCCAGTCCGGCGCCAGGTGCATCGGTTCAAGGTCCGGCCACGCCTGGCGCCGCGCCCAGAACGCCTGCCCTGCCCGGCCCTGTTCCTGGCGATAGAAATCCCGGCCAATGCGCGCAAAGCGCAGGAACAGCTGCTCTACCCGCTGCTGGTGGAACTGGCGCGCCAACGCCCCCCGCTCAGGACGCTTGAGCAAGGTGTTGATCACCACCGGCGCCTGCAAGGCCGACGACAGCGACTGGAAGATGCCATTGCCCGACAGCGGGTCCACGGCCATGGCGGCATCACCGACACGCAGCCAGTCCTCGCCCGCGCACTCGCCCGCGAGAATCGCCGTGCTGCTGCGCGCATGCACCTGCGCCGGTTGCAACGCCGCTTCACCGAACAGTTGCGCCACCAGCGCCGATTGCTGACGCCGACCGGCACAGTAGTCGGCCAGTGCCGTCTTGCCCGGCAGTTGCGCGGAACCTGCATCCAGCGAGACCTGCCAATAGCAGCGACCATCGGCGAGCCGCGCCATCCACGCCCAGCCATCGGCCAGGCTCTCCACCGCCGAGGCCGGCGTGCCCGGCGTGGCTTGCCAGGTGTTCAGCAGACTGACGGTTTCCGGCCCACGCAGGCGGTCGGCGGCCAGTGGCGCCTGGCGGCCACGGGCCTCGACCAGGAAGTCCGCGTGCAGGGCCTGGCCGTCGTCCAGGCGCACGCAGTGGCCCTGGTCGCGCCCAACCTCGCGCACCCGCCCCCCGATCAGCGTCACGCCCGCAGCCCGCGCATCGTCTCGCAGGGCGCGGTCGAAACACTGTCGGTCGAGCAGGAACTCTTCGTTCAGCCGCAGGTGTTCGCCATTCCACTGCACCTGCCGGGTGGCTGGCTGTGCCGCTTCGGCCAGGGCTGCACCGAGCCCGGCGTGACGCAAACCGTCGAGCACCCGCTGCGATACCCCTTCGACCGCCGCGAAGCGGCGCCAGTCCGACACCAGCGTGACCGGGTAGCCCAGGCGCCGCAAGCCGATCGCGGTGGCCGCGCCGGCAGGCCCGGCGCCGAGCACCAGGATGCGCGGTTCACTGGCCATGGCCACCTCGCCGCTCCGGCCCGTGATAGGCCGCGTTGTCCTTCAACCACGCCAGCAGCGCCGCATGCTTGAGCCCAGGCTGCGCGCGCAGCAGGGCAAAGATGCGCCCGCTGAGGGTGGCGCAGGCCAGGCTCGCACCGGCCTGCCCCGCTGCGCCGACGGGCGCGCCAAAATCCGCCTGCGCCGTGCCCAGCCACGACCACTGCCCCGCTGTGCAACGCGCATCACCCGTGATGCGCAGCACGCCGGGGTAGCTGGCGGGGTACACCGGGCCGCCGCGCGCTGGGCTCGAGGCACACAGCAACACCCCGGCGGCCTGGGCGGCGGCGCAGGCATCGCGCAGTACCGGGCGGTCCTGGTGCAGGCCCAGGCTCAGGTTGATCAACGTCGCGCCCTGCTCCACCAGCCACAGCAAAGCGGCAGCCACCTGCAACGCGCTGGTGCTGGCCTGCCCGGTGAACACCTGGGCCATCAGCAGCGGCGCCTCGCCGGCTTCGGCGCGCAAGGCGGCCAGCACCGCGCTGCCATGGCCAAGGCTATCGGCCTGCACCTCGCCCTCCCGCAGCAGGCCGTCTTCCAGCCAGAAGCGGCGCGCCTCCAGCAACCACGGCGCTTGCGCCTGCGAACAGCCGCTGTCGATCAGCCCCAGGCGCGCTTCAATGGCCATGACGGGCAGCCTCCGGATCGAGCACCTGCAAGGCGCCGTCGTGCAAGCGCAGGTGCAGGTCGGCGTCGGCGAGGGTCGAAGGACGGTGGCTGATGAGGATGCGCGTGCGCCCGGCGAACAGTTGGTCGATGGCGGCGATCACCTCGCGCTCGGTGGCTTCGTCCACGGCCGACGTGGCTTCGTCGAGCACCAGGACTGCGGGGTCCTGCAGCAATGCACGGGCAATGGCGATGCGCTGTTTCTGCCCACCGGAAAGCTGCTGCCCGCGCTCGCCGAGCAACCCGTCCAGGCCCAGGGGCAGGCTTTGCACCAAGCTGTCCAAGCGGGTCAGGCGCACCACCCGTTCGAGGTCGGCGCGGCTGGCCTGGGGCGCGCTGTAGGCCAGGTTCTGGGCGAGGGTGCCGCGAAACAGCACGATGTCCTGGCTGACCACGGCGATACGCCGCCGCAGGGCGGCCAGGTCCAGTTCGCGCACGTCCACGCCATCGAGCAGGATGCGCCCGGCATCGGGGTCGTAGAAGCGTTGCAGCAGGTCGATCAATGTCGATTTGCCGACCCCCGAGGCACCACTGATCGCCACCTTGAGCCCCCCCGCCACGCTCAGGTCGACAGCGTCGAGCACGGCGCCCTGACGCCCCTGGTGAGCGAACGCCACGCCTTCCAGACGCAGCTCGCCAGGCCCGTCGGGCATTGGCCGAGGCGTGGCAGCCTCGCACACCGCCACCGGCTCGCGCTTGAGCTCCATCACCCGGCCCAGGCTCACGGCCATGCGCTGCACCGCCACGTACAGGCCCAGCAGGCTCTGCACCGGGCCCACAGCCATGCCCAGGTAGGTGGAAAAGGCGATCAGCGCACCCAATTGCCAGGTGCCCTGGATCACCCACCAGCCGCCGACCAGGAAGGCGCAGGCGCGGCACCACGAGGTCAGGGTGCCAGGCACTGCCTGGGTGAAGAATTCGGTGACCTGGACTTTCAGCAACTGGCCCATGTAGCCCTGCCCCAGTTGGTCCAGGCGCGCGGCCTCGCGCTGCTGTTGGCCCGCCGCCTGGATGAACTTCATCGCCGGCAGCGTCTCGACCAGGAACGACGACACGTCCGCCGAACGCTCGCGCAGGCTGCGCACCTCACGCTCGACCTTGCGCCGCATCCAGCGCAGCCACAGCACCTCGAGGGGGATCAACAACGCCAGCAGCAGCGACAATTGCCACGACAGCATCAGCATCAGCGCCACCGCACCGAGCAGGCCAATCACGCTGGACACCGCAGAGAACAGCGAGTCGACGGCGAAGCGCTGGATCTCGGCGACGTCGCCATCGAGCCGCGAGAGGATGTCGCCGGTGCGCCGACGCCCGTAGAAAGTCGGCGACAGCTGTTGCAGGTGGCGGTACAGGTCGTCGCGCAGGGCGAACAGGATGCGCCCGGACAAGCGCGTGTGCAGGTAGCGGTTGACGCCGGCCAGCACGGTGCCGAGCAACCCGGCGCCGATCATCAACGCCGCCATGTGCCACAGCGTCTGGTAGTCGCGCGCCAGCAGGCCGTCGTCGATCAGGGTCTTGACCAGCCAAGGCTGGGCCAGCGCCAGCAGCGAGGCCGACAGCGACAGCCCCAGCAGCACGCCGATGGCCTTGCGCTGCGGGCGCACGAAGCCGTACAGCCAGGCCAGCGCCTGGCGCATGAGCACGGGGTCAGTGGACTCGACGAGCCTTGAGAACCACCCGCCCATGGCCTAGCCGCGCAACTGCTTGAGCTTGCGGTACAGCGTGGCGCGGCTGATGCCCAGGGCCTCGGCGGCGGCCGAGACATTGCCCTGGTGGCGCGCCAGGGCGCCGCGGATCAGTTCCAGCTCGTTCTCGCGCAGGCTGCCAGCCATCGGGGCGCCGCTGGCCAGTTCGTCCAGCAGGCAGTCGGTGAGGTGATCGAGGCCCAGTACCTGCTCGCCGTCCTCGCGCATGGCCAGCGCGGTGCGCAAGACCATTTCCAGCTGGCGGATGTTGCCCGGCCAGTCGAAGCCTTCGAGCAACTCTGCCAGGGCCGGGTCGAGGGTCACCTCGCGGGCGCCGAACTTGCCCAGCAGGCCTTCGACGATGCTCGCCAGGTCGTCGCGTTCGCGCAGCGCCGGCAGGCGCAGGGACACGCCATTGACGCGGTAGTAGAGGTCTTCACGGAAGTGCTGTTCGGCCACCAAGTGCTTGAGGTCGCGGTGGGTGGCGCAGATCACCGCCACGTCGATCTCCTGCTCCTCGCCCGCGCCCAGCGGCGCCACCCGACGCTCCTGCAGCACCCGCAACAGGCGGGCCTGCAAGGCCAGCGGCATGTCGCCGATCTCGTCGAGGAACAAGGTGCCGCCGTGGGCCTGCATCAGCCGCCCGACCATGCCGCCGCGGCGTGAGCCGGTGAAGGCGCCGTCGCGATAGCCGAACAGTTCCGACTCGATCAGCCCCTCGGGGATCGCCGCGCAGTTCACTGCCACGAACGGTTTGTCGGCACGCGGGCTGGCCTGGTGCAGCGCACGCGCCACCACTTCCTTGCCGGTGCCGGTCTCGCCCAACAGCAGCACCGGCAGGCCATTGCTCAGCCCCTGGCGCGCCATGCGCAGGCCGCGGGCCAGACGCGCATCGCCACCGGCCAGGGCCTCGAGCTGCGGCGACTTGGCCGACGGCGCCGACCGCGCCGTCGCGCCACCGCCGAGGTTGCCGTGGCGTGGCAGTTGCAGGGCGCGGAAGAAGAACTCGCCCTTGGCCGTCTGCACACTGCTCACGCCGCCTTGCCACAGACGCGCCAGGAACGCCGGCGAGCGCTCGCCGAGCAGGTCGCTGCAACGCCGGCCGATCAGGCCCTGGCGCGCCAGTTGCAACAGTTGGCAGGCGTTGTCGTTGGCCGCCAGCACTTCACCGTCCAGACTCAGGGCCAACAGGCCATGCCAGGCGCTGCCCAGGTATTGCGGGCGGCTGTGGAAGGCCAGCACCAGGTGCTCGGGATGGTACAGGCCGAACAGCCGGCTTTCGATGTTGCCGGCGGCCAGCAGGAGGGTGGAAAGGCTGTCCTGCGGCTGGCTCATCACCCCTTCGCGGGTGATGTCGAGCACGCCGACCACCTCGCCGTGCGGGTCGCGTAGCGGCACCGAGGTGCAGGAGAACGGGCTGAGCCGGTCGAGGTAGTGTTCGCCGCAGTTGATCAGGGTTGGGCGGCCTTCGACCACCGCCGTGCCGATGGCATTGGTGCCGCGCAGCGCCTCGCTCCAGCAACTGCCGGGGTGCAGGTCGCGCAGGCCTTCACGGTTGAGGGTGTGCTTCTGCCCTTCGATGGCCAGCACGTTGGCCTGGGCATCGCCGAGGATGATGATGCCGCCCTTGCCTTGGCGCGCGACCAGGTAGTCCAGTTCGGGGGTGACCGCGTCGATCAGCGTGCGGTTCAGGTGCAGCAGCATCTGCAGGTCTTGGCTGTGGGCGATGCCCAGGCCCACCTGCTCGCCTTGCAGGCAATCCAGGCCATGGCCGTGGCTGCGCCGCCACGAGGCATCGATCTCGTCGCGCAGCATGCCCAGCGGCAGCTCGCCCTCGCTGGCGAGGCGCAGGCGCACCTGGCGGGCTTGCTGCATCGGGTCGTGGGCGTCTGTTATGGGTAATTGTCGCGCCATCGTCTACTCCAGCTATGCCCCGGAATTTTCCGCAGTGTGCGTCAGAAAATGCCGGGCGTCATCAAGGCTGGCTGGGAGGGTGGCACAAGGTGACGTTTACGTAAAGGTAGTGATTGAGTGCCGCGCGGGCGCCGCTCGGGCTCAGCGGCTCTAACAAACTCAAGCGCACACTTCGCGATACGCCGCGCAGGCGCCCCTCGATTTCTACGCCTGGGAAACCTGCGCCCCCAATTCCCCAACCCTGGGGACCACCGCCCATCCCCCAGCCACCCAAGCCCTTCCCCACCACCTCGCCCCAACCCTTGCCCTACGCGCCCTCCAGCCCATTCACAGGCACCTGGCACAACAGTTGCCGATCCCCCTTCAGACGCCCCAACCCCATGGGCCCGTTTGCAGGAGGGAGTTCTCATGCACCGACCGACACCTCACCCGCTGGCCGTGGCGATCTTCGCCGGCCTGCTCCAGCTACCGGCCCAGGCTGCGCTGTACGCGGTCGACACCGGGCCCTACACCCTGGCCAACGGCAACTTCGCCGCCTGGTACCAGGACAGCCATGGCCGGGTCCTGGACCTGTGCCTGTCCAAGGCGGTCAGCTCACGCGTGGCCGGCGCCCCCGGGGCGCCTTCGTACATGTGCACGCTGCTGCCGACGCCGGGCGTGTTCGATGACACCCAGCCGATCCAGTTCCCCAGCAACTTCCCCGATGAAGCCTTCTGGTTCACCGCCGATGCGGCCATCGTCGATGCCGCGCGCGGCATCGACCTGAGCTACGGCACCGCCATCGAGGCCGCCTTCGCCGCCGAGGAGCCGGTCGAGGGCGACCAGGTCAGCTTCGCCCGGGTGCGCATCCGCGTCGATGTGCCGGTGGCCGGTACCTACGTGGTCACCCACCCCTACGGTGTGGACGTGTTCGACGTACCCGCCGCCGGGCGCCGGGCGATCAACATGACCCGCGACATCGGCATCGCCGGCGCCGGCAACTTCACTGGCGCGCTCAAGGGCGACGTCGGGCCGTTCCTGCGCAGTGTCAACGGCCCCTACACCGAAACCAACCCAGGCAGCGGCGCCAGCGAACGCTACATCGGCGACCCGAACCTGGAAGAGCCGGTGACCGGCAGCCCGTTCAACACCAACTTCGTGCGCATCGAAGGGCCCAATGGCATCGACCTGCGCACCGAGCTGTTCGCGGTGTCCGGCAAGCTGTCCACGGTCAACCGCCCGACGCCGATGATCCCGTTGCGCAGCACCTACTCGCGCCACAGCGACAACGGCGACCTGCGCGCCCAGCAGGATGTCTTCGTCATGGCCCCGCCGGCGCCGGCCACGGTCACCTTGACCAGCCAGGCCCCCACCCTGGCCCTGAGTGAAGCCAACGGCACCGGCGCCTGGTACGCCCAGTCGGCGCTCAACCCGAGCCTGCCGCTGAACCTGCAAGTGACCGCCGACAACAGCCTGGCGATCGCCACCAGCAGCCCGACCACGGCCAGCCTGCCGCTCACCGACCTGGTGGTCATCAGCCGCGCCGAGTACAGCCTGGCCAGCGGCCAACTGACCCTGGTGGCGAGCACCAGCGACGAGACCAGCCCACCCGCCCTCACCGCCCGCACCGGCAATGGCGCGCTGATCGGCAGCCTGTCCGGCAACGGTGCGGTGAAGACCCTCACCACCGGGCTCTCGCCGATCCCGCCGGCCGTGGTGCAGGTCACCAGTGCCCACGGCGGCAGCGACAGCGAAGACGTGGTGCTGGTGCCATGAACATTCCAAGGCCCCGCCTTCAAGGAGGCAGCATGAACACTTGGCCACGCCGGGCGCTATGCGCCGCCGGGCTTTCCTTCACCCTCAGTGGCGTGGCCTGGGCCGCGCTGTCCGAGGTCGACCCAGGCCCCTACACCCTGGCCACCGGGCGCTACCCGATGTGGTACAAGGACGCCACCGACCTGTCGCTGGAGCTGTGCCAGTCCCGCGCCACCAGCTCGCGCAACCCCGGCGGCCCCGGCGCGCCGGCCTACATGTGCACGTTGCTGCCGGAGCCTGGGGTGTACGACGACACCCTGCCGCTGGTATTCCCCGACAACTGGCCGCCGGAGATGTTCTGGTTCCTGGCCGAGACCGAAATCCCCCAGGTCGGCAACAGCGGCTATGAACTGGAGGTCTACGTCGCCGGCCTGGAAGCGGCGTTCGCCGCCGAGAACCCGGTGGACGGCGACCAGCTGAGCTTTGCGCGCGTGCGTATCCGCGCCTCGATCCCGCGCACCGGCACCTACACCATCACCCACCCCTACGGCGTGGAAACGATCAACGTCACCACCACCGGGCGGCGGGCGATCAACCTCACCCGTGACATCGGCATCGGCGCCCCGGGGGACTTCAGCGGTGCGCTGAACGGCAACCTCGGCCCGTTCCTGCGCAGCGTCAACGGCCCCTACACCGAGGTGAACCCCGACACCGGCGCCACCGAGACCTTCGTCGGCGACCCCAACCTCACCGAGGCGGTGACGGGCAGCCCGTTCAACACCAACTTCGTGCGTATCCAGGGCCCGGCCGGGACCCTCCAGACCAACGTCTTCACGGTTTCCGGCAAGGTCCTCGACCCCCGCGCGCAAACCCCGGTGGAGCTGCAACGCGCCACCTACCAACGCAACGCCGCCGGTACCCGCGTGGAGGTGTTCGCCAAGGCGCCGAACAGCGCCAGCCTGTGCCTGCGCAACGGCCTGGCGCTGGTCGGCTCGCCGCCTTCGCCCTGCCAGTTCAACCTGCTGGCCGACAACAACGGGCTGTTCTTCAGCCAGCAGCTGAGCCAGGCCGCGCCGCCACCGGTGGTGGTGGTCACCGCCAGCAGCGCCACCGGCGGCACCCGGCCGACCGCGCTGTCGAGCAAGCTCGCCGACGTGGTCAAGGTGCGCACCGCACGCTACGACTGGGCCAACAAGCGCCTGTTCATCGAGGCCAGCTCCAGTGACGAGGTGCAGGTGCCGGACCTGGTCGCCCAGGGTTACGGCCGCCTGTCCAAAGCCGGCACCTTGCAGAGCCTGACGGTCAACGACCTCGCCCAACCGCCCGCCACCGTCACGGTCAAGTCCGCCGCCGGCGGCAGCGACGTGGAGCCGGTGGTGGTGGTCGGCAGCGCGCCGGTCGAGGCCGAGAACCAGCCACCGCTGGCCCAGGCCGACAGCGGCAGCACCAGCGTCGGCGTGCCGCTGACCCTGAGCCTGCTGGCCAACGACAGCGACCCGGACGGCGACGTGCCGCTGAGCATCAGCGACCTCGCCCAACCCGGCACCGGCCTCGGTTCTGTGGCGCTCAACGGCAGCACGGCGGTCACCTACACCCCGCCGCCCGGCGCCACCACGGCCTTCGTCGCGACCTTCAGCTACCGCGCCCAGGACGCCAAGGGGTTGAAGTCGGCCCCGGCCACGGTGACCGTCAACGTCGCGCCGAACCAGGCACCGACCGCGGTGGCCGACACCGCCGCGACCCTCGGCGTGCCCTTGACCCTCAACGTGCTGGGCAACGACACCGACCCCGAAGGCAACCTGCCACTGGCCATCGCCAGCGTCACCCAGCCCCCGGCCGGGCGCGGCACGGTCAGCCATGACGGCAGCCAGGTCACCTACACGCCGCCAGCGACCATCAGCGCACCGTTCACCACCAGCTTCGGCTACGTGGCGCGTGACAGCCTCGGTGCCTTGTCCAACACCGGCACGGTGACGGTCCAGGTGTCGCCACGACCAGCCCAGGAGACCTTCGCGGTCACCGCGGCCAGCGTCACGGCGCGCTCCAACAACCGCTTCAACTGGGACATCAGCGGCACCTCCTCGGTGACCACCGGCAACACCATCACGGTGCAGGTGACCACCCCGGACGGCCTGGTGACCCTGGGCAGCACCACGGTCCCGGTGACTGGCCGCTGGCGCCTGGCGGTGAGCAACAGCACCACGGTGATCCCGACGGCCAACCCGACGGCGACCATTCGCAGCAGCCAGGGCACCGTGCGCACCGTGCCGGTCAACGTGCAGTAGCCGAGAGGAGACAACGCCATGCGCCTGCCCGCCCTGCTTCTCGGCCTGCTGCTGGTGGCTCCCGCCACCTGGGCCGACGACCTGCTGGACAACGCCGACCTCGCGGCCGGCAACGACCTCGGCGAACCGCTGGTGGTCCGCCTGCTGCCGGCGGGCGCCGGCCAGGTGGCGTGGGTGGAGCAGCAAGGCAGCGGCAACCGCGCCGCCCTCGACCAGAACGGCCAGGCCCTGCTGGGCCAGATCGTCCAGGCCGGGGGCGCGCAAGAGGCGTTCATCCTGCAAGCAGGCAGCGACCTGATGGCCAGCATCCGCCAGCAGGGCTACGGCAACAGCGCGTCAATCCAGCAGAGCGGCAGCCACAACAACGCGCAGATCGAGCAGATCGGCAACGGCAACAGCGCGCGGATCGACCAAAGCGGCACAGGGCTGAACAGCTCGGTGACCCAGGCCGGCAACGGCCAGCACGTACAGATCACCCAATACCGATAGACCTGGAGGCACCACCATGAACAAGCTCGCACCCTTGAGCGCCGCCATCGCCCTGGCCCTGGCCGGCCAGGTCATGGCCGACGACAGCACCTCGACCCAGACCCAGCAGGGCAACCAGAACATCGCCGAAGTGCAGCAGAGCCTGGCGCCGTTCGCCTCGGCCACGCAGCACCAGGCCGGCCACGACCACAACCACCTGGCGGTGCAGGACACCAGCACCAGCCATATCCAGCAGAGCGCCACCGGCTCCTTCAACGCCGGCTACGCCGAGCAGTTGTACGAGAACGGCAGCCAGATCACCCAACAGTCTGGCGGCAGCCTCAACGACAGCTTCGCCAGCCAGTCGGTGGGCGAGAACAACCAGGCCCTGCAAACCCAGCAAGGCAGCGGCAACTTCTCGATGGTCTACCAGGACACCCAGCTGGGCAGCCAGGCCACTACGATGCAGTGGGGCCAGGCCAACGAAGCGGTGGTCGAGCAACTGTTCGGCGGCAGCCACAACAAGAGCTTGATCATGCAGGGCGGCACTGGCAACTTCGCCGCCGCCGAACACCTGACCCATCAGGACGGCAACATCGAGATCTACCAGGACGGCAACGGCAACTGGGCCTATGGCGACCAACGCGACGGCCAGGGCGGCAGCATCGGCATCCAGCAGTACGGTACCGGCCACTCCATGGAGGTATGGCAGGACAACCAGATCGGCAGCCAGGCCGCAGTCATGCAACAAGGCCAACTCAACGAAGGCTACATCGACCAGAGCTTCGGCCAGGGCAACAGCGCCACCCTGGCGCAGAACGGCCAGCGCAACGCCAGTTGGTCCGACCAGTACGAGACCACCCAGTCGGTCACCCGCATTTCGCAGAACGGCAAGGACAACCTGCACTTCACCTACCAGACCGGCGACAACCACAGCCTGGTGATCAGCACCACCGGCAACGGCAACAAGGTCATGGCCAGCAATTGGAAGGGCGAGAAATCCGGCGGCCAGTTCGGCAGCCACCAGCGCGCCGAACTCAACCAGACCGGCACCGGCAACAGCGTCAACCTGACCCAGGAAGGCGCCTCGCAGTTGGCCCGGCTCAACCAGAACGGCAGCGGCAACCAGATGGAAACGCGCCAGGTCGACAGCAACAACGAGCTGTACTTCGAGCAGAACGGCAGCGACAACCTGCTGATCGCCGACCAGCGCGGCAGCCTGAACTACGCCGAGGGCCTGGCGGCGGGCAACGCCGGCAGCATCAGCGTGGAGCAGTCGGGCAGCGGCAACCAGAGCTACACCTACCAGCTGTACGGCAGCGGCAACGAGGCGAGCATCAAGCAGGCCGACGGCGTCAACGTCGCCTACGTGACCCAGGGCGGCAATGCCAACCAGGCCTTCGTCGACCAGAGCGGCGCCAACATGAACGCGACCATCAGCCAGTACGGCAATGGCAACCGGGCGACCGTGACCCAGCAGTGATCCGCTCCCCCTTGGACCGCGGTAGCTCCCTCCCTGGCGCCGCGGTTCCTTTTTATTCTTTGAAGCCCAATCGCGGCGCAAACCCACAGCTAAACCGCTGATTCTGGATATAGCGCTGTACCTGTGTGCGGGCTTGCCGCGCAATTGGGCCCTCTCGCCAGGCGCGCTACAATGCCCGCCATGATCCAATCCGACCTCGACCTTTTCGGCCCCCAGCCCCAGCACCTGGCCAGCCATACCGTGCTGCTCCCGGGCTTCGCCCTGCCCGAGGTCGAAGCCGTGCTCGACGCCCTGCGCCCGGTGCTGCGCGCCGCGCCGTTCCGGCACATGCACACCCCCGGCGGCCTGCGCATGGCCGTGGGCCTGAGCAACTGCGGCGCGCTGGGCTGGGTCAGTGACGCCAAGGGCTATCGCTACAGCCCCGTCGACCCAATGACCGGCAACCCCTGGCCCGCCCTGCCCCCGGTATTGCTGGCCCTGGCCGGACGCGCGGCGGCGCTGGCCGGGTTCGAGGGCTTCGTGCCGGATGCCTGCCTGGTCAACCATTACCTGCCGGGCACCCGCCTGAGCCTGCACCAGGACCGCGACGAACGGGATTTCGGACAGCCGATCGTGTCGGTTTCACTGGGGTTGCCGGCGGTGTTCCTGCTGGGTGGGCTGCAACGCGGCGAGCGGCCTCGGCATGTGCCGCTGAGTCATGGAGATGTGCTGGTGTGGGGTGGCGAAGATCGGTTGCGCTTTCATGGGGTGTTGCCCATCAAGCCGGGGCTGCATCCACGGCTGGGGGAGCGACGGATCAACCTGACATTGCGCAAGGCGGGATAGATTCACGCGGGTTTCGCCGGCCCTATCGCGGGGCAAGCCCGCTCCCACGGGTTAACCGCACCTTGAGGGCTGCGGGACACCTGTGGGAGCGGGCTTGCACGCGATGGGGGCAGTGCTAGCGACTGGCCTCCAGCACCTGGTTCAACGCCGCGCCATCGATGCTCAGCGTGGCGCTGTCGAACATGCCGTCCACATACTGCTTGACCAACTGCTCTTGGCGCTGAGCGCGCAGTACCTGGCGCAGTTGCGGCGTCACTTCCTCCAGTGTGGCCGCCCTCGCCGTCTGCTGCTCCACCAGCTTGATGATGTGCCAACCCGCCGCGCTGCGCACCGGCTCGCTGACCCCCTCGACCTTCAGCCGCGTCACCACCTCACGCACTTCCGGCAGCAACTGCGCCAGCGGCTGCAGGCCGGTGTCGCCGCCCTGGGCGGCGCTGCCGGTGTCCTGCGAGTGCTCGCGGGCCAATGCCGGGAAGTCGCCATCGCGCGCTTGCTTGGCCAGCGCCTGGGCCTGCTTGAGCACGGCGTCCTCGTCCTTGGGGTTTTCCACCCGCAGGAAGATCTGGCTCAGGCGGTAACGCGACGGCAGCTGCAGCTCGCCCTTGCTGGCCTGGTAGGCCTGCTCGAGTTCCGCCTGGCTGGGGTAGTCGTCAGGCACGGCGCTCACCGACACCAGGTAGTCGCGCAACACGATCTGCTCGCTGGCGGCGCGGGTCTGCGCCTGCACCTCGGGCCGTTTCGGCCAGCCCTTGGCTTCGGCCTGCCGATACAGCGCCTTTTCCGCCAGACGCGCGCGAATCCACGCCTCCAGCGCGGGGCGATCGCCGCGCAGGCGCTCGCGGGTCTCCTGCGGCAGTTGCGCCAGCAAGTCCTTCAGCTCGTCGCTGCCGACCCGCTGCTCGCCGAGACTCGCCAGCACCGGCCCGGAAACGGCGCTGCGCGCCGCTGCCACCGGCTCGCTGCCCGGGCGCAACGCCAGGGCGACGGCGATCGCCACCAGGGCCAACGCGCCAGCGCCGGCCCACAAGGTGCGCGAGGTCAAGAGGCGCTCACCGCATCAGCCACGACGGGCACCTGTTCGGCGACGTTGCGGCTGTAGTCACGCAGGTAGACGATGAATTCCTGCAGCAGGCGATCCCACAGCAGCAGGCTGCCCAGCAGGTGCTTCTGGCTCACGCCATCGGCGACCACCACGTCCTTCTCCATCACCAGGAACTCACCCTGCACCGACAGCCGGGCGAAACGCCGCGTGGCATTCCAGCGCTCGGCCAGGCCCGCCGGCAACTCGCCCTGGATGCGCAGCGCGCAGCTGAAGGTGAAGTCGAGGAACTCGCCGTCCTTGCCCGGCGCACGGTTGCCGAAGCGCACGGCATAACCCACGCCCTGGCTGGCGCTGAGCAGTTGGACCACGGCGTTCTGCTCGCTGCGATTGACCCGGCAGCCGGCATCCTGCAGCAGTGCGGTCAGGGAATCGGCGCTCACGGTTTCGATGAGGGTGACTTCGGTCATGTATTGCCTTCCTTGTGGGGATGAAATCGTCACGAATACACACGACGCAGGAAGGCAGGCATGGGGCGGGACATCAGCGCTGGCGAACTCCCTGCCTCTGCGACCATCCTTTTGCAATCGCGCGTGTCGAATTCAAGTAGTAGCACATGGATCCAAATGGGCCAGGAAATTGCTGTTTGACAGGCTGGCCCTATCGCGGGGCAAGCCCGCGCCTACACAGGATAGGGCCATGGAACTCACTGCTGCTGGTACTGGCTCAGGTATTTCTCCACCACGGCCTTGTCCCCGCTGCCATCCCCCGCCACCTGCCACAACCGCCGCTCGATCCCCTGCGCCAGCAAGTGCCCCACCGCCGCCTCGATGGCCGACAGCACGCACAGCTGCGCCGGCTCATTGGTGGTGTAGCCCACCTCCGCCTCCAGCAGCTTCTTGAACTCGATGAACTTGAACACCCCGGCGCTGCGACCGACCGAGTAGATGGTCTTGCTGGTCATGACATTGGCCAGCACCTGGCCGGTGCGCACGTCCACCGCGCGCAGGTTCACCGTGACCTGGTCGACCCGGTACTCGCGCGCGATGTCGATCCCCAGGTAGCGCGCGCCCTCACCGCCGCTGCGCACGTTGGTGTCGTAGGCGATGATGCCGCCTTCGAGCATCAGGTTCGCAGCCTGCAACGGCGGCAGTTCGCTCTGGATGTTCGGCGCCACGTCGGGCTTTTTCTGCGAGGCGCGGATGATCTTGCGCTCGGTCAGCAGGTTCTGCAGCCCCTCGCGCTCCAGCACCACGAACCAGCCGCTGGCGTTGAGCGCATCCATCAGCATGCTCGCCGCCCCCTGGGTCACGCTGGTGGAGAAGGAACTGGCCGGGGTCGGTTTGTACTGCCCGGTCTGATCGCGAAAGCCATACACCACCGCCATCAGCCGGCCCTTGGGCCGCGGCAGGTTGAGCAGGTCGTAGTAGGTCGAGGCGCGGGGCGTCAGGGTCGGGGTGTCGGGGTCCTGTTCGGCGGGCATCGGTTCGCGCAGGCCGCACCCTTGCAGGGTGGCGAGGATCAACAGTGTGCTCAGCAGGCGTTTCATGGCGGTTCTCCCCAGTTGGCCGCACCCTCTCAGGGGTTCAGGCCGCTGACCTCGATGATCGAGACTTCCCCGGTGGCCCGGTCGGTGACGCGGATGCTCAGGGCGCCCGAGTCGTCGATCACGTCCACCAAAAAGGCATCGGTGGCGAGGCTGCCGGTGTTGCCGGTGTTGATGTTGTCCAGCAGCTGCGACAGCAGCCGCGACTCCAGTTGGCTGGTGAAGCGCTCCAGCGCCGAGGTGCCGGAGAACGCCGAGCTGCGGCTTTTCAAGTCCGGGTCGTCGTGGTCGTTCTGCGCCTGGGCGTTGTTCAGCAGCCAGGTGCCGTTCAGCGGGTTGCCGCCGAAGGCCGGGTTGACCGGGGTGTACACCAGTTCCGTGGCCTGGGCGGTGAGGCCCGCGACCATCAGGCAAGCTGCGGCGCAGCGGGCAATCGGGGTGTTCATAGCTCGTCCCTCTCCAGGTCGGTGGTGTCCTGCAGCAGGCGTTGCAGCTTGCGCTGGACGATCTGCTGGCGGACCAGGTCGGCGGCCGCGATGGCCTCGTCGTTGAGCTGCGTGGTGTTCGGCGGCAGGAAACGCCGGTAGAGCACCTCGCGTTCGTATTCCACGGTCACCAGGCTGCCCCAGCGGGCGTCCGGGCGTTCGCGCACCACCAGGTTGAAATCCAGGCGGCTGGTGGCGCGCAGGCGGTCGGTGAAGACGGCGTAGAAGTCGTGGCCGATGTGCGAAATGGTGTTGTCGACGATGAAGCCCATCATCTCGTCCTCGGCCCCGGCGCGGGCCGGCGCCTGGGCCAGCGACAGCAGCAGGCAGGCAACGGCGGCCAGGCGCTTCATGGCGCGTCTCCCGGCCCAGCGTGCCGGCGCGCGCCATTGCCGCCCTCGGCGAAGGCCTGCTCGGCGACGAACTGCCAGTCGCTGTAGTGCGCAAGCCCCTCGAAACCCGACCACTGCGCGGTGAAGCCGCTGCGTTTGAGTGGCGTGCCCTGGGCGCGGCTGTGCACACCGGTGATGCGCCCGTCGACCGCGCGCAGCAGGCCCCAGTCCTCGCCCCCGAGCGGATCGCGGTAGAGCCGGCGGATGTGCCGCTGCGGCGCCGGGAAGCGGTTGTCCTCCAGCAACTCGGCCAGGTCGTGCGGGTACTGGGCCAGGCCTGGGGAGGCGCGGTAGTAGCTGCGCAGGGCCTGGGCGTACTGCCCGCCGACCCACAGCAACTGGCGCTCGCGCTCACGCTGGGCGGCGGTGGCCCATAGCGTGCCGGTGGCGGCCAGGGCCAGGCCGCTGCTGGCGATCAACAGCAGCACGCCCAGGTAGGTGAAGCCGGCGTTACCACTCGGCATAGAGGCTGCCATCACGCGCCCTCCCGGTTGCCCCGCTCTTGATGTCAGCCACCCCGCCGGCCACGCCCTCGGGTGGTGGCAGCAGTTGCCAGGCGTCGCTGCGCTCGGTGAGCGGGTCGACCGGGGTGTTGCGCAGGTAGCGCTGTTCGACCAATTGCTCCAGCGACTCGGGGTAGCGCCCGGTGTCGCCGTAGTAGTGGTCCAGCGCCTCGCGCAACACCGCCAGGCTCTGGCGCAGGGTCGCCTCGCGGCTGGCTTCGAGGCTGTTGAAGTAGCGCGGCATGGCGATGGTCATCAGCGTGGCGATGATCGCCATGACCACCAGCAGCTCGATCAGGGTGAAGCCCTTGGCCCGTTTCATCGCCTTCACCATTGCCCGTAGGGGGTGCCGTCCAGGCCCTTGCCTGGCGCCTTGGAATACACGTCGAACACGTCGTCGCCCTCGCGTGGGTTGTCCGGGTTGCTGTCGTAGCTGCGCAGGCCCCAGCCGCCCTCATCGCCAGCCTTGGCCGGGCGCAGCGGGTCGTGGGGGATGCGCCGCAGGAAGTAGAACTTCGCGCCCTTGGCGCTGCGCACGTCGCGCACGCCGTCCACCAGCGCCTGCAGGCTCGGCGGGTAGCCGCTGGCGTTCAGGCGTTTTTCGATGTAGCCGGCGTCGAACGCGCGCTTGTAGGCGTCGATGGCGTCGCGCACCTGGTACAGCGCCGCGCGCAGTTGCTGCTCCTTGTGCCGGCGCACCACGGTCTCGGCCAGCGGTGCGGCCATGCTGGCGAGCAGCCCGAGCAGCGCCAGGGTCAGCACCACTTCGATCAGGCTGAAGCCCTGCTGGCGGCGTTTCATGGCCGTGGGCTCCGCGGCACCACGGCCATCTGCCCTTCCACCACCGGCCCGGCGGCGGGCGCCTCGGTGGGCTCGGCGCTGGCAGGCAGCGGCTGGGCCAGTTGGCGCACCTGCAAGGCCGACTCGGTGCCGGTGGCGAACTCCATGTCCGACGGGCTCTGGTACGGCAGGTTGCGGACGATGCGCGGGGTGATCGCCAGCACCAGCTCGGACTTGCTCATGTCGTCCTTGTTGCTGCCGAACAGCCGACCCAGCCCGGGGATATCGCCCAGGCCCGGAATCTTGTTGCCACTGGCGTTGTGGTCGTTGCGCACCAGGCCGGCCAGCACCTGGGTCTCGCCGTCGTGCAGCCGCAGGCTGGTCTGGGCGTTGCGGGTGTCGACCTGGACCGGGATGGTGCCCTGGCGGGTCGGCTCCAGGGGCGTGGCGTTGCTCACCTCCAGCGCCACCTTGATCGCCACCTCGTTGTTCAGGTGCACGGTGGGCTGCACTTCGAGCTTCAGGCCGACGTCCAGGTAGGTGACGCTCTCGGTGATCACCGGCCCCTGGGTGGACGGCACCGAGGTGGCGCTGATGATCGGCACCCGCTGGCCGATGTGGATGCGCGCCTGCTCGCGGTTGCTGACGCGAATCACCGGGCTGGCCAGGGTGTTGATGTCCTTGTCCTGGGCGTTGATCTTGGCCTGCGGCGACGGGGAAAGGGTGATGCGGCTGGAGTTGATCCCGCGCAGTTGGTCGAGCACCCCCACCGCGCTGCCGTCGCTGTTGATCACGCCAAAGGTGTTGGGCCATTGCAGGCCGAGGTCGAGGATGCGCGAGCGCGCCACTTCCATCACCTCCACCTCCAGCACCACCTCGGGGTTGGACTGGTCCTGCGACTGCAACAGCTTCTCGGCCATGCGCACGGCGTCGGGGGTGTCGCGCAGGGTCAGGGTGTTGAGGCGCTCGTCGACGAACACGTCACGGGTCTTGAGCAGGGTCTTGACCATATTCAATGCGGTGTTGGCGTCGATGCTGGTCAGGTAGAAGGTGCGCATGACCAGCTCCTGGTAGTCCTTGGTCTTCTGCGGCGAGTCGGGGTAGATCAGCAGGGTGTTGTCGTTGACGATCTTCTGCCGTAGCTGGTTCTGCTCCAGCAGCAGGGCCACGGCGTCCTCGATGCGCACCTCGCGCACGAAGATCGTGGCCTTCATGTCCGGGCGCAGGTCCTTGTCGAAGATGAAGTTGATCCCGGCGACCTGGGCCAGCACCTCGAAGATGGTCTTCAGGTTGGCGTCGCGAAACTCCAGGGTGACCGGCCGCTCCAGGCGGCTGCGTAGTTGTGGGTAAGGCTGGGCGGTGCGGGCCTGGACGTTCTCGATGTCGCTGCGCAGGATGATCCCCTTCTGGTTCTGCGGGTCCAGGCGCAGCACCTCGCGCATGTGCCGCTCGGCGCCGAACAGGTCGCCCTGGCGCAGGGCCGCCTGGCCGAGGGCGACGCGGTCGTCGAGGGTGCGGATCAGCTCCAGTTGGCGGATGCCCTCCTGGGCGCGGCGGTTGTTCGGCTCGATCGTCAGCACCCGGCCGTAGCCCATGCGCGCGCCGCTGAAGTCGTGGCGGACACGGTCGCTGTCGGCCTGGGTCAGCAGCGCTTCGACGGCCTGCTGGCGACCGTGGGCCAGGGCGATGTTCAACTCGGTGTCGCGCGGGTCTTCACGCAGGGCTTCTTGCAGGCGGGTGATGCCGGCTTCGTACTGGCCTTCCTGGATCAGGGCCTGGCCGTCCTTGCGCGCGGCACTGGTGCCGCAACCGGCCAGGGCCACGCACAGGACCAGGAGCATGAACGGGGCAGGCTTGCACAGCTTCGATGGCTTCATGGTGCGCTCCCGACAGACAGGGTCTGCGACTGGTGCAATGGCAGGTAGACCAGGTTCAGTTCGTTGGCCGAGACCCGATCGAGGCGGTAGGTGTCGTCGATCACGTCGCCCTGGCGCACGACGTAGAGTTTCTCGCCGCTTTGCAGGAACACCTGCAGGTCGTCGCGGTCGCCCAGGCGACCGATGAACTGGAACGGCAGGACCGGGGCGGTGGGGGCTGCGGGAGCTACCGGTGCCGGGGCGATGGGTTGTTCGGTGACGCTGGCCAGGGTGGGCGCGGGAGCCCAGCGTTGCGCAGGGAACAGGTCGCGGGGCGCGGGGGCATGGTCGGCCCTATCACGGGGCAAGCCCGCTCCTGCACGGGGAGTGTCGTGCGCAGTTGCCTCCGTAGCGGGCTTGCCCCGTGATAGGGCCATCCCCTCTTCCCCACCGAACCAATGCCCTGGCGCCCACGCCAACACCGCGCTCACGCCCAGGAAGCCCACCCACCTCACCACGCGTTGAGTGTTCATCACGACCTCGACAGGTAAAGGGTCATGCGCAGCCGGGCATTGAGCTCGCTGTCGCCGATGCGTTTGCGTTGCAGCTCCAGGTCTTCGAGCACCAGGGTCGGCAACTGGCCGAGCAACGCCTGGAGGAAGCCACGGATCTGTGGGTAGCTGCCACGCACCGGCAGCACGATCTGGTAGCGCGCCAGCTGGGTCTTGGGGTCCACGCCCAAGGCGTATTCACCCCGCGCCAGGCTGATGCGCTCGGCGCTGGCCAGGCGGTACAGGCGCTCGATCAGTTCGCTGGCCTGCGGCTGGCCGGGCAGTTGCTGGCGCAGGCTGTCCAGCGTCTGCTGCTCAGGCCTGGCGGCCACCTTCAGCTCGCCGCGCAGCACCCGTTGCACCTGCGCTCGGGCATCCGCCTCGCTGGCCTGCAGCGTGCGCACCGCCTGCCACCGCGGCAGCACTGCGGCGACGGCGAACAGCACGGCCAGCGCACCGACCAGCAAAGCCGCCTGCCCTGCCCGGCCCAGGCCGCGCAGGCGTTCGTGAAGGATCAGGCTAGGGACGCGCATGGCCGGTCTCCCAGGTGGCGGTGAGGTTGAAGCGCACCGGGTGCGCGGCCTGCCCGGCCAGCACCTCATGGTTGAGCAGCGACACATCCGCCAGCTCCGCGCTGCGTTCCAGGCGCTGGTGGTACTGCAGCATCGCCTCCAGGCTGCGGGCCTCGGCGGCGATGCGCACCTGGCCCTTGCGCGCGTCCGGGGTCAGGCTGAGCAGCGCCACGTCTTCCTGGGGCTGGGCTTCGAGCATGGCGAACAGTTGCTCCCAGGGCCGCTGCAACTGCTGCGAGACGCTGCGCATCTGCGCCAGTTGCTCGGCCTGCTCGCGGCTGGCGGCGCTGCTCTGCGGCGCGGCGGTGGCCGGGCGGCGGCCGAGCTTGAGTTCGAGCTGGTGCACTCGCGCTTCCAGCTCGACTTGCTCGCGTTGCAAGTGCTGCTGGGCCAGCAGCAACAGCGCCAGCACCGCGCTACCCAAGGCCAGCAGCGACCAGGCCAGCGGGCTGCTGCGCCGTGGTTGGAATTCCAGGTCCAGGCGGCGCATGTCAGGCCACCGCCCGCCACATGGCGCACAGCGGGTCGCTGTCACCACCGGCCGCGCACAACTGCACCGCCCCCAGGCCCACCGCGTCCTGGCGCCCTGGGGCATGCAGGTAGACCCGTGGCAGGTGCTCGCCATACAACTCGCAGGTGCGCTCGATCAGCGCGCGCAGGGCCTGGTCGCTGTCGGCGCAGCCCTGGGCCAGCACCTGCTGCCAGGCGCCGCCGGCGGCCAGCAGCAACACACTGCGCCGGGGTTCGGCGAGCACGAACAGGAAGTCGCCCTGCGCAAGCTGCGCCAAGCAACGGTTGTAGGCGGCCATCAGGTATGGCTGCACCGAATGCAGGCGCAGCCGGCGACGCTTGCCCAAGGCTTGCAGGCCTTGCAGCAACGCCTCGGGCAAGGCCGTGGCGATGCGCGGTGCGCCCGCCGGTTCCGCTGACAACACGATGCGCCAGTCGTCCAGCGCCTGGCCGTAGAGCTGCTCGAAGCAGGCTCGGGCATAGGCGTGCAGTTCGCGCGGGTGACCAATGGCCTCGCTCCAGGGCACCAGGCAGAAGCGGCTGTAGCGCGCCGACAGCAGCACCTGCAAAGGCGCCGCACTGGCCCCGTGCGCCTCGAGCAGCGCGCCGAGGGCCTCCAGGGCCGGGGCCCAGGCCGGTTGCGCGGCCTCGGCGGCGAAGGCCTGGCTGCCCAGCCACTGCCGGCGGTTGCCCAGGCCCACGCCGTCGGCGCCGAGCACGGCGCAGTAGCCGGTGTGGTTTCGATCAAGCGATGAATGTGACACGGTTGATCTCCTCGAGTGTGGTGCGGCCCTCGCGGACCAGGTCCAAGGCCGAAGCACGCAGCAGGCGCAGGCCACGCTGGCAGGCCAGCGTCTTGATCTGCGAAAGCGGGCGGCGCTCGACGATCATCTGCCGCAGGTCGTCGTCCAGGTGCAGCAGCTCGGCGATCGCGCTGCGCCCGCGGTAGCCGCTGCCACGGCACTGGCCGCAGCCCTGGGCGCGGACCAAGCGCCAGCCGGCCACTGCCTCGCGGGTCAGGCCAGAAGCGGCCAGGGCCGGGTCATCGGCCTCGCAGGGCACCGCGCAATGCGGGCAGGCCAGGCGGATCAGGCGTTGGGCCAGCACGGCGTTGAGCGCGGAGACGAAGCTGTAGGGGTCGACCTGCATCTGGCTGAAGCGGCCGATCACGTCGAACACGTTGTTGGCGTGGATGGTGGTGAACACCAGGTGCCCGGTGAGCGCCGACTGCACGGCGATCTGCGCGGTGTCCGGGTCGCGGATCTCACCGACCAGGATCTTGTCCGGGTCGTGGCGCAGGATCGAGCGCAGGCCCCGGGCGAAGGTCAGGCCCTTCTTCTCGTTGACCGGGATCTGCAACACGCCCGGCAACTGGTACTCCACCGGGTCTTCGATGGTGATGATCTTGTCCATGCCGTGGTTGATCTCGCTGAGCATGGCGTAGAGGGTGGTGGTCTTGCCGCTGCCGGTGGGGCCGGTGACCAGGATCATGCCGTAGGGTTCGCTGGCCAGCCGGCGCAGGGCACGCAGGGTGTCGTCGGCGAAGCCCAGGGCTTGCAGACGCACGCCGCTGACCTGGTCGGACAGGTCCTGCTTGTCGAGCACACGCAGCACGGCGTCCTCGCCGAAGATGCTGGGCATGATCGACACGCGGAAATCGATCTGCCGTTCACCGATCGCCACCTTGAAACGACCGTCCTGGGGCACGCGCTTCTCGCCGATGTCCAGCTCGGCCATGACCTTGATGCGCGAGATCACCTGTTCGGCGAAGGCGCTGCCACTGGCCTTGCCGGCGCCGTTGAGCACGCCGTCGATGCGGTACTTGATGGTCAGGCCCTGGCCGGTCATGCCCAGGTGGATGTCGCTGGCATGCAGCTTGAGGGCGTCGTACAGGGTCGAGTTGACCAGCTTGACCACGCGGCTCTGGTCTTCGCTGATGCTGGTCAGCGACAGGCGTTGCAAGGCGTCGGCCTCGGTGCCGGGCTCGGCGTCCTGGCCGAGGGCGTCGACGGCGTGGAAGGCTTCTTCGTGGCGGGCCAGGAAGGCGGCAAGGTCGGCGGCGTGGGCCAGGTACAGCGGCGCGCCTTGCAGGCAGTCGTCGATCCAGGCCAGGCGGGCACTGTCGAAGGGGTCGGCGAACACGCCGAGGCGATGGCCGCCCTGCTCCACCAGCACGCTTTCGCGCTTCAGGCACTGGGCCAGGCCGACCTGCTCGAAACAGGGCTGGCTGGCGAACAGCGCCTGGGTGTCCAGCGCCGGGTAATGCAGGGTGGCGGCCAGGCGCTGGAGGAAGGTCGCCGGGGCGTCGCCGCTCAGGCGCTCAAGGCGGCTGAGCAGGCGCTCGTCGCTGGCCTCGGCACGGGCCTGGTTGAGCAGTTCGCGGGGGTAGGCGACGCTGGGGGCTGCATCAAGGCTCATGACCTGCGACTCCGCTCAGGGGCGCGTCGCAGGCTGGTTCAGGGAAGGCCGCGGGCGCCGCTATTCCCCGGTGAGCAGTTGGTCGTCGTCAGGTTCGGGGGGCTTGGCGCCATTGCGTCGGCGGTCGGCCAGGACCCAGCTGCCATCGTACAACTGCAGGGGGAACGTCTGGTTCCTGTTCTGGCGTCGCTCGACGAACCCTTCGGCCGGGGTGTCCGTGGCCCTGCGCTGGCGCTCGATGCCCATCAGGTCGAACACCGCGCGGGCCAGTTCCGCCAACGGGAACGGCTTGAACAGGACATGCGTGACGCCAAGCTCGGCGGCCCGCTCACGGACCTCGACGGTCGGGTGGGCGGTGATCAGCACGAAATGGCATTGCCTGTTCCTGCGCACGGTCTCCAGGACCTGAAACCCCTCCATGTCGGGCAAGCGGTAATCCAGCACGATCACGTCCGGTGCATGGCGTTCGGCCAGGCCAATCCCCGTGGCACCGTCGTGGGCAACTTGGACGTCCAGGCCTTGCGCTTGCAAGTAAGCCTGCAAGTTCTGCGCAAGGGTCTGCTCGTCATCGACCACCAAAACTCTGTTCACCAAGGTCCACTCCCATGAACTGCCCGGTTTCCCGGTCTGCGAAGTGCGGCCTTGTAGAGGCTTGAGCAGGCTTCGTGCCAGGCGTGAATAGTCATGTCGCACCACGTTCAAGTCGTTGATATTGCAGGGCTGGCCCAGTGCGGGAAAGCCAGGCGTGCAATCTTTTCCCCAGTTACGGGGAACTAGATGGCACTTTGCCCTGGGCGCATTCCCCAGTGTTGGGGAATACCGTCACTGCGCACGTTCGATGCGTGCCCCCTCGCGCAATCGTTGGCGCACCGTCTGCCGGGCCTGGGCCTGCAACTGCTCGACGAGCAGGGTTCTGGCCAGGGCCAGGCCCTGTTCCCCTATGACCGAAGTGTTATCACTTTGGTTCTGCATGTCTTGTAGTTGCCGGCGAAAGGCCTCGACCTGCGCCTCGCTGGGCGGGTCAATGGCGCTCATCCGCGCATAGGCCTGCTGGGCGGCCATCTCGTGACGAGTGTAGTCGGCGAAGCCTGCCCTATCGAAGCCGGCCTCGGCCAGGCGCCGGGTAAACACCTCGGGGCCGCCAAATGCCTGCTCCAGCTGCGCGACCTGGGCTGCGACCTGGGTGTCGTCGATGGCGATACCTTCGCGCTGGGCGGCCTGCCACAACAATTCCTTGTCGATCAACTCGTCCAATGCTTCGTCCCGCAGGCGCTTGTACAGGTTGGGGTTGCGGATGCTGGTCAGCGCCCTGCCCTGGGCTTGCAGGTATTCGCTGAAGTAGCGCTCCAGGCGGGTGACGCCGATCTCCACGCCATTGACCCGCGCCGCCGGCTGGTCGGCGTGGCTGGCGCTGGCCAGGGCCAGCAACACACACAGCAGCACGATACGCATGGGCACCTCCGTTCAAGGGTTGTCCGCCAGCGGGCGGTAGGCGGCGACGGGCTGGAAACGCGGGCCGGGCAGCGCCACGGCCACCACGTGGGCGCCGGCCAGGCCCTGGCGACGGCCGGGGCCAAAGCCCAGGGGCGGGGTCAGGCCGATGTCGACGCCGTGCAGGCTTTCGAGGGCGCGCACCAGCCCTTCGCGGCTGGCGTCGCGGCCGACCTGGCGCAGGGCCTCGGTGAGCAGGCGCAGGGCGCACAGGGTGTTGATCTGCAGCGATGCCTGGCGTGGGTCCAGGCCCTGGCGCTGTTGCAGGCCGGCCAGGGTGGCACGGCCCTGGTCGGTCCAATCGCCAGGCACGAAGGGATAGGCCAGGAACAGCCTGTCCGACCATTGCGCGGGCAAGTCCGCCACGACGCTGGCAACTTGGCTCGAAGCCGCGAACAGATACGGCGTGCGCCCGCGCTCGCGCAAGGCCTCGGCGAGGCGCGCGAAGGCCTGGGGGCGACCGAGGAACAAGATACCCTCGCCCGTCGGCGCCTGGCCGTCGAAAGCCTGGGCCGCTGGCGGGGCCGCGCCCCACTGTTGCAGGCGGGTGCGCACCGCCTCGGCGGCGGCGGCCTGTTCGGCATCGGCGTAGACCACTTGCAGGGCACCCAGGGCCAGCCCCAGGCGCTCACGGGCATGGCTGGCGAGGCTGAGCAGTTGTGCCGGCACGCCGGGCAAGGGGTCGAAGATCAGCAGGCCGCCGCCGGCGCGGGGCGTGCTGCCGACCCAGGGTATGCCGTACTGGTCGAGCAAGGCGGCCAGTCGCTCGTCGAGCATCGGCGCCAGGGGCATGACCAGGGCGAAGACCTGCTCGGTTTGCACCAACCGCGCCAGGGCCTTTTCGGCGCTGGCTGGGGTCTCGCCTGGGTCCACGACCCGCAGCTCCAGGCGCCGGCCATGCAGGCCACCCTGTTGGTTGAGCTGTTCGAGGCCATCTTCGAGCACGGCGCGGATCACCTGGGCGGGCTCGGCCAGGGGGCC
Organism: Pseudomonas entomophila; assembly: GCF_029193575.1. Classification (GTDB taxonomy): domain Bacteria; phylum Pseudomonadota; class Gammaproteobacteria; order Pseudomonadales; family Pseudomonadaceae; genus Aquipseudomonas; species Aquipseudomonas entomophila_G. The sequence goes on along the minus strand of NZ_JARGCS010000030.1, from coordinate 72,420 downwards.
GCTGGCGGGCAACAGGGTGCCCAGGCGCAAGGCGCCCTCCTCCACGCCGGGGTCACGCTCGTCGGCCAGGCGCTTGAGATAGGCGGCGAGGTTGCGCTGGTCGGTGGCGGTCAGGTCGAAGCGCGGCATGGCGGGGTCCAGGCGATTGCCAGCGGGGTCCAGGCCCTGGTGGATGGCACGGGCCAAGGTGGCCTCGCGGTAGGCAGGGTAGCGGCGGCCATTGGCTTGGCGCAGACCCTGGCCGGCAGCCAGGCGCTGCCAGTCGAGGCTGGGGGGGCGTACCCCACCCTCGGCGCGGCCGCGACCGTCGATGCCGTGACAGCTGGCGCAAGGCAGCACGCTGGCAGGTACGCTCAGGTCGCTGGCGCCGACCCGGGCGGTGAGCTGGGCGTCGCTGCTGGAGAGGCCTTCGCGGTAGAGACGCTTGCCGGCCTGCTCCTGGGGGCTGAGGTCCAGGGCCAGGGCTGGAAGGCACAGGACCAGGATGAGCCAAAGCGCCAGGCGGCTGGGCCCTTTCGGTTTGCCTTTGCCAACTGCACGGGCCATCGCACTCACCGCCCGGCCAGCGGTTGGGCCAGCAACCGCAGGCGCTGGGCGATGGCGGTGGGCGGCGCATCGGGGCGGATCTTGCTCCAGCGCTTGCCGGCCACGTCACCGGCGATCAGTTGTGTGGAATGCTGCTCGGGGCTGGGCAGGAACTGGCCCAGGCGGCCCAGCACCAGGTCGACGCTGGCCTTGTCGCCGGTCAGGAACAGCCAATTCGGGCCGTCCACCCCCTGCTTCCGGGCGAACGCCTTGAGCACTTCAGGGGTGTCGTTGAGCGGGTCGCTGCTGACCGAGACGAAGGTTACCTGCGCGGCCAGCTCCGCGCCCATGGCCTCGCGTACCTCGCGCAACTTGCGGGTGATCAACGGGCAGGCGTCGTTGCAGTGGGTGAAGATCACGTTGAGCATCACCACCTTGTCCTTGAGCACGTCGCTGTAGAAGCGCAGTTCACGACCGTCCTGGTCCTTGAGCACGGTGTCGGTGAACCAGGCCTGGGCGTCGCGAGTGCCGACGCCGCTGACCATCGGCTGCGGCGCCGGCTGCGCTTGCGGGGCATGGCCTTCGTGGGCGCAGGCCACCGAAGCGAGGATCCACAAGCAGCCGGCCAGGGCCAGCCAGTCCAGGCCGCGCATGCCATTGCGCCGGGGGCTGAAGGTACTCATGGCTGCACCTCGTGGGCGATGGCGGTGCTCTTGGCGTGCACTCGGCGGGCGCTCAGGCGGTTGACTTCGGCGATGAGCACGCTGGGGTCGGTGAAGCCGTAGAAGCGTGTCCAGTGGCCGCTGCGCCCGTCGCCGACGAGGATCAACGGCGGGTGCTGGGTCAGGTCGGCGCTGAAGCTGCCCAGCCCCTTGAGGGTCTCGGTCACGGCGTAGGGCGAGCCGGTCAGCCAGCGCCAACCCGGCCCATGCTGGAAAGCCCGGGCGTAGCTTTGCAGGCGTTTGGCGTCGTCGCGCTGCGGATCGACGCTGATCGACACCAGTTGCACGTCCTCGCCCACCCGCCCGCCCAACTGCTGCTGAACCTTGCTCATGATCGACGAGACCACCGGGCACACCGTGGTGCAACTGGTGTAGATGAACCCCATGACCACCAGGCGCTCGCCTACCAGGTCTTTCTCCAAGCGTACCGGCATGCCGTCCTGGTCGAGCAACGGCACGTCGGCGAAACGCACGCTGGCCTTTTCCTGGTGCGCAGCGGGCGGCGCTTGCTCAGCGTGCCCGTCGTGGTCATGCCCCGCGTGCGCCAGGGCCAGGTTGCTGACCAGCAGCAGGCTGCAAGCGATCAAGTGGTTTGGGCGGTTCATCGCACACTCCTGGGTTCCCCTTGGGAAGCGGTGGGCGCTGCGGCCGGCAGGACGCGCAGGCTGGTGTAGTTGTTTTCGGCAAAACTGCGCCCGAGGCTCGGCGACTGCACGTGCAGGTACCACGCCCCGGCCTCGGCCAGTTGCAGCGAGGCCTGGTACACGCCCTCGCCCACCTCTTCCAGCGCCAGGCTGCGTGGCAGCGACGACGGCGCCAGGAAGTAGCGCAGGCTCAGGTCGCGCAGGCCCAGGCGGGGCTTGCCGTCATCACCGAGGATGCGCACCTGGGCGACGAAGGGCGTGTGCTGCAGCAATGGCTGCTCGGCTCCGATGAACTCGGCGCGCGCCCCTTTGTGCGCGTGCGCCTCGGGCGCCTCGGCCACCTCGGTGCTGAAGCAGTGGATGATCTGCGGTTGGTTGAGCAGGAAGGCCACGTCGAACTGGCCCGCCGCTGGCAGTTTGACCGTCGAGCCGTAGACGCCCGGGGCCAGCTCGCGCAGGCTGCGGTCGATGACGATCGCCGCGCGGGCCTGGTGGCCGCGGTTGTTGTAGCCGGACATCGGCGCGTTCATGCCTTCGGCGTAGAAGTAGGTGGTGTTGTCCACCGGGTTGACCACGAACACCGAATTGTCGTCACGGGCCACGCTCAGGCCCTGGGCCAACGGCAGGTCACCGGCCTGGCGCGGCGCGGCGGGCCCGGCCTCGAAGCCCTGGACGATCGGCTGGCGACCTTCGCCGAGGCTTGAAAGGTTGATCATGCTGACCTTGGGCGAAGCCAGCCCACGCACGTAGGCATAGCCCTTGGTGAAAGTCAGCTGGTAGGGCTCGGCGGCCACCGGGATGCGGTGGATCAAGCGGTCGTTGCTGGCGTCGATCACCAGCGCCTGGTGCTCCAGGGTGTTGAGCACGATGCCGTAGCGCCCGTCGCTGCTGAAGCGCATCGGCCCCAGCCCCGCCTCGGCCTTGACCACGTGGCGCAACTGGTGGCTGCGCGCATCGATCACCCGCACCGTGCCTTCGCGCCCGTCGGCCACGTACACCGCCTGGGACAGTGGCGAATACGCCACCGACAGTGGGTGCGGGCCAACCTCGAGGGTCTTGACCAGACGCATCTCGGCGCTGTCGATGATGCTCAGGGTGCCGCCGTCGCGGTTACTGACGAAGGCGTAGCGCGAATCGGCGCTGAAGGCGATTTCATGGTGGCCGGAGCCGGTGGCGAACGACTTGAGCATCGCCCGGCTGGGCACGTCGATCACCGTCACCCCGCCCTTGGCCGGGTCGGCGCTGTTGTTGCCGACCCACAGCCGGCGCTGGTCCGGTTGCAGGGCCACGCGCAGCGGTTGCTCGCCAGCCTCCAGGGTGGCCACCCGGCGGAAGGTCTCGGTGTCGATCACCGCCACCTGGCCACGCTCGGGCAGCGAGACGAACACCTGCTTGTCGTCGCCGGTGGCCACCCAGTCCATGGGCCGGCCCGGCAGCTCGATGCGCGCCAAGGTGCTGGTGACCCCGCCCACCGACACCGTGGGATCGATCACCGTGAGGCTGGCGTCCTTGTTCAGCACCAGCAGGAAGTAGCTATTGAGGTCCAGCAGCGGGCGCGCGCCGATGCTGCTTTTCAGGAACAGCGCCACCCGTGCCTTGCAGCTGCTGTCGCGGTCGCCCGCGGGGGCCGACTGCGCCGGGTCCAGCCAGGCCCCTGGGGCCATGCCCGAGAGCGGCTGGCCGCTGTTCTGGTCGCTGACCTTGAAGCGCACGTTGGCGAAGCCGCCTTCACGCAGCTGCTCGCCGACCAGTGGCCGTGCCTCGAACTCCACGGTCACGCCGTCCCGGCTGAGCCGGTGCAGGGCCTGCGGGTCGGCAGGCGCTTGCAGCAGCTCGCGGGGGTCGCACCAGAGTTCTTCGTAGGCCACCCCCAGGCCGATCAGCGCCACCCCCAGCAACAGCCCCAGGTACGCGGGGCGAGTCTTCTTGTTCATGGCTCGCGTTCCCCCTTGCTCATTGCGCCGGCGCGGTGGCGGGCGGCGTTTCGTTAGTCACCCGCAGGATCCCCCACAACCCCGAGACGTTGCCGTAGGCGGCGTAGTCGCGGAACAGGTAGTCCCCCGGCACACCGTTGGCCCCGCCGGCGCTGGGCAGCATGAAGCTGAAGTGCGCTGCCGGCAGCACGCTTTCCTGGGCCCCGATGTACACCGACATCGGGTTGTAGCCGAAGCGCACCGAACCGATGCCCGGCAGGCCCATGGGGTAGCCATCCACGTCGTTCTTCTCGGCCTGGTAGGCGTGCAGCGGCCACAGGTGCCCGTCGAGCTGGTAGGTGATGCCGCGGCTGCCCCCACTGGGCATCAGCACGTGGCTGCGCACCGGCTGGCCGGGCTTGGCCCAGAGCACCGGGGTTTGCGGGTCGCCGCCGACCAGAGCGTTGCTGTAGGCCATGTGGGCGTTGGGCACATCCCCGAAACCGTGGCCGTCGGCGCGGCCGAACGGCGCGTCCGGGGCCAGGCCGAAGCGCAGCCACAGCGGCTCGGTCTTGTAGTTCATGGCCATGTTGCCGTTGTCCTTCGGATCGCCCGGCACGCCGTTGCCTTCGGTGGCGATGCCTTCCACCGGTCGGCCATCGGCCCAGCGCATGTTCAACGCGCGCTGCCACACGGTGACGAAGTCGCGGTAGTCGGCCTGGCCGCTGACCTTGACCGTGGCCTGGGCACGGCTGGCGCCGTCCTCGGTCCAGGTGGCGGCCTGTGGCAGCACGCTCATGGCACCGACCAAGCCCTTCTGCGGCTGCTTGATGACGTCCGCCGGGGTCAGGTTGAGGCCGCCGAACTCGATGGCGGTGGTGTTGATGTTGTCCACCGTGCGGCCCAGTTGCAGCACCGGCTTGCCTTCGCGTTCCAGGTGCCCGGCGTAGTACTGGTAGACCTTGCTCGGGTAGGCGCCGCTGTTGCCCGCGCGCGGCGGCACGGTCTGCACCGGGTTGGTGCCGACGTTGGCGCCATCGGACTTGGTGATGTCGTAGGCCAGCAGTTGGGCGTGCAGGCCCACGTGGCTGGACGGACGCATCAGGTTGTTGTTGAACGCCGTGGCGCCTTCGCTGCCGTTGCGGTCGCGCTTGACCACGTTCTGCATCACGGCGGTGCTGGGCAGGTCTGGCATCACCAGCGGCAGGCGGTTTTCCAGGGTGATGCTGATGCAGTCGCCAGCAGTGGCGCGCAGCACCAGCGGCTCGATCGGCACCCCCGCCTTGAGCTTGCCGGTGGCAGGGTCGAGGTCGGCCTTGCGCACGTACAGCACGGCGGTCGGGTCGTGCAGCGGGGCGCTGTGGCCGCCGACGGTGAAGGTGGCACCGTCTTCCTCGTCGGTCACCGTGGCCAGCGGGATGCTGGTGCGGCGGCTGTTGAACACCAGGGTGCCGCCGCCAGCCTTCAGTGGCCCGCCGACATGCTGGTTGGCCCCGGCCGGGTCGGCGATGCTGACGCCGTGGCGGTTCTCCAGGATGTCGTTGGCCAGCGCGGCAACGATCTCGTAGCTGCGCTTGACCGTTGGCCGAGTACCGATGCCATTGGGGTTGGCGGTGGTGCGGGGGCAGATGCCGTCGAACGCCACGGTGTTGCGCATGGCCACCGGCTGTGGGTTGTTCGGCAGCGGGAACAGGTCCGGGCGCTGCGCGGTGTAGTTGCGCATCACGCCCCAGATGCCGTTCCAGTAGCCCTCCAGGGCAGCGTCGAGGGTGTACAGGTAGTCACCGTTGGTGGCCGCGGCGCTGGAGATCATCGACACCGGCGCCATGAAGCCCAGTTGCTCGGAGATGCCGACCATCTGCGAGGCCTTCCACCCCGAGTTGGAGCTGCTGCCGAAGCCCGAGCCGTTCTGCAGCCACTTGACCCCATGCAGGCTGACGTTGTGCTCCTCTTCGTGGCCGCCGGCATGCACCCGCAGGCGCACGTTGTCACCCGAGTAGGTGCGCAGCATCGGGGTGAACGGGTCGCCCGGCTCGCTGCCCTTGTTGATGTGCGGCGGGAACAGCGTGGTGCCGCCCGTGGGGCCGACCGCCGAGGTGATCGCCGAGGGCGCCAGGTTCATCGCCGGGATGGCGCGGTCGGTGCGGGTTTGCAGGGCGTAGGCCAGATCGCCGCCCAGGCCGTCGGCCTGCATGCCGCGCTTGCCGTCGGGGCCGACCTTGTTCGGGTCGAACACGCGCAGGGCCAGCGGCTCGTTGCGGTAGTTGACGACGAACATGCCGGGGTCGTCCACCGAGATCGCCTGCGGGCATGGCCGGGTCGGACAACCCGGGCTCAGCCCGCTTCGCGACTCGACCACCGACTCGAGCAGGTTCGAGGCGGCCTGGCGCACCGGCGGGTTGATGGCGAAGCGGAAGCTGTCGGCGGTGGCCGGGTAGGCCTGGCCGTTGGGGATGCCGTCGGGGCCGGCGCCGACGTACACACCGGCCTCGTAGGCATGCTGGAAGTCGCTGTATTCCAGGAAGAACTCGCGGTAGCTGTCGTTGCGCCCGTCGCCATCGTGGTCGCCGGTCTGGATCACCGCCTGCCACGAGGTCGGCCCGCCGTCCTGGCGCACCGCCGGGTTGTACAGCTGCTCGCCGGTTTCGGCGTGGTACCAGGTGGAGCCGGCAGGCTCGGCCAGCACGGTGGCGTACAGCCCGAGCTGCTGGTGGGTCGATGGGCCGAGGTGGTCGTGGGTGAAGATGGTGCCCAGGCCGCGGTCGACGTTGTGCACGTTGACCAGCGGGTCGGCGAACCAGCGTTGCATCGCCGTGCGCGCGCCGAGCCAGTCGGCGCGGCCGAAGCGCCCGAAGTACGGGTGTTGCTTGGCGTTCGGGCAGGCGGCGCTGCCGTCGCGGGCATCGCCCTGGGTGCAGCCGTTGAAGCTGCGGATGGCGTGCACGCGCTCGACCACGCTGCCGGGCGAGAGGATGCCATCCTCGTAGTTCCAGCCATTGGCCGAGCCATCGGCGGCGGTCAGGTCCCACTTGGGCAGGTGGATGTGCTGGCCGATCACATCGGTGGGCGTGCGCACCTGGTAGTCGTCCATTTCATAGAACGACGGGATCAGGTTGGTGTGCTGGTACATGGTGCAGTCGAAGGTGTTCATGCGCATCACCAGCGGCTCTGGCGGGCGCTGCTTGGTGATCACCGGCCAGGCGTCCTCCCACAAGGCGAGGATGCGTGCCTGCGGGAAGTGGTAGCCGACCTTGTTGTACACCGCGTCGAACTGGATGTTGGCGCCCTTGTAGATACGCGGGCGGTCGGCGGTGAACGTCGAGGTGCCACGGAAGTTGAGGCCGTTCAGGCTCTCGCCGCTGAAGAACTCGCCCACGCCCGAGCCTTGCGTCAGGCGCTTGCCCCGGTCGTCCATGCACGGCTCGTAGAACGGCGCGCCGGCGGTGGGCAGCGCGCCGTTGGTGCGGAACGCCTTGGCCACCGGCGCACTGCCGGGGACCAGGGCATAGCTGGCATGCTCGGCCTTGGCGTGGAACTGCATGGCGGCCTGCTCGACGTCGGTGCCCTGCTCGGGCAGGTAGATCGGCTTGGCCTTGTGCACCACCTTGGAGAAGTCCAGCTTGGTGGTGGTGGTCACCGCCTCGCCGCCGGAGGCCACGCCGTCCAGCGTGTGTCGGCCAAGGCCGCCGTCCCAGCCGTCGACCTGGTTGGGGTCGAGGTTGGCCCACAGGGCGTTGCCGCTGTCCTTGAGCTGGCGCGCCAACGCCGGGTCGAGCATGTCCAATGGCGGAGTCGGTGGGCGTTGGCCGACGCTGCTTTCCATGCCGCCGATCCAGAAGGGGTAGCCGGGGTTCTTCAGGCTGCCGTCGGCGTTGCGGTTGGTCTCGCTGCGGTCGACTAGGGCCAGCGAGCCAATGGCCCGGGGCGCGGCGCCGTGGTCGTCGCCACCCTCCTCCTCGTGCTCCTGTTCATCGTCGTGCTCGGCCACCCTTTCCTCGGCCAGCTTGGGCACTACCACGACCTTGCCCGGCATCGGTGCCATGGCCTTGCCTGGCAGCGGCACGATGGCCGGGATCGGTGTGCCGGCGACGATCTCGCCATCGGGCAGCGCCCGTGCGCCGATCGCCGGCTTGCCACTGCGCAGGGCGAACGGCGTGGTGTGGAAGCCGTTTTCGCTGTCGCCGCTGACCTCCAGGCGCGTGCCAGGCTCGAACACATCGTGCACCCGCCACATGGCCCACATGCCCTGGGCGAAGTGCGGGTAGAAGTGGCAGTGGTAGATGGCATCGCCCGCCACGCGGTTGCGGTTGCCCGAACCGCCATTGGCGATCTCGTAGGTGTAGCCCACGCCCGGGCCAATGCCCTGGGCGTCGATGTAGTCGGAGTTGTCGTCGTTGGGGTTGAACAGCCACTGGTGCCCGTGCAGGTGGAAGATGTGCTGCTCGTGGCCGTTGTGGGTGTTGCGGAACTTGGTGAAGTCGCCGATGTAGCTGTGGTGCACGTTGGCCGGCTCCGAGGGGTACAGGGCCATGCTGGCCTTGACCCCGACCGCGCTGGCCGGTGGCGTTTCACCGGGGCGGATGCGCTCCAGCCCGACGTTGGCCGGCACGTCCACCAGGGTGCCGATGTCACCGACGGTGTGGGCGCTGAGGAAGAATTCCTCGTAGGCGCACGACAGGCAGTCGTGCATCGGCCCCACGCCGAGGCGGTTGGCCACCACCTCGGCGCCCATGCCGCCGGAGCCGTAGTTGATCATGAACGAGTCGCGCGCCGGTTCCAGCACATGGCCCATCACCGGGTCCGCCCAGTAGCCGGGGAAGGCCTGGGTGCCGGCCACCTCGTCGGCGAATTGCGCGGTGAAGTCGCGAAACGCCTCCAGCCGGTTGGGCAGCGCCGGGTTGCGCTTGCCGACGCTTTCCAGCGGGTAGGTCGAGCGAGGGAAGCTGCCGTCCGGGTTGGGGCCCATGACGATGGCGTCGGCCTCGCTGTGAAGAATCTCGTTGCCGTCGAGCATGGCGATGATCGGCTTGCCGGCCTTGCCTTCGGCGAGCCACGGCTCGGCCTGCGGGTAACGCGCCTCGTAGTCGATCACCGGCTGACCGGTGGGGGTACGGCCAGTAGTGGCCAGGCGCATTTCCTCTTCGCTGAGGGTATTGCGGTAGGTGCGCCCGCCCTTGGGCACCACCACCACCTGGCCGAACAGGCCGTTGGCGACGTTGCCCGCCCCGCCCTGGCCGCCAAAAGTGGCACCTTGGCTGGTGGCGGCAAACGCACCTTCGCGCTCGGCGTACAGGGTGTAGCTGCGGGTAGCGCCCGGGGCGATCAGGAAATTGCCGTTACGCCCGGTGTTGGCGGCGATGTCGCCAATGCTGTTGACCGCCTGCAGGCCGTTGACCTGGAACCCCACATGACGGTCGCTGACCTGCTCGTCGGCGACAAAATGCTCGTCGCCTTCGTTCTCGACCTCCACGCCCTCTTCTTCCTCCCCCTCGACTTCGTTTTCGTCATGGTCGACCCCGTGCTTGTTGGGGTTGGCCTGGTAGGCGAGCAAGTTGGCGAGGTTGACGGTGAGGCAGTCGCCGGCGGCGACGCGCAGCACGATCGGCCGTGGGCGCTTGTCGGGGCGCAGGGTGACCTTGCCCGGCACGGCGGCGCCGCCGCGGGTCAGCGGCACGTGGTGTTCGTCGACCACGTCCTGGCGCAGGGCGAACATCATGCCATTGGCGTTCTGCGCGCCGAGGCGGTTGAACATCAGCGGCTGGTCCAGGGCCACCACGTTGGCCACCAGGGTGCGCTGGCACTGCACCGCCGCTTCGCTGGTGGCCTGCCAGCCCAGCAGGGCGAGCACGAGGGACGTCAGGACGGAGCCTTTGAGCGGGGTCTTCATGCTGCACCTCCGGGTACACAGGGACTCTGCGAAGGGCCGGAGCAAGGCGCATGCCATAAAAAATCGTTTGGTTTTTCAGTTGGTTGCGGGGGATTGCGGAGGGAGTTGGGGAAGATTCCCCAGTGGGTTCCCCTGAATCGGGGTGGGGGGAATGGGCTGGCGTGGGTTCTATAGGGGTATCGCGAAGGGGTGCTTGAGTTGTTTAGTGCCGCTGAAATCGAGCGCCGCCCGCGCGGGGCTCGATCTCGAAACCACCATAGAACTCAAGACAGGCCAGCGCCTCAACGAATCTGATGCTTATGCAACAACCGATAGAACGTGGGCCGCGACACCCCCAACACCTTGGCCGCGATGCTCATGTTGTCGCTGTGCCGGTTGAGCACGTCGCACAGGGCCTGGCGTTCGGCGCGGTGCTTGTAGTCCTCCAGGGTGCCCAGCGGCTCGTCTTGCTGCTCGAGCACCTGCAACCCCAGGTCCTGCGCCTCGATCTGCCGCCCTTCGGCCAGCACCAGCCCACGGCGCACGCGGTTGGCCAACTCGCGCACATTGCCTGGCCAGTCATGCCGGCCCATGGCCGCCAATGCATTGTCGCTGAACGAGCGCGGCCGGCGCCCGGTTTCCAGGCTGTAGAAATGGGAAAAATGGTTGGCCAGCATCGACAGGTCGCCATGCCGGTCACGCAACGGCGCGGTCACCACCTGCAGCACGTTGAGCCGGTAATACAGGTCTTCACGGAAGCGCCCACGCTCGATCGCCTGCTCCAGGTCCACATGGGTCGCCGCCAGTACCCGCACGTCGACCGCGATCGGCTGGCTGCCGCCGACCCGCTCGATGTGCTTCTCCTGCAGGAAGCGCAGCAGGTTGGCCTGCAACTCCAGCGGCAAGTCACCGATCTCGTCGAGGAACAGCGTACCGCCATTGGCCGCCTCGATGCGCCCGACCTTGCGCTGGTGCGCGCCAGTGAAAGCGCCCTTCTCGTGGCCAAACAGCTCGGACTGGATCAGGTGCTCGGGAATCGCCCCGCAGTTGATTGGAATGAACGGCTTGTCGTGGCGCTGCGACTGGCGGTGCAAGGTGCGCGCGACCAGTTCCTTGCCGGTGCCGCTCTCGCCGCGGATCAACACCGGCGACTCGGTGGGCGCCAGCTTGCCGAGCAACTTGCGCAATTCGCGGATCGGTCGGCTCTCGCCCAGCAACTCGTGTTCGGGCTCATCGACCCGCACCGCGCCTTTGCCGCGCAAGCGCGCCATGCCGAAGGCGCGGCCGAGGGTGACCTGCACCCGCGACACATCGAACGGCAAGGTATGGAAGTCGAAGAACCATTCACAGACGAAATCACCGACGTTCTGCATGCGCAACTCTTCGGCGCTGAGCACGGCGATCCATTCGGTGTTGCTGCGCTTGATCAAATCCTTGACGGCATCCGGGTGGCGCAGGTGCGAGGCCTGCAAACGCAGCAGGCCGACATCGCAGGGGTGCTCCAGGGCCATACCCAGGGTACAACTGCGCACATCCCAACCCGAGCCACTAAGGCCTGGCAGTAGACGGTGGCAATCGTCGCAGGGGTCGACAATCAGCAGGCGGCGTTGGGATGCAGGTTCAAGCATGACCTATCCTTGGCGCCAATTTTCAGTTTTTTAATTAGAAACAGTAAGTTGCGGCGCCCGAATTAACAGTAGCAACGAACCTGACGGCGCCCACTACCGTTTGTCTGCCAATTACCCTCGCCCCAGGATAATCCGGGAATCTTTTTCAAGGGTTGGCGTCTGAGGCGGCACACACCGGGCCAACTTCCAGGCCTGCAAAAAAAATTTCAACGCCCGTGTGACTTCACCTTCGACTCGGAGCATCAGTACGAATAACCCCGCGCTGCCACCTTTACTTTCTATAGCACCGCGGACACACCTGTTGCTGTTTGGGACAACAAGAGAGACCGAACCATGAATGCTCCGCTGCGTGTCAACGAAGCCCTGCTGATCGCCGACCACGCTTTCGAACCCTTCCAGTGCGTCGCCTGGGATGCCCCCAACGGCACCGGCGAGCTAAGCCTGGCAGTGATTGACCGGACCAGCACCCGCATTGGCAGCAAGCAGGTATCTTCGCGCGTTTATTCCGACCCGGCGCAATGGGCCAGCCTGATCGAGGAAGTCCGTGCCGAACTCTTCGAGAAAGGTTACGCCCTGCAACCCTGGTCGATGCCTAAGTAATAACGGCGATCACCCAAAGTGCGTGTCTTGTCACGCACTTGGGCAACTTCCCTTCTGCCACCACGGCAACTTTGAAAGTGCCACAGCGCGTCGCACTTTTGTTATCTCAATCAAGCACTTTGAACTGTTCGACATGCTGGTACTGGGCCTGCAGTTGCTCGGCGAGCAAGCGTGCGCGCCCCAGGCGCACCGGCGCGGTCTCGATGTCCACCAGCAGGCACGGGCACGGCAGCGGCCGTGGCGCGTCCCAACGTTGCAGGCGCCCATCGGTGAACACCAGGCAGCGCTGGAGCTCCTGCGGGTAGCGTTGACGCCGGGTGAGCAGCCACTGGCGGGCCTGCTCCAGGGCGGCGAACAATGGCGTGCCACCCCCCGCCCCCAGCGCGCGCAACCACGGCTGCAAGGCCGCCGAGGCCTTAAGCCCATGGCGCTGCCACTGCGGCGAGTGCCCGCTGGCGGTGAGCAAGGCCAGGCGCGCGCGGGCGCGGTAGGCCTGGTCGAACAGCTCGGCCAAAGCGCCCTTGGCCTGGGCCAGGGACTGGTGACGGCGGGTTGACGCCGAAGCATCGACGATCACCAGCCACAGTTGCGGGGCCTGAGCATGGCGCTGTTGCCAGCGCAGGTCCTGAAACTGGCGTGGGCGCCCCTTCTGCAAGGTGGCGGCCCAGGCGACCTTGTGGCCACGCGCGGCCACCTGTGCGCGCCCACGGCTGGCGCCGATCAGGCTGCCGACGCGGGGTCTGGCATCCGCCGCCAGGGCGTCACGCGGGCGGATGCTCAGGGCTTTTTTACCCAGCTGGGCACCTCGCGCCGGGCGCTGCTGCTGACCGGCTGCGGCGCCAGCGCCCCCCAATCGCCCTGCCCGCCCTGGCCCTCGGCGCGCTGGCCACCGCCCTGCGGCGGCGCGGTGCTGGCGGGCGCGGGCTGCGGCTCGCGACGGCGGTGGCGCAAGGCGAACTCGGCCACCGCCGTCACATCGCCCTCCTCGATCGCCTGGCCACCACGCCAGGCCGCATGGGCGCGGGCGGCGCGCAACCAGACCAGGTCGGCGCGCAGGCCGTCCACGCCAGCAGCGAAGCAGCGCTCGGTGATCCAGGCCAGGGCCAGGTCGTCCAGCGCGATCCGTCCCAGCCGCTCGCGCGCCGCCTGGCAACGCGCACGCAGTTCGGCCTGGGCATCGGCCCACTGCGCGCAAAAGGCCTGCGGGTCACTGTCGAACGCCAAGCGCCGACGGATGATCTGCTGGCGCGCGTCCGGCGCGGGCAGCCCCGCGAGGGCGACGTTCAGGCCGAAGCGGTCGAGCAACTGCGGGCGCAGCTCGCCTTCCTCGGGGTTCATGGTGCCGATCAGCACGAAGCGCGCGTCATGCCGATGAGAGATACCGTCGCGCTCGACCCGGTTGGTGCCGCTGGCGGCCACGTCCAGCAGCAGGTCCACCAACGGGTCGGGCAGCAGGTTGACCTCGTCGACGTACAGCACCCCGCCGTCGGCCTGCGCCAGCACGCCGGGCGAGAAACGCGCCTGGCCCTGCCCCAGCGCAGCGTCGAGGTCGAGGGTGCCGACCACGCGCTCTTCGGTGGCGCCCAACGGCAAGGTGACGAACGGGCCGGAACCCAGCAGGTCGGCCAAGCCGCGTGCCAGGGTGCTCTTGGCCATGCCGCGCGGGCCCTCGATCAGCACACCGCCGATCTTCGGGTCGATAGCGGTCAGGCACAGCGCCAGTTTCAGGTCGTCGGCGCCGACCACGGCGGCCAGGGGGAATTGCAGGGGTTCACTCATTTCAAGACGCTTCCTCGCCGTCGAGCAGCTGCTGTTCGAGGGCTTCCTGGTAATCGCCCGGCGCCTGCCACAGGCCGCGCTGCTGAGCTTCCAGCAAACGTTCGGTGAGGTCGTGCAGGGCGTGGGGGTTGTGCTGGCGCATGAAGTCACGGGTCGCCGGGTCGAGCACGTAGGCATCGGCCAGGGCCTGGTAGTGGTGGTCGTCGATCAGGTGCGTGGTGGCGTCGAAGGCGAACAGGTTGTCGACCGTCGCCGCCAGCTCGAAAGCACCTTTATAGCCATGACGCTTGGCGCCGTCGATCCACTTGGGGTTGAGCGCGCGGGCGCGGATCACCCGGTTGAGCTCTTCTTTCAAGGTGCGGATGCGCGGGCGGTCGGCCTGGCTATGGTCGCCGTGGTAGCTCGCTCGGCGGGTGTCGGCCAGGGTTTCGGCCGCGGCCAGCATGCCGCCCTGGAACTGGTAGTAGTCGTTGGAGTCGAGCAGGTCATGCTCGTGGTTGTCCTGGTTCTGCAGCACCGCCTGCACCTGGGCCAGGCGTTGGGCGAACTGGGCGCGCGCCGGGGTGCCGTCGTCGGCGCCGCCGTAGGCGTAGCCACCGTGGTTGAGGTAGACCTCGGCCAGGTCGGCGCGGTCCTGCCACAGGCGCCCGTCGATGGCGTTCTGCACCCCGGCGCCGTAGGCCCCAGGCTTGGCGCCGAACACCCGCCAGCCGGCCTGCCGTGCCGCTTGCTCAGCGTCCACGCCCTCGGCCTGCAAGGCTACGCGCTCGGCGCGCACGCGGGCGGCCAGGGGGTTGAGGTCGTCCGGCTCATCCAGCCCCGCCACCGCCTGCACCGCCGCGTCGAACAGGCGGATCAGGTTGCCGAAGGCATCGCGGAAGAACCCCGACACGCGCAGGGTCACGTCCACCCGTGGGCGGTCGAGCAGGCTCAGGGGCAGGATCTCGAAATCGTCGACGCGCTGGCTGCCAGTGGCCCATACCGGGCGCACGCCCATCAGCGCCAGGGCCTGTGCGATGTCGTCGCCGCCGGTGCGCATGGTCGCGGTGCCCCACACCGACAGGCCGAGCTGGCGCAGGTGGTCGCCATGGTCTTGCAGGTGGCGTTCGAGAATCAGGTTGGCCGAGGCGAAGCCCAGGCGCCAGGCGGTGGTGGTGGGCAGGTTGCGCACGTCAACGGTGTAGAAGTTGCGCCCGGTGGGCAGCACGTCCAGGCGACCACGGCTGGGCGCGCCACTGGGGCCAGCGGGCACGAAGCGCCCGGCCAGGGCCGCCAACAGACCGCCCAGCTCGGCGTCGCCGCAGCCGTCCAGGCGTGGCGCGACGTGCTCGAGCAGGCCTTGCAGCACCTCGCGCACGCCTGCCCAGGCGGCTTCGTCGGGCAATTGCAGGCGCTGCGCCAGGGCCTGGTCGATCAGTTCCAGGGCCAACAGCTCTAGGCGTTCGCGGGTGTCGCCGTGGGTTCGCCACAGGGCCGGGTCCAGGGCTTGCAGGGCTTCGGGGCGCGGCCCCTGCCAAGGGGCGCCGAGGTCGCAGTCGAGCGGGTCAAAGCCCAACGCCAGCGCCCGGGCCAGGGTGCGGATCAGGCTGGCGTTGGCACCCCGGCCGTCGCCACGGTCGACGCGCAGCAGGGCCAACAGCGTGTCGCGGCGCAGGCGCCCTTCGGGGGACTGGCCGAACACATGCAGGCCATCACGGATCTGCGACTCCTTAAGGTCGCACAGATAGGTGTCCAGGCGCGGCAGCCACACGGCCGCATCCTCCAACTGCCCTTCCAGCTCAAGCTCGCGGTCGATGTGGTTGGCCTTGACCAGCTCGAGGATGTCCCGTTGCAACTCGCGGGCGCGGCGCGGGTCGAGCAGTTGCGCCTCGTAGTACTCGTCGGCCAACTGCTCCAGGTGGCGCAGTGGGCCGTAGGTTTCGGCGCGGGTCAGTGGCGGCATCAGGTGGTCGATGATCACCGCCTGGGTGCGGCGCTTGGCCTGGGCACCCTCGCCCGGGTCGTTGACGATGAACGGGTAGATGTTCGGCAACGGGCCGAGCAGCGCATCCGGCCAGCATTCGCGGGACAGGCCCACGCCCTTGCCGGGCAGCCACTCCAGGTTGCCGTGCTTGCCGACGTGGATGACCGCGTCGGCGGCAAAGCCGTTGCGCAGCCAGAAATGAAACGCCAGGTAGCCGTGCGGCGGCACCAGGTCGGGGTCGTGGTAGACCGCGCTGGGGTCGACCTGGTAGCCGCGCGCCGGCTGGATGCCGACGAAGGTGAGGCCATAGCGCAGGCCGGCGACCATCAGACGCCCGGCACGGAACATCGGGTCTTGCTCGGGCGCGCCCCAGCGCTCCAGCACCGCACGCTGGTTGGCATCGGGCAGTTGGGCGAAGGCGGCGTGGTAGTCGTCCAGGCTCAGGCTCTGCGCGCAGGGGCGCTGGTCGAGGTGGTCGAGGTCGTTGGTCACACCGCCGAGCAGCTCATGGATCAGCGCGGTGCCGCTGCCTGGCAGCCCAGCCACCGGGTAACCCTCGGCCTGCAAGGCGTGCAGGATGTTCAGCGCGGCGCCCGGAGTGTCGAGGCCGACGCCGTTGCCGATGCGCCCATCGCGGGTCGGGTAGTTGGCCAGCACCAGGGCCACGCGTTTCTGCGCGTTGGGCAGACGCGCCAGCTCGACCCAGCGCCGGGCCAGCTCGGCAACGAAGTCCATGCGCTCGGGGTGGGCTCGGTAGCAGACCACGTCGGACTGGCTGCGCTCGCTGCGCCAGGCCAGGTCCTTGAAGCTCACCGGGCGGGTGATGATGCGCCCGTCCAGTTCCGGCAAGGCGATGTGCATGGCCAGGTCACGCGCCCCCAGGCCCTGCTCGCTGGCTTCCCAGGCAGGTTGGTTGTCCTGCGCGCAGATCGCCTGCAACACCGGAACGTCGCGGCGCAACGGGCGCAGACTGGCTTGTTCGGGGCTGGACAGGGCGAAACCGGTGGTGTTGATGATCACCTCGGCACCGACCTCGTCGAGCCAGGCCTCGACCTGGGCCAGGCAGGCGCTTTCCTTGAGACTGGCCACGGCGATCGGCAACGGGTTGAGCCCGGCCGCCTGCAAGCGCTGGCAGAACACATCGATAAAGGCAGTGTTGGCCGCCTGCAGGTGCGAGCGATAGAACAGCACCGGCGCCACCGGCTGCTCGGGGTGCCATTGCCCGTACCAGTCCTCCAGCACAGCGCTGGCCTTGGCTGGATGGTAGACCGTGGTGCGCGGCAGCGGCTGCGGCTCGTGCCACTCATAGTCACGCCCCAGCCACTGGCTGGCCAGGCAGTTGAACAGGCTCAGCGCATTGGCCTTGCCGCCTTGGCGCAGGTAGTGCCAGAGGCGTTCGGCCTGCTCGCCGGTGACGCTGCCCAGGCCGGTCAATTCCGGGTCGGGGCGGTCGTCGCCGGGCACCAGGATCAGTTGCACGCCACGCGCGGCCAGCTCGACCAGTTGCTCGACGCCGTAGCGCCAGTAGCCGACGCCGCCGTGCAGCGACACCAGGATCACCTTGGCATGGCGCAGCACCTCGTCGACATACAGGTCGACCGAGGCGTGGTTCTGCACCTGCATCGGGTTGGCCAGGCGCAGGCTGGGGAAGTCGTCCGGCAACTGCTCGGCGGTTTCAGCGAGCAGTGCCAGGTGGGAGTCGCCGCTGCAGAGGATCACCAGGTCGGCGGGGGTTTGGCCGAGGTCGGCGATGCTGTCGTCCGGCACGAAGCCGCCGGGCTGGGTCCGCAGCAGGTGCATCGGTCAGGCGCCCAGGGCCTGGCGCAGGCGCGCCTCCAACAGGGCGGCGTCGAGGTCCTGGCCGATCAGCACCAGGCGGGTGATGCGCGGTTCGTCGCTGCGCCAGGCGCGGTCGAAGTGCTTGTCGAAGCGCGTGCCCACGCCCTGGATCAACAAGCGCATCGGCTTGCCGGGGATGGCGGCGAAGCCCTTGGCGCGCAGGATGCCGTATTCGGTGACCAGTTGGGTCAGGGCGTCGAGCAGCAGGCTTTCATCGGCTTCGGGCAGGTCGAGGGAGATCGAGTCGAAGGCATCGTGGTCATGGTCGTCGTGGTCGTCGCCGTCTTCATGATGGTGCGAATCGTGATGGGTGCGACGGCCATCGATGTGCGCCTCGGATTCCGCGCCCACGCCCAGCAGCACCTCCAATGGCAGGCGGCCGCTGCTGGCTTCGATCACCTTGACCGCCGGTGGCAGTTCCTCGGCGACTTCCGCGCGAACCTTGGCCAGGCCGTCGGCGTCGATCAGGTCGGCCTTGTTCAGCACCACCAGGTCGGCGCTGGCCAGTTGGTCGGCGAACAGTTCATGCAGCGGGGATTCGTGGTCCAGGTTCGGGTCAAGCTTGCGCTGGGCATCGACCTGGTCGGGGTAGGCGGCGAAGGTGCCGGCGGCCACGGCCGGGCTGTCGACCACGGTGATCACCGCGTCGACGGTGCAGGCGTTGCGGATTTCCGGCCACTGGAAGGCTTGCACCAGCGGCTTGGGCAGGGCCAGGCCACTGGTTTCGATGAGGATGTGGTCGAGGTCGGCGCGACGCGCCACCAGCTCGCGCATCACCGGGAAGAACTCTTCCTGCACGGTGCAGCACAGGCAACCGTTGGCCAGTTCGTAGACGCGGCCGTTGGCTTCTTCCTCGGTGCAGCCGATGCTGCATTGCTTGAGGATTTCGCCGTCGATGCCCAGTTCGCCGAATTCGTTGACGATCACCGCGATGCGGCGGCCCTGGGCATTGTCGAGCATGTGGCGCAGCAAGGTGGTCTTGCCCGAGCCGAGGAAGCCAGTGACGATGGTGACGGGGAGCTTGGCCAGTGTTTTCATGTCGCGGTGCCCTTGGCGGATAGGGGCGCGGGCATGCGGGACGACAGCTGCGGGCCGTGCCGGCCGGGCCTGTTCGCCACCGGATCACCCCGCCCGGTTGAAAGTCGAAGACGTATCGAGGCAGGTCTCCTGGCTCGCAGCCCACCGGCGCGGGCCGGTCGGACGACGCCTTCCCGCGCGCGGCGCAGTGGCTGTGTCGGTCCTGTGGATGCTTACAGTTGCGGGGGCAGCCGCGGCTTGTACCGCGTTCCCGTCTTAGCTCCGGCTGGCGCCGGAGAACCTCGAAGGGGCAAAGGCTACGCAGTGGCTGGCGGGTGGTCAACTGTTGGCTGCTCGCCGGCCCCGCGCCAGGGCAGGCACGAACGACGGTTTTGCAATTGACTGAAACATTTCCACATGATCTTCTAACGTATTACGTTCGGGTGCCCCAGACCGGGGTGAAACGGGAAACCGGTGCGTCGCAGGCCTTCCAAGGCCCCGACAAGGCCGGCGCTGCCCCCGCAACGGTAAGCGAGTGAAGCGTCAATGCCACTGTGCCCGTCATATGGCATGGGAAGGCGACGCGCCCCAGGAGTCGCCAGGCTCCTCCTCGCAAGCCCGGAGACCGGCCCGACGTCGAATGATTACCCCGCGGTGGGCGGGCGCTGTCGCATTTCCCTGGACGAGTCGTGCCCGGGGTCGCCGCGCTTGCCCATTGCCAAAACAAGCAGAGGAAAGCGTCATGCCCATCACCAGCGCCAAACACAGCATCGCCACCCCCGTCAGCCTCAGCCAGCGCCTCGTCGTGGCCGTCGGTGCCAGCCTGCTGGGCCTGTGCCTGATCTACTTCGCCGGCTTCTCGCACATCGAAGCGGTGCACAACGCCGCCCACGACACCCGCCACAGCGCCGCCTTCCCCTGCCACTGAGTAGCCACCCATGATCAAGCGTATCGCCCGTACCGCGGGCTTCAGTGGCCTGCTCGCCGCCCTGCTGCTGACCCTGCTGCAAAGCTTCTGGGTCGCCCCGTTGATCCTCAAGGCCGAAACCTACGAGAACGCCGCTCCCGCCGCCGAGCACCATGAGCACGCCGCAGGCGAAGCCGTGGCTGCCCACGAGCACAGCGAGGAAGCCTGGTCGCCGGAAGACGGCTGGCAGCGCGTGCTGTCGACCACCGGGGGCAACCTGGTGGTCGCGGTCGGCTTCGCGCTGATTCTCGCCGCCCTGTACAGCCTGCGCGAGCCGAGCCGTGTCGGCATCGGCGCACTGTGGGGGCTGGCCGGCTTCGCGGTGTTCTGCCTGGCACCGACCCTGGGCCTGCCGCCGGAACTGCCGGGTACCGCCGCCGCCGACCTCGGTCAGCGCCAGACCTGGTGGATCGGCACCGCCGCCGCCACGGCCGCCGGCCTGGCGCTGCTGGTGTTCGCCCAGCACTGGCTGCTCAAGGTGCTGGGCGTGGCCCTGCTGGTGGTTCCGCACCTGATCGGCGCGCCACAGCCGGAAGTCCATGAAAGCCTGGCTCCGGAAGCCCTCGAAGCACAGTTCAAGCTCGCTTCGTGGCTGACCAACGCCGCCTTCTGGGTTGCCCTGGGCCTGCTCAGCGCCTGGTTCTACCGCCGCGCCAGCCAGGCCTGATGACGCCGCTCGCCGAAACACCGGCGCTGTATGCCGGTTTCGGCTGTCGCAAGGGCTGCCCGGTCGAGACCCTGCACGCCCTGCTGCACTCCACCCTCCACGCCTACGGCCTGCCCCTGGCGGCCGTACAGGGTATCGCCAGCCTTGCCCTGAAGGCCGACGAGCCAGGGTTGCAGTGCCTGGCCGAGCGTCTCGAGCTGCCGCTGGTGCTGTTCGACGCCGCCAGTGTGCAGCCATTCGCCGCGCAGCTCAGCCACCATTCCCCCGCCGCATTCGCCCACAGCGGCTGCTGGGGCGTGGCCGAGAGCACGGCGCTGGCCTTGGCCCAGCGCAGTCACTCCCAGGCACGCTTGCGCGTGCCCCGCCAAGTGCTCGGCCCGGCTACCCTGGCGCTGGCCATCGGCGGATAATCGCCCCATCTTTTCCCGCAACCTCCAAGGACGTGCCATGACGGTCTATTTCATCGGCGCCGGCCCCGGCGACCCTGAGCTGATCACGGTCAAGGGCCAGCGCCTAATCCGCCAATGCCCAGTGATCATCTACGCCGGCTCCCTGGTGCCGCCCGCCGTGCTCGAAGGGCACCAGGCCGACACCGTGATCAACAGCGCCGAATTGCACCTGGAGCAGATCATCGAGGCGATCCGCGTCGCGCATGCCAACGGCCAGGACGTGGCCCGCGTGCACAGCGGCGACCCCAGCCTGTACGGCGCCATCGGCGAGCAGATCCGGCACCTGCGCGCACTGGGTATCGACTACCAGATCATCCCTGGCGTCACCGCCACCGCTGCCAGCGCCGCGCTGCTCGGGTGCGAGCTGACCCTGCCGGAGGTGGCGCAGACCGTGATCCTCACCCGTTACGGCGACAGCTCACCGATGCCCGCTGGCGAACAGCTGGCCGACCTGGCTCGACACCGCAGCACCCTGGCGATCCACCTGGGGGTACGCCACCTGCCGCGCATCGTCGAGGAACTGCTACCGCACTACGGCGCTGAATGCCCGGTGGCGGTGGTGCACCGTGCCACCTGGCCCGACCAGGATTGGGTCAAGGCGACCCTGGGGGATATCGTCGAACGTGTCACGGCCAAGGGTTTCCGGCGTACCGCTCTGATTTTGGTCGGCCATGTGCTCGGCGATGCCCCCTTCGCCGAATCTGCGCTTTACCGTGCCGGGCATGCGCACCTGTACCGCCCCGGCTGAAAGCACGCACTGGGGTTGCGCAAGCCCCAGGCGCGGCCCACACTGCAGGACCTCCCGCTCACCGGAGCCCTGCCATGCTGGAGCTGCGCCCCAACTGCGAATGCTGCGACATCGACCTACCCGGCGACAGCGCGGACGCGCTGATCTGCTCGTTCGAATGCACCTTCTGCCGAACCTGCGCCGAACAGCACCTGCAAGGCCGTTGCCCGAACTGCGCCGGCCAACTGGTGCAGCGCCCAACCCGCGTAGGCAGCGCATTGCATAACAACCCGGCATCGCGCCAACGTGTGCACAAGCCACACCCAGGCTGCACCGCCTAACCTCCCTCGCGGCGTGTTGGTCTCTCGCACACGCCCATAGTTCTTGTAGGGCTTTTCAACAAAGCCAACAGGCATTTTCAACACTCCTATACTCGCCATTACTAAACATCGCGAATCTACGTATCGTGCGCGCAGCCAGATTGGCCCTACAGACGCACGCCTGCTGCTTCAGGATGCGCATCACATTTCCTACAGGAGTTCCTCGATGACAACCGTGCTGATGGTCGATGACCACCCCACCGTCAGGCTCGCTGTGCGCATGCTGCTCGAACGTGAACGCTTCACCATCGTCGGCGAATGCGGCGATGGCATCCAAGCGGTACACATGGCGCGCAAACTCAACCCCAAGGTGGTCGTGCTCGACATCGGCCTGCCGGGCCTGGATGGCATGGAGGTCATCAAGCGCCTGCAACTGCTCGAACCTGCACCGAAGATCATGGTGCTCACCGGCCAACCCGCCGACCTTTACGTGCGCCGCTGCCTGGATGCCGGGATCGCCGCCTTCGTCAACAAGGACGAAGACCTCGAGGCCGTTGTGTTCGCTCTCAAGGCACTGGTCAAGGGCTATT
Organism: Pseudomonas entomophila; assembly: GCF_029193575.1. Classification (GTDB taxonomy): domain Bacteria; phylum Pseudomonadota; class Gammaproteobacteria; order Pseudomonadales; family Pseudomonadaceae; genus Aquipseudomonas; species Aquipseudomonas entomophila_G. The sequence continues at coordinate 50,204 of NZ_JARGCS010000030.1, read as the reverse complement.
CGACCTTTCCGCAGATGTCGGTCAACAGCAACAACCTCGAAAGCGAATCGGTACGCCTGGGCAGCTTGTCCAACCGCGAAATGGAAGTACTGCGGCGGCTATCACGCGGTGAGAACAACAAGTACATCGGCGAGAGGATGAACCTCAGCGCCAAGACCATCAGCACCTACCGTGGGCGCATCATGGAAAAACTCAAGACCGAGTCGCTGGTGGAGATGGTCGATCTCGCCAAGCGTAACCAGGTCCACTGACCGCGCGGCCCGATGAGCGCCTCATTGCCGGGTGTGCTGCTGGCGCTGCTGCTGGTGCTGCCAACTCACGCCCTGGCCAATAGCGAGCCACGCCAGTTGCTGGCCCGCTCACAGAGTGTCGCGCCCCCCTTGCCATTGCCAGCCGCCGACCGCCAATGGCTGGCGCAACGCAAGGTGCTGATACTGGGCAGTTCCAGCCCGGATTACCCGCCCTTCGACATCAACGTCAGCCTGCATGACTACGAGGGCCTGAGCGCCGACTTCGCCGGCCTGGTGGGCGAACAGCTCGGTATCCGCCTCGATGTACGACGCTTCCCCAGCCGCCAGGCGGCCATCGACGCCTTGGTTCGCGGGCAGATCGACCTGCTCGGCAGCTCCAACGGTTTCGAGGCCAACGATGCCCAGCTCGCCTTGAGCCAACCCTATGCCGACGACCTGCCCGTGATCGTCACCCGCACCGACCATGCGCTGCGCAGCGACGCCAGCCTGGCCGGGCAGCGCCTGGCGATGGTCGACCACTACCTGCCACTGGCGAGTATCCAGGCGCTCTACCCAACGGCCCAACTGCGCCTCTATCGCTCCACCCTGGCGGGCTTCAACGCGGTGGCCCAGGGTGAGGCCGACGCCTATATCGGCGATGCCATCAGCTCGGACTTCCTCATCGGCGGCACCTACCCCGGCATGATGCGCATCGACCATTTCGCGCCCACGCCCGTGGGCACCTTCGCCTTCGCCCTGGCCAACGACAATCCGATCTTGCTGCGGCTGGTCAACCAGGCGCTGGCGCGGGTCACTGACAGCGAACGCCTGAACATCCTGCGCCGCTGGACCAGCGGCAATACCCGGCTGTTGCTGCAACGCCAGCTGGCCAGCCTGACACCTGACGACCAGGCCTGGATCGCTCGCCACCCCACCGTCCGCGTGCTGATCAATACGGCCCTTGCGCCCCTCACCTTCAATGACCAGCAGCAAGCCGCCCATGGCATCACCCTCGACCTGCTCAAGCAGATCGGCCTGCGTACAGGGCTGCGGTTCGAGACGATCGAGCGCGACTCGGTGCCGGCCATGGTCGATGAGGTGGCACGCGGCGAGGCCGACATGATCGGTGCGCTGGACTATGGCCCGCAGCGCCTGACCCGCCTGCTCTACACCCGCCCCTACCTGATCACCCCCCGGGCCGTGGTAGTGCGCAGCAATGCCCACCCCCCTGCGACACTGGATGGCCAGCGCGTGGCGCTGGTACGCGACGCCTCACAGCATGCCGCATTGCTGGCACGCTACCCGCATGCCCAGGTGGTGGAGGTCGGCAACGCCTTGGCCCTGCTGGAAGCGGTGGCCAATGGCAATGCCGACGTCGCGCTGATCGGCCACCTTACCGCCACCTATTACATCGGCCAGGTATTCAGGGACCAGTTGCGCATCGCCGGGCTGCAGGACGATGCACCAACCATCGCCGCCTTCGCCGTGGCGCCGAACCTGCCGCAGTTGCAATCGATCCTGGACAAGGCGCTGATCAGCATCCCCCCCGAAGAGCTGGACCAGTTGATCAACCGCTGGCGTACCCGTGTCGTGGCCAGCGACAGCCCATGGCGCAACTACCGCACCCTCGCGCTGCAATTGCTGGTGCTGTCCTCGCTGCTGCTGGCCGGCGTGGTGTTCTGGAACAGCTACCTGCGCAAGCTGATCAACCAACGTGGCGAAGCCCAGCGGGCATTGCAGGCCCAGCTCAACCTCAGCCGCGGCCTGCTCGACCAGTTGCGCCAGGCCAAGGAAGACGCCGAACAGGCCAGCCAGGCCAAGAGCAGCTTCCTGGCGATCATGAGCCACGAGATCCGCACCCCGATGAACGCCGTGATCGGCCTGCTGGAACTGGCCCTGGAAGACAGCCGCCAGGGCCGCAGCGATCCTCTGGCGCTGAAGACCGCGCATGACTCGGCGCTGGGGCTGCTGGAGCTGATCGGCGATATCCTCGACATCTCGCGTATCGAGGCCGGCCACATGACCCTGCACCCGGCGGCCATCGACCTGGTCGAGTTGGTGCGTGCGAGCTTGCGGGCATTCGACGGCAACGCACGGATCAAGGGCCTGGCGCTGCGTGCCGAACTGCCCGAGGCACCGCTGTGGGTGAACGCCGACCCGGTACGGGTTCGCCAGGTGCTGTCCAACCTGTTGAGCAACGCTATCAAGTTCACCGACCAAGGCCAGGTGGACGTCAGCCTTGCCGTAACGCCGGCCACGACTGCAGATAGCCCTGCACGTCCAGGACAGCGGCGTCGGCATCAGCCCAACCGACCAGGCCCGGTTGTTCCAGAGCTTCGCCCAACTCGACGGCAACCATGCCCGCCAGGGCGCCGGCCTGGGCCTGGTGATCAGCCGCACGCTGTGCCAGCTCATGGGCGGTGAGTTGCGCTTGCACAGTGTGCAGGGCGTAGGCACGCGGATCGATGTGCAACTGCTGCTGACCCGCGCGACACCCGCGGCGAACGACACGCCAACACCGCCGCAGGCGCCGCTCGAGGGCGGCACGCTGCAGGTGCTGGTCGCCGATGACTACCCCGCCAACCTGATGCTGCTGGAGAAGCAGCTGCACAGCCTGGGCCATCGCGTGACCCTGGCTGAAAATGGCGAGCGAGCCCTGGCCCTCTGGCGCAGCGCGCGCTTCGACCTGGTGATCACCGATTGCAGCATGCCGGTGATGGACGGCTACACACTGACCCGGCACATTCGCGCCGACGAGCGCCAGCGCGGCCTGGCGCCATGCAGGGTGCTGGGTGTGACGGCCAACGCCCAGGCCGAGGAACGCGAACGCTGCCTGGCCGCGGGCATGGATGAATGCCTGTTCAAGCCGATCGGCTTGCAAGCGCTGCGCCGCCACCTACCCCTTGGCCCCAGCCCCGCCGCGACCACCCCGCCCGCCCCGAGCAGCGGCTTCGACCTGGCGCAGCTCAACCACCTGACCCAGGGCGACGCGCAACTGACCCGGCGTTTGCTCGAACAGCTGGCCCAGAGCACCGCCGAAGATCTCCTGGACCTGAGCGCATTGGTCGACACCCCCGACGACGAACGCCTACCGCCCCTGGTGCATCGCATCAAGGGCGGCGCGCGCATGCTCAAGGTGCGGGGTGTAGTGCGCGACTGCGAGGCCGTGGAGCAGAGCCTCGCACGGGGTGAGCCAAGCACTGCGCCGCTGCAACGCCTGGAGGCCAACCTTCAGGGGCTGCAACGGCAGTTGCGCGAAGGCCTCAGTGCAATTGCAGGGTCGAACTGATCTGGCTGATGGCGTCGACCACGTGGCGTGAGCCCTGCTGGATCTCCATGATCACCGTGCCGGCCTCGTTGGCCAGCTCCACGCCCAGGTCGGTGCGCGACAAGCTCGACTGCATGCTGGCCACCGCGGTCAATGACAAGTCATGGTTCTGCCGCACCACCTCGACGATCTCCAGGGTCGCCTTGCTGGTGCGTGCCGCCAGGCTGCGTACTTCGTCCGCCACCACCGCGAAACCGCGCCCGTGCTCGCCAGCGCGGGCGGCCTCGATGGCGGCGTTGAGCGCCAGCAGGTTGGTCTGGTCGGCAATGCCACGGATGGTCAACACGATCTGCCCAATCTGCTCCGACTGCTTGCTCACCGCATCGATGCTGCGCGCCGCGTCGTTGAGCTCGACGGAAATCTGCTCGATCACCTGCACCGCCTGCTGCACCACCTGGGTGCCTTTGCGCGCGCAGGCGTCGGTCTGCACGGAGCTGGCGTGGGCGGCATCGGCGGCACTCTGCTGGGTGCTGACCTGGTGTGTGATGTCGCTGGCGAACTTCACCACCTTGTACAGGCGGCCCTTGTTGTCGAAGATCGGGTTGTAGGAGGCTTCCAGGTACACGGTCTGGCCGTGCTTGTTGATGCGCTCGAAGCGGTGCGAGTGGTACTCGCCGCGGTTGAGCGAGGCCCAGAACTCTCGGTACTGCGCCGACTCGCGCTCATGGGGCAGGCAGAACAGGCCGTGATGGCGCCCCACCACTTCTTCCAGGCGGTAACCCATGGTGTCGAGGAAATTCTGGTTGGCGGTGATGACCCGCCCTTCGGGGGTGAACTCGATCACCGCCATGGAGCGGCCAATGGCCTTGAGCAGGCTTTCACTCTCGTGCTCGTCGTTGACCCGCCGGGTGATGTCCGACGCCACCTTGATCACGCTGGTGACCTGCTGGCGCTCGTCGAGCACGGGCATGTAGCTGGCCTCGAGCCAAACCTCGCGACCGCCCTTGTCGACACGCTCGAAGGTGCCGCTGATCGCCTTGCCCTGGCCCAGCTCGCGCCACAATTGCTGGTATTCGGCGCTTTTGGCGTAGGTCGGGGTGCAGAACAGCCGATGGTGCTTGCCATGGATCTCGTCGGCGCTGTAACCCATCGTCGCGCAAAAGTTGTCGTTGGCATCCAGGATGGTGCCATCGGGCGCGAACTCGATCATCGCCATCGAACGGCTGATCGCCGCCAGCTTGGCATCCATGCCCACCAGCGCCTGCCGGCAGCGCTGGATCTCGACCAGGTCGGACTTGCGGTGATACTCGAACATGAGACCGGATTCCTTTATGCGCGGGGTTTCCTGAGCATAGATGGGCGCCGCTGCCATGCAAGCGTTCTGATATCACCTAGGGATTATGCCGGGGGGGCGTTATGGGCTGGGGTGCCGGCCCTAGCCCGCTCAGGCACCGCGGCCCTCAGGAACTCTCCCGCACCATCAACTCGAACCCCAGGTCCTGCTGCGCCACCGCCACCCGCTTGCCGTCCAGCAGGCTCAGCAGCGCCTGCGCCGCGCTGCGCCCCACCGCCGCCCTAGGCGTGCGGATCGAGGTCAGCCTAGGCACCATGTGCGCCGACGCCGGCAGGTCGTTGAAGCCCACCATCGCCACCCGCTTCGGCACCTCGATACCCTCGCGCAGTGCCTGGAGCACCGCGCCTTGGGCCAGGTCGTCGTTGCAGAAGAAGATCCCGTCGACATCCGGCGCCTTCGCCAGCAGACGACTGAACAGCGTGCCGCCCAGGCCGATGGACGATGGTTGCGGGTCCAGCATCTCCAATTCCGGCGCCGGCAGCCCAGCCTCGGCCAGGGCCTGGCGGAACCCCTCGGCGCGTTGCATCACCCGCGGGTCGAGCTGTGCGGCGATGAAGGCCAGGCGCCGACGACCACGCTCGAGCAAGTGACGCGCGGCAGCGGCCCCCGCCTGCTGCTGGGAAAACCCTACCGAAAGCGCCTCCGGCGCACCGCCCAGCTCCATCATGTGCACGCAGGGCACAGCGCTGGCCGCAAGCATCTGCCGCGCGGCATCGCTGCGCTCGAAGCCGGTGAGCAGCATGCCGCACGGCTGGTAGGCCAGGTAGTTGCGAATGAGGTTTTCTTCTTCGGCGATATCGTAGTGATAGTTGCCGATCAGCACTTCAAGGCCGCGCGGGCGCATGACCTCGTGGATGGCCTCGAGGGTGTCGATGAACAGTTGGTTGGACAACGACGGAATCAGCACCACCACCGACTGGCTGCGCGCCGAAGCCAGGGCGCGGGCTGCGGGGTTGGCCACGTAACCCAAGCTGGCGGCGGCGGCCATCACTTTTTCCACCAAGGGTGGGGCCACCGTGCTGACGCCGCGCAGGGCACGCGAAGCGGTGATCGGGGAAACGCCGGAGAGCCTGGCGACTTCGGCCAGGGTGGGGCGACCGGTGGTACGGGAGCCTGTACGGGACATGGGTGTTGTAATTTTACTACTTGCCAGGAAGGGGAACGGCCTCTAAGGTAGCGCTGTCTCAGGACACAGGCAACGTAATCTTCGGCCTGGCGTCCATACTGCGTCTGACAAAACCAATAACACCCGGGAGGGTGGCGCCCGCACCATCGCTCTTCGAGCTTGAGACAGCGCTATCTCACCCCGCAGGAGGTACTGATGAACCCTTCCCTGTCCGCACTCGTGGTAATGGGCGTGGCCGGTTGCGGCAAGAGCGTGGTCGGTTCGGCCATCGCGGCCCGCAGCGGCGGTCGCCTGATCGAAGGCGATGCCTTCCACCCTGCCGAAAACATCCAGAAGATGAGCGCTGGCACCCCGCTGGACGATAACGACCGCGCGGGCTGGCTGGTGCGTCTGGGCCAGGAGCTGCAAGCCAGCATCCAGGCCGGCGAGCGCCCCATCCTGACCTGCTCGGCACTCAAGCGCCGTTACCGCGAGACCTTGCGCGCTGCCGTACCGGGCCTGGGCTTCGTGTTCCTCGAACTGACCCCGGCCGAAGCCGAGAAGCGCGTGCTCGCCCGCCCCGGCCACTTCATGCCGGCCAGCCTGATCGACAGCCAGTTCGCCGCCCTCGAAGCGCCGCACGGCGAACCCCTGACCCTGGCACTGGACGCCAGCCAATCCATCGACACGCTCGCCGAGCGTGTGCACGCCTGGCTAAAGCCCCACGGTGAGCAGGCGCTGGCGCGGATCGCCTGAGCGGGCGGTTTTCCGGCTCACCAAAGACAGCGCTGTCTCGACGCTTGAACCCGTCGCAAGCTCCACAACGTTTCGCCACTACAACAACGACAAGACCGAGGCATACGAACCATGTTCGGACTGGCTACCGATACCTTCCTGTTGCTCGACGCCCTGGTAACCATCGTCGGGCTGATCCTGCTGATCACCCATTTCAAGGTCCACCCCTTCGTCGCACTGACCCTGGCCGCAGGCTTCCTGGGCCTGACTTCCGGCATGCCGGTGGCCAAGGTCATGAAGTCGTTCCAGGACGGCTTCGGCGGGGTGCTGGGCTTCGTCGGCATCGTCCTGGCCCTGGGCACCATGCTCGGCAAGCTGATGGCCGACTCCGGCGGCGCCGACCAGATCGCGCAGACGCTGATCCACGCCTTTGGCAAAGCGAAAGTGCACTGGGCGATGATGTTCGCCGCCTTCCTGGTGGGCATCCCGCTGTTCTTCGAGATCGGCTTCGTGCTGCTGATCCCGCTGGTGTTCATCGTCGCCCGACGCTCGGGCGTGTCGCTGGTGAAGATCGGCATCCCGCTGCTGGCCGGGCTGTCCGTCGTCCACGGCCTGGTCCCGCCCCATCCGGGGCCGCTGCTGGCGATCGGCATCTTCCACGCCGACATCGGCAAGACCATTTTCTACGGCCTGCTGGTGGCATTGCCCACCGCGGTGATCGCCGGCCCGCTGTTCGGTAATTTCATCTCGCGCTACATCCCCGGCAACCCGTCCCAGGAGTTGATGGACCAGATCGCCCGCGAGTCCGACCAGAAGAACCTGCCGAGCTTCACCATCACCCTGGTCACCGTACTGCTGCCGGTGGCGCTGATGCTGCTCAAGACCTTCGCCGACGTGGTGTTGCCGGCCGAGCATCTCGTGCGCCAATGGATGGACCTGATCGGCCACCCCATCACCGCCCTGCTCGCCGCCCTGCTGCTGGCCTTCTACACCTTCGGCGCGGCCCGTGGCTTCTCGCGCCAGCAAATCATGAAGATGCTCGACCAGAGCCTGGCACCCACCGCCGCGATCGTGCTGATCGTCGGCGCCGGCGGTGGCTTCAAGCAGATGCTGGTGGACACCGGCGTCGGCAACGTGATCGGGCAGATGGCGGTGCAGGCCGAGATCTCGCCGATTCTGCTGGCCTGGCTGGTGGCGGCGGTGATCCGCATCGCCACCGGCTCGGCGACGGTCGCCACCATCACGGGCGCCGGCATCGTCGCGCCGGTCATCGACCTGGTGCCGGGGGTGAACCGTGAACTGCTGGTGCTGGCCACCGGGGCCGGCTCGCTGATCCTGTCGCACGTCAACGACGCGGGCTTCTGGCTGGTCAAGCAGTACTTCAACATGACCGTGGCCGAGACCTTCAAGACCTGGAGCATGATGGAGACCATCCTGTCGGTGGTTGGGATCATCTTCATCATGCTGCTTTCACTGGTGGTGTGACCGCTGGTCGGGATGATGGCACCTTGCTGATAGCGGTGGGGCCAAACGGTTAACCCGTTGCCCACCGTCGCAAGGAGCCTGAACCATGAAACGATTCCTGCTGCTCGCCGCCCTGCTCTGCTCACCGCTGGCCTTGGCGGTGGGCACCGGCACCACCTACCCGGACGACCCGCACAACCCGGCGCCGCAACCGGGGGTCGACAGTACCTTGAACCCGATCGAGAAGCCCATGCCACGGGATACCGACCCGCGCATCCAGGGTAATGACCCCGAGAGCCCGCCGGCGAAGATGGATGACAACCGGGATTTGCCGGGCATGGAGGGCAGTGGTTCGGAAGGGACGGGTGGCCAAGGGAATGGTGGCAAGCCTTGAGGCCCCAGCGCGGGGCAAACCCGCGCCTTCAGGTTCACCGCTGCCCCTAGAAACTGCGCGGTACCTGGAGCGGGCCTGCCCCGCAATGAGGCCCGGCGTATCACCACAGTCGTTTGTCGGGCCGCGTCAGGCCCAGTTTCTCGATCTTGTAGCGCAGCATGTCGCGCGACAGCCCCAATAGGCGCGCCGACTTGGTGACGTTCCAATCGGTGCGGTCCAAGGTGCGGCAGACCATGTCGCGTTCCATGTCCGGCAGGCTGGCGCCCCCCTCGGGCTCGTGGCGCGGCGCTTCATAAGGGGCGACCACTGGCGGCGCCTGGGGCTCGTCCACCAAGGTCAGGCACAGGTTCAACTGGTGCGCGCCAATCACCTCGCCCGGCGCCAACAGCACCGTCTGCTCGAGCATGTTGCGCAGCTCGCGTACATTCCCTGGCCAGCTATAACCCAGCATCAACGCCTCGGCCTCGGCCGAGAACCGTAGCTTCGGCTTGCCGTAGCGACGCCCGTGGTGCGCCAGGAAATGCCGCGCCAGCAGCAGGATGTCCTGGCCACGGGCATACAGCCTGGGCACCTTCAGGGCGATGATGCGCAACCGGAAGAACAGGTCGCGGCGAAACTTGCCCTGCTGCACCATCTGTTCCAGGTTACAGTTGGTGGCGCTGATCACCCGCAGGTCGACCTTGCGCTCCTTCACCGCGCCGATCCGGCGGATGCTGCGGTCTTCCAGCAGTTTGAGCAGCTTGGCCTGCAGCACCAGGTCCATCTCGCCGATCTCGTCGAGGAACAGCGTGCCGCCATCGGCCGCTTCCACCAACCCCACGCGACGCTCCTTGGCATCGGTGAAAGCGCCCTTCTCGTGGCCGAACAGCTCGGCCTCCAGCAGGTTGGCGGGAATCGATGCGCAATTGAATTCGATGAACGGCCCCTTGGCCCGCCTACCATCGAAATGCAGGGCCCGGGCCACCAGTTCCTTACCCGTGCCGGTCTCGCCTTCGATAAGCACCGGCGGCAGGTCGTCGCTGGCCATGCGCCGCTCGGCGTCGAGCAACTGGCGCAAGGTGTGCTTGAGCCCATGCATCGCCGGGGACTCGCCAATCAGCGCCTGCAACCCGGACTTCTGCGCCTCGCGTTCCTGGTAGAACGACAACGTACGCTCCAGGCGCTCGGCGGCCAGCGCCTTGTCCAGCATCAACTTGAGCTCGGCCAGCACCACCGGCTTGGTCAAGTAATGAAAGGCGCCCTCTTTCATGGCCAGTACGGCGTCCTCGACGTTGCCGTAGCCGGTCATCATGATCACCTTCAGTTCCGGCGCCTGGGCCACCAGGGTACGCAGCAGGTCATGGCCACTCATGCCTGGCAGAGAGTTGTCGGTCAGCACCGCGTCGGGCAAGGCCCGGGCGATCTGCTCCAGGGCCAGCTCCGCGCTGTGGCACACGGTCGCTTCGAAACCCTTGAGGTTCAGGTAGGTGCGGATGTTGTCGGCCAGGACTTCGTCGTCCTCGACCACCAGAATGCTAGGCCCCATGGTCCCCTCCCGCTGCAATGTTGAAGATCAGGCTGACACGGGTTCCTTCCTCCTCACGGCTGCTCAGGCTGACCGAGCCGCCAAACCGTTCCATGATCCGCTTGACCAGGGCCAGGCCCACGCCCAAGCCACCCTGCTTGGTGGTGAAGAACGGCTTGAACACCATCCGTTCCTGCTGCTGGGTCATGCCCTTGCCGGTATCGCTGAGCAACAGCCGCACGCGCTGGCCCTCCAGCACGTCGACCTCGGCGCGCAACTCCCCGCCCTTGGGCATGGCCTCCAGGGCGTTGGCGAACAAGCTGTTGAGGATCTGCGTGAGCTGCAGCGGCTGGCTGGTCACCCATTGCGTCGCCGGCCCCTGCTGACTGAAACGCACGCCGTGGCGTTCGATCTGCTGGGCGAAGGCCAGGCGGGTGTCTTCCAGCGCCGCCACCAGGTCCACCGCCTCGGCCTCGTCACTGGCCGGGCGCAGCGACACCAGCAGATCGCGCACCCAGCGCGACATGCGGTCTACCTGGCTGATGATGTCGGTGATGTTCTTCTGCGCCGCCGGGCTGGCGATCTCCTGGGCCAGCTCGGCGCTGGAGCGGATGTTGGCCAGCGGGTTGCGCAGGCTGTGGGCCACCGCCGAGGACATCTCGCCCAGCGCCACGTAGGTCTCGCTGGCCACCAGGCGCTCCTGTTGGTGATGCAGCAGGCGCGCGGCACGGCGCACGATCCAGAACAGGCCGAAGTAGATCAGCGCGCCGCCCACCAGGGTCGAGGTCCAGATCAGCACGTAGCCACGCTGGATACGCCGGATCAGGTCCTGCGGCTCCTTGTAGATCTCCACCATCGACAGCACCTGCTCACCCTGGCTGTCGAACAACGGGATGTAGTTCTCGATGAACAGGTAGCGCGGCTCGCGCTTGAACCTCTGTTCCTCGCGGTCTTCGTCGGCCTTGTGATAGCTGGCCGAGACCGGCTTGCGCGAACGGAAGGCGTGGGCCAGGTCGCCGTCGGCGTCGATGCGCTTGCCGATCAGTTGCGGGTTGGTCGACCAGACGATGGTGTGGTCGCGGGCATAGACATTGGCCAACAGGGTGTCGGGCAAGTGCTCGACGTGGTCGAGAAACTCCACCCGGGTCGATTCGGCAAGTGCCGCAGGCACCTGCAAGTGCTGGCCGTCCAGGCGCGGGTCGAGCAGTTCGCCCATCGTCGTGCCCGGCGGCAGTTGCGAGTGGCGCACCTCGGCCTGGGCCATGGCCTGGATGAACTGGGCAGTGAGCATGGCGTCGCGTTCGACACTGTCACGCACCACGAAGCGCGTCGACACGTAGCCCAGGCCGCCAGCTACCGAGGCGATGATCAGCAGGCTGATCAACGAGAACCAGCGCAGCAGGTTGAAATCGCGCAACGGCGCGGCCTGCCCACTGGACGGTAGAGGAGCCTTGTCGGAGACATCGTCTTGCAGCGTCTGCATCGCGTCGCTCCCGCCTGGGATGCCGGTCCTGAAACCCATCACGCCTTGCTTGGCCATCCATCGCAAGTTGATAGCATTTCGCCATGGAAGCCGCAGCCGCCATTTGTCGCATGGGGAATCCAGCAAAAACTCAGCCAACGGCGTTTAAGCAATATAAATCAACAACTTAAACGATATACATAACCTGTAATCGAGAAAAATTCCCCACAATCGGGGAAATGCTTAAAAAATATAAAACATATAAATATCAATAAATTACGCTTGAAAGATGAGAAATAAACTCAGGTCTTAGCCACGCGGAAATTCAACGAGACACAGGTCCCCATCCCCTCTTTGCTGTTCAAGCGCACCGAGCCGCCGAAGCGCTCCATGGTCCGCTTGACCAGCACCAACCCCACTCCCAGCCCGCCTTGCTTGGTGGTGAAGAATGGCCTGAATGCCAAGCGCTGTTGTTGTTCGCTCATGCCGCGACCGGTGTCCGACAGGCGCAAAGTCAGGCTGCGGCGGTCTTGGCGCACCACCTCCACACGCAACGCCCCTCCCTGCTCCATCGACTCCAGGGCATTGGCGATCAGGCTGCTGAAAATCTGCCCGAGCAGTTCCGGCTGGCCCAGCACCTGCACGGCGGGCAACGGCTGGAGCTGCAACTGCACACCGCCGCGCTGCAACGGCACGTCGAACGCCAGCAGGCTCTCGCGCACGGCCTGGGGCAGGTCCACCGGCACCGCCTCGTCCCCCAGCGGACGCAGCGACTGCAACAGCTGGCGCACCCAGTGCGACATGCGGTCGACCTGGTTGATGATGTCGTTGATGTTGCGCTGCGCCGGCCCCTCGTCAAAGGCTTGGGCCAACTCGGCGCTAGAGCGAATACTGGCCAGGGGGTTGCGCAGGCTGTGGGCCACCGCCGAAGACATCTCGCCGAGGGCGACGAAGGTTTCGTTGCTGATCAAGCGTTTCTGCTGCACGGCCATCAACCCCACGGCGCGGCGCATGATGCCGTACAGGCCGACATAGACCAGCCCGGCCCCCACGATGGTGGCCAGCCAGATAAGCATCAGCCCATGCTCGATGCGCACGATCAGGTCATGGGGCTCCTTGTAGATCTCCACCATCGCCGTGACCCGCTCGCCGTCAGCGTCGAACAGCGGGATGTAGTTCTCGATGACCAACTGCTGCGGCGGCGTCACGAACTTCTGCTCGCTGCGCGCATCGTCAAAGCTGTGGTAGCTGGCCGAGACGCGCATCTTGTACTCGAACGCGTGCTCCAGGTCTTCGTCGGCCTCGATCATCTTGCCGGTCAGCGCCGGGTTGCTCGACCAGATCACGGTGCGGTCGGGGGCGTAGATGTTGGCCAGGAGCATGTCCGGCAAGTGCGCGACATGGTCGAGGAACTCGCCACGCGCCTTGCGCCGGGCCTCGGGGTCGACGTCGGGCATGGCGTGGTCCAGGCGCGGGTCGAGCAACTCGCCCATGGTGCGCACGTTGGGGATCGACACGTGGCGTACTTCGGCATCGGCGATGGAGGTGATGAACTGGGCGGTCAGCAGGGCATCGCGCTCGACGCTTTCGTCAATGATGAAGCGGCTGGAGATCAGGCCCAGGCCGGCGGCCACCGAGAGAATGACCGCGAGGCTCACCCAGGCATACCAGCGCAACAGGTCGAAAGGCCTGCGCTCCGGGGCGGCGTCGCTCGGCTCGGCGGTATCGGAACGGGGGGCGAGGTCCATGGCGGGCTCCGCGGCTGGGTACCTTCTGAAGGTTATAGCCCAGAGTTGGGGAACCCATGGGGTCGATCGCCCCGGAAACACCGTTGCCCCCCTGTAAACCTGGGCTTGGTCCACGATGCGCGCCGACGGAGTACCATGAACGTTCCTTCCTTCTGCGGCCTTTGCTCATGACCGTCGCCAGCTCTGCGCCTGTGCTTGCGCCCCATGCACGCCAGGTACTGTTCCTCGCCTACCCACAAATGGGCCTGCTCGACCTCACTGGCGCGCAGACCGTTTTCTGGGCGGCCACCAAAGCCTGCATCGCCCGCGGCTTACCCGGCTACAGCGTACGCACCGCAAGCCTCGACGGCGGCCTGGTGGCCACCGCCGAAGGCCTGCCGGTCGGCACCGAGCCACTGCAGCCGCTGCTGCACCAGCCCATCGATACCCTGGTGGTGCCCGGCGCGCCGGAAATCGCGCGCACCCTGCCCGAGCACGGCGAGCTGGTGGGTTGGCTGCGCCTGGCCGCCGCCAAGGCCCGCCGCACCGCCTCGGTGTGCAGCGGCACGTTCCTGCTGGCCGCCGCCGGGCTGCTCGACGGGCGCCGTGCCGCCACCCACTGGGCCATGTGCGACGCCCTGCGCCAACGCTTTCCCAGGGTACAGGTCGACCCCGAGTCGATCTTCGTGCAACAGGACACAGTCTGGACCTCGGCCGGCGTGAGTGCCGGCATCGACCTGGCCCTGGCGCTGGTGGAAAGCGACTGTGGCCGTGACGTGGCCATGCAGGTGGCCCGCGAGCTGGTGGTGTTCCTCAAGCGCCCCGGCGGCCAGGCGCAATTCAGCGAACTGCTCAAGGCCCAGGGTGAGGACAACGCACTGTTCGAAGCCTTGCACCTGTGGCTCAACGATCACCTCGGCGACCCGCAGTTGACCGTCGAGCGCCTGGCCGAGCAGGCGCACATGAGCCTGCGCAACTTCACCCGGGTGTACAAGGCCAAGACCGGCCGCACCCCCGCCAAGGCCATTGAGGTGTTTCGCCTGGAAGCGGCGCGCCGCCACCTGGAGAACAGCGACTGGCAGATTGAGCGCATCGCCCGGCATTGCGGCTTCGGCAGCGAGGAGCGCATGCGCCTGGCGTTCCAGCGTCACCTGGCGGTGACCCCACGCGACTACCGCGCGCGCTTCGCCCGCAGCGTGCCGCTGGCCGAAATCCAGGGTTCTTTGGCCTAGGGCGGTTTCGCCGCCACGCTTAGCATCTGCGTTGCGGTTGCAACTCATGTGCATCCGTCGGGCCACGGCGTGGCACAGCAACCGAGGCGTATCATTTTCCCTGCCCCGCCAACCGGCATGGGCGCCGACGGTTCGCGTCAAGCGTGGCCGTCCCCAAGCGCCTTCGTCTGCCGCGCCCGAGCCGAGACCTCCAAGAAAGCTCCAGGAGCAACGAAGATGAAACAGATCCTGATAATCGGCGCAGGCTTCGCCGGCCTGTGGAGCGCCCTGGGCGCCGCGCGCCAGCTTGATTTGCAAGGGCGCGACGACGTTGAGATCACGGTGCTCGCCCCACAGGCGGAACTGCGTATCCGCCCACGCTTCTACGAACCTGAAGTGCACACCATGGCCGCCCCCTTGCTCGGGTTGTTCGAAGCGGTGAACGTGCATTTCGTGCAAGGGACTGCCGAGCAGGTCGACGAAGCCGCGCATACCGTGCACTACCGCGACACCAAGGGGCTGGCCGCCAGCCTGCGCTATGACCGCCTGATCCTGGCCTGCGGCAGCCAGCTCAATCGCCCTGCCGTACCTGGCCTTGAACGGGCCTTCGATGTCGATACCCTCGAGTCGGCCGGTCGTCTGGAAGCGCACCTCAAGGCCCTCGCCCAGCGACCCGACAGTCCGGCGCGCAACACCGTGGTAGTGGCCGGAGGCGGCTTCACCGGTATCGAAACCGCCACCGAGCTGCCGGCTCGCCTGCGGGCGATCCTCGGCGAGCACGTCACCCCGCGTGTGCTGGTGGTCGACCGCGGCGCGAGGATCGGCGCGGCGCTGGGCGACGGTATCCGTCCGGCCATCGAGCAAGCGTCCGAGGCGCTGGGAATCGAGTGGGTGTGCGGCGCCACCGTGGATTCGCTGGACGACAACGGCGTGGTGCTGTGCAACGGCCTGCGCATCGAAGCCAGCACAGTGATCTGGACGGTGGGCTTCATGGCCAACGCGCTGACCGCGCAGGTCAAGGGCGAGCGTGACCGCCAGGGCCGTCTGCATGTCGACGGGCACCTCAAGGTCAAGGGCAACGATGCGGTGTACGCTGCGGGCGACGTGGCCTACGCTGCCTGCGACACGCTCGGCAACTTCGCCGTGATGTCCTGCCAGCACGCCATCCCGCTGGGCCGTTATGCCGGCAACAATGCCGCCGCCGAGCTGATCGGCGTGGCGCCGATGACCTACAGCCAGCCCAAGTACGTGACCTGTCTGGACCTCGGTGCCTGGGGCGCGGTGTACACCGAGGGCTGGGAGCGTACGGTCTCGCCGCCGGAGGACAAGACCGAGGCCAAGGCGCTCAAGCAACAGATCAACAGCGTGTGGATCTACCCGCCGGCGCCCGAGCGTGCCAGCGCCCTGGCCGCAGCCGACCCGCTGATTCCGGTGGCGTGACATAGGCCTCATTGCGGGGCAAGCCCGTTCCCACAGGTGCCGCGCCGTTATCATGGCCAGCGGTGAACCTGTAGGCGCGGGCTTGCCCCGCGATAGGGCCCTCGCCGCCGGCCAATTCATTTGCCCTTGCCGCCGAACCCATGGCATAGATGCAGGTCAACGCCTCTACGTGACCACGTCGAGCCATCAGGAGATTCGTTGCATGAGCAAGCCCCCCTACGTCCCCCCGAAGGTCTGGACCCACGAAGCAGCCTCGGGCGGCCAGTTCGCCAGCATCAACCGCCCCATCGCCGGCCCCACCCACGACAAGGCCCTGCCGGTCGGCAAGCACCCGCTGCAGCTGTACTCGCTGGCCACGCCTAATGGCGTCAAGGTCACCATCCTCCTCGAAGAACTGCTGGCCCTCGGCCACGGCGGCGCCGAGTACGACGCCTGGCTGGTCCGCATCGGCGAGGGTGAACAGTTCTCCAGCGGCTTCGTCGAGGTCAACCCCAACTCGAAGATCCCCGCCCTGCTCGACAACAGCGTCGAGCCGCCGGTGCGGGTATTCGAGTCCGCCTCGATCCTGCTGTACCTGGCGGAAAAGTTCGGCGCCTTCCTGCCCGAGGCCCCCGCCGCGCGCACCGAAAGCCTGAACTGGCTGTTCTGGCAGATGGGCTCGGCGCCATACCTGGGGGGTGGTTTCGGCCACTTCTACGTGTATGCGCCGGAAAAGATCGAGTACGCCATCAACCGCTTCACCATGGAGGCCAAGCGCCAACTCGACGTGCTCGACCGTCGCCTGGCCGAAAGCCGTTACCTGGGCGGCGACGCGTACAGCATCGCCGACATCGCCGTGTGGCCGTGGTACGGGCAACTGGTGCGCGGCAACCTGTACGGCGCGGCGGAGTTCCTCTCGGCGCATGAGTACACGCATGTGCAGCGCTGGGCCGAGGAAATCGCCCAGCGGCCGGCGGTGCAACGTGGCACCCGGGTCAACCGCACCTGGGGCGATGAGGCAAGCCAGGTGGCGGAGCGTCATTCGGCAGCCGACCTGGACTGACGCCAGCGCGGGGCCCGCGCCTGCAGGAATCGCGCAACCTCCTGCAGGGGCGGGCCGGCCCCGCGACAGGCCCCTCGCGAACACCCCATCCGTGCCCCGCTGCAACCAACCATTTCCCTGCTGCAAGCCTGCGTCCCACAAGGCCTTCTTGCTACACTCGCGCCATGATTTTCCACCTGCACGAGTTGGTGACAGCATGATCGAGGTAACCGAGGTTTCCATTGCCGAGCTGCGCGACGCGCTCGCGTCTGGCCGCACGACTGCGGTCGAACTGGTCAAGGCCTACCTGGCCCGGATCGACGCCTACGATGGCGCCGACACCCCCACCGCGCTCAACGCCGTGGTGGTGCGCAACCCTGAGGCACTCAAGGAGGCCGAGGCCTCCGACGCCCGTCGCGCCCGTGGCGAAACGCTCGGCCCGCTGGACGGCATCCCCTACACCGCCAAGGACAGCTACCTGGTCAAGGGCCTGACCGCCGCCTCCGGCAGCCCGGCCTTCAAGAACCTGGTAGCCCAGCGTGACGCCTTTACCGTCGAGCGCCTGCGCGCCGGCGGCGCCATCTGCCTGGGCAAGACCAACATGCCACCCATGGCCAACGGTGGCATGCAGCGTGGCGTCTACGGCCGCGCCGAAAGCCCGTACAACGCCGCCTACCTGACCGCGCCGTTCGCCTCCGGCTCGTCCAACGGCGCCGGCACCGCCACTGCCGCCAGCTACAGCGCCTTCGGCCTGGCCGAGGAAACCTGGTCCAGTGGCCGCGGCCCGGCCTCCAACAACGGCCTGTGCGCCTACACCCCGTCGCGCGGGGTGATCTCGGTGCGCGGCAACTGGCCGCTGACCCCGACCATGGACGTGGTGGTGCCCTACGCGCGCACCATGGCCGACCTGCTGGAAATCCTCGACGTTGTGGTCGCCGACGACGCCGACACGCGCGGCGACCTGTGGCGCCTGCAACCCTGGGTGCCGATCCCCGCGGCGTCCAGCGTGCGCCCGGCCTCGTACCTGGACCTGGCGCTCGATGTCGGCGCGCTCAAAGGCAAGCGCTTCGGCGTGCCACGCATGTACATCAATGCCGACGCTGAGGCCGGCACGTCGGAAAAACCCGGCATCGGCGGCCCGACCGGCCAGCGCATCCACACCCGCGCCAGCGTCATCGACCTGTGGCAGCAGGCGCGCCAGGCCCTGGAAGCCGCCGGCGCCGAGGTGCTCGAAGTGGACTTCCCGCTGGTCTCCAACTGCGAGGGCGATCGCCCAGGCGCGCCGACCGTGTTCAACCGCGGCATCGTCAGCAAGGAATTCCTGCATGACGAGCTGTGGGAGCTGTCCGGCTGGGCCTTCGACGACTTCCTGCGCGCCAACGACGACCCCAAGCTCAACCGCCTGGCCGACGTCGATGGTCCGCAGATCTTCCCCCACGACCCAGGCACCCTGCCCAACCGTGAGGACGACCTGGCTGCGGGCATGGACGAATACGTCAACATGGCCAAGCGCGGCCTGAAGAGCTGGGACCAGATCGCCACCGTGCCGGATGGCCTGCGCGGCCTGGAAAAGACCCGCAAGCTCGACCTGGAAGACTGGATGGACGCCCAGGGCCTGGACGCGGTGCTGTTCCCCACCGTGGCCGACGTCGGCCCGGCGGACGCGGACGTCAACCCCGCGTCGGCGGACATCGCCTGGAGCAACGGTATCTGGGTGGCCAACGGTAACCTGGCGATTCGCCACCTGGGCGTGCCGACCGTCACCGTGCCGATGGGCGTGATGGCCGACATCGGCATGCCCGTGGGGCTGACCTTCGCTGGCCGGGCGTATGACGACAATGCGCTGCTGGGCTTCGCGGCCGCGTTCGAGGCGACCGGTTCGCGGCGCATGATCCCGCCGCGTACGCCGGCCCTGGGTTGATTGGCCCACGGGCCTTATCACGGGGGCAAGCCCCACAGGTACTCCAGCGTCTTAAATAACGCTGCTGTACCTGTGGGGCTTGCCCCCGCGATCACAAACCCGGCACCGGGCAGGCTCAGCCCTGCGCCGCCATGCCAATGAAATTCGCCAACTCCGCGGTTTGCGGCGCTGCGAACAACGCACCCGGGTGCCCCACCTCATGCACCTTGCCCTGGTGCATGAACACCAGCTTGTCGCCCACCTCGCGGGCAAAGCGCATCTCGTGGGTGACCATGATCAGCGTCATGCCCTCGCTCGCCAACTGGCGCACCACCCCCAGCACCTCGTTGACCAGCTCTGGGTCCAGCGCCGAGGTGATCTCGTCGCACAGCAGCACCTTGGGCGACATCGCCAGCGCCCGGGCGATGGCCACGCGCTGCTGCTGCCCGCCGGACAGCCGGTCCGGGTAGGCATCGAACTTCTCTGCCAGCCCCACCCGCGCCAACATGCGCTCGGCCAGCTCGCGCGCCTCGGCCTTGCCGGCCTTCTTCACCACCTGCGGGGCGAGCATCACGTTCTCGCCCACGCTCAGGTGCGGGAACAGGTTGAACTGCTGGAACACCATGCCGACCTTCTGGCGCAGTGCACGCAAATCGGCGCGGCTGGCGTCGAGGTATTCGCCATCAACCTCGATCACCCCGTCGTTGATCGACTCCAGGCCATTGAGGGTGCGCAAAAAGGTGCTCTTGCCCGAGCCGCTGCGGCCGATGATGGCGACCACTTCGCCCTCCTCGATGCTCAGGTCGATGCCCTTGAGCACGTGGTTATCGCCGTAGTACTTGTGCAACGCGGACACTCTAAGCAGGGGCATGCAGCCTCCTTTCCAGGTAACGGGCGCTCAGCGAGAGCGGATAGCAAAGGATGAAATAGCCCAGGGCGACCAGCCCATAGACCATGAACGGCTCGAAGGTGGCGTTGGCCAGCATGCCGCCGGTCTTGGTCAGTTCGGTGAAGCCGATGATCGAGGTCACCGCGGTGCCCTTGACCACCTGCACCGAAAAGCCCACGGTCGGCGCGACGGCGATGCGCAGGGCCTGCGGCAGGATCACATGGCGCAACTGCTCCAGCCGGCTCAGCGCCAGGCTCCCGGAAGCCTCCCACTGGCCGCGCGGAATCGACTCCACGCAACCGCGCCAGATCTCGGCGAGAAAGGCACTGGTGAACAGGGTCAGGGCGATGGCCGCGGCCATCCACGCCGAGACGTCGAGGCCGAACAAGGCGATGCCGAAGAACACCATGAACAACTGCATCAGCAGCGGCGTGCCCTGGAACAGCTCGATGTAGCCACGCGCCAAGGCACGCGGGAAGCGGCGTTCGGAAATGCGCCCGAGCAGTACCAACAGCCCGGCCAGGCCACCGCAGACGAAGGCCACCAGCGACAACGCCACGGTCCATTGCAGGCCCATGAGCAGGTTGCGCACGATGTCCCAGAAGGTGAAGTCCATCAACGTCTCCCCATCAACAGGCGCTGGCCCAACCAGGCCAGCAGCTGGCGCAGCAGGATGGCCATCACCAGGTACAGGCCGGTGGTCAGCAGGTAGGTCTCGAAGGCGCGGAAGTTGCGCGACTGGATGAAGTTGGCGGCGAACGACAGCTCTTCAGTGGCGATCTGCGAACACACCGCCGAGCCCAGCATGACGATCACGATCTGGCTCGACAGCGCCGGCCACACCTTGGCCAGGGCCGGTTGCAACACCACGTGGCGGAATGCCTCGAAGCGGCTCATGGCCAGGGCTGCGGCAGCCTCGAGCTGCCCACGTGGAATCGCCTGGATACCGGCGCGGATGATCTCGGTGGAATAAGCGCCGAGGTTGACCACCATCGCCAACACCGCCGCCTGCCACTCGCTCAGGCGAATGCCCAGCGCCGGCAGGCCGAAGAAGATGAAGAACAGCTGGACGATGAACGGCGTGTTGCGGATCAGCTCCACGTACAGGCCGAACAGCGCGTCGAACGGCCGCAGGCGCCAGGCCCGCACACCGGCGCCGAGCACGCCGATGGCCAGGCCCAGCACGGTGCCGATCACGGTCAGCTGCAGGGTGAACGCAGCGCCCTTGAGCAACAGGTCACCCTGGGCCAGCACGGGCGCGAAATCGAATTGATAAGCCATGGCTACGGGTTCCGACAGCCGCTCACAGGTCGGCCGGCAGTGGCTGCTTCAGCCATTTCTCGGCGTTGCGGTTGAGGCTGCCGTCAGCCTTGGCGGCTTCCAGGGTGGCGTTGACCTTTTCCAGCAACGCCGGCTCGTTCTTGGCCAGGCCCACGTAGACCGGCGAGTCCTTGAGCTTGACCTTGACCACCGGCACCTTGGCGGGGTTCTTCTCGGCGATGGCGGCCATCACCACGCTGCCGCTGGCGATCAGCTCGACCTGGCCGGAGAGGTAGGCGACGATGGTCGAGTTGTTGTCTTCGAAGCGCTTGATCACCGCGTCCTTGGGCGCCACGGCGCTCAGCTCCATGTCTTCGATCGAGCCACGGGTGACGCTGATGGTCTTGCCGGCCACCGCCTCGATGCCATCGATCTTCGCTTCGGCCGGGCCGAACACCGCCAGGTAGAACGGCGCGTAGGGGCGGGAGAAATCGATCACCGCGGCGCGCTCAGGGTTCTTGCCCAGGCTCGAGATCACCAGGTCGACCTTGCCGGTGGTGAGGAACGGAATGCGGTTGGTGCTGTTGACCGGGGTCAGCGCCAGCTTGACGCCGAGCTTGTCGGCCAGTAGTTGCGCGGTGTCGATGTCCAGACCGCGCGGCTTGAGGTCGGGGCCGACCGAGCCGAACGGCGGGAAGTCCTGGGGCACGGCGACCTTGAGTACGCCACGGGCACTGATATCGGCCAAGGCATCGGCCTGGGCCAGAGGCAAGGCCAGGGAAGTACCGCAGAACAGGGTCGCCAGGAACAGGGAGCGGAACAGCTTCATGGAAAGGCCTCGCAGGAATCCAATGGATGGGTTACCACGGGCCTTTGCACGGGCCATGCCAGCCTGCGTCAAATGCTGCGCGAAGGCCTTGAACTCACGGTCTTACTGGTCTGAACAGTTGCCCCGCGTGCACCTGCACGGCGCCCCACACCGCCCCGCTTTCGTGCACGCGCCGCCAGCCCTGCGCCAGCACGGGGCAACGCTTGCCAGCGCCGCGCAATGCCCGTAAAACGTCAGCGTCATAGCCCTCCGACTGGTCTGAACAGATGCTCGACACTCTCCCCCGCGCCGTGCCGGAAATGGCCCTGCAAGGCATTCGCAAGCTGATCGACGAAGGTGGCTACCAGCCGGGCGACGCCCTGCCCTCGCAGCGTGACCTGGCCGAGCGCCTGGGGGTGAGCCGTGCCTCCCTGCGCGAGGCGCTGTCGTCATTGAGCGCCTTGGGGCTGGTCAGCGTGCAACCGGGCAAGGGCGTGTTCGTCCAGGCTCCGGCACCCGTGGGGTTCTCCTGGCCGTATGCCGAGCAGGTCTCGGCCGCCGACACCTTTCAACTGCGCTATGCCTTGGAAGGCTTCGCTGCCGGGCAGGCGGCCCTGGCGCTGACCGCCGACGACCTCGACCGCCTGACGGCGAATGTCGAGGCCATGCGCCGGGAGTTGCAGGCGGGACGCTTCGAAGCGGCGGCACGGCTGGATTTCGAATTTCACCAGGCGCTGCTGCAGGCCTGTGGCAACCACGCGATGCTGCAGGTGATCACCGCCAGCCAGGACATCTTCCTGGAAAGCCAGAAGCTGCCGTTCATTCGCCCGGAGCGGGCCATGGAGACCTGGCAGGAACACCGCAAGATCCTGCGCGCGTTGGAGCGGCGCTCGCAAGCGGCGGCACAGCGGGCGATGCAGGAGCACATCCGCAATGCGGCCTCGCGCACCGGGGTGGTGTTCGCGGTGTGAGTGTTTCGTCAGTGCCGGCCCTATCGCGGGTGTAGGCGCGATAGGGCCGGTTCAGACATCAGAACTTAAGCTGCCACTGCCCGATCAACGCATGGTTGCGCGCATTGCTGCCCATCTCCCCGCTATACCCCACCCCC
The DNA here is from genome assembly GCF_029193575.1 of Pseudomonas entomophila. Lineage (GTDB taxonomy): Bacteria > Pseudomonadota > Gammaproteobacteria > Pseudomonadales > Pseudomonadaceae > Aquipseudomonas > Aquipseudomonas entomophila_G. The sequence continues at coordinate 27,324 of NZ_JARGCS010000030.1, read as the reverse complement.
ACCGTCTGTCGGGCACTCAGCCCCAGGTCCAGGCCGACCTCGAGCAACAGGCTGTCGCGGTCCAGGGCGCTGCCCTCGACGCTGAAGGCATCGCCGCCCGCCAAGAACGCCTGGCGCGTGCGGGTGTCAAGGCTGCCGTAGGTGTGACGCCAACCCAGGCTCGCGCGTGGGGTGAGGCTCATGCCATTGGCCAGTTGACCCAGATGCGCCACACGTACACCGAAGGTACTGGTGAAGTTGTCCTGGGTCTCGGCCTCGACCGCCAACGCAGCGTCACCGCCTTGCTCGCGGTAGCCGTCGCGGTGGTAACGCTGGTAGCCAAGGTTGGCAAAAGGCTCGGCGCTCAGACGCCCGCTGCCCAACGCATAGCCCAGCTCGGCGAAGGCCTGCTGGCTGTCGGCGTCGTAGTCGCCCTTCAGGCGTTCATCGAAGCCGTCGAAGCGCACGCTGCGCTTGCTGTCGCCGTCGTGGCTGCTGTACGCCGCGCCCAGGCGCAGGGCCAGCGGGCCGCGCTGACGTTGCGCATACACGCCAGCGTGCCAACTGCGCACACGGCCGTCGAGGCCGCTGGCGTCCAGACGGGTGCGTGAGTAGCCGCCCAGCAGGCCCAGGCGCCAGTCGCCCGCCACTGCCCAGTCGGCACCGAGCACCGCGCCGCCGGTGCGCTGCTCCAGGCTGCTGGCGCCGTGGCTGCCCTCGACCTTGCCGTAGCTGCCCAGGGCCTGGCCCCAGACGCGCCCCAGGGCATTCGGGTCGTTGAGGTCGCGCACGCCCTGGGGCAGGCCGGTGGCGGCGAGCACCGGGGTGTCCTGCGGGTCGAGGCCGACCAGCAGGCCGGCATTGCTGCCCATCGACTGCATGGCGCTGAGCATCGTGCCACCGACCTGGGCGCTGCCGGCCAGGGTCGCGGCCGCGAGGTTGGCAGTGTTGCTGCCCGACAGTTGCTCGATGGCGCCACCAGCCGACGCGTTGGTGGTGTTGAGCAGCGCCTGGTAGAGCGCGCTGTCGCTACCCAGGCTGTCGAGGCTGCGGGCCACGGCGCCGCCGTTGGCGCTTTGGGCGTACTGCTCGAACGCCACGTCGTTGCGGGTGTAGGTCAGGCCGACCGAGGTACTGGCGTAGCTCAGCGTCGGCGTGAGGAATGCATAGTCGCTGGTGACTTGGCCGAACGTGCCGTTGATCGCCTCGGCAGTCAGCACCGTGTACTGGCGCTGCCAGGGGTATTCACCCGGCGTCGGCTGGATGCGCAGCGTCGCGCCACCCAGGTTGGCGGTGCCGCTGACGTTGATCGGCGCACTGCTGCCATCGGCATTGACGCCATACACCAGGGTCGAGCCACTGGCGAAGTCGAGGTCGCCCTTGACCGTGGCCACGCCCAGGCCGGTGTTGGTCAGCAACGTGCCGCGAACGTCCAGGCCACCGACCGAACCTCCGCCGGCGTAAGTCGCGCCCGGGTCCACCCGCAGGGCACCCAGCACGCTGCCCTGGTTGACCAGGGTGGCACCGCCGAGAATCTCGCCACCCTGGCTGAAGTCGTTGTTGCTGGTCAGCGTCCAGGTGCCGCCGGAAACCAGCAGTTTCTCGAAGTTGGCGCTGTTGCCGAAATGCCCGCTGCCGTCGAGGAACACGGTGTCCACCCCCGCTCCGCCATCGACCAGGCCGTTGAACACACCGCCGGTGTTCACCACCAGGCGGTCGTCGCCGCCCCCCATGCTCAGCGCCAGGCCGTTGCCGCCGCTGATGGTGCCACTGTTGACCACGGTGTCGGCGAACTCACCGATCAACTTGATGCCGAACCCGCGCTCGCCGCGAATGGTGCCGGCGTTGTCGATCGTGGTGGCGGCCACCCCGGAACCCTCGGCGCCATCGTCCACCAGGATGCCATTGTCGACGCTGCGGATCAGGCCGCTGGCGGTGTTGGTGATGGTGCCGCCGCCCATGGCGATACCTTCGCTGTTGTTCGGCCGCCCGCCGCTGTCCACGCCCTTGGCGCCCAGACCCTGGATGGTGCCGGCGTTGTACACGTGACCGATCAGGTCGATGTCCACACCGTCGCCGTCGCCGTTGAGCTTGCCGTCGGCGATGGCGCCCGTGATGGTGCCCCAGTTGTACACCGTGCCGCTGCCATCGGAGCCGAAGCCCGAGCCGTTGCGCCCGGTGAGGCTGGCGCCTGCGTAGTTGTAGAGGGTCGCATCGGTCTTCAGGTCGACGCCATGGCGGTCGGCGCTGATGGTGCCGTAGTTGTGCACGGTCACGCCGGTGGAGGTGCCGATCTTGATGCCGTCGTACTTCTGGTCCAGGCCGTTGCCGTCCTGCGGGGCGGTGTCGGTGTAGATCAGCCCGTAGTTGGTGACGGTGGCATTGGAGCCGGTCTTCAGCGCATCGTTGCCCACCGCGTGGATCACCCCCGTGGCCTCGTTCACCACGGTGGTGGTGAAGGCCGGGTTGTTGAGGGTTTCCAGGTCGATGGCCTGGCCGTCGACGGTGGATTCGATAGTGCCGGCGTTGACGATCTTCAGCGAGCCGCCGGCCGTGGGGTTGGTCTGGAAACGCAGGCCATCGTTGGTGCCCTGGATCAGTGCCCCGGCGCGGTTGGTGATGACGAAGAAGCTCTGGTCGGTGCCACCGTCCTTGGTGTCGATGCCGCGGGCCACGGTGGAGCGGATGATCCCGGCGTTATCCACGCTCACCGTGGTGCCGGTGGTCTGCTTGGGCAGGATCACGCCATCGTCGGTGCCGGAGACGATGCTGCCGCCGCTGCTGACCTGCAGGGTGTCACCTTTTTTCAGCTCCAAGGTGCTAGTGGTTGGGGTCCCGATCAGGTAGTCGGTGGCTTGGGCGGCGGTGGCGAGGGAGGCGCTGGCCAAGGCGACACACAGGGCCAGGCGGTGCGGCGTGAAGTGCATGAGGGCGACCATTGTGATTATTCAAAGTCGCCCAATATGGCTATTGGATATTACGGTTTGATTGATCGACCTCGGCAGAATGCATGGCTATTCATGACATCAAGTCAAAAGACCTTGCTTGCCCCACGCCTTAATCAATTCAGTTGCAACCTTCACACTGCCAACCACTCGAATTCTCCATCTCACATTTTTTCCCGCACCAGGAGTACCCCATGAGCATTCCCCAATTCGGCCTTGGCACCTTCCGCCTCACCGGCCAGGCCGTCATCGATTCGGTGAAGTCCGCGCTGGCGCTGGGCTACCGCGTCATCGACACCGCACAGATCTACAAGAACGAAGCCGACGTCGGCCAGGCCATCGCCGAAAGTGGCGTGCCGCGCAGCGAGCTGTTCATCACCACCAAGATCTGGACCGACAACTACGCCGCCGACAAGCTCGTCCCGAGCCTGCGCGACAGCCTGGCCAAGCTGGGCACCGAGCATGTCGACCTGACCCTGATCCACTGGCCGGCCCCCGGCAACGGTGTCGAGCTGCGCGAATACATGACCGCGCTGGCCGAAGCCAAGCAGCTCGGCCTGACCCGCCAGATCGGTATCTCCAACTTCAACATCGAACTGACCCGCCAGGCCATCGACGTGGTCGGCCAGGGCGAGATCTCCACCAACCAGATCGAGCTCAGCCCATACCTGCAGAACCGCAAGCTGACCGCCTTCCTCAAGGAACAGGGCATCACCGTCACCTCCTACATGACCCTGGCCTACGGCAAGGTGCTGAAGGACCCGGTGCTGGCCAAGGTCGCCGCCAAGCACAAGGCCACCGTGGCCCAGGTCGCCCTGGCGTGGGCCATGCAGCTGGGCTACGCGGTGATCCCATCCTCCACCAAGCGCGAGAACCTGGCCAGCAACCTGCTCGCCCGCGACCTGCGCCTGGACGACGAGGACATGGCGCTGATCGCCACCCTGGAGCGCAATGGCCGCGAAGTCAGCCCGGACGGCCTGGCGCCTGAGTGGGACTGAGCGCCCGTTGAGGGCCCCGCCCTGGCGAGGGCGGGGCCCTGATTGCCGGATATTGGAAGCAGACTACAACTGACGGGGAAACGCTGAACCCTGTCCTCTGCCAGACTCTGCCGCGAGCCCTTCACAGGATCGCGCCAATGCCCTCCGTTGATGTTTTTTCGTGCACCCGACGCGATGATGCCTCCATCGACCGGGTGGCGATCCGTGTGCGCGAGGGGGGCCACCCCGTTCGACCCGACCTGGCGCGCAGCCGCAACGCGCGCGCCCTCGGCCTGCTGCCCAAGGCCATCGCCGCGAGCCGCCATGCCTATATTTTCGACCACCCCGGCGAACGTGCGGTGAGGCTTATGTCGACGAAGTCGAGCCATAGCCTGTAATGCGCCGCATCATTCCACTTCCCGCAATTATGAAATGCCGCCCACACCCATTCTCAGCGCCCTGGGCTTGGGAGTAGTGTTCACCTCACGGGTCGCGCCGGGCCCGGTGCCCACGACGATCCCAGTCCGCTTTCCGGGCCTTACCGAGGAGAACCCAGCATGTCGCGTCCCCCCCTGCCCCCTTTCACCCGCGAAACCGCCATCGAGAAAGTCCGCCTCGCCGAGGATGGCTGGAACAGCCGTGATGCGGCGAAGGTCGCGTTGGCCTATACCCTCGACACCCGCTGGCGCAACCGCGTGGACTTCGCCACCAACCGCGACGAAGCCCAGGCCTTCCTGACCCGCAAGTGGAACCGTGAGCTGGAATACCGGCTGATCAAGGAACTGTGGGCGTTCACCGACAACCGTATCGCGGTGCGCTATGCCTACGAGTACCACGATGACAGTGGCCAGTGGTACCGCGCTTACGGCAACGAGAACTGGGAGTTCGCCGAGGACGGGTTGATGAAGCACCGCCATGCGAGCATCAACGAGATGCCGATCAAGGAAGAGGAGCGCAAGTTCCGCTGGCCATTGGGGCGCCGGCCGGATGACCACCCGGGCTTGAGTGATTTCGGGTTTTGAATGAATCAGTGCCGGCCCTCTCGCGGTGCAAGCCCACCCCACAAGTACACTGCTGAACCCAAATACTGCGGTGTATTTGTAGGAGTGGGTCTACCCGCGAAAGGGCCGCGACAGATTGTGTTTCCCGCCGACTCCCAGCACACTCCCGAGCGCCCAGCGCAGGAAACGGAGTCCGCAGTGCCCACGCCACGCCAGTTCAGCAAGAAGACCAGCACCAGCAACATGCTGCGGCTCAAACCCGGTGCCAGCGACACGCAGGTGCCCTACCGCGTCGACTTCGTCCTGCTCGAACATTTCTCCATGGCCAGCTTCACCGTGGCCATGGACGTGCTGGTGACCGCCAACCTGCTGCGCGCCGAGAGCTTTGCCTTCACCCCGCTGTCGCTGTCCGGCGACCGGGTGCTCAGCGACCTGGGCCTGGAACTGGTGGCCAGCGCGCTGAACCCCGCCACGCTGCACGAGGCCGACCTGCTGGTGATTTGCGGCGGCCTGCGCACCCCGCTCAAATACCCCGAGCTCGACCGCCTGCTGGCCGACTGCGCCGCCCACGGCCTGGCCCTGGGCGGGCTGTGGAACGGCGCCTGGTTCCTCGGCCGCGCCGGGGTGCTCGGCGACTACGGCTGCAGCATCCACCCCGAGCAGCGCGCCAGCCTCGCCGAGCGCAGCCCGCAAACACGCATCACCCCGGCCAGCTTCACCCTCGACCGCGACCGCCTCACCGCCGCCAGCCCCAACGGCGCCATGGAACTGATGCTCGGCCTGGTACGCCGCCTGCACAGCGACGTGCTGGCCGAGGGCGTGGAGGAAATCCTCTCGTTCTCTGGCGCGCGCTACCGCCAGGTCGGGCCGGGGGCGAAGAAATCCATGAGCCTGCAGTTGCGCACCATCGTCGAGCTGATGGAGAGCAACCTGGAAGAAACCCTGAGCCTCGACCAACTGGCCGCCTACAGCGGGCGCTCGCGGCGCCAGATCGACCGCCTGTTCCAGGCCCAGCTGGGCACCTCGCCACGGCGCTACTACATGGAGCTGCGCATCACCAAGAGCCGTCGCCTGCTGCAGTACTCCGACCTGTCGGTGATGGAAGTGGCGGTGGCCTGCGGGTTCGTCTCGGTGTCGCACTTCAGCAAGTGCTACGCGGCGTATTTCGGCTACCCGCCGTCACGCGAGCAACGGCTGGGCGAGTGACGCGGTTCAGGCGCGGATGTAGCCCATCACCGCGTCGCAGATCATCTGCTTGTGGCGTTGCTTGATCGTTTCATCCGCCAGGTCTATCTGGAAGATGTCGCCGAACGTGTGGCGGTTGGAAACCCGGTAGAAACAGAACGAGCTCATCAGCATGTGCAGGTCGATGACCTCGATGCCAGGGCGGAACACCCCTTCGCGCACGCCACGCTCGAGGGTCTGGCGCAGGGCGTCGAGCACCAGGCTGCTCATTTCGCGGATCACCGGCGACTGCTTGACGTACTCGCCGTAGTGGATGTTCTCGGTGCAGACGATGCGCACGAAATCGACGTTGCGGTCGTGGTGGTCGAAGGTGAACTCCACCAGGCGGCGGATCGCCTGCTCGGCCGGCAAGGCGCCCAGGTCGAGGCTGTGCTCGGTCTTGCGGATGTCGCCGTAGAGCTTGACCAGGCACTCGACGTAGAGCTGCTCCTTGCTACCGAAGTAGTAGTAGATCATGCGCTTGGAGGTGGCGGTGCGCTCGGCGATGGCATCGACCCGCGCCCCGGCCAGGCCCTGCTGGACGAACTCGGTGATGGCAGCCTGGAGGATGTTCTCGCGCGTTTTCTCGGGGTTGTTCTTGCGCGGCTTGCGCGCCCCGCTTTCTGGCTGGCCGAGGCTGACTTGCGGATCACTCATACCGACTCACAGGCTGTAATGGGGAATGGCCGGGATTATCCGTGAGCGGGACGATGCAGGGAAGCAAGGTTTTGCCAGGGGCGCGTGGCGCCGGCCATGGCCCGCTTTTTCACCGCCCCTTTATCGCGCACCCCGCACCAAGCTGGCTCGCCATCGATGCCGCCGCGCTGCCCATGCCCAGGCGCCACAAGGCCTCGCCGCACCTGGCACAGCCCCTGCTAGGGCTGACCCTCGGGCGTTTTCCAGCCTTAGTTTTTTTAACGTTTATGGGCACATATTTAATATTTTATCGATCCCCGCCCACGCCCCATGATCGCTTCCAACAAGAAAGCGTCGTTCTCTGCCGACGCGCCCCGGGCACCTGTGAAGTGCCCATCCTTGCCTTGGAGTCCGTCATGACCAGCGCAGCCACATCGGCACCTCTCATAGAAAAACACACGATCGGATACGTGCCCCCGCAAGATCGCCATGGAAAGGTAAGGGATTTGTTCACCCTGTGGTTCGGCGGCAATATCGCGCCGCTGCCCATCGTCACCGGCGCCCTGGGCGTGCAGTTGTTCCACCTGAACCTGATCTGGGGCATCGTCGCCATCCTCGTCGGCCACCTGGTCGGCGGCGTGCTGATGGCGCTGCACTCGGCCCAGGGCCCGCAGATGGGCATCCCGCAGATGATCCAGAGCCGCGCCCAGTTCGGCTCGCTTGGCGCCTTGCTGGTGGTGGTGATCGCCGGGGTGATGTACGTCGGCTTCTTCGCCTCCAACATCGTCCTGGCCGGCAAGTCGCTGCACGGCGTGGTCGAGAGCGTGCCGGTGCCGGTGGGCATCGTCATCGGGGCATTGGGCTCGGGGATCATCGGCATCATCGGCTACCGCTTCATCCACGTGCTCAACCGCATCGGCACCTGGGTGCTGGGCATTGGCATCGTGGTGGGCTTCGGCTACATCTTCACCCACGTGCAAAGCGACGACTTCCTCACCCGCGGCGGCTTCAACCTGGCCGGCTGGCTGGCTACCGTGTCACTGGCGGCGCTGTGGCAGATCGCCTTCGCTCCCTACGTGTCGGACTACTCGCGCTACCTGCCGGCGGACGTGAAGGTTTCCTCGACCTTCTGGACCACCTACCTCGGTTCGGCGCTGGGTTCGAGCCTGTCGTTCATCTTCGGCGCCGTGGCGGTGCTGGCGATTCCCGCCGGCATGGACACCATGGACGCGGTCAAGCTCGCCACCGGCGCCCTCGGCCCGCTGATGCTGGTGCTGTTCCTGCTCAGCGTGATCAGCCACAACGCCCTCAACCTGTATGGCGCGGTGCTGTCGATCATCACCTTGATCCAGACCTTCGCCTACCGCTGGATCCCCACTGCCAAGACCCGCGCCGTGCTGTCGCTGGTGGTGCTGGCCGCCTGCTGCGTGGTGGCGGTGTTCGCCTCGGCGGACTTCATCGGCCATTTCGTCGACATGGTGCTGGTGCTGCTGGTGGTGCTGGTGCCGTGGACGGCGATCAACCTGATCGACTTCTACGTGATCCACAAGGGCGACTACGACATCGAGTCGATCTTCAAGGTCGATGGCGGCCTCTACGGGCGCTACAACCCGCAGGCGCTGATCGCCTACGCGGTGGGCATCGTGGTGCAGATTCCGTTCATGAACACGCCGCTGTACGTGGGGCCGGTGTCCGAGCACATCAATGGCGCGGACCTGTCGTGGCTGGTGGGGCTGGCGGTGACCACGCCGCTGTACTGGTGGCTGGCCAGCCGGGATAGCGCGTACCGTCGTCGGCAGATGGGGGGTAAGTTGGCGGCTGGGGTTTGAAGTCGCTTGGCTGAGAGGCAAAAGGAAGACCCGCTTATTGCGGGTCTTCTGCCGTCTGGAGGCTGCTTTATTTTGAGAACATTCGTACAGCCTTAATAGAAACGCCCGCTTTTGACGACGCACTCGCATAGTCAGCATGCCGCTCCACGTACAAGGAGTGTCCCATGCAAAAGCTTCCACTGGCCAACTTCAACCTACCTCGTATAAACGGCAAGATCATCGCCGCCATTGGTATCCCCGTCGCCGTGATCGCCATCGCCGCAACGCTGTTCAACGAGGTGTTCTTCTATAACGAAGCGGGTCAGATGACCCATGTGCGCACGATATTCGGCGAGGAGAAAGTAGTCGAGGAAGTCGGTTACTCAACCAAATGGTTCGGCCGCAGCACGGTTTGGCGCCGCACCATTGGCGTACAGTCCTCCTTGCAGGTGGACAGCCAGGACGATCGGCGCAACGGCCACCCCTCCGTGGTTCTGGACAACCTGCCAATCGTGTTCCTCGGCAACGTCGACGCCAAGGCCGAGTTCAGCACTCAGTTCCGCTTGCCCACGGGCGATGCGTTCCTGAAAATCGCCCAGGAATACCGTACGCCCGATAACTTCCTCCAGCGCGCGCTGCTGCCTGCGGTCAAGGAAACCCTGCAGGCCACGGCCTCGTTGATGAGTGCCGATGATTACTACGCGGGGAACCGCAGCCACTTCGGCGCCGAGTTCGAAAACCAACTGCGCAATGGCCTGTACCTGACCACGCGCAAGGAAATCCGCGTACAGCGGGAGAACTTCCCGGCACAGACCGCGATCTTGCAGTCCGGCACCGATCAGGGCAGCTTCGGCGACAATACCTCGACCCGTTTCATCATCGAGAAGAAGCTCGACAAGGACGGCCAGGAACTGCGTAAACAGCAGCAATTCCGCCTGTTTGGGGTCGAGGTCGTCGATGCTCGGGTGACGCACATCGACCCCAACCCGCAGTACCAGCAACGGATGGTACTGGTGCAAAAGGCGTTGGCGGAACTGGCCGTGGCGCGCCAGAACCGGTTGAAGGAGGAGGAAGAGAAAGAGCTGGTTTCCGCGCGAGGTGCCAAGGACGTCGAAGCCAAGCGCCAGGAAAGTCTGCGCCAGCAGATAGAGCGCACCACCGAAGCCGAAACGGAGAAACAGCTCACCTTGATCAACGCCGAGCGCGAGCATCGGCGCGCTGAAATCGACAAGCAGACCGCCGAACTGCTGCGTGACAAAGCCAGGGTCAATGCTGAATCCACCAAGATCACCGCCGATGCCGAGGCGTATGCTCGCGAGGCATCGCTCAAGGCAGACGGCGCCCTGCAAACCAAGCTCGATGCGCTGGTGCAGATCAACCGCGCCTGGGCCGACGCTGCGGCACGGGCTCCAGTGCCCAACGTGATGATGGGGGGCTCGGAGGCCGGCATCGGGCGCCAGGATGAAATGAGCAAGCTGATGAGTGTATTGGCGACCAAGGCGGCGAAGGATCTGCTGGTGGATCTCAAGACACCCTGAGTGGCCGGAGGGCCCTATCGCGAGCCTTGCCCCGCGATAGGGCCCTAAAAACCTACATCCAGGAAATGTCCTACTCCGGCCTAGGCCGCGTCCTACTCCTTGCGTTATTCCCGACGAAATACCCTACGCAACCTGTCGAACACCGTCTGATTGTCCAGGGAAACCCCGCCCTCTAGGCTCTCCGGGTCGCTGAATGGTTCCGCGACCGGGTGTGGAAACCTGTTCAATCCCATGATGCTGTCGTTACGGCAGTTGTGCGCGGGAGGCCGCAAGGCCTGCCGGGTTTTCATGGGCCTGGTTTTCCACCCCGTGTACAACTGCCACCCTTTACGTGTGGAAACGGACGGGTGCGCTTTTATCCCATGAGAGCTGCCATGAAAAAAATCGTCCCCGACCCACCCCGCCTCCAACTGATCAACACCCTCTATTCCTCCCTCCACCCCGACCTCAGCCCACCCGACGCCCTCGCCGTCGCCAACGAGCTACTGCTGGGCATCGCCGAAACCCTCGATGAATACTGCCGCGCCAACGCTGGCCTGCCGGGCCTGAACCGGCTGACCAATGCCGGCCATTCGGCCGATACCGCCCACACGCTGATCGAGCACGCGCTGGCGCGACTGTAGCCAGGGAGTGAAGCATGAACGATAAGATGAAACCCGGTGTAACGGTAGGCGTCGAGACCTTCTGCGAGGCCGGTGAAACGCCGCTGCACCTGTTCCGGGTCATGCCCGGCGTGCCGTTCGACGATGCCTACGAGCAGGTGTCAGTGCTGCTGGGGTACATCAAGCACCTGGTACGCGAGGGGGATATGGAGGATGACCACCGATTGCTGGGCGCCGCGGACTACCTGAGCGCGTTCGCCAAGGCGATCATGGATGACATCGAGATCGCCCGGAACAAGCTGCACTGACCCGCAGGCTTGCCGCAAGAAGCGTCTTGCGGCAAGCCCGGCCCGGCTCAGGAATGACTGCTACGCAGCATCTCCTTGGGCACGTACTTGCCAATCTCGTACTTGCCGATCGCCGCCCGGTGCACCTCGTCCGGCCCGTCGGCCAGGCGCAGGGTACGCTGCATGGCGTACATATAGGCCAACGGGAAGTCCCCGCTCACCCCTGCCCCGCCATGCATCTGGATCGCCCGGTCGATCACCTGCAACGCCACGTTCGGCGCCACCACCTTGATCTGCGCGATCTCGCTGCGCGCCACCTTGTTGCCGACGGTGTCCATCATGTACGCCGCCTTCAAGGTCAGCAGGCGCGCCATGTCGATTTCCATGCGCGAGTCAGCGACCTTGTCGACGTTGCCACCCAGCCGCGCCAGCGGCCGGCCGAAGGCGGTGCGACTGACCGCGCGCTTGCACATCAGTTCGAGCGCACGCTCGGCCATGCCGATCGAGCGCATGCAGTGATGGATACGGCCTGGGCCCAGACGCCCCTGGGCGATCTCGAAGCCGCGGCCTTCGCCGAGCAACACGTTCTCGTAAGGCACCCGCACGTTCTCGAACAGCACCTCGGCGTGGCCGTGGGGCGCGTCGTCGTAGCCGAACACCGGCAGCGGGCGGACGATCTTCACGCCGGGCGCGTCGGTCGGCACCAGAATCATCGAATGCTGCTGGTGACGCGGGCCGTCCGGGTTGGACAGGCCCATGAAGATCATCACCCTGCAGCGTGGGTCGCAGGCGCCGGAGGTCCACCACTTGCGGCCGTTGATCACCCACTGGTCACCGTCGCGCACGGCGGTGGCGGCCATGTTGGTGGCGTCCGACGAGGCCACGTCCGGCTCGGTCATGGCGAACGCCGAGCGGATCTCACCGCGCAGCAAGGGCTCCAGCCACTGCTGCTTCTGCGCCTCGCTGCCATAGCGCACCAGCACTTCCATGTTGCCGGTGTCCGGCGCCGAGCAGTTGAACGGCTCGGGGCCGAGCAGCGAGCGGCCCATGATTTCGGCCAGCGGCGCGTATTCTAGGTTGGTCAGCCCGGCGCCGTATTCGGACTCCGGCAGGAACAGGTTCCACAGGCCCTCGGCGCGGGCCTTGGCCTTGAGCTCTTCCATGATCGCGGTGGGCTGCCAGCGGTCGCCCTCGGCGACCTGGCGCTCGAACACGGCTTCCGCCGGGTAAACGTAGGCGTCCATGAACGCGGTGACGCGCTCGCGCAGTGCCTGGACCTTGGGCGTATAGGCGAAATCCATCGGGGCTACCTTCACGGGATGAAGAACATGCAGCAGAGCCTAGAGCAGCCAGCGCCAATCCACCTAGTCTATTTTCGGCGTGTATTAACATTCATAACCGATATATGATCGGCCAATAACATTCACAAGAAGAGCGGCGCCATGAACCTCAGCAAGGTCGACCTCAACCTGTTCATCGTCTTCGACGCCATCTACACCGAAGCCAACCTGACCCGCGCCGGGCAGATCGTCGGCATCACCCAGCCGGCGGTGTCCAACGCCCTGTCGCGCCTGCGCGAGACCTTCAACGACCCGCTGTTCGTGCGCACCGCCCAGGGCATGGTGCCCACGCCGATGGCGCAGAACATCATCGGCCCGGTGCGCAACGCCCTGGCGCTGCTGCGCACCTCGGTGCAGGAAAGCCGCATCTTCAACCCGCAACAGGCCAACAAGACCTTCCGCATCAGCATGACCGACCTCACCGAGGCGGTGATCCTGCCGCTGTTGTTCCAGCGCCTGCGCCGCCTGGCGCCGGGGGTGGTGATCGAGAGCTTCCTGTGCAAGCGCCGCGAGACCACCAAGGAGCTGGCCGCCGGGCGCCTGGACTTCGCCGTCGATGCGCCGTTGAACACCGACCCGCAGGTACGCCACGTGAAGTTGATGCAGGACCGCTACGTCTGCGCCCTGCGCCAGGGCCACCCGCTGGGCGAGGCGAAATTGACCCTGGACGCCTACCTGGGCATGACCCACATCCATATCTCCAGCCGCCGCAACGGCCTGGGCTACGTCGACCTGGCCCTGGGCAAGATGGGCGTGCAACGCAAGATCGCCCTGCGCTCGCAGCACTACCTGATGGCCTCGCAGGTGCTGCAGCAAACCGACATGGTGATGACCGTGCCCGAGCGCTTCGCCCGCCGCCACCAGTTGCGCTACCAACCGCTGCCGGTGGAGGTGCCGGCGCTGGAAACCCACCTGTACTGGCATGAAAGCACCGACCAGGACCCGGCCAACCGCTGGATGCGCGAGCAGATCATCGAGTTGTGCCAGCAGGTGGTGGCGCAGGACCAGCGGGAGATCGCCGCAGAGGCGGTGCCGGGCTGAAAGGGGTATGTGCCTGCGCCCCGCGATAGGGCCGGCACTGACACCCCGCCCAAAACACAACACCCCGGCAAGCCGGGGTGTTGTGCGTCTAGCTAGTCAGCCCCCTCGATCACTCGAAGTGCCCACGCAGCGTCAGCATGAAGTTGCGCGGCTCGCCGTAGTAGTTGCCGTACTCGGAGGTGCCCACCGACGCATAGTACTTGCGGTCGAACAGGTTGTTGCCGTTCAGCGCCACGGTCCAGTTGTCGTCGATCTTGTACTCGACCATCGCGTCATACACCGCGTAGCCCGCCTGGCTGAACTTGTAGTCCTGGCTGTCGATGATGTCGCCGCTGACCGGGTCGAAGCGGTACGCCTGGCCCGCCACGTAGGTGGCGCTCTGCGCGGTCACGCCGCCGCCCACACGCACGTCGGACAGCACGCCCGGCAGGGTGTACATGGTCCACAGTTTGAACAGGTGCTTGGGCGTGACGGTGCTGTACAGGGTCTCTTCGGTGTCGTTGTGCACCTGGTTGTAGGTGTACCCCGCCATGATGTCCCAGCCCGGCGCGATCTCGCCGGTGGCTTCCAGGTCGATACCCTTGCTGATGATCTTGTCCTGGTTCAGGTAGCAGCACGAGGCGCTGTAGCTGAACAGCGGGTTCGGGTAGGCCGGGTCCTTCGCCGCCTGGTCTTCACGCTTGGTGTAGAACAGCGCGGCGCTGACGTTCAGCGCGCCACCGAACAACTCGCCCTTGATGCCGGTCTCGTAGGTCTTGCCTGTCATCGGGTCCAGCGAGCTGGACGAACCCTGCGGGCCCTTGAGCTTCTGCGCCTGGGGCTTGAACACTTCCGAGTAGCTGACGTAGGTCGACCATTCGTCGTTGAGCGCGTAGATCAGGCCGCCGTAAGGGACCAGGGTGGTCGGCTCGCGATCGGACACGTTGTCCTGCGGCACCCAGGCGCCAACGCCAGAACGTGGGCGGGTGGCGTAGGCCTGCTCGAACTTGTAGCGCTGGGCACGGGCACCGACCACCAGCTTCAGCGGGTCGGTCAGTTGCAGGCGCAGGGTCGAGTACACGCCGTACTGCTCGCGGGTGTTCGGGTAGTAGTCGCGGTAGAAGTTGTGGTTCGACGCCTCGCTGGCCAGCGGCGAGGACTGCGGGTCCCACAGGTTGATCAGGCTACCCAGTGCGGTCTTGCCCTGGGCGGCGCGCCAGCGGCTGGTGACCTTCTGGTAGTCGGCGCCGAGCAGGAACTCGTGGCGACGGTCGAAGGCGTCGAAGTTGCCCGACAGGTTGACGTCGAACACCGACTGCTTGCTCCAGCTGGAGACGTAGCTGCCCCACCAGTACGGGCCGGTGTTGGTGGTCTCGTCCACCGAGCCGTAGGGGATCACGCCCTCGGTGGTGGAGTGGTTGTAGGAGTAGGTGTACGAGGTGTTGAGCTTCCAGTCCTCGTTGAAATAGTGGTCGAGCTTGGCGAACCACTCGCGGCTGTAGCTATCGGACCAGGCGTGGTTGGTGGTGTACCAGGTGTGCCGTGGCAGGCCCAGGTCGCCACCGGTGCTGTAGCGCGGCAGGCCGTCGCCGGTGCCGTTCTCCTTGAGTTTGTCGTAGCTGCCGCCCAGGGTGACCATGGTGTCGTCGGTCAGGTCGGCTTCCAGCACGCCGTAGAGAAACGGCTTCTCGGTGCTGCGGTTGTCCATGAAGTACTGGCGGTCGGTGTAGGCCGCGACCATGCGCCCGCGCAGCTTGCCATCGAAGGCCAGCGGGCCGGTCAGGTCGACTTCGGTGCGGTAGTTGTCCCAGGAGCCGGCCGAGGTGTTGAGATTCAGCTGGTAGTGGTCCAGCGGGCGCTTGCGCACCAGGTTGACGATGCCGCCGGGGTCGCCGGTGCCGCCCAGCAGGCCACTGGCGCCGCGCAGCACTTCGACGTGGTCGTAGGCGGCCATGTCGTACTGGCGGTCACTGTAGAAGGTGCCGACGCCGGTGCCGATGTCCATCGGCGAGGCGCCGTCGATCTGCACGTTGTCGATGCCGAAACCGCGCGAGTAGAACTGCTGGGAGTGGTAGTTGTTGTTGCGCACGGTGATGCCCGGGGTGCGCTTCATCGCTTCGGGCAAGGTGGTGATGCGCTGGTCCTCGATCATCTGCTGGCTGATGATCGACACGGTCTGCGGGGTTTCCTTGAGGCTGGTCGGGGTCTTGGAGCCGACCGAGACGAAACCGGTGGTGTAGGAGCCGGTGTTCTCGGTGGACTGGCCCATGCCCTGGCCGACGATGGTGGTCGCGCCCAGCTCCAGCGCCGCGCCGCTGCCGGCGGTACTGCTGATGATGACCGTGTCGTTCTCGATGCGGTACGACAGGTTGGCGCCGCGCAGCATCACGTCCAGTGCCGCGCTGGGTTCCATCTTGCCGGACACGGCGGTGGAACGCTTGCCGCTGACCAGGCCAGGCTCGAACAGCAGTTGCAGGCCGGTCTGGTGGCCGAGCTGGGTCAGTGCTTCGCTCAGCGGTGCCGAGGGGATGTCGACCTGCTTGATTTCGGCCTGGGCGATATTGGCCATGCCCAGGGCCAGGCCCAGAACCATGACCGATGCCGAGGTGCGCCAGCGTGACGCTTCCCAGAAGGAAGGACGGCGCGCAAGCCTTGCCTGTTCAGATTTCATGTTGTGAATCACTCCGTACGCTCTTGTGTTGGACTGCCACCGACTCTTGGGCCGGCTGATCGAAATGCCTGATGTCCCTGGCAAAACCCCCTCCCAGCGGGCGGGCTGGCGACGCGAGTCGCACCTGCTCGCTGACTAGACGAAGGCCACTTGAGCGAAATTAGGAATATTTATCTTTTGCGCTTGATCACGAGTTGCGATTGGCGGGATTGACAGCGGGGCGTTTGGGAAAGGAGTGGGTCTGCAAAGGCCCTATCGCGGGGCGAGCCCGCGCCTACAGGGGATGCGTTGTCCCTTGTAGGCGCGGGCTTGCCCCGCGATAGGGCCAGCCCTGCGGGCGCGGTGTCAGCTACCCTGCAACTGCCGCGCCTTCTCCAGCAGGCGGGCCTTGTCTTCCGGGCTCATGGCGTCCAGGCGCAGGCGCGCCTGGGCGAGCTTCTCCAACTGCCCCGGCGCGCCTTCCTGCAAGCGCAACGCCCGGGCCAGCGCCGCGGGGCTGGGGTTGTCGAACACCACCCCAGGGTGCACCTCGCACTGCAACAGCTTGCGAATGCCCGCCACCAGCTTGATCACCAGCAACGAATGCCCGCCCGCAGCGAAGAAGTCCTGCTCCACGCTCAAGCGCTCGCTGCCCAGCAACTGCGCCATGCGCTCGGCCAGCACCTGCTCCAGGGCATCGCGCGGCGCCACGTAGGCCTGCTGCGCAGCCCCCACATCGAGCGTGGCCAGGGCCTGGCGGTCGATCTTGCCATTGCCCAGGCGCGGCATGCGCGCCAGCCCATGCACCTGACGCGGCACCATCACCGCCGGCAGGCGCTGCGCCAGTTGGGCCTTGAGCACGCTGGCCCAGCCCTCCCCCGGCTCGCCCACGGCGGTGACGAAGGCCAGCGGTTCGTGCTGAGCGTCCAGCACCACCGCCGCTTCGCTGACACCGGCCAGCGCCGCCAGCTCGGCCTCGATCTCTGCCAGCTCGACACGGAAACCGCGCAGCTTCACCTGCTGGTCGGCACGCCCTTGCAGGACGATGCCGCCTTCGGGGCGATAGCGGGCGAGGTCGCCCGTGCGGTACAGCCGCGCGCCCGGCTGCAGTGGGTGCTCGACGAACGCCTCGGCCTGTTGCTGCGGGGCATTCAGGTAGCCGCGGGCCAGTTGCGCGCCCGCGATGTACAGCTCGCCCAGCTCACCCGCCGCCACCAGCTTGCGCTGGGCATCGAGCACCAGCACCTGGTTGTTGGCCAGCACCTGGGTCAGCGGCACCGCGTTGCTGTCGAGGTCCGCCTGGCTGATCGGGTGCACCAGCACGCCGACCGTGGTTTCGCTCGGCCCATAGTGGTTGAACAGGCGCACGTCCGGGCGGATGCGCAGAATGCGTTCGACCAAGGCGGGGGCTACCGCCTCGCCCCCCAGGACCAAGGTCGCCGGCAGCACCGGGGTCGGGGTTTCCAGCAAGGCCGCCAGGTGCGACGGGACGATCTTCAGGCAGTCGATGCCCTGCCCCTCGATGAACCCGGCGAAGGCCTGGCCGTCCTGCACCGTGGCCTCATCGGCCAGGTGCAGCGCGGCGCCGTGGTACAGCGCGCCGAACAGCGTGGTATGGCCAAGGTCGGCAACCACGCTGGTGCCGAAGGCGAACCGTCGGCAGGCGTCCAGGCCCAGCGCCGCGCTGGCAGCGGCCACGTAGTTGAACAGCGCGCCGTGCTCGACCGCTACCGCCTTGGGCGTGCCGGTCGAGCCGGAGGTGAACAGCACATAGGCCAGGTCGGTCGCGCTGACCGCAGGGCGCTCAGCCAACGCCTGCGCCTCACCGTCGAAGCGCACGTCGCCCAGATCCAACTGCGCGGCCTCGACCGGCAGCGCAGCCTCGCCCACCAGCAAACTCGCACCGGCCTGCTCCAGCAGCAGCGTCAGGCGCGCCGCTGGCCACTGCGGGTCGAGCGGCAGCCAGGCCGCGCCCAGACGCCAGGCCGCCAGCGCCGCCACCAGCCACTGCGCCGAACGCGGCAACGCCAGCGCCACCCGCTGCCCGGCGCCCACACCGCGCGCGGCCATGGCCGCCGCCAGGTGCTGCACGCGACGCTCCAGTTCGGCGTAGCTCAGGGTTTGAGCAGCGCTCACCAGTGCCGGGGCATCCGGGGTGACCGAGGCCCACTCGGTGATGCGCTGGGCCAGGGTCAGGCGCGGGTCGATGGCCTCGGCTGGCGGGTTGAACGCCAACAACCGCGCACGCTCGGCCTCGCCCAGCAGCGGCAGGTCGAAGGCGGCGGTCGACGGCGCGGCGACGATGCCGCCCAGCAGCACCTGGTACTGCGCCAACAGCCCGGCGATGGCCTGTGCGCTGTAGTGCTGGGTAAGGTACGCCAGGCTCAGTTGCTGCACCGCACCTTCGCCATCCAGGCCCACTTCAAGGGCCAGCTCGAAGCCCGGCGCCAGGCCAGCCGCGACGCTGGGCGACCACTGCGCGCCCTTGGCCTGTGCGGCGCCCGCCAGGCGGCGCACGGCGAAGCCATGGACGGGCTGCGTGCCACGGCCTTCGGCGCTCCAGTATTCCTGCCAGGTGCGATGCTGTTCGAGCACCCCGGCCAGGGGCGCCAGGCACTGCTCGAACGGCAGCGCCGGGTCTAAGGCGAGGTGCAGCGGCAGGGTCTTCTCGAACAGGCCCAGGGTCTGGTCGAAGAATTCATAGTCGGCGCGGCCATCGTGGCGCCACCCGGCAATGAACGCCGTGCGCCCGCTCAGGCGTGCCAGCAGCAGCCACCAGGCCGCTTGCAGCACGGTGTCGGCGGTCACGCCATGGTGTGCGGCCAGGGCTTGCAGAGCTTCGCGCAGTTCGCCCGGCAGCGACGCCACGACCTGCGCCACGCCCCCCTCCCCGGCTTGGCCACCTTTGCGCCGGTAGGGCAGGCCCGGCAGCGCCGGCGCGCTGTTGCCCAGGTGCGCCTGCCAGTATTGCGCGGCGTGCCCGGCGTCTTCGTCCAGCACCACTTCGGCGCGCCATTCCAGGTATTGCTCGAACTGCCCGAGTTCTTCGTCGGCGCCAGCCGGCCCCTGGGTGTAGGCCTGCACCAGTTGATCGAGCAGCAACGGCAGGCTGCCGGCATCGACCAGCACACGTGGCAATGCCAGGGTCAGGTGCCATTGCCCGCCCTCCAGGCGCTGCAACAAGGCCTGGAATTGCGGGCCTTGGGTCACCGGGCGCTGCAACCACTGGGCGCGCTGTGCGGCGGCGGCGCTTTCCGGCTGGGCCGGCTCCTCGACCGTCACCGCCACCTGCGCCGGGCGCGCAGCGGGGAACTGGCGCAGGCCGTGGTAGCCGGCGACCGCGCCGATGGCGCTGGTCAGTACCTGCTGGCGCAGCGCCAGGTCGTCCAGCGCGGCGTGCAGCGCGGCCAGATCCAGGTCACCGCCGATGCACACGTTCACGACATGGGCCTGCTGCGCCAGCGGGCCCACGGCCTCGCTCCAGTGTTGCTGTTCGGCGAGCAAGGCCAGGCCGGCGCCGAGTTGTTCCAGGTTGATGTCGCTCATGCGTCAGCCTCTTGGGTGAGGGTTGCGGGGCGCTGTGGCGCCTCCAGGGTGCGGCGCTCGACCATTTCGCCCATGGCCACGACGATCTTGCGCGGCCCCTCGAACGGGTCGCGGGCGTGGGCGGCGAGCATGTTGTCGAGCAGGATCACATCGCCCTTGCGCCAGTCGAAGCGCACGGCGCAAGCCTCGTACAGCTCACCGATCAGCGCCATGGTCTGGTCGTCGATCGGCGAGCCATCGCCGTAGTACACGTGGCGCGGCATGCGCTCGATGCCGAACAGCGCCAGCAGGTCCTCGCGCACGTCCGGGTCGAGGCAGTGGATGTGGTGCAATTGCACCTGGTTGAAGAAGGTTTTCTCGCCGGTCACCGGGTGACGGATGATCGCCGGGCATGGCGTGCGGATCTGCAGCTCGTCGTTGTCGAACCAGGTCCACTGGATGCCCGCCGCGCGGCAGCGCGCCTCGACCTCGGCACGCTCGTCGGTCTTGAAGAAGTGCTGCCACGACACGTCCAGGTTGGTGGCGAAGGTGCGCACGTAGAGCAGGCCCTTTTCCTCGAATTTCTCCCGCAGCGCCTGGGGCAGGCGCTGGTACATCTGCCGGCAGTCCACCACCGGCGTGGCACCGCCCACCGGCGACGGCTGCTCGCAGAAGAACAACTGCTTGCGCGGCCAGGTGTCCTGGTGCGAGCTCTCGTTATGGAACAGGATCATCTTGTTCTCGGGGTACGGCGTCGAACGGTAGGTGTTCTTGCCGCCCTCCTTCTTCGGCAGGTCGCCGTACTTGCCGTACAGCCCCGGCTGCACCGCCTCGGCAAACGCCTCGAAGGCGTGGATGTCGTGCATGGCGAAGCCACGGAACAGCAACCCGGCATGGCGCGAGAGCTTTTCCTCGAGCCAGGGGCGGTTGGCCTTGACCCAGCTCACCAGGTCCAGCCCCGGGTCGTTCGGCTCGACCAGCAGCGGGAAGACCTGGGGCGCGGCCAGCAGCGATTCGCGCACGGCGACGGCGGCTTTGTGCTCCGGGGCCTTGGGCTTTTTCAGGAACTTGCCGAGTTTGTCGGCCTTGGGGCTGGCGGCAGCGGCCGGCGCAGCCGCGACGGCGGTGTCCGTGGTCATCTTGAGGTCTCCTAGTCTGATATCCGGCTCGCGCAGGATCTGCTCCAGAATGCGTGTCCAGTCCGTGGCCAGGGCGCGGATGCGTTCGGCGCCGAACAGCTCGCTGGCGTACTGCCAGGTGCCGCGCAGGCCTTCGCCGTCCTGGTCGAGGAACAGGGCCATGTCGAATTTCGAGTAACCGGTCGTGGCCGGCAGCACCTCGACCTTCAGCGCGTCGAGGCTGGCGTCGCGCACCGGCAGGTTGTTCATCACGAACAGCACCTGCACCAGCGGGTTGACCCCACGCTGGCGGGCCACGCCGCTGGCCTCGACGATCATGTCGAAGGGCAGGTCCTGGTGTTCGAAGGCGCCGAGCGCGGTGTCGCGGGTGGCGGCCAGGTAGTCGCCGAAGGTCTGCTGCGCGTGGTAGCGCGAGCGCAGCGGCAGGATGTTGACGAAGAAGCCGATCAGACGCTCCAGCTCCGGGCGCTGGCGCCCGGCGACGTCGGCGCCGACCAGCAGGTCGTCGCTGTGGCTGACCCGGTGCAGCAGCACCTGGAAGGCCGCCAGCAGCACGCTGTAGAGCGTGGTGCCGGCCTGCCCGGCGAGGGCCTTGAGGCCGTGCACCAGCTCGCCGTCGAGCTGCAGCTGCAGGTCGGCGCCGGCGTTGGAGGCGCTGGCCGGGCGTGGCTGGTCGGTCGGCAGCGCCAGCAGGCCCGTGTTGCCCGCCAGGGCCTGGCGCCAGTAGTCGGCCTGCCCGGCCAGCACGCCGCTGTGCTCCAGCGCCAGCTGCCAGCGGGCGTAGTCGCTGTACTGCAGCGGCAACGGTTCCAAACGCGCGGGCTGACCGGCCTGCAATTGGCCGTAGAGTTCGACCAGCTCGTTGACCAGCAGCGACATCGACCAACCGTCGGAGATGATGTGGTGCATGGCGTACAGCACCACGTGCTCGCGCTCGGCCAGGCGCAACACACGGCCCCGCAGCAGCGGCGCGTGGAGCAGGCTGATCGGCGTGCTGGCGTTGCTCAGCACTGCCTCGGCCACCTGGGCCTCCTGCTCGGCGCGGCCCAGGCCGCTCAGGTCGAGCAATGGCAGGTCCATGCTCACCGAGGCCGCGACCACGGCCAGCGGGTCGCCTTCGTCGTCAGCCACATAGGCCGTGCGCAGCACCTCGTGGCGGCGGATCACTTCAGCCAGCGCCTCGCGCAGCAGCGGCACTTGCAGTTCGCCTTTCAGGCGCAGGGCCAGCGGCATGCCGTAGGCGCCGCTGCCGCCGGAGAGTTGCTCGACCACCCACAGGCGGCGCTGGGCCAGCGACAGCGCGGCCGTCGCGCCCTCGCCCGCCGCCACCAGTGCGGGGCCCTGGGCCTGCGCCGGGGCGCCACGCCCTTGCAGGTGCTCGACGAACGCGGCCAGGCGCGGGTGCTCGAACAGGTCGCGCAGGCTCACCGGCACCGCCAGCAGGCCTTGCAGACGCGCGACCACCTGGGTGGCCAGCAGCGAATGGCCGCCCAGCTCGAAGAACTGGTCATCCAGGCCGACCTGCTCGACTTCCAGGACCTGTTGCCAAACGTCGGCGACCTGGCGCTCGAAGGCGGTTCGCGGTGCGCGCAACGACGCCCCCGCAGGCTGCGCCTCCGGCAGCGGCAGGGCCTTGCGGTCGAGCTTGCCATTGGGGGTCAGCGGCAGGCCGGCGAGGAACAGCACGAACGCCGGCACCATGTAGCCCGGCAGTTGCTCGGCCAGGCGAGCCTTGAGCGCCACACGCAGGGTCGCCTGCTCGCCAGCGCCTTGGGGGTGCGCCTGGGCTGCGACGTAGGCCACCAGTTGCGGGCCGCCTTGCAATTCGACCGCCAGCACCGCCGCCTCGCGCACCTGTGGCAGGGCCAGCAGGCGCGCCTCGATCTCGCCCAGCTCGACGCGGAAGCCACGGATCTTCACTTGGTGGTCGACGCGCCCCAGGTACTCGATCACGCCGTCCTCGCGGTAGCGGGTCAGGTCGCTGGTACGGTACAGCCGTTCGCCCGCCGTGCCGAACGGGTTGGGCACGAAGCGCTCGGCGGTCAGCGCCGCGCGCCCCAGGTAGCCACGCGTCAGGCCCGCGCCGGACAAGTAAAGCTCGGCGCCCACACCCAGCGGCGCGGGTTGCAGGTCGGCATCGAGCAGGTAGCTGCCGGTGCCCGGCAGGGGTCGGCCGATGCTGGCGCTGCCACCGGCCTCGCGGCGGGTCCAGGTGGAATAGGTGGTGTCTTCCGACGGGCCGTACAGGTCGTTGACCCGCTCCACGCCCGGCAACTGGAACAGCGCATCCACCAGGCCCTGCTTGAGCGGCTCGCCGGCCAGGTTGATGATGCGCACGCCAGGCGGCACCTGGCCGGCACGCAGCAACGCGGCCAGCGCCGAGGGCACGCTGTTGACCAGGCGCACCTGGTCGCGCGCCGGCAGGTCCGGCAGTGCCAGGGCGTTGCGCGCCAGCACGATGAAGCCGCCGCTGGCCAGGGTGACGAACAGCTCCCACACCGACAGGTCGAAGCACACCGAGGTCGAGGCCAGCACGCCTTGCAGATCGTCGCGGCTGAAGGCCTGCTGCGACCAGTCCACCAGCGCCTGCACGTTGCGGTGGGTAATGGCCACGCCCTTGGGTTTGCCAGTGGAGCCAGAGGTGTAGATCACATACGCCAGATTGTCCGGGGTCACGGCCACCGCGGGCGCGCTGTCCGGGTAGCCGGCCAGCCAGGCATCACCCGGCTGCACCAGCACCACATGAGTGGTGGCATCCGGCGTCAGGCCTTCGAGCACCGACGACTCGGTGATCAACACCTGGGCGCGGCTGTCTTCGAGCATGTAGGCCAGGCGCTCGGCGGGGTAGTCGGGGTCCAGCGGCACATAGGCGCCGCCGGCCTTGAGCACCGCCAGCAGGGCCACCAGCAGCTCGCTGGAGCGTTGCAGGGCGATGCCCACGCGCACTTCGGCGCCGATGCCCAAGCTCACCAGTTGGTGGGCCAGGCGGTTGGCGCGCTGGTCCAGTTCGCGGTAGCTCAAGTGACGGGTGCCATCGATCAGTGCCAGGTGCCCGGGGTCGGCCTGCACCTGGGCGGCGATCAGTTCGTGAATGCAGCGCGCCGGCACCGAGGGTACGGCGCTGGCGTTCCAGTCGCCCAGCATGCGCTGGCGCTCTTCGCCGCCGAGAATCGCCAGCTCGCCCAGCGCAGCGGGGGCCGCAAGCAGGCCGTGCAGCAGCGCCAGCAGGTGCGCGCCGATACGTTCGACCTGCTGCGCGCTGAACTGCTGGCGGTCGAACTGGAACAACAGGCTCAGGTTGTCTTCCACGCCCACCAGCAGGGTCAGCGGCACGCTGGTCTGCTCGCGGGTGTGCACCGCGCCGAAGCGCAGGCCCGCGGGAGCGCCCTGCTGCAGGGCTTCGGCCACCGGGTAGTTCTCGAACACCAGCAAGGTGTCGAACAGGCCATCACCGCCCTGCCCGGCCCAACGTTGGATATCGAACAACGGTGTGTGCTCGTGCTCGCGCAGCGCCACGTTCTGGGCTTGCAACTGCTCGAGGAACGGCCCCGGCGCCTGCTCGGCGCGCGGGCTGACGATCACCGGCAGGGTATTGATGAACAGCCCCACCTGCGCCTCGATCCCCGGCAGCGGCGCCGAGCGCCCCGCCACGGTGGCGCCGAAGGCCACGCCCGGCTGGCCGGTGTAGCGTTGCAGCAGCAGCGCCCAGGCGGCTTGCAGCACGGTGTTGAGGGTGACCTTGTGCTGGCTGGCGAAGGCTTTCAGACGTTGGGTCTGCCCGGCATCGAGCTGGCGCAGGTGCTCGCCATGCCCCCCCTGCTCGGCGACCACCGCTGGCAAGGCGGCGGCCAGGCGGGTCGGCGCGTCCAGGCGTTGCAACTGGGCCTGCCAGAACTGCTCGGTGGCTTGCGCGTCCTGCCCGGCCAGCCAGGCGATGTAGTCGCGGTAGCGGCCCGCTTGCGGGGCCACCTCGCCACCGCTGTAGCGTTGCAGCACCTCGCCCAGCAGTTGGGCGTTGCTCCAGCCGTCCACCAGCAGGTGGTGGCAGGTGTAGATCATCTGGTAGCGCTGTGGGTCCAGGCGCAACAGGCACAGGTCGAGCAGCGGCGCGCGGTCGAGGGCGAAGCCGGCGCTGCGCAGGTCACGGGCCTTGGCGGCGACGGCCTCGGCCTGGTCGGCGCGGCCGCGCCAGTCTTCCAGGGTGAACGGCAGCGCGCGCTCGCGGTACACCACTTGCAACGGACGACCGCCTTCGAGGAAGGCGCTGCGCAGCACATCGTGGGCATCGACCGTGGCCTGCCAGGCGGCGCGCAGGCGCTCGGGGTCGAGGCCTTCGACCGCCACCGAGAGCTGGTTGATGTAGGCGCCATCGCCGGGCTGGTAGAGGCTGTGGAACAGCATGCCCTGCTGCATCGGCGACAGCGGGTAGAGGTCCTGCACGGTGCGCGGGTCGAGGCCCAGGCTGTCGAGCGCGGCTTGGTCGAGGCCGGCCAGCGGTACGTCGGACGGGGTCAGCGCGCCGCTGGCGGCGCAGTGCTCGACCAGCTCGCCCAGGGCCTGGGCGTAGGCGTCGGCCAGGGCCTGCACCGTGGCGCTGTCGAACAGCGCGGTGCTGAACTGCCAGTCCACCCGCAATTCGCCGCCGTAGACCTGGCCGTTGAGGGTCAGCCAGTTGCTCAGCGGCGCGTCGTCAGCCTGCTCCTGGCCGCGCGGCTGGCCGGTCGGCACGAACAGCGCCTCGGGCTGGTCGAAGCTGCCATCGAGCTGGCCCAGGTAGTTGAAGGTGATGCGCGCCGGGGTTTGCGCGGCCAGCGCCGCGCGGGCCTGATCGGTGCCCAGGTAGCGCAGCGCGCCATAGCCCATGCCTTTGTCCGGCACGGCGCGCAGCTGCTCCTTGATGTGCTTGATCGACTCGCCCAGGCCCTGGGCGGGGGTCAGCTTGACCGGGTAGAAGCTGGTGAACCAGCCGACGCTGCGGGTCAGGTCGAGTTCGCGCGACAGCGGCTCGCGGCCATGGCCTTCCATCAGCACGGCCACCGAGGGCTGGCCGCTCCAGCGCGTGACCACCCGCGCCAGGGCGGTCAGCAACAGGTCGTTGACCTGGGTGCGGTAGGCGGCGGGCGCCTCTTGCAGCAGGCGGCGGGTGAGCTGGGCGTCCAGGCGGGTCTGCACGCTGCGCGCGTCACGGGTGAGCAGTGGTTGCGCGGGCGCTGCGCAAGGCAGCCCTGCCTCGACGGCCTGGGCCTGCCAGTAGGCCAGTTGGCCTCGCAGGGCCGGGCCTTGGGCATCGGCTTGCAGTTGCTCGGCCCAGGCTTTGACCGAGTGGGTCTTGGCCGGCAGGCGCTGCTGGCGGTAGGCCGCTTGCAGGTCTTCGAGCAGGATGCGCCAGGACACGCCATCCACGGCCAGGTGGTGGATCACCAGCAGCAGGCGCTGGCTGCCGTCGGCCTGGGTGGCCAGCAGCGCGCGCAGCAGCGGGCCCTGGCTCAGGTCGAGGCTGCGCTGGGCGCGGTCGGCGGCGGCTTGCAACTGGCTGTCGTCGGCGACGGTTTCCTGCCAGAGCAAGGGCGTGGCGTCGAGTTCGGCGAACTGGGCGGCACCGTTCTTAAAACGCAGGCGCAAGGCGTCGTGATGCTCGACCAGGGTGCGCAGGGCGCGCTCCAGGGGCTCGGCGTGCAGGGTTTCGCGGGGGGCCAGCAGCACCGACTGGTTCCAGTGGTGGTGGTTGGTTCGCAGGGTTTCGAAGAACCAGTGCTGGAACGGCAGCAGCGAGGTTTCGCCTGTGACCGGGCCCTGGTCGATGACCACGGGGGCCACGCCGAGCACCGCCACGGTGGCCAGGCTTTGCACGGTCTGGTGCTGGAACAGGTCCTTCGGGGTGAAGCGGATGCCGGTCTGGCGGGCGCGGCTGACCACCTGGATCGAGATGATCGAGTCGCCGCCCAGCTCGAAGAAGTTGTCGTTCAGGCCCACGCGGTCGAGCTTGAGCACGTCTTGCCAGATCGCGGCGATGCGCTGTTCCAGCGCGCTGCGCGGGGCGACGTAGGCTTTCTGCGCGTGGCTGGCGTCGGGCTTGGGCAGCGCCTTGCGCTCCAGCTTGCCGTTGGGGCTCAGCGGCATGCGCTCGATGAACAGCAACTGGGCCGGCACCATATAGTCCGGCAGGGCTTGGCGCAGCGGTTCGCGGAGGGCTTCGCGCAGGGTTTCTTGCGATTCAGGCTGCCACTCGCTCGGCACCACGTAACCCACCAGGGCGCCATCGATGGCCAGCACCACGGCTTCGCGCACCGCGTCCTGCTCCATCAAACGGGCTTCGATCTCGCCCAGCTCGATCCGCAGGCCGCGAATCTTCACCTGGTGGTCGATACGGCCCCGGTACTCGATCACGCCATCGGCGCGCTGGCTGGCCAGGTCGCCGGTGCGGTACAGGCGCTGGCCGCTGCCGAACGGGCTGGTGATGAAGCGCTCGGCGGTCAGCGCCGGGCGGCGGTGGTAGCCCCGGGCGAGGCCTTCGCCGCCCAGGTACAGCTCACCGACCACGCCCGCCGGAACGGGCTGAAGCTCAGCGTCGAGCACGTAGGTTTGCAGGTTGGCGATCGGTTGGCCGATCGGCACGGCATCGCGGCCTTCGTCGCGGCAGGTCCAGTGGGTGA
>NZ_JARGCS010000003.1 GCF_029193575.1 Pseudomonas entomophila | reverse complement strand
TCAGCCAGTACCTCGAAGGCGGCAAGCGCATCAGCTACGGCGCCCGCGCCATCTGCAAGGGCGGCCTGAACTCGCTGCCGAAGATGGTGTTCAACGGCGGCGCGCTGATCGGCTGCGACCTGGGCACCCTGAACTTCGCCAAGATCAAGGGCAGTCACACGGCGATGAAATCCGGCATGCTCGCCGCCGACGCGGTGGCCGAGGCGCTGCTCGCCGGCAGCGAGGGCGGCGATGCGCTGAACCGCTACGTCGACGCGTTCAAGGCCAGCTGGCTGTATGACGAGTTGTACGCCAGCCGCAACTTCGGCCCGGCCATGCACAAGTTCGGGCCGATCTTCGGCGCGGCCTTCAACTACGTCGACCAGAACGGGTTCGGCGGCAAGCTGCCGTTCACCCTGCACGACACCAAGCCGGACCACGCCTGCCTGAAGCTGGCCGCCGAGGCGAAAAAGATCGACTACCCGAAACCGGACGGCAAGCTCAGCTTCGACAAGCTCAGCTCGGTATTCCTCTCCAGCACCAACCATGAAGAGGAACAACCCTGCCACCTGAAGCTGAGCGACCCGAACGTGCCGATCGCCAGCAACCTGCCGCTGTACGACGAGCCGGCCCAGCGCTACTGCCCCGCGGGCGTGTACGAAGTGGTCGCCCAGGACGACGGCGCCAAGCGCTTGCAGATCAACGCGCAGAACTGCGTGCACTGCAAGACCTGCGACATCAAGGACCCGGCCCAGAACATCACCTGGGTCACCCCGGAAGGCGCGGGTGGGCCGAACTATCCAAATATGTGAAGCCTTGCTACGCCAGTGCCGCCATTCCAGGGAACTGGCGCAGCGGCACTGGGGCCCGAGCCTGCGGGTTCAGCGTTGCCCGGAGGGGGCTTGCAGCAATGCCAGCTTGGCGCATTGCTCGCTGGTCAGCCGACTGATGATGCGGATGGCCTGGTGGATGCCGGCGGTATTGCGAAAGCTCAGGTGTGAGTTGTGCTCGCACTCCAGCATTTCGTCGTGCTGCACCAGGGCTTCGCCTAGCAGTTCGAGGGTCCAGGCGTAGTTTTGGATGGTGATGGCGCGTTCTTGGTCAGTCATGGGGCACCTGCCTTGGCGCGGGGGTTGGGCCGGATGGGGTGTGGAGGGGGTAGAAGCGTGGGGCCGGAGCAGAGCGGCGGCGGAGAACGGATGCGAGGATCCTGTAGAGCGTTGCCGTGGTCATGCATGAGTTCCTTTCGTTGTGGAACTGCCACCGCTTGCGGCCAAGCAAGTTGAGGTGGCAGCGGTACGCGGGTTGGCCGACCGGGACGAAAGGGGCCCGGCACACCCGAAGGTGTCCCGCGCACCACCGCCATAACGCGACATCGCGGGCACAAAAAAAGCGCCTGCGATGAAGATTGGGCGCTGGAGCGCCTTTCGATTCCGACCGGCCAAGGTCGCGTCGCCGATGCTTCGGCGACCTGGGGGAATTTATCTGGGTAGTGCGGGTTGTGCAAGCAGGTGGAGCTGGGTGGGATCGCTGGAGGCTGGAAGGGATTGGTTTAGGCAATGTCAGTTGAAGCACCACCCCCATCGTCGCCAAACGATGAGGGTGGCCGCTGTACGCAGGTTGGCGAACCGAGGAAAAGGAACCCGGCAGACCCGAAGGCCTCCCACGCACAGCCGCCATTGCACGGAAATGCGGACGCAAAAAAGCGCCTGCAATCGTATAGCAAAAGCCGCTTGCCCTGGAGCCAATGGCCCCGAGTTAAGGCACCACCAGCTCTATGGTTTGCGTCTCTAAAACGTTATGGCTGGCATCGGCAAGTTCCACTTTCAGCTTGTGGGTACCCGATGGCAAAGGCGAGAAGTAGAGAGGGTCTGCCGAGGCGTGTACCCAGGCCCATTGATTATCGTCGACCATGGCATGCAAGTGCCCGATGGGCGGTTGCACTTCGGTGACCGCCTCGCCATGAATTTCCGAATACACGGGAAGGATGGTCATGTTCTCGACACGGAACGGGAGGTACACGACGCCTTCCTTGAGAAAGTCGGCACGCGGGGCGGAGAGCACCAACTTCGGTTTTGGCTGGCGCTCAGCGTTGGCATCGGGGTGTTTTTCCGTGGCGCCGGCATGCGCAGCAGTATGGGTGGTATCGGCAAACGATATCGGGGACAGCGCGATACAAGACAGCGCAAGCAGGACAGCGGCCGCATTAAACCTAACGCTCATTATTAGAGTCTCGACAGAGGGATACAGAGGGCGCCGTATTGTTGGCATGCACTCAATTAACCCAGCGTTAAGCGGAGCGGTGGCGGCAACGGCACGGTACGGCTTTGCACAAAGCGGATACGGCTCTGCGCAAAGCGGATACGGCTCTGCGCAAAGCGGATAGTGCCTAGCGCCAGCCCGTCATTAGCATTGAATGTGAGCCAGTGCGCTTACGTGAAGGCGGCCCCAGCAATGCCGCGGGCGCATCACTGGGCGCACCCATAACAATAATGATTTGAGCTTGCCAGGCCATTGGGCAGGCGGGCTGGAGAGCCACTATGTCAAACGTCACGAAGCGTCTTCGCCTCGCCGCCATGGTGCAGGGCGTTGGGATAATCGCTTGCTTGGCAACGTTGATTCACCCTGAGTCTCTCGTTGCGGGCCTTTCCATCATCGGGCTGTCGCTGCTCGTTGCGGGGTGGCTGTACCACTTTGAAAAGATCGACACAGTGGAAGTACGGGTGGAAGTGCCCTACGAAGTGCGAGTGCCGAGCGCTCCTGTGGAAAACATTGCTCAGCCCAGCGAAGCGGTAGCGATCGACCCACGGCTCAGAGACGACCTGCGGCAGTTGAGCCTTGCCATTGTAGAGACCGAGCAGGATATGGGTTTCGCTAACCAACTGGCCCGTGAAGCTGGCGGTAAAGTCAGTACAAGTGCCAACAGCATTCAGGGCACAGCGGAAATCTTCAAAGCGTTCGACCAGTCCATGGCGCATTTGGCGCAAGCCTTCAACGAACTGGGTGGGCAGTCGGTGAAGATCACAGCGCTAGTCGGGAGCATTCAGGACATTGCGCGGCAGACCAACCTGCTGGCGCTGAACGCGGCCATCGAAGCCGCCCGGGCGGGGGATCATGGGCGGGGTTTTGCTGTCGTGGCGGATGAAGTGCGTAACCTCTCGAGGCGCGTGGCCGAGTCGAGTGCGCAAATTCATCAGATCGCGCAAAGCCTGGAATGTACGGCTGATGAGGCGCGGGGTGGAATTGATCAACTTAGCGTCTCTGCACGGAAGGGGTTGGCGCAATCGGATGATGCGTTGCTGGCGATGCAGGGGTTACGTGATGCGGCGGTGGCGCGGATGGAGGTTGTGGAGCGGATCATGGGGCGGCTGGTCGGGTTGCGGGAGTTGGCGGGGGGAATTCAGGGGGTGCTTCCTGGAGAGGGGGGGAGCGGTCGAGGTGGTTATTCGGGTTGATCGGGGCTTTGGCCGATTGGGGGGAGTGGAGAATTTGGGGTGATTCAGTGTTTCCAAAATGTCCCAGGTTATTGGGACTTATTGATTTCGGATGAAGGTGGTCGTGAAAAAACTGTAAGCGGACGGCAAACACACCTTGTGAGTCTTTCGTCCTCTCCGGTTTCGATGGCAGCTTGCTTCGCTTATGCTTCCCGACTCACGCGTCAGGATCGGAGTAGGTGTGACGGCATGGAAGCAGATAAAGCTTGTCCTGTAGTTCTGCGAGGCCGAGAAACGCTGGAAATCTTAGCGTTCGAGCATCCGTTAGCAGGCTTTCAGCTGGTCAAAGGCAGTGTCGAGCCAGGTGAGTCAAGCGACCTGGCTGCGGTTCGAGAGCTGAAAGAAGAAGCAGGGATTCAGTCGACAGTTGGGCGACATTTGGGGCAGCGGCGATGCATCGTAACTGGATACACATGGGCATTTTATGAATGTCATGTTGCCCAAGACCTTCCAGATACTTGGATGCATTTTGCAGAAGATGATGGAGGCCATGAATTCAGATTCTTTTGGCATCCGCTCGTGAGCGAGCCCTCTGAGAATTGGCATCAGGTTTTCAAGGATGCTTTGAGCTTTCTTCGGAAAAAACTCACTGAAGCCTAAGTGCGATTACAGCTTTTCTTGGGGTAGTCAGGACGGAACCGAGGGTGTCAGAAATTTTGTGTTCGGGCATAACATGAGTAAGAGGTGCATGTATGCCAACCAAAAAGAAACCGCTCCGATAGTTACCAAAGGTCCCGAAAGAGCTGCTTGAGCAGTTTTCCGCTGCTCCGCTGATGACCGCCGAGGCCATCGAAGAAGCCTCTGCGGCCTTCAAGAAAGCGCTGATTGAGCGAGCCCTGAACGCTGAGCTGGGCCATCACCTGGGCTATCCTCCGGGCGCGCAGCGCCCGGAGGATGAAACCAACCAGCGCAATGGCAAAAGCGGCAAGACGGTACTCACCGGTGATGGGCCGCTGCGGTTGGATATCCCGCGTGATCGTGATGGCAGCTTTTCGCCCATTCTGATCCCCAAGCATGAGCGCCGTTACACCGGTTTCGACGACAAGATCATCGCCATGTATGCCCGTGGGATGACGGTCAGAGAGATCCGGGCCTTTCTCTCCGAGCAGTATGGAACGGATGTGTCACATGACTTCATCAGCTCCGTGACCGACGAGGTCATGGAAGAGATTGGCGCCTGGCAGCAGCGCCCTTTAGAACCGATGTATCCGGTCATTTTCTTTGATGCGCTGCGAGTCAAAATCCGCGAAGAAGGCCTGGTTCGCAACAAGGCGATCTACTTGGCGCTGGGTGTTTTGCCCGATGGCACGCGCGATATTCTGGGCATCTGGATCGAGAACACCGAAGGCGCGAAGTTTTGGATGAAGGTGTTCAACGACCTCAAGACCCGGGGCGTTGAGGATGTGCTGATTGCCGTGACCGACGGCCTCAAAGGCATGCCAGAAGCGCTCAGCGCGGTATTCCCGGAAACGACACTGCAGACCTGCATCGTGCATTTGATTCGCAACAGCTTGGATTATGCGGCCTGGGACAAACGCCGAGCGCTGGCCAAGGCCCTCAAGCCGATCTATCAGGCAGTTAATGCCGAAGCCGCTGAACAGGCGCTGGATGAGTTTGAGAACGGCCCCTGGGGTAAGCAATATCCAACGGTGGTGGCGGCCTGGCGACGGGCGTGGGATCGAGTGATTCCGTTCTTTGTCTTCCCACCCGCGATCCGAAAGGTGATCTACACCACCAATGCCATCGAGAGCATCAATGCCCAGTTGCGCAAGATCATCAAGACGCGTGGCCACTTTCCGAACGATGATGCGGCGACCAAACTGATCTGGCTGGGACTGCGCAACATCACAGCGAATTGGGGCTCAGCGGCGCATGATTGGAAAAGTGCGATGAATCAATTTGCGATTTTGTACGGAGATCGATTCATCAGGCCGACCTGGTGAAATCAGGGCCTGCCTAGTGGCAGGCCGTTACCGGCCCGCACACAAAAAATCTGACAGTCCCCAGAATGCTGGTTTAGGAGCATCCACAGGTAAGCAGTGGAGCCGGATGTGGTTGCGGAGACAGGAATCGAATTAGGCACCTACAGGGCCCATACCTAAAGGGATTCTGCACCACCTGGACCTTCCCATATACCTAAACGTATACCTAAATCGCAATCTACCTAGCTACTGGCTATCAGCGCTGCTCTGCGGCGCAGTGCCGCATGAGCCCTCCGTTATCGCGACTGGACGAGGCCAACCTGACCTCATTCGTCAATCCAAAGCATCGAGCCAATCATCGAGTTCACTGGCAGGCCATACCGTCTTCGCCAAGAACACTCCAATAATATTGGCCTGCACGCCGGCGCTTTGGAGCAAATTCTTCGCCGCCTTAAATGAAGCGCCCATCGTAATCACATCATCAACGATAATGATATGCGGTTTCACAGGTACGGCTAGAAGATTAGTATCCACTGACATGAACGAACCGATTTCATCGGGTGTCAGACGACCTCCCTCATGCTGGCTGGTCCGCAAACTATTCTGCACTAGTAGTTCACGAATATCGATATTCGGGGTTAGACGGCCCATCCGCCTCAAAACCCTTGTCATACGATCATCGTAATCGGCGTGCGCTCGGGGCTTGGAGCACGGCATAGGAACAAAGGTCGAATTGCTGGCGACAACGGCCAAGTTCAATTCCGCAGCAAGGAGGTCCCCCCAGAAAACTACCGCACGGCCTTTATAGTAAAGTTCGTTATCAGAAGAGGTAGGGCGCTTTTTCAAATTTAATATTTGCTGATTACCCTGACTTACTCTAAAACCCCCTCCCGACGTATACTCTAAAAAGTGATAGCAGTTATCCCCATCATCCAAATATCGATAGGCGTCATTGTCTAATTTTATTGGCCTGGTCATCCGTGAGTATTCCAATGATGTCAGATACGTTTTGCACTCTAATCGCCCCCAGCTTCTCGAACTTGGCTGGCCAATTCAAATCGGCTTTTCTAAAACAGCTTTCAAGGATAAAAAGTTTTCTATTTTGTGCCAAAGCCGCGCGCGCCTGCACCAATGTTCCTGAAGTATTACCCGCCTCCACTATGATCGTCGCCTTCGTCAGAGCCGACATCGTCACATTTCTGGCAGGAAAAAAAAGCCTATTGGTCCTAAAGTTTTGATCCTTGTATCTCAAAAAAGGAACTTGCGAGATAAGCAAATGGTTTTTTGCGATATAATCTTGAAGTACCCTATTCTCTTTCGGATAGCAGTCATCCAAAGGTGTTCCTATAACTGCCACTGTTTTACCACCTGCTGCTATAGCAGCATTATGCGCAGCAGTATCGATACCCTTAGCGAGACCAGAGACTACCGTAAAGCCATTCTTAACCAACTTATGAGCAATTAATCCAGCATTGAACGCGCCCTCTTCGGTCGGGTTCCTTGTTCCAACAATTGCCACACAATCAGTTTCAACTAACTCCCAGTCACCAAGGTAATACAATACTTCCACTGGGTGGTCAGCATCGCGAAGCTTTTCGGGATAGTCTCCGGCACCATTAACTCGAATGCCAACCTTGGAAATGAAATCTGTCCCTATAGAAGATTTCAGGTTCTCCAAGGCCTCGTTGATACGCCCCTGATCAACTAAGTCAGACGGTATAGATCCCGGATTCTTTCTGAAAAGGTCCGCGAGATTCGCAAACCATGCCCCTTGGTTCTGCCACAAAGCCTCATACGCGCACATTTCCTCCACCGGAGAAATTGGACGCAAATTAAACAGCGTGGAATGGGCAAAATTCGTGGTCATAAATAAATTTTCTATCGCCATATGTAGCATGGGCACTCCCTCGCCAGATTCGACACTGGTCTCGGCTAACCGTCCGCTCCTGCGTTTTGGCGTTCGATTGCCTCTCTTTAGGACTGTACGCCACACCTGAGCCTGCGTCATCCTGCACATGCGACTGTAACCTACTGCAGACGGTTCCGATCACGCTACAGGTGGGGTGGCGCTTCACCCAATGACTGTGGTTGCGCTTCGGCAAGGTGTTGCGATGACAGCAACCCCTTGCCCAGGCATTTACGGGGAATCCCGTAATTACAGCCCCATCTGCCTGATGATCCTGCGCGGCTCCATTCCATCGCGCAGCGCCCTGCTAGCGTCCATGGTCATCTGATCGAGCGCCTTGCTCTCGAATGCCTCGGCCATGGCGGCGGCCTTCCTGACGATCAGTAGCGCCAGCTCAGGCGGGAAGGTGATCGGTTCCGGGTCGGGCAGGTAGTCGCAGTCGATAACGGACATGGTGCGGCCCTCGAGGTGTTGGCGCCTGATTATCTGATAACTACCCAGCATCCGGGTAGTTCACGGCAGGCAACTCGGTCACCTGCTGGGCCTGCGCCACCTGCACATTTTCGTTGCTCCTGCGCTTTCTCGTCAGACCTGCTGGCCCACCCCGGCCTGGCGAGCGTTCGCCGCCAGAGTCAGGTTGCCCAGGGTCTGCCCCTGCTCCGCTGCAAGGCCTGCGTGGTTCTCGCGGACGGCGGCGGCCATGCTTGCCCGGTTCTGTACCGCTTCGAGAGCAAGTCCACCGTGTCGATTTCCACACACTGGCGCCCATCGAGTCGATCGATATTGGTAGTTTCAACTGTGGGCCAAGCGCCCCATCAGTGTCGGATAAGGGGCTGATGCCCTAAGGCATAGAGCTGGTAGTCCGTCACTGCCTGGTATGCCGATTCAGCGAGCAGGCGCAGTCGTTCAACCTCGCCAGGTGGCGCTCCGGCGTCCTGGGCTTCGTGATAGCGACGCAGCGCGTCTATCGCCTCTTGGATCAGCGGTTCGCCGGCCTCGATCATCCCTTCTAGGGTTCTCTTCACGTGCTGCTCCTCCACAGAACCGGGAGTGTAGCTGGGTAACTTGAGGCTGAGTTGGCGTCTCAGGCCGGCACCACGCAGGCCTACCGGTTCTTCCTTGCCGAGCGCACCCGGAAACTCTTGACGGCCTCCGCTCCCACAAGTCCGCAAAGTTCAGCGCCAGCCCTTGTGCAGCAAGCCTTACAGCCGATCATGCGCAAGCGTCAGCGGCTCAATCCGTCAAGACTGGTCAAGAAGTTCCGTCAAGGGCGGGTCTAGGGTGCGGGCAATTCTGGACGGCCATTCGACGAAGACCCAGCGGCACCGGTGCGCACCGCCGATTTGACGTACTCCCCAGCCCACCTGTCCACTTGCTGGCGCCCTGAATTCGTCCAGATCCTGTCCAGAATTCGGGCCTCAGCATTAGACGGGGTTACCCGCGCCAGCCTGTCACGCATAGGCCCAGGCCCAGCCCGTCGAGCCACCAGGGCGGCTGTACCGGTCGGCCACCGTCTATCGCGGTCTAGTGCTGGTCTAGTCTCCCCTGGCGATTCTGGACAAGCCTGTGGTCTGAGTAGACCACCACCAGCATGGCAGCCCGGCCATTGCGCGCCATCCCGCCAGTACCACCACGCGAAACCCGCGTCGATCCGTCCAAAGCTGTCCAAAATCCGTCTTAGGCCTGTCAAAGGTAGGGCATGGCCAGCCCCGCTACTTTGACGGCCTCAAGCCCTGGGCAAAACCTCAGACGCCCGGCCACAGGCACTGGACCTATCAGCCTGGCCCGTGATCCGTCAAAGCGTGGTCAAAGTAGCGTCCAGCACCACCAGCAATGTGAGACGGCGCCGACCACCAGCTTTTACCGGCACGGCCTGGCATCTGGCCTCGGACGCCCGGACAATGCTGGTTCCGTCTCATGCCTGTCTCACATTCGGTAAAGGCTGGGTAAGGGAGTCGATTACTCCACAATGCGCAGAATGACTTGAACAAACTCCTGAGGCGCCTCAAGCATCATCAGATGCCCAACCCCAGGCATGATTGTGGTACTCGCCGCATGCTCCATTGCCCAGCCCGGTACGTCCCACCCTTCTCGCGATCTTTCCCCCGCTACCAGGTGTACCGGCGTCGTGGAAAATAGCGACCGCAACTCCGAAAAGTAACTATCCGCTCCGGTCTCCAGCAGAACTGACCGGGCCATGGCTTGCAGAGTGCTCGCTGGCTGATATTCAAGCCAAGAAGCCGCGGTTTCCATGGTTCGGCTAGTTGCCGCAATTCCAGCGCCCGCAAGCCACCCTGCCACATCTGTGCGAAACCCCGCTAACATGCTTTGGACCTCTTCGGCAGACATCTGCGCAACAGCCGACGACCAGAACGCATCTCTCAACGAGAAGTTACCCTCCACATTGATCACACTGGCCACCGTTGAGGGATATCGACAGGCGTACAGCATCGCCACCACCGCACCTACTGAGTGCCCGAGCAGATGCACACGATCACCAGGTGCGCTTTCCTCTAAGACCTGACGTAGGTGCTCTACCTGCGCGGGGATATCGATTCTGTCCGGCGAAACAGTGCTCAAGTGGCCATAACCGAGCATGCTCGGGGTAATGACAGAACGCGGAGCAAGACGGTCACGCAAAGCAGGATGATCCAGGTGGCCGATAAGGCCATTCACGAGAACAACGGGAACTTCCTTGTGCATAAATGCAACCCGAGATGATGGTGAGGAAACTTAATCCTGAGGGCTTTGCTCCCCGCACACCAGAGTCTGAAAATTGCATTACGGAAAACAATTGTGGCGATATGACAACGTCTCATGTAGCCAGGCAGTAATTGCGGAAATCTCCTCTATAGGATCGCGCCCTGCGCCGTGGAACCTGAGAAAACCTGAGATTTGATCGGCTGGCGCTGGGCGGCGAGCATGGTGGTTTTCATGTGGTCATTCACTGTGGCATGGGGGCACCGGACGCCTGCAATACCGTGGAAACCACAATGGAAACCTCCACCTGGAAACCATAACTTTTGATAACAGGCAGGTCGCGCAGGTCCGCACGGAAGGTTCGCGCATAGGGGGTTGCGAACCTGAGTGCGAACCACCGGTGCGAACTGGCCCAGCACCAGCGCCAGAGTGCGTACCAGCGGTGCGTACCTGGCCGCGTACCGTGACGGACTTTAGGTGCGGGGTCTAGCGATACGTGGCGGCTGATCAAATTACTGCAGATCGAGCCCTCAATAGCCGTGGCAGGAACTGCGATCTGGCATGATCTCTCCCGCATACTGCTTTTGGGCACACACCGCCACATCCACACCGTATTGCAAGGGCAGATGAACAACCTCGCCATATGCCACATCGATCGTCTTCGCGATCACTTCATGACCCTGCAATGCCTCAATGTCAGGCGGAATTTCTCGCTTGAATTGATAGCTATTACCGTTGGATGAGTAACTACGTCCCACCTGGTAGCTCAAGTTAAGGGAGACCGTTACTCCGGTTGCAGTTGAGGAAACGACTTGTGCAGTGCCATCAACAACCCCGAAGCCCAGCGCACAGGCTGTTTTCGATTGGTTGCACACACGAAGATCCATAGGCGGATAGCTGAGCTTTGTGGGTTCACTGGACGACTCTTTGACATCCAGCCGACCTCCAACCCCGTGAGCATGCTTACCAAACAGGTCAGGACCATATGCAGAGACGGTAACGACAGCCGAATCTCTCGGGATGGACTTTCCACCTGCGCAACCAGCTACAAATGCTAGAGCCAGCAAAGCGCTACAACGAATAACTACCTGCATGAAGCATGATTCCTCTTTGATGAGCACGTCGACCTTCGACACATGGCCCACCATACCGGGTATGCAGGCGGGATTCATTCCAACTCAACGTAGTTTGGGCCTGATCAGACGTTGACAAATGTTGACATGAGAACGGCCCGGCACCGCCGTCCGGGCACCCGCCCCGTTAGCAAGTACTAGTTCCTGGCCGGGGCTGCCCCTGCGCGGGAGCGGCTGCATACCCGGCTGGTTGCCAGGCGTGGTTACCAGCACTGGTTACCACCTCGCTCCCACAACCTGGGCGCCATCTCAGCGAGACAGCCAATTTGCTCCGACTCAGACGCTTTGGTCTGTCTCGCGCCACAAAACGGTGAGGTCGCATTTCGTGGCGCGGAAAGAGTCACAGGCAGTTTTTTGTCGACTCCAGCGCCGCCGCCTTGCCAGCCCCAAAGTCGAGATATGAGCGCTGATAGAACTTCACATCGCTCCCGTTGGCGGCTTTGCTGACCTGCAAAATTTCATTGGTGTTCATGTCGTTTCCGCTCAACAGCCTGTAGCCGTTCTCAGTCTCGCTCAAGGTCGCATCCGGCCTCGATTCCTGCCATTGAGGGAAAACACACAAGGCGTATTGCTTGGGAGACTTGTGGGTCTGAGCAGCATAGGTGGGGCCCTTCTGGATCAGTTCGCCAGGTGAATAACACCCGGCAATCGAAAGGGTAACGGCTGCGATTACAGCGAGGCTGGCACGGCGCATGGGGCGGTCATCCATTACGAAGAAAACTGGAAACCTACCATGCGCCTGAGCAAAGCCCAATCAGTGGCGTTGTTCGCCCAGCACCTCTCCACTCGCAGCGACGGCGAACACTTGCCGCCAGTGGCCCACCAAGTCCGATTGGGGTTTCGGAGACAGCCCAATTAGATAAGTCACGGCAGGATGATGACCGCCAATTGTTCCAAGCAGGTCGTCTGCACTCACACTGAAATCACCGCAGAAATCGGCAAAGGCCTGGCTGGCCGCGGCAACCTGGTCGAGGCAATCGGTGATCCCTCCAACGCTATCCTGTGTAGACCTACTAGCGAAGTTCAGTGCTAGCCCGCGCATGTCGCATTCGAACAGCTGGGCTACACGACACAGCATCCTTGTCGTATTGAGAAACTCCAAGCTTGCGACCTCCACATGCTCGGTGGGGCAGCTGTCTACCAATTGGCGGACCTGAGCATAATCTTTTTGAGCTATTGCCTTGATTGTGAGGCTGATCCTTTCATGCACGTTCACGCCTTGTCCTCCGCATAGATCGAAGCAGAAATAATCGCCCCGCCCCACCGGCGCTTGCCGATGCAGATCGGCACGGGGTTGCCGCTCGCCACAGTATTCCTGGCGCCGCCGAATGCGTAACTAGGAAGGTTCTCCGGCGCTCCGCTCTGAGAGAGACCACCAGCCTGTGGGCTAAGCATCTGGATTACGCCTCCAGCGGTATTTGCAATACCGGCCCCCATGACAGCCGTTGCGGCCGCCCCCGCGGTCATGAACGAAGCTACGACGATCAACGCTACACCTATCACTGTCTGCAGAAGACCTGCGCGCTTGCTCCCATGGACCACAGGTACGAATCGCAGCTCCTGAGCTCCGCCAATGCCAAGTTCCTCCTCACCGATGTTTCTACCGTTTTTGAAAACCGCGAAACGCAACCCTCGGCTTTCAGCATCGGCAACGTCCTGGGCAAAGCCCGGATAGTTCACGTCGATCGCTTTGACTGCCTCCCTAGGGTCTCCCCGGTCCAACAGAAAACTTTGCTCCTTGAAATATTTTTCCCGCAGGAAGCCCCCGAGACGCACCGTCGTCCTAGGGGTGTAGTGAGCTGCTGTAGCTGCCATGAGTGAACTCCTTGATGCGCCGCTGGCGCCTGTAAATGGGCTATGCCCGTTGGTGTGATTGATCAGGCCGGTCACCCGATGAGGTTGCAAAGAATTGCCTCCGACTCCGGCATGTCGTCGCGCTGGCTGGTGATCAGGTAGCGGAACACGGCCAGCGCCTCGGTCTTGTCGCGGGGGCGGATCTGCGCCAGCAGGCCGAACACGAACCAGTCCCGCGCCGTCGCGTCGGGCGGCCCGTCGCTGGCGTCTCGGTCTACAGCGTTGCGTAGCCGGTAGAGCTGGTCCCAGTAGCTCAGCTCGTACAGGCAGTCCGCCAGGGTGTGCGGCAGCAACTCAGGGTGGGCGTTGAACCGAGCAGCTACCTGGTCCTTGTCGAAGTCACCGAATTGGCCGGTAGCCCGCAGCCCGCGCAGCGCATCGATACAGAACGATTCCGCATCGGTGTCGGCCAGCAAGGCATCACCGAAGCGCGCAGCACCTTCCAGTCTCAGCCGGTGCTGCTCGATGGCACGAGTGGCCAGCGCATCCAGGTCAGCGAAGCCGAACGAAGACATGGCGGCGAACGGGTGGCCGGGGTTGGTGGCCACCAGGTAATCCCGGTACCGCTTCTCCAGCGCATCGAGCGGCGTCTTGATCTTCTTGGCGCCCTCCATGGCACGCTCAATCAGAGCGCTCTGACCGGTGCTGATGATCGAGCGCAGCCAGAGCACCGCATCCACTTCCTTGTCGCCGGTGACGACCTCCTGGGGCGGCAGCTCCGGCACGCTCGGTAGGGTCTCGGTGCTGGCGCTGATCCGCGGCAGGGTGAACATGGCGCGGTGCTGCTCGTTATCGCGGAATGCCCCGGAGCGTGAAACCAGGGTCTTCACCGTTCCCAGCGGCAGGCCGGTGATTTCGGCCACCTCACGCAGCGAATGACGGCGGCGCAGGTCCAGCACCAGGCGCCGTTGCTCGTGTGAAACCCGGCGTCTCATCTTTTCGGCTGAATCAGCCTGTTTCAGCATGACCATGGCTCACACCACCCTCAGTTTCGGTGGCAGCTTCGGCCCGAATGGCGCCCCAGGCGCGAAGGGGTCAGGCAACACGCCATCCGGGCAATCCCTGATGAAGTCCGCCATGGCCGTGTAGCAGGCGTTGAACAGCGGCGCGTCATTCCACTCCTGTGCCCGGCGTTCTGCGCTGTCCTCCAGCGCATGGGTGAACACCAGGCATTCCAAGCTGGTGGAGCCATCCCGCCTGGCTTGTTCGCGCTCCACGGTGTTCACGTTCAGCAGGTCGCACAGGCGGTCGAACCCCAGGGCGCGGGCCAGCCCGTCATGGTCGAGCAACAGCGATTGGCCGAACCCAGCCAGCGCAACCAGCGCCTTGGCGCGCTCAATCGATCGGTGCGTCTGCTCCTGCTCTTCCAGATCGGCAATGGCCTGTCGGGTGAACGGCAGGAACGCTTTCAGCCTGCCCGCCTGGCGGCGCATGGCACGTCGCTCAGCGTGGATCGCATCGAGGTTGCGGCTGATGTTGCGGCAGATGCGTCGGGTGGTGATGAGCTGCGTGCTGGCGCTGATACCGGGTTTCATGGCGATATCGCACAGGCGCATGGTCGGTGTTGGCGTCATGGGCGGGCCTCCATGGGCGTGTTGTCGTAGGTGGCGCGCAACTCGGTACCGATCAGGCAATGGCGGCCAGCAGGCGCATAGCAGCCCCGGCAGGTCATCACATGGCTGATGTACTGGTCGCGGGCCTGGCGCCATTCATGTGTGGCATTGGCGGCGTTGGCGTAAGGGCTGGATGGCAACTGGGCAGGCTCAACCAGCACCAGGCGCGGACGATCCGGGACGCGTTTCGCCATGGGTGATTTGCCAGCGCCAGCAACGTTCGGCGGCATGTGATTGAGCAGGTCGGAAAGCAGACTCACGGCGTCACCTCGCCCGGATTTCCATAAAGCCCAAATGTGTCTGTGAAAAAAAATCGGGGGAACGGGGGAACGCGGGGAACACCCAGTGTTTCCGGGGCCTCCAGCGGGGGTACGTGTTCCCCACCCGAAAAACGGGGGAACAGTGATAACCAAACATCAGGAAAGGCACAGGCGCTTATATTCAAAACCATGTTTGTGTTCCCCCTGTTCCCCAACACTTCAATAAGGGGGAACGGCTACAGGCCGCGTATTTGCTGGCTGTTCCCCCGTTCCCCCTGTTCCCCACGTTTTTAGGTTCCTGTGGATTCGGGCATTGGCGCTGGATGGTGATGGCGGTCATAGGCCACCGCCTTCGCTATCCATGGCGTCGGGATCGATCACATACAGGCGGGCAGACCCACCAGCAGGCAGGCGGTATTTCTTGGTCCTGCGGCTGTCCCGATCCGTGTCGTGCTTGGCGAGAGCGCCAGCGCCTTCCAGCGCCCTCACGACACGCGCCAGCCCGTGCCCATGAGCGGCCTCAGTCAGTGCGGACTTGTTGAACAGGTACAGGCGCTTGGCGCCCACCACCTCCCAGTACCCGGCGCGGTTGAACACCTTGGTGTCCGGCGTCTGGTCTTCTACGTCCGAAAACCGGCTGCTGCCGTGCTTGTCGATGAAGTCGAGGATGCCGGCCAGGATCTGGCGGTCTTCGGCATTGCCACCGCCCACCCGGCTCAGCCACTCGCCATACAGCAACTGGCAGTCGGCTAGGGCGGTGCCCGGCGCCCAGGGCAGCAGGCCGTAGGCAATGGCCATTTCGCCCGCCAGCGCGATCACCGCGAATCGATCGGCCACCCGCCCGGCCTGGGCGTTGTCCTCGACGAATTGAGCGCGGATACCGGCGAAGTCCTCGAGCAGGCCGGGGCGGTCATCGCTGGCCAACAGCCTCTCCACGAATGCCGGCCCGATGTGCCCGTGGTTCGCTCCTACGGCCACTGTGAGCTGGCGGTGGAAGTCAGCGCCCTCCAGGCCGTGCAATTCATCGAAGGCGCGGTGCGTGCGGGTACCGGCGTTCACGTCGACCATGCGCAGCTCGGCGCCAGCATGGGCAGCATTGCCGCTGATGGCCGCGTGCTCGGATAGGGAGCGCTCACCGCTGGACAGCGCCAGCAGGCGCCAGCTCAGTTTGCCGCGGGCCTCCCGGTCACGGGTCATGGTGCCCTTGCCCTGGCCGTTGGCGAGCGAGTAGGCCATTTCCTGTACGCGCTTGGGATCGGCCCGCTTGATCTCGTCCAGGGGCAGCATGGTGTCGTTACGGCTGGACGCCTCGATCTCCAAGCCGCCCTTGGTCATGTCCCACGATGCGGCGAAGATGCCTGGGTCGCCCCATACGGACGAGCCGATCAGTTGCGCCAGCGACTTGCCGCTGGAGCTGTCGCCCACCAGGTGAACACCGCCACCCAACACACCCACCAGGCTCAGCAGCGGACCAGCCAGGGCGCAGCCGATCGCCAGGGTGAGTACCGGATTGCCCTCGCACTTGGCCGCCACCTCGGCCTTCCAGCCCTCCAGACTGCCGCGCACGCTGAACAGATTCTGTCCCTTGGCGCTGGCCTGATAGCGCACCTTGTCGCTGCCAATGGTGCGCCCGGGCAGCACAAAGGCGCCCGACTCATGCCAACCAGGTCGGCAGGTGGTGGCGAACACCTCTGCAGGCCGCTGCTCCAGCAGATACTCCATGAACTGGCCGCGCTTCTTCAGGGCGATGATGACGCCCATGCCGAACAGCGTCCGTCTGGCGTCCTCGCCACTCCCGCCGAACACCTCCATAGGAATGATCCAATCCTTGGGGCCGCTGTCGGTGAGCAGCCGCAGATATCGGCCTTCGCTGCCGTCATCGCTGTTGGTGGTGCGGGCGGCGACGGTCACGGGCGTGGCGATCCACTCATCAGTGATCGGGCGGTCGCCCTTATCGTCGTCGCTGTCGTCTTCGCCGGCGCTGCGCTTGAAGCCATGCCAGTACACGCCGGGTTTGAGCCTGCGGCCCCTCTCATTGGTTACCCAGTGCTCGTACACGCCCCAGCACGGGCGATCAGGCTCGACCTTTGGCGCTTCGGGGCGCAGGTTGATGACATTGGTATCAGGCGGGCGCATGGCGGCACCTCCAAGCAGCTAGGTCGTTGAAGTCGGTAAGGGTCAGCGGCGCATCGGCTGGCCACTCGGGGAGAGTCACCAGGCCGCCACACGCGGCAGCGGCCTCATGGGCGGCGGTGCGTCCAGGGTTGCCCTTGCCCTCGGCCTCGGTCTGGCGGTCGTCGTCGCCGGCGATGATGATTTCGATGCCTGGATAGTCAGCCCGTAGCGCCAGCGCCACCGCCTTCAGGTTCCCGGCGTTCATCGCGCAGGCGATCGTGTAGCCGCTTGCGTGGAGCGTGGCGCCCGTAGCCCAGCCTTCGCAGATGCACAGCGGCTTGCCCGGTGTGATGCGCCCCAGTGGCGAATAGGCGCCTTTGATCCGGCCGCCATACAGGAAGCGCTTGTCGCCGTCCGGGGCGATCCGTTGCAGGTTCACCAGCACACCACAGGCATACAGCGGGATCAGCAGGTCGTCGCCACGCTGGCGCAGGCCGTGGGCACGAATGCCCTTGGCGACCAGGTAGGGGTGGGCCGGGTCAGCACGGCGCGCATCACGCCACCACCGCTGCGCCAGGCCGGCCGCTCTGAGTTGGCGCCGCTGCCGTTCGGTCTCCCGCTGGCGCCGGGCCTGCTCGATGCGCTGGCGCACCTGCTCGGCTTCGCGGGCGTCGCC
The DNA here is from genome assembly GCF_029193575.1 of Pseudomonas entomophila. Lineage (GTDB taxonomy): Bacteria > Pseudomonadota > Gammaproteobacteria > Pseudomonadales > Pseudomonadaceae > Aquipseudomonas > Aquipseudomonas entomophila_G. The sequence continues at coordinate 55,070 of NZ_JARGCS010000003.1, read as the reverse complement.
CGGCTCACGGCTACACCAGGTGTTGGTGCCGCCCGTCTTCCAGCTCCCGAACGCGCCCGAGGCAATGCCATCAGCAAACAGGCAGTACCAGCCATTGAGCGTGCCGGGCTTGTCGCCAGGAACGTGAAAGCGGTGAATGTCGCCATCGTCCAGGGGGAGCCAGTCGAGCAGCCCATAGGCCGACTGGAGCACCTCACGGAAAAGGATCGTCGCGTCGGTCATGCTGCCCCCTTCGGCGGCGTGAAGCACTTGGCCAGCCGTTCCAGTTGATTGGTCAGACGCTCCAGCTCAGGGCAGTGACGGCCCGCGTCACCCTCGGCAATGCGCAGCTCCAGGAAGCCCACCAGCGTTTCCACCAGCAGGGCATAGCTGGCGCTGTCGATGTAGGCGCCAGCAGTCGGTGGACCACCGGCGCCCTTGCGGCGAATGGGCGTGACCTTACTCATGGTCTACCCCCTGGCGATCAGCGCCAGCAAAGGCCCGGCAAACCTGGCCGTTGTTCACCGCGTGCCAGTAGGTCAGATCGTCCAACGACTCGACGAGGCAGGCCGTCACCACCGCATCAGGACTACGCAAAACTACGCGCCCACACTCGGCGTCGGCCTGGCTCAGGAACGGCCCCAACAAGGCCCGATCGGCCTTCGGGTGGCTCACGTAAAACAGCTCGGTGGCTTTCTTCGGGCAAGCCGATCCCGTCAGCGCAGCGATGCGCTGTTGAAAACTGGTCATGTTTAACCCCTCAGTCTGGAGTCGCGGCGATGAACGCGGCGCTGGTTTCGGGTGTGCTCTATCAACGCCGGCGAGACATGCGGCCCGACGAATGCCGCCAGCTCCTCGGTCTTCAGCATTGAAGTCGGTACATAGGAGTACTGGCCGGCCGGCAACGCCCTGGGCATCCTGCGCTTGCGAGGGAAGTGCCTTTGCAGCAGCGCGAGATCATTGGCCATGACCTCCTGCATACGCTTACCCGTCTCGCTCAGCGGCAGCGGCTCGCCAGGGCGCACCTGCTCCCAGGCGTAACGGTCTGCCAGCATCTCGTTCACGCGGTAAATCACCTTGCGGCACTGGTCACTCGTCTCTTGATCGGGTGCGAGGATTAAGTCCCAAAGCGAGAAGTTGTCGAGGTGATGGCCGATCTCGTGGTGCAAGATGAACGGATAAACCTCACGGTCATCCAGCGCTGACCAGTCGATTTCCGGGCGAACACCGTTGCGGAAGCGACCTGCGTTGATGCTTGTAGCCAGCTTGATAGCAACCCGCTCGTCGCACTGGATTTGAGCGCTCGATGCGTCACGCACGATAGGCTGCGCCCAGCAGCTGTATTCGCCCCAGATTCCGCCAAGCTCGGTGAAGGTAGCGATCGTCAAACCCAGGCCGCTCTCCTTGGCCAGTTCGGCGAAACCACGGTATTGAGCGCGGGTGATGCGCAGGGTGGTATCGGTCTTCACAGATCACCCCCTTGGTCAGCGATTACGCCGCCCAGCATTTCAGCCCAGGCCATAGCGGTGTGCTGCGCCATCACCGCGGTGACGCGGGCAACGATGACTGGGGTGGCAGGCGAGGCGATCACAGCCAGGGCCATGCTCAGCAGCACAAGGATGCCTTGCACGTCGCGCAGATCGTCCTGGATACCGTCCGGCATCTGGATAACGGAAGTCATACAAGACCTCCGTTAGCAGTAGGCCGGCCAACTACACCGTGCGAGGCGCCGAGGTGACGATGGCGCCAGCAATAATTGCCGCTGAAGGACTGGATCTGCTCAAGGTGCCGGGCAATGTCGCAAGCCAATTCGTTTTCATACCCACCCATCGCAGGGATCACGAGCGTCAGCAGGATCCTCTCCAGCTTCTGGTGCTCTTCGCGGGCGAAATTCATGTAGCACATCTCGCGAGCATCCAGCACCGCCTCAGACAGAACCTCACCGTCAAGAGCCGCCACTGCCGGGAAGTAAGTCATTGGGCACCTCCGACTTGGGATGCGGCCTTGAAATGCTCCACCAGCGCAGCGCCTGGGCGCGGCTGGCGCTGGCATTTCTCCAGCGCGGCGGAGACTTCATCCGAGACGCGCAAGGCATGATCCAGGCCCGCCAAAGAACCGCGGCAACGTCCTTGGATGCTGATTGATGCGGACGGGAAATCAGCGCCCACGATGGCCGCGATATCCGTAGCAATGCCGCACCCGATCACCGGGGGAATGCGGAACACCTCTTGGCCTGGCATGGTGACCACGACCTGAGATTGGATGAAGCCCTGTACCGCTTCGGCGTTGCGTTGAGCCGGAGTCATTGGGCACCGCCTTGCCCTTCCAGGGCGCGGGCGATCTCGGCGTGATGGTTGTAACGGGCGAGGCGGACAGACAGGGAAGAGTTTGCACGAAGTGCGGCCAGGGCGAAGCGCCGATGGGCGTATGCGCGGATTTTGGACGGATTGAGGGCGTGCATGGGTCGAGCTCCTTGATTTGAGGAGCTGCCACTGATCGTCGCCAAACGATTTAGGGTGGCAGCTGTACGCAGGTTGGCGAACCGGGAATCAAGGAACCCGGCAGACCCGAAGGTCTCCCGCGCACAGCCGCCATAACACGGGACTGCGGGCACAAAAAAAGCGCCTGCAATCGTGATGGGGGCGCCTATGCGCCTTGATTTCGTCGGGTCGCCAAACCCGACCACGGGATTTACCGTGGATTTGGGCGAACCATACCGAGCATCACGATTGCCTGCAACCAGAAATATCGACCGTTCATCGCCGGTCTTGAGCGCCAGCATCATGCGACATCCCTCCCGAGGTGCTTTGCACGCAGGCTCTGGATGTAGCGCAACAGGGCCTTTTTGCGGGCGTCGAAGTCCTTCCCCTGGCCAATCAGCAGCACGTCGCGGATCTCGATGAGAGAAACCAGCAGCAACTCCTGGGCGCTGAGCTGATCACGATCCCGGCCGGCGAACTGTCCGGTGATCACGTGGTTGATCAACCGAGCTTCGTTGATGAAGTGGTGGCGCTGGGGCGCCTTGCCGCGCTCCTCGCAGGCGATAGCGAGGGCATCGCACAGACCGCGATAGCCGACAGCAGATTGCAGGCGGGCCTGCTGCCAGCTGCCTTGCTCACCGCGTAGCAGGGCGTCGATTTGCTCGTCGCACCAGATTTCAAAGTCCACGGAAAGCCAGCGGGCGAACTTCACCGCCAACTTCGGGTGCAGCCACGTACCGCCACCACGATCCGCACGAGCACGGCTGGTTTTTACATACGGGATTTCCCCGTATCTACGTTGCAACCCTTCAAGGTAACGCTCGGTATCTGGCAGTCGCAGCCATTCGTGAGGCTCCTTGCCGAAGCGGGCAGCGGCCTCAGTGGCATGAATCCAGCCGTCAGCATTGAAGCGCACGACCTGGCCATCGTAGTCGAAGGGAATGATCTTGGCCGTCATACCGCCACCTTCTGCGCCTGGCTGGCGCTCAGGAAGTAGGTGGCCACCTTCCGGTGCTCGCGGCCTTGGTCGTCCTTGAGCGTGCCCAGGTGGGTGACGATGTGATGGCCCAGGTCCCGCAGCTCAGAGATGCGTGCACCGGGGCGCAAGATGTTCAGCAGCGTAATCGCCTGGAAAGTGTTGATCGAACCATGCTGGCGCAGATGTGCAAGAAGACGACTACGTTGCGCGCTGCCGCTGGTATCATGGACCTGCATATCTTTGGGGCTGGCCTGTTGGTCGGCCTTTCTTTTGCTCATTAGGCAGCCACCTCGCGCAATGCGATGCGCTGGCGCACCCAGGCCTGAACCTCCGCGAGCACCCAACCAACCGGAGCGCCCCGAGATTTGCTGTTGCTCAGCGGCACGGGCCTGGGAAAGGTAGGGTCATCTTTGAGACGCTTATAAACAGTCGGACGCGCTAATCCGGTCATAGCCTCAACATCAGGCATCCTGATGAGAGTATCCGCAGGGCTGAGCTCCAGACCAGAGCTAGTTGCAAAAACAGGCGTGGCGTTCATTGTGACTCCCGATACTGGTTTAGACGGGAGTCAGCGTGTCAGGTGATGCTCTGCCGGGCATTGCAGCTGCAATTTTCAGATTTGCAACTGCAATTCTAAGGGCTATCCGCGGGTAGCACGCTCTCGAATTTCGGCTTTGCTTTGGGCGGTATTTTCCGCATCCCGCGCCACTTTCTTGGCATCTGCCACCAAGTGGTTGAGGGTCGACTCACTTGCCCCAGCCCAGCCTTTGGCCGCTACTTCAGCGATGACATTTTCTTGGGTGTGTCGGTTACGAGTCGTGGTAGTGATGTACTCAACCATTCCCGCGATCAGCAAGTAAGCAGATTTTTTCGGCGATTCAACTGCCTGCTGCTCAGATAGCTCCTGCGCTCGCGCAAGCTCATCCCGCAGCTCGCCAAGTCGCTCATTCGCATCATGCAGGCTCAACAAAGCTTGCTGCTTTTCGGCCCGGAGCTGATTAGCGATCTGCTGATACTCCTCGATTTTGCGAGCCTCAGCCGCCAGCTCCTCAGCGTTAATAAGGTCAGCTAGCGCCTGGATGTGAGGTGATTTGAAAACGGGCGCGAAGTCCTCGAACTGCCCCGTAGTGAACCAGCAGGTTTCGGCATGGTTGATGGACTTGTCCGATTCAAAAATCATCACCTTCCCAGAAAGCTGGAAGGTCACCTGAGCCCCAGACCTGCTCCTAAGCACTTCTGGATTTTTCAGAAGGTGATAACCAGAGCCACTGACTTCCTTTGTCCAAGTCTCCTCGTCGTTACCCGAGCAGCCGCCACCAACATTCACGTAGACAGAAATGCGGCCGGCTTCACAGAAGCTCAGAACGATGTCCTCGGTAATACCGACCCGGGTCAGAGACCGAAGCCACTCTGCTGCCTGATCTAGCCGCAGCCAAGGAAGAAGTCTGTAAACCTTATCCATGCCCATCCCTTTGGGTTTCACGGTCCGATACGTGAGCCCGCAAATGACGCGGCAGGCCTTTAGATTCTTTTCGAATGCTGGTTGCTTAACCAGTGGTTAAACAGTCTATATCTGTCCACACACGCAATGGAAGGCCCGCTTCAGGCCCTCTTGATCGGTACCACGTTGGCAGAGTCTTCTGTTCGATGGGCATAGTCATAGGGTGTGATATGCCTTTCCCGGTTCGCTTCAAGGTAGTCGGCCCACCACTGGACCATCAGCCGGCGCTCCTCGATGTACTCAGCCTTGTGGATGTAGGCTGCTCGCACGCTGTTTCGCTCTTGGTGGCTCATCTGCCGCTCTACCGCGTCCTTGCTCCACAGTCCCGACTCGACCAGGGCGGAACAGGCCATGGCCCTGAACCCGTGCCCGCACACCTCAGTCTTGGTGTCGTAGCCCATGCGCCGAAGCGCCTTGTTCACCGTGTTCTCGCTCATGGGCTTCCAGTGGTTACTGTCGCCGGCGAACACCAGGTCGAAGCGCCCGGTAAGCTGGCGCACCTGCTCAAGCGTGGCCAAGGCCTGGCGACTCAGCGGCACCAGGTGGGGCGTGCTCATCTTGGAGCCGCGATGCGAGTTCTTCACGCCCTCGATTTGCTGGCGCTCGCCGGGGATCTCCCACATGGAGCGGCCGGTGTCGATCTCTGGCCAGCGAGCAAACCGCAACTCACTGGATCGGATGAAGACCAGCAGGGTGAGCTGGGTTGCCAGGCGGGTCAGCGGCCGGCCGGTATCGCTGTCGATTCTTTGCAACAGCTCGGGCAGCCGATCCAGCGCCAGCGCAGGCCGGTGGACAGTCTTGCGTGTGGCGGTTGCGCCCTGGAGGTCCACCGCTGGGTTGGTGTCGATGTGTCCGTGCTGGACAGCCATGCGCATGATGCCGGTCATGTACTGCCGTAGCCGGCCGGCAGTATCCAGGACTTCGCGTTTCTCCACTGCCTTGAGCGGCGCCAGCAGGTCTCGGGTCTTCAGGCCGGCCACCGGGCGCTGGCCCAAGGCCGGGAGTAGGTAAGTTTCGATCCGCCGCCACACCGTCGCCGCATGACCTGATGACCATTTCTTGGAACAGGCCTCATGCCAGTCCTTGGCCAGCACGCCGAAGGTGTTGGCCCTCGCATTCGCCGCTTCGAGCTTCCCCTGCCTGGCGCTCTCGATCGGGTCTTTCCCATGCGCCAGCAACTCCAGCGCTTCGGCCCGGCGCTCACGGGCGGCTTTGAGCGTCAGTGCGGGATAGTTGCCGAAGGTGGCCAGCCCCTCCCTGCCATCCGGTCGCTTGAACTTCATGCGCCAGATTTTGCTGCCGTTCTTCTTGACCAGCAGAAACAGGCCCTGGCCGTCGAACAGGGTGTAGTCCTTGTCCCGCGGCTTGGCGGCCTCGCATTTGGGGTCTGAGAGGGGCGTAACGGTGCGTGCCATAGGTATACGTTTTCTCGTCGAACCGGCGTATACCCTAACGTATACCTAAAATCGGTATATGCCTAGAGACAGAACGAGACAGCCAGAAACAAGAAAGCCCGCACTTGGCGGGCTTTTCAGGGGGTTCCGTATACAAGGGGAGACGTATCGGAACAGTTGGATGGTGCCGGAGACAGGAATCGAACCTGCGACCTTCGCGTTACGAGTGCGCTGCTCTACCGACTGAGCTACACCGGCGTGAGCGCAACGCTACCACTGCCGCCACGCTTACGCAAACCCCTGTTTCCCCTCATTTATTCCCCTCCCCCGCCCCAACCCTCAAGCCCCGCCACAACCGCTGGGCGCGAGGTCGGCCTCGATATCGCTGGAACACGCCCACCCAGTGGCCGAGCGGGTCAGCGTAATCTGCTTGCCGACCACGTTCGCCGGCGCATCCGCCAGGGTGCAGGTAATGCTGGCCGTGCCGTCCGCCGCCGTGCCGCGCGCGGTGATGGCGCAATGCGCGGTGCTGGGCTGGCCGCCGAGGGCGGCGACGTCGGTGACGTCCTTGCCTTCGTTCAGGCGCAGGTCCATCGGGGTCTTGAGGGCGGAAATCTCCAGCAGCGCCGCCGCAGCCTTGGTGCGCGACTGGTGGTTGGTGTACATCGGGATGGCGATGGTCGCCAGGATGCCGATGATCGCCACGACGATCATCAACTCGATGAGGGTGATGCCTCGTTGTCCTTGCATGAAGGTTTTTCCTTGTTGATACGGGTAGTGATTGGATCCAATCTTCGACCCCATGCCGCCAGCCGCGCAGTAGAGCCGAAAGGACACCTTTTGTCACCCCTGCCCGGCTGGACGTGATGATCGCTGAACTACTCTAGTGACCAGCAGGGAAATCCGCCCAGGAACGGGCGCGGCAAGCTGTTTCGAGGCTTGTCGTCACAGTGGCAGGGAGCGTTGCATGAGTCGATCGACACGGTTGTACGCCTGGGAAGGTGACGATGCCAGTGGGGCGCGGGTACGGGGCCAGGCGCAAGGGCGCAGCCCGGCGTGGGTGCGGGCGGGGTTGTTGCGCCAGGGGGTGCGGGTGGCGTGGGTGCGGCCGGCCGGGGGGATGGGTTGGCAGTTGCCGGCACGGCGCGAGCGGGCCGACCCGGCGGGGTTTTCTCGGCAGTTGGCGACCTTGTTGAAGGCCGGGGTGCCGTTGTTGCAGGCATTCGACGTGATGGCGCGCAGCAGTGGCGATGCCGGGTGGTTGGCGCTGTTGCGCCAGCTTCAGCAAGACGTGACGGTGGGGTTGGGGCTGGCGCAGGCGTTGCAGCGCCACCCACGCTGGTTCGATGCGTTGTACTGCAACCTGGTGCGGGTGGGCGAGCAGTCGGGCACGCTGGATCGCCAGCTGGAACAGCTGGCCCAGGTGCTGGAGCGGCGGGCGATGCTGCGGCGCAAGCTGCGCAAGGCGATGGTGTACCCGCTGTTTCTGCTGTTGACCGGGCTGGCAGTGGCGGCGTTGCTGTTGCTGGAGGTGGTGCCGCGCTTCGAGGGGTTGTTCGCGGGTGTGGATAAAGCACTGCCGGCGTTTACCCAGTGGGTGATCGATTTATCCACAGGGCTGGGTCGGCACTTGCTGACAGTGCTCGGGGTCGCGGGGGTGTTGGGGCTAGGGGTTGCGCGATTGTATCGTCGGCACCTGCCCTCGCGCCTGTGGATGCTTCGTCAGGCGCTGCGGCTGCCGGTGCTGGGGCGGTTGTTGAGCCGCGCGGCGCTGGCGCGCTTTGCGCGCAGCCTGGCGACGGCCTATGGCGCGGGGGTCGCCTTGCTGGATGCGCTGGATACGGTGGCGGCAGCCAGCGGCGATGCGCTGCACGAGGGGGCGATTCGCCAGTTGCGCCAGGGCATGGCCAATGGGTTGGGGTTGCACCAGGCGATGGCTGCGCAACCGCTGTTCGCGCCGCTGCTGGTGCAATTGACGGCGATTGGCGAGTCCAGCGGTACGCTTGAAATGATGCTGGGCAATGCGGCCGATCATTACGAGGAGCAGGTCGGGCAGGCCTTGGAGCAACTGACCAGCTTGCTGGAACCGGCCATCGTGCTGGTGCTCGGGGTGTTGGTGGGTGGCCTGGTGGTGGCCATGTATTTGCCGATCTTCCAGTTGGGAAGTTTGATCTGACATGAACCTGTGGACTTTTCTGGTCGACCAGCCGGGTGTTTTCCTGGCCTTCGCCACGGTACTGGGGCTGCTGGTGGGCAGCTTCCTCAACGTGCTGGCGCACCGCTTGCCATTGATGCTGGAGCGCCAGTGGCAGGACGAGGCGCGCGAGGTGCTGGGGCTGCCCGGGGTGGCGCATGCGCGGTTCGACCTGTGCCTGCCGGCCTCGCACTGCCCGCAGTGCCAGCACCGCCTGCGCGCCTGGGAGAACATTCCGCTGCTGAGCTACCTGCTGCTGCGCGGGCGCTGCTCGGCGTGCAAGGCGCGCATCAGCCCGCGCTACCCGCTGGTGGAACTGGCCTGCGCGGGGCTGTCGCTGGCCACCGCGTGGCATTTTGGCGTGAGCCTGGCGGCGCTGGGCGCCTTGCTGCTGGGCTGGTGCCTGTTGGCGTTGGCGCTGATCGATGCCAAGCACCAGGTGCTGCCGGACGTGCTCGTGCTGCCGATGCTGTGGCTGGGGCTGGTGCTCAATGCGTTCGAACTGTTCGTGCCGTTGGCCGATGCGCTGTGGGGCGCGGTGGCCGGCTACTTGAGCCTGTGGACGGTGTACTGGGCGTTCAAGCTGGTCACCGGCAAGGAGGGCATGGGCTACGGCGACTTCAAGCTGCTGGCGTTGCTCGGCGCCTGGGGCGGCTGGCAGTTGCTGCCGCTGACCCTGCTGCTGTCGTCGCTGGCGGGGGCGCTGATTGGCCTGTGCCTGCTGCGTCTGCGCAGGGCGTCGATGGGCACGGCGCTGCCCTTTGGGCCGTACTTGGCCATCGCGGGCTGGATCGCTTGGCTCTGGGGTGATGAAATATACGCTTCCTACCTGCAACTGCTTGGATTCCGATGACCACTGCTGTATTCACCCCCTGGATTCTCGGCCTGACCGGCGGCATCGGCAGCGGCAAGAGCGCCGCGGCCGAGCGCTTCGTCGAGCTGGGCGTGCACCTGGTCGATGCCGACCAGGCCGCGCGCTGGGTCGTGGAGCCGGGCCGGCCGGCGCTGACGAGCATCGTCGAGCGCTTCGGCGCGGGCGTGCTGCTGGACGACGGCCAGCTCGACCGCGCGGCCCTGCGCCAGCTGATCTTCGCCGACCCGGCCCAGCGCCGCTGGCTCGAGGAACTGCTGCACCCGTTGATCGGGCAGGAGATCTTCAGCTACCTGGCCAAGGCCGAATCGCCTTACGCGGTGTACGTGTCGCCGCTGCTGATCGAGTCGGGGCAGTACCGCAAGACCCAGCGCATCCTGGTGATCGACGTGCCGCAAGAGGTGCAGGTGCAACGCACGCTGCTGCGCGACAACACCAGCGAGGCGCAGGTGCAGGCGATTCTCAAGGCCCAACTGGCCCGCGAGGAGCGGCTGCGGCATGCCGACGATGTGGTGGTCAACGACCGCGACCTGGCTTGGCTGCACGAGCAGGTCGACCGCCTGCACCATTTCTACCTGACTTTACGAGGAGGCCAACCATGAGCCAGCCACTGACCGTTGATTGCCCCACCTGTGGCGCGCCCGTGGAATGGAACGAGAAAAGCCCGAACCGGCCGTTCTGTTCTGACCGTTGCAAGTTGATCGATCTGGGCGCCTGGGCGGCCGAAGAGCACAAGATCCCGGGGGCGGCGGAGTCGGAAGATGAGCTGTATTCGGGGGACCTGGAGCCTCGGCATTGAGCCTGGCGAAATGAATGCGCTGAGTCGGCGGGCCCTATCGCGGGCCCGCGATAGGACCGGCACAGCCCCCCACCCTCACCGCTCATCATCCTTCCACGGCGCCTGCAAATAGCGGGTGCGGTTGAAGGTCTCCAGCCACTCGGGGCAGAACACCACCAACGCGCTGACCACGGTGCCGTTGATGAAAGCCTCGGGAAAGATCATCAACCAGAGATAGCCGACGAAGTCGCCGAGCCATTCCGGCATGGCGAACCGCCCATCCAGCCACAGCAGCCCAAGCCCGGCCAGCAGGCACAGCAAGGTCGCCAACGCGGCGGCGAAGAACCCCGAACAGAAGATATACACGAACAGGTTGCGCGGCTGGGCGCGCTCGACCAGCAGCGCGCACACCTCGGTCACCAGCACCGGCAGGCCGATGATCAGCAGGCCGTTCACGCCGACGGCGGCAAGGTCCTGGCGGCCCAGGGCGAGCAGGCCAAGCTGGGCGAGGAAGCCGCCGAGAATGGCCAGCGGCCAGTCCAGCAGCAGGGTCACGGCGGTCATGCCGATGAAGTGGTACGACACGCCCGTGTCGAAGTCACGCCGCACCAACCACAAGGCGAACAGCGCGAACACCGTGCCGAACAGCAGGTGCTGGCGGCGGGTGTCGCTGAACAGCTCGACCCAACCGGTGCGGCTCGCCGCCCAGAGCAGCAGCGGTACGTAGGCCAGCCAGCCGACGGTCAGGCTGGTGGTGGACAGGACCTGTGCGCTGATCACTTCGACCTCGCGTGCATGTCGGACTGTTTCGAGTCTACACCCCCTGCCCGATTCCTACGGGCAAACAGGACCTTACCGTTCACAATTGCAGGCTAAGCTTGTTCCCATGGATGACTCAGACTACCTGCGCCTGCTCACCATCCAGGCCGAACAAGCCAATGCGTTCCTGTCCAATGCCCGCAAATGGGAGCGTGAGCGTTGGGTCTGCCAGCGCCTGCTGCAAGGGCTGAACATCCCCTACCGCAGCGAGGATTTCACCCCCGCCGGGCAAGAGCCGCCGGACGTGCTGTTCCGCGACGCGGCGTTCGAGGTGTTCTTCGTGCTCGACGAGGGGCGTCGGCTCAACGACGAATGGCGCGAGGAGCTGCAACGCCGGCGCAGCGCCTTTTCCCTGAGCCAGCTGGTGCGCCGCGAAGCACGCCCGAGGCGGATCAGCGCCCAGGAGTTGCTGGCGCGCCTGGCGCCGACCCTGCGCAAGAAGTCGCACAACTACCGCGAACGCGGGCTGGATTTGAGCGAGCTGGACATCATCGCCTTCGCCAGCCTCAAGCGCGAGGTGCTCGACCTCAACAGCCATTTTCCGCCGCCGACCGAATACCTGCGCCAGGGCTGGCGCTCGCTGTCGCTGGTGGGGCCGACCTTCGCCCGGGTGCTGTTCGCCCACCCCGACGCGCCAGACTTTTTGCGCGGCAACCTGGGGCGCAGCATCGTGTTCGACGTGGGTATCAGTCTTTGATCCTGTGCCGAGTGTGTTTGCGATGGCGTACACTCGGCGCCGGGGATGGAAAGTATTATCATTTGTTTCAGCCGTTTGCGGGAACGTTGTAGCGTTCCCACGATCCCAAGCGTCTACAAGCGAGGCCCACCATGACCAGCCGCCTGAATCCGGAAGATCAGCGTCGTGTCGATGCGTACCTGCGAGCCCCCCAGCACCAAGTCGAGCGCAAGCCTTTCCGGCCGTTGCTGCTCCTTGCCCTGGTGGTGATCGTGACCATTGGTCTGGGCCTGCTCAGCCGCCTGCTGAGTGGACTGGTGCTATGAGCTGCCTGGCGCTCGCCCTCCCCTCTCGCCTGCTGCGGCCGGGCGTCGTTGCCACGACGACGCCCACGAATTCCGTAAAACTTGTGAGATATCCCAATGACTCATCGCATCGTGATTGTCGGCGGCGGCGCCGGCGGCCTGGAACTGGCGACCCGCCTGGGTAAAAGCCTGGGCAAGCGCAAGCAGGCCGAAGTGACCCTGGTCGACGCCAACCTGACGCACATCTGGAAGCCGCTGCTGCACGAAGTGGCCGCCGGCTCCTTGAACTCCTCGGAAGACGAACTGAACTACGTGGCCCAAGCCAAGTGGAACCACTTCAACTTCCAACTGGGGCGCATGAGCGGCCTGGACCGCGCGGGCAAGCAGATCCAACTGGCCGCCACCCTCGACGAAGACGGCCGTGAGCTGTTGCCGGCACGCACCTTGGGCTACGACACCCTGGTGATCGCGGTGGGCAGCAACACCAACGACTTCGGCACCCAGGGCGCGGCGCAGCACTGCCTGTTCCTCGACAGCCGCAAGCAGGCCGAGCGCTTCCACCAGCAACTGCTCAACCACTACCTGCGCGCGCACGCCGGGGACGTGGCCAGCGAGAAGATCAGCGTGGCCATCGTCGGCGCTGGCGCCACGGGCGTGGAACTGGCCGCCGAACTGCACAACGCCGCGCATGAACTGGCGGCCTATGGCCTGGACCGCATCCAGCCCAAGGACATGCACATCACCCTGATCGAAGCCGGCCCGCGCGTGTTGCCAGCACTGCCGGAGCGCATCAGCGTGCCGGTGCACAAGACCCTGGAGAAGCTTGGGGTCACGGTGATGACCAACGCGGCGGTCAGTGAAGTGACCGAGAGCGGTTTGAAGACCGCCAGCGGCGAGGTGATCCAGGCCAGCCTGAAGGTGTGGGCGGCGGGCATTCGCGCGCCGGGGTTCCTCAAGGACATCGATGGGCTGGAGACCAACCGCATCAACCAGTTGGTGGTGCGCCCGACCCTGCAGACCACGTTGGATAACGACATCTTCGCCTTCGGTGATTGCGCGGCCTGCCCGCAGCCGGGCAGCGACCGCAACGTGCCGCCACGGGCGCAGGCGGCGCACCAGCAGGCTTCGATGCTGGCCAAGAGCCTGAAGGCGCGGCTGGAGGGCAAGGCGCTGCCGACCTATGCGTACAAGGATTATGGGTCGCTGGTGTCGTTGTCGCGGTTCTCGGCGGTGGGCAACCTGATGGGCAACCTGACCGGGAGCGTGATGCTGGAGGGGTGGTTGGCGCGGATGTTCTATGTGTCGTTGTACCGGATGCACCAGATGGCCCTGTATGGGACGTTCCGCACGTTGATGTTGATGCTGGGCAGCAAGATCGGGCGCGGGACCGAGCCGCGGTTGAAGCTGCACTGATTGGGCTGGACGGGCGGGCCCCGCGATGGGGCCCGCCACTACACCACCATCCCATCGAACCCCACACGCACCCCGGTCGGCAGGCTGCCCGGGTGGTCGATGAGCCAGTCATCCAGCGTATGCCCCGCATGGGTCAACACCGCCTCCTTCGGCGCCAGCCGTTCGATGATATCCAGCGCCAACGCCAGGTCATTGTGGTTGCGCGGCGCCACCGGCTGCGGCGGCATCGAGCAATCCAGCACCAGCGTATCCAGCGCCTCGCGCGAAAGATGCGCGAAGGTGTCTTCCGGCAACCCCACCGTATCGGTGAGGTAGGCGATTCGCCGCCCCTCCCCCTCCAGCAAATACCCCAACGTCGGCTTGGAATGCAGCAACGGCAACGCCGTCACCCTCAACCCGCCCAGCATCCGCCGCTCCAACGCCGTGAACGGCTGGCTGAAGTCGAGCATGCCCGGGTGCTTGTACAGGTCGGCCAGCCCCTCCGGGTCCACCGGCCCATGCACCGGCACCACCCAGCCCTGCCCCCAACGCAGGTGCAACAGCCCCTGGGCATGGTCGGCGTGGTAATGGGTCTGCAGGATGCCGTCGAAACTGCGCGGCGGGAAACGCTCGGTGAGGTCCGGCAAGCCGCTGTCGATCAACCAACGCTGCCCGCCGCACTCGACCAGCGCGCTGCACGGGCCACGACGGTACCTCGGCTCATCGCGCGCGCGTTCGCAGGCCCGGCAAGCACAGCCATACACCGGCACCTGCCGGGCGTCGCCGGTGCCGAGCAAGGTCAGGCGCATGCGTTCTCCAGGTGCGCGAGCAGGCGCGCCACGGTGTCGGCCAGCGGGCCGGAGTTGTCCAGCACCAGCACCGTGGCGTCGTAGTCGAACAGCTCGCTGGCGAAGCGGGCATTGCGCGCAAGGCGCGCCTCCACCTCCACCGGCAGCTCGCGGCCCCGCGCCAGCAGGCGCTGGCGCAGCACCGCCGGCTCGACGCTCAGCAGCACCACCTGCGCATCCGGGTAGCGCTGCCGGGCTTGGGCCAGGTAGCCGCGCGAGCCATTGACCAGCACGTCATGCCCCTGCGCCAGCCAGGTGTCGATTTCCCGAGGGATGCCGTAGTGCAAGCCGTTGGCCTGCCAATGCAGGGCGAAGGCACCGTCGGCGCGCAACTGCTCGAACTGCGCCGCGCTCACCGCCAGCGCGGCTTCGCCCATGGCCTCGGCGGAACGGGTGATGACCCGCCGGGCGATACGGCAGCCGCGCGCCACCAGGGCCTCGCGGGCGGCGTCGAGCAGGCTGTCCTTGCCCGAACCCGAAGGGCCTATCAGGTAGATCAGCCGGCCGGCCATCAGTACACCCTCCTCGCCTCGCGCCACACCTGGCGCAACAGCGGCGTGCGCGGGTGGTGGCGCACCTGCAGGAGGTCGGCGCGCAGGCCGGCGCGGATGTCGCCACGGTCGGCCAGCCCCGCCGCGCGGGCCGGGGCGCCGCTGACCATCTGGATCGCCTGCGGCAGGCCGACGCCGCTGCCCTCGGTGGTGCCGAGGATGAACGCGGCGTGCAACAGGCTGGCTGGGTAATAGTCGCTGGAGAGGATGTCCAGCAGCCCCTCGCGCGCCAGCGCCGCCGCCGCCACGTTGCCCGAGTGCGAGCCGCCACGGACGATGTTCGGCGCGCCCATCAGCACCTTCATGCCCAGGCGCTGGCAACTGCGCGCGGCCTCCAGGGTGGTGGGGAACTCGGCGATGCTCATGCCGAACGCCGCCGACTCCTCCACGTGCGCCACGGTGGCGTCGTCGTGGCTGGCCACCGACAGGCCGCGCGCCCGGCAATCTTCGACGATGGCCTTGCGGTAGCGGTCGCTGTAGGTCTTGGCGTTGGCCACCTGCTCGACGATGAACGCATCCATCTGCGCGTCGCTGAGGTGGTACTTGCCCATGTAGTACTCGCGGTACTTCTCCTCCAACGCGAACTGGCGCTGGCCCGGCGAGTGGTCCATGGCCGACACCAGTTGCACCAGCGGGTGGCCGACCAGGTCGCGGAACACCGCCAGGGTGTCGGGGTGGCACACCTCGCAGCGCAGGTGCAGGCGGTGTTCGGCGCGGGTCTGCCCGGCGCTGCTGGCCTCGCTGATCGCCGCCAGCATGCCGGGCAGCTGCTGCATGCGCTTGCCCTTGGGGTTCACGTCGCCGATCGACAGCGCGTCGAATACCGTGGTGATGCCTGCGGCGATGATCTGTGCATCGTGCGCCAGCACCGCCGGGGCCGAGGGCCAATCGACGCCGGGGCGTGGGCCGAGGTACTTCTCCAGGTTGTCGGTGTGCAGCTCGACCAGGCCGGGCAGCAGGTAATCGCCCTCCAGGTCGATGGCCTGGGGCAGTTGGCTGGCGCCGCAGTCCACGGCGGCGATGTAGCCGCCGCGCAGCAGCACGCTACCGTGGAACTCGCCGTCGGCGGTCACCACCCGGGCGTTGCTCAGAATCGTCTCGTTCATGCCGGAAGCTCCTGTTCGCTCATGTCCAGCCAGCGGTCGGCCACGGCCTCGCGCGCCAGGCGGTCGTGGAAGATGCCGATCACCGCGCTGCCGGCGGCCTTGGCTTCCTCGATCAATGCCAGAACCACATGACGGTTGTTGTCGTCCAGTGACGCCGTGGGTTCGTCGAGCAGCAACACCGGCCACTCGACCATGAAGCCACGGGCGATATTGACCCGTTGCTGCTCGCCCCCGGAGAAGGTGCCGGGCGCCAGTTGCCAGAGGCGCTCGGGAATGTTCAGCCGGGCCAGCAAGGCTTCTGCGCGGGCACGGGCCTGGGCCTTGGGCCAGCCGCGGGCCAGGGCGGGCTCCATCACCACGTCGAGCGTCGCCACACGGGGGATCACCCGCAGGAACTGGCTGACATAGCCCAGGGTGCGCTGGCGCACGCCGAGCACCTGGCGCGGCTCGGCGCCGACCAGCTCCAGCCAGTCGCCGTCATGGCGCACACGGATGCTGCCGCCCGCGGCCAGGTAGTTGCCGTAGAGCGTGCGCAGCAAGGTGCTCTTGCCCGCGCCGGACGGGCCGTGCAGCACCAGGCACTCGCCCGCCTGGACGCTGAACGACAGCGCGCGCAGCACGTTGAGCACCAGGCCGTCGTGCTGGTGCAGGGTGAAGGTCTTGGCCAGGCCGACGACCTCGAGGGATGGGTTCATGGGTTCACCTGCGTCGCGGTTCATGGTTGCAGCACCGAAGACACCAGCAGCTGCGAATACGGGTGCTGCGGGTCGTCCAGCACCTGGTCGGTGAGGCCGGTCTCGACCACCTGCGAGCGGCGCATCACCATCAGCCGGTCGGCCAGCAGGCGCGCCACGGCCAGGTCGTGGGTGACGATCACCACCGCCAGGTCCAGTTCGCGCACCAGGCCGCGCATCAGGTCGAGCAAGCGCGCCTGCACCGACACATCGAGGCCGCCGGTGGGCTCGTCCATGAACACCAGCCGTGGCGACGACACCAGGTTGCGGGCGATCTGCAGGCGCTGCTGCATGCCGCCGGAGAAGGTGCGTGGCAAGTCGTCGATGCGCGCCGGGTCGATCTCCACCTGGCGCAGCCAGTCGATGCCGGCCTGGCGCAGTTGCTGGTAGTGCCGCGCGCCCTGGGCCATCAGGCGCTCGCCGATGTTGGCGCCGGCCGACACGGCCATGCGCAGGCCGTCGCGCGGGTTCTGCTCGACGAAGCCCCACTCGGTGCGCAGCAGGGTGCGGCGCTCGGCTTCGCTGGCCTGGTACAGGTCCAGCCAGCGCGCGTCGCGGCCCCGGTAGCGCACGCTGCCGGCGTCCGGCGGGCAACGGCCGCTGAGCAGCGAGAGCAAGGTCGACTTGCCCGAGCCGGACTCGCCGACGATGCCCAGCACTTCGCCGGGGTACAGCTTGAAGCTCACGCCCTGGCAGCCCTTCTCCGGGCCATAGAGCTTGCCCAGGCCCTGCACGTCCAGCAGCGGCTGGTCGGCCAGGGCCGCTGTGTCGATGGCAACCGGTGCCGGTGCGCCACTCATGGTCGTTCCCCTTGCTGGCTGGCGCGCTGGGCGCAGTAATCGGTGTCGGAGCAGACGAAGCGCTGGGTGCCGGCGTCATCGACGATCAGTTCGTCGAGGAACGACGCGCGGCTGCCGCAGATGGCGCAGGCGTGGCTCCAGCGCTGGGCCTCGAACGGGTGGTCTTCGAAGTCCAGGCTCACCATCCGGGTGTAGGGCGGCACGGCGTACAGACGTTTTTCACGACCGGCGCCGAACAGCATCAGCGCCGGGTTCATGTCGAGCTTGGGGTTGTCGAATTTGGGGATGGGCGACGGGTCCATCACGTAGCGTTCATCCACCGTCACCGGGTAGGCGTAGGCCGTGGCGATATGGCCGAAGGTGGCGATGTCTTCGTACAGTTTCACGTGCATCACCCCGTAGTCGCCCAGGGCGTGCATGGTGCGGGTCTCGCGCTCGGACGGCTCGATGAAGCGCAGCGGTTCGGGGATCGGCACCTGGAACACCAGGATCTGCTCTTCGTGCAGCGGGGTTTCCGGGATGCGGTGGCGGGTCTGGATGATGCTCGCCTCGGGCGTGCGCTCGGTGGTGGCCACGCCGGCGGTGCGGGCGAAGAAACGCCGGATCGACACGGCGTTGGTGGTGTCGTCGGCGCCCTGGTCGATCACCTTGAGGGTGTCGTCGGCGCCGAGGATGGCGGCGGTCAGCTGCATGCCGCCAGTGCCCCAGCCATAAGGCAGCGGCATCTCGCGGCCGCCGAACGGGGCCTGGTAGCCGGGGATGGCCACGGCCTTGAGCAGGGCGCGGCGGATCATGCGCTTGGTCTGCTCGTCGAGGTAGGCGAAGTTGTACGCCGGCTCGGTTGTGGTGAGGGCGTTCATCAGCGGGTCTCCTGCGGGTTGTGCGGCGCGCGCAGCTTGCGCAGCAACTCCAGTTCGGCCTGGAAGTCGACGTAGTGCGGCAGCTTGAGGTGCGAGACGAAGCCGGCGGCCTCGACGTTGTCGCAATGCGCCAGCACGAACTCTTCTTGCTGGGCGGGCGAGACCACCTCCTCGGCGTACTCCCCGGCGCGCAGCGAGCGGTCGACCAGGGCCATGGCCATCGCCTTGCGCTCGGCGTGGCCGAAGGTCAGGCCGTAGCCACGGGTGAATTGCGCGGGCTCGGTGGCCGAGCCGACGAACTGGTTGACCATCTCGCACTCGGTGATGGCGATCTCGCCCAGAGCGATGGGGAAGCCCAACTCCTCGGGCTCGATCCACACCTCCACGTGGCCGATGCGGATCTCGCCGGCGAACGGGTGGTTGCGGCCATAGCCGCGCTGGGTCG
Organism: Pseudomonas entomophila; assembly: GCF_029193575.1. Taxonomy (GTDB): domain Bacteria; phylum Pseudomonadota; class Gammaproteobacteria; order Pseudomonadales; family Pseudomonadaceae; genus Aquipseudomonas; species Aquipseudomonas entomophila_G. Next base: position 36,358 of record NZ_JARGCS010000003.1, on the reverse strand, counting down.
AATAGCCCAGCGCCAGTAGGAAGCCTTCGTCGCCCCGGGCCAGCGCTTGCAGGCGCTCGGCGCGGTTGGCCGGGTACTCCAGCGGTTCGCGGGTGATGTCCGGCACCGGCGCGCCATCGTCGGCTTCCTGCTTGACCAGGCCCTCGCGGGCCAGCAGGTCGAGCACGTGCGGGCAAGGTTCGGTGGCCTTCGCTGCGCGGGTGTCGGGGCCGGGGAAGTCGCCCTCGGCCAGCAAGGTGAAGTCCAGCAGGCGGTGGGTGTAGTCGAAGGTCGGGCCAAGGCGCTGGCCGCCGGGCAGGTCCTTGAAGGTCGCCGAGATGCGCCGCGACAGCTGCATGTTCGCGGTGTCCAGCGGCAGGCTGGCGCCGAAACGCGGCAGCGTGGTGCGGTAGGCGCGCAGCAGGAAGATCGCTTCCACCAGGTCGCCGCCGGCCTGCTTGATCGCCAGCGCGGCGAGCTGTTCGTCGTACAGCGAGCCTTCGGTCATCACCCGGGCCACGGCCAGTGGCAGTTGCTGGCGGACCTGCTCGACGTCGAGCTCGGCGATGGCGGTGTCGCCCCGGCGCTGCTTGGCCAGCAGGCGGTGGGCATTGTCGATGGCCTGTTCGCCACCTTTGACGGCTACGTACATCAGTTGCCCTCCTGTGCGCTGACGCGGGTGCTGCGGGGCAGGCCGAGCAGTTGCTCGCCGGCAATCAACAGCAGGTCGAGGCCACGCGGGAATGCGTTGCGCGCGGCACGCTGCCGCCAGAAATCGGCGGCCACCGGCAACATCACCGCCTGTTGCTCGCGAATGCCGGGGCCGCGCCACAGCGTCACGTCGCCGCCGTCCAGGGCCGGCAGTTGCACCAGCAAGGTGCAGGACTGGTCCGGGTAGCGGTCATTGCCGCTGTCGAAACCGGACAGGTCGTCCAGCCCGCTGGCATTGAGCAGGGCGAAGCGCGCCTGCGGGCGCTCAGCGACGATCGGGCAGCCGCAGTGGAAGCCCAGGTTGGCGCGGATGGCCGGGGTGTCGAAGGCCGGCGCCAGCCACAGCGGCGTGTCGACATCCAGCAGCGCCAGGCACAGGGCATAGGTGGCCGGGTGCAGGCCGTTGAGCGGCGCAGGCAGGGTCGCGGGCGCCAGGGCCTGGGGCTGGCCGGGGTTGGCCAGGGCCTTGAGGGCCGCGCGGAAGCTGCGCTGGGCGTCCAGCACCGGGTCGCTGAAGGCCGGTTGCAACAGGGCACTGCTCATGGGTTTTCTCCTCTGACCAGGGTGAAGAACTCCACCCGCGTGGCGGCGGTTTCCGCGTCGTGGCGCGCGCGGCGTTCGGCCTGGGCGCGGGCCAGCGGCTCGATCAATTGGGCCAGCCAGTGGGCCTGGCGGGCGCCTTGCAGGTGGGCGTCGGCCAGCGCGGCCAGCTCGGCGCAGCGCTTGTCACGCCCGGCCAGGTAGCTGTAGCCGGTGCGGCCATCGGCCAGGCGCACCACGCAGCGGGTCACGGTCATCTCGCCGAGGTTGAACGGCGCGCCGCTGGCGCCCATGCGGCCGCGCACCAGGGCCATGCCGATTTCCGGGGCGCGGATCAGTTGGTAATCGACGTCGCGCAGGGCGGCCTCGTGGGCGCCGAGCTCGCCGGGGTGGGCGCGGCCGAGCACACCGATCCACTGCTGGCGCGGGGTAAGCTGCGATTGCGAAGGGGTCATGGGTGGTTCCTCCCTCAGGTCATGACCTGGTACTGGAAGCGGTCGGAGCGGCTGATGGAGTAGGCGATCTCCACCGGTTGGCCGCTCGCGTCGCGGGACAGGGTGAGCACGGTGAGCACCGGCAGGTGCCGGGGCATCAACAGGTCGGCGGCCTCGTCACGGCTGGGCAGGCGCGCGCCGATCACACTGAAGGCGCGCGACAGCGGCAACTGGCGTTCGGCGAAATAGGCGCGCAGCGAGCCGCCGTGGTAGTCGGCGAGAAACGCCGCGCGGCTGGCGCAGTAGCGGTGGCGAATCAGGCTCACCGGTTGCTCGTCGAGGCGGCGCAGGGTGTGCAGTTCGAGCAGCGTGGCCTGCTCGGCCAGGCCCAGGTGGCCGGCCTCCTCCGGGCTGGCGCGGCAGGGCCGGCGTTGCAGCAGTTGCGCCTGCACGCCCAGGCCCTGGGCCGAGAGCGATTGGCTGTAGGCGCTTTCGGCGGCCATCGGGTACACCAGCGGGCGAGTCAGCACCTGGGTGCCCTTGCCTTGGCGGCGCAGCAGGCAGCCCTCCTGCACCAGCTCGTCGACGGCGCGGCGCACGGTGTGGCGGTTGACCCGGAAACGCGCCGCCAGCTGGACCTCGGCGGGCAGGAAGTCGCCGGCACGGTAGTCGGCCAGTTCGCGGCGCAGGGTGGCGGCGAGCTCCAGGTAGATGGGCTCGGCTTGTCTAGACATTTCCATCGTTTAAAAAAGGGCCAATGCCCTCTCCTGTCGTTCGAATCAGATGAACTGCTTGCGCAGGCGCTGGGAGGCGACGTCGATCAGGCTGACCACCAGGATGATCACCAGCAGCACCGAGCAGGTCTGGGTGAACTGGAAGGCGCGGATGTTTTCCCAGAGGATCACGCCGATACCGCCGGCACCGACCATGCCCACCACCGTGGCCGAGCGCACGTTGGACTCGAAGCGGTACAGCGCGTAGGAGATCCACAGCGGCAGCACCTGCGGGATCACTGCGAACACCACTTCCTGCACGGCGCTGGCGCCGGTGGCGCGCACGCCCTCGACCGGGCCGGGGTCGATGGCCTCGACCGCCTCGGCGAACAGCTTGGCGAGCACGCCGGTGGTGCTTATCCACAGGGCCAGCACGCCGGCGAACGGCCCCAGGCCGACGGCCACCACGAACAACATGGCGAACACCATTTCGTTGATCGAGCGGCAGGCATCCATGCAGCGGCGCAGCGGCTGGTGCACCCACCAGGGGGTGATGTTGTCGGCGCAGAGGATGCCCAGCGGGATGGCGCAGACGATGGCCAGCACGGTGCCCCACAGGGCGATGTGCACGGTCACCAGCATTTCCTTGAGGTAGCTGCGCCATTCGGTGAAGTCGGGCGGGAAGAAGTCGGCGGCGAAGGTGGCCATGTTGCCGCCGTCGCGCAGCAGCGCCTGGGGGTTCATTTCGGCGCCGTTCCAGGCCCAGGCCATGACCACGGCGAACAGGCCCCACCCCAGGTAGCGTGACCAGCCGCGCCGGTCGGTGGGTGGGGTGGCAATCGCGGATGTACTCATCAGGTCGTCCTCTGCAAGGGGCGCGGCAGCGCTTGGCCGCGCCCTGGGTAGGTCAGCCGGCGCGGGCCGCGGCTTTCTGGTCGAGTTCGGAGATGCGCTGTTGCAACTTGGCCAGGCCGTCGTCGAGCTCCTTCACGCGCTTGGCTTTTTCCTCCGCGGACAAGCCGGTGCTGGCGAGCACTTCGGTGCGCTGCTTGTAGAGCTCGAGCTGGCGGATGGTCAGCAATTGGTCGTCGCTGGAGCTGCGGAACTTGCTCATCTGCATGTTGGCCAGCACGGCCTTTTCCTCGTCGCTGTCGCCGTAGCGGGCGAAGAATTCGCGCACCTTGGCCTTGGTCGCGTCCGACAGGCCCTTGCGCCAGACCATCGGGTCGGCCGGGATCAGCGGCGACTTCCAGATCACCTTGAGCAACGCGGCCTTGTCCGGCTGGGTGACTTCCAGGCGGTCCCAGCTCTCGGTGTTGAAGGTGGCGACGTCGACCTGGCCCTTGGCCACGCTCAGCGCGTTGACCTCGTGGCTGGAATTGAGAGTGCGCTTGAAGATCTTGCTGGGGTCGACGTTGTTCTGGGCGAACACGTAGTAGCCGGGCACCAGGTAGCCGGAGGTGGAGTTCGGGTCGCCGTTGCCGAAGGTCAGCTCCTTGGCGTGCTTGAGCAGGTAGTCGACCGAGTCGACCGGGCTGTCCTTGCGCGCGATCAGCACGCTCCAGTAGCCCGGCGCGCCGTTGGCGGCGGCGGTCTGGGCGAAGATCTCGCCACCGGCGCGGTCCACCGCTTCCAGGGCCGCCTTGTTGCCGAGCCAGGCGACGTCGACCTTGTCGAAGCGCATGCCCTGGATCAGGCCGGCGTAGTCGGAAGCGAAGGTGGCGTTGACCTTCAGGCCGGTCTTCTTGGCCATGTCGTCGAGGAACGGCTGCCAGATGCTCTTGAGGTTCTGCGATGACTCGGTGGACATGATGCCGAAGTTGATGCTGGTTTCACTCGCCTGGGCAGTGCCTAACAGGCTGCTGGCCAGCAGCGCGGCGGCGGCGCAGGCGCGACCGATACGGTTGAACATGATGAGCTCCTGGGTGTGGGGGCGTGGGCAGGGGTTGGGTCAGGCGCGCGCCAGGGTCAGTGGCACGGCGCGGCTGTGTTCGGTCTGGCCGCCGAACATCAGGCTCGCGCCCTCGTCGGCGCCGTACAGGTCGTTGAGGAAATCGGGCTTCAGGTTGGCGGCGGGCCCGTCGAAATGGATGCGCCCGGCCTTGAGCGCGACGCTGCGCCGGCAATAGCGCACGGCGTAGTCGACCTGATGCAGGGTCACCACCACGGTCTTGCCGTCGCGGCGGTTGATGTCGGCGAGGATCTCCATGACCTTGCGCGCCGACTCGGGGTCGAGCGAGGCGATGGGTTCGTCGGCGAGGATCACTTCGGCACGCTGGGTGAGCGCGCGGGCGATGGCCACCCGCTGTTGCTGGCCGCCCGACAGCGTCGAGGCGCGTTGCCGGGCGCGGTCGGCCAGGCCTACGCGCTCCAGGGCATGCAGGGCGCGCTGTTGCTCTTCGGCATTGAACAGGCCCAGGGTGCCGCGCCAGCGCGGCATGCGCCCGAGGCCGCCGAGCAGCACGTTCTGCAACACACTCAGGCGCGCGACCAGGTTGAACTGCTGGAAGATGTAGCCGATGTCGGCGCGCTGGCGGCGCAGGCTGCGGCTCATGCGCCCGTCGCACTGCACGTCGCGGCCCAGCACCTGGATGCTGCCGCCGTTGTGCTTGTCGCAACTGGCCAGGCCCGCCAGGTGGCGCAGCAAGGTCGACTTGCCGGAGCCGGACGCACCGATCAACGCGACCATCTCGCCTGGTTGTATGGACAACGACACGTCCGTGAGCGCGGACTTGTGGGCGAAGGATTTGTTCAGGTGGTCGATGTGGATGACTGCGTTCATGGGCGGTCTCTGTCTTGTTGGATGAACAGGCCGGCCAGCCATGGGCCGGGTTCGGTTGCAGATGAACCTAGGCCCGATGTGTGGCAGTTCGGTGAAGCGTGGGTGACGGAGTGCTGACAGCAGGGTGACGGTTGGGTGCTCGGGGGAAGGTGGTCCAGGTGGACAAGTCGGGGGGATGGGGCTGGGATGGGGGGATGGCGGGTAGACAACCGAGGGTGTTGTCTAGACATCGAAGGAGGGATGACCGTTCGTCGGTTTTTCAGAAAACAACCGGGGCCGCAGGGTCGACGCTGTTGTTTGGTCGGGCCCTGTCGCGGGGCAAGCCCGCTCTTACCGATGCGGCGCTGTGGGCCAGCCCTGAAACCTCCAGAGGTTTTTCAGGCGCAAAGAAAAAGGGCATCTCATGCGAGATGCCCTTTTTACATGGTGGGTCGTGTAGGATTCGAACCTACGACCAATTGGTTAAAAGCCAACTGCTCTACCAACTGAGCTAACGACCCGGAAAATGGTCGGGGTGAGGGGATTCGAACTCCTGACATCCTGCTCCCAAAGCAGGCGCGCTACCGGACTGCGCTACACCCCGAATTTGGCTCCGCGACCTGGACTCGAACCAGGGACCCAATGATTAACAGTCATTTGCTCTACCGACTGAGCTATCGCGGAACTACAACTTCGTTTACAACTTCGAAGGCTGGTTAGCTTCGATCTCTTCGGCATCCGCTTTCGCGTTGTTGCCTCTGAGGCGCGCTATTCTACATCCTCCGATTCGCTTGTCAACCCCCAATTTGCTTTCAACTTACTGATTTGCAAATTGTTTTCAGATCGCCTTTACCGCCGGTGATCTGTGTAGTGCCTGACAGCGGGGCGCATATTAAGCGCACTCGAAGCGAAATGCAAAGAAAAATTTCAAGATTCTCAAAAGGTTATACAAACCGGTACGCCAAGCCCCGTGCCCACGAGGGGTACGGCATGAAAAAGCCCCGCCATGGGCGGGGCTTGGGGGTCAGCCGAAGACGATCTCGTCGCCCTCCACCTTCGCGGTGATCGCCGCGCCGGGCAGGAACTGCCCGCTGAGGATCAACTGCGCCAGCGGGTTCTCGATCCAGCGCTGGATCGCCCGCTTCAAAGGCCGCGCGCCATACACCGGGTCGTAACCCACGGCGATCAGCTTGTCCAACGCCTCCGGGCTCAAGCTCAACGACAGTTCGCGCTCGCCCAGGCGGCTGCGCAGGCGGCCCAGCTGGATCTCGGTGATGCCGGCGATCTGCTCGCGCCCCAGCGGCTCGAACACCACCACTTCGTCGATACGGTTGATGAACTCGGGACGGAAGTGCGAACCCACCGCGTCCATCACCGCCGCGCGTTGCGCCTCGCGATCACCGACCAGCTCCTGGATCTGCGCCGAGCCCAGGTTGGAGGTCATCACGATCACCGTGTTGCGGAAGTCCACGGTGCGGCCATGGCTGTCGGTCAGGCGGCCATCCTCCAGCACCTGCAGCAACACGTTGAACACATCCGGGTGGGCCTTCTCCACTTCGTCGAGCAGCACCACCGAATACGGCTTGCGACGCACCGCCTCGGTCAGGTAACCGCCCTCCTCATAGCCAACGTAGCCTGGCGGTGCGCCGATCAGGCGCGCCACGGAGTGCTTCTCCATGAACTCGGACATGTCGATGCGCACCATCGCCTCTTCGGTGTCGAAGAGGAATTCGGCCAGCGCCTTGCACAGCTCGGTCTTGCCCACGCCGGTGGGCCCGAGGAACAGGAACGAGCCACTGGGCCGGTTCGGGTCGGAAAGCCCGGCGCGGGAACGGCGCACGGCATTCGCCACGGCGGTCACCGCCTCGTTCTGGCCGATCACCCGCTGGTGCAGCAGGTCTTCCATCTTCAGCAGCTTTTCGCGCTCGCCTTCGAGCATCTTCGACACCGGGATGCCGGTCCACTTGGAGACGACCTCGGCGATCTCTTCCTCGGTGACCTTGTTGCGCAGCAGCTGGTTCTCGGTCTTGCCGTGCTGGTCGACCATCTGCAGGCTGCGCTCCAGGTCCGGGATCACCCCGTACTGCAGCTCGGCCATGCGGCTGAGGTCGCCTTTGCGGCGTGCGGCTTCCAGTTCCTGGCGGGCCTGCTCGATCTTCTGCTGGATCTGCGCCGAGCCTTGCACCTCGGCCTTTTCCGACGCCCAGATTTCCTCGAGGTCGGAATACTCACGCTCCAGGCGCTCGATTTCCTCGGTCAGTTTCTCCAGGCGCTTCTTCGCGGCCTCGTCCTCTTCCTTCTTCAGGGCCTGCGACTCGACCTTCAGCTGGATCAGGCGACGGTCGAGGCGGTCGAGCACTTCCGGCTTGGAGTCGATCTCCATGCGGATGCGGCTGGCGGCCTCGTCGATCAGGTCGATGGCCTTGTCCGGCAACTGGCGGTCGGTGATGTAGCGGTGGCTGAGCTTGGCCGCGGCGATGATCGCGCCGTCGGTGATGGCCACCTTGTGGTGCACTTCGTAGCGCTCTTTCAGGCCACGCAGGATGGCGATGGTGTCTTCCTCGCTCGGCTCTTCTACCAGCACCTTCTGGAAACGCCGCTCCAGCGCCGCGTCCTTCTCGATGAACTGACGGTATTCGTTGAGCGTGGTGGCGCCGACGCAGTGCAGCTCGCCACGGGCCAGGGCGGGCTTGAGCATGTTGCCAGCGTCCATGGCGCCCTCGCCTTTGCCGGCGCCGACCATGGTGTGCAGCTCGTCGATGAACAGGATGATCTGGCCTTCCTGCTTGGACAGCTCGTTGAGCAGCGCTTTCAGGCGCTCCTCGAACTCACCGCGATACTTGGCGCCAGCGATCAGCGCGCCCATGTCCAGGGCCAGCAGGCGCTTGCCCTTGAGGCCATCGGGCACTTCGCCGTTGATGATGCGCTGGGCCAGGCCTTCGGCGATGGCGGTCTTGCCGACGCCGGGCTCGCCGATCAGCACGGGGTTGTTCTTGGTACGCCGTTGCAGCACTTGCACGGTGCGGCGGATCTCATCGTCACGACCGATCACCGGGTCGAGCTTGCCTTCCTCGGCGCGTTTGGTCAGGTCGACGGTGTACTTGTCCAGGGCCTGGCGCGATTCCTCGGCGTTGGCGTCGTTCACCGCCGCGCCGCCGCGCAGGTTGTTGATGGCGTTTTCCAGGGCCTTCTTGCTCACGCCCTGGCCGAGCAGCAGCTTGCCGACCTTGCTGTTCTCGTCCATGGCGGCGAGCAGCACCAGCTCGCTGGAGATGAACTGGTCGCCTTTCTGCTGGGCCAGGCGGTCGGCCTGGTTGAGCAGGCGCGCGAGGTCCTGGGACATGTTCACGTCGCCGGTGGGGTTCTGGATTTTCGGCAGTTGGTCCAGTTCCTTGGTCAACGCCTGGCGCAGACTGTTGATGTCGAAGCCGACCTGCATCAGCAGCGGCTTGATCGAACCGCCCTGCTGCTCGATCAGCGCCTGCAGCAGGTGCAGGGGCTCGATGGCCGGGTGGTCCATGCCCACGGCGAGGGATTGGGAGTCGGATAACGCCAGTTGCAGCTTGCTGGTCAAACGGTCTATTCGCATGGGGATACCTTCCTTTTGGGCAGGCCGGAGCGATGGACACACCTAGATGAAGAAACCTGCCAGAGATGAGCAATAGATATGGCCCATTCTGGAAGATTCAAGCTTAGCGGGGGTTGATGAGGGGCAGCTCGGAATTGGCCTACGCGCCAGCGATGTTGGCTGCCCCGCGAAGAGGCCGGCATTGACGGAACAAAGGCGTGGCGCCCCCAGAGGCCGGGGCCGCCCTTCAGGCGGTGGGGTCCAGCCAGACCAGGGAAGCGAAGCGCCCGCCCTGCGGGGTGCGGCGGTAGGAGAAGAAACGTGGGTCACTGACCGTGCACAAACCACCGCCATACACGGCAGTGACGCCACGCGCCGCCAGGCGGATGCGCGCAAGCTTATAAATGTCGGCGATCAACTTGCCCGGCCGCTCACCGGCGACGAACGCCTCGGCCGCCTGAGGATGCACGGCGGTAAAGGCATCGCGCACCTCCAGCCCAACCTCGAAGGCCTGCGGGCCAATGGCTGGGCCAAGCCACACCAGCACCTCTTCCGGCGCCAGGGCCAAGCGGTCCAGGGTCGCCTCCAGCACGCCACCGGCCAACCCGCGCCAGCCGGCATGGGCCGCCGCCACACGGGTGCCGGCACGGTCGCAGAACAACGCGGGCAGGCAGTCGGCGGTCATCACGGTGCAGGCGATGCCGGGCTGGTCGGTCCAACTGGCGTCGGCCTCGGCCACCACCGACGGGTCGGCATCGGCCACGCTCAAGCCATGCACCTGCTTGAGCCAGGCCGGGCGGATGTTGAATGCGGCGCCCAAACGGCGGCGGTTCTCGGCGACCGCGGCCGGGTCATCGCCGACGTGGTCACCGAGGTTGAAGGTGTCGAAGGGCGGCAGGCTGACGCCGCCCTCGCGGGTGGTGACGCAGGCGCGAACCGCGGCCGGGGCCGGCCAATCGGGGAGGATCAGCGACCGCGTCAGGTCGCTCATCCGATGAAGCTCTCGCGGTCCTGGTTGAGCAGCGACAGCAGCCAGACGAAGTCGTCCGGCAGGGCCGAGGCCCATTCCATGCGCTCACCGGTGGTCGGGTGGTCCAGCGCCAGGAAGCGCGCGTGCAGGGCCTGACGGGGAAAGTGCTTGACCGCCTCGACCATGGCCACGCTGGCCGCCGGTGGAATGCGGAAGCGCCCGCCGTAGGTCTGGTCGCCGACCAGCGGGAAGCCGACATGGGCCATGTGCACGCGAATCTGGTGGGTACGGCCGGTTTCCAGCTTCACCCGCACATGGGTGTGCGAACGGAAACGCTTGAGCACGCGGTAGTGGCTGACCGCCGGCTTGCCGCCGTCGGTGACCGCCATGCGCTGGCGCATGCCGCCGTGGCGGCCGATGGGCGCGTCGATCTTGCCCCCGGCGGTGACCACGCCCACCACGATGCATTCATAGATGCGGCTGACCGAACGCTTCTGCAACTGGTCGACCAGGTTGGTCTGCGCCTGCAGGGTCTTGGCCACCACCATCAGGCCGGTGGTGTCTTTGTCCAGGCGGTGCACGATGCCGGCGCGCGGCACGTTGACGATGTCCGGCACGTGGTGCAGCAGGGCATTGAGCAGGGTGCCGTCGGCATGCCCGGCAGCCGGGTGCACCACCAGGCCCGCAGGCTTGTTGATCACCAGGATCTGGTCGTCTTCGTAGACGATGTCCAGCTCGATGTCCTGGGCCACCCACTCGCCCTGGGCTTCCTGCTCGGCCTCGAGGGCCAGGATGGCGCCACTATGGACGGTGTCGCGCGGGCGCAGCACCGCACCGTCGACCGTCAGTCGGCCATCTTTGATCCACGAGGACAGGCGCGAACGCGAGTACTCGGCGAACAATTGGGCGGCGACCTGGTCGAGGCGTTGGCCGCCCAGTTCGGACGGGACCTCTGCGCTAAGTTGAATGATCTGGGACATGCTCGAATCGACGGGCGCACAGCCTTTGGTTTCGGCTGCGCGCTTGTGGTTAAATACGGCTTCTTTTGCCCCGGGGTTGGCCGGGGGCGCTCATCATAACAGGACGGCACCGCCCAAGACAGCGGCCGTCAAAGGGACGCAAGCCGCCATGCAAGTGAAACACCTGCTGCTGATCGCCATCCTCGGGCTCACCGCTGCCTGTTCCTCGAACAAGGAAGTGATTGACGAGAACCTCAGCGAAGCCGAGTTGTACCAGCAGGCGCAGGCCGACCTGGACAACCACAGCTACACCAGCGCCGTGAACAAGCTCAAGGCCCTGGAATCGCGCTACCCGTTCGGCCGCTACGCCGACCAGGCCCAGCTCGAGCTGATCTACGCCAACTACAAGAACACCGAGCCGGAGGCCGCCAAGTCCGCCGCCGAGCGCTTCATCCGCCTGCACCCGCAGCACCCGAACGTCGACTACGCCTACTACCTCAAGGGCCTGACCTCGTTCGACCAGGATCGCGGCCTGCTGGCGCGCTTCCTGCCGCTGGACATGACCAAGCGTGACCCGGGCGCGGCACGCGACTCGTACAACGAGTTCGCCCAGCTCACCAGCCGCTTCCCCAACAGCCGCTACGCGCCGGACGCCAAGCAGCGCATGATCTACCTGCGCAACCTGCTGGCCTCCTACGAGATCCACGTCGCCGACTACTACCTGAGCCGCGAGGCCTACGTGGCCGCTGCCAACCGTGGCCGCTACGTGGTCGAGAACTTCCAGGAAACCCCGTCGGTCGGCGATGGCCTGGCAGTGATGACCGAGGCCTACCAGAAGATGCACCTGGACGACCTGGCCGCCACCAGCCTGGAAACCCTGAAGCTCAACTACCCGAACCACCCGAGCCTGGTCGACGGCCAGTTCGAGCCCAAGCAGGGTGAGTCCGATGGCCGTTCGTGGCTGTCCAAGGCGACCCTGGGCCTGATCGAGACCGACACCCCGCTGCCGCCGGGCGAGACCCGTGCCAACCAGGATGTGGTCCGTCAGTTCAAGGACGCCCGCGACGAGATGTCGCCCGACCTGCTGCCCAAGGACGAGAACGGCGACCCGGTCCTGCCGGCAGGCCCGAAGGAAGCCGAGCAGGACCGTTCGTGGTTCAGCTACCTGACCTTCGGTCTGTTCGACTGATAGCACGCGCTAAAGAGAAAGGGAGGCCCAGGCCTCCCTTTTTTCATGGCCGCGTCCTAGACTGTGGCTTCTCTTCAAGGACAAGCTGGACACCATGGTTCGCCTACTCTTCTGGATCGCCCTGATCGCCGCCGCGTTCTGGCTGTGGCGCAAGTTCAAAGTCAGCCAGCAGGCGCGCCCCGAGCAGCGCCTCGACGACCCGCTGAAGATGGTGCGCTGCGCCCATTGCGGCGTGCACCTGCCCAACGACCGCGCGCTGCAACTGGGCAACGACTGGTACTGCAGCCAGGCACACCTGGAGCAGGGGCCTGGCCGCAAAGGCTGAGCCGTATCTCCCCCGATGTCACGCAGACACCTGTAGGCGCGGGCTTGCCCCGCGATCACCGGCCACGCCGGTGACACGCGCCGGGTGGGCGCAACGCTGAACACGCCCGCCCCTACAGTGCACTGGGTTTTGCACTTACCTCTCCCCGACCCTTTCGCACCATTTGCGACACCTCCCCCCGCGCCACCATTGACCCCTTCCGGCAAAACTCGCTAAATCCTATTTATCCGCATAAATATGAAAAATAGCGAAATGCTCAAAGCCAAACGCAAGCGCCAGAAGCTCTCCGACGTGATCGTCGAATCGGTCAAGCGCTCGATCGTCACCGAAGCGTTGCACCCTGGCGACCGCCTGCCCACCGAGCGCGAACTGATGGAGCACTTCGAATGCTCCAAGGGCACCGCCCGCGAGGCGCTCAAGGCCCTGGAGGTCGAAGGCCTGGTCAATACCCGCACCGGCCCCACCGGCGGCGCCTACCTCGCCGAGGTGGGCACCGAGCCCGCCAGCCGTGCGCTGCGCAACTACCTGCACTTCCAGCACCTGGATGGCGAACAGGTGTACCAATTGCGCAAGGTCATCGAGGTGGAACTGGCGGTCTCGGTGATGGACCAGCTGAGCGCGGCCGATTACGCCGCGCTGCAGGCCAACATCGACTTCTGCGGCGCGCCGGAAGACAGCGAACAGGGCCAGCGCGAACAGCGCCTGGCGGAAATCGAGTTCCACACCCTGCTGGCCCAGCGTTGCCCCAACCCGTTGCTGCGCTTCATGGCGATGTTCCTCAACGACCTGCTGCGCGACCTGGTGGTGCTGAAGAAAGCCTACCTGCCCAAGCGCCAGGCGTTCGCCGCCGCCAACATCGACTACCACAAGCAGTTGCTGGCCGCCCTGCGGGCCAGCGACGAGCAGGCCGTGCGCCGACTGATGCACGAGCACATGTGCGACGCCGAACACCACATGACCGCGCTGGAGGGCGAGGTCGAACGCAACTTCCTGCTGGAGTTCGAGCACCACCACTGATTCAGCCTGGACAGAGGCCTGCGCACAGGCCCGCCGACCCCGCTTTGCCATTGCCACTCCTGCCTAATAACCAGAATCAAGGAGTTACCCATGCAAAGACGTACCCTGCTCAAGGCAGGCCTGGCCCTGGGGGCCCTCGGTGGTCTGCCCCTCGGGGCGCACCGGGCCTTCGCCGAAGAGCCGCTGACCTTCTACGGGCTCAAGTCGATGTCCGGCGCCTTCGCCAGCTATGGCAAGTACGCCGACATGGGCTCGCGCCTGGCGATCGCCGAACACCCGCAGGTGCTCGGGCACCCGCTCAAGTACAAGGTCATCGACACCGAAGGCAACGCCGGCAAGGCGGTGCGCAAGGTGCAGGAAGCCATCGGCCAGGATGGCGCGCGGTTCTTCCAGGGCTGCACCTTGTCGTCCTCGGCACTGGCGGTGTCCAAGGAAATCCACAAGGCCGGCGGCGTGTTCATGACCCCGGTGGGCGCCGACGAGATCACCGGCAAGGACTGCAACGCCTCGACCTTCCGCTGGTCGGTGCCCACCTATGGCGCCATCCGCGAAACCCTGGTGCCGATGATCCGCCTGCTGCCCCAGGCCAAGCGCTGGTACACCATCACCCCGCAATACGTGTTCGGCGACGCCCTGCTCGACAACGCCCGCAAGGTGTTCGCCGAGCACGGCGTGGAGCACATCGGCAACAGCTACCACTCGCTGCAGGAGCAAGAGTTCTCCGGCTACCTGACCAATGCCATCGCCGCCAAGCCCGATGTGCTGGTGCTGCTGAACTTCGGCAGCCAGTCGTCCAACGCCCTGCGCCAGGCGGTGAATTTCGGCATCAAGGAACGCATGAAGGTGCTGCTGGTGTGGTCGGCCGGGCTGGACCAGTTCCAAGAACTGGGCAGCGACGTGCTCGAAGGCGTGTACCTCGGCGCGCAGTACTGGCACCAGGTCGACACGCCGCTGAACAAGCAGTTGGTGGCCGCCACCCAGAAGGCCTACGGCATCAACCCCAACTACCCGCTGGCGGCCGACTACATCAGCACCAAGGTGATGCTCGAGGCCATCGTCCAGGCCGGCACCCTCGACGGCGCCAGCGTGGCCCGCAGCCTGCAGGGCATGCGCTTCCAGGGTCCGACCGGCGAGGAGCTGATCCGCCCCGGCGACCACCAGGTACTCAAGGACTACTACCTGCTGCGCGGCAAATCCCAGGCGCAGATGCGCGACGAGGACGACCTGGCCGAGGTGCTCAGCGCCGGCCGCTCGTTCGTCGAGGTCGATCACACCGGTTGCGCCCTGGCCTGAGCCACGGCATTCGTTCCACTTCTACGCAAACGCAGGCGCCCGGCGCGCTGCGGAGGGCACGCTCATGCTCGACTTGTACCTGTTCCAGCTGCTCAACGGCCTTGGCCTGGGGATGATCTACTTCCTCATCGCCGTGGGCCTGACGATCATTTTCGGCCTGCTCAACTTCGTCAACTTCGCCCATGGCGCGTTCTTCCTGCTCGGCGCCTACCTGTGCTACACCGCCGTGGCGGTCACCGGCAGTTTCTGGATGGCGCTGCTGATCGCCCCGCTGCTGGTGGCGGCGCTGGCCTGGGCGGTGGAGCGCCTGCTGATCAAGCGCATCTACCACCTGCCGCACACCTTCCAGATCCTCGTCACCCTGGGCATAGCGCTGATCATCCAGGAAGCCTCGGTGATCATCTGGGGCCCGGTCGGCAAGCACATCGCCGTGCCGCCGGAGTTGCGCGGGGTGCTGATCGTCGGTGACTTCATCTATCCCTACTACCGCCTGTTCCTGATCGCCTTCGCCGCGTTGGTCGGCTTCGGCCTGTGGCTGCTGCTGGAGCGCACACGCTTCGGCGCCCTGGTGCGGGCCGGCAGCGAAAGCACCGAGACCGTGTCGCTGCTGGGCACCAACATCTTCCGCCTGTTCTCACTGACCTTCGCCCTGGGCGTGGGCCTGGCCGGGGTCGCCGGGGTGCTGTTCGCGCCGCTGCGCGGCGCGCAGCCATTCGTGGGGCCGGAGATCCTCGGCATCGCCTTCGTGGTGGTGGTGATCGGTGGCATGGGCTCGTTCGGTGGCGCGCTGGTCGGCGGGCTGCTGGTGGGCGTGGTGCAAAGCATGATGACCAGCCTCTGGCCGCAAGGCGCCAGCTTGATGATCTACGGCGCCATGGCGGCGGTGATCCTGGTCCGTCCCTACGGCCTGTTCGGGAGAGCATGAAGATGAATGAAAAGAACCCACTGGCCGTGGCCAAGCACCGCGCCCCTGCCCTGCTGTTGCTGGTGATCGCCAGCCTGGTCGGCCTGCCGCTGCTGCTGCCCTCGGCGACCCTGGCCACCGAGATCCTGATCTTCGGCCTCGCGGCGCTGGCCTGCAACCTGCTGCTGGGCTACACCGGGCTGCTGTCGTTCGGCCAGGGCATCTTCTTCGGCGCCGGCGCCTATGGCGCGGCACTGCTGATGATCCACCTGCACTGGGGCCTGTTCAGCGCCCTGCTGGGCGCGGCGCTGTTCGGCGCCACCCTGGCGCTGCTGGTGGGCGCCCTGGCGATCCGTCGCAAGGGCATCTACTTCGTCATGCTGACGCTGGCCTTCAGCCAGATGGCCTACTTCCTGGCCTACACCCTGAGCGGCTGGACCGGTGGCGACAACGGCCTGCTCGACGTGCCGCGGCCGAACCTGGTGATCGCCGGCCACACCCTGGTGGACCTGGCCGACCCTCGGCACTTCTATGCCTTCGTCGCGCTGCTGTTCCTGTCGATCTTCGCCTTCGCCCTGCGGGTGATCCGCTCGCCGTTCGGCAGCACGTTGCTGGCGATCCGCGAGAACGAGACCCGCGCCGCGGCCATCGGCTACGACGTGCGCCACTTCAAGATCCTGGTGTTCATGCTGTCGGGCGCCATCACCGGCATCGCCGGGGCGCTGTACGCGATGCTGCTGCACTTCGCGCCGCTGTCGAACATCGACCTGATGATGAGCGAGAACATCCTGATCATGACCATCGTCGGCGGCACCGGCTCGCTGTTCGGTTCGCTGCTGGGCGCAGGCGCCATCGTGGTGCTGGGCGACGTGTTGTCGGAGTTGTGGCCGCGCTGGCTGATGCTGCTGGGGGCGATCCTGATCCTGGTGGTGGTGTTCATGCGCGGCGGCCTGTGGGGCGGCCTGGCCGAGCTGGGCAAGCGCCTGTGCCTGGCCCGCCCGTCCACCGCCAAGACCAAGGAGACCCTGTGATGAGCGACCTGCTTCTGGAAACCCGTGGCCTGGAACTGGCCTACGGGCCGTTTCGCGCCGTCAGCGGTGTCGACCTGAAAGTCCGCGCCGGCACCATACACACCGTGATCGGCCCCAACGGCGCCGGCAAGACCAGCCTGTTCCACTGCCTGACCGGCGAGCGCCAGGCCACCGCCGGGCAGATCCTGTTCAACGGCCAGGACATCGTCCGCAAGCCGTCGCATGGCCGGGTGGCGCTGGGCATGGCGCGCTCGTTCCAGCTCACCAGCCTGTTCCAGAACCTCTCGGTGCGCGAGAACCTGCGCCTGGCCGCGCAAGGCCGCGACGGCCTGGGCGCGCTGAACTTCTGGCGCAGCGTCGAGCACAAGCGCAGCCACTGGGACACCGCCGACCAGGTGCTCGAACGCCTCAAGCTGGGCGGCCGCGCCGAGACCCTGGCCGGCGAGCTGTCCCACGGCCAGCAACGGGTGCTGGAAGTGGGCATGTCGATCTGCGCCAGGCCGACCCTGCTGATGCTCGACGAACCCACCTCGGGCATGGGCATCGATGACATCCCGGTGATGACCGAGCTGATCAGCGACCTGGGCCGAGACCACACCGTGCTGCTGATCGAGCACAACATGAGCATCGTCATGTCGATCAGCCAGCGCATCACCGTCATGAGCCACGGCCAGATCCTGGTCGAGGGCACCCCGGACCAGGTGCGCAACGACGAGCGCGTGCGCACCGCCTACCTTGGAGAGGCAGCCTGATGCTCACCGTCGACTCGATCCACTCCTACTACGACAAGAGCCACGTGCTCGAAGGCGTCTCGCTGCAGGTCGGCGCGGGCGAGCTGGTGACCCTGCTGGGGCGCAACGGCGCCGGCAAGACCACCACCCTGCGCAGCATCCTCGGCATCGTCCGCCCGCGCCAGGGGCAGATCCACTTCAACGGCCAGGCCCTGGTCGGCCGCGAGATCTTCGACATCGCCCGCCAGGGCATCGCCCTGGTGCCGGAGCACCGGGGCATCTTCCGCCTGCTCAGCGTCGAGGAGAACCTGAAGATCGCCGCGCGCAAGGGCAGCCGCTGGCAGTTGGAAGACGTGTACGCGATGTTCCCGCGCTTGCGGGAGCGCCGGCGCAACAACGGTTTCGCCTTGTCTGGCGGCGAGCAGCAGATGCTGGCCATCGCCCGCGCCCTGCTCAACGACCCCAAGCTGCTGATCCTGGACGAGCCCACCGAGGGCCTCGCCCCGGTGATCGTCGACGAACTGGTGAAGATCCTGCGGCGGATCAAGGGCGAGGGCCTGTCGATCCTGCTGGTGGAACAGAACCTGATGGTCTGCGATGCCCTCGCCGACCGCCACTACGTGCTCGAACAAGGCCGCGTCGCCTACCAAGGCAGCGCCGCCCAGTTCCGCGAAGACCCGAGCATCAAGAATCGCTACCTGGCCCTGAGCGCCTGAACGGAGACTGCCCATGAACACCCGCATCGATCCCTCGCGGCACCTGCTCGGCAAAGGCCCGCAGGTCAACCGCGAGCGCCTCTGGCAATCGCTGATGGACCTCGCCGAACTCGGCGCCACGGCCAAGGGCGGCGTTTGCCGCCTGGCCCTGACCGACCTCGACCGCCAAGCCCGCGACCTGTTCGTGCGCTGGTGCAGCGAGGCCGGCTGCACGGTCAGCATCGACGCCATCGGCAACCTCTTCGCCCGCCGCCCCGGCCGCAACCCGAACCTGCCCCCGGTGATGACCGGCAGCCACATCGACACCCAGCCCACCGGCGGCAAGTTCGACGGTTGCTATGGCGTCATGGCCGGGCTGGAGGTGGTCCGCACGCTCAACGACCTGGGCCTTGAAACCGAAGCGCCACTGGAGGTGGTGGTGTGGACCAACGAGGAGGGCTCGCGCTTTCCGCCATGCATGATGGGTTCGGGCGTGTTCGCCGGGAAGTTCGACCTGCAAGAGACCCTGGACAAGGTCGACGACCAGGGCCTGTCGGTGGGCGCGGAGCTGGCGCGCATCGGCTACGCTGGCCCTCGCGTGCCGACCGGGCATGCGGTCGGCGCCTATTTCGAGGCGCACATCGAGCAGGGCCCGGTACTGGAAGACCAACGCACCACCATCGGTGTGGTCCAGGGCTGCCTGGGGCAGAAATGGTTCGACCTGGTGCTGACCGGCGTCGAAGCCCACGCCGGCCCGACGCCCATGCACCTGCGCAAGGACGCCCTGGTCGGCGCCGCCGAGGTGGTCGCCGCGGTCAACCGCGTGGCCCACGCCCACCAGCCGCATGCCTGCGGCACGGTCGGCTGCCTGAACGTGCACCCCGGCTCGCGCAACGTCATCCCCGGCCAGGTGCACATGACCCTCGACCTGCGCCACCTCGACCCCGGCCACCTCGATGCCATGGTCGCCGAGGTGCGGGCCGCCATCGAGGCGGCGGCGGCCAGCCACGGTTTGCGCGTCGAGATCACGCCCACCGCCGACTTCCCGCCGCTGTACTTCGCCGAAGCCTGCGTCGCCGCCGTGCGCCAGGGTGCCCAAGACCTCGGCCTGAGCCACCTGGACATCGTCAGTGGCGCCGGCCACGACGCGATCTTCCTCGCCGAACTGGGCCCGGCCGGGATGATCTTCGTGCCGTGCGAAGGTGGCATCAGCCACAACGAAATCGAGAATGCCGCCCCCCAGGACCTGGCCGACGGCTGCGATGTGCTGCTGCGCGCCATGTTCCAGGCGGCCAACCCGGGAGCCCGTTGAGATGAGCGAAAAGACCGCATTGGGCGAGTTCAGCGCCGTCGAGCTGCTCGAACTGTACCAGCGTCGCCAGGTGTCGCCGCTGGAGGTGCTCGACGATGTGCTGGCCCGCATCGACCGCCACAACCCGCAGGTCAACGCCTACTGCCACGTCGACCACGAAGGCGCCCGCGCCGCCGCCCGCGCCAGCGAGCGCCGCTGGCAGCGCGGCGAACCCTGTGGGCGCCTGGACGGCGTGCCCGCCTCGATCAAGGACCTCACCCTGACCCGCGGCATGCCCACCCGCAAGGGCTCGCTGACCACCTCGGCCAGCGGCCCCTGGGAGGACGACGCGCCATTCACGGCCTTCATGCGCGCCGCCGGCGCGGTGCTGGTGGGCAAGACCACCACGCCGGAGTTCGGTTGGAAGGGGGTGACCGACAACCCGCTGTACGGCATCACCCGCAACCCTTGGGACACCCGCCTGACGGCGGGCGGCTCCTCGGGCGGCGCGGCGGCCGCGGCGGCACTGAACCTCGGGGTGCTGCACCAGGGCAGCGACGCCGGCGGCTCGATCCGCATTCCCTGCGCCCTCACCGGCACCTTCGGCATCAAGCCGACCTTCGGCTACGTGCCGCAATGGCCGGCCAGCGCGATGACCGTGCTGTCGCACCTGGGGCCGATGACCCGCACCGTGGACGACGCGGTGCTGATGCTCGACTGCGTGGCGCGCCCCGACCCACGCGATGGCCTGGCCGGTGCTCCGCGCCAACGCCCCTGGCTGGCCGACGAACAGGACCTGAGCGGCCTGCGCATCGCCTACAGCGCCGACTTCGGCTACGCCCGGGTCGACCCGCAGGTCCAGGCCCTGGTGGCCCAGGCGGTGCAGCGCCTGGCGCGGCTGGGGGCGCGGGTGGAGGAAGTCGACCCGGGCTTCGCCGACCCGCTGGCCACCTTCAATACCTTGTGGTTCGCCGGTGCCGCACGGCTGACCCGCCACTTCAGCGCAGCGCAGCGGGCGGCGCTGGACCCTGGCTTGCGGGCGATTGCCGAGCAAGGCGCGGGGATCACGCTGGCCGACTACACCGAGGCGCTGGAAGCGCGGGCGGAGCTGATCGCGCGGATGAACGCCTTTCACCAGCGCCATGACGTGCTGGTGTCACCGATGCTGCCGTTGGTGGCGTTCGAGGCCGGCCAGGATGTGCCGCCGGGCTCGGGGATGGGCCAATGGATGGAATGGACGCCGTTCAGCTACCCCTTCAACCTGACCCAACAGCCGGCGGCGTCGGTACCCTGTGGTTTCACCCGCGAGGGCTTGCCGGTGGGCTTGCAGGTGGTGGCGGGCAGGTTCGCCGACGAACAGGTGCTGCGGGTGTGCAAGGTGTATGAGCAGCATTACCCGAGCCGCCACCTGATGGCGCCGGTCGTCGGCTAGGGTCGCCCAGTAGGCGGTGTTACCCGCCGCCACAGGGCCATGCTTGCCTCACGCGGCCGCCCTCACCCCAGGCGGCCAGCGGGCGCATACGGCGCCGGGTCGATGATCGGCTCGGCGCCGGTCAACAGGTCGGTGAACAGCTGGCACGACGCCGGCGCCAGCACCAGCCCGTTGCGGTAATGCCCGCAGTTCAGCCAGAGCCCCGCATGCCCGGGCACCGGCCCGATGTACGGGATGCCCTCCGGCGAGCCAGGCCGCAAACCCGCCCAGTGCCCCACCGGGGTCGCTTCGGCCAGCGCTGGCAACAGCTCGATCGCCGAGGCCTTGAGGCTCGCGAGCGCATCGTCGGTGGGGGTCTTGTCGTAACCGGCATGCTCCAGGGTGCTGCCCACCAGGATATGCCCGTCTCGCCGGGGGATGGCATAGCGCCCCTTGGCCAGCACCATGCTCGGCAGGAAGTCTTCAGCGCACTTGAACAGGATCATCTGCCCCTTCACCGGCTCCACTGGCAGCGCCAGGCCGAGGGTACGCAGCAAATCGCCGCTCCAGGCCCCGGCGCTGAGCACCACGTCATCGGCGGCGAGCACGCCGTCGTCGGTGCGCACGCCGGTGATGCGCCCGCCATCCTGCTGGAAGCCGCTGATGCGGCAGTGTTCGCGCAGGGTCACGTTGGGCAGCGCCAGCAGCGCCGCCTTCAGCGCCTTGACCAGCCGCGGGTTGCGCACGTTGGCCACACCGTCCATGTAGATCGCGCATTGGTAGCCAGGGCCGAGCACCGGCACCGCGTCGTAGGCCGCCGAGATGTCCACGGCACGGAGCGGGCGCTGCTCGCGCTGGGCCCAGGCCAGCGCTTCGGCCTCGTCGTCCAGGTCCAGCCAGTACAGGCCGGTGGTGTGCACCTCGGGGTCGATGCCGGTGCTGGTGAACAGGCGCTCGCCCAACTGTGGATAGAAATCCTGCGACCAGTGCGCCAGGGCGGTGACCGCCGGGCTGTAGCGCCAGGGGTAGAGGGGCGAGACGATGCCTCCGCCGGCCCAGGACGACTCGCGGCCGACCTCGCCCTGGTCGCAGAGCACCACCCGTTCGACCTTTGCCGCCAGGTTGAACGCAGTCAGCAGGCCGATCACCCCGCCGCCGACAATCACTACTTGCTTGCTCATCTGTCGATCCAACACCTGATGTGGAACCTGGAGGCCCTATCGCGGGGCCCGCCCATACTGCAAAAACCCTCAACCACCCCAGCACCCCCCGGTGTCGCCGAGCGCCCCCGGGTTGCCCCGCAGACCGGTCTGGTCGAGCGAATAGTCACCACAACGGTCACGCGCCATCAGCCCCTGGGGCACGCGCACGGCCAGCAACTGGTAGCCGTCGTCGTCACGCCGGGCTTGCAAGCGGTAATAGCGGCTGCCAGCGGGCAGCGGCGTGCGCAACTCGTCGTTATCGGCGTATTGGCCGACACGGGCATGGTGGCGCTCCAGGCGCAAGGCGGCGTCCTGCAGCACGCCGACCACTTCGCTGCGCGCGGCACGCCGAAGCTGGTCGCTATAACTGGGGTAGGCAATGCCCGCCAGAATGCCGGTCACGGCCACGACAAGCAACAACTCGATCAAGCTCAGGCCCCGTTGCATGTCAGGGCTCCCGCAGGCGCTGGCGCCAGAAGAGACGATGAGGCGGCCCGCCCTGTTCCAGGTCGAGCGCATAGACCGCCTCCAGCACCTGCCGCGCGCGCACCTGGCGGCTGACTGCGGTGACCCGGTACAACGCCACCCGCACACCGTCGGCCAGGTGCGCGGCGCGGGTGGTTTCCCCCAGGTGCTGCACGAGGAAGAAGCCATCGTCACCGCGCTGCCAGAGCGGCTCCCCCCCGCGCAGGTCATGGGCATCGCGCGGTGGCGGGCAAGCCAGGCAAGGCGCCTGGGGTGCCTCACCGAGCCGCTGGGCGCCATCCACCAGGCTCGCCTCGGCCTGCTCCAGCGCCTGGGCGGCAGAGGCCAGTTGCCCAGCCGCTTGGGTCTGCAACAACGCATCACGCAGGCTCGAGGACGCGAGCAACCCGATTAGCACGCTCAGCACCAGGGCGAGCAACAGCACCATTCCACGCTGGCGTCTCATGAGGGCGGCAACCGGTTGCGCAGGGCCACGCTCAGCGCATGCCGCTGCTCGATCCGCAGCACTGGTTCGAACAGCTCGAGGCGCAGGTCCAGCCGCTCGCCCTCCCCCGCCTGCTCGCGGGTTATCCACAGCCCCCTGACGTTGTCGATCAACCGCGCGTTGAGGCCCCCGCTGCCGAGCATCAGGCTCCCGTCCTGCACACGGTAGAGGTGTTGGCGCAGGGGAAAGGCCAGGGTGTCGCCGCTGCCCAGGTGGCGCCCCGGCCTGACCTGCGCCCAGCTGCGGCAATCGGTAAGCAGGGTCCAGTCGGGTTGGCCGAACCCACCGGGCAGTTCGGCGGCGAGCAGGCTCAGGCTGGTCAGGCGGCCATCGGCGCCGTGGTTGATCTGCAAGGGGGTGGCGAATGCCCGGGCGACGCCCGGGTCGGGAAAGTCGATGGCCGCGTGAGCCAGGCAACCGAACATGCCGGTCATGCGAATATCCTGGGCCAGGCGTTGCAAGGCCAGGCGCGCGTCGTCCTGCAAGCGGGCAGCCGCACCTTGCAGGTGCCAGGCCTGCTGCACCGCAACCGCCAATTGGCCTGCCGCCGCCAGTAGCATCAGCCCCAGGGCCAGGGCCAGCAACGCCTCCAGCAAGCCGAAACCAGCTTGCCAGCGGCTCATGGCGCGACCTTGCCATGCAGGTGGATGACCTGCCAGCCCGCCTCGCGTGGGTCGCGCCAGCGCACCTCCAGTGCCAGCAGCTCGCCCTGGCGCACGGCGCGGCCTTCAGCCGACGCCCCCAGCTGACGGGCGAGCTGTGCCCGCCAGTTGGCCAGGTCGCCGGCCTGCAAGCGCCCCGCCGCCCGGGCCTGTTCCAGCAGCCCTTGGGCCAGATGCACCGCCTGGGTGTCGCGCCGAGCGCCTTCCGTCGCCTGTTGCGCGCGCACCTGCAAGGCCGCGCTGGCGAACAGGCCGAGCCCCAGCGCCAGCAGCGCCAATAGGACTTCCAACAAGGTCATGCCTTGCGCCCTGGATTTCATGATTACGCCTCCTGCGAATTTTCCTGCGGCATTTGCCTGGCCTGGCCGACTGGACCTCCTGGTCGCCGACCTCGACGCTATAGCGAAGCACTTCCAGGGAGGAATGCACGGTGCGGCAACAGGGCGCAACACTGATACAAATGATGATCGCGCTGAGCGTGGTTGGCCTTCTGGTGCGGCTTGGCGCACCGTCCTACGCAAGCCTGAGCGAAGACCTACACCTCGCAGCAGCCGCACGCGACCTGGCGCAGACCCTGCGCAGTGCGCGCAGTCATGCGTCGCTGCAGCACGCCGCAGTGCGGGTGCAGCCCTTGCAGGAAGATTGGGGGGTGGGGTGGCGCGTGCTGCTGGAGCACGACGGTCAGGTGCTGCGCGAACAACGCCTGGTGCGGCGGGTGCGGATCGTCGCCAACCTGGGCGAGGTGCGCTTCAGTGGGCTAGGTGTGCCGCAACACCGCAGCGGCGCATTTTTCGGCGGTACCCTGGCCTTCTGCAAAGGCCTGAGTGGCTTGAGCTCGCAGCACGTGGTGGTGGCACCCAGCGGAAGGGTCAGCCTGCGCACCGGGGCCAGTGACCAGCCACGGTGCGCGAGCCGCTGATCAAATCAGCGAGCGAACCCGCAGTTCCTTGGGCATGGAGAAAGTGATGTTCTCCTCACGGCCATCGAGTTCCTCGGCGCCGCTGGCACCCCAGGCCTTGAGCTGGTCGATGACCCCGCGCACCAGCACTTCCGGCGCCGAGGCACCCGCGGTGATGCCGATACGGGCGACGCCGTCGAACCAACCCTGTTGCAAGTCCTCCGCGCCATCGATCAGGTACGCCGGGGTGCCCATGCGCTCGGCCAACTCGCGCAGGCGGTTGGAGTTGGAGCTGTTGGGGCTGCCCACCACCAGTACCACATCGCTCTCGTCAGCCAATTGCTTGACCGCGTCCTGGCGGTTCTGGGTGGCGTAGCAGATGTCGTCCTTGCGCGGGCCGCCGATGTTCGGGAAGCGCGCGCGCAGGGCGTCGATGACCCGGCTGGTGTCATCCATCGACAGGGTGGTCTGGGTGACGAAGGCCAGGTGGTCCGGGTCGCGCACCTGCAGGGTGGCGACGTCTTCCTCGTCCTCGACGAGGTAGATGGCACCACCGTTGCTGGTGTCGTACTGGCCCATGGTGCCCTCGACCTCCGGGTGCCCGGCGTGGCCGATGAGAATGCACTCACGGCCATCACGGCTGTACTTGGCGACTTCGATGTGCACCTTGGTCACCAGCGGGCAGGTCGCGTCGAACACCTTCAGGCCGCGGCCGGCGGCTTCCTGGCGCACGGCCTGGGAAACGCCGTGGGCGCTGAAGATAACGATGACGTCGTCCGGCACCTGGTCGAGTTCCTCGACGAACACCGCGCCACGGTTGCGCAGGTCCTCGACCACGAACTTGTTGTGCACCACTTCATGGCGCACGTAGATCGGCGGGCCGAAGACTTCCAGGGCACGGTTGACGATTTCGATCGCCCGGTCCACCCCCGCACAGAAGCCGCGGGGGTTGGCGAGTTTGATTTGCATGCGAGGCTCCAGGCTCACAGGCCCTTGACGTCGAGGATCTCAACCTCGAAGTTCAGGGTCTTGCCGGCCAGTGGGTGATTGAAGTCGATGGTCACTTGCTGGTCATCGAAGGCTTTTACCACGCCCGGCAGCTCGGTGTTGGCGGCGTCGTTGAAGATCACCAGCAAGCCCTCGGACAGCTCCATGCCCTCGAACTGCGAACGCGGCATTACCTGCACGTTCTGCGGGTTCGGCTGGCCGAAGGCGTTTTCCGGGGCGACCACCACGGTGCGCTTGTCGCCGGCCTTGAAACCGAACAGCGCGCTCTCGAAGCCGGGCAGCAGGTTGCCGTCACCGACCTTGAAGGTGGCCGGGGCCTTGTCGAAGGTGCTGTCGACGGTGTCGCCGTTTTCCAGGTGCAGGGCGAAATGCAGGGTCACTTCGGTATTCTGGCCGATACGGGTCTCAGTCATGGACCGGCTCCTCGGTTTTCTTGCTCTTGAACATGTCCAGCGCCAGCATCACCGCGCCAACGGTGATGGCGCTGTCGGCCAGGTTGAAGGCCGGGAAATAGTGGGTGTTGCGCCAGTGCACGAGGATGAAGTCGACCACATGGCCCAGCACGACACGGTCGTACAGGTTGCCCAGCGCGCCACCCAGCACCAGGGCCAGGGCGACCGCCAGCCAGGTCTCGTTGCGCCCCAGGCGCTTGAGCCAAACCACCAGCACGGCGCTGACCACCACGGCGATCAGGGCGAACAGCCAGCGCTGCCAGCCGGAGCTGTCGGCCAGGAAGCTGAAGGCCGCGCCAGTGTTGTAGGCCAGGGTCCAGCTGAAGTAGTCGGGGATGACCACGATCTGCTGGTACATGGTCAGCGCGCTGTCGAAATACAGCTTGGTGGCCTGGTCGGCGACCAGCACCACCAGGCTCAGCCAGAGCCAGACAAGGCGCCCGAAGCGCCCCGCCGCCGCGGGATTAGGCATAGTGGCGCACCTCGCCGTTGCCGCTGATGTTGTCGACGCAACGGCCGCAGATTTCCGGGTGCTCCGGGTGGCTGCCGACGTCGGCGCGGAAGTGCCAGCAACGGCCGCACTTGGCGTGGCCGGACTTGACCACCTTCAGCTTGAGCCCCTCGACCTCGGTTGTCACCGCCTCGGCTGGCGCCTGGACGAACGGCACCACGCTGGCGGCGGAGGTGATCAGCACGAAGCGCAGCTCGTCGCCCAGCTTGGCCAGGTCGGCGCTCAGGCCCTCGTCGGCGAACAGGGTCACTTCGGCTTGCAGGTTGCCGCCGATGACCTTGGCCACGCGCTGGTTCTCCAGCTCCTTGTTGACCGCCGCCTTGACCGCCATGACGCGGTCCCAGTACGCGCGGTCCAGCTCGGCGCCTTCCGGCAGCTCGGACAGGCCCTGGTACCAGGTGTTGAGCATCACCGATTCGTTGCGCTCGCCCGGCAGGTACTGCCAGATCTCGTCGGCGGTGAACGCCAGGATCGGCGCGATCCAGCGCACTAGCGCCTCGCTGATGTGGTACAGCGCGGTCTGGCAGGAACGCCGCGCGACGCTGTTGGCGCCAGTGGTGTACTGGCGGTCCTTGATGATGTCGAGGTAGAAGCCGCCCAGCTCCTGCACGCAGAAGTTGTGCACCTTGGAATAGACGTTCCAGAAGCGGTATTCGGCGTAGTTCTCTTCCAGCTCGCGCTGCAGCAGCAGGGTGCGGTCGACCGCCCAGCGGTCCAGCGCCAGCATGTCTTCGGCGGGCAGCAGGTCGCGCGCGGGGTCGAAGCCGGAGAGGTTGGAGAGCAGGAAGCGCGCGGTGTTGCGAATACGTCGGTAGGCATCGGCGCTGCGTTGCAGGATCTGCTCGGAGACGGCCATCTCGCCGGAGTAGTCGGTGGCCGAGACCCACAGGCGCAGGATGTCGGCGCCCAGGGTGTCGTTGACCTTCTGCGGCTCGATGGTGTTGCCGAGCGACTTGGACATCTTGCGGCCACTCTCGTCCACGGTGAAGCCGTGGGTCAGCAACTCGCGGTACGGCGCATGGCCGTCGATGGCGCAACCGGTCAACAGGGAGGAGTGGAACCAGCCGCGGTGCTGGTCGGAACCTTCCAGGTACAGGTCGGCGCGCGGGCCGGTGGCGTGGCCGATGTTGTGCGAACCACGCAGCACGTGCCAGTGGGTGGTACCGGAGTCGAACCACACGTCCAGGGTGTCGGCGATCTTGTCGTACTGGGCGGCTTCGTCGCCCAGCAGCTCGGCGGCGTCGAGCTTGAACCAGGCCTCGATGCCCTCCTGCTCGACGCGCTTGGCCACCTCTTCCATCAGCTCGACGGTGCGCGGGTGCAGCTCGCCGGTCTGCTTGCTGAGGAAGAACGGGATCGGCACGCCCCAGTTGCGCTGGCGCGAGATGCACCAGTCCGGACGGTTGGCGATCATCGCGTGCAGACGCGCCTGGCCCCAGGACGGTACGAACTTGGTTTCTTCGATGGCCTTCAGGGCACGCTCGCGCAGGGGCTCGCCGTTGTTCGGCTGCTTGTCCATGCCGACGAACCACTGCGCGGTGGCGCGGTAGATCAGCGGGGTCTTGTGGCGCCAGCAGTGCATGTAGCTGTGGCTGATGGTTTCGGTGTGCAGCAGCGCACCGACTTCTTGCAGTTTTTCGACGATGGCTGGGTTGGCCTTCCAGATGAACTGGCCGCCGAAGAACTCCAGGGAGGGCACGTACACACCGTTGCTCTGCACCGGGGTGAGGATGTCGTCGTTGACCATGCCATAGCGCTTGCAGGTAACAAAGTCGTCCTCGCCATAGGCCGGCGACGAATGCACCACGCCAGTACCGGCGCCCAGTTCGACGTAGTCGGCCAGGTACACCGGCGACAAGCGGTCATAGAACGGGTGGCGGAAGTTGATCAGCTCCAGCGCCGAGCCCGGCGCGGTGGCCAGCACCGAACCTTCGACGCCGTAGCGCTTCAGGCACGACTCGACCAATTCCTCGGCCAGCACCAGCAGGCGGTCGCCCGTATCGACCAGGGCGTAGGTGAACTCCGGGTGGATGTTCAGCGCCTGGTTGGCCGGGATGGTCCATGGGGTGGTGGTCCAGATCACGATGGCGGCGGGCTTGGCCAGCGTGCCCAGGCCGAAGGCGGCGGCCAGCTTGTCTGCGTCGGCGACCGGGAAGGCGACGTCGATGGTCTGGGATTTCTTGTCGGCGTATTCGACCTCGGCCTCGGCCAGCGCCGAGCCGCAATCGAAGCACCAGTTCACCGGCTTGAGGCCCTTGAACACGTAACCTTGCTTGACCATCTCGGCCAGGGCGCGGATCTCGCCGGCCTCGTTGGCGAAGTCCATGGTCTTGTAGGGGTTGCCCCAATCACCCAGCACGCCCAGGCGGATGAACTCGGTCTTCTGCCCTTCGATCTGCTCGGCGGCGTAGGCGCGGCACAGCTCGCGGGTCTGGTCCGGGGTCAGGTGCTTGCCGTGGGTGACCTCGACCTTGTGCTCGATCGGCAGGCCGTGGCAGTCCCAGCCCGGCACGTAGGGCGCATCGAAGCCCGACAGGGTCTTGGAGCGGACGATCATGTCCTTGAGGATCTTGTTCAGCGCATGACCGATGTGGATCTTGCCGTTGGCATAGGGCGGGCCGTCGTGCAGGACGAACTTCGGACGGTCCTTGCCAATTTCGCGCAGCTTCTGGTACAGGCCAATGCTGTCCCAGCGCTGCAGGATCTGCGGTTCGCGCTGAGGCAGGCCGGCCTTCATCGGGAAGGCGGTGTCCGGAAGGTTTAGCGTGGCTTTGTAGTCGGTCATTTCAGGCTCTTCGTTAGCGGTTGAGCGTGCCAGTGGGCACGTGCGGCGGCGATGTCCGCGTCGATCGCCGACTTCAGCGCCTCCAGGGAGGCGAAACGCTGCTCCTCGCGCAGCTTGTGGTGGAATTCCACCGTCAGGCGCCGGCCATACAGGTCACCGGCGAAGTCCAGCAGATGAATCTCCAGGTGGGGCCGACCATCACCGGCGACGGTGGGCCGTACCCCGATGTTGGCGACACCCGGCCAGCGCTGGCCGTCGATCTCGGCGCTGGTCAGGTAGACCCCGGACAGCGGCACGCGGCGGCGCTTGAGCTGGATGTTGGCGGTTGGCGTGCCGAGCTGACGGGCCAGCTTCTGGCCATGCAGCACGCGACCACAGATGGTGTACGGGCGGCCCAGCAGGTGCTCGGCGAGCACGAAGTCGGCGTTGGCCAGCGCGGTACGCACTTCGGTGCTGCTGACGCGCAGGCCATCCTGGACCACGGTGTTGGCCGCCTCGACGCTGAAGCCATAGCGTTTGCCGGCCTCGACCAGGAAGTCGAAGTCGCCGGCGCGATCGCAGCCGAAGCGGAAGTCGTCACCGACCTCCAGGTGGCGCACGCCCAGGCCATCCACCAGCACCGCCTTGACGAAAGCGTCGGCGCTGAGTTTGCTCAGGCGCTGGTTGAAGGCCAGGCACAGCACCCGGTCGATGCCCTCGCCGGCCAGCAGCTCGACCTTTTCGCGCAGACGCGCCAGACGAGCCGGCGCGGTGTCCGGGGCGAAATATTCGCGCGGCTGCGGCTCGAAGATCACCACGCAAGTGGGCAGGCCCAGCGCCTGGCCGCGCTCACGCAAACGCGCCAGGATTGCCTGGTGGCCCCGGTGAACCCCGTCGAAGTTGCCAATGGTGGCGACACAGCCCCGGTGCTCGGGGCGCAGGTTGTGAAGACCTCGAACCAGCTGCATAACGCGCTTCTTGCTCATAAAGTGGCCGATTATAACCACACCCGGGCGCTGGCGACAGGCAGCAGCGCCGTTGCGCGGTGTGGAAGGTGAAAAACCGACGCCTGGCCCGTGACCGGGCTCAGTGCAGGGCCTTGCGGGCGAAATGCCGGGGGCGCAAACCACACAGGTACAGGCAACCGAAGTAGGTCACCACCCCCGCCACGATCAATGCCCCCAGCCGCAGGAAGCGCTCGAGCATGTTGCCTTGCTCCCAGGCCGGCAGGAAATGCATCCCCGCCAGCAGCACCGCCGACATCAGCAGCACCGCCAGCACCAACTTGGCGAGGAACCTCGCCCAACCGGCCTGGGGCTGGAACAGCTTCTGGCTACGCAGCCTCCAGTACAGCAGCCCGGCATTCAGGCACGCGCCGAGGCTGATCGCCAGGGCCAGGCCGGCATGCTTGAGCGGGCCGATCAGCGCCAGGTTGAACAGCTGGGTGCACACCAGGGTGAAAATGGCGATCTTCACCGGGGTACGGATGTTCTGCTGGGCATAGAAGCCGGGGGCCAGCACCTTGACCAGGATGATCGCCAGCAGGCCCACGGAATAGGCGATCAGCGCGCGCTGGGTCATGGCCGCGTCGAAGGCGCTGAACTTGCCGTACTGGAACAGCGCCACGGTCAACGGCTCGGCGAGGATCGCCAGGGCCAGGGTGCACGGCAACACCAGCAGGAAGCACAGGCGCAGGCCCCAGTCGAGGATGCGCGAATACTCCTCGCGGTCCTTGTTGGCGTAGGTCTTGGCCAGGGTCGGCAACAGGATGGTGCCCAGGGCAACGCCCAGCACGCCGGAAGGCAGCTCCATCAGGCGGTCGGCGTAGTACATCCACGACACCGAGCCAGCCACCAGGAAGGAGGCGAAGATGGTGTTGATGATCAGCGAGATCTGGCTCACCGAGACCCCAAGGATCGCTGGCAACATCTGCTTGAGTACCCGCCACACGCCGGTGTCGCGCAGGTTCAGGCGAGGCAGCACGAGCATGCCGATCTTTTTCAGCGCCGGCAGCTGGTACAGCAACTGCGCCAGGCCGCCGGCCAGTACGCCCCAGGCCAGGGCCATGATGGGCGGGTCGAAGTACGGGGTCAGCAGCAGGGCGAAGGTGATCATCGCCACGTTGAGCAGGGTCGGCGTGAAGGCCGGCACCGAAAAACGGTTCCAGGTATTGAGGATGGCCCCGGCCAGCGACGACAGCGAGATCAGCAATATATAAGGAAACGTCACCCGCAGCAGGGCGGTGGTCAGCTCGTATTTCTCTGCGCTATCGACGAAACCGGGCGCGGTGACCCACACCACCCATGGCGCGGCGAGGATGCCCAGGGCGGTGACCAAGGCCAGCACCAGGGTCAGCAGACCGCTGACGTAGGCGATGAAGGTACGGGTGGCCTCCTCGCCCTGCTGGGTCTTGTACTCGGCCAGAATCGGCACGAACGCCTGGGAAAACGCGCCTTCGGCGAAAATCCGCCGAAGCAGGTTGGGGAGCTTGAAGGCGATGAAGAAGGCGTCGGTGGCGATACCGGCGCCGAACACGCGCGCCAGGATGGTGTCGCGCACGAAGCCCAGCACCCGCGAAATCAGGGTGATGGAACTGACGGCGGCAAGGGATTTGAGCAGGTTCATCGAAAAGTTTTCACGTCAGGGACATAAGAGCGCTGCCAGATCGCGCCCGAGTGTGCGATAATCCCGCTTCTATGCAGGGGAAGCCAAAACTCCCGAGTTTACAGGTCGCTGCGCAGAAAGGAATCTCTCCTTCCGCATCAGCACGCCACTCGGCGGAACCCTGCAAGTGGCCTTGACATCCGCTCGACTCATCGGCATGATTCGCGGCCTATTTTGTTTGCTATTTACCCAAAAGTCTTTCGAGGAGCTCGACGGTGGCCAACACACCTTCCGCCAAGAAACGTGCAAAACAGGCTGAGAAGCGTCGCAGCCACAACGCCAGCCTGCGTTCCATGGTCCGTACCTACATCAAGAACGTAGTCAAGGCCATCGACGCTAAAGATGCTGAAAAAGCGCAAGCCGCCTACACCCTGGCTGTGCCTGTAATCGACCGTATGGCCGACAAGGGCATCATCCACAAGAACAAGGCTGCTCGTCACAAAGGCCGTCTGAACGGCCACATCAAGGCGCTGAAAGAAGCTGCAGCTGCCTAAGTGATGCGCTTGTTGAAAAACCGACCCTAGGGTCGGTTTTTTATTGCCTGCGATTTGCCAAATGCGCCTCTGCATCTGTGCATCGCGAAAGGGCCGCGTAGCAGCCCGGATCGTCTGACAGGGGGCGGCTTCGCCCCCTTTCGACACAAGGCCGCGCCTACGGCGCGGGTTACTCCACCGCCGCCGGCTGCCCGATCTGGATCTTCGGCGCCCACTGCAGCCATTCGTCCTCGGCCTTGTCGAACAAGGCGAAGGTCTGCTGCGGCCGCGCCGGGTTACCCATCTTCTCGCCATCGGGCGTGGCGAAGGCGATGCCACCGTCGATCAGCGTCTCCAGCGACTCGGTACGCACCGTGGCGCCCTTGAACAGCCCCCAATCGAAGCCAAACCCGCTGCTGTTCCAGAAGCGGCTGCCACCGCGCACCAACGCCGCATAGCGCGGCTCGATGAGGATGTGGATCAGCACACGGTCGGCGTTCTGCCCCAGCTCGAACCCGGTGACCTTGCCCACCGTGACTTCGCGGTAGGTGACCGGTACACCCGGCTTGATCGAGCCACGGCGCGGCGCGCTCAAGGTCAGCGGCAGGCCGACCTCCTTGCCGGTAAGCTCCGGCGCCTCGGCCAAGGCGATGAAGTCACGTTGCGGCCCCTTGCTCTTTTGTGCGGGCAGCACTTCCAGGTACTGCCCGCCGATCAGGGTGTCGAGGTTCTCGGTGCGTACCAGGCCCAAGGCCGGCTTGACCACCCAGAACTGCGTGCCCGAGCGGGCAATGCGATCCGCGGCATCGGTGATGCGCGCGCGCAATAGCACCGCCTGCATATCGTTGGTCAGGTCGACACTCTCTACACTGCCCACGTCCAGGCCACGGAAACGGATCGGCGTGCCGGGCTTGAGGCCATCGGCGCGATCGACGCGGATGGTGATCGGAGTACCGGCACGGTTGGCCGCCTCTTCGTTTTCCAACAGGCGGAAACGGGGGATATGGCGTTTGAGCGGCACGTTCGGTTGCGGCGTGTCGAAGGCGATACCACCCGCCATGAGGGTCTGCAAGGACTCACTCTTGATCTTGATCCCCGACAAGCCGCCGGAAAGCGTGACACCACTGGCGTTCCAGAAGCGCGTCGAACCGTTCACCAGGTTGGCGTATTCCTTCTCGATGTGCACGCCGATCAGGATACGCTTGCTGTTGCGGGCGAACTGATAGCTCTGCACGCTGCCGACCTTGACCTGACGGTACATCACCGGGCTGCCGACCTCCAGTGAGCCCAAGGTGTCGGCGAACAGCACCAGGTGCAGGCCCGGCGCCTTGAGGTCGAGCGGCGGCGCCTTCGGCCGTGCCTCGAACTCACGTTGCGGCCGGGCGCCCTTCTCGCCTGGTCGAATGGCGATGTAGTTACCCTTCACCAACGCCTCCAGGCCGGTGATGCCTGCCAGCGAGATAGACGGCTTGACCACCCAGAACTGCGTGCCTTCGACCAGGTAGTCCTCGGCCAGCGGGTCGAGGGTCAACTCGGCCATGGCGCTGGCCAAGTCGTCCTCGATCTTCAAGCCCTTCATCGAGCCGACCTGGATGCCCTTGTACATCACCGGCGTGCGCCCCGCCTGCAGGCCCTCGTAGTCACTCAGGCGCACTTTCACGCGAATGCCGGCCTGGGCCGCATCGAAGTCCTCGTAGAGGCGGAATGGCAGGCTTGGATCAGTGGGCGGGCTGTCCTTGCGGTGCTCGGGGGTGGCGAAGGCGATACCACCGGCAACGATGCTGGAGAGCGACTCGCTGCGCACCTTCACGCCGGACAGGTCAGCGTCGATGCTGATGCCGCTGGCATTCCAGAAGCGCGTGTGCTTGCGCACCAGGCTGGCGTAGGCCGGCTCGATGAACAGCTTGATCTCCACAGTGCCCTGGTCTTCGGAGAGGCGGTAACTCTTCACCCGGCCGACCTGGATCTGCTTGTAGAACACCGGGCTGTCACGGTTGAGCGAGCCCAGACGGTCGGCCTTGAGGGTCAGGTGCAGCCCCGGCTCACTATCGGACAGCGGCGGCGCCTCTGACAACGCGGTGAAACGGCGGACGGACTCGCCCTTGCCAGGGTCAACGGCGATGTAGTTGCCAGACACCAGAGTTTCCAGGCCAGAGATACCAGCCAAGCTGACACTCGGCTTGACCAACCAGAAGCGCGTGCCGGTATTGAGGTGCGTTTCGGCGGCCTTGTTCATTTCGATGGTGGCGATCACCCCGGTCTGGCTGCCTTCGGCATCGAGCACCAGCTTGGTCACCTTGCCGACCGACATGCCCTTGTAGATCACTTCGGTCTTGTTGGCGACGATGCCTTCACCGGTAGCGAAGCGCACCTGGATCTCCACACCGGCGTCCCGATAGGCCTGCCACCCCAGCCAGCCGCCGATCACCAAGGCGATCAGCGGCAGGATCCAGATGGCCGACCAGTTCGAGGCTGGGCGGGTTTTAGCCGTAGGCAGGTCACTCATGGTCGTCATCCGACTCCGTGTTATCCCAGATCAGTCGGGGATCGAAAGTTAAAGCGGCGAGCATCGTCAAAATCACCACGCAGGCGAAGGCGACGGCGCCCAGGTTGGCTTCGACACTGGCAATGCGACCGAAATTCACCACTGCCACCAAGATGGCGATGACGAAGATGTCGAGCATGGACCAACGGCCGATGAATTCGATGAAGCGATACATCAGGATGCGCTGACGCGCCGACAGCGGCTGATGCCGTTGCACCGAGTAGAGCAGCAGGCCGATACCGACCAGCTTGAAGGTCGGCACCAGGATACTGGCGATGAACACCACTGCGGCGATGGGCAGCATGCCGTGCTTCATCAGGGTGATGACGCCGGACATGATGGTATCGGGGCTACCCTGGCCAAGGGTACTGACGGTCATGATCGGCAACACATTGGCGGGGATGTAGAGGATCATCGCCGTGATCAGCAACGCCCAGGTGCGCACGATGCTGTTGGGCCTGCGCGCATGGACGACAGCACCGCAGCGGGTGCAGGTTTGCGCGTCGCTGTCGGTGTCGTGCCGGTTCAGTTCGTGGCATTCGTTGCAGACCACGATACCCGCATCAATCGCCCGCATGGGTGTCCTCCCCCGACAACGCGACCCAGATCTGGTGTGGCGACATCACCACCTCCAGCCAAACCTGCACCAATAGCAGACTGATGAAGCAGAACAGGCCCAGGCCTATCGTCAGCTCAGCCAGGTCCACCAATTTGACGATGGCGACCAGCACGCCCATGAAGTACACCTCGAGCATCCCCCACTCTTTCAGATGATGGTAGATGCGGTAGAACAGCAAGCCATGGCCGCGGCCGAAGTTCAGGCGGATGCTCAGCAGCACCGCCAGTTGGCAGAGCAGCTTGAGCAAGGGGACGGCCATGCTGCACAGGAACACCACCACGGCAATGCCGCCCATGCCGGAGTTGTACAGGCCTAGGACGCCGCTCCAGACGGTGTCGTCGGAAGTCTGGCCGAGCAGGTGCAGCTGCATGATGGGCAGGAAATTGGCTGGGACGTAGAGCAACAAAGCGGTCAATACCAGGGCCAGGCTGCGGTTGACGACATTGTGACGGTGCGCGAAAAGCTCATAGCCGCAGCGGGGGCAATGGGCCTTTTCATCGTTCTGCAGGGAAGGCTTGCGCAGCAGCAGGTCGCACTCATGGCAGGCCACGAGCTGATCCAGTGGCAAACCTGCCAGCGCTTCTGGGTCCACGGGGTTGGGCATACGGGAGGTCTGAAAGGGAATGTGGGCTCTATTCTAGTGTTCCGGCTCGAATTGTGGGAGATAGACGCGAGGTTCGCCGGAGCATGTGGCCAATCAGGCACACCATCACTGCGGACGCACCGTCTTTTCCCACGCGCAAAGACAAAACCCCTACCTGCTCGCGCAGATAGGGGTTTTGCGAAATGAATCTTGACGATGACCTACTCTCACATGGGGAAACCCCACACTACCATCGGCGATGCATCGTTTCACTGCTGAGTTCGGGATGGGATCAGGTGGTTCCAATGCTCTATGGTCGTCAAGAAATTCTGTAGCCAGAATGTCCTGTTGGACAGCCCAGCGAATTCGGATATGTGAATTTGTGGTCTTACGAATCTTCGGCTCTTTCGTCTTCACCACCACAATTCGGCGTCTGACGCTCAAATTGCTTGGGTGTTATATGGTCAAGCCTCACGGGCAATTAG
>NZ_JARGCS010000029.1 GCF_029193575.1 Pseudomonas entomophila | reverse complement strand
AAAAAAGGGGGCCTGACGAGCCTGCCGATCACGCTCTAGGCCGCAGCCGTGGCGGCCTGACAACCAAAATCCACATGCTCTGCGACGCCAACGGGATACCGTTGCGCTTCCTTCTCTCTGGTGGTCAAGCCAGTGACATCAGCTACGCACAACCACTGTTGGACGAGGTCGGCATTCCATCGAGCCAACGTGGCCGCCCGCGCAAGCGCTGTAAATGGCTGCTTGCCGATAAGGGCTACGACGCCGAAGCGCTACGCCGCTACTGCGACCAATATCGAATGCAACCCGTCATCCCGCTGCGCTCGATGAAGCGCAAGCCCAAGCCTGGCTTGCCCAGACTGTTCGACCGGCCCAAATACCGACAGCGCAACATCATCGAACGCATGTTTGACTGGCTGAAAGAGAACCGCCGAATCGTCACGCGCTTCGACAAGCTCGCGAAAAGTTATGCCGCGATGGTCTCGCTGGCTTGTGTCATGCGGTGTATGCGACGGCTTTTTTCAGACAGAGCCTAATCAAGCTTGAACGAAAAGCCTATAGGTAACTACTCTACAGCAGCTTCTGCAAACACTACCGAGCACCCAGGTAGACTTTTTCACTTAGTTATATTGTGCTCCGCAACAAATGCGCCAATGCAGCTCAGCAAAGGTAGCCTAGTAATATAACATAGTGTATATTACACGACTTTTTATGAGCGCAATTGAAAAGTGACAAAGGAACGTCCTGCAAAAACAACTAATTCGAGCCTAGCGCCCAATAAGAGTAAGAATTGCTTCATTGTGACGCCGATAGGCTCTAGCGACTCTTCTACTAGGCGAGCAGCGGATGGCCTGATTAGCTCTGTACTTAAGCCCTTACTCAGCGAAATGGGATTCGATGTCTATGTAGCGCATGAGATATCTTTGACGGGGTCCATTACACGACAGGTCGTGGAACACGTTCTTACGGCAGAGCTTGTGGTAGCAAACCTATCAGAGCTGAATCCGAATGTAATGTACGAATTGGCGGTTAGGCACTGCACTGGCCTGCCAGTTGTGGCGATTGCAGAGCTTGGGACAAAGCTCCCGTTTGATATTTCAGATGAAAGAACCGTCTTTTACACTAATGACATGCGAGGCGTGTTTGAGCTTACCCCGGCTTTACGAGTTGCTATCGAAGGAGCAATGACCCGGAGTGATGCGGATAACCCTGTGACACGAGTAAGGAAAAACCGAGTACTACTAGAGTCTCTCGATCAAGCGACGCTAAAACAATTTTAATTGAGCGCCTAGACAACATCGAATCTTTACTAGCAGATCTACGGTTTGCGGGAGACAAATTCGACAGGCTAGCACGAAAGAACCATAGGCTAATGCTAGTTGTAGAGTCTGGAGAGGCTGTAGAGCGATTCAAGAGTGCCTTGCTGAGAGCCCACCCAAGCTGCTCACTTCGAGAGCGGGCGGGGTCGCATCACAAGAATGGGACAATATTTAGTTCGTGCGTAAATTTCTCGATTGAAACTCCCGACGGAATCGACTCTGGTGTCGTTCTTGATCTCTGCCACCAAGTAAATCTCAAAGTACTCGATCTGATCGCCATTTGAATTTTTAACATCAAATTTTCTAGAATAACAATTTAATAGCGACACTATGACTTAGGTAGACGGGTGCCATCGGGCGTCCGTCAGCCCAAACGATATCAGCTACACTCAACCATCGTCTGGAGGACACCCGCACTGTCTTCGCCCACGCCGCTCTACAAATGCACCCAATGTAAGATCGCTCACATTTTTTACCCGAGCCAATCGACCAATAATACTCTACACCACCTCAAACAAGAGTCAAAATATACACCCTTACAAAAAACTTATAAATCTAAGAGATCAATTATTTTATCTCGCTCATAGTCTAAAAGATCAGATCTTAAGTGAAGGCGACGCTCACGAATATACTTAAGCACCTTATCCTCAGATATATCGTCCGGCACAACCCCCTCTAATTTTTTCGCTGCAGTTGAAGGGACACCGTATTCATCTAGAATAGATAAGTTCGACTGAATAAAATCATTTTCAATCTGCGACGCATAATAGGAGTAACTGCCAAATTTATAGCCCTTCTCTCGACATACAAACTCTTGAATACTGCTCACAACACTCAACCACTTTGGAATTTTGTATTGGAACCAATGTTTCAAAACCTGGAACCCCTCCCTAACAGAGTCATCCAAGATATCCTTCATCTTTTTTCTGCATGACACTTCATCAAGTCGACTAACATCCAACTGCGAAAGCTTATAGTTTCTCATGTTACGAATCAGCACATAAATGCTTTTTTGCCGCCCATAATCATAAGTAAGTTTAGTCAACCTCGCCGGAGACATTGGTTTAACAAGCTCTCCAGGTAGCGCCAAGTATTTGCATGCCAGTTCAATAACAAATTGCAACTGATCATAGCTAGGATAATAGGACCAATTCAAAAGCTCATGTTTTTCATATACGACCTCGCGCAGGTAATCGAGCAACTTAAGTTGCCCTTGCACGTTCATGTGATTCG
This sequence comes from Pseudomonas entomophila, assembly GCF_029193575.1. GTDB lineage: Bacteria > Pseudomonadota > Gammaproteobacteria > Pseudomonadales > Pseudomonadaceae > Aquipseudomonas > Aquipseudomonas entomophila_G. The sequence goes on along the minus strand of NZ_JARGCS010000029.1, from coordinate 97,167 downwards.
CCTTCACAAGCTCACGAACACCCCAGCTCAGCGCCAGCAACTCCTGATACTGCTTACTTTCTCTATCGTTAACCTCTGAGCCTTCAAGCTGTATGAGCACCTCATCTGAAATAGGGCTCTGTTCATAAAATGGAATATCAACAATTGTCTCTTGCTTTTCAGGAACCGGATTGAAATTATAGACCACACCGCTGTAGTGCTGCATCATCCGACCGGCTCGCCCCTTAATATTCGAATAGTCGAAATAATCAACTGGCTTATCAGCACCCTTCACATCATCATAAAAAATTACATTTTTCGCACTTGTATTAACACCCTCGATAATCGTTGAAGTACAAAACAAAACATCCAGCTTACCTCTCTCAAAGAAATCAAGCATACTATTGGTGATGTGTTTTTGTAACGCCCCATCATGAATACCTATTCTTGACTTTAATAGATCTATCAAGACCCACTCAGGATCAACATTTATTTCTATCCAAGAAATTATGCTCAACTCATCTTGCAACAAAAGCTTGTTTGAGGACTGCAAATGTTCTAGATAAGCTCTTGCCAAGGAGCGAACACGAGCTGGGGACGAACAGTAAATAATGGTCTGCTGAGAATCAAAACTGTCAAGCAATGAAAAAAGCGCCCTCTCCTTTACTTTCTTTTTAGCTCCGCGAGGGCCGAACTGCCCCGTATATTTTTCATACGTATTGACACCACTATTAAGTACGAGCTTGTAATCGCTTTTATAAAACACAGAATTATATTTCTCATTAAAACCAGCAGAAATACCATCTATGTTCGGACCCAACAAATAGAATTGCGGAGAGAAACTCTTTAGCATAAAATAAAAAGCGTTATTCAATGCATCCGATCGCTCATCATCGCGCCTCGCACTTAACTTATAAAATTCATCCATGACCAACAAATCAATTGCGACAAAATGCTTATACTCATTAACTCGCTCCGCGGTAAGCAAATATATATTACCAAGAACATCCGATGGTTCTTGAGATGTTCTCACAACGAGCTTGTATCTATCTGAATACTTATTTAACTTACGTCTCGTCTCATCCAATAAAGCCAACGTAGGCTGAATAATCACCACATTTCTATAAATACCAGACGCCACGAGCTCTTCAATTATTAAACTCTTACCGAAACTAGTAGGCGCACTGACAATTAAGTTTGCACGATCACGAGCAAGCAAGTTATATATATACTTTTGTTCCTCATGAAGCAAACGCTCACCTCCAGATACAGCCTGATGGTAGGCTACTCTTATAGAGTGGCTAGTGGAGCGAACGACCAGATTCTCTCGTTGCAGATATGGATATAATCCATAGGATTCAATAAGGTCAGCAAACATTTCATCCAAGGCCGACGGAAACTTATCTCTATTCTCAAGAATAGAAATAGCTACCTCATTTTCTGGATCTTTATCATTCACTAGCAGCTCTGAAGCGCTTTTCAAAACATCGAAAGCACTATCAAAATCAAGCTTATCCGCCTTCGCAACTAACGAAATCAGATCAAAAGAGTCCATTCATCAATCCCCCAACACCTGCATCATTCCTAGCTTCTGATGCAACCTTTTTACTAATTCTTTTTTGCACTTCACAGGCAGCAGAATAAGAACAATGTTTATCTTGGATTTCCACGCATGATTATTTCCATCATGAAATTTTTTTGATATAGCTCTTGCTTGATCAACCAGCTCCTTTTTAAATGCATCAACCTCATCATCATAGGTGCTAAAGGTTTCGCATGAATAGGTACAAAGCATAGGTATATAGATATCTGTAAGCTTTTCCTTTAATCGCTTGGCACTGCTCATCCATTTCGTCCAATACTCAACATCTTCATGAAATGAAAAGTGCTTGATTTTTTTCGAAATTATGGAGAACTCATCCGCCATGTAGTCTGAGCGAATATGCTCTCCTAAATCTTTGACAAGAGCAGCTACACCCTTAAAGGGATCCATGTATAGCTTTGACTCTCCAAGCCATAAACTTTTAGTTTCCGGGTTTATATGCACCGAGTCAAAACCATGAACGGTATGACCATAGGAATCTTTGAAGTAGATTTTCGACAACAGCGGGATAGTTCCAAAGTTATCACGCAGAATCAGATGCAATAACAACTCACCAAACTCCCCTCGTCGCAGGTACTTATCTTCCAGATCATCATCCAGATGGCCGCCTGAAAGGTAGATATCTTTCACACGAGAGAAATCTTCGATTTTATATATGGATTTTGCTGCATCGGACAATGCGACAACTAATTTGTTACTCTGAACAGAACTACCTTCATGCATTCCAAAAGCAAACTCATGGACTGCCGATACCAGTACATTTACAAAGTCTTTCCAGCGATACTGCCCATTCTGGGTATCGTCAGCAAGATCATATCCAACAAAAAAACACCGCAAACTATCGTTGACAGCGATTTCTTGAATTATTTCCCTTGACCCGAAATAGCCTGTCATCGCGCTTAACCCGCTTCCCTTTTCGCGTTAAGAAGAAACTCCATATAGGCTCGACGCTAGGCAACGAATCTATAAGTAGCAGCAAATGACGATAATATCTCATTGCCATCATCGCTGAGCAAGCGCAAAAAAAAACCCAGTCGTTTCCGACTGGGCTTTTTCGTTTCAATAATGGTCGGGACGGAGTGATTCGAACACTCGACCCCTTGCACCCCATGCAAGTGCGCTACCGGGCTGCGCTACGCCCCGACTGGGCTTTGAAGCATGTTCTCGATGCTGCTGAGAACGAAAAGAAATGTACCCTAACCTTTTGATTAATGAAAGCTTTTTTTCAAAAAACTTTCCACCCGTCGGCTCAGGTCACTTCTTGAGCACCACCAGCACATCTTCCAACTCGGCGATCATCTGCCGAATCAGCTGCTTGTACTGGGTGGTGTCATCCTTGGCCTCGTCACTGGAGAGGCGCAAGCGCGCCCCGCCGATGGTGAAGCCCTGGTCGTACAGCAAAGCGCGGATCTGGCGGATCATCAGCACGTCTTGGCGCTGATAATACCGCCGGTTCCCACGTCGCTTGACCGGGTTGAGCTGCGGGAACTCCTGTTCCCAGTAACGCAGCACGTGCGGTTTTACCGCACAGAGCTCGCTGACCTCACCGATGGTGAAGTAGCGTTTGCCCGGAATGGGGGGCAGCTCGTCGTTATGGCTTGGTTCCAGCATAGGCCTCAACCCGGGCTTTCAGTTTCTGCCCTGGACGAAAGGTGACGACGCGGCGCGCGGTGATCGGGATCTCTTCCCCTGTCTTGGGGTTGCGGCCCGGCCGCTGGCGTTTGTCGCGAAGGTCGAAGTTGCCAAAACCGGACAACTTGACCTGCTCGTTGTCTTCAAGCGCGTGTCGAATTTCTTCGAAAAACAGCTCGACCAGCTCCTTGGCCTCGCGCTTGTTGAGCCCCAGCTCCTCGTACAGCCTTTCGGCCATCTCAGCTTTCGTCAGAGCACCCATACCGTTATTTCCTTAACGTGGTGTTCAACCTTTGTTCAAGCGAGGTGAGGATATTTTGCAGGGTAGTGTTCACCTCATCGTCGTTAAGAGTGCGCGATGGATGCTGCCAGGTCAAGCCGACGGCCAGGCTTTTTCTATCAGGATCAATGCCTTTACCCTGGTAGACATCAAACAGCCTGAGGTCTGTGAGCCATTCGCCTGCATTGTCACGAATTACTTCAAGAACCGAGCTAGAAGCAACATCACGTCCTGCGATCAAAGCCAGGTCACGCCTCGTTTCCGGGAACTTGGACAGTTCGCTGAACTTCGGCAGGCTGCCATCGACCACTTCACCCAAGACCAGCTCGAAGACGAACACCGGGCGCTCCAGGCCAAGGGCCTTGGCGAGCTCCGGGTGGAGGGCGCCGAGGTAGCCGACTTCCTTGCCATCACGCTCGATGCGAGCGGTCTGGCCGGGGTGCAGGGCCGGGTGCTTGCCAGCGCTGAAGGTGAATTCGCCCAGGGCGCCAGCGTAGCCCAGCAGGGCTTCGACGTCGGCCTTGACGTCGAAGAAGTCGACGCCGTCGCGGCCGTTGGCCCAACCTTCAGGCAGGCGGCTTCCGCTGACCACACCGGCGAGCATCGGCTGTTGCTTGAGGTCGCCCAGTTGGCCGACGAAGCGCAGGCCGCTCTCGAACAGGCGCACGCGGTCTTGCTGGCGGTTGAGGTTGTGCTGCAGCGCCTTGACCAGGCCCGGCCACAACGACGCGCGCATGGCGGCCATGTCGTTGGAGATCGGGTTGGCCAGCAGCAGCGGCTCGACGCCCGGGCTGAACAGCTCGAACAGTTTCGGGTCGATGAAGCTGTAGGTGATGGCTTCCTGGTAGCCGCGGGCAACCAGCAGACGACGCAGGGTCGGCAGCTCGGCACGGGCTTCCGGGCGAGCTTTCGGGGCCAGGCGGGCTTGCGGGTAACGGACCGGCAGGCGGTTGTAGCCGTACAGGCGCGCCAGTTCTTCGATCAGGTCGACTTCCAGGCTGATGTCGAAGCGGTGGCTAGGGACTTCGACGGTCCACTGCCCTGCCCCACTGGCCGTGGTGGCCAGGCCCAGGGCGTTGAGCAGTTGCTCGACTTGCGCAGGGTCCATGTCCATGCCGAGCATCTGGCTGATGCGCTCTGCACGCAGGGTGACCGGAGCGACCTTGGGCAGGTGCGCTTCGCTGACCGCCTCGACGATCGGGCCGGCTTCGCCGCCGACGATCTCCAGCAGCAGCGCGGTGGCGCGCTCCATGGCTTCGCGGGCCAGTTGCGAATCGACGCCGCGCTCGTAGCGGTGCGAGGCGTCGGTGTGCAGGCCGTAGGAACGGGCCTTGCCAGCGACCGAGACAGGCTCGAAGAAAGCGCTTTCGAGGAACAGGTCGCGGGTCTTCTCGGTGTTCACGCCGCTGTGCTCGCCGCCCATGACGCCGGCGATGGCCAGGGCACGGGTGTGGTCGGCGATCACCAGGGTGTCGGCACGCAAGGCGACTTCCTGGCCATCGAGCAGGACCAGTTTTTCGCCCTCCTCGGCCATGCGCACGCGGATGCCGCCGTTGATTTCCGCCAGGTCGAAGGCGTGCATCGGCTGGCCGAGTTCGAGCATCACGTAGTTGGTGATGTCGACGGCGGCGTCGATGCTACGCACGTCGCTGCGGCGCAGGCGCTCGACCATCCACAGCGGGGTTGGCTTGCTCAGGTCGACATTGCGAATCACGCGGCCCAGGTAGCGTGGGCAGGCGGTCGAGGCCGACACGTCGACCGGGCGCACTTCATCGTGGGCGGCCGGTACCGCTGGCACGGTCGGACGGGTGACCGGTACGTCGTACAGGGCGCCGACGTCGCGAGCCAAGCCGGCGATGGACAGGCAGTCGCCGCGGTTCGGGGTCAGGCCGATCTCGATGCTGGCGTCGTCGAGGTTCAGGTACTGGCGGATGTCCTGCCCTACCGGAGCGTCGCTGGCCAGTTCCAGCAGGCCGTCGTTCTCTTCACTGATCTGCAGCTCGGCGGCCGAGCAGAGCATGCCGAACGACTCGACGCCGCGCAGCTTGGCCTTCTTGATCTTGAAGTCGCCCGGCAGCTCGGCACCGATCATGGCGAACGGGATCTTGATGCCGGGGCGCGCGTTGGGGGCGCCGCAGACCACCTGGAAGGTTTCCTGGCCGTTGCCGACCTGGCACACACGCAGCTTGTCGGCGTCCGGGTGCTGTTCGGTGGCGAGGATCTCGCCCACTACGATGCCGCTGAACTGGCCTGCAGCGGGGGTTACGCTGTCGACTTCCAGGCCGGCCATGGACAGGCGGGCGACCAGGTCGTCACGGGAGACTTGCGGGTTTACCCAACCGCGCAGCCACTGTTCACTGAATTTCATGCTGTTCTTCTCCTGAAAGTTGCGTCGGGTTCGGCCTAGCGGAATTGCGCCAGGAACCGCAGGTCGTTGTCGAAGAACAGACGCAAATCGTTGACGCCATAACGCAGCATGGCCAAGCGCTCCACGCCCATGCCGAAGGCGAAGCCGGAGAACTGCTCAGGGTCGATACCGGACATGCGCAGCACGTTCGGGTGCACCATGCCGCAGCCCATGACTTCCAGCCAGCCGGTTTGCTTGCACACGCGGCAGCCCTTGCCGGAGCACATCACGCACTCCATGTCGACTTCCGCCGAAGGCTCGGTGAAGGGGAAGAACGACGGGCGGAAGCGCACCGCCAGTTCTTTTTCGAAGAACACCCGCAGGAACTCCTCGATGGTGCCCTTGAGGTCAGCGAAGTTGATATCGCGATCGACCAGCAGGCCTTCGATCTGGTGGAACATCGGCGAGTGGGTGATATCCGAGTCGCAGCGGTAGACACGGCCCGGGCAGACAATGCGGATCGGCGGCTGGCTGGACTCCATGGTCCGCACCTGCACCGGGGAGGTGTGGGTGCGCAGCAGCATGTTGGCATTGAAATAGAAGGTGTCGTGCATCGCCCGGGCCGGGTGGTGGCCAGGGATGTTGAGCGCTTCGAAGTTGTGGTAGTCGTCTTCGACCTCAGGGCCTTCGGCGATGCCGTAGCCGATGTGGGTGAAGAACTGCTCGATGCGCTCGAGGGTACGGGTGATCGGGTGCAGGCCACCGGTGGCCTGGCCGCGACCTGGCAGGGTCACATCAATGCATTCGGCAGCCAGGCGAGCGTTCAGCTCGGCCTCTTCGAAGGCGGCCTTGCGTGCGTTGAGCACTTCGGTGACGCGTTCCTTGGCGTCGTTGATCAGCGCACCGACCTTGGGGCGCTCTTCGGCTGGCAGGTTGCCCAGGGTCTTCATCACCTGGGTCAGCTCGCCCTTCTTGCCGAGGAATTGGACCCGGATCTGTTCCAGGGCATTGATGTCTTCAGCGCGCTCCACGGCCTCAAGGGCTTGGGAGACCAGCGCGTCCAGGTTTTCCATGTACAGACTCCAGATACGAAAATAGGGGAAGAGCTTTGAAGGCTCTTCCCCTATCGATGACGTTTTACACCCGACGGCGCAGAGCGCCGCCGGATGATTGTCGCGGGTACTTAAGCCAGGACGGCTTTAGCTTTCTCGACAATCGCAGCAAACGCCGCTTTTTCGTTCACTGCCAGGTCGGCCAGAACCTTGCGGTCGATTTCGATCGACGCCTTTTTCAGGCCAGCAATCAGACGGCTGTAGGACAGACCGTTGGTGCGGGCACCGGCGTTGATACGAGCGATCCACAGAGCGCGGAACTGACGCTTTTTCTGGCGACGGTCGCGGTAGGCGTATTGGCCTGCCTTGATGACCGCCTGCTTGGCAACGCGGAATACGCGCGAGCGCGCACCGTAGTAGCCTTTAGCCAGTTTCAGAATTTTCTTGTGACGCTTACGAGCGATGACGCCGCGCTTTACACGAGCCATGAGTAACTTCCTCTATCGTTGACCAGAATTAACGTACGCGCAGCATGCGCTCGACTTTTGCCACGTCGGACGGGTGCAGCAGGCTGCTACCACGCAGTTGACGCTTACGCTTGGTCGACATTTTGGTCAGGATGTGGCTCTTGAAAGCGTGCTTGTGCTTGAAGCCGGAAGCCGTTTTCAGGAAACGCTTCGCAGCACCGCTCTTGGTTTTCATTTTTGGCATGTTGGAACTCCGCATTCGATAAAATTACACATAACCATCAGGCCTGCCGTGCCCGGGAGGTTATTTCTTCTTTTTGGGGGCGATGACCATCATAAGCTGGCGTCCTTCCATCTTAGGATGCTGTTCGACGGTACCGTATTCGGCGAGGTCGGTTTCGACCCGCTTCAGCAGTTCCATCCCCAGCTCCTGGTGGGCCATCTCACGACCGCGGAATCTCAGAGAGATCTTGGCCTTGTCCCCATCGCTTAGGAAACGTACCAGGTTGCGTAGTTTTACCTGGTAATCCCCTTCCTCCGTCCCTGGACGAAACTTGATTTCCTTGATCTGGATCTGCTTCTGATTTTTCTTGGCTTCGTTGGCCTGCTTCTTCTTCTCGAAGAGGTGCTTGCCGTAGTCCATGACTTTGCAGACGGGCGGTTGCGCGTCGGCAGAGATCTCTACCAGATCCAGCTTCGCTTCATCAGCGATTCGCAGCGCTTCATCAATCGAGACGATGCCAATCTGCTCGCCGTCAGCGCCAATTAACCGAACCTCGCGTGCCGAGATATTCTCGTTGATCGGGGCCTTCGGTGCAGTTCGTTTATCGTTTCTCATTTCACGCTTAATAGTCATTACTCCGATTCTAGGCGACCGCGCTGTGCCACTGCGTCAGTGAGCAGTTGGGTGAATTGGGAGACAGGCATGGAGCCGAGGTCTTTGCCTTCACGAGTGCGTACGGCGACGGTCTGCGTTTCGACTTCGCGATCCCCTATAACCAAAAGGTACGGGACCTTGAGCAAAGTATGCTCGCGGATTTTAAAGCCGATCTTCTCATTTCTCAAGTCAGACTTGGCACGGAAACCGCTACCGTTCAGGGATTTTTCCACCTCGAGGGCGAAATCGGCCTGCTTGTCGGTGATGTTCATGATCACCGCCTGGGTCGGGGCCAGCCAAGCTGGGAACACACCGGCGTAGTGCTCGATCAGCATGCCGATGAAGCGCTCGAACGAACCGAGGATCGCGCGATGCAGCATGACCGGGCGCTTACGGTTGTTATCTTCGGCGATATAGCTGGCATCGAGACGTTCCGGCAGGTTCGGATCGTACTGCAGGGTGCCGCACTGCCAGTTACGGCCGAGGCAGTCGCGCAGGGTGAACTCGATCTTCGGGCCGTAGAACGCGCCCTCGCCTGGCTGGTATTCCCACTCCAGGCCGGACTCGTTCAAAGCGTCGGCCAAAGCGCCTTCGGCGCGGTCCCACAACTCTTCGGAACCCACGCGCTTGGCCGGACGGGTCGACAGCTTCATGGCCACGTCGGTGAACCCGAAGTCCTTGTACACGTCGAGCGTCAGCTTGATGAAGTCGGCAGCTTCCTTCTTCACCTGTTCTTCGGTGCAGAAGATGTGCGCATCATCCTGCACGAAGCCACGCACACGCATGATGCCATGCAGCGCGCCGGACGGCTCGTTACGGTGGCAAGCACCGAACTCGGCCAGGCGCAGCGGCAGGTCGCGGTACGACTTCAGGCCCTGGTTGAACACCTGCACGTGGCACGGGCAGTTCATCGGCTTTACCGCGAAGTCGCGGCTTTCCGACGAAGTGGTGAACATGTTCTCGGCGTAGTTAGACCAGTGGCCGGAGCGCTCCCAGAGGATACGGTCGACGACCTGCGGGGTCTTGATCTCGAGATAGCCATTCTCGCGCTGGACCTTGCGCATGTACTGCTCGAGCACCTGGTAGATGGTCCAGCCGTTGGCGTGCCAGAACACCATGCCCGGGGCTTCTTCCTGCAGGTGGAAGAGGTCGAGCTGCTTGCCGATCTTGCGGTGGTCGCGTTTCTCGGCTTCTTCGATGCGCTGGATGTAGGCGGCCAGTTGCTTCTTGTCGGCCCAGGCGGTGCCGTAGACGCGCTGCAACTGCTCGTTCTTGGCATCGCCGCGCCAGTAGGCGCCAGACAGCTTGGTCAGCTTGAACGCCTTGAGGAAGCGGGTATTCGGCACGTGCGGGCCACGGCACATGTCGACGTATTCTTCGTGGTAATACAGGCCCATGGCCTGCTCGTTCGGCATGTCCTCGACCAGGCGCAGCTTGTAGTCTTCGCCACGGGTGGTGAACACGTCGATGACCTCGGCACGCGGGGTCATTTTCTTGATGACGTCGTAGTCCTTTTCGATCAGCTGATTCATGCGCTGTTCGATGGCGGCGAGGTCGTCGGGGGTGAAAGGACGCTCGTAGGCGATATCGTAATAGAAGCCTTCGTCGATCACCGGGCCGATCACCATCTTGGCGGTCGGGTACAACTGCTTCACCGCGTGGCCGATCAGGTGGGCGCACGAGTGACGGATGATCTCCAGTCCCTCTTCATCTTTAGGGGTGATGATCTGCAGGGTGGCATCGTGGTCGATCAGGTCGCAGGCGTCGACCAGCTTGCCGTCGACCTTGCCGGCCAGGGTGGCCTTGGCGAGGCCCGCACCAATGGATGCGGCGACTTCGGCAACGGTAACGGCGTTGTCGAACGAACGTTGACTGCCATCGGGAAGAGTAATGGTGGGCATGGCGCCTCCTCTCCTAGTGGTGACCCCTACCAAAGGTCACGTGGGTTGGGATGAGCCAGTACAAGATCCGACCTGCCTTTCCCGGGGGAAAGCCTGCCTCACAGTGGCAGAAGCCTTTCGACCATGCAGGGACGAACCAGAGTGACTGGAAAAGTTGCGAGCTTCGAGTGGTGAGCTGCAAGCCGGGCATGCTAGCACGCGGGTTGCGCGGCCGGCAGAAATATTTGGAATTTACGCGCGAGGGGTGAACTTGTGCGGAAAATTTCCTATCAGACCTTCTGAAGCAACCTACTCTTGATGAGACCTAACCCAAGGAGTGTCTGGTTATGCGACTTCAGTCTCTTCTGGCCCTGGCCGCCGCAGGGGCCCTGCTGCTGCCGGTGACGGCCACGGCTGGCAATTTCCCGGCCGGCAAGGAAGGCGCCTACATGGATCAATGCATCCAAGTGGCCTCTGGGCAAGGCGTCGACGCCAAGACGGCCAATATGCACTGCAAATGCGGTGCCGATGCCATCAAAAAGAATTTCACCGACAAGGAGATCCAGGACCTGGACAGCAAGGACGGCGTTGACGCCAAGCTGATGCAGCGGGCCCAGGCGGCCGTGAGTGCTGCCTGCAAGCCCAAGTAACGCCTCCCCAATGCAGGGCGATCCGTGCATTCTTTGCGCTGGATCAGTATCCGGCTAAGGTAAAGAGCGCTACATCCGCAGAATTAGACTATGATGTCGCCGGTGCTGCGTAGCCTCGGCAACATTGCACTTCGAATAAATAACGTTTCTGGAGAGTCACCCCATGTCCAATCGCCAACAAGGCACCGTCAAATGGTTCAATGATGAAAAAGGCTACGGCTTCATCACCCCAGCAGGCGGCGGCGACGACCTGTTCGTACACTTCAAGGCCATCGAGTCCGACGGCTTCAAGAGCCTGAAAGAAGGCCAGACTGTTTCCTTCGTTGCCGAGCGCGGCCAGAAGGGCATGCAGGCTGCACAGGTTCGTCCGGAGTAATTCGGATTCAGTTGCAAAAAAACCCGCCTTAATCGGCGGGTTTTTTATGGGCGGGGTTTGGCGATAGGGCCGGCACTGCCACCCTACCCCCAGCATCAACCGCAGTTGACGCGGCTAACCTTGCCCTGCTCGTCCACGTTCAGGTTCAGACGCTCGGAGCGGTATTCCAGGGTGACCACGTCATGCGGATGGAGGATGCGCGCCATCTGCGCACCGCTGGCCTTGCGGGCTTGCTCGAGCAGCTCCGGAGTGCCCTGCTTGCCGACGGCGAAGTCGGCGCCACTGGCAGTGCAACGGCCATCACCGCCAGCCGGGGCGGACGGCGCGGCGCTACCGCCAGCCGAAGAGCCGCCAGTGCTGCAACCAGCCAAGACAGCAGCCACCAGCAGGGTCGCCAGGGAAGCGCGGGTACGGAACATGAATCCTCCTAATCGACTTTGGGAACTGCCTTATGCGACCGCTCCACTAACAGTTTGTTGCAAAACCGCTCAAGTCTGCCTGAAGCAGCGCAGCGAGGCCAAAGGCAATCGTGTCGGAATTTTGCACCGCACCGTTGGTTAGACCGGGCGCGCTGCTTATGCTTAAGTCGCAGGGCGACCGCCGCAAAGGCATGATTTACTTCGAAGAAGTGGAGCGCGCCTCGCCTCCGCTGCGAACGCCAGGAGCGGTGTTCGACCGCAAGTCCGGGCCCGCAGCGAGTACCTTTCATGAGCAGCCACAGTATCGACGCCGACATCAAGGTGAAATGGGCCGAGGGCCAGAGCGCCTACAGCCCAGGCACACCCGAGGAGCTGCTGCTGATCGCCATCGACCTGCTGGTGCGCGACCGCGGCAGCGAGGCGGCGCGCAGCTTCATCGAACAGGTGTTCGAGCGCTACGCGCCACACGACGCTATTTCAATCGAGCCAGACGCGCACTGAGCAGGTCGAAGAAGCCCTGGGCATCGCCGTTCTCGATCCACATCACGTTGGCCGGCTGCTTGAGCACGCCATACCAGTCGGCGACGGTCTGGGCGAAGGTCGGGCCTTCGCGGCTGTCGACGGTCATGTGGATCTGCCGGCCGCTGAACAGCTCGGGCTTGAGCAGGTAGGCAATGACGGTGGCGTCGTGCACTGGGCCGCCTGACATGCCGTACTTGTCCATGTCGTACTTGATGTACGCGTTGAGAATGTCCACGACCTTCTTGCTGGCGCCGTTGTTGACGTCGGCCAGCTGCTTGAGGCGGGCGTCGCTGGTGATGACCTTGTGGGTCACGTCCAGCGGCAGGTAAGTCAGCTTGACGCCGCTGGCCAGCACCACTTCGGCGGCGTGCGGGTCGGCGAACAGGTTGAATTCGGCTACCGGGGTGATGTTGCCACCGTTGAAGTGGGCCCCCCCCATGATCACCACTTCCTTGATGCCCTTGACGATGTCCGGCTGCTGGATCAACGCCAGGGCCAGGTTGGTCTGTGGGCCGAGCATGGCGATGGTGATGCTGTGGGGTTCGGCGGCACCCAGGGTGTCGACCAGGTACTGCACGGCGTTGCCCTTGGCCAGGCCCTGCTTGGGCTCGTGCACGGGGACGCCGGTCAGGCCCTCTTCGCCGTGGACGTCGGCGGCGTAGATCGGCGCACGCACCAGTGGGCGACCGGCGCCTGCGTAGACCGGGATGTCCTCGCGGCCGGCCCACTCACGGGCCAGGCGGGCGTTGCGCGAGGTCTTGTCCAGGCGCACGTTGCCGGCGACGGTGGTGATGGCGCGGATCTTCAGCTCATCGGGAGAGGCCATGGCCAGGAACAGCGCGACTACATCGTCGGCGCCCGGGTCGGTGTCGATGATCAGGTCCCGCGGGGCGGCGTGCACGGCGGCTGCGGCCAAGGTGGACATGATGACGACTCCCTGTAGCAAACGTTTGGCGGTCTTGATCAACATCGAGCACTCCTTTTCATTCTTATTGGGATTTGGGTGGATCAATTGCCGTTGAGGGTGTTCATGCCGGCCCAATCGCCGGGCAAATTCTCAGGAGCGGCGCCGTACCTGTAGGAGCGGGCGTGCCCCGCGACAGGGCAGCACGAACACCCACAACGCCAACTAAAACGTAACGCCCGCAACCAACGCGATATTGCTGTACGGCTTGCATTCCCCGGTGCGCACCACGACCTTGGCCCGCCGGGTCAACTCCTTGAACTCATTGTGATGCAGCCGTTGCCGCTCACCGAGCAATCCCGAGGCCTGCAGCGCCTCGACCTCAACCAGGGCCGGTGGCGCCACCTGGAAGATCTCCTCGGCCAGCACGTGCCGCTCCACCTGCATCTCGCTGAGCACCACGCGCAGCACACTGGCGAAATCCGGCACCCCCGGCGTCAACGCCAGGTCGATCAGTTCGACGCCCGGCGGCACCGGCAACCCGGCGTCGCCGATCACCAGGATGTCGCCATGCCCGAGGCCGGCGATGGTGCGCGACAGGGCGATATTGAGCAGTGCGGTCTTCTTCATTCGGCCAACTCCGCCAGGTACGGGATCGACGGCTGGGCGCCGGCGCGAGTGACGGAAATCGCTGCGGCGCGCTGACCACAGACGATCGCCTCGCCCTCCTCCAGCCCCCGCGCCAAGCCTGCGGCGAAACCGCCGACGAAGGTATCGCCGGCAGCGGTGGTGTCCAGCGGCTTCACCGGTGTGGCCGGGAAGTGCTGGCTGCCGCTTTCACTGACGAACAATGCGCCCTGGGCACCCAGGGTGACGATCACCTTGCCGGCGCCCCACGCGCGCAGCTGCTCGGCGGCGCGGCGGGCGCTGTCCATGTCATGGACCGGCAGCCCGGTGAGCGCCTCGGCTTCGCTTTCATTGGGAATCAGGTAGTCGATATGCGCGAACCACTCGGCTGGCAGCGGGCCGCTGGCCGGCGCCGGGTTGAGGATCACGGTCTTGCCCAACTCGCGACCACGGGCCAGCGTCCAGGCGACGGTAGCCGGCGGCACTTCCAGCTGGCAGATGATCACTTCGGCGTTCTGCAACAACGCATCGAAACGCTCCACGCTTTGCGGCGTTAGCAGGCCGTTGCCACCCGGAATGATGACGATGGCGTTCTGGCTCGCGGCATCCACCACGATCAGCGCCACGCCGCTGGACACGCCCGGGCAGACGCTCACCGCCTGGCAATCGATGCCCTCCACGTCGAGCGCCTGGCGCAGCTGCTGGCCGTAGGCATCGTCGCCGACGCTGCCGACCATCGCCACACTGGCGCCCAGACGCGCGGCAGCCACGGCCTGGTTGGCGCCCTTGCCACCGGGCACGGTGAAGAAACTGTCGCCGGCGAGCGTCTCGCCGCCTCGCGGCAGGCGCTCGGCGCGGGCCACCAGGTCCATGTTGAGGCTGCCGACCACTACGACCTTGGCATGCATGGGTATTCCTTAACGGTAATCATTGAACAGGTCCGGGCGCGGCCCGGTGGACTCGCGCAGCACGATACGCGGCGCGACGATGCGTTGCTCGGCTGCGCCATGGTTAGGTGAGGCGATACGCGACAGCAGCAGTTCCGCAGCGCTCTCGCCCAGCTCACGGATCGACTGGCCGACGGTGGTCAGCGGCGGGTAGACGTAGCGGCTGAGTTCGATATCGTCGAACCCGATCACCGACAACTGGCCAGGCACGTCGATATTGCGTTCGGCGGCGGCACGCAATGCGCCAAATCCGATCATGTCGTTGCCGGCGAAGATCGCCGTGGGCCGCTTGCCGTCGAGCAGGCGCGCCGCCGCAGCATGGCCGCCGGGGCTGGTGAAGTCGCTGTGCAGCACTCGGTCTTCGGCCACGCTCAGGCCGGCTTCAGCCATGGCGCGACGGAAACCCGCCACACGCAGTTGACTCACACCGGTCTCCACCGGGCCACCGATGCAGGCGATGTCGCGGTGGCCGAGTTCGAGCAGGTGGCGGGTGGCGAGGTAGGCGCCCTGCTGGTGGTCTATGCGCACCAGGTCGGCGTCCACGCCGTCCAGGGCGCGGTCGACGATGACCATGGGGGTGCGCACGTTGGCCAGGCTTTCCAGCAGGTCACGGTCTTCGCCCACCGAAGCGACCACCAGGCCGTCGATGCGTTTTTCCAGCAGCACGCGCAGGTAGCTGCGCTGCTTCTTCGGGTTGTCGTCGGAGTTGCACAGAATCACGCAGTAGCCGTTGCGCTCGCAGCCATCCTCGATGCCCCGGGCCAGCTCGGCGAAGTACGGGTTGACGTTGTTGGGCACCAGCAGGCCGATGGTCGCGGTGCTGCGCGCCTTGAGCGAGCGGGCCACGGCGCTGGGCACGTAGTCCAGCTCGGCGATGGCCGCCTCGACCTTCAGGCGCACATGCTCGCTGACCGGCCGGGTCTTGTTCAGCACATGGGACACCGTGGTGTAGGAAATGCCCGCAAGTGCCGCGACGTCTTTGATGGTTGCCATGCTTTCAATTCCGCCGGCTGGCGCGCCGACTGCGATAGGTGTCGAGCACCACGGCGATGACGATGACCGCCCCGGTGATGATGCGCTTGGTCGGCTCAGACGCGCCGATCTGCGCAAGGCCCGCAGCCAGCACGGAGATGATCAGCACGCCGAAGAAGGTACTGATGATCGAGCCGCGTCCACCCATCAGGCTGGTGCCGCCGATCACCACCGCGGCGATGACCTGCAGCTCCACGCCGGAGCCGGCATTCGGGTCGGCGGCTTCCAGGCGCGATATCTGGAACAACGCGGCCAGACCGGCGAGCAGCCCCATCAGGGCGAACACGCCGATCTTGTAGGGGCGAGGGTCGATGCCGGCCAGGCGCACGGCCTCTTCGTTGGTGCCGATGCCGATCAGGTAGCGACCGAACACGGTGCGGGTCAGCACCAACTGGGCAAGGATGATCACCAACAAGGCGATGATGAACGCAGGCGAGATACCGAAGGCGATCGGGTTGGAGAACCAGGCGAAAGCGTCGCCGATATAGGCGGTGCGCGAGTCAGTGAACTGGTAGGCCAGGCCACGGGCCATTTCCAGCACGCCCAGCGAGACGATGAACGAGGGAATGCGCCAGGCCACGGTGACGCTGCCAGTGATGCTCCCGGCCAGCGCGGCGATGGCCATGCCCAGCAGTGCGGCGGGCAGCACGCCCCAACCCCAGCCGAGGATGGCGACGCTGACGGTGGACGCGGCCAGGGCCAGCACCGAACCGACCGACAGGTCGATACCGCCGATGATCAGCACGAAGGTCATGCCGACGGCCAGGACCATCAGGTCGGGGATCTGGTTGGCCAGGGTACTGAAGGTGTTGTACGACCAGAAGTGGCTGCTCAGGAAGGAGAACAGCACGATCATCGCCAGCAAGGCGCCGGCCAGGCCCAAATAGGTGCCCAGGCCGAAATAAGTGCCACTGCGGCGTGCCGGGGTGCTGCCGGCGGTGTCGAGGGAGGGGGTCTTCATACGTCCATCCTGGGAGCTGCTTCGTGCAGCAGTGCGTCACGTTTCTGATAACCGGCGAAGGCGGCGGCGAGGATCTGGTCCTGGCTCCAGGCGTCGCGGTCGAAGGTGTCGATCAGCCGGCCCGCGGAGAGCACGGCGATGCGGTCGCAGATCAGCATGAGTTCGCGCAGGTCGCTGGACACCACCACCAGGGCCTTGCCCTGGCGCGCCAGCTCGGCCAGCAGGCCATAGATGTCGAACTTGGCGCCGACGTCGATACCGCGGGTCGGTTCGTCGAACATCAGCACTTGGCAGTTGCGTTCCAGCCAGCGGCCGATCACCACTTTCTGCTGGTTACCGCCCGACAGCTCACCGACCGCCTGGGCGGAACTGGCGCTGCGAATGCGCATGGCGTTGATCTGCCGTTCAGCCATGGCGCGTTCAGCGTCGGCATCGAGCACACCGGCACGCGATACCGCGCCAAGGTTGCCGAGCACGATATTGGCGCTGATCGAATGAGGCAGCAGCAGGCCTTCGCCTTTGCGGTCCTCGGTGATCAAGGCGAGGCCAGCGCGCACGGCGGCCTTGGGCGAATCGATGTTGATCGGCTTCAGCGGATGGCCAAGTTCGATGCTGCCGCTGTCGGCGCGGTCGGCACCGTAGATCAGGCGCAGCAACTCGGTGCGGCCGGCACCGATCAGGCCAGAGATACCGAAGATCTCCCCTGCCCTGACCTCGAACGACACATCTTTCACTTTATCGGCACGGCTGAGGCCGTTGACCTTGAGCAGCGGCGCGCCGATCTCACGACGGCCCAGGTCGATGTGCTCGCCCACTTCGCGGCCAACCATCAGGCTGACCAGTTGGTTGTTGTCGTAGCGGGCGATCGGCTCTACACACATCAGCTTGCCGTCACGCAGCACGGCGATGCGCTGGGACACGCGCTGCAACTCTTCGAGACGGTGGGAGATATAGACGATGGCCACGCCGCGCTGGCGCAGGCGCTCGATCTGGGTGAACAGCAGCTCGACCTCGCGAGCGGTGAGCATCGCGGTGGGTTCGTCGAAGATCAGCACATGGCAGTCGCCGATCAGGTTACGGGCGATCTCCACCATTTGCTGATGGCCGATGCCCAGCTCGCCGACCGGAGTATCCGGATCGATGGCGTCCAGGCCGACCTGGGCCATGGCTGCGGTAGCCAGTTGGCGCAGGCGCTTCTGGCTGATCCAGCCGGCGCGGCTGGGCAAGTTGTCGAGGAACAGGTTCTCGGCCACGGTCAAGGTCGGCAGCAGGTTCAACTCCTGCATCACCATCCGCACGCCAAGGCGCTCGGCCTCGCTACGGCTGCCAGGCTGGTAGGCCTGGCCACGGTAGGTCATCTGCCCCGTAGTGGGGGTTTCCAGGCCGCTGATGAGCTTAGACAAGGTGCTCTTGCCAGCGCCGTTCTCGCCGGTCAAGGCCAGCACCTCGCCGGCGTGCAGGCTCAACGTGACATCGCCGAGCACCGGTTGGGCGTAGGTCTTGCCCAGCCCGGTGACCGCGAGCACGACTTCATTGGCCGTTACAGACATGGCCGTTACTCCTGAGGGGTGTTACTGGGTAATGAGTTGGACTGGGGTCTGGATGACGTTGTCGGCATCGACGCCAGGCTTTTCACCCTTGACCATCTTCAGCGCCGCCTGAATACCGAACACCGCCTGCTGGCTGGCCGACTGGTCGAGAGTGGCGAGCACGCGGCCATCCTTGAGCATCGGCTTGATGGCGTTGATGTTGTCGTAGCCGACCACCTGCACTTGGCCGGACTTGCCAGCGGCGCGCACGGCGGAGACCGCGCCCAGGGCCATGCTGTCGTTGCCGGCCAGCAAGGCCTTGAGGTCGGGGTATTCATTGAGCATCGAGGCGGCGACGGCGTTACCCTTGTCGATTTCCCAATTGCCGGACTGCACCGAGACGATCTTCATCTGTGCGGCTTCCATGGCGTCCTTGAAGCCGGCGGTGCGTTGCTGGGCATTGGTGGTGGTCGGCACGCCCTCGATGATGCCGACCTGATCACCCGCCTTGAGCTTCTGCTGGGCCAGGTAGTCGCCGACCAGACGCGCGCCCTTGCGGTTGTCAGGGCCGACGAAGGGCACGCTGATGCCTTTGCTCTTGAGCACTTCGGGGTCGAGGCGGTTGTCGATGTTGACCACGGTGATGCCAGCGTCCATGGCCTTCTTGATCACCGGGACCAGGGCCTTGGAATCGGCCGGGGCAATGACCAGTGCCTTGGCGCCGGTGGCGATCATCTGCTCGACGATGCGAATCTGGTTGCTGGTGTCGGTTTCATCCTTGATGCCGTTGGCGACCAGTTCGAAATCCTCGGGGTGGGCTTTCTGGTAATCCTTGGCGCCGTCTTCCATGGTGCGGAAGAATTCGTTGGCCAGGGATTTCATCACCAGGGCGACCTTGGGTTTGTCTTCGGCGTGGGCCTGGGACAGCGGCAGGGCGAAGGAAAGCGTGGAGAGAACGGCGACAGCCAGCAGGCGACCGGGGAACGGAACTTTCATGGAGGGAACTCCGAATCTTGTGGTTTTTATCGGATCGCAAACGTTTGCGGTACCTCACTATGAGAACAGGAACGGGATTTGTCAAATCCATTCCATGGCGCGGGGGTGTTCGCGCAGGAGATGATTATCTGAGAAATATCCGGAAAACCGAACAGCTTTTAGCACTTTGTTCGGATTCCCGAATAATAGGTGATTTTGTGGTGTCGATACAGGCGGCACGCCCGCTCCGCAAATACCACGGCAACGCGCATACCGCCGTGAATCAGTGCGCACATCTACGGAACAAATCCCTGAAGTACGGTCATATGCGCTTTCCGACTTACCAGCTGTTGCGAAATAACCTACAGTCAAATACTGTACACACATACAGCAAAACAAGGAAAAGCCGATGGCCAGCTCCCCTGCAGCCACGCCCAGCAGCTATGAGCAGCTGGGCATGCGCATCCAGAAAATCATCAACAGCCCCACTGCCCAGCGCAGCCGTGCCGCGCTGATCTTTCGCCTGGAGCACGAGTCGCCCGACGACTGGGCCACCTTGCTCGAAGAAATCGCCGAGAACGACAACGTCACCCTCGCCCACCGAGACGACGGCGGCGTGCAACTGTTCTGGACGGTCCCGAAGGACGACTGACCTGCTTCATCACCCGGCTGCATGCCACTACTTTCCACCCCTTTGACTGACACGCCACGCCCTCATGAAAAGACTGTTGTATGCCATGACCCTGGCATTTGCCTTTATCCCACCCGCATTCTCCAATCCGCCAGCGACCTTCTCCGAAGCCAAGGTCGTGGCCAAGCAGAAGGTCTACCTCGACCAGGCCAACAGTGCCATGGGCGAGCTCTACTGCGGCTGCAAATGGACCTGGGTGGGCAAGTCGGGCGGACGCGTCGACCCAGCCTCGTGCGGCTACCAGACCCGCAAGCAGCAGAGCCGCGCCGAGCGCACCGAGTGGGAACATATCGTGCCGGCCTGGACACTGGGCCATCAGCGCCAGTGCTGGAAGAACGGCGGCCGCGAACACTGCGCCGACGACGACCCGGTGTTCCGCGCCATGGAAGCCAACCTGTTCAACCTCTACCCCGCCGTGGGCGAGGTCAACGGCGACCGCAGCAACTTCAACTATGGCATGGCCTCGGGCGTTGGCCCACAGTACGGCCAATGCCAGACCCGCGTGGACTTCAACCAACGCGCCGCCGAGCCGCGCGATGAGGTCAAGGGTCTGGTGGCACGCACCACGTTCTACATGTACGACCGCTATAACCTGAGCATGTCGCGCCAGCAGCAACAGCTGTTGATGGCCTGGGACAAGCAGCACCCGGTGAGCCAGTGGGAACGCGAGCGCGACCGGCGCATCGCTGCGATCATGGGGCACTCCAACCCGTTCGTGACCGGCGAGCGCAGCTGGACGCCTGGCTACAAGCCGGTGGCCGACGGGGTGGCCAGCGGGATCGCCACGCCTGCACCCAAGCCCGCCGCGCAGGCAACGCTGGCCAAGGCCGGCAATGCGACGCCAGCGGCCGGCGCAATCATCGGCAACCAGAAGAGCCATCTGTATCACCTGCCCAGCGGCTGCCCGGGGTATGCCCAGGTGTCGACCAAGAACCAGGTGAGTTTCGAGTCAGAGACCCAGGCGCAGGCGGCGGGTTATCGGAAGGCGGGGAACTGCAAATAGGGAGGCAGCGTTAAGCGGCCTCATCGCCGGGCAAGCCCGCTCCCACAGGAAGCGGGCCCGGCCGCTCTCAGACCACCCGGCTCACCTCATCCAAGCGCCGCACCTGCTCCTTGGACAGCGTCAACTGGGCCGCCGCCAGGTTGGACTTCAACTGCGCCAGGGAGCGCGGCCCGATCAGCGGCGTCGAGCCATGAATCGCCGCCCAGGCGATCGCCACTTGGTCCGCCGGCGCCGCCACCTCCTCGGCCACCGCCAGCAAAGTATCGAGAATCGCGCTGCGCTGCGCCGAATTTTCCGCCTGGAACACCTTGCCACCCAAACCCTCGGCACGCCCGACCTCACCCTTGCGATACTTGCCGGTCAACATGCCACCCCCGAGCGGCGAATAGGTCATCATGCCAACCCCCAATGCCCGACAGGCCGGGAACAGGTCCAACTCGCACTCGCGCCGCACCAGGCTGTGCTCGAATTGCGCTGCGGCGATCGGCACGGCCCGCGCCAACTGCGCATAGGTGGCTGCCTGGGCCAAGCGCCACGCAGAGAAGTTGGACAGCCCGACATACAGCACCTTGCCGGCACGCGACAGGTCCTCCAGGCCGCGCACCAGCTCTTCGATGGGCGTGACGTCGTCAGGGAAGTGCACCCAGTACAGGTCGATACGGTCGGTCCTCAGTCGCTTGAGGCTGGCCTCCAGCGAAGTGACCATGGCCTTGCGGCTGTTACCGGTGACCAGCGGGCCTGCAGTGGGCGAAGCGCCTTGAGTGAACTTGCTTGCCAGCAACACATCATCCCGCCGCCCTGCCAGCAACTCGCCGAGCCGCGACTCGGATTCGCCGAACTGGTAGATGTCGGCGGTATCGACCACATTGCCGCCCGCTTCCAGGTAGGCGTCGAGCATCGCCACGCAGGCATCGAGGTCGGCGCCATGGCCCCAGGCGGTGCCAAAGTTGCCAGTGCCCAGGGCCAATTGGGAAAGTTGAAGCCCGGTGTTGCCAAAAGGTGCATAACGCATAGCCGCTCCTGAATAATGGAACCCACTTTTTCCGGCAGGCACCCAGGTGACCCGTGGTGCCGCCCCTATAGTTGCATATGCAACTGTTGTAGGTACAATAATCCACATGAACACACCTATCAAGCCACTCGGCTGCACCAACCTGAAGTTGCGCCAACTCACGCGCACCATCACCCGCCACTACGACCAGCAGTTGGCGTCGATCGGCCTGAAGAACACCCAGTACGCATTGCTATCCCACGTGCTGCGGCTCGGGCCGCTGCGCCCCGGGGAACTGGCCAAGGCCATGCAGATGGAACCCTCGACCTTGACGCGCAACATGCAGCCGCTAGTGGCCCACGGCTGGCTGAGCATCGGCGCTGGCGGCGACGCGCGCAGCCGGGCAGTGCTGATTACCGAAGAAGGCCGCCTGAAACAGGAGGAAGGCAGCCGAGCGTGGCAGGCGGCTCAGGAAGCCCTGCATGCGCAACTGGGGCCAGAGCGCACGCTGGCGCTGCACCAGTTGATGGACGACTGCATGGCCACGCTGGGCGACTCTGCAGAACTGGAATGAAGCCTCAGGCCAGGGCTTGCAGGTAGGCGCTGGCCTCGCGGTAGCGGTTGAGCCGGGCGAGGTCTGCCGGCCCCGGGCAAGGAATGCGCGAAAGGTCGCTGTTATCGGCCAGGTCGGCCAGCTTGACCAGGCGCGCCAACGGATCGCTCCCCAGGCGCACCACAAAGTCCTCATAGGGCTCGCCCTGGCGCCGACTCAGGGCCAGTAGCGCGGCGAGTATCTTCAGCGGAAAGCCTTCACGGGCAAGGTCCGAGAGGGTCAACGGCGTGTCTTCCAGCACGTCGTGCAACACCGCGACGATGCGCTGCTCCGGCGTGCTGACCCGCATCATCACCCGCAACGGGTGGAGGATGTAGGCCGCTCCGCCCTTGTCGAACTGCCCTTGATGGGCCCTGGTTGCCACTTCGATCGCCCGCTCCAGGCTAGACATGACGCCTCCCCACTCAACCTTCGCATTGCCACCGAGCGCCATGGCCAGCACATCGGTAAGAACACCCTCAGGCAAAGCATAGTCGAGCAAATTCAAAGTCATGGCGTTTGTACAAGGCCAGTGCCGGTTCGTTGTCGCGGCCGGGGCAGAAACGAAAACGCCCAGGCACGAAGGCCCGGGCGCCAGGGGTGGCGGATCAGCGTGAAGCGCCGTGCTGGATGACGATCGAGTCGGTGCCCAGACGCCCCATCACGTCGGCCTTGCGCGCATCGGCCTCGGCCTTGGTGGGGAAAGGCCCCATCAACACCACCGGCTTACCGTCGCGGTATTCGACCGAGGACGGGATGCCCTTCTCGATCAAACGCGCGGTCATATCGCTGAGCGCGCCCATGTTGGCGCCTTGGATCACCTCGACATCCCAGCCCTCGGGGGCCGGCTGGTCGGCCAGGGCGTCGGCGCGGCGCTGCAGGTCGGCGCCGCCACAGGCCTCGCGGATACGCAGGTTGTTGCCCGTGTCGTCGACGATGATGTCGTACTGGCCGTTGCGCTTGATCGCCACGTAGCTGCGGTAGGCGGTGTATTGCCCAGCCTCATCCTTGTCGCGTACCTGCCCGCAGATGGTGCCCTGGGTGTCGATCCGCACGTTGGCGAACTTGGCCTTGCTGGGGTTGCCCAGGTGTTCAGCCACCTGCTTGTGCACGCCCTCGACCTCATTCTCACAGCCAGCCAGGGCCAGCACCGCCACTACCACCGCCAGTTTGCGCACGTATCCATCTCCTGATTCGAAGGGCCGGATTCTAGCATGGCGGCCCTCGACCGCCGACGGCCAGGCTGTCGCAGGCTGTGTCTGGCGAGAGGCAGAATGCAAAAAGGGCGACCCTTGCGGATCGCCCTCTTCTGATTTGGTAGGCACAATTGGACTCGAACCAACGACCCCCACCATGTCAAGGTGGTGCTCTAACCAACTGAGCTATGTGCCTGTCGTGTGGCGCGCATATTAGGGGAGCAATGCACACCTGTAAAGCGTTTTTTTCAAAAAAATCAAAAACTTTGCATCTTCACCGCCCCCTTGCAGGAGCGGACTGGCCCCGGGAGGGCGCCATCAGGGCCACCCTCGCTGGCGCGTCCGGCGCCATCCCGGTCGAAGGGGAGGACAATTGCTTTTTGAAAATGCAAAAGGGGCGATCCTTGCGGATCGCCCCTTTTCGATTTGGTAGGCACAATTGGACTCGAACCAACGACCCCCACCATGTCAAGGTGGTGCTCTAACCAACTGAGCTATGTGCCTGTCGATGTGGGCGCATTCTACGCGGTTCGGATCAGGTGTCAACTCTTTTTTTTGCGCTAACTCACTGATTCTAAAAATATTTGCTATAGAAGTTGGCGATTGGCCGTGCGTAAAGGATTTTCACCATACGACTAGCGGGTGTTTATTATTATTGATAGCATCGGTACATTCGTTAAAAATATAAAACACGAGGTTTCTCGAGCATGCCCAATACCCCCTACCCCCAGTCCTACTACGCCGCCTCGGCCAACCCGGTGCCGCCACGTCCGGCGCTGCAGGGTGAGGTGGAAACCGACATCTGCATCATCGGCGCCGGCTACACCGGCCTGTCCAGCGCCCTGTTCCTGCTGGAGAACGGCTTCAAGGTGAGCATCGTCGAAGCCGCAAAGGTCGGCTTCGGCGCGTCGGGCCGCAACGGTGGCCAGATCGTCAACAGCTACAGCCGCGACATCGACGTCATCGAGCGCACCGTCGGCCCCAAGCAAGCGCAATTGCTGGGCCAGATGGCTTTCGAAGGCGGCCGCATCATCCGTGAGCGCGTGGCCAAGTACAACATCCAGTGCGACCTCAAGGACGGTGGCGTGTTCGCCGCCCTCACCAGCAAGCAGATGGGTCATCTGGAATCGCAAAAGCGCCTGTGGGAACGCTTCGGCCACACCCAGCTGGAGCTGATGGACCAGAAGCGCATCCGTGAAGTGGTCGCCTGCGACAACTATGTCGGCGGCATGCTGGACATGAGCGGCGGCCACATCCACCCGCTGAACCTGGCCCTGGGCGAAGCCGCCGCGGTCGAGTCGCTGGGCGGCATCATCTATGAGCAGACCCCGGCCGTGCGCATCGAGCGTGGCGCCAACCCGGTGGTGCACACCCCCCAGGGCAAGGTGCGCGCCAAGTTCATCATCGTCGCCGGCAACGCCTACCTGGGCAACCTAGTGCCTGAACTGGCCGCCAAGTCGATGCCGTGCGGCACCCAAGTGATCACCACCGAGCCGCTGAGCGACGAGCTGGCCCGTACCCTGCTGCCGCAGGACTACTGCGTCGAAGACTGCAACTACCTGCTCGACTACTACCGCCTGACCGGCGACAAGCGCCTGATCTTCGGCGGTGGCGTGGTCTACGGCGCGCGCGACCCGGCGAACATCGAAGCGATCATTCGTCCGAAGATGCTCAAGGCCTTCCCGCAGCTCAAGGATGTGAAGATCGACTTCGCCTGGACCGGCAACTTCCTGCTGACCCTGTCGCGCCTGCCGCAGGTTGGTCGCATCGGCGACAACATCTACTACTCGCAGGGCTGCTCGGGCCACGGCGTGACCTATACCCACCTGGCCGGCAAGGTGCTGGCCGAGGCGCTGCGCGGCCAAGCCGAGCGCTTCGATGCGTTCGCCGAGCTGCCGCACTATCCGTTCCCGGGCGGGCAACTGCTGCGCGTGCCGTTCAGTGCGCTGGGGGCCTGGTACTACAGCCTGCGCGACCGCCTGGGGATCTGATCGGTCCGGTTGATGGGTTGGCTGTACTGACGCCATCGCGGGGCAAGCCCGCTCCCACAGGCACAACACGTCCTGTGGGAGCGGGCTTGCCCCGCGATGCTTTTAGCGACCCAGGGTGCTGACCGCCTGTTTTGCGGCAATCTCCTGGCCTGCCCGCGCCAAGTCGTCGGCAGCCTGCAACCAGCGCTGGCGGTCCACCTGGGCCGGCAACTGGCGCGGCGACTGCACCAGCACCGCCCAACTGCCCTCCTTCTCCCATGCCGACTGGAACTCATCGAAGTCCAGCACCTGCCGACGCTTCATCCCCGAACGCAGCAGCACCCGTTGCTTGTAGCGGTCATAGCCGATCAGCACCGCATAACGGGGTTCCCCCCACAGCGCCGCCCCGTCGTGATAGCGCAGCAACACTGGGTTGCCCGCCGCCACTTGGGTCAGCAGCGCATCCAAGTGTTTATCCAACGGGTAGACCAGCATGCCGTACTCGCGCGCGACGCGAGGGATGGCGGTTTCCAACGACGCGACGCCCTGGGGCAAGCTCAACGGTTTGTCCAATAGCCCAGGCGTAATACGCACGCCCTGTTGGGAGAGAAGCTCGGCCAATGCGATAGAGCCACTGGCGTTGGCGGTGCCGGCATAGAACGGCACGCTGCTGATCTCGACCCGTTGCGGCAAGCCCTTGAGCGCGGCCGGTGGTGCGCTGGCGCAGCCGGCGAGGCTTGCGGCCACCAGGCATGCGGCCAGCAGCCGGCGTGGCGCGACGACCATCGATAGGAGGGAATGTTGCGGCATGGACACTCGCTTGTCTCAACGCCAGGCAGATGGCACCCGGCCCTGGGCACCGATCATAGGCCGCCAGCGGGCGCGGGTATAGCCTGTGACGGGCTTGGAGCGAATCGACCCAAGGGATAGACCTTTGGTCAATGGAACGTCATGCAGGGCAAGCTAGACTAAAGCTGTGTCTGGAAGGCGAGCGCGCAGCTTGCCTGAGAGAAGGAGGCACACATGAGCCTGACAATGGCAATCCTGATGCTGGTCGGCATGTGGCTCAGCGTCGCAGCCGCCATGCTGTGGGGGGTACTGCGCATCGTAAGGCGCCATGCCCACCATCACGCCCCGCCAAAAGCCCTGCCCAAACAGCCCGTGCGACGCGCGCGGCGGCACGCTGGGGCGCATTGAACTGAGCGCCCTATCGCGGGCAAGGCCACTCCTACAAGGATTGGGGGGCATTCAGCCCCCCTTTCTGCGTCACCCTTCAGTGGCCTCGCGCTTCAACCGCGCGCGGCGCGCCAGGATGTTCAGCACCTCGATGGCCGTCGAGAACGCCATCGCCGCATACACATAGCCTTTCGGCACATGGGCACCGAAGCCTTCGGCGATCAGCGTCATGCCGATCATGATCAGGAAGCCCAGGGCCAGCATTACCACGGTCGGGTTGTCGTTGATGAAGTTGGCCAGCGGGTCGGCCGCCACCAGCATCACGATCACGGCGGTGATCACGGCGATGATCATGATCGGCAGGTGCTCGGTCATGCCCACGGCGGTGATGATGCTGTCGACCGAGAACACGATGTCCAGCAGCAGGATCTGGAAGATTGCCGCCGCGAAGCCCAGCGTGACGGTGGAGGAGACCTTGGACTCTTCCTTGGCGCCATGCGGGTCGACGCTTTCATGGATCTCCTTGGTCGCCTTCCACAGCAGGAACAGGCCACCAGCGATCAGGATCATGTCCTTCCACGAGAACGCGTTGCCAAACAGCTCGATGACCGGGTCGGTCAGCTGAACGATCCACGCCACGGTGCTGAGCAGCGCCAGGCGCATGATCAGCGCCATGCTGATACCAATGCGCCGCGCCTTGGAGCGGTACTCCATAGGCAGCTTGTTGGTGAGGATGGAGATGAAGATCAGGTTGTCGATGCCGAGGACGACTTCCATGGCCACCAGGGTGGCCAGGGCAATCCACGCGGTCGGGCTCGCGGCCAGTTCCAGCAAGTATTCCATTTAATGTTCCTTCGCTCAGATGTCCTGGGTGGTGTTCTTGTCGTCGCTGTCCTTGGCCTTCTGGCCATCGTTGCCGATGGCGTCACTCAGGGCCTGCTGCGCGGCTTCGTTGGTCTTGTCGATAGCCTGCTTGGCCGACTCGGCGGCCTGGTCGAGCATCTGCTGGGCGGATTTCTCGGCCTGGTCGCAACCAGCCATGGCGAACAGCGCCAGGGCCAGCACCAGCGGCGTGCCTATGGATTTCAGTTGTAGCATGGGGTCCTCGCTTGTCGATGTTCCGTCGGCGCGCGCGGCGCCTGATGGAACGCATTCTAGAGAGGCGAATACTTCAGGAAAATTCGTATTTTTAGCGGTTATACTTCGAGTTTTCCGAAGTGAGCCAACGCCATGCTCAATTATCGTCAGCTCCACTATTTCTGGGTGGTGGCGCGCACCGGCAGCATCACCCGCGCCAGCGAACAACTAAACCTGACGCCACAGACCATCAGCGGCCAGATCAGCCTGTTCGAGCAAACCTACAATCTGGAGCTGTTCCAACGCGTGGGTCGGCAACTGGAACTGACCGAAACCGGGCGCCAGACCCTGGCCTATGCCGAGCAGATGTTCCAGATCGGCAGCGAGCTGGAGACCCTGCTGCGCGCCGGCCCCCAGGAACAGATCCTGTTCCGCGTGGGGGTCGCCGACGTGGTGCCCAAGTCCATCGTCTACCGTCTGCTGGCGCCGACCATGGAACTGGACGAAGTGCTGCGCATCAATTGCCGCGAAGACAAACTCGAACGCCTGCTCGCGGACCTGGCGATCCAGCGCCTGGACCTGGTGATCTCCGACAGCCCCATGCCCAACCACCTGGACATCAAGGGCTACAGCCAGAAACTCGGCGAATGCGGCCTGAGTTTCTTCGCCACACCGACCCTGGCCCAGCGCCTCACCCTGCCCTTCCCTGCCTGCCTGGACGACGCGCCGCTGCTGGTGCCTGGCCAGGAAACCGTGGTCCGCAGCCGGTTGCTGCGCTGGCTGGCCGAGCAGCAAGTGCAACCGCGGATCGTCGGCGAGTTCGACGACAGCGCCCTGATGCAGGCCTTCGGCCAGTCCGGCAGCGGCATCTTCGTCGCGCCCAGCGTGATCGCCGACGAAGTATGCCGCCAGTACGGGGTGACGCTGATCGGGCAAACCGAGGCGGTCCACGAGTCGTTCTACGCCATCTCGGTGGAGCGCAAGGTCAAGCACCCAGGGATCGTGGCGATTACCGAGGGGGCGCGGCGCGAGCTGTTCAACTGGTAACGGACGATACCCGCGAAGCACCCAGAAAGTGCCTACACCGCGCTGTGCTAGAATCGCCGGTTTGTTCAAACCCGAGATCCCGCTTCACATGACTCCCGTTCTGCGCCTCCTCAACCGCACCAGCCTGGTGACCCAGATCGTCATCGGCCTGCTCGCCGGCATTGCCCTGGCCGTGCTCGCCCCCGCCGTGGCCCGGGACCTGGCATTCCTCGGCAAGGTGTTCGTCTCCGCCCTGAAGGCGGTGGCACCGGTGTTGGTGTTCATCCTGGTGATCGCCTCCATCGCCAACCACCGACATGGCCAGGAAACCCATATCCGCCCGATTCTCTGGCTGTACCTGCTGGGCACTTTCGCCGCCGCGGTAGTGGCCGTCGTGGCCAGCATGGCCTTTCCTTCCGCACTGGTGCTCAACACTGGCGACGCGACCCTGAGCGCGCCAGGCGGCATCACCGAGGTGCTGCAGAACCTGCTGCTGAGCGCCGTGGACAACCCGGTCGCGGCGCTGCTCAACGCCAACTTCATCGGCATCCTGACCTGGGCCATCGGGCTGGGCGTGGCCTTGCGCCATGCTGGCGACACCACCCGCCAGGTGGTGGAGGACCTGTCCAACGGCGTGACCCTGATCGTGCGTGTGGTGATCCGCTTCGCCCCGCTGGGGATCTTCGGCCTGGTCAGCTCGACCCTGGCACAGTCGGGCCTGGACGCGCTGCTCGGCTACCTGCACCTGCTGGCGGTGCTGATCGGCTGCATGCTGTTCGTGGCACTGGTGGTCAACCCGCTGATCGTGTTCTGGAAGATCCGCCGCAACCCCTACCCGTTGGTGCTGCTGTGCCTGCGCGAGAGCGGCATCACCGCGTTCTTCACCCGCAGCTCAGCGGCCAATATCCCGGTCAACCTGGCGCTGTCGCAGCGCCTGGGGCTGCATGAGGACACCTACTCGGTGTCGATACCGCTGGGCGCGACCATCAACATGGCCGGGGCGGCGATCACCATCACCGTGCTGACCCTGGCTGCGGTGCACACGCTGGGGATTGCCGTGGACCTGCCCACGGCGGTGCTGCTCAGTGTGGTGGCAGCGGTGTGCGCCTGTGGCGCCTCGGGCGTGGCCGGGGGGTCGTTGCTGCTGATACCGCTGGCGTGCAGCCTGTTCGGCATTCCCAGCGAGGTGGCCATGCAGGTGGTGGCGGTGGGGTTCATCATCGGTGTGCTGCAGGACTCGGCGGAAACCGCGCTGAATTCCTCGACCGATGTGCTGTTCACCGCAGCGGCGTGCCAGGCGATGGAGCGTCGCACCGCTTGACGCGTGGCTGCGGCGCAGTCCAATCGTGGGCAAGCCCGCTCAGGTTCCCGACAATCCTCACCTGTAGGAACGGGCTTGCCCCACGATGAGGCCCGCACAGCCCTCGATTGCTTAACCCCAGCGCATTGCCTAGTCTAGGGGCCTTTTTCCCCGCAAGTGAGACAGGGCCATGTCAGAACACGAAACCGCAGGCGAAGGCCGCTTCAACAGCACCGAAATCCGCGTCCTCGGCTCGCTGATCGAAAAGCAGGCCACCAGCCCGGAAACCTACCCGCTGACCCTCAATGCCCTGGTCCTGGCCTGCAACCAGAAGACCAGCCGTGAACCGGTGATGAACCTTTCCCCCGGCCAGGTCGGCCAGGCCCTGCGCGCGCTGGAGGGCCAGGACATGACGCGCCTGCAGATGGGCAGCCGCGCCGACCGTTGGGAGCAGCGGGTCGACAAGGCCCTGGAGCTGGTGCCGGCGCAGTTGGTGCTGCTGGGGTTGATGTTCCTGCGCGGGCCACAGACGGTCAACGAGCTGCTGACCCGCAGCAACCGCCTGCATGACTTCGAGGACGCCGAGCAGGTGCAGCACCAGCTCGACCGCCTGGTGTCTCGCGAGCTGGCCCTGCACCTGCCGCGCCAGCCCGGCCAGCGTGAAGACCGCTACACCCATGCGCTGGGCGACCCCGCGGAAATCGAGGCGATCCTCGCGGCGCGCCAGCACGGTGGTGAGCGTGGCCCTGGGGGTGCCGTGTCGGAAGAGCGCATCGAGGCGCTGGAAGCCCGGATAGCCGCGCTGGAGGCGCGCCTGGCACAGTTGGAGGGTTGAGCCGGCGCTATTCCGGCTCGGGGAAGTTTCGGCAACTCTTGCGCTCGGCCAGTTCCTGGTCGCTGGGGCGCTGGTCGACGAACACGGTGCGGCCGTCGCCGTAGATTTCCAGATAGCCCCAGTGCAGGTCCTGTTCCTGCTGACCGGGTTTTGGCGGGACGAGCCACCAGGGTTCGCGGCTGATCAGGTTCATGTCGAGGTTCCCGTAAAGGCCTGCATTGAATGATAGACAGCCTCGGCACCCCTGGTTCCCCGGCCTCACCGGCCCCTTGCCTTGTAGAGGCGGGCTTGCCCCGCGATAAGGCCAGCACAGGCAAACGAAAACGCCGCCCTTTCTCACGAAAGGGCGGCGTTTTTCCGTTCAGCGATCAGCCTCAGGCCGGCGCCGATGTGCGGATCAGGTGATCGAAGGCCGCCAGCGAGGCCTTCGCGCCCTCCCCCACGGCAATCACGATCTGCTTGTACGGCACCGTGGTCACGTCACCGGCGGCGAACACGCCAGGGATGCTGGTCTGCCCCTTGGCATCGACGATGATCTCGCCACGCGGCGACAACTCAACGGTGCCCTTGAGCCAGTCGGTGTTAGGCAGCAGGCCGATCTGCACGAAGATGCCTTCGAGCTCCAGCGCATGCACCTGCTCGGTGGTGCGGTCCTTGTAACGCAGGCCGGTGACCTTCTCGCCATTGCCCAGCACTTCGGTGGTCAGCGCGCTGGTGATCACCTTGACGTTCGGCAGGCTGTGCAGCTTGCGTTGCAACACGGCGTCTGCGCGCAGCTGGCTGTCGAACTCGATCAGCGTCACCTGGGCAACGATGCCGGCCAGGTCGATGGCCGCTTCCACGCCGGAGTTGCCGCCACCGATGACCGCCACGCGCTTGCCCTTGAACAGCGGGCCATCGCAGTGCGGGCAATAGGCCACGCCTCGGGCGCGGTACTCCTGCTCGCCCGGCACGTTCATTTCGCGCCAGCGGGCACCGGTGGCAAGGATCACGGTCTTGGCCTTGAGCGAGGCGCCACTGGCCAGGCGCACTTCGTGCAGGCCGCCATCGGTGCCCGGAATCAGCGCTTCGCCGCGTTGCAGGTTCATGATGTCCACGTCGTACTGCTTGACGTGCTCCTCCAGCGCCGTGGCCAGCTTCGGCCCTTCGGTCTCCTGCACCGAGATGAAGTTCTCGATGGCCAGGGTGTCGAGCACCTGGCCGCCGAAACGCTCGGCGGCGACACCGGTACGGATGCCTTTGCGCGCCGCATAGATGGCAGCTGCGGCGCCAGCCGGGCCACCGCCGACCACCAGTACGTCGAAGGCATCCTTGGCGTTGATCTTCTCGGCCTGACGGCTGCCGGCGTTGGTGTCGATCTTGCCGAGGATCTCTTCCAGGCCCATGCGGCCCTGACCGAACACTTCACCGTTCAGGTAAATGCTGGGCACTGCCATGATCTTGCGCGATTCGACTTCGTCCTGGAACAGCGCGCCGTCGATGGCCACGTGGCGGATACTAGGGTTGAGCACTGCCATCAGGTTCAGCGCCTGGACCACGTCCGGGCAGTTCTGGCACGACAGCGAGAAATAGGTTTCGAACAGGAACTCACCGTCGATCGCCTGGATCTGCTCGATCACTTCGGCGCTCGCCTTGGAGGGGTGGCCACCCACTTGCAGCAGCGCCAGCACCAGAGAGGTGAATTCGTGGCCCATGGGGATGCCGGCGAAGCGCAGGCTGATCTCCGCCCCTGGGCGGTTGAGCGAGAACGACGGGCGACGTGCATCGTTGCCGTCCTCACGCAAGGTAATGAGGTTCGACAGGCCGGCGATTTCCACCAGCAGGTCGTGCAATTCACGGGACTTCGCGCCGTCGTCGAGGGAAGCGACGATCTCGATCGGCTGGGTGACCCGCTCCAGGTAGGTCTTGAGTTGCGATTTAAGCGTGGCGTCCAACATACGGGCGATTCCTTGATTTCAAACGTGTAAATAAAAACGCCCAGGCGAGGTCGCCCGGGCGTTTTTCGGGGCGGTGACGAACTCAGGTGTGGCGGTTGCTCACCGCCCGGATCTGGCGCACGGTCTTAGATCTTGCCGACCAGGTCCAGGGAAGGGGCCAGGGTGGCTTCGCCTTCTTTCCACTTGGCCGGGCAGACTTCACCCGGGTGGGCGGCGACGTACTGGGCAGCTTTGACCTTGCGCAGCAGCTCGCTGGCGTCACGGCCGACACCACCGTCGTTCAGTTCGACGATCTTGATCTGGCCTTCTGGGTTGATCACGAAGGTACCGCGATCGGCCAGGCCAGCTTCTTCGATCAGCACGTCGAAGTTGCGCGAGATGACGTGGGTCGGGTCACCGATCAGCGGGTACTGGATCTTGCCGATGGTCTCCGAGGTGTCATGCCAGGCTTTGTGGGTGAAATGGGTGTCGGTGGACACGCCGTAGATCTCGACGCCCAGCTTCTTGAACTCGGCGTAGTTGTCAGCGAGGTCACCCAGCTCGGTCGGGCAGACGAACGTGAAGTCGGCCGGGTAGAAGAACACCACAGACCATTTGCCTTTCAGGTCGGCTTCGCTCACCGGAACGAATTCGCCGTTGTGGTAGGCAGTGGCGTTGAACGGTTTGACCTGGCTGTTGATGATTGGCATAAGACGCTCCTTCATGGGTTGGAAAGCTTTGACGAAGAGAATCCTAACCAACGAGGCCGAGAAAGGCTCATTGGCAAAGCTCATGCTGTTGATTGGTTTTGGCTATAAAGCGGTCGGTTGGATAGATCCTTTGATTTCTAAACCTACAATCGACCTCCCTAGCGTGCCCCGCACGTCACCGATTTCCCTGCGCCGTAGGCAACCCAGCATCCTTGCCCATCCCCCCACGTCACCTGGAGCTGGCCTTCATCACGGTCAGAACGCGCCTGCAGGCGACTGCCCTGCCCCACCATGCCGACCTCGTTGCCTGATTCATCCTGCACCAGGGCCCCGAAGGGCAATGGGCGCCCATCGTCCATGCGCGCCTCGAACATCAACAGGCGACCGCCACGGGTCGGAAAGTACAACCGCGACGCAGCGCCCGCCCGGGGCACCAGTGACTGGCCAGAGAGCTGCAACTCGACATCACGGGACATGCCCTTGGGATCGAGCTCGACCGTGTTGAGGCGGTAGGGTTGCAGCGTGGGCACCACGCCATAGCCTCGACCATCCAGGCGTATGTAGGGATGCTGGCGAACCCCCGCACTCGCTGCGCCTGGCGCATGGACGATGGCGAAGCTCTCACCCAGCGGTTGCGCCAACGTGATACCACCGCCATGCCCAACCAAGGCCCCGCGCGCGCCCAACGAGAACTGCCGATATCCTTCACGCCCGGCCAGGCTGCCACTGAGCTCGCCGCCAAAGGCACGATGCAGCAGGTTCGCTTCGAAGCCATGGGTGCTTCGCGCGCCCGTCTGCCTGACCGCAGACACACCATACCCCCACTGCTGCCGATCACCCGCCGTACCACTCCCACGCAGCATGGCGTTACTGCGGCCCTGGTTGTCGTGGTGATACTGACTACTGATGGAGGCACGACGACGCTCACCCAATGGCATGCCCAAAGTGAACGTGAAGGTGTTCAGTGCCGCACGCGCAGAGCGCTGTTCATGACGCAACGCAAGGCCAAAGCTGAGCGCGCCGTAATGGTTGAAGTAGCCCAGGTTGTAGCTGTTGCTGCTGCGTTGCGCAGCCCAGGCGCGATTGCTGCTGGCGGCAAAACTCAAGCGCCCGCCGCGGCCTTGCAGGGACTGGTTGAGGGTTAGGCCCACACGCCAGCGTGAAGGCTGGTGGCGCCCGCCTCGTTCGGCCCGGGCGAACTCGTCGAAGGTCAAGTACCGAGGGCTGTCGCTAAGGCTCACCTGAGTGCTCAGGTCAGCACTGCCCAGCCGGGTCCGCCAGCTCAGGCGCATGGCCTGGCCCTGCTGGGGCGCTTGCCCGGGTAACGCCGAACGGGCCTGGTACCCTGTCAGGCCCAAGGCGCCGAAGTCGCTGTTGAGAGCCAAGCCCATGGCACTGGCCAGGTAGTCTTCAGCCACCCAGGCACCACCATGAAGGCTCAGATGATTGCCCAGGCCTTGCTGCCAACTCCCTTGGGCAAAGGCCGGGCCGGCAGCGTTCAGTTCATCGCGCCACACTCCAGCATTCACTTCAAAACGGCTGGCCCCTGGGCGCAAAGCCAGGGGTGCGGAATGGTAGGGCTGGGTAAAGGTACGGACACTGCCATCGGCCTCTCTCAAGGTCACCTCCAGGTCATCGCTCAGGCCGCTGGCAAGCAAGTCGTCGATCGCGAACGGGCCAGGTGCGACGGTCGACTCATGCAGCAATACGCCCCGTTGGCGAACGCTCAACAGCGCCGTGCTATTGGCGACGCCTCGCACCACCGGCGCAAAACCACGCAGCGACTCGGGCAACATGCGCTCGTCACTGCCCAACAAGGCGCCACGGAAGGCGCTGCCTTCGAACACGCCGCCGCTGCTGTAGCCGTCGCCGACAGTCAACTGCGCCGACCATATCGGCACATCCCGTCGCACCCAGGTAGCGCCCGGTCGATAACGGGCTCGGGCACCGTCGGAGGCTTGCCAGTCACCCTCGTGACGCCAGTACCATTGTCCCGCATTCAAGCCGCTGCGCAGGCCCAGATAGGACTGTCGCGTGGTCAGGCCAGCCTGCAACTGCCGTTGCTCGTAAAGGTTGAAACGGTAGTCGACGAAGCCGGCGAGAATGCCACTGTCCCAACTTTCTGGGGGTAGGTAACCCTGCGGCAGCCGCTGCAAGGCCTCCTGGGCGATCTGAAGGTCAAGGCGCAACTCACTGAAGTCCAGTTGCTCAGTGGCCACCAGGCGCAGGTCATGCAGTGCGAGGCAGGCCTGCGGGGCCGCAAGTCGTTGCCGCACGTCAGTGTCAAGCCGTTGCACGTCCACGCCCAACCGTTGCAAGAGGGCGTCGCTATAGCAAGGCGTTGCCTGCCGGGCATCGCCCTGGCGTCGCAACCAGAGGGACTGCGGCCCCTTTCGATGCTGGTTCAAGGTAATGTCGAGCGTAACCTCGTGCTCGGGCACCGCCGCCTCGCGCTGATAGCGCTCCAGATCGACCTCAGTGCCCTGGCGCAGCAGGCCGGCATCGAACTCCACGGCGTGAACGACGCTCACAGCCTGAATCACCCATGACGCTGCCAGCAGATAACCTGGTGTGCGATGCTCAAGCCACATCCACTTTTACCGTGACAGGTCCACCACTGCCGAGCCCTTGCTCACTCCGCCATAGTCGTCGATGACGGTGTAAATCACCTGTGAGGCTGGTTGACCGGCACCGCCCGCCCCCTCGAACGTGAAGCGCGTGCTGGAAAGCGGCGGCAAATGAGTGGGCGTGCCTTCCAAAGAACGCTCGCCCTGGCGCAAGCTCAAGCTGCCCAAGTTGACGAAAAAGGGGCTGGGGTTGTGCGCTTGCACATGCCACTGCCGGCCTTCGCGCAGCAGGCGCCAAGTCAGCAAACCATGGGCATCAGCAGCCTTGCCCGACAGTCCGACAGGCCGATACAGCAGCTTGATACGCGTGCGCAGGGAAACCTGCAGGGCATTGCCCGAGGCTTTGGGCGGTACTTCGAGGACATTGAGCCAGTAAAGGGTTTCCCGGTCGGAAGGCAGTGCCTCGCCGTCATGGAATAGCCTCAGTGTCTGTGCCTTGCCTGGCTCAAGGCGAAACAACGCTGGCATCAAGCTGAACGGTAGCTGCAACGTATCCAGGGGCGCCTGAGGGCGTCCATCGTCGATCCAGGCTTGCACCAGCGACGGGTGCTGCCCCTCGTGGCTCAGCTTGACGGTGACTTCAGTCTCCGGCGCAGGAAAGATCACACGGGTGGTGGCGATGACGACGCTTGCGCTGGCTGGCGTGCTGGTCAGACAGGCAGCCAGCAACGCTCCACGCCATAGGGCATTGAGTGAACGGTTCATGATCGTGCTCGGAAGGTGTCGCGCAAAGCAGCCCTTCCGTGGGCTGCCTGATGCGGGTCAGAGATAATCCAGGGAATACTGAACGCGAGTGGCGACCAGGCCAGGCGTGGTGAGACCAGTGGAGAAGTACTGTGCCGAGTAGCGCAGGGTGGCGTTGCCTCCCACGATCTGCACGACCTGCGAACCCTGATTGCCCTTGGCCGCGCTCAGGTCCATGGCCGAATTGGCGTTGTTGAGCAATTGCACTTCAACGTTCTGGCTCCCCCCGGCATCCACGATCAAGCGACCGTCCGGACTGATGGTGGGGCCGGGCTCGAAGTAGGTCGACACACGACTGACACCCGGTGCGCAATTACTCAGTTCGAGCTGGAACGGGGTAAGGCCGGCGACGTCACCGGGGCGCGACAACAATGATGCATTGACGTCGGGCAGACCGACCGGCAAGTTGCCGTCGCCGCCATTGACCGTGCAGGTGGGGGCCAGGACTCGCCCGCTGAAACTGATTTCGCCGAAATCGGCCTGGGCAGTCGTCATGCCGATCAACAGGCAACAGGCAGTCGTTGCGCGTAAGGTTTTGGACAGTGGAGTCATAAGTCACCCTTTCGTTATCTGAACATCGGCCAGCCAGGTAAGGCATGGCCGGCGCCGCTTGCACGACGCCCGCTCAGTATTGAAAAGAGGTCAGAAACTTACTGTCAGAAACAAGGCAACCCACCATAGGATACGCCCACAGGCAATGTAGGAGACATGACCCTAGTCAAGAGGCCATGTGCCACTCAACGCGTGGGCGTGCGCAGCGTGACGAACTCTTCCGCCGCAGTGGGGTGCACGCCGATGGTCTCGTCGAACTGCTGCTTGGTAGCGCCCGCCTTAAGGGCGATACCCAAGCCTTGGATGATCTCGCCAGCGTCCGGACCGACCATGTGGCAGCCCAGGACCTTGTCGGACTCGACGTCCACCACCAGTTTCATCAGGGTCTTTTCCTGGATGTCGGTAAGGGTCAGCTTCATCGCTCGGAAGCGGCTTTCGAAAATCTGCACCTTGTGCCCGGCTTGCAACGCCTGCTCCTCGGTCAGGCCCACAGTGCCGATCGGCGGTTGGCTGAACACCGCGGTCGGAATGTTGCGGTAGTCCACCGGGCGGTACTGCTCGGGCTTGAACAGATGCCGCGCCACCGCCATCCCCTCGGCCAACGCAACCGGCGTCAACTGTACCCTGCCGATCACATCGCCGATGGCGAATACCGACGGCTCGGTTGTGCGGTACAGCTCGTCGACGCGGATGTAGCCCCGCTCATCAAGCTCCACGCCGGTGTGCTCGAGGCCCAGGTCGTCGAGCATCGGGCGCCGACCGGTAGCATAGAACACGCAGTCGGCGATCAGCTCGCGGCCGTCTTTGAGGGTGGCCTTGAGGCTGCCGTCGTCTTGTCGGTCGATGCGCTGGATATCGGCATTGAACTGCAGGTCGAGGCCACGCTTTTCCAGCTCTTCCTTCAAATGGGTACGTACCGAGCCGTCGAAACCACGCAGGAACAAGTCGCCGCGGTACAGCAAGGTGGTCGCTGCGCCCAGGCCCTGGAAAATGCCCGCGAATTCCACGGCGATGTAGCCGCCGCCGACCACCAGCACGCGACGCGGCAGGTCCTTGAGGTAGAACGCCTCGTTGGAGGTGATCGCCAGCTCCTTGCCGGGGATGTCCGGTACCTGCGGCCAGCCGCCGGTGGCGATGAGGATGTTGGCGGCGCTGTAGCGCTGGCCCTCGACTTCCACCTCATGGGCACCGGTCATGCGCGCGTGGCCTTGCAACAAGGTTACGCCGCTATTGACCAGCAGGTTGCGATAGATGCCGTTGAGGCGCTCGATCTCGCGGTTCTTGTTGGCGATCAGCGTACCCCAGTCGAAATGCCCCTCCTCGAGCGTCCAGCCGAAACCGGCGGCCTGCTCCAGCTCGTCGGCAACGTGCGCGCCGTAGACCAGCAGCTTCTTTGGCACGCAGCCGACATTGACGCAGGTGCCGCCCAGGTAGCGGCTCTCGGCCACTGCCACTTTTGCGCCGAAGCCGGCGGCGAAACGCGCGGCGCGCACACCGCCGGACCCGGCACCAATCACGAACAGATCAAAATCGTAGGCCACTTTCAAGACTCCACAAAAAAAGCCACCCGAGGGTGGCTCTTTTTCTGGCGAGCTGCAAGCGGCAAGCACAACAGTACTACTTGCGCCCCATGGCTTGCAGTATGTGGCTTAGTAAGCCTTGCCGGTCTTGTAGTAGTTCTCGAAGCAGAAGTTGGTCGCGTCGATGTAGCCTTCGGCGCCACCGCAGTCGAAACGCTTGCCCTTGAACTTGTAGGCGATCACGCAACCGTTCTGCGCCTGCTGCATGAGGGCGTCGGTGATCTGGATTTCGCCACCCTTGCCCGGCTCGGTGTTGGCGATGATGTCGAAGATGTCCGGGGTCAGGATGTAGCGACCGATGATCGCCAGGTTGGACGGCGCGTCTTCCGGCTTGGGCTTCTCGACCATGTTGGTCACCCGGAAGATGTCATCGCGGATCATGTCGCCAGCGATCACGCCGTACTTGTTGGTTTCCTGCGGGTCGACTTCCTGAATGGCGACGATCGAGCAACGGAACTGGTTGTACAGCTTGACCATCTGGGTCAGTACGCCGTCACCTTCCGGGTTGACGCACAGGTCATCGGCCAGCACCACGGCGAACGGCTCGTCGCCGATCAGCGGGCGGCCGGTGAGGATGGCGTGGCCCAGGCCTTTCATTTCGGTCTGGCGGGTGTAGGAGAACGAGCACTCATCGAGCAGACGGCGAATGCCGACCAGGTACTTTTCCTTGTCGGTGCCCTTGATCTGGTTTTCCAGCTCGTAGCTGATGTCGAAGTGGTCTTCCAGCGCACGCTTGCCGCGACCGGTGACGATGGAGATCTCGCTCAGGCCGGCGTCCAGCGCCTCTTCAACGCCATACTGGATCAGTGGCTTGTTCACCACCGGCAGCATTTCCTTGGGCATGGCTTTGGTAGCGGGCAGGAAGCGGGTGCCGTAACCGGCTGCCGGGAACAAGCATTTCTTGATCATATACATCCTTAAACAAGGGCTGGGCCTGTGATATTCGGCGCAGTCTAATCAGGCGGCGGTCACCTTACAATGCCCCCCCTGCGACCGACCGATGCCATGATAGAGATAACCCAGTGTAGTAAGTTCCGAGGGATCGTAAATATTGCGCCCGTCGAACAGCACCGGCATGCGCATCAGCCCGCGGATGCGGCGAAAATCCGGCTGACGGAACGGTTTCCATTCGGTCACCAGCACCAACGCATCGGCGCCTTCCACGCAGGCGTAAGGGTCCTCGACCAAGCGCAGCTGACCAGTGGCCACGGCCTGCGTGTAGGCCACGGCCACTCCGGCCAGCGCTGCCGGGTCGCAGGCTTGCACGCGCACCCCGGCAGCCAGCAGCGCGTTCAGCAGCACCAGGCTCGGCGCCTCGCGCAGGTCATCGGTGCCGGGCTTGAATGCCAGCCCCCACAACGCTACGCAGCGACCACGCATGAAGCCCGCGAAATGTTGCTGCAGGGCGCGGAACAACCAGGTTTTCTGCTCGGTATTACGCGCCTCGACCGCCTGAAGGATCGCCGGCTGGAAGCCCTGCTGCTCGGCGGTGTGGATCAACGCCCGCACGTCCTTGGGAAAGCACGAGCCGCCATAGCCGCAGCCGGCGTACATGAAGTGGCTACCGATGCGCCTGTCGCTACCGATGCCTCGGCGCACTTGTTCGATGTCCACCTCCAGATGGGCGCACAGGCCTGCCAGCTCATTGATGAAGGAAATCTTGGTGGCGAGGAAGGCGTTGGCCGCGTACTTGCTGAACTCGGCGGCACGCGGCGCCATCACCAGCACCCGCTCGCGGTTGCGCACGAACGGCGCGTAAAGTCGCTGCAAGCACTGGCTGGCATGCTCGCTGTCGGTGCCGATGACAACGCGATCGGGGCGCATGAAATCCTCGACCGCGGTGCCCTCCTTGAGAAATTCAGGGTTGCTCGCCACCTCCACGGCCAGCTTCGCCCCGCGCTCACGCAAGCCAGCGGCAATGTGCCGAGCCACCCGCTCGGCGGTGCCCACCGGCACGGTCGACTTGTTCACCACCAGGCACGCACGGCGCAACTGGCGGCCGAGGCTGTCGGCCACCGCCAGCACGTGTTGCAAGTCGGCCGAGCCGTCTTCCTGGCTTGGCGTACCCACAGCGATGAACACTACCTCGGCGCGCGCCAAGGCCTGCGCCCAGTGCTCGGTGAAGCTCAGTTGGCCGCTGTGCAGCCCCTCCTGCAACAAGGGCGCGAGGCCCGGCTCGTAGATGGGACACTGGCCCTGGCGCAACTGCGAAAGGCGCGCCGGGTCACGCTCCAGGCACACCACCCGGTTGCCCATCTGCGCGAAACAGGCCGCCGTCACCAGCCCCACATAACCCGCCCCGATCACACAGAGTTCCATGGCCGCGCTCCTTCAATGAGATGACGGCCATTGCAACCCGAGGGCGATTGCAGGGCGGTGACAACGCCGGGACACGCCGATGACAGTGAAGCCGCTACGCGGCCCTGCGGGCGCAAGGGCTGCAAAGCCGCCCGCGCAACTACAACCCCTGCCCGATCAGCACGCCATCGATCTTCTGCCCATACAGGTTGACCCCATCGTTGGCATGGAACTTCACCCGCGTCTTCTCGATGGACCCCTCCACCAGGCGCGGATCCTGTGGCCGTTCATGGCGGTTGATCCAGGCCGCCACGTCCCAAGCCTGCTGGTCGCTGAGGCTGCCGGGTTTGCCCAACGGCATGTTGTGCTTGATGAACGATGCGGCGGTGTTGATCCGGTGCATGCCCGCCCCCCAGTTGTAGGCGTCTTTGCCCCACAACGGCGGCATGACGTACTCACCGGCCACTTTCTGGCCCTCGCCGTTGTCGCCATGGCAGATCGCGCACTGCTCGCGGTACACCTGCTGGCCACGCTTGAAGTCATGGCCACCGGAGGGCTGGGCCACCTCGGGGTAGCCACGCCCCGGGGTTTCCACACCGGTCGGCGCCTTGGTCGAAAGCCAGTAGGAATAGGCGCTCAATGCCGTCATCTGTGGGCTGTCAGCGGCCGGGGGCTTGCCATTCATGCTGAACTGGAAGCAACCCTGGATGCGTTCGGCGTAGGTATTGACCTTGTCGTTCTTCTTTCGATAAGCCGGATACATCGGATATGCGCCCCACAACGGTGCGGAGTGCGCCAGGCGGCCCTGGTCCAGGTGGCAGTTGCTGCAGTTCATGCCGTTGCCGACCGCCTCCGGCATCAGCCGCCGGGTATCGACAAACAAAGCGTGCCCCTCACGGACCATCTTGCCGAAGGCATTGTCCGGCAACGCGTCTTCGGCAGGCGGGTTGAACCGAGGCGCTGCGTCGCGGGCGGGAACCTGCAGTTGCGATTGGTCTTCCATGGCGATGTCAGCCGCCTGGGCACCACCGACAAGCAAAAGCGACAGGGCTGCACTCATGGCTGCTCTCATGGGGTGACCTCCTGGGCGGGGTTGGCGAAGAACGCGGCGATCGCCTTGACCTCATCGTCGGTCATGGCCTTGGCCACGCCGACCATCAACTGGTTGGGATCATTGCGGCGGCTGCCGTCACGCCAGGCGTCGAGCTGCGCGACCAGGTAGCCGGCCGGTTGCCCGGCCAGGGGCGGGAAGTGCTCGCCGACGCCACCACCACCGGGACCATGGCACTGCACGCAACCCGGAATGGTGCGGCTCCAATCGCCATACAGGGCCAGACGGGTGAGCGGGTCGGCAGCGACCTGCTGGCGACGCAGATCAGGGGCAGCGTCGGCGGGCAGTGCCGCCAGGTACTGACTAACGGCGCTGATCTCCTCGTCGCTCAGCGCCTTGGCCAGCGGCTCCATCACTGCCTGCTGGCGGCTGCCATTGCGAAAATCTTGCAGTTGCTTGCTCAGGTAGGAGGCCGACAGCCCGGCCAAGCGAGGAAAGCCGGCGGCGGCGATGCCTTTGCCGTCCGCGCCGTGGCAACCGAGGCAGGCCATGGCAGCGGGATTCTGCCCGCCCTGCTGGAAGATCTTCTGGCCCTCGGCGGCATGCGCCAACGGCCCGCCCAGGATCAGCAAGCTGCCGATCAGTGCATGACTCAACGGTTTCATCAGGAAGCTCCATTTCTCTAGTTATATGCTTAGTCTTAAAAGACATAAGAGAAAGGGATACTAGCCGCGGGACGGAAACCGCAACAATGACCGAACCGGCCAATAGCAGGCTATTGGCGGCCTACTTCAGCGTTCGTTGAGCCAGATCAAGAACCGGAGATGCACTGGGTAGCAGCGGTACGCACGTCGCCCAGGCGCAGGGGAAAGTTGTTAAGCCGCTCGTGCACCTTGATGGCGCTGCCGCTGCCGCGTTTGTCGATATCCAGCAAGGCCGCGGGCCCCGCCCCGGCGGTGATTTTCTGCGGCACCAGCAGGCGCAGGCCTTCGCCTCGCGTTTCCTCGGTCAGCGAGTCACGGGTGTCGGCCAGCTTGTGCTTGACACAATCGGCGTACTCTCGCGGCGTCTTGCCGGAAATCACGTCCATGGTCTCGCGCGATTGTTCCAGTTCCGAGACACTGACACAGCCGCCCAGTGTCAAGGTCAACGCCGCCATCACCCACTTCATTCGACACACCTCTGCCAATAAAAAATCTCTGACACCTTCCGGACGGATTTGCTCCCTGCTTTGGCAGATTTCTCCCTGGTCCGGCGGCCTAGCGCGGCAGTCTACCCTGACATCGTGGTATCGTGCGCGTTTGCAAAACCAGACTTTGCGGAGCCTCACATGAAATTCGTACACCAGCGCGAGCACCTCAACGAGGACGACATCGTCGTCATCGAGTGCTCCCAGCGTTGCAACATCCGCCTGATGAACGACGCCAACTTCCGCAGCTTCAAGAACGGCGGCCGCCACACTTACCACGGCGGCGCCTTCGAGCGCTTTCCGGCGAAGATCACCGTGCCGAGCACCGGTTTCTGGAACATCACCCTCGACACCGTGACCACCC
Source organism: Pseudomonas entomophila (assembly GCF_029193575.1). Classification (GTDB taxonomy): domain Bacteria; phylum Pseudomonadota; class Gammaproteobacteria; order Pseudomonadales; family Pseudomonadaceae; genus Aquipseudomonas; species Aquipseudomonas entomophila_G. Next base: position 53,220 of record NZ_JARGCS010000029.1, on the reverse strand, counting down.
GCCCGATCTCGGTAACGCGCAAGCCAGCCTTTACCCACAAGATCAAGATCATCCGCCGCTCTTCGCCCAAACTCGGATAACCCGCCAGCATGACCCAGACCATTAAATACGTGATCAAGTACAAGCTCGATGGCCAACGCCGTTGGGATTTCGCCCAGATGCCCGATGCCTCGCTTGAACAAGCCCTGGAAGCCCTGCGCAAGATCCACGGCGAAGACGCCGAGAAGATCAGCGACATCCAGGTCAGCAAAGCCCTGTAACCCCTCAACAAGGAGCTGCCCATGCGCACCTGGCAGGACCGCCGCCTCCTAGACCTGCTGGGCATCGGGGTGCCCATCCTCCAAGCACCCATGGCCGGTGCCAGCGGCGCGGCCATGGCCATCGCCGTCGGCAACGCTGGTGGCCTGGGTGCCCTGCCCTGTGCCTTGCTCAGCCACACCCAGGTGCGTGCCGAGGTCGACGCCTTCCGCGCTGCCTGCAAAGGGCCGCTGAACCTGAACTTCTTCTGCCACCAGCCGCCAGCGCCCGATGTCGAACGTGACGCGTGCTGGAAACAGGCACTGCACACCTATTACACCGAATTGGGCGCGGACTTCGACGCACCGACGCCGGTGTCCGACCGCGCGCCGTTCGACGAGCAGGCCTGCCAACTGGTCGAGGCATTGCGCCCAGAAGTCGTGAGTTTCCATTTCGGCCTGCCGCGCGCCGACCTGCTGCAACGGGTCAAGACGACGGGCGCCAAGGTGCTGTCCAGTGCCACCACGGTCGAGGAGGCCATCTGGCTGGAGCAGCGCGGGTGCGATGCGATCATCGCCATGGGCTATGAGGCCGGCGGTCATCGTGGCATGTTCCTCAGCGACAACCTCACCACGCAGATCGGCACCTTTGCCCTGGTGCCGCAGATAGCCGATGCGATCCGCCTACCGGTGATTGCCGCCGGTGGGATTGGCGATGCACGCGGGCTCGTCGCGGCCTTGGCGCTGGGCGCCTCGGCAGTGCAAATCGGCACCGCCTACCTATTCAGCCCGCAGGCCAAGGTCTCGCCGGCCCATCGCCAGGCGCTCGACAGCGCGTCGGCCAGCGATACCGCGCTGACCAACCTGTTCACGGGGCGCCCGGCACGTGGCATCAACAATCGGTTGATGCGTGAACTGGGGCCAATGAGCGAGCTGGCGCCGCGGTTTCCGCGGGCTGGGGGTGCGCTGGTGCCACTCCGGGCAATCAGTGAGCCACGAGGCAGCAGTGCGTTCAGCAACCTGTGGGCCGGCCAGGGGTTGCGACTGGGACGGGCGATGGACGCGGGGGCGTTGACCCGGGAGATTGCCAGCGGGGCACTGGCGCGGATGGGGGGTGGCTGAGCGTGCGCTGTCGCGGGGCAAGCCCGCTCAGGCGCAGCACCACCCTCGAAAACGGTGCTGTACCTGTAGCTGGCTTGCCCCGAGATAGCGTCGGCCAGCACAACCGATTCTCCCCGAATACGCCCCTTCCCGACGGACGGCTTATCGCTATATAGTCCGAGACATAACGATAACCACCCTCGGAGCCTTCCCATGCGTATCCGCTTGTCTCACCTGGCCGCCAGCGCCCTCGCCAGCCTGATTTCCCTCAACAGCGCCTGGGCCGACGAGGTCCAGGTGGCCGTCGCCGCCAACTTTACAGCGCCAATCCAGGCCATCGCCAAGGACTTCGAGAAAGACACCGGCCACAAGCTGGTCGCCGCCTTCGGCGCCACCGGCCAGTTCTACGCACAAATCAAGAACGGCGCACCGTTCGAAGTGTTCCTCGCCGCCGACGACAGCACTCCGGCAAAGCTCGAGCAGGAGAAGGAAATCGTCGCAGGCTCGCGCTTCACCTACGCCATCGGCACCCTGGCCCTGTGGTCGTCCAAGCCCGGTTACGTCGACGCCAACGGCGACGTGCTGAAGAAGAACGAGTTCCAGCACCTGTCCATCGCCAACCCGAAAACCGCGCCTTACGGCCTGGCCGCCACCCAGGTGCTGGACAAGCTCAAGTTGACCGAAGCCACCAAAGGCAAACTGGTCGAAGGCCAGAACATCACCCAGGCGTTCCAGTTCGTCTCCACCGGCAATGCCGAGCTCGGCTTCGTCGCCCTCTCGCAGATCTACAAGGACGGCAAGGTCAGCGAAGGTTCGGCGTGGATCGTTCCGGCCAACCTGCACGACCCGATTCGCCAGGACGCGGTGATCCTCAACAAGGGCAAGGACAACCCGGCGGCCAAGGCCCTGGTCGACTACCTCAAGGGCCCGAAGGCCGCTGCGGTGATCAAGTCCTACGGCTATGAACTCTGATGCCGCTCGACGCCAGTGACTTCGGCGCGGTCTGGCTGACGATCAAGCTGGCCAGCCTGACCACGCTGATCCTGCTGGTGGTGGGCACACCCATCGCCTGGTGGCTGGCGCGCACCCGTTCGTGGTTGCGCGGGCCGATCGGCGCGGTGGTGGCGCTGCCCCTGGTGCTGCCACCGACGGTGATCGGCTTCTACCTGCTGATCGCCCTGGGCCCCCACGGCTGGATCGGCCAAGCCACCCAGGCCTTGGGCCTGGGCAGCGTGGTATTCAGCTTCGCCGGGCTGGTGATCGGCTCGGTGGTGTACTCCATGCCGTTCGTGGTGCAGCCCCTGCAAAACGCCTTCGGCGCCATTGGCCAGCGCCCGCTGGAGGTGGCCGCGACCCTGCGCGCCAGCCCGTGGGACACGTTCATCCATGTGGTGTTGCCACTGGCCCGACCCGGTTTCGTCACCGCCAGCATCCTCGGCTTCGCCCACACCGTGGGCGAGTTCGGCGTGGTGCTGATGATCGGTGGCAACATTCCCGACAAGACCCGCGTGGTCTCGGTGCAGATCTTCGATCACGTCGAGGCCATGGCCTATCCGCAAGCGCACTGGCTGGCCGGTGCCATGCTGGTGTTCTCTTTCCTGGTGCTGCTGATGCTCTATGCTGGCCGCCGTGGCAAGGCAGGCTGGAGCTGAAATGACTGCATCGATACAGGCGCGGCTGAAACTGCGGCGCGACGACTTCACCCTGGACGTCGACCTGCGCCTGCCTGGGCGCGGAATAAGCGCGCTGTTCGGCCACTCCGGCTCCGGCAAGACCTCCTGCCTGCGCTGCCTGGCGGGCCTGGAGCGGGCCGCCGAGGCCTACATCGAAATCAACGGCGAGGTCTGGGAAGACAGCGCCCGTGGCCACTTCATCGCGCCGCACCAACGCCCAGTGGGCTATGTGTTCCAGGAGGCCAGCCTGTTCCCGCACTTGTCGGTACGCGGCAACCTGGAGTTCGGCTGGCGACGGATCACGACCAGCGAGCGCAAGGTCAACCTTGACCAGGCCTGCGCACTGCTGGGGATCGGCCACCTGCTCGACCGTCGCCCGGCCACGCTTTCCGGTGGCGAGGCGCAGCGAGTCGGCATCGCCCGGGCCCTGCTGAGCAGCCCGCGCCTGCTGCTGATGGACGAGCCCCTGGCAGCGCTCGATGGCCCACGCAAGCGCGAAATCCTGCCATACCTGGAGCGCCTGCACGACGAACTGGACATCCCGCTGCTGTACGTCAGCCACGCCCAGGACGAAGTGGCGCGACTGGCCGATCACCTGGTGTTGTTGGAGCAGGGCCTGGCGATGGCCAGCGGGCCGATCGGCGAAACCCTGGCGCGCCTGGACCTGCCGCTCGCCCAAAGCGAGGATGCTGGCGTGGTCATCGCCTGCACAGTCGCCGGCCACGACCCGCACTACGAGCTGCTCGACCTGCGCCTGCCCGGCGAGAGTGGCCCGCCACTGCGCATCGCTCACCCGCCGCAAGCCATCGGCAGCAGCCTGCGGGTCAAGGTACAGGCCCGCGATGTCAGCCTCACCCTGGCCCAGGACAACGCCTCCAGCATTCTCAACCGGCTGCCGGTCACCGTGCGCGAGTGCCGCCCGGCCGACAACCCGGCCCATGTGCTGGTGAGCCTGGACGCCACTGGCAATGCCCTGCTGGCACGCATCACGCGTTACTCGGCGGACCAACTCGGGTTGCACCCCGGACAAACCCTATGGGCGCAGATCAAGTCGGTGGCGTTGCTGGGCTGAGCAACCGTGGCGCAGGCGTTGTCCATTGTTCAGATGACTGGCCGATGGAGCGCGCGATGCCCGACACCCTCCTGCCACCGACCCTGCACTTCGTCGACGACAGCCAGCCGGGGCTGACCCGGCGACGCTGGCGCGGCCGTTTCATCTACCTGGACCCGGACGGAAACCGAGTACGCGACGAAGCCACCTTGGCGCGCATCACAGCGTTGGTCATCCCACCTGCCTACACCGATGTGTGGATCTGCATCGACCCCCAGGGCCACCTCCAGGCTACCGGCCGCGATGCCCGCGGGCGCAAGCAGTACCGCTACCATGCGCAGTGGCGCGAGGTGCGCGACGAGCACAAGTACGGGCGCATGCTCGCCTTCGCCCAAGCCCTGCCCCGCCTGCGCAAGCAACTGGACGGCCACCTGGCGCGACCCGGGCTGGACCGCGAGAAGGTCATGGCCCTGGTGGTCAGCCTGCTGGACAACACGCTGATCCGCATCGGCAACCAGCAATACCTGCGCGATAACCGCTCGTACGGCCTGACCACCCTGCGCAACCGCCACGTACAGGTGAACGGCAGCACCATCCGCTTCCAGTTTCGTGGCAAGCGCGGCGTCGAGCACAACGTGACCCTGCGCGACCGGCGCCTGGCCGGGTTGCTCAAACGTTGCCTGGAGTTGCCAGGGCAGGCGTTGTTCCAGTACCTCGACGAACACGGTGAACGCCATTGCGTCGGCTCCAGCGAGGTCAACCAATTCCTCCAGCAACTGACCGGCGCGGACTTCACCGCCAAGGACTACCGCACCTGGGCCGGCAGCTCACTGGCCCTGAGCCTGCTGCGCCCGCTCGCGTGGGAGCCGCAAAGCGAGGCGCGGCGCCAGGTGGCGGCGATCGTCCGGCAGGTGGCCTCACGGCTTGGCAACACCCCTGCCGTGTGCCGACGCTGCTATATCCACCCTGCGGTGCTGGAGCACTTCGAACTCGGCCGCCTGGCGACACTGCCGCGCGCGCGTGCGCGCAAGGGCCTTGACCCCCAGGAAGTCGCATTGCTGCGTTTTCTCGAAGCGCTGGAGGCCCTGTAGCCCACGATTGAAAGCCGCTATTTACCACATAACGCAGAGAAATTTCCCATATTCGCTCGAGCCCCCTATCCTTGCCACCGAGCACCTTCGCCGATTGACCTTGAACCGGTTGATTTCGGCACCTGCGACTGAAGACGGGCAACAGAATTTGTCCGCGGGGGAATTAATATCCGCCGAAAGCGTCTTTAATGAGAAGGAAGAGGGACAGGCTCCCGCCGCTACGGCAATTGGCCTCGCGGTTTTAATCATCACCAAGGAGAACTACATGCTGATACTCACCCGCAAGGTTGGCGAAAGCATCGTCATCGACGATGACATCAAAGTCACCATTCTGGGCGTCAAAGGGATGCAAGTGAGGATCGGCATCGATGCGCCGAAAGATGTCCAGGTTCATCGGGAAGAGATTTTCAAGCGTATCCAGGCCGGCAACCCCGCTCCGGAGAAAGCCGACGACCAACACTGACCCACCCCCGCCTCAAGCCGCACGGATGCGCTTGAACGCCCGGCCCGCCCATGCGGGAGCCTGCCTGACACTCAGGTATCCAGCAGTTCGCGCACCTTGGCGATCATCCTGTCCATGTCGAAGGGTTTGTCGAACACGGCGGCGAATAGCTCCGGGCAGATCCGTCCCTCGCTGGCCTGTGCCCCGCTCATCAAAATCACCGGTAAATCCGCCAACTGCAGTTCATCGCGAATGGCCCGCGCCAATTCCTCACCGTTGAGCACCGGCATCATGTAGTCGGTGATCACCAGCTCCACCCGTTTCTCCTTCAGTGCCTCCAGCGCCTTGCGTCCATTGCCGGCCTTCTCCACCAGGAAGCCCTCGTCTTCCAAGGCGAAACCGAGGATATCGGCAATCAGGTATTCGTCATCGACGATCAGGATGGTGTTCATGGCACTGTCCGTCAGCCGCTCCCTTGCGGCACCGCCGTGCCGGATAAAACGCCGCTGGCCCCTTCGAACGCCTTGTGCAGGGCGATGCCATGCGGACCGATATCCAGCTCATGCAGCGCCGGGTCGTGGTGGCTGTCACGCACCTTGAGGATCGACAGCATGCGTCGCAAGCGCGACTCATGCTCGACGAAGCGCATGAGCAGCAGGTTGTCGACGATGCTCGACAAATCCGGGGCCGGCGCGGTGATCTCCGAGCCGAAGATGTCGCGCATTTCCCAAGTCAGCAGGACGCTGACGTCACGCGCGCGCAGCTCTGCGCTGAGGGCCCGGAAGAAGCCGTTCAAGCGTGCCGGATCTACCGCCAGGCGGCCAAAGGCGCCCAGGCTGTCGATCAGCACACGCTTGATGCCGTGGCGCTCGACCTGATCGAGCAAGCGCGCGCCCACCTGGTCGAGCAACCCTTCGGTAGTCGGCTGCCAGCTCAGTTGCAACGCGCCCTGGCCCTCCAGGGCGGCGAAGTCATGCCCCAGCGCGGCAGCCTTTAGGCGCAGGCGCGCGGGTGTTTCATAGAAACCGAAGTGCAGCCCGGGTGACTGCGCGGTGCAGGCGCCGAGGAAGGCCAGGCCCAGCGACGTCTTGCCTGCCCCCGAAGGCCCCATCACCAGGGTCACAGAGCCCTCCGCCAGGCCACCGTCGAGCATCTCGTCCAACGCCTGCACACCCGTGGACACCCGGCTCAGCACCGCCGAGCCCAACTGGCTGGGGTGGCTGTAGAGCGACTCCAGGCGTGGGTACACCTGCAACCCGGCCTCGCTGATCAGGCACTCATGCCGACCGGAAAGCGCGCCGCTGCCGCGGGTCTTGCGCAGTTGTACATGACGCACCGCGCGGCTGCCCTGCAGTTGCTCGCCCAACTCGATCACGCCATCGACCATGGTGTGCTCGGGGCTTCCCTCATCGAGCCGGGCACTGGTCAGCAGCAGCACGGTGCAACCGGCAAAGGCGGCATGCCCTTGCAGCTCGGAAACGAACTTCTTGGTATCCAGGCTGGTTTCGGCCCGCGCGCGGGCATTGAGCAGGCCATCGACGATCAGCAGGCTGGCCTGTTGCCGGGCGATCTCCTGACGCAGCAGTTTCACCACCGCATCCAACCCTTCCTGCTCGAGGGTATCGAAGGCGCTGACGAACTGGATCTGGTCGCCGACCAGCGCCGGGTCGAAGAACTCCAGGGTCGAAAGGTACTGGAACAAACGCTCGTGGGACTCACTGAGCAGTGTCGCCACCAGCACACGCCCACCCTCGCGAGCATGGCTGCAGGCCAACTGGTTGGCGAGAATGGTCTTGCCCGAACCCGGCGGGCCTTGGACGATGTATGACGCGCCCACCACCAGCCCGCCCTTGAGCAGCGCATCGAGCCCTTGTATCCCCGTAGGCAATCGCTTGAGTGTTTCTACCATGTCGGTCTCTACCCGTTGCGTTCAAGGTCGGGGGCGCTGGGTTGGGCCGGCAGGAACAGGCTCATGGAGGTGCCCTCGCCCACGGTACTGGCCACGCAGATGGCGCCGTTGCTCTGCTTGGCGAAACCATATACCTGGCTCAAGCCAAGGCCGGTGCCCTTGCCAAAGGCCTTGGTGGTGAAGAATGGCTCAAAGATACGCGGCAGCACCTGTGCGTCGATACCCTGCCCGGTGTCGTGCACGTCGAAGCGCACGAACGCCCCTTGCAGGCCATCCACCTCTCCCGCCAGTTCCACCACGCCGACATCGAGGCAGATACGCCCGCTGCCGACGATGGCATCGCGGGCGTTGAACAACAGGTTGAGCAGTACCATCTGCAACTGCCCGGCGTCCACTTCGATCAGCGGCAGGTCAGGCTGCACGTTTTCTTCCAGCTCGATGCCGTCGGGCAGCGCGTGCTCCAGCAGACTGCGGGTGGAATCGATCAGTTCCCCGGGCCTGATGCGTGTCATGCTCAACTGCCGGTGACGGGCGAAGCTGAGCAGTTGCCGGGTCAGTTGCGCGCCGCGCTGGCCGGCATCGAGAATATGTTCCAGCAGGCAGTTCACACGCTGCGGGTCTTGGCTGGTCAGGGCCAGGCGGGCGGAGCTGAGGATGATGGTCAGCAGGTTGTTGAAATCGTGGGCCAACCCACCGGTGAGCTGCCCCAGGGCTTCGAGCTTCTGCGCCTGGAACAGTTGGGCACGCATGGCATCGAGTTGTAGCGCCGAGTCGCGTCGGTCGGTGATGTCGCGGGTGATCTTGGCCAGGCCGATAATCTGGCCATGGTGGTCACGGATCACATCCAGCGCCGCCAGCGCCCAGAACTGGGTGCCATCCTTGCGCACGCGCCAGCCTTCATCCTGCGCCACGCCTTGCTCCAGGGCCTGGCGCAGCAAGCGCTCCGGGCGGCCGTCAAGGCAATCCTGCGGGGTGAAGAACAGCGAGAAATGCCGACCGATCACCTCTTCGGCCCGGTAGCCTTTGATCCGCTCGGCACCTGCGTTCCATGACACGACGTGCCCGGTGGGGTCGAGCATATAGATGGCGTAGTCGACCACCGCTTGAACCAGCTGTTCATAACGGTAGGCAGGCATGAAAGGGTCAGGACGACTGGCTGAAACCATGCGAGCTCCCACAGGCACAGCGAGAAGAACATAATGAGCTTAGTCAAAGCAGCCCGATGAGAGGCGGCACGGACAGAGTGTCCGATACATGGCCCGATGGCGGCAAGGCCTGGTTTGACCTATAGTGCACGCGCCCTCCTCCCTCTCGGAATCGACATGTTCGCCAACGTCCGTCTGCTGGTCCTGCAGGATGACCTGATCCACACCGCGCAGCAGCTCGATGAACTGTGCCGAGGGCTTGAAGGCCACGCACGCTTTCTCGGCCATTCGCTGTATCGGGCCGACGCCTCGGCCATGTCCGAGCGTGCGAATGAGTTACGCGATTCGGCGCGGCAAATGCGCCACATTGCCCAGACGATGACCCCTTGAAAGCATGGGTGCGGTTGACGTCCCTATAACGATGGGTTATAAAGCGCGCTTGATTGCATGGCCCTTCTGCACTGAAGCGCGCCGGTCAGCGATGACCCTTTCAAGCGTGCGAGTGTGGTGGAATTGGTATACACAGCAGACTTAAAATCTGTCGGCGCAAGCCTTGCGGGTTCGAGTCCCGCCACTCGCACCATCTCTTTTCGAAAGGCGCCTTCGGGCGCCTTTTGCATGCCCACCGGAAATCCGTCACGCAGCTGCTAGAGTGGAATCTGTCTCCGTCCACTGGAATGCCGCCATGCGCCACACCCTGTTCGAAGGTCAACGCGACGCCATCATCCTGCTTGCCCGCATCCTGCTGATGATCCTCTTCGTGCTCTCCGGCTGGAGCAAGCTCACCGGTTTCGAAGGCACGGTCGGCTACCTCGGCTCACTGGGCGCCCCCGCCCCCACCCTGGCCGCGGCGATCGCGGTGATCATGGAGTTCTTCGTCGCCATCGTGCTGATCCTCGGCTTCTATACACGGCCGCTGGCGTTTCTGTTCGCCTTGTTCGTGCTCGGCACGGCGCTGATCGGCCACCCTTACTGGAACATGGTCGACCCACAGCGCAGCGCCAATATGACCCAGTTCTTCAAGAACATGAGCATTATCGGCGGGCTGCTGCTGTTGGTGGTGACCGGCGCCGGGCGCTACTCGCTGGACCGACGCTGAGGCTCAGTCGTCCTCGGGGTCGTCGTGCCAGGCTGGGTGGTCCTGGTCATCGAAGTCATCCAGCACGTCGTCTTCCTCGACCTCATCCTCCGCGCCTTGAGCGTCGGCTTCCGGGTCGAGGTCGTCATCCAGGAATTCGTGATCGAGCAGGTGATCGTGCTCGGGTTCGGGGAGGTCGTCTTCGTCGTGCATCACAGGCTCCGGGAAATGAGGCAGGGCTGTATAGGCTGCCTGGTGAAAGCAGTCAATCATTCTGTCGTTTAACGATGACTTAACCCGGGATGCCCTAGCCTAGAGCTGCTCCCTTCAGAACGTCTTGCCCGCCGCCATGGTGGGCTTTTTTTTGTGTTGGGTTTTAGGGCCCTATCGCGGGGCAAGCCCGCTCCAGGGACGGCGCAGTTCCTTGAGCAGGCTTGCCCCGCGATAGGGCCATCAGCAGTCACCACCAACAGCCGGCCCGCCCCCTGCAGTAGCTGGATGACTTGCGCACCAGCGATGCACGCGAAGAAGGCCATTGGCCACGAAACTTGCGCGCTTTTTGGAGCTCGGACAGGTGTGTCAATCACCTCCCGCGCAAGGAAAAAACCGCATGGCTGTAAACATGGACAAGCTCATCATCACCACCCCAGTGCCCAAATCCGCCACCAACCCGGTGGCTTTGGAGCTCACCGGCGCCCAAGCGCTGGCCACCCTCCCCAAGGTCATCGCCCGCCTCAGCGACGGCTCGGTACGCATGACCGCTCCCACCCGTGGCGCCTCCAGCAAGAGCACCCACCGTACCCGCTGCGAATGGAAGGAGGCCACCTACTGGAGCCTGGCCAGCGCCAGCCGCCACCACAATCATCAGGTGATGACGCTGGAAAAAGTGAATTCGGCGCAGAAGGTGGTGATCGCCCAGATGCACGTCAAGGACGACGACAGCCCGGCGATCAAGGTGTTCTGGAACAAGGGCAAGATCACCCTGGGCTTTCGCCAGGACTTCAACCAAACCACCCCGGTCACCAGCACCGTGCTGGAAGACGTGCCTCTGGGCAGCCGCTTCGAGGTGGTCATCGAAGTCTCCTCCGGCGGCGTGGCCAAGGTCAGCGCCCTGTGCAGCGGCCGCAGCGCCAACAGCGGGATGCTGCAGATGGCCACGAGCTGGAAGGCGCGGACGTTCAACTTCCACGGCGGGGTATACAACCAGGTGGACTACACCGACACCACCCCTGCGGCCGATGGGTCGGTGTGCGTGATCAGCCGCCTGGAACTGCAACACGTCTAGAACGCTTTGTGAACACAAGGTTCACGAAATTCTGACATTTGCATAGGCACACTGACCTGGCTTCGATACGTTCCTTGGGCCCGCCTGTTTAGGCGGGTTTTTCTTTTGCCTGGCGAAAAACCCGCCCTTGCCGCAGCCTCAAAAATCGCCGCGCAGGGTGAGCATGTAGCTGCGCGGTGTGCCGTAGGTGGTGCCCCGCGTCCAGTACCCGGTCGAGTCGAAGTATTGGCGGTCCAGCAGGTTCTCGATATCCACGCCCACGGTCCAGTGCTGGTCGAGCTTGTAGGCCGCACGCGCGTCGAAGACCGCTCGGCCGCTGTTGCTCACTCCGTTATAGGCATCGTAGTAGGCCGACTGTGCCGACACGCCAGCGCCAACGCTGAAACGGCCCCATTCACCCGGCAGGGTGTAGTGGGTGTTGAGGCGCAGCAGATGCTTGGGGGTTTGCGCGGAAATCGGCCCGCCATCCTGTGAACGGGTGGTATTGAAGGTGTAGCCGGCAGCCACCTGCAAGCCCGGATACAGCTCGCCGCTGGCCTCCGCCTCGAAGCCCTTGCTGCGGCTGATGCCGTCGCTGTTCACGTAGCAGCGCCCGGCGACATCCTGCGGGCAGTTGCCGTCGTTGGCGTAGTCGCGGGCGGCGACGTCCTGCTGCTCGATATAGAAGGCTGCGAAAGACAGGTTCAGGCGCTTGTCGAACAGCTCGCCCTTGATGCCAGCCTCGTAGTTGGAGCCAATGGACGGGTCCAGCATGCCGCCGTCGGCGCTGCGGTAGCTGGCCTGGGGCATGAAGATGTCGGCATAGCTGGCGTACAACGACCACGTGTCGTCGAGGTCGTAGATCGCGCCGACGAAGGGCGTGAATTCGTGCTTCTGTTCATTGGTGGAGACCCGCGGGCCATCCCAGGCCTCGGTCTTGTACCAGCTCAGGCGCGCGCCCAGCACCAGGCTCAGGGCTTCGGTCATGTGCAGGCGGGCGTTGAGGTAGGTGCCGTAGCGGGTGTCGTGAGTGTCGTCCGCGTAGTCCCAGCCCGGCCGCGAGGGTTCGGGCACGATATCGTGGTCAGGGTTGAACACGTTGAGCGGGATGGGGCTGTCGAGCCTGACTGTCGTGTCCTTGTCGTTCATCTTGCGCCGCGACCAGTTGGCCCCCAACGACACTTGATGGCTCAGGCCGAAGGCCTCGAAATCGCCATCCAGGTGGCCGTCGATGGCGTTGGAAGTGACGTCGAACTTGTGAAAGCTGGTGTCGTAGATCATCGGGCCAGTCGGGCTGCCGTACGCCAGGGTGTCCTCAGCGCCCCACTCGATGGCGCTGCGGTTATAGGCGCTTTCGGAATGGGACAGGGCCAACTTGCCGCTCCAGTTCTCGTTGAAGCGGTGGCTGAGGTCGGCGAACACTTCGTCGGTGCGGGTCTGCAGGGTGGCCCAGTCCTGGCCGAGGAAGGTCGAGCGCTTCAAGTGCGGGTTGCTGCCGTCGGGGTTGGTCGGCAAGCCCAGCACACTGTAGCCATCGATACGCGAGGTCTGCCGACGCAGGCCAAGGGCTACGGTGGTGGCGCTGCCCAGGTCGCCCTCGACGATGCCATAGAGCAGTGGGCGCTTGGACTGAGTGACATCAGTGAAGTAACCACGATCCTCATACGAGGCGACCATGCGCCCGCGCAGGGTGCCTTCGGGGTTCAGCCTGCCGCTGGCATCCAGGTCCAGGCGGTAGTTGTCCCAGGAACCGGCCCGCGTGGTGACAGAGAAACGCGGCTCGACGGTCGGGCGCTTACGCACAAGGTTCACCGCGCCACCTGGGTTGCCCGCCCCTACCAGCAGGCCCGCGGCGCCACGCAACACCTCGACGCGATCGAACACCGCCATGTCCGGGATCATCCAGCCTGTGTAGGCATAGGCCTGCCCGGCCACGCCATCGACCATGTAGCTGTCGTCGGTGAGGTCGAAACCGCGGGAGCTGAAGTGGTGGTTGCCATAGCCACGGTTGGCGCGGGTGATACCCGGTGTCTGGGCCATCACCTGGTCCAGCGATACCAGGTTCTTGTCGTCCATCAGTTTACGCGTGACCACCGTCACCGACTGCGGTGTCTGGCGCAACGATTGCGGCGTCTTGCCAATTGTCACCGCGCCAGTGGTGTAGGACCCGCTACCTTCCGTGGTCTCGCCCAGGCCCACACTGTTGATGCGCGTGGCGCCAAGCTCCAGCGCGCCGTTGGCGTCGACGGCTGGCGCGACGGTGAAGGTCTGGCTGCCGGTCACGATCACCTGCAGGCCACTGTTCGCCAGCGCCAACTGCAAGGCCTGCAAGGCGCTCATTTGCCCATGGATGGCGGGTGCCTGCTTGCCGGCGACCAGGGCCGGGTCGAGCGACATCACCAGACCGCCCTGCCGAGCGATGGCATTGAGGGTTTGCGCCAGGCTCGCGGCCGGCAGGTCGAAGCGCTGCACCTGTTGCTGGACAGGGCCGTCAGCCCGAACGAAAGCCGTCGGCGCGACGGCCAGGGCGATGGCAAGGGCGAGTGGCCAGGGTTTTAGCACGTGAATTCTCCTGATTGTGTTGGCGTTGTCAGGAGAGAGGTGCAACGAACGCGGAAAACCAGACAGCAATGAGAAAGATTTTTACTCATCAATGACAAAAACCAGTGCTCAAGCCGCGTCGATCAGGGTCAGCCACGCACCATAGCGCTCGACACGGATGGGCAGGGTTTCCGCCAGCGCCGCGAGGGTGCGCTCGCTGTCATCCAGCGGAAACACACCCTGCACGCGCAGGTTTCGCACCTGCGGGCTAACCCGGATAAGCCCCGCACGATAAGGCCTCAGGGCGTCGACCACCGTGCCCAGGGGTTCATCCAGCACGCTGAGGCGACCCTCGACCCAGTCGGCCCGGTAGGCCTGACCGGCAGCCAGCGGCTCGATGCGGCGCGCGTACAGCAGCGCGGCTTGGCCTTGCGCCAGATCCCACACGGCACCACCCGGCAGTGAAGCGCGCACCGCATGCTCCAGCACCACCACCCGGGTGGCGTCCGCCAGTTGCTCGACCATGAAGCGCGTACCCAAGGCGCGCACATCGCCCTGGGCGCTGCGCACGATGAACGGCCGCGTCGGGTCCGCCGCCACTTGCACCACCAGTGCACCTTGGTAAAGACGCAGCAGGCGGTGCTCGGCGCTGAAATCGAAGTCCACTGCACTACCAGCGTTGAGGATCAGTTGGCTGCCGTCCCGCAAGGACAAACTACGGCGCTCGCCCGTGCCGGTGCGCAGCTCGGCCATCAACGCGCGGCTGCCGTCACTGCGAGCGGCCAGCCACAAGCCGCCACCGAACAGCCCGAGCCCCGCCAGCCCACGCACCAGGTCGCGGCGGCGCATCTCCGGTTGCAGCAGCGCGTCGCGCAATGCCCCCGGCGCACGACGCACGACGTCGTAGTGCCCGCCGAGGCCACGTTGCAACTGGGCCCAGGCTGCGGCGTTGGCCGGGTCCTGGCCCAGCCACTGCTGGAACAGGGCCTGCTGACGGGCATCGTCACCTCCACCGCACAGGCGCACCATCCAGGCGATGGCCTGCTCGGCGGCCGGGTCCAGCACGTTGCGACTCATGCTTGCGCGCCACTCAGGTAGCACTGGCGCAGGGCCTGGGTCATGTAGCGGGCAACGGTGCGTTCGGAAATGTCCAGGCGGCGGCCAATCTCCAGGTAGGTCAGGCCATCGAGCTGGCTCATGAGGAAAGCCTTCTTCACCAGCTGCGGCAGGCCTGCGAGGCTACGGTCGATGGCGTGCAAGGCTTCAAGCAGCAGGTGGGTCTCTTCCGGCGAGGGTGCCAGCGCCTCGGGCAGCAGTATCAGGCGCTCCAGGTAGGCCTGTTCCAGGCGACGTCGGCGATGGCGGTCGTAGATCAGCCTGCGGGCGATGGTGGAGAGGTAGGCGCGGGGTTGTTCCAGGGTCGCAGGGTCGACCTGCGCGGCGAGCAACTGGCAGAAAGTCTCGGCAGCAGTATCCTCGGCGTCTGGGCGGTTACGCAGTTGCCGGTGCACGTGCTGCAGCAGCCAGCGGTGGTGGTCGCTGAAGAAGAAACCCAGTTTGCGGGTGTCGAATGCGGGCACGGGAAAGCCTGGACCAATGAGAATGCGTCGCATTTTATAGATCGAGCTATAGCTTTCGCAATATCGGGGCTGCTGCGGAATCGATTTGTTTTTCTTGACGCAAAGAAAAACCCCGCAAATTTTCATTTGCGGGGTTTTCGAAGAGTGGAGGCCGAGGTCGGAATCGAACCGGCGTAGACGGATTTGCAATCCGGAGCATAACCACTTTGCTACTCGGCCTCAAAGTCGGAGTCAGCTTTCGCTATCCCCTTGAAACCGCTCAACTTTTTCAAGCGAGCTGCGTTTCGATGGACGCCATTATGTCGGCATTCGACTCACCTTGCAACCCCCTGCAAGAAAAAAATCTTCAAGGGGTTCAAGGTGTTAGCGCAGACGACCGAGCTTGCTCCACAGCCCTACCAGCGTGTTCTCCACCGTGCCGCTGGCGGCCATGCCGATGCGCTCCTGCAACGACTTGCGTTCGGCATAGCGCACGTGGAACAGGTTGGCTTCGCCGGCGCGCTCGCTCAGGTATTCGTCGCTGGTGCGCAGTTCGTCGACCAGCTTGCGGTTGAGCGCGGCAATGCCCAGCCAGACTTCGCCGGTGGCCACTTCGTCGATGTGCAACTGCGGACGGTAGCGGCCGACGAAGTCCTTGAACAGCTGGTGGGTGATGTCCAGGTCCTCCTGGAACTTCTCCCGGCCCTTCTCGGTGTTCTCGCCGAACACGGTCAGGGTACGCTTGTACTCGCCGGCGGTCAGCACCTCGAAGTCGATGTCGTGCTTCTTCAGCAGCCGATTGACGTTGGGTAGCTGGGCCACCACGCCGATCGAGCCGAGCACGGCGAAGGGGGCGCTGATGATCTTCTCGCCGATGCAGGCCATCATGTAGCCGCCGCTGGCGGCGACCTTGTCGATGCAGATGGTCAGCGGGATGCCCGCCTGGCGGATGCGCGCCAGCTGCGAGGCGGCCAGGCCGTAACTGTGCACCAGGCCACCGCCGCTCTCCAGGCGCAACACCACTTCGTCACGCGGGGTGGCGAGGGTTAGCAGCGCGGTGATTTCGTTGCGCAGGCTTTCGGTGGCCGAGGCCTTGATGTCACCGTCGAAATCCAGCACGAACACCCGGCTCTTTTCCTCGGGCTTGGTCTTGGTTTTCTTCCGCTGTTTTTCCGCCTTGGCCTGCTGCTTGCGCAGGGCCTTGAGCTGAGCCTTGTCGAACAGGCCCGCCTCCAGCCGCTCGCGCAGTTCCTTGTAGAATTCGTTCAGGCGCGTGACTTGCAACTGCCCGCCCGGTTTGCGCCGCCCTTTGCCGCGCATGCCGGCAATGGCCGAGAGCACCACCAGAATGGCGATTACCAGAGTGGCGGTTTTGGCGAGAAAGCTTGCGTATTCAGCAAGAAACTCCACAGTGACTCCTTGATAGACCAGCGCTCTTGCAGCGCGAAATTGTTCCAAGCATACCGGCACGCCTGGGCTGCTGCCAGCCGGGGAAAACGCTGGCAACACAGTTCAAACAACCTTTTCAAACGCTTGTATGTTTTTTCATTGACAGCCTGTCTGGCGCATCCTAACCTCGCAGCAACCTCCATCCAGGCCGGACTTCCACGTGGGCAACATCTACCTGATCCGACATGGCCAAGCCTCCTTTGGTGCCGACGACTACGATGTCCTGTCGCCCGTGGGCGTTCGCCAGAGCCGGGCGCTGGGTGAACACCTGGCCCAGCTCGACCTGCGCCTGGACCGCTGCCTGGCTGGCAACTTGCGCCGCCAGCAAGACACCGCGCGGCTGGCGCTCGAATGCATGGCCGCCAGTGGTTGCGCCACCCCGGCAGTGGAGACCGATCCTGCGTTCAACGAGTTCGATGCCGACGGCGTGATCCGCGCCCTGCTCCCCGACCTGCTGCCCGAAGAGCCCGAGGCGCTGCATGTGCTGCGCAACGCCGCGCAGCACCGTAGCGAGTTCCAGCGCCTGTTCGCATTGATGGTGCAGCGCTGGCACGACGGCGAGCATGCCCACGACGACGGCCTGGAAACCTGGCAGGCGTTCATCGCGCGCGTGGGCGGCGCCTTGCAGCGTGTGCTCGCGCAGGCCTCCAGCCGCGACAACGTCGCCATCTTCACCTCCGGCGGCACCATCGCCGCCCTGCTCCACCTGGTCACCCAGGTCACCCCAGCCCAGGCGTTCGCGCTGAACTGGCAGATCATCAACACGTCGCTGAGCCAACTGAAGTTCCGTGGCCGCGACGTGGCGCTGGCCTCCTTCAACAGCCAAGCCCACGTGCAGCTGTTGAGGATGCCGGAGCTCGTCACCTACCGATGAGCCCGGCCTGTTGTGTCCCTGCACACGCGACTATCACTTAACAAGGAATACACCATGAGCGACGTAGCTAAAGCAGTCGAAGCGATGAAAGCCAAGTTCAACCCAGCCGCTGCCGCCGGCCTGGACCTGGTGTTCGGCTTCAACATCACCGACGAAGACAAGCACTACGCCCTGCTCGTCAAGGACGGCACCTGCGAGATCCAGGAAGGCGAGAACGCCGACGCCAACTGCACCCTGGTGCTGGACAGTGAAACCCTCAAAGGCATCGTCAGCGGCGACACCGACGGCATGCAGGCGTTCATGAGCGGCAAGCTGCGCGTCGAAGGCGACATGATGCTGTCGATGAAACTCAGCGAGCTGTTCCCGGCCTGAGGGGCGCGAACGGTGTGGTGAAGAAAACCGAGGCCCTTGGGCTTCGGTTTTTTTTTGCTCCCGCAGCGCCTGTGTCGGCCATCAGGGCCAGTGATCGACCAGCAACACGCTCGCCTATATGGCTATTGGGACGCTTGTTCCAAGGCGACAGGGAAATTAGATTAGCCAATAGTGCTCGCTATCGAGAATAAGGAACGCGCATGACGCTCACCGACCAGTCCACCCAGGTACGCCCCGGCGAAGAACTCGACGCGGCCGTCATCGATCCCTACCTCAAGGCACATATCCCCGGCCTGGATGGCACGCCGACGATCAGCCAGTTCCCGGGCGGCGCGTCGAACCTGACCTATCTGGTCGCCTATCCGAACCGTGAATTCGTGCTGCGCCGCCCCCCCTTCGGCCACAAGGCCAAGTCGGCGCACGACATGGGCCGCGAGTTCCGCATCCTCAACCAGCTCAACGACGGCTTCCCCTACTGCCCCAAGGCCTATGCGCACTGCACCGACGAAGCGCTGATCGGCGGCGAGTTCTACGTGATGGAGCGGGTCAAGGGCGTGATCCTGCGCTCGGACATACCGCCGGCACTGGGCCTGGACGCCACGCGCACCGAGGCCCTGTGCAAGAGCTTCATCGAGCGCCTGGTGGAACTGCACCAGGTCGACTACAACGCCTGCGGCCTGGCCGACCTGGGCAAGCCCGAAGGCTACGTGCAGCGGCAGATCGAAGGCTGGACCAGCCGTTACGAGAAAGCCCTGACCCCCGACGCCCCCCGCTGGGAAAAGGTGACCGCCTGGCTGCGCGAGAAGATGCCCGCCGACCACCCGCGTCCTGGCATCGTGCACAACGACTACCGCTTCGACAACGTCATCCTCGACGCCGACAATCCGATGCGCATCATCGGCGTGCTCGACTGGGAAATGGCCACCCTCGGCGACCCGCTGATGGACCTGGGCAACAGCCTGGCCTACTGGATCGAGGCCGATGACCCGGCGCCGGTGCAACTGATGCGCCGCCAGCCGAGCAACGCCCCCGGCATGCTGACCCGCCGCCAGTTCGTCGACTACTACGCCCAGCGCGCCGGCATCAGCCTGGACAACTTCGATTTCTACTACGCCTACGGCCTGTTCCGCCTGGCCGGCATCGTCCAGCAGATCTACTACCGTTTCCACCACGGCCAGACCCAGGACAAGCGCTTCGCCCAGTTCATTCACATGAACCGGCTGCTGGAGCACATGACCCTGCAGTTGATCGGCAAATCCGCCCTGTAACGCGGCCCCGCATGGCAGACCACAAGGAACCTAGCATGTCCAAGACCCACCTGTTCGACCTCGACGGCAAAGTCGCCTTCGTCTCCGGCGCCAGCCGCGGCATCGGCGAGGCCATCGCCCACCTGCTGGCCCAGCAAGGTGCCCACGTGATCGTCTCCAGCCGCAAGCTCGACGGCTGCCAGCAGGTCGCCGATGCGATCGTCGCCGCGGGCGGCAAGGCCACGGCGGTGGCTTGCCATATCGGTGAGATGGAGCAGATCCAGCAGGTGTTCGCCGGCATCCGCGAGCAGTTCGGACGCCTCGATATCCTGGTCAACAACGCGGCGACCAACCCGCAGTTCTGCAACGTGCTCGACACCGACTTGGGCGCCTTCCAGAAGACCGTGGACGTGAACATCCGCGGCTACTTCTTCATGTCGGTGGAAGCCGGCAAGCTGATGCGCGAGCAGGGCGGCGGCAGCATCATCAACGTGGCGTCGATCAATGGCGTATCCCCCGGTGTGTTCCAGGGCATCTACTCGGTGACCAAGGCCGCCGTGATCAATATGACCAAGGTGTTCGCCAAGGAATGCGCCGCCTTCGGCATCCGCTGCAACGCCCTGCTGCCGGGCCTGACCGACACCAAGTTCGCCTCGGCGCTGGTGAAGAACGACAGCATCCTCAACGCCGCGTTGCAGCAGATCCCGCTCAAGCGCGTGGCAGACCCCAAGGAAATGGCCGGCGCGGTGCTGTACCTGGCCAGCGATGCCTCCAGCTATACCACCGGCGTGGCGCTCAACGTCGACGGCGGCTTCCTCTCCTGATCAAGGCTTGAGCGCCTGCAGCGTGTAGCTCAGCGGCAGGCGCTCGGGCAGCTCGCGCAGGCGCCATTCGCCGTCGGCGCCCTTGTCCATCTGCCCCGGCAAGGCCTCCCAGGGAATGCTCTGGTGCTCCTCCAGCGCGGTCAGGCGCAGGCCGTGCGCCAGCAACGCGGTCACCAACTCGCCCATGCCGTGGTTCCACACATGGGTCTCGGTGTGCGCCAGGCGCTGGCTGCTATCGACGTAGGTTTGGTCACTGAACCATACGGTCGGCGCGGCATGCTCGAAGTACGGGTACTCGACCTGCAGACGATCACCGTGCTCCTCGTTGATCGCCCACAGCATCGGGTGGCCTTCACGCAGGAACAACCGCCCGCCCGGCTTGAGCAGCGCGGCCACATTGGCGGCCCACGCGTCGATGTCGGGCAACCAACAGAGCGCACCGACACCGGTATAGATCAAGTCGTAGCTGGCAACGGGCAGCACGCTGGCCGCCTGGTACACATCCGACTCGACATAGTCGATGGGCGTGCCGCAACGCTCGGCCAGGCGTCGGGCCTGGGCCAGCGACGCCGGGGAGAAGTCCAGGCCGCTGACCTGCGCGCCCAGACGCGCCAGCGACAGGGTGTCGGTACCGATATGGCATTGCAGGTGCAGGGTACGCAGGCCGCGGATGTCACCGAGGCGCGGCAGGTCGAAGCGCACCACCTCGGAGAGATGCTCGGGCCGTTGGACGAAGAGCTCTACCTCATAGTCGCGTGAAACGGCATGCAGTGGCGCGCGTTCGTCCCAGCTGGTGCGGTTGAGTTCCAGTGAGCGGTTCATGGACACTTCCTTGTGCGAAGAAAGCCGCTACGTTAGCGGGCCGCACAACCGGCTTCAAGGAGAGAAGAACATGACCCTCTACCATGGCGGCTGCCTATGTGGCGCCATTCGTTTCCAGGCCGAAGGGCCGGGTGCCAACCCACATGATTGTTCCTGCCGCTGGTGCCAGCAGCACACCGGGGCGTTGATTGCCACCTGGGTGGAGTTCCCCCGTGAGCAGGTGCAGTGGACGGGGAGCGGCGGCGCGCCGCGCACCTGGCGCTCGTCGGATGCCTCGAGTCGGGCGTTCTGCGGGCAGTGCGGGAGCTCGATCGGGGCCATCGACGATGCGCCGACGGTGGCATTGCTGTTGGGGTGCTTCGACCGGGTCGATGATCCACGGCTGGAGCCGGTGGGGCATTCGTTCAGTGATCGGTGCCCGGGGTTCATGAGACGCTGAGGTCGCTATCGTGGGACAAGCCCGCCCCTCCAAGCATCCGTGCCGGCCTCCCGATTGCAACCCTTCATACCGACCTCTTCGCGGGTAAACCCCCACAGGTACGCCGCAGTTTTGGCGAAATCAAGGAAGCTACCAATGAGGAAAAACCTCATTTGGCATGCAAATGGGGAAAGGTCGCTCGGATATACTCCGCTTTTCGCGCATCCCCCACCTGCATCGACCTGGGGCGCGCCGGGTCCGAAAACGGAGGCATCGATGCTACCGGGAAGCCTGTCCCCCCTTGGCAAACGGCAGCGGCTGATCCAGCGCCGCGGCGCGGTGGGCCTGTATTTCGTCGCCGCGTTGTCGGTGCTGGCGGGCATGACCGACGCCATCGGCTTCATGGCCACCGGCGACTTCGTCTCGTTCATGAGCGGCAACACCACGCGCCTGGCGGTGTCTCTGGGCAACGCCGAGCTGGGGCCGGTGCTGCGCCTGGCGCTGGTGATCGCGGCGTTCGTGCTGGGCAATGCGCTGGGGGTGATCGTCGCCGCCCGCAGCGGCCGCCGACCCTGGCCATTGCTGGCGCTGATCGCTGGCCTGCTGGCGCTGGCCGGCGCGCTACCCGAGCCCCTGCAACTGCTGGCGCTGCTGGCTGCGGTGACGGCCATGGGAATGATCAACGCGGTGGTCGAGGAAGTGAACGGCCTGCCCATCGGCCTGACCTACGTGACCGGCGCCCTGTCGCGCTTCGGCAGGGGCCTTGGCCGCACGCTGCTCGGCCAGCAGCGCCTGGGCTGGCGCGTGCAACTAATACCCTGGAGCGGCATGTTCGTCGGCGCCATCGCCGGGGTGCTGCTGGAGCAGCGCTTCGAGCGCTCGGCACTGCTGGCCGGCGCCCTGCTCGCGGTGCTGCTGGCAATGGCCTCGTTGAAGATCCCCCGGCGCTGGCAATTGCGCTACATGCCACGCTAAGCGGCGCGGGCGACTACAGGCAGGTGGCCGCGGCCGCTCTGCGCCGCAGGGCCGTGCCGTCGTTCTTCTGCGCGTAGTAGTCGACGTGGGTGCCGCCCGCCTGGGGGTAGATGTCGGCGAAGGACTCCGCCTCGCGGGTATACACGGTGAAGCCCCCCTGCTTGCGCGACTCCAGGTAGCCACTGGCATCGACGCCAAAGGCCGACTCTTCCTGCCAGCTGAACTGGATGCACTGCGCGACCAGCTCCGGCGCCTTGTGCGAATCCAGGCGCGCGGTGGGTTGGCCATTACGCGCCGCATCCATGGTCGACGACGCACAACCGACCAGCGCCAGGGCCGCGGCCATCGGCAGAATTGCTCGCATGTTCCTTCCTCGGGACGAAAAAGAAGCGACTCTAGCACCGGTCACCCGTGCCGTGAATCGCCGACCTAGCAGACACTCAACGGCGCCGCCAGGCGCACAGCATTGCGCCCGCCCGCCTTGGCCTGGTAAAGCGCCGCGTCAGCCTGGGCGATCAGGCTCGCCGTGCTGTCGTCCAGGTTCGGTACACCGCACCACAGGCCGACGCTGAAACGCAGCTCGATGTCGGCGCCGTCGAAACGTGCGGGGCTACGGGCGATGGCTTCGCGCAGGTCGTGCAGGGCCTTGAGCGCGCCGTCGCGGTCGGTGTGCGGCAGCACCAGCAGGAACTCCTCGCCGCCATAGCGGCCCAGGCTGTCCTCCTGGCGCAGGCGCTGTTGCAACTGGCGCACGCAATGGCACAGCACCTCGTCGCCGGCCAGATGACCGTGCAGGTCATTGATGCGCTTGAAGTGGTCGATATCGATCATCGCCACCGCCAGGCTGCTGCGCTCGACACGGGCGCGCTCGAGCTCCACGGCAAAGCGCTCGAGGATCGCCCGGCGGTTGCTGGTGCCGGTCAGCACGTCGTGCCCGGCCAAGTGCTGCAAGCGCGACTCGCTGCGCTCCTTGGCCATGAGCACCAGGCCGATGGAGTACATCATCACGGTGACCGTGCCGATGCTCACCGAGACGGTCTGCTTGAGGTTGCTGGTGTCGTAGCGCATCTCCTGCGCGGTGCCAGCGGCTATCGCGACCACGCGCATGCCCAGGCCGACCAGGCTGATACCCGCGCCAATGACCAGCAGCAGGTGCGCCCGGCCACGGTGCTCAGCATGGCGCTGGGCCCAGTAGAGGATCAACGCGCATTGCAGCATCAGCACCAACGTGGCCAACAGCATGCGCGGCTCCAGGGTGTCGAGCAGCAACGCCAGGCCGACGAGCATGCACAGCGGGATGATGAAGATCCGCCGCCACGGCACACGCGATTCGCGTACCCGGAACAGGCTGGCCGAGTAGAACGCCAGCGCCAGCGACAGCAGGGTGTTGCCCAGCGCGTAGCTGAGCCACAGCGGCATGTGGCCGTACAGCGTGTAGCAGACATAGGCCAGAGCGTGCGCAAGCAGGCCGCAGCCGGTCAGCAACAGGTTGTCGCGGCGGTTGAACTGGCCTACCAGCAGCAGGCAGAAGGCCAGGATGGTCGCAACCAGCGCGACCGCGCCGAACAGCGTCGGGGTATGGGCGATCATCGTGATTCACCGTGTGGCAGATGGCCGTCTTGGTTGCGGCCTGGGTGACAGTCTAGGTTCCCGGCTGGCACCCGGCCATGACCGAACGGGACAGAACAGCAGCCAGCAAGCACGTCGCTCGTCTCACGCGTAACAATATTTTGCGCGACAGGGAAACCAAATGGATCGCCTTCGGTCTCAGCGAGTGCCCGGTAAACCGTTGTGGATCAAGGACCTGTACCGTCATGCCACGCCTAAGCTTTTCGTTGGTCGCCGCCGTGCTGCTGCTCGCCGGCTGCTACAGCCACCATTACCGTGACGACGATGACGGCTGGCGCGACCGCGACCGCGACCGTGATCGCCACCACCGCCATGACCGTTATCGCGACGACGATCGCCGTGACCGCGACTGGCGCTGAAGCGTCTTTCCAATCCCTGTGCGCCGCACACCTTGTGGCACCCCTCCCCTGATGACTCCTTCGAGGTTCATGAAATCATGCGTCTGACTCTGCCTTCCCTCGCCCTCGGCCTGCTGCTGTGCCAAGGTGCCTTCGCCGGTGACGGTACCGCGGCCATCGGTGGCGGCCTGGGCGGCGCCCTGGGCAACGTCGTCGGCAAACAGATCGGCGGCAGCACCGGCGCCGCCATCGGCGCGGGCCTGGGTGGCGCCGCCGGCAGTGCGGTCGGTGCGCGCAAGGGCAACCGCACCGAAGCGGCGATTGGCGGTGGCCTGGGCTCGGCCGGCGGTTCGCTGCTGGGTGGCCAGCTCGGCGGCTCGAACGGTTCGACCGTCGGCGCCGGCCTGGGCGGCGCGGCCGGTGGCGCGATCGGTAACCACCTGGGTGGCAAGGACAAGAAGCACCGTCGTCATTAAGACCTAGGAGCACCCCTCGCGGGGCAAGTCGAATCGCCCCGCGATGGCGTCCAGCCAAAACCCTGCAACACGTCAACAGCGCCCCCACCACAACCTGCCACACTGACCCTTCGCCCCCCGTGAAGGATCACCCTCCCCGATGTCCCATGACCTGCTCCTGGTCCTCGGCCTGCTGGCCGTCGTCGTCACCCTGTTCATCGTCAACCGCCCGCGCATGGATGTGGTCGCCCTGCTGGTGATCCTGTTTCTGCCGCTATCGGGCATCCTCACCGTGGAACAGGCCCTGGCCGGCTTCAGCGACCCCAACGTGGTGCTGATCGCCGCACTGTTCGTGATCGGCGAAGGCCTGGTGCGCACCGGCATCGCCTACCGCATCGGCGAGTGGATGAGCGAACGTGCCGGCAACAGCGAGGCGCGCCTGCTGGTGCTGCTGATGGTCTCGGTGGCGCTGCTGGGCTCGGTGATGAGCTCCACCGGCGTGGTGGCGATCTTCATCCCGGTGGTGCTGAGCATCGCCGCACGCCTGAAGCTTTCGCCCAGCCGGCTGATGATGCCACTGAGCTTCGCCGGCTTGATCAGCGGCATGCTCAGCCTGGTGGCGACCCCGCCCAACGTGGTGGTGCATAGCGAGTTGGTGCGCCACGGCCTGGCCGGTTTCAGCTTCTTCAGCTTCACCCCGTTCGGCCTCGTGGTGTTGGCCCTGGGCGTCGGCTACATGCTGCTGACCCGCCACTGGCTCAATGGCGAGGTGCGCAAGGATGGCCGGGTGGAAAGCCGCCGCACCCTGCTCGACCTGGTACTGGACTACAAGCTCGCCGGCCGCGAGCGACGCCTGCGCATCCGCCCGCATTCGCCGTTGATCGGCCACACCCTCGGCGAGCTGGAACTGCGCACCCGCCACGGCGCCAATGTGGTCGGTATCGAACGCCAGCACAAATTCACCACCCGGGTGATCGCCGCCGATTCCGCCACTGTGCTGCAACAAGGTGATGTGTTGCTGCTCGATTTGTTTGCCAACCGCGACGATTTGCGCAACCTGTGCCAGACGATGCAACTCGAACCCCTGCACTTCAAGGCCGCGTATTTCATCGACCAATCCCAGGAACTGGGCATGGCGGAAGTCTCGCTGCCGCCCGGCTCGCAGTTGCTCGGCAAGAGCGTGCTGGAACTGGGGTTCCGCAGCCGCTTCGGCCTCAACGTGGTCGGCCTGCGCCGCGAGCAGGCGGCCATCGAGGAGCAGTTGGTCGAGGAAAAGCTGCGCCTGGGCGACACCCTGCTGGTGGTCGGCCCGTGGAAGGCGGTGCGCCAGTTGCAAGTGCAGCCACGGGACTTCCTGGTGCTCAGCCTGCCGACGGAGATCGACCAGGTGGCACCGGCCCGCGCCCGGGCGCCTTATGCGTTGATCAGCCTGGCGGTGATGGTCGGGCTGATGGTCAGCGGCATGGTGCCAAACGTCATCGCCGCATTGATCGGCTGCCTGCTGATGGGCGCAGGCCGCTGCATCGACATGAACAGCGCCTACCGCGCCATACATTGGCAAAGCCTGGTGCTGATCGTGGGTATGCTGCCGTTCGCCTTGGCCCTGCAGCAGACGGGCGGCATAACCCTGGCCGTCGACGCGCTGGTCGGCCTGCTCGGCGGCGCTGGGTCCTACGCCATCCTCGCGTGCCTGTTCGCCCTCACCGCGCTGATCGGCCTGTTCATCTCCAACACCGCCACCGCGGTACTGATGGCGCCGGTGGCAGTCAGCACCGCACAGCACCTGGGCATGTCACCCTACCCGTTCGCCATGACCGTGGCGCTGGCGGCCTCGGCAGCGTTCATGACGCCAGTATCATCGCCGGTCAACACGCTGGTGCTGGGGCCTGGGCAGTATCGCTTCGGCGACTTCGTGAAGATCGGCGTGCCGTTCACCCTGCTGGTGATGTCGGTCACCGTACTGATGGTGCCGTGGCTGTTTGGGCTGTAGGCGAATTCCGCAAAACTGCGTCAAAAAGCTAAATATCGTGGAGGATCGACACCAGATAATATCCAATTGACATCAATTATGCCGGTGCAACACACTGACATGACTTTGTCCCAGGTGCCTACCGCTGTCGTCCTGGATTCCGTTTCCGCTTGCCGGTCGAACCCATGGTGTCTTCAGCCCACGCGCGCCTGCTGCCCCCGCTTATCCTGTTTGGCCTGACCTTCGCCCTGACCTTGGGCGGCATCCTGGCACGGCCCATCGAATCCCTGTCATTGTTCTGGCCGGTGAACGCCGTGCTCGCCGGCCTGCTGCTGCGCCAACCGCGCCAAGCCAGCCTGAGCGGTTTCGCCCTGATGTACCTGGCCATGGTCGCCGCCGACTTGCTGTGCGGCAGCGCCTGGCTGCCGGCGCTGTGGTTCAACCTGTGCAACCTCGGCGCAGTCATCGCCATCTGGCGCCTGCTGGTGCGCCTGCCACGCACGCACCGACGCCTGCGCACGCCCTACGGCGTGCTACGCCTGTTCGGCGCCTGTGCCGCAGGCGGCGTGGTGGCAGCCACCCTCGCCTGCCTGGTAGCCACGCCGTGGTTCGAACAATCGCTACGCGCCACTTGGTTGGCCTGGTTCAGCGAGCAGTTCTCCA
Organism: Pseudomonas entomophila; assembly: GCF_029193575.1. GTDB lineage: Bacteria > Pseudomonadota > Gammaproteobacteria > Pseudomonadales > Pseudomonadaceae > Aquipseudomonas > Aquipseudomonas entomophila_G. The sequence goes on along the minus strand of NZ_JARGCS010000029.1, from coordinate 26,095 downwards.
CCAGCGTGCTGGTGCTGCCGATCCTGCTTACCGCACCGTCGCCCCATGCACTGTTGCGTAGCGGCAGCCAGCCAATCCGCCTGGCGCCGCTGCTGGTGCTGCTGGCCTCGCTGGGGGTGAGCATCGCCTTCGGCGGGCCGGGGGCGATCGCCTTCCCGATCTCGGCGCTGTTGTGGTGTGCGCTGAGCTATTCACCGTTCCTGGTGTCCTTGCTGACCCTTACCGCCGGTAGCACGCTGATCGTCGCGGTGGCGCAGAACCTCATGCACTTCAGCGTGCCGCAGAGCGAGGCCGGGGTCACCGCACTGATGTCAGCGCGCCTGGGCATTGCCATGCTGGTGCTCGGGCCGCTGGTGGTGGCGTGCGTCAGCAGCGCCAACCGCAGCCTGCTGGCACGCCTGGCGCACCAGGCCACGGTCGACCACCTCACCGGCACACTGACCCGCAGCGCCTTCACCGAACGCGCCAGCGCCCTGCTAGGGGGCCGTGACCAACATAGTCCGGGCCTGCCGCTGACCCTGATGATGCTCGACATCGACCACTTCAAAGCGATCAACGACCAGTACGGCCACGCGGTGGGCGACCAAGTGCTGCGTCAGTTCGCCCACACCCTGCAGGCGCACCTGCACGAAGGCGAGTTGTTCGCCCGCTTGGGTGGCGAGGAGTTCGTGGTCGTGCTGCCCGGCCTTGCCGCGCAGCAGGCCGGCTTCACCGCCGAACGCCTACGCCGGGCGGTGCAGGAGATGCAGGTGCTACATGGCGAGAAACACCTGCGCATCACTGTCAGCATTGGCGTCGCTGGCGACGCAGAAGCCGGTGCCCGACTCAGCCTGGACGCCCTGTTGGCCGATGCCGACCAGGCGCTCTACCGGGCCAAGGCACAGGGTCGCAACCGCGTCGAACACGCCGTGGCCCAGCGCCAGGTAGTCTGAGCCAGGCAACGCATTGAGTTGCCAAAACGGCTGTACAAATTCTGTTCAATCTAACAAAGGCCGCTTCAGGCCTGGCCTACAGCGTTTTATCCACAGACCTACCCACGTTTTTTGTGGACAGATTTCTCCATGGCAAGAATGACTTATCGCACACGCAGCAGCGCTGCGTTGGCTTGCCTGACCAGTTCTATCCACTCCCCAGTGCTGATCACCCCCTCCCGCTCCAGTTGCTCGGCGTTCAGCAGTGCCTGGTCATACTCCCGTTCCAAAAGCGTGCCCTCGCCGAGAAACCGCCCGCGCCACTCCAGCATCGCTTCAGGGCCCTTCTTGCATTCCATGTACGACTCCAAGGCAAATGACCGGGCCGCCCGCGCGAGCCCTGTTGACGGCGGCGGGAGATTACACGAGTCATTTGCACTTGAGAATCACTTGCATAATCCATTTATCCCGACGCTACGCTGAGGCCAACGCATCGAGCCCGTCTCACGGGTAGACGGGCTAGGAAAGGATGTTGCAAAGCGTGAGGCCTCAACCCGGCGGAATGGTGCCCAGCAGGCCAATCAGCAGGGTCAGCAGCAGAAAACCACCCAGGAACAGCGAGAGCTTGCCCATCGGAACCTCTACAGTGTGTTGACGGAACGCACCTGGCGGCTGGCGTTGCAGCCACCTGGGCCTGGTGCTGATTGTCCGCCCACGGCTGATACGGTTACAGATTCAGGTTGCCCGAAAAAAACCGTATCAGCGGCAACGCAGCGTCGCTTAGAGAACCATGACCATCTCGTGCCAGGCCATGCCGCCATGGTCGGAGGTCGACGGGCGCACGTAGCCATAACCCATCTTTTCGTACAACCCCACATGCCGCTCCTTGCACATCAGGTGGATGGTGGCTTTGCCGCCGGCGCGCATCTGCTCGACGAAACGCGTCATCAGCAGCGTCGAGTAACCCTTGCCCTGATACGCCGGGTCCACCACCACCGACATGATCACGACATTCGGCGCCTGGGCATCGTGACCGACCAGTTCCTTGAAGGCCTCGTCGGACATCACCACCTGGTGGGCGCACCCACTGTTGATGAAGCCCACCACTTGACCCTCGAGCTCCAGTACCAGGAACCCCTCCGGATACTGGGCGATACGCGTGGCGATCTTTTCCCGAGTAGCAGCCTCGTCGCCCTCGTAGGCAGTGGTTTCGATGTGGTAGCAGCGGTCGACGTCCCCGGCGGTGGCCGGGCGGAAGATCGGGGTAGTCATGGCGTATCCGAGTGCGGAGAAAAAAGAGCGACATGCTAACGGATTTTCCCCTGCGTCCGCTTTTGTAGCGTTATGTGTATGAGCAACCCCTCGACACAGGTACACACACCCGGCGCACATGTCGACACACGCACGACACAGCCCTCTTCTTAACTGACGCCACCCCGCCGCTACCCAGGCCACGCCACGGAGACCGTCACATGAGCGCCACGCTCGCCCCCCGACACTTCCAGCTTTGCGCATTATTCGCCTGCGTGCTGCTACCTTTGGGCATCCTCGCCTCGGGCGCCACACAAGCTGCCGGCATCGCGGCCCGGCCCACCCAGGTGGCGGCACCCTCGACCTTCGGCCCGCTCAAGCACGTGAAGGCCGGCGTGCTCGACGTGGCCTACATCGAGCAGGGCCCGGCCGATGGCCCGGTGGTGATCCTGCTGCATGGCTGGCCATACGACATTCACAGCTTCGAAGAAGTGGCGCCGTTGCTCGCCGCCGAGGGCTACCGAGTGCTGGTGCCCTCGGTGCGTGGCTACGGCGAGACCCGCTTCCTGTCCGACAAAACCCCGCGCAACGCCCAGCCCGCCGCGCTGGCCAGCGATGTGATCGCCTTCATGGACACCTTGCAGGTCAAGCGCGCGGTGCTCGCCGGTTTCGACTGGGGCGCACGTTCCGCCGACATTGTCTCGGCCCTGTGGCCTGAGCGGGTCAAGGCGCTGGTCGCGGTCAGCGGCTATTTGATCAGCAGCCAGGAAGCGGCCAAGGCACCACTACCACCGAGCGCGGAATTGCAATGGTGGTACCAGTATTACTTCGCCACGGAGCGCGGCCGAGCCGGCTACGAGAAGAACCGCCACGCCTTCGCCAAGTTGATCTGGCAGCTCGCCTCGCCGAAATGGGCGTTCGACGACGCGACCTTCGCGCGCAGCGCCCAGGCTTTGGACAACCCGGACCAGGTCGCCATCACCGTCAACAACTACCGTTGGCGCCTGGGCCTGGCCCAAGGCGAGACCCAGTACGACCCGCTGGAGGCCAAGCTGGCCACCTTCCCCAGCATCAGCGTGCCGACCATCACCCTCGAAGGTGACGCCAACGGCGCCCCGCACCCGCCCGCCGAGGCTTACGCCAAGCGATTCACCGGCAAATACGAGCACCGCGTGTTCACCGGCGGCATCGGCCACAACCCGCCGCATGAGGCACCGAAGGCGTTCGCCCAGGCGGTGATCGACGCCGACCATCTCTGACCAGGTTTAACGCGTCGCCAGTGATCACGGGGTAACCTGCAGCACGGTCTTACCCCGCCCACGTCCTTCGGCCACCTGGCGTAAAGCCTCGTTGGCTTCCGCTAGCCCGAAGCACCGGGTGTCGAGGCGGATGCCCAGTTGCCCCGCCTCGACCAACGCGGCGGCTTCGCGCAAGATCGCGCCATGGTGCTCGCGGCCGTTGCCGGTCAACAACGGCATCAGGGTGAACACCCCGGAGTAACTCGCTCCCCTGAACGACAGCGGCGCCAGGCTGTGCGTGCCCCAGCCCAGGCAACTGAGCACATGGCCGGTGTACGCCTTCACCGAGTGGAACGCAGCCTCCAGGGTGTCGCCGCCGACCGTGTCGTAGACGATATCGAAACCCTCCCCGTCGGTGCAGCGCTGCACATAATCCTCGTGCGTCTCGGCGCGATAGTCGATGGCCGTGGCGCCCAATGCGTGGATGAATGCCAGGCTGCCCGCTGCCCCGGTGGCGTAGACCTCGGCGCCGCGCGCCCTGGCCAGTTGCACAGCGACCTGCCCCACGCCTCCCGCACCACCGTGAATGAGCACGCGCAGGCCCTCGCCCACGTTGGCGCGGTCCACCAGCCCTTCCCAGGCAGTAATGAATACCAGCGGCAACGCGGCCGCCTCGGCCATGCTCAGCCTTCGCGGCTTCGGCGCAATCAGCCGGGCATCGACGGCCATGTACTCGGCCATCGCGCCCTGCGCACCGCCGATCCCGCCCGCCATGCCGAATACCTCGTCACCCACGGCGAAATGCTCGACGTCCGGCGCCACCTCGATCACGGTGCCTGCGACGTCCAGCCCCAGTACTGCAGGCAACGGCTGCCGGGCATGGCCAGCGACCCCTGCGGCGATCTTGGTATCCAGTGGGTTGAGCCCAGCCGCATGGACCTTGAGCAGCACTTGTCCCTTGCCCGGTTGCGGGCGTGCTATGCGCTTCACAACCAGCGGCACCGAAGCGGATTCAGCGACAACGGCAAGCATCGTGTCTTTCATGGTGTGGATCCTGAGTGATGGATACCGACAGGTTGCCGCCTCGCTCGCATTCCTATAAGAAAGCTAATTCGAATATGTTCAATTCCTGATAACGAGCAAATTGATCATGGACCTCTTCAGCAGCATGAGCACGTTCGTCCGGGTCGTGGAGCGCGGCTCGTTTTCTGCCGTGGCGAGGGAGTTGAACCTGGGGCAACCCGCCGTGAGCAAGCACATCCGCGCGCTGGAAACCCACCTCGGCGGCCCGCTGTTCACCCGCAGCACACGGCAGTTGGCACTGACCGACCAGGGCGCGCGCTTCTACGAGCACTGCCGGGCAATCCTCACCGACCTGGAAGCGGCCACCCTGCGCTTTGCCCAAGGCCAGGAACAGGTGGCCGGAACGCTTCGCATCGCCGCGCCAGTGAGTTTTGGTCGAAGACAGATCGCGCCGCGCCTGGGGCTGTTTCTCGAACGCCACCCGCAGGTGGTCATAGACCTGCGGCTGAACGATCACAACGAGGACCTGGTGCAGGAAAACATAGACGTGGCGATCCGCATTGGCGCCCCGTCCCATGACCGACTGATCGCGTTGCCGTTGGGTTCCAGCATGCGCCACGTCTACGCGGCGCCCGCTTACCTGGAGCGGTACGGTCGACCAGAAAGCCCAGCCGACCTCGCGGCGCACAACTGCATCGGTTTCACCTTGCTCAAGCGCTACGACGTCTGGCAGTTCCAGCAGCAAGGTCAGGTACTCGAGGTGCCTGTCACCGGCAATGTGAAGAGCAACAGCAGCGAGGCCATCCGCGAGATGGTACTCGCCGGATTGGGCATTGCGCTTTCGCCCCGCTGGTTGTTCGCCGATGACGCCGCCCGTGGAGATGTTTGCACGTTGCTGGAGGCGTTCCAGCCACCCGCGCTACCGGTCAGCGCGGTTTTCGATGGGACACGCCGGCAGTCAGCGCGGGTCAAGGCGTTCGTGGCATTTTTGCGCGAACAGCTAGCGGCGGTGTGAGGCAACCCGCCACTCAAAGGTTGATTGTTTGACAATCAATCTTGCGCACTGCTATAACAGCCCCCATGAATACGACTCTCATCAATATCCCCAAAGTCCAGAAGCGAAGCACCGAGGTGAAAGCCGCCGACCTGCTGCGTGACGCGATCGTTTCTGGCGCTATCCCGCTAGGCACGCGCCTGACGGAGATCAGCTCATCCGAGCAACTAGGCGTATCCAGGGGGACCGTCCGCGCCGCGTTCCACCAGTTGGTGCAAGAAGGCCTGGTGATCCAGACGCCTTACACCGGGTGGTCGGTCATGAACCTCAGCCCGGAGGATGCCTGGGAGCTTTACACCCTTCGTGGAAGTCTCGAAGCCCTCGCCGCCCGGCTTGTGACGTTGCGGGTTCAGAAAGAAGGTGTGTCAGGGTTTACTTTCACCGCTATCAGCAAGGCTGTCGAAGCGCTGAAGACCGCGTGCCTGAGGGGCGATAACCGTGAAATCGCCAGCGCTGACATGGCGTTGCACAAGACGATTATCGACCTGACCCAGCATAGCCGCTTGATCGACCAGTACTCACGTATCCAGCCGCAGATTTTAATCTACATCCAATCCAGCGATGCACTGGCTTCCGAAGGTGCGCAGATCATGGACCAGCATCAACCTTTGATCGAGGCCATCGAGGCCATGGATGAGCAGGCCGCCATGAACTGCGCCATGCAGCACAATGAAACCGAAGGGGCCATCCTGGTTGAACATTTGAAAACCATGAGCCACATGATCACCTAGGAAAGCAAAACGCCAGGTTTGAACGACTAGCGTCTATTGAGCATGAAGGTTGGGCGGAACGTCCCGGCCTTCTGCTCAAAAAATTTGAGCGAATCAATTGTTGGACAATCAACACTGGCAAGCAAATCCAGTGATATGGCCAAAGGACGCTGGATAGGGATAGACAAAAAAATTTGCCAGAAACAATTGTTGGACAATCGACATTGAGACAGAAGCCTTCAGACCCCGTATGACTCAACGCAGGAATTGAAATGAAAAAAATCCGAAATTCCGTGGACTTGCTCGACTGTGGGGACATCAGCTCTCGCCGAATCGTGCTCGAGATCGCTGACAAAACCCTGGCTCGCCTGGACAGCTATGAACGCATCCGCAGCATCATGCGCCTTGAGGGTGATGTGCTGCACGTAGGTGCAAAGTGCTGGGATCTCAGGCAAAAGAGGAACATCTATCTGTTCGGGGCCGGCAAAGCCTGCAATCACATGGCGATGGCCGTCGACCACGTGCTCGGCGACCGCCTCACGCGCGGCATTGCCATCGTCAAGATTCACGAGGCGTCTGACCGCTTCGACAAAACCGAGGTGTACGTCGGCGGGCACCCTCTCCCTAATGAAGAAGGCTACCGAGCCTCTCGGGAAATCATCCGAATCATCAAGCAGGCGAACAAGGATGACCTGTTCATTGCGGTCATCAGTGGCGGCAGCTCTGCGCTGATGTCGTGCCCACGGGAGGGCATCACGCTGCAGGACGAGATCGACGCCACCGACGTCATGCTCAAGTCGGGTGCCGGCATTTATGAGATCAATGCGGTAAGGCGTCATATCTCCGCGCTGAACGGCGGCATGCTGGCCAAGCGCATCCAGGACATCGGTGCGGAACTGATCGGCATTGGCATCAGTGACGCGGTCGGCACCCCTGCCACCGGCGATATCGCCCAACCCTACCCGGCTTACAAAAGCACCCCAATCGGGCCGGACGCGACGACGCTGGATGACGCCCGCGCAACCATCGTCAACTTCGACCTGACCGACAAGCTGCCCCAGAGCATCGTCAACTACCTGAGCACCGTCGGCCCTGAAGGTGAAACCCCCAAGGCATTCCCCGACAACACCTATTACCTGCTCAATACCTTGCCGGACTCGTGCCTCTACGCCAGGGAAGCGTGCGAGGCCATGGGCATTCCTGCATTGATCGTTTCCTCCTTCCTTGAAGGCGAAAGCCGAGATGCCGGTACGTTCATGGCCTCGATGGCGCGTGAAATCCAGGCCTATGGCAACCCGATCAAACCGCCCTGCGTGCTGCTGAGCTCCGGTGAAGTGACGACGCAAATTCTGGATAACGCGGTGATCAAGGGCCACGGCGGGCCAGGCCAGGAAATGTCGGTTGGCTTCGCCATCGCGGCGGCCAAAGCGCCGGGCGCCTGCCTGCTGTCCATCGACAGTGAAGGCACGGACGGCACGACCAACGTCGCTGGCGGCATTACTGACTCCCAGAGCCTCAAGGTGGCCACTGCTCGAGGCATCAATCTCTATCAAGCACTTCGCGAGCACAGCACCTTCGAGGCGCTGCAAGCCATGGGCTCGGCGATCTTCACCGGCAACACCGGCACCAATCTGTGCGACCTCAACATCGTCTATGTGCCAGCCGTAGGGGGGCATTGAGATGGCCGACAAAATCGTTTCGGTGAGTGCCCAACAGATCATCGACTGCAAGTGCCGACCTGCTGTTGAAGTTGAAATCCGCACCGAGAGCGGTGCGTTGGGTCGTGGGGCCGCGCCGACGGGCACGTCTGTGGGCATGCATGAGGCGTTCGTCCTGCGTGACGGGGACATGTCGTCTTATGGCGGCTTGACCGTCCATAAAGCCGTCGATGCCGTGATGCGAGTGATCGCCCCGGCGATCATTGGCTTGGATGTCAATGACCAGCGTGCAATCGATCAAGTGATGATCAACCTGGATGGCACCTCGGACAAGCACGTGCTGGGCGGCAACGCCATCTACTCCACCTCGATCGCGGCTTTTCGCGCCGCGGCGGATGCCCGACGCATTCCGCTCTACAACCACATCGCGGGGGGTGCGATCGAGACCGTTCCAGTTCCGTGCTTCAACGTGGTGAATGGCGGCCAGTACGGCGACTTCACACAGTCGTTCAATGAGTTTCTGATCGTCCCCTATGGCACCGACAGCATCGACCATGCGATCGAAATGGCCGTGGCGGTGTTCCAGCACCTCAACCAGGTACTGACCGAGCACTTGGGGCACAAACCAGGCGTGGCCAGTTCCTATGGCTATGCCGCCCCAAGCGATGACCCGGAAGTGGTTCTGCAACTCATGCAGCGCGCGATCAACCGATCAGGCTATGGCAACGCGATTGCCTTCGCATTGGATTGCGCCTCGAGCGAGTTCTACGACCCGCACAGCAAAACCTACCTGTTGAAGGGGCAGCGAGTCTCCTCCAATGAGCTGATCGCCTACACGAAGCGGCTGACGGAGAAGTTTGACTTCGTCTTCATTGAAGACTTGTTGGATGAGAACGACTGGCACGGCTACCAGAACGCCAAGGCCGTGCTGCAACGAACACTGATCCTCGGGGATGACCTGACCGTCACGAAAACCGAACTCCTGCAGAAAGCCTACGACCTGAAGGCAGTCGACGGGTTCGTTCTAAAACCCAACCAGGTCGGCACGATCACGGAATCGCTGGACGCTTATCGCTTCGCGACCGATCGCGGACTGATCGCGGTGCCTTCCGGGCGCTCGGGCGGTGTGGTCGACGATGTCGTGATGGATCTTTCCGTGGGCTTGCAAGTGCCCTTCCAGAAGAACGGCGCCCCCCGCTCGGGTGAGCGCATCGAAAAACTCAACTTCCTCATGCGTGCCAATGCTCGTAACGCAGGCTGTCGCCTGTTCGACATCAAACCGCTGCTGCGCTTTTAACCGCCGCCCCTCACAAGCAGGAGACAAACTATGTACCCGAAAATCGATTTCACTTACTTGTCTGAAGCCGACATGGTCGCCGCTGGCGTACTGGATGCAAAACGTTGCGTGGAAGTGTGCGAGGAAACCTTCAGCCTCTTGGGCACTGGCGACTACCTGATGGGTGGAGCCAATCACAACAGCCACGGGATGAACATCGTTTTTCCGAAGCAAACCCACTTCCCCAACATGCCGGTGGCCGGGCCTGATCGTCGTTTTGCCGCGATGCCAGGTTACTTGGGCGGGCGCTTCGATGTCTGTGGCAACAAATGGTACGGCTCCAACCATGCCAACATGGAAAAAGGCCTGCCTCGCTCCATCTTGACCATGATGCTCAATGACAAGGACACCGGTGCCCCCCTCGCGCTGATGTCCGCTAATTTGCTGAGCGCGGCGCGCACCGGCGCAGTGCCTGGGGTGGGTGCCAAGCATCTGGCGAACCCCACCAGCAAGAAGGTCGCGGTTGTCGGGTGCGGCCCGATCAACAAGGCGTGCTTCTCGGCCATCATCACGCAGTTGAAGTCTGTCGAAGAAGTCGTGTGCTTCGATCTGTTCCTCGACAAGGCCAACGAGTTGGCGGCCTGGATTACCGAGACCTATGACATCAAGGCCAGCGGTACCGACGACACGCAAGCCGGTTTCCGTGACGCGGATGTCATTACCGTCGCGGCCTCGCGCCTCAAGCCGCTGTTCTTCAAGGACGAATGGATCAAGGCCGGGGCGACCCTCCTGGTTTCGGGGCCGGTCAATACCGATGAATCCTTCCTGACCAGCGCGCGCGTCGTCTATGACCACACCAAGCTGCACGAGGCCTACGTGGAAGACGCGATCGGCTCGGGTAACAAGGAGGGTTACTACAACGGCGTGATCGGCGGCCCCCTGTATCGGCTCATCGATGCCGGCAAGCTGCCAGCGCTGACGGAATCGACGGGGCTGGGCGATGTCGTCAATGGAAAAAAAGCGGGCCGTACCCATGCGTCCGACCGCGTCATCTTCATCGCCTGCGGCATGTCGGTCTTCGACATCAGCTGGGGCTACGAGGTGCTGCAGAACGCGCACGCCAAAGGCATTGGAACCCCGCTGAACCTTTGGGACATCCCTCACCAGGGTTGAGGACGAATGCCGCAGCTAATCACTGCGGCATTCCCCTGCACGTTAATACGCCACTAACGACCCTGGCCAGCCGTTGGCCTCCACAAACATTTGGGGTTTCGCAATGCACCGCAAGACGAAAATTGTCGCGACCATTGGACCTGCGTCCGCCTCGCCCGAGGTCTTTTCAGAAATGTTGCATGCAGGCCTTGACGTGGCTCGCTTGAACTTTTCCCACGGCACGGCCGAGGATCATCGGCGCAGCGCCCATATGATTCGCGAGATGTCTGCACGCGCGGGGCGCGAGGTCGCCATCATGGCCGACCTTCAAGGGCCCAAGATTCGTGTTGGCCAGTTCGTTGAGGGTCGCGTGACGCTTAACCCCGGCGCCCCGTTCGTTCTGTGTGGCTATGGCGTCGCAGGCAGCACGGAGCGTGTTTCGCTGGACTATCCCGAGTTGGTTGATGAAGTGGCACACGGGGACGTCCTGGTTTTGAACGATGGTGCAATCGTGCTGGATGTCCAGTCGGTCAAGGACAAGCAGATACACACGACGGTCCGTGTGGGCGGTGAGCTGTCAAACAACAAAGGCATCAATCGACAAGGCGGCGGGCTCTCGGCACCGGCGCTTACGCCAAAAGATATTCGTGACCTGGAAGTGGCCCTTGAACTGGGGGCCGATCTGATTGCCGTTTCTTTCCCCAAGGCCGCATCGGACATGCAACAGGCGCGTGCCTTGGTGGAAAAGTTCTGCAAGCGCGCAGCCGCGCGCCCCAAGCTGATCGCGAAGATTGAACGCGCCGAGGCCATTCCTGCACTTCAAGCAATCATCGAGGCTTCTGATGGGATCATGGTGGCGCGTGGCGACCTCGGCGTGGAGGTCGGTATCGCCGCCGTCCCTGCGTTGCAGAAGATGATGATCAAGATGGCCAGGGCAGCCAATCGCCTGACCATCACTGCAACGCAAATGATGGAGTCGATGGTCACCCACTCGATTCCAACCCGCGCCGAAGTCTCCGATGTGGCCAACGCCGTATTGGACGGCAGCGATGCGGTGATGTTGTCTGCGGAAAGCGCCACGGGTCGCTACCCGGTGCAAACCATCGCGGCGATGGCCGCTATTTGCGAAGAGGCGATTAAGCTGCGCATCGGTTTGCCTGACAGCGAGCTGCTGGCGCGCGACCTGGACAAGATCGATGAGGCCACCGCGGTCAGCGCCGTGTTTGCGGCTTACCGCTTGCGGGCATCAGCCATCATTGCGCTAACGGAGTCTGGGGCGGCGCCACTGTGGATGAGCAGGCATACCTCCTCTATTCCGATTTACGGACTGACGCGATCCGTGTCGACTGCCCGCTGGATGGCCCTGTTCCAGAATGTCGAACCGATCGTCGCCGATGCCTGGCGTCATCACGATGAAGTCATTGCTGGTGTTGAGGAACTGCTGATCAGACGTGGCGTGGTAAAACCGGGGGATTTGCTGGTCGTCACCTCGGGCAAGCCCATGGCGCCACCTGGGGGGACCAACTCGCTGCAAATAGTGAAAGTAGGCGAGCACGCTCCGGTCAATTCATCGCATCGATAGTAGAGGGTTGGGCCTTGCCTGGTATCTAGAGGAACCGCCGCCAGGGCAGCCGGATCGTCCACCACGATGAAATCCGCGTACAGGTGTTGAAAGAACCTGGGCGCGAGCCCAGTAGCCAGTCCTGGATGTGGGTACAAACCGGCGGCCCACCTGATCGGCCGGTGATCCTTTTCGACTACGCCACCAGCCGAGCGCAAGAGGTGTCAACGCGCCTGCTGGATGGCTATCGCGGCTATGTCATGACTGGAACGTTACGTCGAGCACGGTTACTTGCCGATCGAAAACAACGCCGCTGAGCGCGCCATCCGCCTGTTTGTCATCGGCCGAAAGAACTGGCTGTTTAGCGACACGCCCAAGGGCGCGACGGCCAGTGCGCAACTCTACAGCCTGGTCGAAACAGCCAAAGCCAACGGCAAAGAGCCTTATGCGTGGCTGCGCCACGCACTGGAACGCCTGCCGCAGGCGTCCTCAGTGGAAGCTTACGAAGCCCTGCTGCCTTGTAATTGCACGCCTCATCTGCATAGCTAAGGGTTTATGGAGCGCTTACTTTCACTCCGCAGCTACTTGACGGCACTTCTGCGATAGGGCCAGGCGTCTCTAAACCAGAGAGTAGTCGAATCACTACGCCACATTTCCTGTCACGCCGGTAAAGATATGCCTCATAATCCTTGCCTGCCTCAGGAATAAAAACTCGGCGAGGAGGCGTGCAGGACACGTGGTCGGTGAGCTCTTTTATGTCGACTACAGTAGGCACCCCCGCAGGGATAACAAACTCTGAGTAAGACTCGCCATAGCTCAGGTGATCGCTTCGCCATGACGCAGGCATTCCCACGCCTCGTTTGGTGTGTTGTCCTGCGGTGGATCTGAGCTTATCTGCCAAGGTATAGCCGTAGGCCAAAATAGGCTCTTTGCTAGAGGTGCAGTTTTGTCCCGGATTGATTGCGGCTGGCAAACCGTTGTTCCCGAAAAGACGAATCCGTGCGGAGGTTGTCTGATCGTAAGGCTGTTCCTGTAGAGGCTGCTCATAATTGGTAGAGCCACAGCCACTCAGCAACAGTGCAGAAAAAATGGACAATAGACGGATCTTCAAAAGAAACTCCTTGGCTCAGAGATCAAACCATTATCGACGATTTTTTTGAAAACCTAAATCGTAGGTACCTCTCAACGTTTTTCTAAAGCGGATTTTCGCTCCAATTTTGTTCTTCTTGAGGCGAGGCTACCGGCCGGTATCCACCGCTGCCTCGAGTAGCCACTCGTACCCGATCCGCTGACGGCGTTCAGCAGCAGCGCCCGCACCTTCACCTCTAAGCTGTCAGTCTTGCGCAGGTCGGCCGCAGCCCTAGGCGGTACCCCAACCTCTAGCGCGGCAAGGCACCTGGACCGAAACCTCGACGCGCACCTACTGGACCTGGGGCTCTGCCCTGCCAGCGCAGGCGGCCAGCAGCGCGATGCCTGCAAGCCGCCCCCATCGCAAGGGTCGACCTGCAATACTCATAACCCAAACTCCTTGTCGATGATCGAGGTCGCTGCCGCGCACTGGTGCGTTCTTGCTGCAGGCGGTTCGCTGCAGCGTAGTCGTCCTGGGAAGCTGGCCCAGATGTTTGAGCACTTGGCGACCGCATCACCATTTCCACCGCACTCATCATTATTGAGTTGCGCAAGGCTTTGGAAAGCGCTCAACCGAGATAACCCATGGACACGATCACCATCGGCTCTTGGACGGGCCACCTTGGGCGCGGGCTCGCGCCCCGCGAACTGGAGTGCGTACTCGACATTTGCACAGGGCCTGACATCCAAGCAGATCGCCAGGCACTTCGGCATCAGCGAGGACGGCGTCGAGAACCGCAAGATCGCAACCCTATCTCACATATTCAACATTGCCAGGGAATGGGGACTGACCATGCGCGAGAACCCCTGCCAGGGAGTGCGCAAGAACAAGGAGGTGCCGAGGGATTTCCTACACGAACGAAGCGATCTGGAACGCGGTATACGCGAAAGCTGTGGGTGAGCTGAAGGATGCCATGGACTTGGCATATTTTGACGGGCCAGCGTCCGGCGGACGTGCTGGTGATGAGGAGGGATAACATCGAGGGCAATGCCCTAGACGTGAAGCAGAAGAAGACCCACAAGAAGCTGCGGATCATGCTCGAGGTGGATGGAGCGGAAAGCAGCCTGGGCGCACTCATTCGGAAGATTCTGGAACGCAACGGCGTGCATGGGTTTCCCCATCTGCTGCTGACCGAGCACGGCAAACGTGTCACGGCGCCGATGCTCCGACACCGCTGGGATGACGCCCGAGAGGAGTCTGTGAAAGAAGCGGTCGCCGCTGGCGACCAGGTGCTGGCCGGCCGTATCAGCCAATTCCAGTTCCGCGACATCCGCCCGAAAGCGGCCTCGGAGATCGCCAATGTCGACCACGCCAGCCTGCTGCTTGGGCACACCAAGGGCGATATTACCGAGCGGGTTTACCGCCGAGTAGGTGCCCTGGCGAAGCCGACAAAGTAAGGAAGCGCTTCCGAAATAAACCGTTCCCGTAAGCGGCCAGCGAACACACCTTCGGAAATCCTGAATTAAGGACGATGGTGTCCGCCTATTTTTAAGCGGACGCGATCACCCTTATCGCCAGGATTCTCATGCGCCAACGAAGCTCTTACCCCAAACCCTTCAAGAGGAATGCCTGCAACCAGGCGCCACTGTGTCCAGCGTCGCCATCAGCCATGGCATAAACGCCAACGTCATCCGCAAGTGGCTGCCGATTTACCGTGACAAACCCGTCGCTCCACTTCCCGCGTTCGTACCGCTGCAACCGATACCTAAACGGCACGCTGATGAAGCGGTGGTTATTGCACTGCCGCTGGGCGAAAAATCCATCACGGTCAAATGGCCCATCTCCGACCCGGACGGCTGCGCACACTTTATCCGCAGCCTATCGCATAGACGTCACCCCAGCGGCGGCAGACCTCCCAATTATTGACCTTCACGTCAATGAAGGATGCGTTATTCAAATTTTCATGCCCTTGCATGTAGGACACCGGCAGGTCACTCCAGGCCTCTGCGAGCAACGCGGCACGAGAGGGCAATTTGTCAAACTACAGAGCAATCCCTGATTCAAGCAGGCGCGCAGTACCTTGCACTCATATGCCCAAAGGCAATGGTGCATCGCCTGAAAATACCGACGCTCGGTATCCGCCGCAGGCTCCAACGCCGAAAATGTTGCAACACGAAAACCAGCCGGCAGCGTGACAGTCGACGCTTCAGGGATAAAGCAGTGCTCTTAACGCATTCTGCGTCCGGGCAGTCGACACATCGACAAAGTTCTGCGGTGCCGCGACCAGCTTGAGCACTCCACCCTCCAGCACCTGCGTGGTCACGCCGGGTGCCTGCATGACGTTGGCCTTATGCTCATCGCCGCCCCGAGCCCAGAACCGCTCCCCCAACCACATCCGCGCGGCCACCGCCTCTACGTACCCCTCCCGCAGAGCCCATCGCCCCGGGTTGCCCGAGATGTCGATTTCCAACTGCTCCAGGGGGAAAGGCAAGCCATTCGATAACTTCGCAAGCCCCGAGTGGTCCCTGCCGACGGCGTCATATTCCAGCACATCCTTGGCGTTCTGCCAGTAGTCGTACTCTGTGTCCACCACCCAGGCCTGAACAAAGCCTGGCAGTTGCATCAAAGCCTCCACCCACAAGTCCCACGACCCTGCCGCGCCCACCCTCTGCTCTTCGACCAGCAGGAAATCGTGCAGCCCAAAAACGATACCGAAACGCAGGTCGAGGTCGTTGCAGGCCATACCACTGGGCCAGGCGCGCTTTTTCGCTATCTGCTTTTTCAACGCGGCCACCTGCACCGGACGCCCCTGCAACAGAATCTTCGGCGCAGGCGTCAGACGTGCCAGTATCTCCACAACCCGGTCAAGCACGGCTTCGCCGGTAATGGTTTCAGGCGCGAACACGACCTTGAGACGCTCAAGCCTTGAAGTCATTTGAATTCCTTGATGATCACGGTGACGTTGTTCTCGGCACCAAATTTGATGAGTTGTCGGGCCGCGTCGGCACCGCCTGGCTGAACCCGTATATCCAGCACCATCTTGGCCAACTGTCCATCGACCTTGGCGCCGTTCGTGCCAAGGTCGACGATGTGATCCTGCATACGCGTGAGCCAGGTAGTGCCCGCCGTATCGACCGACTTGAGGCTGACCAGTGTGTTGCCTTGCTGGAAATCAACCAAGGGGAAATACCCGCCTCGCTCTTTTCCAACGTTGTACCAGCCATTTTTGGGCGAGTAATCGGTCTTGGCCAACTGCGCCTCGATGAGATTGCCGCGCTGTGTCGGTGCTTTTGCCCAGACGTCAGCTGCACTCTCAAGCACCTTGGGGCCTGCGCCAAACCAGGATTTTATGGATTCGATGATGCCTTTGCTACCTTGCGCCAACCCGCGAACAGCCCCTGCGCCCGAGAGCACCATGCCAGCCAACTCGGCCTTCTCAAGCGTATCCAGCCGCTCGGCTTCGGATGCCGTGGGTTTGAACAGGGTCCCCTGCTCCGGGAACATCGCAAGGAACTGGTCCGTCAGTAGGACGGCCTGAGGGTTGAGCTTCTCTACCCCCTTGCCATGCTGCGCGGTCGACTCGAGGGCATCCACCAGGTCCTGCTGGGTCACCTTGCTGGCATCACCGGTGCACAAGTCCGGCCGCTTTGCGCACATGTCCAGAATGCCCTTGGCATAGGCCTCGGCATTCTTGCGGTGCAAGTCATGGTTGTACTGTGTCGCCGACTGGGCAATCTGCACGCCCTGCTCAAGCTCACCATCCACCGCCGCGGCAGCCACCAGCCCGGTCAGTTGCGACAGCATCAAGTGCAGCGCCTCGTTGCCCTGTGCGGCCGTGGACAGCGCGTTGACCATAGTTTCATTGAGGCCGGCTGCCGCCGCGCCAGTCTTGAAATCGCCTCCGGTGGCTTCGGCAATCAATCCACCCACGATGGCGTGGGAGATGATTTTGGGGATGCTGCCGTTTTCGAAACTCAGCGTGTTGTCGCCCACCCACTTGAAGCCGGTGGCCATGGCCACGGTGCTGGCTTCACCTGCCAGCGAACCCAGCAGGTTGTCCTTCAGGCTGCCGCCGTTGATCGCTGTGGAAATGCCACCGCTGATCACCGCCCGGCCGCCAGCACGCAGCGCGACATTGGGCGCGTTGCTCCAGGTCAGGACATTGTCGGGGGTAGAACTGGCCGGCAGCACTTGCCCGTTATCAACGCTGATCGCGCCGTTGTTCGCCGCATCGGTGGCCTTGAACCATTTCTGATCGGCATACTGCAACGCCCCCGCAACGGCCATCGCGGTCGCAGCGCTTTTCAGGCTTTCCTTGCTCAAGGTTTCCTTAAGCGCCGCGCCCAGGTCACCCTTATTGTTGATGGTGCTCACCGCACCGGTCGTAGCCAGGCTGGTAGCACCCGCCAACGGTGCACCGGTCAACCCCAGCCCGGCCGGCCCCATCACGGCAGCCATCATGATCGCGATTGCCAGTTGTGCTGCCGGCCCAAGGCCGGAGTTGGCGTACTTGAAGCTGGTGTGAACCTCCTCGACCTGACGCCAGTCAATGCCTCCCTGCGCTTCCAGTTGCTTGAGCCAGGCCAGCTTCGGATCGGCCTTGACCATCGCATCGATGGAGTCGCTCACGGTTTTCTGGTTGATCTGGCGCACGTCCGCCTGGATAGTGCCGACGGCACTGATCACCAGCTCGCCCTGAGCGCTCAACTCACTCTGGCGCAGCGTCTCATCGGTACTGCCCTTGCCCTTCATGCTGAACCAGCCAGCGTCAGACTTGGACTTTTCGTGGCTTTCCTGGTGCAGGTCACTGACACTGGCGAAAGTGATGTCGCCGCCACTGCGCAAGGTCAGGTCGCCTCCACTGTCCAGCTTGGCGGCCTGATACAGCTGGTCGCCCTGGCTGACCAGACGCAGGTCGCCACCGCTGGTCATCTCGCTGCCGACATGGGTGATCTGGGTGACTTCGTCGCGCTGGGTCTGCTTGCTGCCCCAGCCGCCCTTTTTCTTCATGTCGTAGAGTGTGTAGTCGCGCTCCTGGCCGGCGATCAGATTGATGTCGTTACCGGCATAGACGTACGCCTCGTCACCCGCATGGAGCTTGCTGGCCATCAGGTTGACATCGTTGCCGGCAACGGCATCCAGGTTGTTGCCGGCGCTGAGGCTGGCCGCGACCAGGCGGCTTTGCTCCTCGACTTCATGGATCTTCTTGTTGCCTTTTTTGCTGCTACTGTCGATCGCATGGGAGTCTTCGCCGGCCACCAGGCTTATGTTGCCCACCGCGCTGGCTTCAAGGCTCTTGCCAGCCTTGGCGCTACTGGCTTCGACATACAGGTCGCGCCCGGCCTGCAGGGTAACGTTGCCTGCAGCCTCTAGGCTCGAGCCCAGCTGGGTGACCGTTTCTTCGGTGCGTAACCCACGGCGCAGGGCTTCGCGTGCCACTGTGCGATCCTGCACGGCAAGCAGATTGATGTCGCCACCGGCCTTGGCGCTCAAATCGCCAGCGCTGCTGATCCACCCCTTGTTGGTCAGGTCGCCGCCGGCATCGAGTTTCAAACCCCCACGCGACGTGATGACCGAACCGGCATCCACATGGGTCTTGCTGCCCGCGCCGACTGCCACTTCGGTGGCGGTACGGTCATTGAGGATGTCGCCCTTGAGCGACACTAGACTCACCTGATTGCCACGGATCTCGCCCGCCAGGGCATTGCGAATACTGTCCTGGGCCATCAGCGCCAGGTGTTCGTTGGCCTGGGCCAGGCCGCCTTGGTACAGGCTGCCACCGGCCACCGCCGTCAGGTCATTGCTCGCCCGCAGGGTACCGACGCTCTTCAGGTCACCACCGGTGACCAGTTCCAGGTCGCGGCCCTGAATCAAGCTGCCGCCGCGCAGGTTGCGCGCGTCGACCTTGGCCAGGTACAGCACCGGGGCCAGTACCTTTTGGCCACCGACCACCCGCTCTTCCATCCACACGATATCGTGGGTCAGCGCCGCGACCTGCTGGCTGGTCAGGCCCACGCCCACCGCCAACCCAAGGGCATCCTTGCTGGCCACGGCGTTGTCCATCAGGTACTTGAACTGCTCGTAGTCGGTGCTCAGGCCGTCGGCGAGGAAACGCTGGCCGGTTTGCGCACGCACCGAGTCGGCGACCAGGCGGGTTTCGTAGCGGCCATCGCCAAGGCGGCGCCAGGCTTGGTCGGCGTCGAAACCAAGGTGACCGAGCAGGTAATCCGAGGCCATGAAGAGGCCCAGGTCGGTGAGCTCGGGGTTGGTTTCGATCAGGTAGCGGGCGTTCGAGCCCTGGTTGCGGACGAACAGGCCGTACTCGCCCTGAGGCAGCCGGAAGCTCGGCAGTGCGGTGGGGTCGACGCTGACGAAGGGTGCGCCGCTGAAGTCCACCGGGACGAAGCTGACCTGGGTGCTGCCGTCGGCGCCAATGGTTTCGACCCGCTTGACGTCGGTGGGCAGGCCCGGATCGCCAGCCTGGGTGCCGAGGGTGATACGCACGCCACCAGCGCCAATGGCCGCGCTATCCGGCGTCTTGCCGGTAAGCTGGGCATTGCTCTGCGCATCGAGGGTGCCGTTGACCAGCTCGCCACTGACATTCAGCGCCAGAGTGCCGCCGGCCTGGACGGTGCCGGCGTAGGCGGTGTCGGTGCCGGGCAGCACCTGGGTGGTGCTGCTCGACACCGGATACTGGGTGACCGCGGTGGGGATCGGCGCCTGCTGCGCGATGGGCAACCCAGCGTATTGCGCGTTCCAGGCGTTGGTGGCGGCCTCGGTGACGCGGTAGGCGCCCTGACTCACCCCGAGCAGCCAGTAGCTGACCTCCTCGATCTGCGTGTCCAGGGTCTGGCCACGGTTGTAGAAATTCACCGCGTTGGCGGTCAGGTTGCCGTTGGCCGCCAGCAGGCTCTGGCGGTTGTCCACCGTGGTGGCCTCAAGGGTCATGTCGCGGTTGGCCAGCAAACGCGCGGCTGGCGAATCGCTTTCGATGGTGCCCTGGTAGGTGGTGGTGACGATGTAGGTGCCGGTGTGATGGTCACCGCTGCAATCGGTGCAGTTGATGCGGATGTAGCGATTGGCGATGGTGCGGCCAGGGACAAAGACGGCCTTGGCGTTTTCCAGCGAATCGACCTTGAGGCTGATGTTGCCTTCGCTCTCGATGCTGCCCGAAAGGTTCTGCAGGCTCAGCGCCCGGCCGCCACCGAGCGCCGCGAAACTGAGGTCGCCCTTGCTGTAGATGTCGGCGTAGCGGTTGAGCAGGCTGGTACCGCGCAACTCCAGCGGGCCGCCGGCGAACAGCAGGCTGTCTTGCTGGTTGGCGATCGCGCCGCGGGCATGCAGGGTGGTCTTGCCCTGGCCGCCGAGGGTGCCCTGGTTGTCGATGCTGGCGGCGCTGATGTCCAGGGTCTGGCTGCTGATAAACCGGCCACGGTTGCTCAACGCGCCGTCCAGTGTCAGCGTCATCGCCTCCTTACTGGCGATGCGGCCACCGTCCTGGGTCAGGTTGTTGCCGCTGATGCCCATGGCCTTCAGGCTGGAGAACAGGCCCTGGTTGAGCAAGTCGCCGGTCATCTCCAGGGTCAGCTTGCCGTCGGTGACCAGCTCCCCGGCATTGGTCAGTTGCACGCCGGCCAGGCGCAAGTCGCCGGCGCTGGCGATGCGCTCGCCGGCATTCAGGGTCAGGTACTGCAGGCCGCTGATGTCCAGGCCCGCGTTGGTGTGCCAACGGCCAACCCCGTCGACGCTGCCGAAGGTCCAGGTGCCGCTGCCCAGGCTACTGACCGTGCCCTGGTTGCCGCTGAAGCTGGCCGCCTTCATCAGCAAGTTGCCCTGGGCCACGTGTTCGAGGGTACCGCCCTGGTTAAGCAGGCTGGCAGCCTTGACTTCCAGGTTGGTGGTGGCGCTGCCGATGTGGCCGCCGCGGTTGTCCAGCTCGCCGCCCAGCTCGATGCGGGTCTTGTCGCCGGTATGGGCGATAACCCGGCCGTTCTGGCGGTTGTCCAGGCTCTGGCCGTCGAGCTCGATGGCCTGGCTGGCTTCGATCAAGCCGTTCTGGTTGATCAGGCGCTGCACAGTCAACTGCTGGTTGCCGGCCAGGCTGGCCAGGGTGCCGCCGCTGTTGTCGGCATCGCCGGCCACCAGGGTGATGGCGCTGGCGCTCAGGCTGCCCTGCTGGTTGTTCAGACGCCCGCTGTCCAGCAGCAGCTCGGCCAGCGAACCGCCGGCCAGCAGCTTGCCTTGCTGGTTGTGCACGGTGGCGGCCTTGATCAGCAGGCCCTCGCTACCAGCCAGCACCTGCCCACCGACGCGGTTGTCGACGCTGTCGGCGACCAGTTCCAGGCGGCTGCCCAGCAGTTGGCCCCCGCGGTTGTCGAGGGTGCCGCTGATAGCGGTGGCCTTCACCGCCTTCTGCCCGACCACCACACCGCCCTGGTTATCGAGGCTGGCGGCCGTGATGCCCACGTCGGCTGTGGTCGCCTGCAAGCGCCCACCACTGTTATTCACGGCCCCGCTAGCCTTGACCGTCAGCGCCCCTTCTTCGGCCACCACCCGGCCTTTCTGGCTGTTGTCCACGGACGCGCCATCGAGCGTGACGCTGACGCCCAGCATGGCGCCGTCCTGATTGAGCAGTTCACCTCCGTTGACCTGCAGGTGGGTCTTGGCCTGCAGCGTACCGCCAGCGTTGTTCAGTTGCTGGTGGGCAGTGACGGTCGCCGTGCCCTCGCGGGCGACCAGGCTGCCGCCCTGATTGTCGAGCCGGTCGAAGGTGGCCTCGACGGTGTTGCCCACCACGCTGCCGCCCTGGTTGTTCAGGCCACCGGCCTTGAGCTGCTGATGGCTGGCGGAGAGCGTGCCGCCCTGGTTGTTCAGTTGTGCAACGTCGACGGTCAACTGGCCATCGCTGGCGATCAGGCCCTTGGCGCCGTTGTTGACCTCGCCGCCGTTTACCTGCAGTTCGGTCACACCGACCACCCGCCCGCCCTGGTTGTCCAGGCGTTCGCGGGCGGTCACGGTGGTGCTGCCGTCGCTGCTCATGGCGCCGGCCGCGCGGTTGTCCAGCAGCCGGCTGGTGACCTTCAGTTCATTGTCCGCGAGGACCTTGCCGCCGCGGTTGTCCAAGGTGTCGGCCACCACGGTCTGACCCTGCCCCTTGAGGCCGCCGCTGTTCACCAGGGTGTCGCTGACAATCACCTCAAGATCATCGCTGGCCACGATCTGGCCGCTGTTGACCAGGCCTGTGCTAGTGAGGGTCAGGTCAGCGTTGTCGTTACGGCGCTTGTCCGCCTCGACTCCGGCCTCGATCACCCCCTGGTTGCGCACTTGGGCGCCTTCCACCGTCACGTGCTGGCGCGCTGCCAGACTCTGGCGCACCTCCACGTCACCGCTGCTATGCACGCTGGCTTCGCGCCCGGCGTAGGTGCTGCCGGTCAGCTCCACCCCAGCGGCCTTGAGCTTCACATCGCCCCCGGCGCTGGCGTTGGCCAGGATCAGCTTGCCGCTGGCGTCGATGTCCAGGTCGCCGGCATCCACCGCCATGTCGCCGGCCAGGCGCACCCCCACGCCCTGCTCAGTGCCCACCAGGCGGATCGCCCCGGCGTACATGCCGCCCAGCACCGTGCTGTCGATGGCGAGCGTCGGCGCCGCGCTGCCATCGCTGGTGCGGGTAGTGGCCTTGAGGGTGTTGGCATCGACGTCGTTGCGCCCGGTGACGATGTCCAGCTGTTTGGCGTGCAGCTTGGCGTTGACCTTGGCGCTACGGGTGATCAGCTCGAAGCGGTCGACGTTGCGCGCGTCCAGCCCGCTGCCTTCGATGGCGATGGCACCGCCGTCGACCTGGTAGCTGCGCACCTGGCCGCTGCCGTCGAGGATCGGCTTGCCGGTGCTCAGGGTCACCCGCGGTGTGTTGATGAAGCCGCAGCCGTTGCAGGTGATGCCATGGGGGTTGGCGACAATCACCCGCGCGCCCTGCCCGGCCACCTCGGTGAAACCGCGCAACTGGCTGGGGTTGCTGCCAGTGACTTCGTTGAGGATGGTGCTCGCCGCCCTGCCCTGCAGGTTGGGGTTGCCGAGGATGATCCCGCCTAACTGGGTGCTCTGGGTGCGCCCGGTGGCGTTGTTGAGGATCAGGCCTTCGCGGCCGACATTGTAGTCCTTGAACTGGTTGTGCGACAGGCCGCTGCCGTTGGGTGCGGCGATGTTGATCACCGGTACGCCGTTGCCGGCCTTGCCGAGGCTGGTGCCCGAGCCGCTGACCGCGATGCCGTCGGCCTGGGCCCACAGCGGCTGCCAGAACATGACGTTGGCCAGCAGCACGGCCAGGGCACGTTTGGGCAGGCCGCAGAGCTGCTCACGGGGCTGAATGACGGCCGAGGGGCGGCCAGCCAGGAAGGCAAAGAAGCGAACGTCCATGTCAGGTCTCGCGAATCAGGGGTCAGATGAAAAGGTCGAGGCGAAAGAACACCGGGCGCTCTTTCTCGGTCAGCACGCCGGGGCGCTCCAGGGTGTGGGCAAAGGTCACACTGGCGCCGAGGTGCTCACCCCGGGCGAACAGTTCCAGCGCATGGCTGCTGGCGCGCCCGTGGAACTCGCCGTTATAGCGGTCATTACTGATCACCCCGAGGTCGTAGCCCAGGCCCATGCCGTACTGGTTGAACACCGCGCGCAGAGGCTGCCAGGCAACCGGGCGGGTCCAGCGCAGGTCGCTGCGCCAGTAGCCGCCGCTGTCGCCCGACAGCGACTGTTCGCGCAGGCCGCGGATCGAGCCCAGGCCGCCCAGGCTGATGCGCTGCGGGCTGAACAGTACGTCCTCGCTGTGCTGCCCGGCGGCCAGGCTGCTGAAGCTCAGTTGTTCGCCCCACAGTTCGAAGCCCTGGATGAAGCTGACGGTGGCGCTGTACTTGCGGTAGCGCGCCACCGGCTCTCCGGGCCGCTGGCGGCCGTTGTCCTGGGCGTCGAAGGCACCGATACCTTGCTGCAGGCCGAGGTCGAGGTTGACGAAGGCGTTGCCCAGGCGCCGGCCATGGTTGATGCCGAACTGCGCTTCGCTGAGGCGGTTGCTGCTGCCGCGCAGGCGGCTGTCTTCGATGTAGTTGTTGCTGCGCAGGTGGGACATGCCGGCGCTGAGCGAGGTCTTGCTGGTGGCGTCGCGGTGCACCACGCGCTCGGCACGCAGTTCGTGGGTCTGGCTGTCGCCGCTCTGCTTGAAGGCAAAGCCTTGGGCGAAGATCGGCGAGCGGTATTCGGTCTTGCTGTAGCTGTAGCTGAAGTTCCACCAACCCCAGGGCAGGTTGTACCAGAGCATGCCGTTCTTCGAGCCCTGAGTATGGTCGCTGACCACGTCGTGGCCGCCGCGCAGCACCAACTGGTCGGCCAGGCCCAGCGGGCTGTCCCATTCCAGGCCGAGGTTGAGCATCTGCTCACCCGTGCTGGGCTGGCCTTCGTTGTTGCGCGACAGCGAGGCGCGCCAGGGCTTTTGTGGCTGGTTGCGTACCAGCACCTCGGTGCCGCCGACCGCCTGGCCGGGGGCCAGTTCCATCTGCGCCTGGTTGGACGGCAGGCGGTTGAGCTGGTCGACCATCTGCTCAATCTCGCGCAGGTTCAGGGACTCGCCGTGCCTGCCGGGGAAGGTCATGTCCAGCTCGCGGGTGGACAGGCCACTGCCCTCGGCCGGGCGCAGGCCTTCGAGCCGGCCTTCCACCACCAGCATCTGCAGGTGGCCGGCGGAGAGGTCCTGCTGCGGCAGGTAGGCACGGCTGGTGACCCCATGCCGCGTTCCAGGTACAGGTTGGTGATGGCCTTGAGTAGCTCGTTGAGCTGGCTGACGCCCAGGCACTGGCCAATGAAGGGCTGGAGTACCTGCTCACGGTCAGCCGCCGAGAGGCTGTCGGCGCCTTTGAGGTCGATACTGCGGATATCGAAGCAGCGCTGCGTCGGCGCGCGCTCCTGGGGCGCCGGGCCTTCGGCCTTGCCGGGCAGATTGCGCAGTTCTTCGAGGCGCCGCTGCTGCTCTTCGAGCAGGCGGTTCTGCCGTTCGCGGATCAGTTCCTGATCGCCCGGGGAGGCCCAGGCGGTGCCGACAAGGTTGCAGAACAAGACGTATAAGAGGATTCGTTGCACTGAGCGACGACGCTGACCACATCCCATTGACGCTTCCCTGTGTCATGAAAATCGGGGCGCGATGCTATTTAGACATCATTAGGACGTCAATTTTCTATCAGCAGTTGATAGTAGAATCCGACGAGTGGTCAGAAGCCAGACCGTCTTCCACCATTTCCGCTATGTCCCAGCCAACATCGACCGCCAGAAAGTCGGCAACGTCTCGCCAACTGTTGTGGACATCCAGAAGAGTGTCATCTCCGGGACCTTGTTGAGGCGCTTTCAACCAACCTTTCAGGAATGCCCCTCACACCATGTAAACGCGCCATACATCGACATGGTCATCGCGCTCAACATAGAACACCAGATAGAGATAGCGTTTCAGCGGCCAGTAGATCGTATCGAGGCATGCCCGAGGTTGGATGGCAGCTGATGTGGGCATAGACCTTTTCCAGGGCATCGACAAAACCGAGTGCGGCCTGCTCACCACTCACCTCTATTTTTCATACAAAAACGCCATAACTGGCATTTTTTGCAAGTGGGTATAAACATGGGTACAAAAAACCATCGCCCACAAAAAAGCCCCATTTTCAGGGGCTCTGATGAGAAATATGTCCCGTCCTGAATAAGGTTTACACCTCCCATCCCGAATTTCCGGAGAGTCAGATGGAGCAAGGTGTAAAGCGCACACAGCGAGATTACTCACTGTCTTTTAAATTGGCCGTTGTTGATCAGATCGAAAAAGGCGAACTGACCTACAAGCAGGCCCAGGTGCGGTATGGCATCCAGGGTCGGTCGACGGTTCTGGTATGGTTGCGTAAGCACGGTCGGCAGGATTGGAGCCAAGGGGCATCGATCCGAGCCGAGAGGAGCTGCGCGATGTCTGACCCCAAACCGCTCACTCCAGAGCAGCGGATCAAAGAGCTTGAGCAGCAGCTTGAGCTGATGAGCCAGAAGGCCCAGTTCTTCGAGACGGTCGTTGATGTTCTGAAAAATGACTATGGTGTTTCGGTCGTAAAAAAGCGATCCGGCAAGTCCTCTCGCAAGGCCAAGTCGCAGGACTGAGCATTGCCAGGGCTTGTCAGTTTCTAGG
>NZ_JARGCS010000028.1 GCF_029193575.1 Pseudomonas entomophila | reverse complement strand
TGTCTAGTCCTGAAATAGGTTTACACCTGTTCAGGTAGGCCGACAGACCTCAAAACGCCCGATGCACCGCATCGGGCGTTTTGTTTTTCAGGGCCATATGAGGCCGTTCTGTGTTGTAGATCTGCACTGCCTCGTCAACCATTTGCCTCGCTTGCTCCAGATCTGCAGGGCTACTCAACAGCAGCTCCATCTTGAGGATTCCGTTGATTCGCTCGGCCAGCGCATTCTGGTAGCAGTCATACCCATCGGTCATGGAGCACTGAACGCTGTGCCGTTGATGCAGTGACTGGTATAGCGCCGAGCAGTATTGGATGCCTCGATCCGAATGGTGGACTAATGGCTGGCGATGACGTCGCTTCCGTAATGCCTGCTTGAAAGCTTGCGCCACCGACTCGGCATGCAGGCTTTCATGGACGTGGTGGCCAACGATTTTCCTGGAGTACGCATCCGTGATCAGGCTCAGGTATAGCGGGCCGTTACGTGCAGGCAGGTAAGTAATGTCGGCCACCCAGACGTGTTCCGGCCTTGTCGGAACAATCTGGCTTGGCCCGGGCTTGAGTAAGTTGGGATGGCGGTAGAAGCGATGAAAGCTTTGTGTTGTCTTGTGGTAGGCCCGCTTAGGCAGTACGAGCAAACGGCGCTCTCCCAAGACCTGGAACAGCCTATCTCGGCCGACCTGGAATCGTCTGTCAGGTTGGCAATGCAGCAGATAGTGCAGCTTGCGAGTACCCAGACGGGGTTGGCGCATTCGGACTTGCTGTACAAACTCAACCACCCGGTCTGCCTGGCGTTCTTTGCCATCAGCGGCTCGGTTGCGTTTGTAGTAAGCCTGTCGACTGATGCCTAGGGATTCTCCGATTAAGTCAGCACAGGCCGGCCTGACCTGTGCTGAAATAACCCTCCGTTTAGCTACCCCAACAAGCCTTGCCTATGAGCCAGATGAGCTTTTCCGATTTCGAGTACGCCGGTAAGCGCAAGCAAACCCGCCGTGAGCGTTTCCTGGCCGAGATGGAACAGGTTGTGCCGTGGAGTGGCTTAATGGCGCTGATTGAGCCGCACTACCCAAAGGCGGGTGGCGGTCGCAAGCCGTATCCACTGGAAACCATGCTGCGTATTCACCTGCTGCAAAACTGGTTTTCGCTGAGCGACCCGGCCATGGAAGAAGCACTGTACGAAATCACTTCAATGCGCCAGTTTGCTCGGCTGACGCTCAGCGCGCCGATTCCCGAAGACACGACGATCATGAATTTCCGGCACCTGCTGGAGAAGCATCAGTTGGCGGCAGGGATTCTGGAAATCATCAACAACTACCTGCAAGACAAAGGCCTGTCGTTGCGTCAGGGCACCATTGTCGACGCCACCATCATCCACGCGCCCAGCTCGACCAAGAACAAGGAAGGCAAGCGCGATCCAGAAATGCATCAGACAAAGAAAGGCAACCAGTACTTCTTCGGCATGAAGGCGCATATCGGCGCCGATGCGGAGTCGGGTCTGGTGCATCACGTCCACGGCACTGCCGCGAATGTGGCTGACGTGACGGAAGTCGCTCAGTTGTTGCATGGCAATGAAAGCATCGTATGCGCCGATGCGGGCTACACCGGCCTGGAGAAAAGGCCAGAGCATGCGGGACGGCAAGTGATCTGGCAGATCGCAGCCCGCCGCAGTACCTACAAGCACCTGAGCAAACGCAGTGTGCTCTACAAAGCCAAACGTCAGATCGAGAAGGTCAAGGCACAGGCCCGGGCGAAAGTCGAACATCCCTTCCGTGTGATCAAGCGTCAGTTCGGTTATGTGAAAACCCGCTTCCGTGGCTTGGCCAAGAACACGGCACAGCTGACCACGCTGTTTGCGCTGTCGAATCTGTGGATGGTGCGCCGCCATTTATTGGCTGTTGCGGGAGAGGTTCGCCCGTGAGAGCAGATAACCAAGGCGTTGCCTTGGTTATCCAATAATCAGCGGCTGAAAATCGGGCGTTTCGGCATCCCCAAACCGCCTATTTCCGGCTGATGGGCAACTTGTTCGGAGTTTCCCTAGAAACTGACAAGCCCTGGCAATGCTCAGTCCTGCGACTTGGCCTTGCGAGAGGACTTGCCGGATCGCTTTTTTACGACCGAAACACCATAGTCATTTTTCAGAACATCAACGACCGTCTCGAAGAACTGGGCCTTCTGGCTCATCAGCTCAAGCTGCTGCTCAAGCTCTTTGATCCGCTGCTCTGGAGTGAGCGGTTTGGGGTCAGACATCGCGCAGCTCCTCTCGGCTCGGATCGATGCCCCTTGGCTCCAATCCTGCCGACCGTGCTTACGCAACCATACCAGAACCGTCGACCGACCCTGGATGCCATACCGCACCTGGGCCTGCTTGTAGGTCAGTTCGCCTTTTTCGATCTGATCAACAACGGCCAATTTAAAAGACAGTGAGTAATCTCGCTGTGTGCGCTTTACACCTTGCTCCATCTGACTCTCCGGAAATTCGGGATGGGAGGTGTAAACCTTATTCAGGACGGGACA
>NZ_JARGCS010000027.1 GCF_029193575.1 Pseudomonas entomophila | reverse complement strand
GTGGTGGAGAAGATCGCCAGCGGCGACCTCACCCAGGACCTGCGCGTCACCCGCCGCGACGAGCTGGGCGTGCTGCAGCAAGGCATCGCACGCATGGGCACCACCCTGCGCGACCTGATCACCGGCATCCGCGACGGTGTCACCCAGATCGCCAGCGCCGCCGAGGAGCTCTCGGCGGTCACCGAGCAGACCAGCGCCGGCGCCAACAGCCAGAAGGTCGAGACCGACCAGGTGGCCACCGCCATGCACGAGATGGCCGCCACCGTCCAGGAAGTGGCGCGCAACGCCGAACAGGCTTCGCATGCCGCCACCAACGCCGACGGCGAAGCCCGCGCCGGCGACCGCGTGGTCGGTGAGGCGATCAGCCAGATCGAGCGCCTGGCCGCCGAGGTGCATCGCTCTACCGAGGCGATGAACCTGTTGCAGCAGGAAAGCCAGAAGATCGGCAGCGTGATGGACGTGATCAAGTCGGTCGCCGAGCAGACCAACCTGCTGGCGCTCAACGCCGCCATCGAGGCGGCCCGCGCGGGTGAAGCCGGGCGCGGTTTCGCCGTGGTCGCCGACGAAGTGCGCGGCCTGGCCCAGCGCACGCAGAAGTCCACCGAGGAAATCGAAGGGCTGGTCGCCAGCCTGCAGAACGGCACCCAGCAAGTGGCCAACGCCATGCTCGGCAGCCGTACCCTCACCGACAGTAGCGTGGAGTTGGCGCGTAAGGCCGGCGCCTCGTTGGAGAGCATCACCAGCACAGTGTCGAACATCCAGTCGATGAACCAGCAGATCGCCGCCGCCGCCGAACAGCAGAGTGCAGTGGCCGAGGAGATCAGCCGCAGCATCCTCAGCGTGCGCGACGTTTCCGAACAGACCGCCGCCGCCAGCGACGAGACGGCCGCGTCGAGCGTGGAACTGGCGCGTCTGGGTGGCCAGTTGCAGACCCTGGTCAGCCATTTCCGCGTCTGACCGCAAAAGCATCGCGGGGCAAGCCCACGCCTATAGGTTACGGCGCCGTACTCAAAATCGGCGCGTCACCTATAGGCGCGGGCTCGCCCCGCGATAGAGCCCTCGCCGCAACAAAAATGGCAAATAGCCATCACTTCCTCGCTAAAATTCTGCTGAACGGCGTTTCAGCTCCCGCATACACTGCCGATACCCCGCTATGAGGCAACGGAAGGCCCGAGACAATAACTACACCGGGGGCACCTTTCGATGAACAACTGGTTCGCCAACATCAGCGTCAATCGCAAACTCACACTGGGCTTCGGCCTGGTTCTGCTGCTCACTACTCTGCTCGCCTGGACCGGCTGGAACAGCCTCGACAACCTGATCTACCGCAGCAACCACATGGGGGCGATTACCCAGTACAGCACCGCCCTCAATGAGCTGCGCGTCGCCCGTCTGCAGTACATGCTGGCCGATGGCGACGAGACCGTCGCGAACACCGTGCAAACGAAGCTCGACACCTTCGCCAAAGAACAGCAACGCCTGCTGACGGTGCTCAAGACGACCGAGAGCCTCACGGTACTCAATGAGCAGGTGCCCTTCACCGAGCAGTACCGGGCGTCGCTGAGCAAGATGCGCCAGGGCTACCAAACCAACCTCGCCGCGCATGCCGCCTTGGCGCAAGCCGGAGGCAAGGCCACCGAGTCGCTCGAGAACCTCGCCAGCAAAGTGCTGGGTAGCGCCCAACGCGACAGCAACCGCCTGGAGCAGTACCAGTTGGTGGTTCGAACCCTGCTCCAGCTGGCCCAGGCGCGCCTCGACGTGCGCAGCTACAGCGCGGAACTGACCAGCGGCGCCGAACAAAAGGCCCTCAAGCAGCTCGACGCGGTCACCCCGCGCATCGAAGCCCTGAAGCGCGAGCTGCCCGATGAGGCTGCGCACACCCAGGCGTTCGAAAACGCCATGCAGAGCTACCGGCAATCGCTCGGCGACCTGCGCAGTGCCCGCGCCACTGTGGCCCAGGCGCGCCAGGAGATGATCGAGGAGCAGGCCGAGATCATCAAACGCAACGACGCGCTGTACAAGATCCAACTCGCCCAGCGCGACGCGCACAGCGCCCAGGCCCGGACCCTGCAGTTGATCGCCACCGCGCTGGCGCTGGTATTCGGTGTGTTGGCCGCGGTGATCATCACCCGCCAGATCACCCGTCCACTGCGTGAAACCCTGCTAGTGGTGGAGAAGATCGCCAGCGGCGACCTCACCCAGGACCTGCGCGTCACCCGCCGCGACGAGCTGGGCGTGCTGCAGCAAGGCATCGCACGCATGGGCACCACCCTGCGCGACCTGATCACCGGCATCCGCGACGGTGTCACCCAGATCGCCAGCGCCGCCGAGGAGCTCTCGGCGGTCACCGAGCAGACCAGCGCCGGCGCCAACAGCCAGAAGGTCGAGACCGACCAGGTGGCCACCGCCATGCACGAGATGGCCGCCACCGTCCAGGAAGTGGCGCGCAACGCCGAACAGGCTTCGCATGCCGCCACCAACGCCGACGGCGAAGCCCGCGCCGGCGACCGCGTGGTCGGTGAGGCGATCAGCCAGATCGAGCGCCTGGCCGCCGAGGTGCATCGCTCTACCGAGGCGATGAACCTGTTGCAGCAGGAAAGCCAGAAGATCGGCAGCGTGATGGACGTGATCAAGTCGGTCGCCGAGCAGACCAACCTGCTGGCGCTCAACGCCGCCATCGAGGCGGCCCGCGCGGGTGAAGCCGGGCGCGGTTTCGCCGTGGTCGCCGACGAAGTGCG
>NZ_JARGCS010000026.1 GCF_029193575.1 Pseudomonas entomophila | reverse complement strand
GCATCACAAGTGGCCATGCGAGAAATCACATAGTCATTTGAGATTGCTGAGCCAAGTTTAGGGTTTCTTAAAAACCCAAGCAGTATTGAACTGAAGAGTTTGATCATGGCTCAGATTGAACGCTGGCGGCAGGCCTAACACATGCAAGTCGAGCGGATGACGGGAGCTTGCTCCTGGATTCAGCGGCGGACGGGTGAGTAATGCCTAGGAATCTGCCTGGTAGTGGGGGACAACGTTTCGAAAGGAACGCTAATACCGCATACGTCCTACGGGAGAAAGCAGGGGACCTTCGGGCCTTGCGCTATCAGATGAGCCTAGGTCGGATTAGCTAGTTGGTGAGGTAATGGCTCACCAAGGCGACGATCCGTAACTGGTCTGAGAGGATGATCAGTCACACTGGAACTGAGACACGGTCCAGACTCCTACGGGAGGCAGCAGTGGGGAATATTGGACAATGGGCGAAAGCCTGATCCAGCCATGCCGCGTGTGTGAAGAAGGTCTTCGGATTGTAAAGCACTTTAAGTTGGGAGGAAGGGTTGTACGTTAATACCGTGCAATTTTGACGTTACCGACAGAATAAGCACCGGCTAACTCTGTGCCAGCAGCCGCGGTAATACAGAGGGTGCAAGCGTTAATCGGAATTACTGGGCGTAAAGCGCGCGTAGGTGGTTCGTTAAGTTGGATGTGAAAGCCCCGGGCTCAACCTGGGAACTGCATCCAAAACTGGCGAGCTAGAGTATGGTAGAGGGTGGTGGAATTTCCTGTGTAGCGGTGAAATGCGTAGATATAGGAAGGAACACCAGTGGCGAAGGCGACCACCTGGACTGATACTGACACTGAGGTGCGAAAGCGTGGGGAGCAAACAGGATTAGATACCCTGGTAGTCCACGCCGTAAACGATGTCAACTAGCCGTTGGAATCCTTGAGATTTTAGTGGCGCAGCTAACGCATTAAGTTGACCGCCTGGGGAGTACGGCCGCAAGGTTAAAACTCAAATGAATTGACGGGGGCCCGCACAAGCGGTGGAGCATGTGGTTTAATTCGAAGCAACGCGAAGAACCTTACCAGGCCTTGACATGCAGAGAACTTTCCAGAGATGGATTGGTGCCTTCGGGAACTCTGACACAGGTGCTGCATGGCTGTCGTCAGCTCGTGTCGTGAGATGTTGGGTTAAGTCCCGTAACGAGCGCAACCCTTGTCCTTAGTTACCAGCACGTAATGGTGGGCACTCTAAGGAGACTGCCGGTGACAAACCGGAGGAAGGTGGGGATGACGTCAAGTCATCATGGCCCTTACGGCCTGGGCTACACACGTGCTACAATGGTCGGTACAGAGGGTTGCCAAGCCGCGAGGTGGAGCTAATCTCACAAAACCGATCGTAGTCCGGATCGCAGTCTGCAACTCGACTGCGTGAAGTCGGAATCGCTAGTAATCGCGAATCAGAATGTCGCGGTGAATACGTTCCCGGGCCTTGTACACACCGCCCGTCACACCATGGGAGTGGGTTGCACCAGAAGTAGCTAGTCTAACCTTCGGGGGGACGGTTACCACGGTGTGATTCATGACTGGGGTGAAGTCGTAACAAGGTAGCCGTAGGGGAACCTGCGGCTGGATCACCTCCTTAATCGAAGACATCAGCCTGCTGATGAGCTCCCACACGAATTGCTTGATTCATTGTCGAAGACGATCAAGACCCTATATAGGTCTGTAGCTCAGTTGGTTAGAGCGCACCCCTGATAAGGGTGAGGTCGGCAGTTCAAATCTGCCCAGACCTACCAATATGCGGGGCCATAGCTCAGCTGGGAGAGCGCCTGCCTTGCACGCAGGAGGTCAGCGGTTCGATCCCGCTTGGCTCCACCACTTTCTGCGGTACCTTGATCAGAACCTAGAAATGAGCATTCGCTGTTGAATGTTGATTTCTGGCTTTTGTCAGATCGTTCTTTAAAAATTCGGATATGTGATAGATAGACTGATGGCCAGTTTCACTGCTGGTTAATCAGGCTAAGGTAAAATTTGTGAGTTCTGCGCGAGAGCGCAACATGCGAATTTTCGGCGAATGTCGTCTTCACAGTATAACCAGATTGCTTGGGGTTATATGGTCAAGTGAAGAAGCGCATACGGTGGATGCCTTGGCAGTCAGAGGCGATGAAAGACGTGGTAGCCTGCGATAAGCTTTGGGGAGTCGGCAAACAGACTGTGATCCAGAGATCTCTGAATGGGGGAACCCACCTAGGATAACCTAGGTATCTTGTACTGAATACATAGGTGCAAGAGGCGAACCAGGGGAACTGAAACATCTAAGTACCCTGAGGAAAAGAAATCAACCGAGATTCCCTTAGTAGTGGCGAGCGAACGGGGACCAGCCCTTAAGCTGGTTTGAGATTAGTGGAACGCTCTGGAAAGTGCGGCCATAGTGGGTGATAGCCCCGTACACGAAAATCTCTTGCCAGTGAAATCGAGTAGGACGGAGCACGAGAAACTTTGTCTGAACATGGGGGGACCATCCTCCAAGGCTAAATACTACTGACTGACCGATAGTGAACCAGTACCGTGAGGGAAAGGCGAAAAGAACCCCGGAGAGGGGAGTGAAATAGAACCTGAAACCGTATGCGTACAAGCAGTGGGAGCCTACTTTGTTAGGTGACTGCGTACCTTTTGTATAATGGGTCAGCGACTTATATTCAGTGGCGAGCTTAACCGAATAGGGGAGGCGTAGCGAAAGCGAGTCTTAATAGGGCGTTTAGTCGCTGGGTATAGACCCGAAACCGGGCGATCTATCCATGGGCAGGTTGAAGGTTAGGTAACACTGACTGGAGGACCGAACCGACTACCGTTGAAAAGTTAGCGGATGACCTGTGGATCGGAGTGAAAGGCTAATCAAGCTCGGAGATAGCTGGTTCTCCTCGAAAGCTATTTAGGTAGCGCCTCATGTATCACTGCTGGGGGTAGAGCACTGTTTCGGCTAGGGGGTCATCCCGACTTACCAAACCGATGCAAACTCCGAATACCAGCAAGTGCCGAGCATGGGAGACACACGGCGGGTGCTAACGTCCGTCGTGAAAAGGGAAACAACCCAGACCGTCAGCTAAGGTCCCAAAGTCATGGTTAAGTGGGAAACGATGTGGGAAGGCTTAGACAGCTAGGAGGTTGGCTTAGAAGCAGCCACCCTTTAAAGAAAGCGTAATAGCTCACTAGTCGAGTCGGCCTGCGCGGAAGATGTAACGGGGCTCAAACCATGCACCGAAGCTACGGGTATCACCTTTGGTGATGCGGTAGAGGAGCGTTCTGTAAGCCTGTGAAGGTGAGTTGAGAAGCTTGCTGGAGGTATCAGAAGTGCGAATGCTGACATGAGTAACGACAATGCGAGTGAAAAACTCGCACGCCGAAAGACCAAGGTTTCCTGCGCAACGTTAATCGACGCAGGGTTAGTCGGTCCCTAAGGCGAGGCTGAAAAGCGTAGTCGATGGAAAACAGGTTAATATTCCTGTACTTCCGGTTATTGCGATGGAGGGACGGAGAAGGCTAGGCCAGCTTGGCGTTGGTTGTCCAAGTTTAAGGTGGTAGGCTGAAATCTTAGGCAAATCCGGGATTTCAAGGCCGAGAGCTGATGACGAGTTGCCTTTAGGCGACGAAGTGGTTGATGCCATGCTTCCAAGAAAAGCTCCTAAGCTTCAGATAACCGGGAACCGTACCCCAAACCGACACAGGTGGTCGGGTAGAGAATACCAAGGCGCTTGAGAGAACTCGGGTGAAGGAACTAGGCAAAATGGCACCGTAACTTCGGGAGAAGGTGCGCCGGCGAGGGTGAAGGACTTGCTCCGTAAGCTCATGCCGGTCGAAGATACCAGGCCGCTGCGACTGTTTATTAAAAACACAGCACTCTGCAAACACGAAAGTGGACGTATAGGGTGTGACGCCTGCCCGGTGCCGGAAGGTTAATTGATGGGGTTAGCGCAAGCGAAGCTCTTGATCGAAGCCCCGGTAAACGGCGGCCGTAACTATAACGGTCCTAAGGTAGCGAAATTCCTTGTCGGGTAAGTTCCGACCTGCACGAATGGCGTAACGATGGCGGCGCTGTCTCCACCCGAGACTCAGTGAAATTGAAATCGCTGTGAAGATGCAGTGTATCCGCGGCTAGACGGAAAGACCCCGTGAACCTTTACTATAGCTTTGCACTGGACTTTGAGCTTGCTTGTGTAGGATAGGTGGGAGGCTTTGAAGTGGGGACGCCAGTTCTCATGGAGCCATCCTTGAAATACCACCCTGGCAACCTTGAGGTTCTAACTCAGGTCCGTGATCCGGATCGAGGACAGTGTATGGTGGGTAGTTTGACTGGGGCGGTCTCCTCCCAAAGAGTAACGGAGGAGTACGAAGGTGCGCTCAGACCGGTCGGAAATCGGTCGTAGAGTATAAAGGCAAAAGCGCGCTTGACTGCGAGACAGACACGTCGAGCAGGTACGAAAGTAGGTCTTAGTGATCCGGTGGTTCTGTATGGAAGGGCCATCGCTCAACGGATAAAAGGTACTCCGGGGATAACAGGCTGATACCGCCCAAGAGTTCATATCGACGGCGGTGTTTGGCACCTCGATGTCGGCTCATCACATCCTGGGGCTGAAGCCGGTCCCAAGGGTATGGCTGTTCGCCATTTAAAGTGGTACGCGAGCTGGGTTTAGAACGTCGTGAGACAGTTCGGTCCCTATCTGCCGTGGACGTTTGAGATTTGAGAGGGGCTGCTCCTAGTACGAGAGGACCGGAGTGGACGAACCTCTGGTGTTCCGGTTGTCACGCCAGTGGCATTGCCGGGTAGCTATGTTCGGAAGAGATAACCGCTGAAAGCATCTAAGCGGGAAACTTGCCTCAAGATGAGATCTCACTGGGATCTTGAATCCCCTGAAGGGCCGTCGAAGACTACGACGTTGATAGGTTGGGTGTGTAAGCGCTGTGAGGCGTTGAGCTAACCAATACTAATTGCCCGTGAGGCTTGACCATATAACACCCAAGCAATTTGAGCGTCAGACGCCGAATTGTGGTGGTGAAGACGAAAGAGCCGAAGATTCGCAAGACCACAAATTCACATATCCGAATTCGCTGGGCTGTCCAACAGGACATTCTGGCAACAGAATTTCTTGACGACCATAGAGCATTGGAACCACCTGATCCCATCCCGAACTCAGCAGTGAAACGATGCATCGCCGATGGTAGTGTGGGGTTTCCCCATGTGAGAGTAGGTCATCGTCAAGATTCATTTCGCAAAACCCCTATCTGCGCGAGCAGGTAGGGGTTTTGTCTTTGCGCGTGGGAAAAGAATTGCCGCCATGCCGTTCAACGCTGGCAGCCAATACCCGTGATATGGTTCCCCATCAGAACCCCTCGCCTTTCAGACTTCCAGAGCGCGTCCATGGCCTATACCACCTCACTGCATCCCGGCTTCATGATCGTTCATGGCAACCGCCTGGATGACTTGCGTAGCCTGGTGGTGAGCTGGATGCGGCGTTACCCCCTGGCACCGCTCGAAAACGAAATTGCCCTGGTCCAAAGCAACGGCATCGCCCAGTGGCTCAAACTGGCCCTCGCCGAAGACCCGGCGGACGACGACCAGGGGGGCTGCGGCATTGCCGCCGCCATCGAGGTACAGCTGCCCGGCAGCTTCATGTGGCAGCTCTACCGTCGCGTATTGGGCCGCGACGAGATTCCCGAAGTCTCGCTGCTGGACAAAGCGCCCCTGACTTGGCGCCTGATGCGCCTGCTCCCCGAGCTGATCGAACGCCCGCACTTCGACCCCCTCAAACGCTTCCTCACCGATGACAGTGACCTGCGCAAGCGTTACCAGCTCGCTGAGCGCCTGGCTGACCTGTTCGACCAATACCAGGTCTACCGCGCTGATTGGCTCAAGGCCTGGGCTGCCGGTGAGCACGTGCTCAACAGCGCGCGCGGCGAGCGTAAGCCACTGGCTGCCGGCAATCGCTGGCAGGCCGAACTGTGGAGAGCGTTGCTCGACGATGTCGGCGAGGCGGGGATGGCGCAAAGTCGTGCCGGTGTGCACCAGCGGTTCGTCGAGCGCATCAATGCCTTGGAGCAGTCGCCACCCGGGTTGCCTTCGCGGGTCATCGTGTTCGGTATTTCGTCCCTGCCGGCCCAAGCCTTGGAGGCTTTGGCCGGTCTCGCCCGCTTCAGCCAGGTGCTGCTGTGCGTGCACAACCCCTGCCGTCACCACTGGGCCGACATCGTTGCCGACAAAGACTTGCTTCGCCACCAATACAAGCGCCAGCAGCGCAAACAAGGCATGCCCCTGCAATTGGACGACGCGTCGCTGCACCAGCATGCACATCCATTGCTGGCTGCCTGGGGCAAGCAAGGCCGCGACTACATCAACCTGCTCGACAGCTACGATGATCCCAATAGCTACAGCGGTGTCTTCAGCGATGGTCGCATCGACTATTTCAATGCCGAAGCCCCCACCTGTCTGCTCAACCAGTTGCAAGACGACATCCTCGAACTGCGCCCCTTGGCCGAAACCCGCGAGCAATGGCCGCTCGTCGACCCCGCCAAGGACCGTTCGGTACGCTTCCACGTCGCCCACAGCCCGCAGCGCGAAGTGGAAATCCTCCACGACCAACTGCTTGCCCGCTTCAGCGCCGACCCGACCTTGCGCCCGCGCGACGTCATCGTCATGCTCCCAGCCATCGACGAC
The DNA here is from genome assembly GCF_029193575.1 of Pseudomonas entomophila. Classification (GTDB taxonomy): domain Bacteria; phylum Pseudomonadota; class Gammaproteobacteria; order Pseudomonadales; family Pseudomonadaceae; genus Aquipseudomonas; species Aquipseudomonas entomophila_G. Next base: position 41,353 of record NZ_JARGCS010000026.1, on the reverse strand, counting down.
TACGCCCCGCACATCCGCGCCGTGTTCGGCCAACTGGACCGCCACGACCCGCGCTACATTCCCTTCACCCTGACCGACCAAGGCCAGCGTGGCCGCGACCCGCTGCTGATCGCCCTGGAACACCTGCTCAAGCTCCCCGACAGCCGTTTTGCCGTGAGCGAAGTGCTCGACCTGCTCGATGTTCCCGCCGTGCGGGCCCGCTTCGGCATCCAGGAAAGCGACCTACCGACCCTGCATCGCTGGATCGAGGGCGCCGGCATCCGCTGGGGGCTGAGCGGCGAGCAACGGGCCAGCCTCGGCTTGCCCGAAGGCCTTGAGCAGAACAGTTGGCGCTTTGGCCTGCGGCGCATGCTGTTGGGCTACGCCGTCGGCGTGGGAGAGGGCTATGACGACATCGAGCCCTACGACGAGATCGGTGGCCTCGATGCCGCGCTGATCGGCCCGCTGGTGGCCCTGCTCGACGCCCTCGACGTCGCCTGCCAGACCCTCTCGCAAGCGGCCAGCGCCAGCCAATGGGGCGAGCGCCTGCACGCGCTGCTGCAGGTGTTCTTCCTCGCCGAGGACGAGCATGACGAACTGCTCCTGGTGCAATTGCAGGACCTGCGCGACACCTGGCTGGAGACCTGCGAGGCCGTCGGCCTGCACGACCTGCTGCCGCTCACCGTGGTTCGCGAGGCGTGGTTGTCGGGCCTCGATCAAGGCAAGCTGTCGCAACGTTTCCTGGCGGGTTCGGTGAATTTCTGCACGCTGATGCCGATGCGCGCCATTCCGTTCCGCGTCGTGTGCCTGCTGGGCATGAACGACGGCGACTACCCGCGCGCCCAACCACCACTGGACTTCGACCTGATGGCCAGTGACTATCGCCCGGGCGACCGCTCACGCCGCGAGGACGACCGCTACCTGCTGCTCGAAGCGCTACTCTCGGCGCGTGACCAGCTGTACATCAGCTGGGTTGGACGCAGCATTCGCGACAATAGCGAACGCCCCGCGTCAGTGCTGATTGGTCAGTTGCGCGACCACCTGGCGGCCGGCTGGAAGCTCCACGGCGCCTGTGACGGCCAGCGTGACGATGCCGGCCAACAATTGCTGCATGCCCTGACCCAGGAGCACCCGCTGCAACCGTTCAGCCAGCGCTATTTCCAGAAGGGCAGCCCACTGTTCAGCTATGCCCATGAATGGCAGGTGCTGCACCAGCCCACCGAAGCGCCGTCGGCGACCCACGATAGGTTGCCGCCCTACGACAGCGACGAGCCCTTGAGCCTGACGCAATTGCAGGACTTCCTCCGTCACCCGGTCAGGCACTTCTTCAGCCAGCGTCTGAAAGTGTTCTTCGAGGCACTGGAGGCTCCTACGCCGGACGAAGAACCCTTCGTCCTCGACGCCCTTCAACGCTATAGCCTGAGCGAAAGCCTGCTCACCGCGGCACTGGCCGACCCGGACAACGCCGAACAGGCCCTGCGCACCCAGGCCCGCCGCCTCCAGGCATGCGGTTTGCTGCCGCTGGCCGGGTTCGGCGAAAGCCTGCAGGTCGAGTTGATCCAGCCGCTGCCCGACTTGCTGCAGCGTCATTGCCAACTGTTGCAGCGCTGGCCTCACGTGGTCGAAGGCGCCTTGCCGATCCACTTCGAACGTGGCCCGCTGCGCCTGGAGGGCTGGCTCGGGCGTGTCTATCAAGGCACCGAAGAGGGCCTGCTGAGTATCACCACCGTGCCCAACAGCCTTGGCGCCGGGCGTAACAGCCTCAAGTGGCACCGGCTGATCCCTGCCTGGGTGATGCACCTGGCGGCTTGCGCTGCCGGTTACCCCCTGCACACCGCGCTGGTGGCCAGCGACCTGAGCCTGTTGCTCGACCCTTTGCCCCAGGCGCAGGCCGGCGACTTGCTCGGCGACTTGCTGGTGGCACGCCAGGCGGCGATGAACGCTCCCTTGCCCGTTGCCACCAAGACGGCTTTTGCGTGGTTGGCCCAGACCGATCCCGACAAAGCCCAGGTTGCCGCCCTGCGCGCCTACGAAGGCGATGGCCAGAACAGCTTCGGCGAGCGCAGCGAGAGCCTGGCCCTGGCCCGGCAGTTCCCCGACTACGCCGCCCTTACCGCTGACGAAACCTTCGAAGGCTGGTGTGAAACCCTGTACCGTCCCCTGTTCGCAGCCGCCTGGCAGACCCAGGGCAACCCGGAGAGTGCCGCATGACCCAGGCCCGCCCCTTGGCGCTGAGCTTTCCCCTGCACGGCAGCCAACTGATCGAAGCCAGCGCCGGCACCGGCAAGACCTTCACCATCTCGGCCCTGTACCTGCGCCTGATCCTCGGCCACGGCGGCGAGCAAGCCTTCGCCCGTGAGCTGCTGCCGCCGCAGATCCTCGTGGTGACCTTCACCGATGCCGCCACCAAGGAGCTGCGCGAGCGCATACGCGCACGCCTGGCCGAGGCCGCGCGCTTCTTCCGTGGCGAGCTGGACGCCGCCGACCCGCTGCTGCACCAGTTGCGCGACGACTACCCGCAGGAATACTGGCCACGCTGCGCCAGCCGCTTGGAAATCGCCGTGCAGTGGATGGACGAAGCCGCCGTGTCGACCATCCACGGTTGGTGCCAGCGCATGCTGCGCGAGCACGCTTTCGACAGTGGCAGCCTGTTCACCCAGAGCCTGGAAACCGACCACAGTGAGCTGCTCGGCCAGGTCATGCGCGATTACTGGCGACGCTTCTGCTACGGCATGCACGGCGAGGCCCTGGCCTGGGTGCGCGGCCACTGGGTCAGCCCGGCGGCCTTGCTGCCGCGGATCCGGCCATTGTTCGGCCGCGTCAGCGTCGAGCAGGAGCGGCCGGAGCCACAGGTGCTGATCGAGGCCGCCCTGCACGCGCGCGGCGAGCAGTTGCGCGAGCTCAAGGCGCCCTGGGCGCGATGGGCCGATGAACTGCAAGACATCTGCCGCGCCGCGGTGGCCGGCAAGCAGGCCGACGGGCGCAAGCTCCAGGCGCGCTTCTTCGACCCCTGGTTCGACAAGCTGCGGGCCTGGGCCGGCGACGATCAATTGGTCGAGCTCGACTTGGGCACCGGCTTCACCCGTCTGACCCCCGACGGCATGGCCGAAGCGTGGAAGACCGGCGAGCCGCCTGAACACCCGGCCTTGCAGGCGATGGAGCGCCTGCGCGAGCAGTTGCAAACCCTCGCTGGCCCCGACGCGCAGGTGCTGGAGCATGCCGCCGCCTGGGTGTCGGCGCGCTTCGAGGTGGAAAAGCGCCGACGCGCCGAGATGGGCTTCGACGACATGCTCCTGCGCCTGGAGCACGCCCTGTCGAGCGAGGCCGGCGAACGCCTGGCCGGGTTGATCCGCGAGCAGTTCCCGGTGGCGCTGATCGACGAATTCCAGGACACCGACCCGGTGCAGTACGGCATCTTCGAGCGCATCTACCGGATCACCGAGAACAACCCGGACACCGGCCTGTTCATGATCGGCGACCCGAAGCAAGCGATCTACGCCTTCCGCGGCGCCGACATCTTCACCTACCTCGCCGCCCGCCGCGCCACCGCCGGGCGCCTGCACAGCCTGGACACCAACTACCGCTCCAGCCAGGCCATGGTCGCGGCGGTCAACCGGGTGTTCCTGCAAGCCGAGGCGCGCAGCGAGGGCCGTGGCGCCTTCCTGTTCCGTGAAAGTGGCGACAACCCCTTGCCATTCGTCGAGGTTCGCGCCAAGGGCCGTGGCGAACAGTTGCTGATCGACGGCCAGCCGGGCGCGGCCTTGCACTGCTGGCAGTTGCAGAGTGAGGAGCCGGTATCCGGTGCGGTGTACCGCCAGCAATTGGCTGCCAGCTGTGCCAGCCATATCGTCGCCGTGCTCAACGGCGGCCAGCAGGGCGTCACCGGCTTCAGTGCCAGCGACGGCAGCCTGCGGCCCTGCCTGCCCTCGGACATCGCCATCCTCGTGCGCGACGGCCGCGAGGCGCAGTTGGTGCGTGCCGAACTGGCTGCTCGCGACGTGCGCAGCGTCTACCTGTCGGACAAGGACTCGGTGTTCGCCGCCCAGGAAGCCCATGACCTGCTGGCTTGGCTCAAGGCCTGTGCCGAGCCGGATTCCGAACGCCTGCTCAAGGCCGCCCTGGCCAGCCTGACCCTCGACTTGCCGCTGCTCGAACTGGAGCGTTTGAACCAGGACGAGCGGGTCTGGGAGGCCTGGGTCATGCGTTTTCGCCTGTACCGCGACACCTGGCAGCGTCAAGGCGTGCTGCCGATGCTGCGGCGCCTGCTGCACGACTTCCAGTTGCCGCGGACCTTGATCGGCCGCAGCGACGGCGAGCGTGTGCTGACCAACCTGCTGCACCTGGCCGAGTTGCTGCAACAGGCCGCTGGCGAGCTGGATGGCGAGCAGGCGCTGATCCGCCACCTGGCCGAGCACCTGGCCAATTCCGGGCAGGCCGGCGAGGAGCAGATCCTGCGCCTGGAAAGCGACGAGCAGTTGGTCAAGGTGGTGACCATCCACAAGTCCAAGGGCCTGGAATACCCGCTGGTGTACCTGCCGTTCATCTGCACCAGCAAGCCGGTCGACGGCCAGCGCCTACCGCTGGCCTGGCACGATGCCGACGGCCATGCCCACCTGACGCTCACACCCACCGACGAACAGATCGCCCGCGCCGACGACGAGCGCCTGGCCGAAGACCTGCGCCTGCTCTACGTCGCCCTGACCCGCGCCCAGTACGCTTGCTGGCTCGGCATCGCCGACCTCAAGCGCGGCAACCAGAAGACCTCGCAGTTGCACCGCTCGGCGTTGGGTTACCTGCTGGGCGGCGGTATGCCACTGGCGGCTTCAGGGCAACTGGCGGATTGGTTGCAGGCACTGCGCGACGGGCGCACGGACATCGCCTGGCTGCCGGTCCCTGAAGCTGACGAGCAGCACTATCGCGCGCCCCGCGACGGTGCCGAGCTGCTGCCCGCGCGCAAGCCCCGGCGTGCCGCGGCGGAGCAGTGGTGGATCGCCTCCTACAGCGCCCTGCGCGTCGGCGACCAGGGCTTTGGCGCCGACAGCTCACAGGCCCAGCAACTGCTCGACGACGAAAGTATCGATGCCCAGTCGTTGCGCGAAGTGCCGGCCGAAGGCGGGGATATCCATCGCTTCCCCCGTGGCCCCAACCCCGGCACCTTCCTTCACGGGTTGCTCGAATGGGCCGGCCGTGAAGGCTTCGCCGAGGTTGGCGCCAACCCCGCGCTGATCGAGCGCACCGTTGGCCAGCGTTGCAACCGCCGCGGCTGGACCGGCTGGATCCCGGCTCTCAGCCAATGGCTGCAACGACTGCTGAGCCAGCCGATGGCCTGGGCCACCGAAGGGCCGGTCCTGAGCCTGGGGCAATTGCAGCAGTACCAGATCGAAATGGAGTTCTGGTTCGCCAGCCACCAGGTCGACGTGCTGCGCCTCGATCAGTTGGTCAGCCGCCATACCCACGGCGGCGCGGCGCGCCCGGCGGCGCTGGCGACCCAGCTCAACGGCATGTTCAAGGGCTTCATCGACCTGGCGTTCGAACTGGATGGGCGTTACTACGTGGCCGACTACAAATCCAACTGGCTCGGCCCCGACGCGCAGGCCTACAGCGCCCTGGCCATGGAGCAGGCGATCCTCGAACACCGCTACGACCTGCAGTACGTGCTCTACCTGCTGGCCCTGCACCGTCAACTGCGCGCGCGCTTGCCGGACTACGATTACGACCGCCATATCGGCGGTGCCCTGTTCATCTTCCTGCGTGGTGTCGGCGGCGCTGGCCACGGGCTGCACTTCGCCCGGCCGCCGCGCGCGCTGATCGAGCAGCTCGACGCGCTGTTCAGCGGCGCCGTGGCGCCCGAGCAGCAGGACCTGTTTGCCGGAGCCGCGCCATGAGCCGACGCCTCGACGACCTCTTGCCCATCCCTTTGCAGGCCGAGCACCTGGCTGCCTTGGCGCCGCTGCGCGACAGCCACGACCTGCTGGTGCTGCTCGACCGCTGGGTCGAGCGCGGCTGGTTGCGCGCCCTGGACCGCGCCTTCGTGGGCTTTCTCGAAGAGCGCGCGCCGGGCAGCGCCCCGCTGCTGCTACTGGCGGCGGCGTTGGCCAGCCACCAGCTCGGCCACGGCCACGTCTGCCTGGACCTGGCGCAGACCCTGGCCGAGCCGGACTTCGCCCTGTCGCTGCCGCCGGAGGGCGATGCCCTGGCCGGCCCGTTGCTGCTGCCCTCGCAGTTGCTCGCCAGCCTGGACCTGGACACCTGGCGCGAACGCATCGCCGCCAGCGCCCTGGTGGCGCTTGGCAACACCGCCGGGCACGCCGACCGACCGTTGGTGCTCAGCGGCCTGCGCCTGTATTTGCGGCGCTACTGGAGCTACGAGCGGCGTATCGACGCCACCCTGCACCAGCGCCTGAGCGTTGCCGAGGCGATGCCCGTCGACTTGCCCGCTCGCCTGGCGCAGCTGTTCGCCAGTGGCGCGCCGCAAGGGCAGGTGGACTGGCAGAAGCTTGCCTGCGCGCTGGCCACCCGCGCCGCGTTCAGCATCATCACCGGCGGCCCCGGCACCGGCAAGACCACCACGGTGGTGCGCCTGCTGGCCCTGTTGCAGGCGCCCGCGGTGGAGCAGGGCCGTCCCCTGCGCATTCGCCTGGCGGCGCCGACCGGCAAGGCCGCGGCGCGGCTGACCGAATCCATCGGCCAGCAGGTCGAGCAGTTGCACGTCAGCCACGAGGTGCGCGGGCAGATCCCCACCGAGGTCAGCACCGTGCACCGCCTGTTGGGCAGCCGCCCCGGCTCGCGGCACTTCCGCCACCATGCGGGCAACCCGTTGCCGCTGGACGTGCTGGTGGTCGACGAAGCCTCGATGATCGACCTGGCAATGATGGCCAACCTGCTCGATGCCCTGCCGCCCCGCGCCCGTCTGGTGCTGCTCGGTGATAAGGACCAACTGGCCTCGGTGGAGGCCGGTGCGGTGCTCGGCGACCTGTGTCGCGATGCCGAGGAGGGCCGCTATGCCCCCGCCACCCAAGCCTGGCTGGAGCAGGTCGGCGGGCAGTCGCTAGACGGCCGTGGCCTCACCCCGGGCGACGAAAGCCAGCACCCGTTGGCGCAGCAGGTGGTGATGTTGCGTCACTCCCGGCGCTTCGGCGAAGGCAGTGGCATCGGCCAGTTGGCCCGGCTGGTCAACCGCCAGCAGGCCGAGCAGGCCCGCGCGCTGTTGAGCCTGCCGCCCGAGGATGTGTTCGGCCTCGCCTTGCGTGGCGAGCACGACCGCGCTTTCGACCGCCTGCTGCTGGATGGCCTGAACCGTGGCGAGCAAGGCCCGCAAGGCTACCGCAGCTATCTGCGCTGTATCGGACGGCAACGCCCAGCCCCCGGCACACTGGCCGACGACCCGCGCTGGGAACAGTGGGCCGCCGAGGTGCTGCGCAGCTTCGAGGACTTCCAGCTGCTGTGCGCGGTGCGCAAGGGGCCTTGGGGCGTCGAGGGCCTGAACGAGCGGGTGGCGCGGGTGTTGAGCAGCGCCGGGCTGATCGACAGCCAGCAACCCTGGTACGAAGGCCGCCCTGTGCTGGTGACGCGCAACGACTACGGCCTTGGCCTGATGAACGGTGATATCGGCATCGCCCTGCGTTTGCCCGACGAACACGGCGAGCCCCTGCTGCGAGTGGCTTTCCCCCGCAACGACGGGGCGGGCGGGGTACGTTTCGTCCTGCCTAGCCGTCTAAACGAAGTGGAAACAGTGTTCGCCATGACCGTGCACAAGTCTCAGGGGTCGGAGTTCAGCCACACCGCCCTGGTGTTGCCCGACACCCTCAACCCGGTGCTGACCAAGGAGTTGGTGTACACCGGCATCACCCGCGCCAAGCATTGTTTCAGCTTGGTCGAGCCGCGCGCTGGGGTGTTCGAGGAAGCGGTCGGGCGCAGGGTGCGACGGATTTCTGGCCTTATGCTGGAACATCACTGATGAACGTCAATGCCTTGGCTATGCGGCCTTATGCTATCGTTGCGGAATATCTGAACGTAAGTTGAGAGATTTCCCACATGATGGTGGCTGTCTCGCCTACGCGGCGAATGACAGGCCGCGTGCCTTCCCTGTGGCTCGCCGCCCTGTTGCTATTCGCCGCACATGCTTGGGCGGACGTCCCCCCGCGTGCGCCCCAGGCCCAGCAGCGGGCCAAGGCCGTGACCCAGGTCGTGCTCGGCATCTTCAGTTACGCACGCTGGCCGGCGGCCCCGGCACCCCTGCGTTTGTGCGTGGTGGGCCCCACCGAATACGCCGATGACCTGATCAAGGGCGAAGTGCAGAACACGGGCCAGCCGATGCAGGTGCGCCGCCTGCTGGCCGGTGACACCCAGGTGGTTGGCAGCTGTGATGCGGTGTATATCGGCAAACTCGAACCTGGCGAGCGCGACCGCTTGTTCCAGGCACTCAACGGCCACCCGGTGCTGAGCATCAGCGAGGCCGATGACCCGTGCACGGTCGGTAGCCTGTTCTGCCTGCGCGTGGGCGACGAACAGGTGACCTTCGATGTCAACCTCGACTCGGTCGCGCGCAGTGGCGTGCGCATCCACCCCAGTGTGCTGCAGCTATCGCGGCGCAGGGCAGGGCAGCCATGAAACTCAGTGGCAAGCGTGTGGTGCGCCCGACGCTGCGCAGTGTGCTCGGCAGCGGGCACCTGAGCGTGGCGTTGCTGGCGGTGGGGTTGGTGGGCATCTCGTTGACCCTGCTCGGTGTGCTGGCCTTGCGTGTTTACGCCAACCAGAACCTGCACCTGATCGCCCGCTCCATCACCTATACCGTCGAAGCCGCGGTGGTGTTCGACGACAGCCAGGCGGCCAACGAAGCCCTGGCGTTGATCGCCGCCACCGAAGAGGTGGCCGACGCCAAGGTGCTCGACAACGACGGTGACTTGCTGGCGCACTGGCAGCGCAGCGACAGCGGCATGCTGGCGCCGCTGGAGGCGCGGCTGGCCAGCCTGTTGCTGGATGAGCCGGTGAACCTGCCGATCCTCCATCAGCAGCGCAAGGTCGGGCACATCGAGCTGGTCGGCCAAGGTGACAGCCTGCTGCGCTTCCTGCTCAGCGGCCTGGCCGGCATCCTGTTCTGCAGCCTGCTCAGCGCGGTAATGGCGATCTACCTGTCACGGCAGCTGTTCGGCGATATCGTTCGCCCACTGCGCAGCCTCGCCAGTGTTGCCCACGCTGCCCGTCGCGAGCGCAGTTTCGACCGGCGCGTGCCCGAGGCGCGGATCGCCGAGCTGAACGAGCTGGGCAATGACTTCAACGCCTTGCTCGATGAGCTGGAGGTCTGGCAAAGCCATCTGCAGAGCGAGAACGAGACCCTGGCCCACCAGGCCAGCCACGACAGCCTCACCGGCCTGCCCAACCGGGCGTTCTTCGAGGGCCGGCTCAACCGCAGCCTGCGCAATGCCGCGCGCCAGCAGGACCATCTGGCGCTGCTGTTCCTCGACAGCGACCACTTCAAGCAGATCAACGACAACCTTGGGCACGCCGTCGGCGACGAGGTGTTGATCAGCGTCGCCAGCCGCGTGCGCGCCCAGTTGCGCGAGCACGACCTGGTCGCCCGCCTGGGCGGCGACGAGTTCGCCGTGCTGCTCACCCCGCTGCATTCGCGCGAGGACGCCCAGCGCATCGCCGAGAAAATCGTCGCCAGCATGAAGCTGCCGGTCACCTTGGACGATGGCAACAGCATCAGCACCTCGCTGAGCGTGGGCATCGCCTATTACCCCGACGATGGCCAGGATTCGGCCACGTTGCTCAATGCCGCCGACGCGGCGATGTACCAGGCCAAGCGCAAGCGCCGTGGCCATTGGCAAACGGCGCAGACGGAACGCTGCGCCACGGATATGAAAAACAGGAGCTGAACCGTGACCCACCTATTCCCCCGCTGGCCCGTGCTGGCGTTATTGCTGGCCCTGCTTGGCCTGGGCGGCTGCCAGAGTGTGCCGCCCCAAGGCCTGAGCGCCGAACAGATCGCCGTGCTCAAGCGCGAAGGCTTCGCGCCGAGCGAGGAGGGCTGGGCGTTCGATTTGTCTGGCAAGGTGCTGTTTGGCAGCGACGTCGATAGCCTGAATGGCGAGAGCCAGGCGATCGTCGAGCGCATTGGCAAGGCGTTGCTTTCGGTGAGTATCGAGCATGTGCGGGTAGACGGGCATACCGATGCGTCGGGCAAGAATGCCTACAACCAGCAGCTGTCGGAACGCCGGGCGCAGAGTGTGGCGAAGGTGCTGATCGGCATCGGTATGTTGCCCGGGAATATCCACACCCGGGGGCTGGGCAGCAGCCAGCCGGTGGCGGACAACAAGTCCATCGCGGGGCGCACCGAGAACCGCCGGGTGTCGATCGTGGTGGCGTCGAGCTGATCCGAGGGCCCCGCGATAGGGCCGCACAGCGGCCCCCTCAGTCCCCTGAAAAACGCATGTTCCGGGTATCCCCCATCAACAAGGGCGCATTCGCCTCGGTCACCTCGCGGATGTAATCCCACAACAGGGTAATCCGCTTCAACTTGCGCAGATCCTCCCGGCAGTACATCCAGAACTGTCGCGTCACCTCCACCTCCCCCGGCAGCACCTGCACCAGCCGCTCATCCTGCGCCGCCAGGAAGCACGGCAGGATCGCCAGCCCACGCCCCTGCAACGCCGCCGTGTACTGGGCGATCACGCTGGTGCTGCGCAGGTGCGCGCTGGCGTTGGGGATCAGGTTGGCCAGGTACAGCAGCTCGGAACTGAACGCCAGGTCGTCCACATAGCTAATGAACGGGTGGCGCACCAAATCAGCGACCGCGCGGATCGGCTCGTGGTTGTCGAGGTACGCCTGGGTCGCATATAGCCGCAAGCGGTAGTCGCACAGCTTGCAGCACACGTAGGGCCCATGCTCCGGGCGCTCCAGGGCGATGACGATGTCCGCCTCGCGCTTGGACAGGCTGATGAAGTGTGGCAGCGGCAGGATGTCCACCGAGATCGCCGGGTAGGCGTCGACGAAATGGCTCAGTTGCGGGGTCACGAAGAAGCTGCCGAAGCCCTCGGTGCAGCCCATGCGCACATGCCCCGACAATGCCACGCCCGAGCCCGAGACTTGCTCGCAGGCCATGTGCAGGGTGCTTTCGATCGACTCGGCATAACCCAGCAAGCGCTGGCCCTCGGCGGTGAGGACGAAGCCGTTGGTCCGGGACTTTTCGAACAACAAGGTGCCCAGCGCGCCCTCCAGCGAGGTGATGCGCCGCGACACCGTGGTGTAGTCCACCGCCAGGCGCTTGGCGGCGCTACTGGCCTTGCGGGTGCGGGCGACTTCGAGGAAGAACTTCAGGTCATCCCAGTTCAGCGCGCCCAGGGAAGGCAGGTCTTTTTGCATGTTGATCCGGTTTTTTTGTGCGTTCTTGTTGGATGTTTGCATATCTATACTCGAAGAAAGCCCCCTGGCGCCACTTCCCGGCGCCGCGAATCGCGTCCCGACAATAATTCCAAGGAGAGCGCAGATGAACGCACCCCACACCCCCGACCAGGCCAAGGTCGAGCAGGTCAAGCTGCTGATCGACGGCCAGTGGGTCGAGTCCAAGAGCACCGAGTGGCGCGACATCGTCAACCCGGCCACCCAGCAGGTGCTGGCGCGGGTGCCGTTCGCCACCGCCGAGGAAGTGAACGCCGCCGTGGCCGCCGCCGAGCGCGCCTTCAAGACCTGGCGCGACACCCCGATCGGCGCACGCATGCGCATCATGCTCAAGTTGCAGGCGCTGATCCGCGAGCACTCCAAGCGCATCGCCCAGACCCTCAGCGCTGAGCAGGGCAAGACCCTCGCCGACGCCGAGGGCGACATCTTCCGCGGCCTGGAAGTGGTCGAGCACGCCGCCTCCATCGGCACCCTGCAGATGGGCGAGTTTGCCGAGAACGTCGCCGGTGGCGTCGACACCTACACCCTGCGCCAGCCGATCGGCGTGTGCGCTGGCATCACCCCGTTCAACTTCCCGGCGATGATCCCGTTGTGGATGTTCCCGATGGCCATCGTCTGCGGCAACACCTTCGTCTTGAAGCCGTCCGAGCAAGACCCGCTGTCGACCATGATGCTGGTCGAGCTGGCGCTGGAGGCCGGGGTGCCGGCGGGTGTGCTGAACGTGGTGCACGGCGGCAAGCAGGTGGTCGATGGCATCTGCACCCACCCGGACATCAAGGCGATTTCCTTCGTCGGCTCCACCGAGGTCGGCACCCACGTCTACAACCTGGGCAGCCAGCACGGCAAGCGCGTGCAGTCGATGATGGGCGCGAAGAACCACGCCGTGGTGCTGCCCGACGCCAACCGCACGCAGACCGTCAACGCCCTGGTCGGCGCTGCCTTCGGCGCGGCCGGCCAACGCTGCATGGCCACCTCGGTGGCGGTGCTGGTGGGCAAGGCCCGCGAGTGGCTGCCAGACATCAAGGAAGCGGCCAGCAAGCTCAAGGTCAACGCCGGCAGCGAGCCGGGCACCGACGTCGGCCCGGTGGTGTCCAAGCGCGCCAAGGAACGCGTACTGGGGCTGATCGAAAGCGGCATCCGCGAAGGCGCCAAGCTGGAGCTGGACGGGCGTGACGTCAAGGTGCCGGGCTACGAGCAAGGCAACTTCGTCGGCCCGACCCTGTTCTCTGGCGTGACCACCGACATGCAGGTGTACACCCAGGAAATCTTCGGCCCGGTGCTGGTGACCCTGGAAGTCGACACCCTCGACGAGGCCATCGCCCTGGTCAACGCCAACCCGTTCGGCAACGGCACCGGCCTGTTCACCCAGAGCGGCGCGGCGGCGCGCAAGTTCCAGAGCGAGATCGACATCGGCCAGGTCGGCATCAACATCCCGATCCCGGTGCCGGTGCCGTTCTTCAGCTTCACCGGGTCGCGCGGCTCCAAGCTTGGCGACCTCGGCCCGTACGGCAAGCAAGTGGTGCAGTTCTACACTCAGACCAAGACCGTCACCGCCCGCTGGTTCGACGACGACAGCGTCAACGACGGTGTGAACACCACCATCAGCCTGCGCTAAGGAGACCGCCATGCGCATCGCATTCATCGGCCTGGGCAACATGGGCGCGCCCATGGCCCGCAACCTGATCAAGGCCGGTCACCCGCTGAACCTGTTCGACCTGAACCAGACCGTGCTGGCCGAGCTCGCCGAACTGGGCGGGCAGGTCAGCCGCTCGCCCCGCGACGCGGCGGCCAACAGCGAGCTGGTGATCACCATGCTGCCGGCTGCGGCCCACGTTCGCAGCGTCTATTTGAACGAGGAAGACGGCGTGCTGGCGGGCATCCGCCCCGGCACCCCGACCGTGGATTGCAGCACCATCGACCCGCAGACCGCCCGTGAGGTGTCCAAGGCCGCTGCGGCCAAGGGCGTCGACATGGGCGATGCGCCGGTGTCCGGTGGCACCGGCGGCGCGGCGGCGGGCACCCTGACCTTCATGGTCGGTGCCAGCACTGAACTGTTCGCGACCTTGAAGCCGGTGCTCGAACAGATGGGCCGCAACATCGTGCACTGCGGTGAAGTGGGCACGGGGCAGATCGCCAAGATCTGCAACAACCTGCTGCTGGGCATCTCGATGATCGGCGTGTCCGAGGCCATGGCGTTGGGCAACGCGCTGGGCATCGACACCAAGGTGCTGGCAGGCATCATCAACAGTTCCACCGGCCGTTGCTGGAGCTCGGATACGTACAACCCGTGGCCGGGCATCATCGAGACCGCCCCGGCCTCGCGTGGCTACACCGGCGGCTTCGGCGCCGAACTGATGCTCAAGGACCTGGGCCTGGCCACCGAGGCGGCGCGCCAGGCGCACCAGCCGGTGATCCTCGGCGCGGTGGCGCAGCAGCTGTACCAGGCGATGAGCCTGCGCGGTGAGGGGGGCAAGGATTTCTCGGCGATCGTCGAGGGGTACCGCAAGAAGGATTGAAGCGCGATGGGCTTGATCGCGGGCCGGGAGGCCCTCCCCCTGTAACTGCGCACCTGGGGGAGGGTGACCCGGACCCGCGATTTTTTTTGCACGCGGATTGGCCGCCCTCTGTGTGAGCGGGCCAGCCCGCTCAGGTTCAGCGTCGGCTTCAAGAGTCGGTCAGGCGAAGACGAAATACTTGCGAACGGTCTCGACCACTTCCCAGGTCCCCTTCATCCCCGGTTCGATCACGAATACATCACCGCCCTTCAGGTGCTTGGGCTCCTCGCCTTCCGGGGTGATGATGCAGTAGCCCTCGAGGAAGTGGCAGAACTCCCACTTTTCGTAATTGACCTCGAACTTGCCCGGCGTGCAGATCCAGGTGCCCATGATCTTGCTGCCGTCGGCCGACAGGTAGGCGTTGAGGTTGACCGTGTGCGGGTCGCCGCCGATGCGCTTCCACTTGGTCGCGTCGACCACCGGGGTGGGGCAGGTCTCGCGCAGGACGGTGATGAAATCTGACATGGCAGGGCTCCAGGTGATTGGCTGTTTGACCTGCCACCTTAGGGGTTGCGCCGGCGAGGGAGTTGCCTGGGCTCGACGTTCATCTGCCTGGACGCGCTATGGGGGGCTGTCGCGGGGCTCAGGCCCACCAGTACCGCACGAAATGGAAAAACACCGGTGCGGCGAAGCACACCGAATCCATGCGGTCGAGCATGCCACCATGCCCTTCGATCATATGCCCCCAATCCTTCACCCCCCGGTCGCGCTTGATCGCCGACATCACCAGCCCGCCGAAGAAGCCCATGGCGTTGACCGTCAGGGCCATCAGCGCGGCCTGCCAGAAGGTGAACGGCGTGATCCAGCACAGCAGCGCGCCGACCAGCGTCGCCAACGCCACGCCGCCGGCCAGGCCCTCGACGGTCTTCGACGGCGACAGGTTGGGCGCCACCTTGCGCTTGCCGAACAGCTTGCCGCACACGTACTGCAACACGTCGCTGATCTGCACCACCAGGATCAACCAGGCGATCAACAGCAGGTTGCGGCCCTCGTAGCCGGGAATGTCCAAGGTCATCAGCGCCGGCACCGACGACAGGCAGTACACCGCGATCATCAGCCCCCACTGCACCTTCGAGGCACGTTCGAGGAAGCGCGTGGTGTCGCCGCCGAAGCTGGCGAGAATGGGCAGGAACAGGAACAGGTACACCGGGATGAAGATGCTGAACAGCCCGTACCAATCCATGGCGATCAGCAGGTACTGCACCGGCAACGCCACATAGAACGCCGCCACCAGCGCCGGGTAGTCGCTGCGCCGGGTCGGGGTCAGGGTCATGAACTCGCGCAGGGCGTAGAACGACACGCCGTAGAACAGCACGATCACCCCGTACTTGCCGAACACGAAGGCGATGCCGATCACCAGCACCATCACCCACCAGGCGTTGATGCGCGCGTTGAGGTTGTCGATGACCGCGTGCGGCGCGGGGCCGGCACGCCATTTCAGCAGGCGGCCGACGATGCTGGCGAACAGCAGCAGGGCGCCGATGCCGGCGAACAGGGAAAAGGTGTTGTCGTCCATCTCAGGCATCCTTCGGGGCCAGGTTGAGCAAGGCCTGGCGGGCCCGCTCGAGAAACGCTTGCTTGCTTTCGTCGATGTCCAGGTGCAGTGGCTCGCCGAAGCTCAGGGTGCACAGCAGCGGCAGTGGCAGGGCGCGGCCCTTGGGCATGACCCGGTTGAGGTTGGCGATCCACACCGGCACCAGCTCGATGCCGGGCTGCGCGGTGGCCAGGTGAAACAGGCCGCTCTTGAACGGCAGCAGCGGCTCGTCGCCGAGGTTGCGCGTGCCTTCCGGGAAGAAGATCAGCGAGTCGCCACCGGCCAGGGCCTCGAACACCGGTTGCAGCGGGTTGTCGCCCGGTTCGCTGCGCTGACGGTCGATGAGGATGCCGTTGAACACTTGGCGGATGACGAAGCTGCGCAGGCCGGGCTTGTCCCAGTAGTCGGCGCCGGCCACCGGGCGCGTGCAGCGGCGCAGCGGCTCGGGCAGCGCGGCCCAGAGCAGCACGAAGTCGCCGTGGCTGCTGTGGTTGGCGAAGTACAGGCGCTGCACCGGCTGCGGCGTGCAGCCGAGCCAGAGGGCGCGGGCGCCGGTGATCAGGCGCGCGGCGGAGGTGATGGCGAAGGCGGTCAGGGCGGCGAGCATGGCATGCGGTTATCCGGTGAAGGGCAGTGTGATCAGGGTAGCCAGCGCCAGGGCCATTTGCAGGGCCAGGCACACGGCTTGGCGGCGCAGCAGGGCGAGCGCGGCGCGGCCACGGCTGGGCCAGTCGCGTGGGTCGCTGGGCTGGGGCTTGAGGCGCAGCTCGAACAGGGCGCGGTCCAGGGTTTGGGCATCGGCGCCGCTGGCGGCGAGGTGGGCGAACAGCTCGGCGTCCAGGGCCACGCGGATGGCCCAGTATTTGTGCGCCAGGCCCAGGGTCACCAGCAGCAGGCACAGGGCGCTGGCCAGCGGGTGCAGCGGCAGGCCGAGCAGGGGGGCCAGGCCGTAGGCCAGGGCCAGCAGGGCGATGCCGTCGGACAGGCGCTCCAGCTGGCGCCCACGGGCGAGCAGGCTGGCGATCAGGTGCAGGGTCATGGGGCGGGTCTCAGTCGTGCCAGGGCCAGGCGGTGGGCGGGCTGCAGGACCACGCCAGGGCGCGCCTGGCGGATGCGGGCCTCGGCTTCGTCGATGTTGGCGCAGCGGCCGCTCAGGACCAGCCAGGCGGCCACGGCGCTGGCGCTGCGCGAGTAGCCGAGGGCACAGCAGACCAGCACGGGGCCTTGGGGGTGCAACTGTTCGATGGTTTTGGCGGCCTGGTGCAGCAGGTCGGGGGCGGGTGGGATCAGGTCCAGGGTGGGGAGGTTATGGTAAGTGGTGGGGTTGAGGGCCCTATCGCGGGCTTGCCCCGCGATAGGGCAGGCACAGGGAAGCTCCGCGCTCAGGTCCACCACAGAGGCAAATGCCACCGCCTCCCCTGGGCCGGGAATACGCCCCAGGTACACCCCGTCGCACACCTCGTCCGCCTGCGGGTGCCGTCGCGTCCACCAGCGCGAATTGAGCCACGCCCCCACCAGGTAAGGTGCCAACAGCCAGGTCGCGGCAGTGGACAATCGCCCCTCGGCCCGCTTCTGGAAGCCGCCCGCGCCAAACAACGCGTAGTTCAACGCCACCATCAGCAGCGACACGCCCGGCCACAGCAACCACAGCCAGCCACCCCGCAGGTTGAACGCCAGCAGCGCGCACAGCGTCGCCCCCAGGCCATAGCGCAACGCCAACCGCCAGCGCTTGGCCTCCTGCGGCAACCGCGCCCGCCGCCACGGCAGCTCACCCTCGCCGGGCCACAGCCACACGCACAGCAACCCGGCCAGCGCCCCGGTCGGCAGGTCGATGAAATGGTGCTGCCAGGTGGTCAGCACCGAAAGCCCGATCAACGCCATCCAGCCATGCATCGCCCAGCGCCACGGCCCTGGCCGGGTATGCCGGGCGAACATCGTCCAGATCACCACCAGCAGCGCGATATGCAGAGACGGCGCCTGGTTGAACGGCTTGTCGAAGCCCATCAGCACATCGAACAGCCAGCCGAACAGCCCGTCCAGCTCCGGCCGCTCGAAGGTGAAGCGCAAGGGCCAGAGCAGGAAGCAGGCCACGCTGATGACCTGCGCGGTCAGCAGCGCCAGGGCGTGGCGGTCCATCTCGCGACGGGTTCGCGGTAGCAGGAACGACAGGCCGTAGAGCAGGTCGATCGACCAGTACGGAATGATCGTCCACGGCCACAGCGGCACGTGGCGTTCCCAGGCGAACACCAGGCTGCCGACGTCCGTGCGGGTGGCGGTGTAGCCATTGGCCAGGCCGTAGCTGAGGAAGAACAACGGGCCCAGCAGCAACAGCCACAGCACGCCACGGCGGATCAGCCCCGCTTCGCGCGTCATCAACGCACCCGCTGCGCCAGGCTGACGCTGAAGATGCCCCATTCGTCGATGCGCTGGGCGACCTTGCGAAAGCCCGCCGCCTCCACCAACTGGTCCATCTCGGCCTGGCTGCGGCGGCGCATCACCCAGGCCTGGCCAGCGCGGTGGCTGGTCAGCGCGCGGGCGATCATCTCCAGCTGCGGGTGCCAGGGCTGGCCGGTGTAGACCAGGTAGCCGCCGTCCTCCACCGCGTCGGCAAGGCCCGCCAGGGAGTTGCCCACCAAGGTGTTGCTGGCGAACAGCTCATACAGGCCGGACACCACCGCCAGGGTCGGGCGCGGGTCGAGGCTGGCCAGGCTCTGGCGGTCGAAGGCATCGCCCTGGACGAAGCGGGCGATTTCGCCCAGGCCCTTCTTGGCGATCAGCGCGCTGCCCTGCTGAACGTTCAACTCGCTGTAGTCGCGCAGCAGGATCGAGTCCGGCAGGTTGTCCTGCTCTTGCAGGGCTTCGAGGATGTAGCGGCCATGGCCGGCGGCGATGTCGACGATGTGCACCGGCTTGTGCTGCTCGCGCAGGCGGGTGATGGCCAGGCGCAGCAGTTCCTCGACGTGCAGCTTGCGTTGGCGAATGCCGCGCCAGCCGATGGCGTCGAGGTAGTTGCGGTCGATCAGCGCGCCCAGCTTGCCTTTGCCGGTGGCCTGGTTGCGGTAGACGTAGTCCAGGGTGCTGCCGGAGTCGAAGCCGGTGTCGAAGCCCAGCTTCACGCCTTCCGAAAGGCCCTGGCCCAGGCGCAGGCTGGCGCGGGTGGCGCGCCAATACAGGTCGCGTGGCGAATGGCGTGGCAACGGCGCGGCCAGGCTCTCGGCCTCGGCGCAGCTGGCGCCGGTGAGGTCGGCGTCGAGCAGCGAGGGCCGTGCGGCGGGCATGTCGAAGCAGTGCTCGACGAAGCGCCGGATGCGCGCCAGGGCATGGGCGCGGTCGCGCTCGCCGAGGGTGTCGTGGAAGAAACCGGGGAGCACGTGCATTTCCTTGCGCGTGCTGCCCAGGCGCTCGAAGAAGCGTTCCTGTGGCGCGCGTTCGACCACGAAATCCGACCCCGAGACCAGCAATTGGGTCGGCACCTGGATCGCCTGGGCGTCGGCCACCACGCGCTCGGCGGCGTCGTACAGGCCCAGCAGCATGGTCACCGAGATCGGCCGGCTGATCAGCGGGTCGGCGGTGTACGACATCACCCGTTCCGGGTCGTGGGTGAGCAGGCGCGGCTTGACGTAGCTGTTGACGAAGAAGTTGCCGCGCAGGGCCTTGAGCAGCTTCAGGCCGGGGCGGGCGAAGGGCACGTAGAGCTTGACCTTGAAGGCTGGCGAGGCGAGCACCAGGCAGCGCACTTTCGGCGCGTAGTCGTGGGCCCAGGTGGCCACCAGCACGGCGCCGACGCTTTGCGCCAGCACCACCATGTCGGGCTCGTCGATGCCGTGCCGGGCCTGGATATGCTCGATGAAGGTCTGGATGTCGCGCACGCTGGTGGCGAAACCCGGGCTGTCGCCGCGCGCGCCCGGCGACTGGCCGTGGCCGCGGGCGTCCCAGGCGAAGAAGTCGTAGCCGGGCAGGTCCAGCTCGTCGGCCAGGTGGGCCATGCGCCCGCCGTGCTCATGGCCACGGTGGAACATCACCACGGCCCGGCGCGGTTGGTGCTCGTTGCGCGTGGCGGGCCAGTGGCGGTAGTGCAGCTCGACACCGTCGTGGGTCGAGAAGTGCAGCGATTGCGCTTGGCGCATGGGATAAGTCCTTGTCCTGCGGCGATAGGGTCAGCGGGTTTCGGCCAGCCCCTGGCGTACCCGGTTGTAGAGGGTATAGAGCGAGAGCAGCAGGATGACCAGCAACAGGCCGTCGATCCATGTCGAATTCAGCAGCCCGAACGCCACGCCGGTGCCCAGCACGCCGAAGGCGAAGGCCCGGTCGCTCTTGCCCATGGGGCCGTCGTAGCGCCGCGAGGCGCCGGCCAGCGGCCCCATCACGCCGGCGTACTCGCTGACGATCGAGGCCAGCACCACCAGCACCACCAGCGTCGGGGAAACCCCCGGCAGCAGGGCGAAGGGCAGGTACAGGGCGGCATCGGCGATCACGTCGCTCAGTTCGTTGAGGTAGGCGCCGAGTGTCGATTGCTGGCCGAATTCCCGGGCGAGCATGCCGTCGACGGCGTTGAGCGCCATGCGCAGGAGCATCCACAGCGGCACCAGGATGAACAGCCAGGCCACGTGGCTGAGCCCGGCCAGCAGCAGGCCCAGCAGTACCGAGACCAGCGCGGCGGCGACGGTGACCTGGTTGGCGGTGACGCCACGCTCGTACAGGCGCTGGACGGCGGGGCGCAGCAGGGCCTGGAAGCGGGGTTTGAGCTGGTAGATCGATGGCACGTGGAACAACTCCCTGTTGTGGTGCGGCGTGGTTGGGATTGTGGGGAAAGAGCGCCCTGGGCGGCAAGCGGGGTGGCGTGTGGTGGTTCACATCTGTGGGTGGTTGGGGCTGCTGTGCAGCTCATCGCGGGGCAGGCCCGCTTCCACAAGGATCGCGCAGTGCCCTGTGTGGGCTTGCCCCGCGAAAGGCCGGGAGGGCCGACACACCACTCACAGCGCATGCCGCGCCTTCCCCCGATACACCCGCAGCACGTCCGCCATCACCGCCAGGGCAATCTCCGCCGGCGACTTGCTGCCCAGGTCCAGCCCGATGGGCATGTGCAGCCGTTCGATCTGTTCCTCCGATAGCCCACCAATGCGCCGCAGTCGCTCGGCGCGGCGGGCGGAGGTGGTGCTCGAGCCCATCGCGCCGATGTAGAAGGCCGGTGTATTGACCGCCTCCAGCAACGCCAGGTCGTCGATCTTCGGGTCGTGGGTCAGCGCCACCACTGCCGTCGCGGCGTGGCAGCCTCCGGCGGCGATGAACATCGACGGCAGCACGCGGTGCATCTGCACGCCGGCCAGCCTGACGTGCGCCATCTCCTCGCGCGGGTCGCAGGCGATCACTTCGCAGCCCAGCGTGCGGGCGATGTCGGCGCAGGCCTCGGCCACCGGTGACAACCCGGCCAGCACCAGGCGCAGGGCCGGGCCGATGTCGATGTGCACCGCGTCTTGTTGCTGGCACACGCGGGCGCTGCCCTGTGGGCTGGCGGCGTCCAGGCGCAAGGCGCCGTCCGCCAGGGCGACCCGCCGGGTTACCCGCTGCTGGCCATGCAAGGCGCCCCGCAATGCCTCGAGGTGCGCCAGCCAGGCATCGCTCGGCGCGCGATGCTCAACCAACACCACCAGCACACCGCCACAGGGCAGGCGCAGGCGGCGGCTGTGTTCCTGCCCATCCCCGTAGCGCACCACCTGCGCCGCCGCGCTGAACTCGCCACGCCCGAGGCTTTCCAGGAATTCTTCTTCGACACAGCCCCCGGAGAGCGAGCCGACATAGCCCTCGCCACCCCGGCTGACCAGCATCGCCCCCGGCGAGCGCGGCGCCGAGCCATAGGTGGACAGCACCGTGCACAGCCAGAGGGCGTGCCCGGCCCGGGCCCACTCCAGCGCCTTGTCGATGACTTGCAGATCCAGGTGCCGCATCTTCGCTACCTCGCTCCAATCACGTCGCAAACGCGCCTGCGCTGTGGCAGTGTTGCGCTATCAGGGGGAACCACCATGCAGACTCGCAAAACCGGCGTTCGCGCCCAGCAGGCCGACCGCACCCGGGACAGCATCCTCAAGGCCGCGGTGAAGATCTTCAGCAAGCACGGCTTCAGCGGCGGGCGCGTCGAGCAGATCTCCAAGCTGGCCAAGTCCAACGACCGGATGATCTATTACTACTTCGGCAGCAAGGAAAAGCTGTTCATCAGCGTGCTGGAGCACATCTACGCTAGCTTCAACCAGGCCGAGGGCAAGCTGCGCCTGGACCTTGCCGACCCCGAGGCGGCACTGCGCCAGTTGGTCGCCTTCATCTGGGACTACTACGTGCGCCACCCCGAGTTCGTCACCATCCTCGCCACCGAGAACCTGCACCAGGGCCTGCACGCGCGAAAGTCGCTGAACCTGCAAGCGCTGTCGGGCGAGGCGGTCGGCGTGCTGCGGCCGATCATCGAGGCGGGCCAGGCCCAGGGCCTGTTCCGCGAAGACATCGACATCAAGCACGCGTACCTGATGATCGCCTCGCTCTGCTACTTCTATAACTCCAACCGCTACACCTTGAGTTCGTTCCTCGCCGAAGACCTGGGCGACCCGCGCGCCAAGGACGAGTGGCTGCGTTTCATCAGCGACCTCGCCCTGCGCGGCCTGCGCCGCTGAGGGTCAATGGCTGCCGGGGTTGGCGCGCACCTGCGCGCTCTTGGCCTGCAGCCCCTGCCAGGCCGGCTTGTCGGCGGCGAAGCGCTGGCGCAGGTAGGCGGCCAGGTCCGCCACCTGGCGGTCCGAGAGGCTGTCCTTGAAGCCGGGCATGTAGCCAAGATCACGGGTCGCCGGCGTCGGGATGCCGTGCAACACCACGCGCAGCAGGTTGTCTGGCAGGTCGCTGTGGACGTTGCTGTTGACCGCCATCGACGGGCTCACGCCGAACAGCTTCGGCCCCAGGCCATCGGCGTGGCAGGCCTGGCACGCGCCCTTGAACACCCGCTCGCCATTGCTGATCGACAATTGCGTATCCACCGGGGCGGATGCCTTGGCCGCCACCGCCTGCGGCTCGCCATCGAGCGACGTCAGGTAGTGGGCGATGGCGCGCACGTCGCTTTCCGGCAGGGTGGCCAGCTCGCTGACCACCGGCCCCATGGGGCCGGCAGCGACGCCGTGCTTGTCGGAGAAACCGGTGCGCAGGTAGGTGAACAGCTCGCTTTCGCTCCAGGGTGTCGACGACTTGCCCAGGGCGTTGAGCGCGGGTGCTTCCCAACCGTCGACCATGCCACCGGCCAGGTAGCTTTTGCCGGCCTTCTCGGCGCCCATCAGGTTGCGCGGCGAGTGGCAGGCGGTGCAGTGGCCGAGGCCATCGACCAGGTAGGCGCCACGGTTCCACTGCGCGCTGCGCTGCGGGTCGGGTTGGTATTCGCCGCGCTTGAGAAACAGCGCGTTCCAGCCGGCCATCAACGGGCGCTGGTTGAACGGGAGGCTCATCTGGTTGGCGGGCGCTGCCTGGCGCACCGGGGTTTGCGACATCAGGTAGGCGTACAGCGCCTGCATGTCGCCGTCGTTGATGTTGCGAAACGAGGTGTAGGGAAACGCCGGGTACAGATGTCGGCCGTCGCGGCTGATGCCTTCGCGCATGGCACGCTCGAAGGCGGCGAACGACCAGCGGCCGATGCCGGTTTCCGGGTCGGGGGTGATGTTGGTGCTGTACAGCGTGCCGAACGGGGTTTCCATCGCCAGCCCTCCGGCGTTGACCTTGCCGCCAGCCACTGTGTGGCACACCGCGCAGTCGCCCGCGGCAGCCACCTGGCGCCCGCGTTCGAGCATCGCCGCCGACCAGCTGCCAGCGCCAGGCGGTGTCACCGGGGCGATCTCGGCGCGCCAGGGCAAGGCCGTGGCGAGCATGCCCAGCGCGGCGCCGAACAGGCCGGCGAGCGAGCCGAACCACCATTTCGAACGCTTGGCCTTGGCCGCCTCGGGGGGCGGCGCGTCGCTGCCTGAAGCGTTGCCGCCCAAGGCTTCGCGCACCCGCTCGGCGGTGATCGGCAACTCGCGGAAGCGGATGCCGGTGGCATCGAAGATCGCATTGGCGATGGCCGCCGCGCTCGGCACCGAGGCCGACTCGCCGCTGCCCATGGGCGGTTCGTGCTGGCGCGGGAGCATCAGCACGTCGATGTCCGGCACCTCGGGGAAGGTGAGGATCGGGTAGCCGCCCCATTCCTTGCTGGCGACCGCCGACTCCTCGAAGCTCACCTGCTCCTTGAGCACGCGGCTGGTGGACTGGATCACGTTGCCGTGGATCTGGTGGCGCACGCCCTCGGGGTTGATCATCATCCCCGCGTCATGGCCGATCACCACGCGGGTCACCGCCACCTCGCCGGTGCGCCGATCCACCGCCACGTCGGCGACCCAGGCCGCCCAGGCGGCACCGAAACCGGGGAACTTGCTGTGGATGTAGCGCGCATAGGCAAAGCCCCGGCCGCGCAGCACGTCGCCTTCGACGGGCGTTTGCATCGGCACGCTGTGCGCTTGCCAGCCAGCGCGCTCGGCGGTGGCCTTCACCAGGTCGATGGCGCGAGGGTCGGAGAGGTGCTTGAGGCGGTACTCCACCGGGTCGACCCCGGCGGCGAAGGCCAGCTCGTCGATGTACGACTCGTGCGCGAAGCTGTTGGGCAGGGCCGATACACCGCGCATCCACGAGGCCCGCACCAGTGGGGTCATGTCGTTGATGGTGACGCGCATGTGCGCGTAGTCGTATGGCGGGATCGAGGTGCGGTCGCCCATCTCGAACAGCGCCGGCACCGGCTCCACCGCGCCGGTCAGCAGCAGCGCCAGGGTCGGCGCACCGTTGGACGGGTAGCTGGTCTGGAAGTCGTAGGCGGCGACGGTGCCGTCGGCGTTGAGGCCGCCGTCGATCTCCATCAGTTGCGCGGTGCCCTTGGGCTCCCACACGTGCTCCTGCTCGCGGGTCAATTGCACCCGCACTGGGCGGCGGACCGCGCGCGACAGCAGCAGCGCATCGGCGCACACGTCGTCGGCGCAGTTGCGGCCATAGCAGCCGGCGGCTTCCATGCGGATGATCTCGATGCGCTCTTCCGGGCATTCGATCAGCCAGGCGAGGTCTGCGCGCAGCAAGTGTGGGTTCTGCGTGCCGGACCAGATGCGGATCTGCCCGTCGGTGTAGTCGGCCAGCGCGCACGACGGGCCGATCGAGCCGTGCAACTGGTATGGCCACAGGTAGCTGCGGCTCAGGCGCTGGCTGGCGTTGGCGATACCGCCGTCGACGTCGCCCTGGTCCAGCACGGTGCGCTGGATGCGCGGGTTGTCGCGGATCGCCTGGGCCACGTCGGTGAGGTCGGGGAGCTTGCCGGTCCAGGGCTTCCAGCTGACCTTCAGCTCATGGGCGGCGCGGATCGCCTGCTCCTCGCGCTGGGCGACCACGCCGACGAAGTCGCGGATCACCACCACCGCGACCACCCCGGGCAGGTGGGCGATGGAGGTCTCGTCGACCGCCAGCAGGCTGTTGCCGACGAACTCGCCGCTGTCGTGGCCGGCGTAGGGCGGGCGGATCACCCGGCCGTGGAGCATGTCAGGCAGGCGCATGTCGTGGACGTAGGTGAGTTCGCCGGTGGCCTTGCCGGGGATGTCCACCCGCGCGGCGCTGCGGCCCACCAGGCGGTAGTCGTCGATGGCCTTGAGCGGGGCATCGCCGGAGATGCGCAATTGATGGCGTTGGCCGCGCAGCAGCTCGGCGAAGGGCAGGGCGCGGCCGTCGCGGGCGAGCACCACGCCTTCTTCCATGCGCAGGTCATCGCTGCCCAGGCGCTGCGCGGCCTGTTGCAGGAGAAAGCGGCGCGCCTCGGCGGCAGCGTTGCGCAGCGGCACGGCGGAGATCTGCAAGGTGGCGCTGGCGATGGTGGCGCCCTGGTTCGGGGCGCGCTCGGTGTCGCCCAGCACCATGTGCACCTGGTCCATGCGCAGGTCCAGTTCCTCGGCGACGATCTGCGCCAGCGAGGTGCGGATGCCGGTGCCCAGGTCGACGTGGCCGTTGAAGGCGTAGACTTGGCCGTCGTCGCTGATGGCCAGGAACAGGGCCAGTTCCTTGTCCTTCACCACCGGGGTGACGCCCTTGGCCACTGGGCCGGAGGGTGGGGTGATGTCGTCGACGACGAGCAGCACGCCGGTCTTGGCCAGCAACTGGTCGCGGGTGGGAAGCTGCTGAGAGTGATTCATGCGTGTCTCCGTGACTCAGGCCGGGCGGCCGGCGGCGCGGCGCACCGCGCGCAGGATTTCGACGTGGGTGCCGCAGCGGCAGAGGTTGCCGGACAGTTCGTTGCGGATCTGTTCGTCGGTGGGGTTGGGGATGCGCTCGAGCAAGGCCGTGGCGGTCATGATCATGCCGTTCATGCAGTAGCCGCACTGCGCCGCCTGTTCGTCGATGAAGGCTTGTTGCACCGGGTGCGGCGCGGCCTTGCTGCCGAGGCCTTCGAGGGTGGTGACCTCACGACCTACGGCGCCCGCCAGCGGGATCACGCACGAGCGTGCGGCGACACCGTCGATGAGTACCGTGCAGGCGCCGCATTCACCCAGGCCGCAGCCGTATTTCGGGCCGTTCAGGCACAGGTCGTTGCGCAGCACCAGTAACAGGGGGGTATCGGGTTCGGCGTCGACCGTGACGGTCTGACCGTTTATCCGCAGGGCGATGTCTTCTTGCATGGCTCGCTCATCTCTGGGGCGCTACCAAAGGACTCAAACGGTGCGCTTTTTCGGTAAGTGCTCACTACATGAAATGAGTAGGCAAGAAGCAGGCCAGGCAGGTTTCAGAGGGTGTGGAGGGTGGGGCTGACCTCATCACGGGGCAAGCCCGCCCCCACAGGTGCCCCGCTGTTCTCGAACGCAGCGATTAACCTGTGGGAGCGGGCTCGCCCCGCGATAGGGCCGTCAGCGACGGTGAGGGTTCTGCAGAACGGCGCGATCAGCCCGCCGCCTCTTCGCTGTCGATCATCTTGCGCAGCAGGAACAGGATCGCCACCCGTTCCCCGGCATTCAGGCTGCCCATGCTCAACTCACTGATCTGCCGCGCGCAGGGAATCATCGTATCCAGCAACGCGCTGCCCTCGGCGGTGAGCTCGACGATCACCTTGCGCCGGTCGTCCGGGTCCGGTGACAACTGGATCAATCCCCGCGCCTTCAAGCGCTCGACGATGCCGCGAATGGTCGCCTGGTCCACCGCCGTGGCCTTGATCAACTCCGCTTGCGAGCTGGGCCCGTGGTCGCGCAAGGCGCACAGGGTGACGAACTGGATCGAGGTGAGCTGCGGGTCGCAGGCCTGCTGTTGGAAGATCGCCGTGTGCCGCTGGTACGCCTTGCGCAGCAGGTGGCCGATCTGTTCTGTGACCTCGTAGGGCGTGGTGTCGAGCGGGGCGGCGGTGGGTTTTCTAGGCATGGAATGGCTTGGGCTGTGTGGGTTGGGCTGGCCGGCCCCCGGTAACGGAGCGCCGGGCCAGTATAACCAAGCCATCGCAAGGGGCTAGCGGGCTTTCGAGGCCTCGGGGGCGACCACGTCGCCGGCCAGCACCACGGCCTGGTCGTCGAGGTAGATGTCGCAGTTGCGCAGGGGGATGTCCAGGTGGCACGGGGTCTTGCGCTTGCCGCCGACCTCGGTGTTGGGGCCGGTGGAGAACAGGAAGTTGCCGTAGAACGCGCGGGCATCCATGCACATGCCGTCGTTGCGGTCATGCAGGCCCATGGCCGTCCACTGCGCTCGCGGCTGCAGGCCCCAGCCGATGTGGGAGATGCCGTACACCTCGGGGTCGTTGAAGTACTTCAGGTAGTCGCGCAGGTACTCGGCCTCGAAGCCCCCGTGGATGCCGGTGATGAAGCCTTTCTCGATCTCCAGGGTGATGCGCTCGCGGCAGTAGCTCTTGAACGGCAGCAGGATATCGCCCACGTCCAGCACCAGCGTGCCTTCGGCGCTGTCCTCGTTCGGCCAGGTGAACAGGAAGCCGCTGGGCCAGTGGTCCCAGCGCCCCGGCTCGTCGGCGTAACCGTACTCGGTGACCGCCGGGTACTGGCCGAGCGGGGCGTGGAAGTCGCTGCCGGCCTTGGAGCGCACGTGCAGGCTGCGGGCCTGTTTGAGCAGCACTTCGGCGGCCTGCACGCGGCGCTTGTCTTCCTCGGTCGGCAGCATGCGCGCCAGCACTTCCGGGGGCTCCACGGCCAGCAGGATGCGCGTGCCGGTCTTGAGGATCTGCTCCTGCTCGGGGGAGTGCAGCAGCATCATGGTGTCGACGATCAGGTCGGCGGCTTCCAAGGCGCGCTGTGCGGCGAGGTTGCCGGTCAGTGCGGTGTCGCCGCAGTAGGCGGTCATGTCGTTGCCCATGGCGCGGGGGTGGTTGAACGACGGCAGCTCCACGGCATAGACCTTGGCCTTCAGGCGCTGCGCGGCCTCCATCGCGGCGTTGACCGTGCGCGGGTCGGAATAGTGGCTCTTGAGCACGGCCACGCTCTGGGTCTCGTCCACGCGCGACAGCGTGAGCACGTGTTCGAACATCTGGGTCAGTTCTGCGTTGCTAACCGGCATCGGTCTCTCCTGGGCGCTGCACCAGGGTGGTGCCTTGCGCGTCATATCGGTGCGAAATAATAGTGTGTACACCCTATTTGCAAAATAAAAGCGCATCCCGTCGATAAGCGCAAGCGGCATGTAAAAGCGTTACCTATTCACACAATATCCAATGAATACGGTAACAATATGCCGTTCATCGACTTCAATCGGTCGTTTGAAAATATCTTGCCCAGGGCTCTTCACTTTAAAAAAATACAGCGTATACACTCTAAATCGTCGAGCGGGACCACCGCTTGCGATCCGTCAGAACAAGAGGAGACATACCCATGCGGGGTAGGCAGAAAATCGCGATCGTCGGTGCAGGGTTGGGTGGCGCGGCCGCCGCGACGTTGTTGCAACAGGCAGGCTTCGACGTCGAAGTCTTCGAGCAGGCTCCGGCGTTCGACCGACTGGGCGCGGGCATCCACATCGGCCCGAACGTGATGAAGATCTTCCGGCGCATGGGCCTTGAGCAGAAGCTGGAGCTGATGAGCTCGCACCCGGACTTCTGGTTCAGCCGCGATGGCAAGACCGGCGACTACCTGTCGCGCATCCCGCTGGGTGAGTTCGCCCGCCGCGAGTACGGCGCCTCGTACATCACCATCCACCGTGGCGACCTGCACGCCCTGCAGATCGAGGCGATCAAGCCGGGCACCGTGCACTTCGGCAAGCGCCTGGCGAAGATCGTCGACGAGGGCGACCAGGTGCGCCTGGACTTCGCCGACGGCACCCACACCGTGGCCGACATCGTCATCGGCGCCGATGGCATTCATTCGAAGATCCGCGAAGAACTGCTGGGCGTCGAAGCGCCGATCTACAGCGGCTGGGTCGCTCACCGCGCACTGATCCGCGGCGACAAGCTCAAGCAGCACGCCGATGTGTTCGAGGACTGCGTGAAGTGGTGGACCGACGACCGCCACATGATGGTCTACTACACCACCGGCAAGCGCGACGAGTACTACTTCGTCACCGGCGTGCCGCATGAGGCCTGGGACTTCCAGGGCCCGTTCGTCGACAGCAACCAGGAAGAGATGCTGGCGGCCTTCGAGGGCTACCACCCCACCGTGCAGAAGCTCATCCACGCCACCGAATCGATCACCAAGTGGCCGCTGCGCAACCGCAACCCGCTGCCGTTGTGGAGCCGTGGCCGCCTGGTGCTGCTGGGCGATGCCTGCCACCCGATGAAGCCGCACATGGCCCAGGGCGCGTGCATGGCCATCGAGGACGCGGCGATGCTGACCCGCTGCCTGCAAGAGACCGGGCTGTCCGACCACCGCACCGCCTTCGCCCTGTACGAAGCCAACCGCAAGGAACGCGCCTCGCGCGTGCAGGCGGTGTCCAACGCCAACACCTTCCTCTACACCCAGGAAGACCCGGCGTGGGTCTACGGCTACGACCTCTACGGCCAGGAACTGCAAAGCGGGGAGGCGGCATGAGCACCTTCGTCGAGGGTGGCAATGTCAGCGCCAACGGCATCCGCCAGCACTACCTGCGCTACGGCGGTCAGGGCCCGGCGCTGATCCTGGTGCCCGGCATCACCAGCCCGGCGATCACCTGGGGCTTCGTCGCCGAGCGCCTGGGCCGCCACTTCGACACCTACGTGCTGGACGTGCGCGGCCGCGGCCTGTCGTCCAGCGGCCCCGCGCTGGATTACGGCACCGACGCCTGCGCCGCGGACATCCCGGCGTTCGCTCAGGCCCTGGGCCTGGCCAGCTACCACCTGGTCGGCCACTCGATGGGCGCGCGCTTCGCCATCCGCGCCGCCGCCCAGGGCGCGCCCGGCCTGCAACGCCTGGTGCTGGTCGACCCGCCGGTGTCCGGGCCGGGCCGGCGCGAGTACCCGAGCAAGCTGCCGTGGTACGTCGACTCGATCCGCCAGGCCACGCTCGGCATGACCGGCGAGCAGATGCGCGCCTTCTGCGCCACCTGGACCGATGAGCAACTGCAGCTGCGCGCCGAGTGGCTGCACACCTGCTACGAGCCGGCCATCGTGCGCGCGTTCGACGATTTCCACAGCGTGGACATCCACCAGTACCTCCCCGCCGTGCGCCAGCCGGCGTTGCTGATGGTGGCCGGGCGCGGTGGCGTGATCCAGGCACAGGACGTGGCCGAGATCCGCGAGCTCAAGCCGGACATCCAGGTCGTTCACGTCGACGCCGCCGGCCACATGATTCCCTGGGATGACCTCGAAGGTTTCTTCGCCGCGTTCGGCGATTTCCTCGGCCACCCCCTCGTCTGAAGGAGCACCTCACATGACCAAGCTGTACCGCATCGGCCAGATCGTGCCGAGCTCGAACACCACCATGGAAACCGAGATCCCGGCGATGCTCACCGCGCGCCAGGCCATCCGCCCCGAGCGCTTCACTTTCCACTCCGCGCGCATGCGCATGAAGCAGGTGAAGAAGGAAGAACTGGCGGCGATGGATGCCGAGTCCGACCGCTGCGCGGTCGAGCTGTCCGACGCCAAGGTCGACGTGCTCGGCTACGCCTGCCTGGTGGCGATCATGGCCATGGGGCTGGGCTACCACCGCCAATCGGAAAAGCGCCTCAAGCAGGCCACCGCCGACAACGATGCCCTGGCCCCGGTGATCACCAGTGCCGGTGCGCTGGTCGAGGCCCTGCACGTGATGAAGGCCAAGCGCATCGCCATCGTCGCCCCGTACATGAAGCCGCTCACGGAGCTGGTGGTGAACTACATCCGCGAGGAAGGTTTCGAGGTGCAGGACTGGCGCGCGCTGGAAATCCCCGACAACCTCGCCGTGGCCCGCCATGACCCGGCCAACCTGCCTGGCATCGTCGCCGGCATGGACCTCGAAGGTGTCGACGTGGTGGTGCTTTCGGCCTGCGTGCAGATGCAGTCGCTGCCGGCGGTCGCCAAGGTCGAGGCGCAAACCGGCAAGCCGGTGGTCACCGCGGCCATCGCCACCACCTACGCCATGCTCAAGGCGCTGGACCTGGAACCGGTGGTCCCCGGCGCCGGCGCCCTGCTGTCGGGCGCCTACTGAAAGCGGAGGCGAACATGAGCGACGCACAGAGCGCCAGCGACAACTACCAGGGCGTGTGGGGCCAGCGCATCGGCTTCGGCCGCAAGCCGGCCCTGCTGATGATCGACTTCATGCAGGGCTACACCACCCCCGGCGCGCCGCTCTACGCCGAAGGTGTGGTGTCGGCGGTCGAGCAGGCCAGCGGCCTGCTGGCGCAGGCCCGCGAAAGCGGTACCCTAGTGGTGCACACCAACATCCGCTACCAGCCCGGGCACTTCGCCGACGGCGGTATCTGGGTGCGCAAGGCGCCGGTGATGAAGGACATGGTCGAAGGCAACCCGCTGGCGGCGTTCTGTGCCGCTGTGGCGCCGCGCGCCGACGAGACGGTGATCAGCAAGCAGTACGCCAGCGCCTTCTTCGGCACCAGCCTGGCCTCGCTGCTGCATGCCCAAGGTGTCGACACCGTGGTATTGGCCGGCTGCTCGACCAGCGGCTGCATTCGCGCCAGCGCGGTGGACGCCGTGCAGCACGGATTCCGCACCATCGTGGTGCGTGAATGCGTGGGCGATCGCCACCCGGCCCCCCACGAAGCCAACCTGTTCGACATCGACAGCAAGTACGGCGATGTCGTCAGCCGGCAGGAAGCCATGCAGCACCTGGTGCGCCTGGCCGACTGAGCCCGGCGCACCGAACAGGACGTTCACCCCATAACTATCGAGGAACGGCGCGGGAAGCCCGTTCCACGCCGCCCGCGGTTCGGGCGGTTACCCCGCAGGAGCGCTCGGGGTCTTGTGACGCTGCCTAGAAAGCCGCCCTTAGTGAGCGGCGCTTCTTGAGCGTCGAACACTGCTGGCCTAAAAAACAACCACAAAGTCGCCGCCAGGAGACAACCAATGCCAATTGCGAACGCAACCACGGTCCAAAGCGCCGCCGACCAAGGCACACAAGAGCTCTACCGCAAGATCACATGGAGGCTCATCCCGTTCCTGTGCTTCTGCTACCTCGCCGCGTACCTCGACCGCATCAACGTCGGTTTCGCCAAGTTGCAGATGCTCGAAGACCTGCAGTTCAGCACCGCGGCCTACGGCCTGGGCGCCGGGCTGTTCTTCGTCGGCTACATCATCTTCGAGGTGCCGAGCAACCTGATCCTCGAGCGGGTCGGGGCGAAGATCTGGATCGCCCGCATCATGATCACCTGGGGCCTGCTGTCGGCCTGCACCATGTTCGTCACCAGCACCACCCAGTTCTACGTCCTGCGCTTTCTGCTCGGCGCCGCCGAGGCGGGCTTCCTGCCGGGCGTGCTGTACTACCTGACCATGTGGTACCCGACCTACCGGCGCGGGCGGATCATCGCCCTGTTCATGATCGGCTTGCCACTGTCGAGCGTGATCGGCGGGCCGATCTCCGGCTGGATCATGAGCCACTTCGACCAGGTCCATGGCCTGCACGGCTGGCAGTGGCTGTTCCTGCTGGAGGCCATCCCCAGCGTGCTGCTCGGCATCCTGACCTTCTGGGTACTGCCCAACCGCTTCGAGCAGGCCAAGTGGCTGAACGACGACGACAAGGCGCAACTGGCCAGCGACCTGGCCGCCGATGACGCCGAGGGCAAGGGCAGCAAGCACAGCTTCCGCGACGGCTTCTTCAACCTGAAGGTGTGGATGCTCGGCGGCATCGACTTCTCGATCCTGCTCAGCGCCTACGCCATGGGCTTCTGGATGCCGACCTTCATCCGCGACGCGGGCGTCACCGACACCTTCCACATCGGCCTGCTCACCGCCATCCCGAGCCTGGCCGCGCTGCTCGGCATGCTGATGATCGGCGCCAGCTCCGACCGTCATCGTGAGCGCCGCTGGCACATCATCGTGCCGTTCATCATCGGCGCCATCGCCATGGCCACCAGCACCCTGTTCAGCCAGAACCTGGTGATGACCGTGACCCTGTTCGCCATCGCCTCGGCGGCGATCATCGGCGCGGTGCCGGTGTTCTTCAGCCTGCCGGCGACCTTCCTCAAGGGCACCGCCGCAGCCACTGGTTTCGCCCTGGCCTGCTCGCTGGCCAACATCGCGGGCCTGGTGAGCAACTCGCTGATGGGCCTGGTGACCGACCTCACCGGCACTTCCCACGCGGCACTGTGGGCGTTTGCCGGCTGTTTGATTCTTAGCTGCTTCCTGGTGATCGCCCTGCCGGCCAAGTTGGTCAACCGCTAAGCGCTCGACCCGGCGTTCGCAACGGCAGCGCAGGCGGGCCTGGTGCCCGCTTGCCGATCCCTTTTCAACCGCAATCCGCCCCGTGGATGGCCCAAGGCCCCCGCGACGGATCGCTGTTGCCCTCATTCCAGGAACAGTGACATGAACGTGCTCATCCATCAGCGTTTCAACTCGGTCGCTTATCTCGCCGGCGGCTGCTTCGCCGCGGCCCTGTGCGGCGAGGCACAGGCCGAGGAGGCCGGTTTCATCGAAGGCGCCCGCGCCACCTTGCAGGCGCGCAACTACTACTTCAGCCGCGACTATTCAGACATTCGCGGGGCGAACCTGCAGTCCAAGACCGAGGAGTGGGCCCAGGGCTTCATCCTCAATGCCAGTTCCGGCTATACCCAGGGCACCGTGGGTGTCGGGGTCGACGTGATCGGCCTGCTCGGCATCAAGCTCGACAGCAGCCGCGACCGGGCCAGGTCCGGCCTGTTGCCGACCCACGCCGACGGCGAGTCGGCGGACGAATACAGCCGCCTGGGCGGGGCGATCAAGTTCAAGGTGTCGAAGACCGAGCTGAAGATCGGCGAGCTGATGCCCAACCTGCCGGTGCTGACTTTCAGCGACCTGCGCTTGTTGCCGCCGACCTACCAGGGGGCGATGCTCGAGTCCCGCGAGTTGCCGGGGCTGACCCTGAACGCCGGCCAGTTCCGCTCCACGCGGCTGCGTGACTCGTCCAACGGCCAGGAGATGTACGCGCTGGTCAACGACCCGATCAACCCGCAACGCCTGGCGCGCTTCACCAGCGACCGTTTCAACTACGCCGGCGCCGAGTATGCGTTCAACGACAACCGCACCAGTGTGGCGGTGTGGCAGGCGCAGTTGGAGGACATCTACCAGCAGCGCTTCTACAACCTCAAGCATGCCGAGCCGGTGGGGGACTGGACGCTGGGGGTCAACACCGGTTACTTCGAGGCGCGCGAGGATGGCCGCAAGATCGCCGGGGACTACGACAACAGCGCGTTCTACAGCCTGTTTTCGGCCAAGCACGGTGGGCACACGTTCTACGTGGGCTACCAGCAGATCGGTGGCGAGGATGGCTTCATCCAGGTCGGCGCCAACACCAACCCGCTGGGCAACACCCTGCCGACCTACGAGTTCGCCGCGCCTGGAGAGCGGTCGTGGCAGGTGCGGCATGACTACAACTTCGTCGCGCTGGGGATCCCTGGGCTGACCTCGACCGTGCGTTACGTGAAAGGGCGGGACGTGGATACCGGGCTGGGCTTCGAGGGGCGCGATTGGGAGCGTGACCTGGACCTGGCCTACGTGGTGCAGAGCGGGCCGCTGGCGGGGGTTGGGGTGCGTATCCGCAACGTCATCGCGCGGTCCAATTACCGTACCGATATCGATGAGAACCGGTTGATCCTGAGTTATACGATCAAGCTGTTCTGAGTCTGTGCGGCCTCATCGCGGGGCAAGCCCGCTCCTGCAAGGGGCGGGCTTGCCCCGCGACAGGGCCGGCAGCGCCTTAGCGGGAACCCGCCCCCAACCACGCCACCAACGCCCCCGCATACCCCGGCAACCCCGCGAAATCACGGGCGCACACCAGCAACCTGCGCCGCGCCCACTGCTCTTCCAGCGCCACCCAGCGCAATGCCAGTGTGCCTTCCCAGCGCCTGACCGACGCCAGCGGCACCACCCCCACCCCCGCGCCTCCCGCGACCATGCGAATCACTCCATCGAACCCCTCGGCCCGCACCCGCACCTGCATCCGCCGCCCCGAGCGCAGCGCCTGTTCCTCCAGGTGCAACGCCAGCGCGCTGCTCGCCCCCAACCCCACATACCCATGCGCCAGGCTGTCGACGAAGCGCGGCGCCGCCTGCCCGGCCAAGGCGTGGTCGACCGGCATCACCAGCACCAGCGGGTCGTCGCGAAACGGCCTGACCTGCAGATGCTCACTGGGCGCGGCGCTGGAGATGATGCCGATATCCGCCATGCCCTGGCCGATCGACTGCACGATGCGCAGGCTCGGCAGCTCCTGCACATCGACGCTCACCGCCGGGTGCGCGGCCAGGTAGCCTGCCAGCAACTCGGGCAGGTACTCGGTCAGCGCCGCCGTGTTGCACAGCAAGCGCACCTGGCCCTGTTGGCCCTGGGCGTATTGGGCCAGGTCGAATTGCAGGCGTTCGACCTGCTGGCCGATCAGCCGCGCGTGCTGCAACAGCGCCTGGCCCGCAGGCGTCGGCTGCACACCACGGCGGTTGCGTTCCAGCAGCGCGATGCCCAGCGACGCCTCCATCGCCCGGATGCGTGCGCTGGCCGCCGGCAGCGACAGGTGGCTGCGGCGGGCGCCGGCGGTGATGTTGCCGCACTCCAGGGTGTGGCGGAACAGGGTGAGGTCGGTCAGGTCGAAATGCATCAGCCTCTATCCTGGCAAGAGTCTGGCTGAGTATATGGCAGATTTTCGGCCCAGCGGCGGGGCGGCAAGATGGCGCGATGGAGACCTTTATCGCGTTGTACCAGAACATGGGCCCGGCATTGTCGTTGCTGGTGGTGATCACTTTTTTGCTGGCCGGCACGGTCAAGGGCGTCATTGGCCTCGGCCTGCCGACCATCGCCATGGGCCTGCTCGGCCTGGCTATGCCACCGGCGCAGGCTGCGGCGCTGCTGATCGTGCCATCGACCCTGACCAATCTCTGGCAACTGGCGTCGGGCGGGCACCTGCTGGCGTTGCTGCGGCGCCTGGGCGGCATGTTGGCGATGATCTTCCTCGGCACCTTGCTCGGCAGCGCCTGGCTGGGCATCGACAGCGGGCGGTGGGCCGCCCATGCATTGGGCGCGGCGCTGCTGGCCTATGCGCTGTATGGGCTGGTGGGGCGGGGGCTGCGAGTGCCCGCGCAACGAGAAGCGTGGCTCGGCCCGCTGTGCGGCCTGCTCACCGGCGTGGTGACCGCTGCCACCGGGGTCTTCGTGATGCCGGCGGTGCCCTACCTGCAAGGGCTGGGGCTGAGTCGGGACGAGATGGTCCAGGCGCTGGGCCTGTCATTCACCGTCTCCACCCTGGCCCTGGCCGTAGGTCTGGCCGGGCAGGGCGCGCTCGGCGGCCAGGCCCTGGGGGCCTCGTTGCTGATGCTGGCGCCCGCGCTGCTGGGCATGTTCGCTGGCCAATGGTTGCGCCAGCGCATCAGCGCGGTGCTGTTCAAGCGCTGCTTCTTCGTCGGGCTGGCGCTGCTAGGCGCTCACCTGTCGCTCAACGGTTAGCGGAGGAGGCGCTGAGCATCTCGATGGCCTGGATGTCGAAGTCGCGCTCCAGATAGTCCATGCGCTTCTCGAAGAATTCGCGCATGTGCGGCAGCGACGAATGCACGTCCAGCGCGGCCTGGTCGGCCCACACCTCGTAGAACACGAACAGGGTCGGGTCCTGCTTGTCGCGCAGCATGTGGTACTCGATGCAGCCGGGCTCGCGGCGGCTCGGCTCGACATAGGCGCGGAACAGTTGCTCGAAGGCTTCGGCCTTCTCCGGGCGGGTCTTGGCTTTGAGGATGAAGGCGTGTTGCTCGCTCATGGACGGGGCCTCTGCTGGGTCAAAAGTAGGACGATTCTAGGGCAACAATCTCGCAAGTATTCATGATTTGCAGGCAAAGGTATTTTGCCTGCGAGGCGCTTTTTCCACTGCCCGCGAGTGCCTAACCTGCCGCCATCACTTTTGACTCGATCGGCAGGCGGGCTCGCCTCGGATCGACCCAGACTCACGAGGCTCCCCATGAAGAAGATTCTCCTGCTCAACGGTGGCAAGCAGTTCGCCCATTCCGAAGGCCGCCTGAACCAGACCCTGCACGACGCCGCCCTGGCGCACCTGGACCGCGCTGGCTTCGACGTGAAGCAAACCTTCATCGACGGCGGTTACGACGCCCAGGAAGAGGTGCAGAAGTTCCTCTGGGCCGACGTGGTCATCTACCAGATGCCCGGTTGGTGGATGGGCGCGCCGTGGACCGTCAAGCAGTACCTGGACGAAGTGTTCACCGCCGGCCACGGCAGCCTGTACGCCAACGACGGCCGCACCCGCTCGGATGCCTCGCAGAAGTACGGCAGCGGCGGCCTGATCCAGGGCAAGCAGTACATGATCTCGGCCACCTGGAACGCGCCGCAGCAAGCCTTCGACGACCCGAGCGACTTCTTCGAAGGCAAGGGCGTGGATGCGGTGTACTTCCCGTTCCACAAGGCCAACCAGTTCCTCGGCATGACCGGCCTGCCGACCTTCCTGGCGACCGATGTGATGAAGCGCCCGGACGTGCAGGCGGCGGTGGCGGCGTATGAAGCGCACCTGGACCAGGTGTTCGGCAAGGCTGCGTAAGCTGTGGTCCCGCGATGGCAGGCAAAGAGCTACGCTTGCTCCTTCATCCCCGCATAGGCCGCCCCGCGTGAAAACCCGCTCCGAAGAACTCCAGGTATTCGTCGCCGTGATCGACTGTGGCTCGATCTCCGCCGCCGCCGAGCAGATGGGCCAGACCCCATCGGCCGTCAGCCGCACGCTGTCGCGCCTGGAGGCCAAGCTCGGCACCACGCTGGTCAACCGCACGACGCGGCGCATGGACCTGACCGAGGAAGGGCGCTTCTTCCTCGAACGCGCGCGGGTCATCCTCGAACAGATGGACGACATGGAAGAGCGCCTGTCGATGAACCGCCAGACCCCGTCCGGGCGCCTGCGCATCAACGCCGCCGCACCCTTCATGTTGCACGCCATCCTGCCGTGGATCGGCGAGTTCCGCGCGCAGTACCCGCAGATCGAGCTGGAACTCAACACCGACGACCTGATCATCGACCTGCTCGAGCAAAGCACCGACGTGGCCATTCGCATCGGCGAGCTGGCCGACTCCAGCCTGCACGCCCGCCACCTGGGCTGCAGCCCGGTGCAGATTCTCGCCAGCCCCGCCTACCTGGCGCGTCACGGCGTACCGCAGCAGGTCGAGGACCTCAACGCCCATGTCTTGCTCGGCTTCAGCGCCCCCGAGGTGCTCAACCAGTGGCCGCTGCGCCACGCCCACGGCGACCGCTGGCCGATCCGCCCAGCGTTGATCGCCTCCAGCGGCGAAACCCTGCGCCAGCTGGCGCTGGCCGGCGAGGGTATCGTCAGCCTGTCGCACTTCATGACCCACGAAGACATCCGCGCCGGGCGCCTGCAGGTACTGCTGGGTGACGCCAACAACGGCTACCGCCAGCCGATCCACGCGGTGTACTACCGCAACACCCAGCTGGCGTTGCGCATCCAGTGCTTCCTCGACTTCATCCAGCGCAAGCTGTCGATGTACGCCGTCTGAGTTGTCTGTCTGCGACACAGCCAACAGATTGCGTCGGGGTGTTTGCTTAGTCCAAGCCCTTCGTCCTTTAATGGGTGCTCGACAAAAACAACACCAAGGAAGTGTCCATGCGTATCGTCCTGTTCCAGTCGGCGGCCCTGGCGGCCGCGATCCTGAGCGCTTCGTCGGCATTCGCCGCCACCCTCGAGGGGGGCGCGGTGGCCGCCCCTGATCAGTATGGCGCACAGGTGGCCGCCGATATCCTGAAGAAGGGCGGCAACGCGGTGGATGCCGCGGTCGCCACCGCCTTCACCCTGGCCGTCACCTACCCTGAGGCCGGCAACATCGGCGGCGGTGGTTTCATGACCCTGTTCGTCGACGGCAAGCCGTATTTCCTCGACTACCGCGAAGTGGCCCCCAAGGCTGCGACCAAGACCATGTACCTGGACGACAAGGGCGAGGTGATCGAGAACCTCAGCCTGGTCGGCGCCCGCGCCGCCGGTGTGCCGGGTACGGTGATGGGGCTGTGGGAGGCGCATCAGAAGTTCGGCAAGCTCAAGTGGAGCGAGCTGTTGACCCCGGCCATCGGCTACGCGCAGAACGGCTTCAAGATCGCCCAGAAGCAGTACCAGTACCGCGACGACGCCCAGGGCCTGTTCAAGACCGCCACCAACTTCAATGACTACTTCGGCAGCATGAAGGTCGGCGAGCTGTTCAAGCAGCCGGAACTGGCGCAGACCCTCGAGCGCATCGCCGACAAGGGCGTGAGCGAGTTCTACCAGGGCAAGACCGCCGACCTGCTGGTGGCGCAGATGCAGGCCGACAAGGGCCTGATCACCAAGGACGACCTCAAGGACTACAAGGCTGTGTGGCGCGACCCGATCGCCATCGACTGGCGCGGCAACGTGGTCTACACCGCGCCGCCGCCAAGCTCTGGCGGCGTGGCCCTGACCCAACTGCTGGGCATCAAGGAAAACCGCGCGGCCGATTTCAAGGGGGTGGCGCACAACTCGGCCAAGTACATCCACCTGCTGGCCGAAATCGAGAAGCGCGTGTTCGCCGACCGTGCCGACTACCTGGGCGACCCGGCCTTCACCCAGGTGCCGGTCGACAAGCTGGTGGCCAAGGACTACCTGGCCAAGCGCGCCGAGCAGGTCAACCCGAACGCTATCTCCGAGACCGACAAGGTCAAGCCGGGGCTGGAGCCGCACCAGACCACGCACTTCTCGATCATCGACAAGCAAGGCAACGCGGTGAGCAACACCTACACCCTCAACCTCGACTACGGCAGTGGCGTGGTGGTCAAGGGCGCGGGCTTCCTGCTCAACGACGAGATGGACGACTTCAGCGCCAAGCCCGGCGCGGCCAATGCCTTCGGCGTGGTCGGCGGTGACGCCAACGCCATCGCCCCCGGCAAGCGCATGCTGTCGTCGATGAGCCCGAGCCTGATCACCCGTGACGGCCAGGTGGTGCTGGTGGTCGGTACGCCGGGTGGTTCGCGGATCTTCACCTCGATCTTCCAGGTCATCAACAACCTGTACGACTTCGGCATGCCGCTGGAGAAGGCCGTGGCGGCGCAGCGCGTGCATCACCAACTGCTGCCCAAGGACACCATCTACTTCGACAGCTACGCGCCGCTCAAGGGGCAGGTGGCCGATGACCTGAAGAAGATGGGCTACGTGCTGGAGGACCAGGGTTGGGAAATGGGTGACATCCAGGCCATCCGCGTGACCGGTGAAAAGGTCGAGACGGCGTCCGACCCGCGTGGGCGCGGGGTGGGAATGATCGTCAAGTAACCGAACGACACGGCCCCTGTAGGCGCGGGGCAAGCCCGCGCCTACAGGGGCCGTGTCGTTTTCAGCGGCGTCTAAACGCGGAAGCGGCTGACCAACGCCTGCAATTGCCCGCCCAAGCGCGCCAGCTCACCGCTGGAGGCCGCCGTCTGGTTGCTCGCCGAGGCGGTCTGCTCAGAAATGTCGCGCACGCTGACGATCCCCCGGCTGATTTCCTCGGCGACCGCGCTCTGTTGCTCTGCCGCCGCCGCGATCTGCTGGTTCATCGCCTGGATGTTAGACACCGTGCGGGTGATATTGCCCAGCGAAACCCCGGCCTTGCGCGCCAGTTCCACGCTGCTGTCGGTCAGGCTCTGGCTACCGAGCATGGTGCTGGCCACTTGCTGGGTACCGCTTTGCAAGCGCGCGACCAGCCCTTCGATTTCTTCGGTGGACTTCTGCGTGCGCTGGGCCAGGCCACGCACTTCGTCGGCGACCACGGCGAAACCGCGCCCGGCTTCACCCGCGCGGGCCGCCTCGATGGCGGCGTTGAGCGCCAGCAGGTTGGTCTGCTCGGCGACCGACTTGATCACGTCCATCACGCTGCCGATCTTCTGGCTTTCCTGCTGCAACAGGTTCATCGCCTCGGTAGAGCGATGCACCTCGGCGGCCAGGCGCTCGATCTGGCTGATCGCCTCACCGACCACGCGGTCGCCGGCGCGGGCTTCGCCGTCGGCGTTGGTGGCGGCATGCGAAGCCTGTTCGGCGTTGCGCGCCACTTCCTGGACGGTGGCGGCCATCTCGTGCATGGCGGTGGCCACCTGGTCGGTCTCGACCTTCTGGCTGTTGGCGCCGGCGCTGGTCTGCTCGGTGACCGCCGAGAGCTCCTCGGCGGCGCTGGCGATCTGGGTGACACCGTCGCGGATGCCGGTGATCAGGTCGCGCAGGGTGGTGCCCATGCGTGCGATGCCTTGCTGCAGCACGCCCAGCTCGTCGCGGCGGGTGACGCGCAGGTCCTGGGTGAGGTCGCCGCTGGCGATCTTCTCCACCAC
>NZ_JARGCS010000025.1 GCF_029193575.1 Pseudomonas entomophila | reverse complement strand
GCCGGCGGGTAGATGCTCGGGTCGCTGGTGATGTCCTTGTCGACGAACGGGGTCGCGGCCTTGTTGCCGTTCGGGAAGCGCACGGCGTTGGTGATCTCGGCCATGACTTCAGGCTGCATCAGGAAGTCCATGAACTGGTAGGCGGCTTCCTTGTGCTCGGCATCCTTGGGGATGGCGACCATGTCGTAGAAGGTACCAGCGCCTTCTTTCGGAATGACGTAGTCCAGCTTGACCTTGTCGCCGGCTTCGTGGGCGCGGGCCTTGGACTGCTCCAGGTCGCCCGAGTAGCCAACGGCCACGCAGATGTTGCCGTTGGCCAGGTCACCGATGTACTTGGAGGAGTGGAAGTAGGTGATCGAAGGACGGACCTTCAGGAACAGCGCCTCGGCGGCGGCCAGGTCTTCCTTCTTGGTGCTGTCGCTCGGCAGGCCCAGGTAGTGCAGCGCAGCCGGAAGCATTTCGGTCGGCGCGTCGAGGAAGCTCACGCCGCAGCTCTTGAGCTTGGCGATGTTCTCCGGCTTGAACACGGCGTCCCACGAGTCGATCTTGTCCACGCCCAGCGCGGCCTTGACCTTCGCCGGGTTGTAGCCGATGCCGATGGAGCCCCACATGTACGGGAAGGCGTGCTTGTTGCCTTTGTCGCTGGCGTCGCCGACAGCCTTGAGCAGGTCTTCGTCGAGGTTCTTCCAGTTCGGCAGCTTGGAGCGGTCGAGCTCCTCATAGACACCGGCCTTGATCTGCTTGGCCAGGAAGTTGTTCGACGGCACGACGATGTCGTAGCCCGACTTGCCGGCCAGCAGCTTGGCTTCCAGGGTTTCGTTGCTGTCGAAGACGTCGTACTTGACCTTGATGCCGGTCTGCTTCTCGAACTTGGCGATGGTGTCCGGCGCGATGTAGTCCGACCAGTTGTAGACGTTCAGCACCTTGTCGTCAGCGTGAACAGCGGTGGCCAGTGATCCAATCAAGGCGGTAGCAAGAAGTTTCTTACGAACGTTACGCATATTTATATCTCCTGTGTTAAGTGCTTACTGCTATGTCTACAAAATTTGCTGCTCATTGAATAAGTGCTAAACGCTCCTGCTGCCTCTAAGCAGCTGCGCAGCTCCTATAGAGATCGTGACCTCCTGTGACAGAACACGCCAACGGGAGCGTTTATTCCACCCCACCGTTTTTTTTTGGCGGCAACTGAAGGCCGCCGAGGTACAGGGCGTGAGACCAATCCCCTGCCGTTTAAAAA
This sequence comes from Pseudomonas entomophila, assembly GCF_029193575.1. Taxonomy (GTDB): domain Bacteria; phylum Pseudomonadota; class Gammaproteobacteria; order Pseudomonadales; family Pseudomonadaceae; genus Aquipseudomonas; species Aquipseudomonas entomophila_G. The sequence goes on along the minus strand of NZ_JARGCS010000025.1, from coordinate 71,189 downwards.
GCTAACAAGGCAGGCGCAGCAGCCTCTGTTGCATAACGACAAGGCCTCAGAGTCAGCGTCTGCCTGTCCATCTGGAGGAGCTGCTGGCACACAACCCATTATTTGTGGCGGCTTAGCTGTTGAACGTAGGGGGGGAGGCCGGACAGCACCCACGCTGCTGCTTTCATGGGAACGGCGTTGTTGTGCGGTAGTCGCGCGGCTCCTCCAGCTCACCCAAGGTCACGAACCCTCGCAGTGCAAATACTGCGACCAGCAGCACGATGCAGCAGGCGGCAAATGTCAGCTTGCGCCTCGTCTGCGCAGGGTTCTTTTCGGCCTTGGCATACATCCGTGGCAGCAGCTCGATTTTGTGTGAGTGGGCGTGCAGCCAGACCGCAGCGATATGTCCGGCACTCAGGGCAAGCAGTCCGTAGGCGAGCACGGCATGCAGGACATAGGCCCAAGGCGTCGAAGCCCAACCCAGCACCTGCTCGCGGGTCGGGAACAACTGTGGCAGTTCTATGCCGAAGTAGGCGTTACCGTATTCATGCAGGTCGGCGATGGCGATGCCGGTCATGCACACTGCCACTACCATCAGGTAGATCGCTGCATGGCCTACGCGCGCCAGGGTCCTGTCGCGCAGTGGCATTGCCGCTGGCGCTGCCGGAGTTGGCTGGGCGAGTTTTAACCCCAGTCGCAGCAGCAACAATGCGAGCAGGGTGTAGCCAATCGACTTGTGAAAGTCGCGGATCACACCCTGGCGATCTTCGTCGACGAAGAACGGTACGCCTTCGACGTTGGTTACCAGCACGCCTGTCAGCCACATGATGATAAACCCCCAGGCCATGGCCCAATGCAAGGCCCTGAGCGCGGGGTGGTAATGCAAGGGGGTGTCGGAACGGGGGAGGCTTGTTGTTTTCATGGGAGCTCCTGTCACGGTGGGTTGAATGGCGCGCACACCCCGGCGCAGCGCGGGCATGCGCTCATTTTTTGTGGGGAGGGCAATCAGTGGGTCGAGAAGTGCACCCGGGCCACGAAGCACCCTGGCTCACGGTTCAGTTCCAGGCGCCAGCCGCAATGGCTGCTCAGGCGCTGCGAAATGTCCAGGCCGTAGCCGAACCCTGAGGTACCGCTGTCGCCTGGGAATAGCGCATTGGTCAGCGTCAGGGTCGAGGCGTCCGCCTGGATCTGCAGGTAGCGCTCGCCATGCTGGACGGCATTTCCAATCAGGTTGGTGATCAGCACCTGCAAGGCGTTGGGCGCCGCATCGATCGTCGTGCCGGCCTCGACCTGCAGCTCGACCCGCTGCTGCTTGCCGGCCAGGCGGCCTTCGAACTTCTGCAAGCAGGTTTCAAGCAATGCCCTTAGCGCTACCGGTTGGGTAGGCAGCTGTTCACCTTCTCGGCCCAGGCACAGGAACAACTGCACCATCATTTCCATCTCGCCGCTGGCCTGCTCCAGGCGGTCGAGGTTGCGCGCGCGCTTTTCTGTACTGCATTGCGGCAGGCGGATCACCGCCAGCGCGTTACGCATGACCGCCAAGGGGGTGCGCAGCTCATGGCTGGCGTGGCGGGTGAAGGCGCGCTCACGGTCCAGGGTGCTGTGCAGGCGGTTGACCAGTTGGGTCAGGGCACGGCTCAGCGTACCGATTTCGTCATCGCGCTCATGGCCGGGCAGGTCTTCTCCCGGCAGGCAGCCGTCCTTCACGGCTTCGGCCAGGCGCGTCACCGGCAAGGCCAGGTGGCGAGCGCCCACCACCGCCAGACCGGCCCCGGCAATGACGACCAGTCCGGCGACCGCCCACAGGATGCTGCACAACAGGCTGATGTGGTTGCCAAGGGAGCTGAGCTGGGATTCGTCGAGCTCGACATACAGGTTCTGACCGGCGGCCGGGATATGGACGACCCGCACATGGGTGCGCTCGTCATCCAGTTCATGGCTGCCGAGCGCAAGTGCACGGTATGCCTGGGGCAGGTCCGGGTCATCGGCCCAGTAGCTGTGCATGTAGCTGGTCGAGGGCAGCGTCGCTTCACTACGATTGCTGGCGTAGCTCTGCTCGAAGCGCTGCACTTCCTGATCGATATAGCCGTTGACCACGTAGTCCTCGGTCATGGTGATCGAGGTGAACACCAGCACGCTGTACAGCAGCACGACGAAGGCGGTGAACGGCAACAGGATGCACAGCACGCGCGCGAAAAAGGAGCTAGTCGGGAATGGCAAGGCGGTACCCTCGGCCGTGTACGGTCTTTATCAGCTCACGCTCGAAGGGACGGTCCAGCACCTGGCGCAGCCGGTAGATATGCGTGCGCAGTGGATCGCTTTCGGGCAGTTCATCCGGCCATAGCGCGTTTTCGAGCTGTCGCCTGCTGACCGCGTTGGGGGCCGCTTCGGCGAGCAACGCCAGCAAGCGGATGGGCACGGTCTGCAGGTCGATGGCCACGCCGTCGCGGTGGACCTTGTTGCGCTTGAAGTCGATCACCAGTTCTCCGCAACACAGTTGTTCTGCGTCTGCGCCAAGCTTGCCGCGGCGCAACAGGGCGTGCAGGCGACACACCAGCTCTTGGGGCTCGAAGGGCTTGACCAGGTAATCGTCAGCGCCTGCTTCATAGCCGTCCAGCTTGTCGGCAAGCGTGTCACGGGCGGTCAGGAACAGCACCGGCGTATGGTCCTGGCGCTTGCGCAGGGCCTTGCAGGCATGCAGGCCGTTGAGCTTGGGCATGGTGACGTCCATCACGATCACGTCGTAGCGCTGCAGCAGGGTGCGCTCGAGGCAGGCCTGACCGTCGAAAGCGAAGTCCACTTCGAAGCCGACCTCGCTGAGGTAGTCGGCCAGTGAGCCGGCAAGGGCATGGTCGTCTTCGACCAGCAGTATCTCGATCATCGTTCCAGGGCCTTTAGCGGCGACAGGTGGGGTGATGCTGCGCTAGCGGTGCAGCGGCACCAGGCATCGACCGCCGCCTGGATGTCGGTATCGATCACCGAGGGCACGGGGTGGTCGGTCCGCTGCCACGTTCCATTCAGGCATAGCACAAGAAGCGAAGCTGTTGATGCGGGCCACTTCATGCAGACACTCCAGAAGGTATGGGCGGCTAACTTAGCGAAGTGGATGTGACATGAATGTGATCTGCAGTGACGCCCGGTTCACAGGCACGGCCTAGCCGGGCCGGGGCCGTCCAGCGCGTTGCGGCTTACCGTACAGTTGAATGGAAGGGGTGGGCGCTTTTGATGGGTTTGCGCTTGCGAAATCAGCGAGGCCTGAAGGCAGTCGAGAATAGGCGACTGCGTCAGACCGCTAAGTGCTCAATCGGCCCGATATCGCCTGCGAGGCGGCGGGCTTGCCAGCGTTTAGCCGCGCACCCGCCATCGGAGCAACGATCGTGTTGAGGGATGAACGGTGGGCGATTTCAGCACAGGCCAGCCGGCCTGTGCTGACGTTATTGGATGATCCTCAGCCGGTATTCAATTCACCGTCGAAATGGGATGCGCAGGGGGCGCTGTTCTTCGGTTGCGAATTCGGTAGCACACCGTCAGGAAAATGAACCACACGGGCATGAAGTAGAGCGCCGTGCGCGTGTCGTCCTCCAGTGCCAACAGTCCGGTGACGAACACGATAAAGACCAAGGTCAAGACGGCGAGAGGAACGCCCCCTGGCATTTTGAAGTTCGAGCGGTTGTGCAGCATCGGTGACTTTTTACGGTAGGCAATATACGCCAGTAGAATCATCGACCACGTGTACAGGCCGACAATCGCAGCAATGGTCGACACCAGGGTGAAGACGGTCATGACCGATGGAATGAACAGCAGAAGCAACAGACCGACGCAGATCGCTACCCCGGTCAGGAGGATTGCATTGGTAGGCACCCCTCTGGCGGCAATGTGACCCAGCGCGGTAGGTGCCTGTCCACCACGCGACAGACCGAACAGCAGACGCGCACTCGAATAGATTCCACTATTGGCAGACGACGCAGCGGATGTCAGAACCACGAAGTTGATGATCCCCGCTGCCGCCGGCAAGCCGGCAATCACGAAAAGCTGCACAAACGGGCTTTGCGTCGCGGACACATTCGCCCACGATATAACACTGATGATGCCGACCAGAGACAGAATGTAGAAAAACATAATGCGGATCGGGATGGTGTTGATGGCTTTTTTAATCGTTTCCTCAGGGTTTTTGGCTTCAGCGGCTGTGGTGCCGATGAGCTCTGTGCCATTAAAGGAAAAGATCGCAATCTGGAAGCCTGCGAAGAAACCCATTATGCCATGTGGCAGCATAGCGCCCGGCTGCACAAGGTTGGACAACGAAGCCGTTGTACCGGTCGATGAGGTATACGAGGATGCAATGAGGACGAAACAGGTGACCAACAGGGCAATGATCGCCACAATCTTGATGAGCCCCACCCAAAACTCAACTTCGCCATACACCTTAACGGCCAGGAGATTCAGGCTAATCAGAATACCAACGGTAATAAGCGCGGGGGCCCAGGCGGGTGCTTCGGGGTACCAGTTCTGAAAGAACCCTGCAACCATCACCATGTCGGCAATGGCTGCAACGCACCAGCCGAGCCAGTAAGTCCAACTCAACACGTAGCCCGCCTGGCGCCCCAGGTACTCAGCAACCATATCTGAAAAAGAGTGATACTTCAGATTGGACAGCAGCACTTCGCCCATTGCGCGCATCACGCAATAGATGAAGAAGCCAATAATGGCATAGACCAAAATAATCGAGGTGCCGGCCAGGGCGATGACTTTTCCCGCCCCCATGAACAGGCCCGTTCCAATTGCCCCGCTGATGGCAATGAGCTGTATGTGTCTATTCTCCAAGCGCCGCTTGAGTTCGCGAGCCTGTGGGTCATTGCTTTTTTCATTGCTGGTGTGTTCGTGCATTTCGCACCCTTTTATTTTTTTTATCACGTGGCACCCCTGAAGGCGTGCGTTCGCATAACGAATCTAAAATAGAGGCCCTGCCACCGAGGTGTCTTGCTCTTTAGATTCCCCGTGTATCGGTTTTCAATGAGCGTGCCGATGCGTTAGGCGCAGGCCTCTGCGACGGCGCGAGCCGTATCGGCTGGGTCGTTCTTGATAGAGGGGTTGAGAAATTGAGTCAGCAACAGATCGAAGTCTTCTGGCGAAGCCTCCGGGTCTTCGGGGTGCCACTGAACACCCACAACCCAAGCCGAACCCACTGCCTCGATCGCTTCAACAATGCCATCTTCTGCATCCGCCGCCACCACCAGGCCTTTACCCACAAGGGAGACGGACTGATGGTGAGCAGACCTGATTGCAAGGGTGCTTTTTTGATAAATCCCATGCAGCCTGGAACCCTCGAAAAGGTTGACCTCATGGCTGACCATCTTGGAGTTGTCTTTATTGCCGTTATGAAAACCGGCGCCGATTTCCTGATGAAGCGTGCCGCCAAAAGCAATATTGATTAACTGCATTCCTCGGCAAATACCGAGCACCGGGATATTGTTCGCGGCACTTTGGCGAATCAAACCCAGTTCGAATCGATCCGCTTCCAGATTTACGCCATATATCGTTTCTACGAGAGGTTTTTGGCCATAGCACGCGGGGTCAGCATCGCCGCCACCCAGCACCAACAGTCCATCGTAGCTATGGAGCAACGCGTCCGGCAGGCTCTGAGCGTCAGAAGCCTCGACAAATCTGAAGTCAGCACCGGCACGCTCTAGCGCGCGGAAAACGCCCGTGGACAGTTCACTGAGCTTTCCTTTCAACCAATCATCTGCATCCGGGGGCGTCAATGAGCCAACCACCAGAATGTGAGGGGGACGTTTGGGGAGGTTTCGATTGGTAAAGGTTGTCATGTGAGGCATCATTCCTTATCGAAATAGCACAGGGCTGCGTAGGACGGCAGCATTGCGCGCAAAACATAACACATAGAAGCTAGAGGTTAAATGAAATTTTTAGCACCTATCCCTCCTTCCGTCAGGTCGGCGCCTGACCTGGTGGCGCTCCGACTCCGCGAGGCAATTTTCACTGGCGAGCTACGGTCCGGGGAGCAGCTCCCACCCGAAACCGAACTGGCCAAGGGTTTCGGGATTGCATTGATGACGGTGAGGGCGGCACTTAGCGGCCTGCGAGACGTGGGTCTTCTCGTGACTGTGCGCGGTCGTAACGGCGGAACCTTTGTCTCGGAAGAGGTCGGCGAACGCATTGCGGAGGCGGCACGCCAGGCGCCGCTTTCGAAAGCGGATATTCGGGACCTAACGGATTGGCGTCGTGGCGTGGCGGGAGAGGCATGCTTTCTTGCCGCTCGGCGGGCAACAGGAGGACAATTGCAACGGCTCGAAGAGGCCGCCACTGAGTTTGACAGCCATGGCATCAAATTTCCTGAGGTGCGGTTTGCCGATGCCAAGTACCACACGTTGATCGCCGAAATTTCAGGCTCGGCGAGCCTCGCCCGGCAAGAGGTCGAAATTCAGGGTTTGTTGACCAAGCTCATCCTGGGCACGGAGCACAAACCTCTCAAGTCCAAGGAGATCGCCGGTTACAGCCATGATGAGATTACTTCGGCCATCCTGAGTGGAAATGGTGAAGCTGCACGTCAAGCGATGATCGACCACGCTGAGTACACGTTCATCTGGACGACCATGCTGTTATAGATAAGCTTGTTAGGCTCTGTACAACACCCCACGCCGCTCTGGTTTCACTGGCGTGGGATGTTGACGACATCGCTTCAGGTACAGAACCTAGCGAAGCGGATGTGACCTGAATGTGACTTGGAGTGACGTCCAGTTCACAGGCGTGCTGCCTAGCATGCCGGCATGACCAAGACCTCGATCCTTCGCCCAGCCGCCATCGTGCCTGCCCTGACACGCTACCTCGGCGTGGGCATGCTGGCGACCCTCGTGCACCAACTGGTGTTCGTGCTGGCCCTGCAACTGGGGCAACCCTTGCTGGGCAGTGTCATTGGCGCGGCAATCGGCGCGCTGACCAGTTTCCTGCTCGCCCGCGGCTCCTGCTTTGCAGGGCGCGGCGGCAGGCGCCTGCAGCCGCGCAAGTTCGTCTGTGTCGCCCTGTTGCACAATCTGTGCAATGCGCTGGCGATGGCCATGCTCCTGCGCGCAACCCCCCTCGCCCCATTCCTGGCCCAGGCCCTAACCACCGGCAGCCTGGCCTTGGTCGTTTTCTTCATCCACCGTCACTGGACCCACAGCCATGTCGATCTCCCCCTTGCCTGTCGCGGACACTGAGCCGCGCCTGAGCATCATCGTGCCCTGCTATCAGGAAGAACAGGTATTGCAGGCGTTCCATCAACGCATCGCCGGGGTCGTCAAGCGCCTGCCCGTGCCTTGCGAACTGCTCTATATCGATGATGGCAGCACTGACGCAACCGCCGATCTGCTGCGGCAGTTCGGCTCCCAGCCAGGGGTCCGCTGCCTGCGCCTGAGCCGTAATTTTGGCAAGGAGGCGGCGCTCAGGGCCGGGCTCGATCATGCCCGCGGCCAGGCACTGGTGTTCATCGATGCCGACCTGCAAGACCCGCCGGAGCTCATCGCCACGATGGTTGAGCACTGGCTGCAGGGTTATGAGGTGGTGAACATGCAGAGGACTCGACGCGACGGGGATGGCTGGCTGAAAAGACTCACTGCCACGCTGTATTACCGGACGATGCGTCTGCTGCTGACGCGGGGCGACCTGCCAGCGGAGGTCAGCGACTTCAGGCTGATAGGGCCCGCCGCAGTGGCGGCCCTTCGGGCGATGCCCGAGCAGGTTGGGGTATTCAAGCTGCTGGTAGGGTGGGTCGGCTTTCGCAGTATCGAACTGCCCTACGCCCGCGTGGGCCGCGTTGCAGGTGCGAGCAAGTGGAACTACCCGGCACTTCTGGATCTGGCGTTGGAAGGGGCGCTGGCCTTCTCCCGCAAACCGCTGCGCTGGTACAGCATCGCCTGCGTGTCGACCTTTCTGACCTGCAACGGCTGGCTGCTGGCGGCGACCTTGGCGGGTAGCGTTTCGCTGCTGCACGTGCTGCTGGGGGTGGCCGGGTTGCTGTGCCTTGGGGTGGCCATGCTCGGCGAGTACCTGGGGGCGACCCTGCTGGAGGTCAAGCGCCGTCCGTTGTACCTGTTGCAGACCGAGCGGGAGCAAGACACCGACCCTAACGCCCGGCACGCGTTGGCGCGCCAAGGGGGCCGCCCGTGAGTACGCCGTTGCGAATGCCGCTGCTCTGGGGCGTGCTGGTAGCAGTGCTGGCCTTGCGCTTGGTAGGCTTGGGCGCCTACCCCCTGATGGACACCTCCGAGGCGCGCTACGGCGAGATGGCGCGCAAGATGCTCGAGCTCGGTGACTGGGTCACACCCATGTTCACCTATGAGCTGCCGTTCTGGGGCAAGCCACCGCTGTCGTTCTGGACCCAGGCGGCAAGCATGCAGTGGCTGGGTGTCAGTGAGTTCGCGCTGCGCTTGCCCGCCTGGCTGATCCAGGTGCTCAGTTGTCTGTTGATCATCCATGTGGCCCGGGGCGAGCGCAGCCTTGCCGTGGGCGTGCTGGCCTCGATCATCTACAGCTCATGCACCCTGGGATTGGTCGCCAGCGGGGTGGTACTGACAGACCCGACCCTGGGCTTTGGCCTGCTGTTGGCCTACGTCGGCTTCTGGTGCGCCATGGCACGCAATGAACCCAGCGCCGCGCGCCTGGGCTTCGCAGGCCTGGGACTTGGGTTGCTGGCCAAGGGGCCTTTGGTGCTGGTGTTGTTCGCCGCTCCGGCGCTGGCATGGGTCGCCTACCGGCAGCAATGGCGTCAGCTGGCTCGCCTGCCCTGGCTGAGCGGCGTGTTCATCATGCTGGCGCTCGCGCTGCCGTGGTATGTGCTGGCTGAAATCAAGACCCCGGGATTTCTTGACTACTTCCTGGTGGGCGAGCACTGGAAACGCTACGTGATCAGCGAGTGGAGCGGTGATCTTTACGGCAACGCCCATGCCAAGCCTTTGGGCACTATCTGGCTGTACCTCGTGGGTGCGCTGTTTCCCTGGAGCCTGTTGCTGCCGGTGCTGTATCTGCGGCGCAAGAGTGCCCATGGCGATGCGTTCGACCTGTTCCTCTGGAGCTGGGCGCTGACGACCCCGCTCTTCTTCAGCCTGGCCGGCAATATTCTGTGGACCTACGTGCTACCGGCATTACCCGCCTGGGCGTTGCTGCTGGCCGATAGCCTGGTCCGTGCCCGCAGTATCGCCGAGCGTCCGGTAGTTGCCATTGCCCTGGCCTTGCCAGTGCTGGGCTTGCTGCTGATCGTGCTGGGCAACCTGGACCAGCGCCCGCAGAACCAGCGCGAGATCGTCCTGGCCTGGCAGCGTGCGAGCTTGATGCAGCCCGCACCACTGTTCTACCTCGGGCGGCGTTCCTATTCCGCCGAGTTCTACAGTGCTGGCGAGGCCCGTCATGCCAAGTCGGTGCCGCAATTGCCGGTGGACGCTGTGTTCTACCTAGTGCGGCGACTGCGTGACCTGGATTCGCCGCTGCCCCCTTCGCTGGACTGCCAGCCGGTCGCCCAGGCTAACGCCAGTCAATTGTTGCGCTGCCGATCGATACCGATGGGCTTGTCTTCCCATGCTTCGAGGAACGCCCAATGACACCCACCCTCTCGAACCGACTCTATCCTTGGGGCTGCATGGCCGTCGTGCTGGGCTGCGTGCTATGGCTGGTAACCCATTTGCAGGTAGGCGAACAGCTTGGGCAGTTCTGGCAGCGGCATACCCTCGCCGAACCTATCCGCCAGCGCAGCATCTGGCTTGGGCAGTACCGGTTCGTCGAGCGTTTGCAATTGCCCGGCATCGAAGCGAATGCTTCGGATATCGTCCATGTCGCCGAGCGGCAGCGCTATTACGTGTTGGTGAACAACCCCGCCGGGCTGTTCGAGTACAGCGAAAGTTTCCAGCTAATGGCACGCTACGACCTGCCGGGCTTCGAGGACCCGGAAGCCTTGAGCTACGACGGCAACGGTCACTTGCTGATCGCCGAGGAACGGCGCCAGACGGTGGTGAGGCTTGCGATCAAGCAATTGTCCGAGCCAATCGTGCGCGCGGCGTTGCCTGCGTTCGAACTGGGTGAGCGGGCTGACAATAACCGGGGCGTGGAGGGCATCGCTTTCGATCCAGACAGCGCAGTGCTGTTCGCCTCCCAGGAAAAGCAGCCGATGCGCTTGTTCGAAGTCGTCGATGGCATCCCGACCGCCGATACTCCGTCCAGGCGTCTACCCCGTACGCAGGTGTCGGCCTTGGTCTTGTGGCGTTTGCGCTTGAGCGACATCTCGGCGCTGCACTACGACCTTCAGACCCGGCACCTGCTCGTGCTCAGTCATGAGTCCAAGCGTCTGGTGGAGGTCGACAGCGGTTATGCGCCGCTGAGCTACCTGGATTTGCAGCGTGGGTTGCATGGACTGGACGAGAGCGTGCCGCAGGCCGAGGGCGTCACTCTGGGGCCTGGACGGCAGATTCTGGTCGTCAGTGAGCCGAACCTGTTGTATCGGTATGTCGCTGAGCAAGAGCCCTATCAACGCGCGCGCTTGCCGAGCGCGGGTCAATGAATCTCGCGATGGGGCCGCTGCTGTATCTGGCGGTCAAGGGCAGGCGCGTGTCATGAGCAATGCAATGTGATTTTTCATGATGATTCGCGTCGAACACCGGCTGAGCCCGCGCCTGCCATTGCGGTGGCTGCTTCGCAGGCAAGCCCGGGCAGAGAATCATCGCCGGCAGCCAGTACGATGCCGATGAGCCCGGCGCTGCGACAGGAACAGGCCTAATCCGATTTTTTGTTTCAGATTGGAGGTGGGGGAGTGTCTCGATTTTGTTGTTGTGTCAGTGCCGGCCCTATCGCGCCACTCCCGTGCCAGGCGCCTCTACCGCCCAAGCTGAACACTGCAAGCCCGGCGATCCATACGACCGAAACGGTGTAGTTCAGCCGTTGATACGCACCGAACAGCTGCCCATCGGCCATTGCCCTCGCCATCATCGCAACCGTAGCGATAGACAGGACCACACATGCCACCGAGAACAGCCCGAAAGCACGAGACGCCAGCATTCGTTTCCCCAACAATCCCCACAGCGCGCATGCCACCGTCACCGAGACGAACATCACCCACCCGGCAAGGTTGTGGAGCTGTTGCGAGGCGCTGGGTTGTGCTGGCGCGCATCCCTGGTCGCAGGCGAAGTATCCGGTGGCGAAGCTCGCCAGGCCGTGTAGCAGGATCAGCGCTGCACTCAGCAGGGCCAAGGGCGAGTCTGCGAAGCGCCGCGCCACGCCAAGCGCGAAGAGCACGAACAGGACGCCCAGCGGGTAGTTGTTGACCCAGGCGGAAAAGCCGTGGGTGGGAGCGCCCACGGCCCCTAGTTGGCTCATGGCCTGTTCCAGGTGGCTATAACCCGGGTATGCCAGCGCAGTCAGTGCGACGCCGGTGCACAGCCACAGTGGAATCACTAGGCCCAGGGCAAGTAAAGCGCGGTCGAGGGTATTCATGTTGATCACGTCCTTGTCGTGGCAGGGCGCGCGCAGTCGTTGGCGAAACGGCCGCCTGCGCTTGTTCAGTCCTTGAAGAGGGGCCAGTCTAACCGCCTCGCCTGGGCAATGCTTAGCCACAGGCTCACCCGTGCGCTGCCAGCCATTGCTCATAAGCCGCCGCCATCGTCCGCCAGGTTTGATCGTCAGCCGGAACCAGGTGCTCGATCCGCAACGAAGCCACCGTGATGTCCAACGGCATGCCGAAGGTGGTGAAGGTCGACAGAAACTTCAATTCACCTTCTCTGGTACGCACGCGGGTCACCACCACAGGGGATGGCGGCAGGTCCAGCGGCAGGGTGGGCGTGGCTGGCAACCCTTGCAGCCGCTGGGCCAGCGCCGGGTTACCCAGCGCCTCCCTGGCCGCACGCTGCCAGGCGATCGCGCGGATTTCGTCGGCATTGACCAGGTGATCCCCCAGCCCACCGGGGCGCAGCAGTGTGTCCAGCAGGTTCAGCCTCGACTGGCCAACGGCCGGTACGCCCGCCAGGGCGAACAACAGGCCTGCGCTGGTGTTGGCGGCGGTGATGTCCCAATCGCTGCTGATGACGATGGCCGGCGCGGGGTTGTTGGCCCGCAGGATGTGTTCCAGCGCACCCTGCACCATCTTCAGCGCAGGCGCGTCTGGGGCGCATGCGCTGTAGCGTGGTGCGAAGCCTGCGGCGAGGAACACCTCGTTGCACTGCTCGAGCGGTGCGTCCAGGGCCTGGAGCAGGGCATGCAGGGTGCTTGGGCTGGCCTTGGCGCGGCCGGTTTCCACACAGCTCAGGTGACGTTGCGAAATGCCGGCGAGCAATGCCAGGTCGAGCTGGCTGAGCCCAGCTTGGCGGCGAAGGCGGCGCAGGTGGTTGCCGGCGCTGGCGTGGACGGGTGGGTGGGCGGGGTGGAAGGAGGGCGGGCTCATGCTTCGACTCTGGCTGTCCTTGGGTGAAGCGTCCATGACCTGTGAGGTCATTGAGGCGGGGACGACTCTAGCACTACCGTGGGCAAACGACCTGCCCAGGAGCGCATGATGAAAGCCGAGCATGTGGCGTTACCCGTTTTGTTGATCTTCTCGCTGTATACCGGCTGGACGATGACCATTGCCCAACAGTCACTGGTCGCGTTCGGCCTGGCGCTGATGGCACGGCCCGACACGGCGCAAGTGGTGATCGACCTGTATGTCATGGCGGTGCTGGCCTGTGTGTGGATGGCCAACGACCACCGCGCACGCGGCGGCACATGGTTGGGCGTGGTGCCCTACCTGCTGGTGACTGCGGTATTCGTTTCGGTGGGGCCGCTGCTGTACATCGTGGTCAAGGGGTTTGCGGCAAGGCGTGCGGGATGAGCAGCGCACTGTCGGTGTATGCCTGCTGCGTGGTGGTGCTGTTTGGCAAGATGTTGGCGATCTCCTGCTACCAGGGTTATTACCGACTGCGCTTCCTGACGTTCATGAACCCGGAGGATGCTGCTGTGTTCAAGCGGCCGGCCCACCCTACGGAAAGGCCAGAGGTGGCCCGCGCCGAGCAGGCCTGGCGCAATGACCTGGAGAACATCCCGATGTTCGTCGCGCTGGCCGGGTTGGCTGTCGCGCTGGAGGCGCCTGCGGGCGTGACCTTGTGCCTGAGCGTTGTGTTCACCGCTGCCCGGTTGGTGCATACCTTGACCTACCTGGCCCGTCTGCAGCCGTGGCGGACGTTGAGTTATGCCGTAGGCGTGCTGTGTGTGCTGGGGCTTGCGGGGGTGGTCATTGGGTGTGTGGTTGCGGGGTAAAGGCATGAGCGGGTTTGGGCGCAGCCCGTGCCATGATGGCCGTGTCTCGCGCGCCGAACTGCTGGCCGTGGCGCCGGGCGCCAATGCCGAGTTCGAGGCGATCGATGCCGACCACGACGGTTACCTGTCCGAGGCCGAGACCTACGAGTTCCGCAAGTACCAGTTCGATGCCAACGGCAAGCCGTTCCCGACCGACCTATACAGCCGCCTGAGCCAGGCCAAGAAGTAACGCTCGTCGATGCCCTTCCCTGGGCTGGGGAAGGGCAGTCTTACCCCTGTGGGCTTGCCCCGCGATCACGGTCTTCGCCCGTGCCATTCACCCTCAATGCATCATCCCCAGCTCGGCATCATCCATCAGCGCCTTGGCCAGCGCGCTCAGGTAATGCGAGGCCCACACCAGCTGTGGGTTGTCCTCCATCACGCCGAGGATGGTCAGCTCACGCACATACCCCATCAACTCCGATGCCTGCTCACGTGCATGCTGGCAGGGTATGCCCGGCTCGATGCAAAACAATGGATACGTCTGGTTCGGGCCTTGGTAGAACTTGGTTTTCCCTGGTGTCAGGTGGGGCTTGGTGTCGTCTGTGCTCATCGTTTGATCTCCCTGAAATGTTCGCGGTCTGTTCCGGCGCTCTCGCGGGCTTGCCCCGCGATAGCGCCGGAACAGACAACCCATGACGCGCCTAATGCTGCGTCCGTTGCCCCTGCGGCATCTGCACCTGGATCAACGCCGACTCCAGCAGCACACGCAAGGCCTCCATCTCATGCATCGAGGCCAGGACTAAAAGCGAGGCGGGGGATTTGGGCTGTAGCAGAGCAGCCTGATAGGCCACGGCTTGTGCGCACAAGGCGTATTCGGTGGCCTGGATGAGGGTTTCTTCGAGGGCGTGGTGATTGTGGGGTGGGTCGGGGACGATTTTTAGCATGACAGCTCCTGTATTCCTTGGAGGGCTGCCTCCACGACCTGCTGTCAAACAGGTGGGTGGCAGCTGTGCATGGGTTGACAGACCGGCGGAATACAGGAAGACCGGCGCACGCGAGCGTGCCCCATGCACAGCCACCATTTAGGCCATGCAATGCCCCATATTCCCGTGCGGCCCGTCAAAGCCGGTCGCTGTGTTCAGCGACCCACCGAGACTAGAGCGCCCCCAGAGCAGTCGCAACGGAAAAAAGGCGGCAGGAGTATGTTTGGGAAATGGACTACAAGAAAGGGGTTAATTCTGAGTTTTTGGCGCCGTTCGGTTGCCGGTTCCAATCCACGATTCGCGGCTGGCCCCCGCCGTCCGCGATCGCGGAAATGCCCTAGGTATTGGCCTCCACCTCCAGGAACGCCGCCTCCAACAACTGCCGCGTATACGGATGCTGCGGCGCGTGGAAGATCCCCTGCGCGTCCCCTTGTTCCACCACATGCCCATGCTTGATCACCATCAACTGGTGACTCAACGCCTTCACCACCGCCAAGTCATGGCTGATGAACAGGTACGTCAGGTTGTACTTGCGCTGCAACGAGCGCAGCAACTCCACCACTTGCCGCTGCACCGTGCGGTCCAGCGCCGATGTCGGCTCATCCAGCAAGATCAACGCCGGCTTCAACACCAACGCCCGCGCAATCGCGATGCGCTGGCGCTGCCCGCCAGAGAATTCATGCGGGTACCGGTGCCGCGTGCGCGGGTCCAGCCCCACTTCCTCCAGCGCCGCGATAATCGCCTTCTCCTGCTCCTCGGGCGTGCCGATCCGGTGAATCCGCAACCCTTCGCCGACGATATCGTGCACGCACATCCGCGGGCTCAGGCTGCCGAACGGGTCTTGGAACACCACCTGCATTTCCCGGCGCAACGGCCGCACCTGCTTCTGGTTCAGCCCTTCGAGGTCCTGCCCATGGAAGCGGATGCCGCCCTGGCTGGAAATCAAGCGCAGAATCGCCAGCCCCAGGGTCGACTTGCCCGACCCGCTTTCACCGACGATCCCCAGCGTCTGCCCCTGGGGCAGGCTGAAGTTGATGCCATCCACCGCCTTCACATGGTCGACGGTACGGCGCAGCAAGCCCTTCTTGATCGGGAACCACACCCGCAGGTCATTCACCTCCAGCAACGGCGCGCCCACGCTGTTGTCCGCCGGCAAGCCGCTGGGCTCGGCGTTGATCAGCATCTGCGTATAGGGGTGCTTGGGCTGCTTGAACAGGGTGGCGCAGTCGGCCTGCTCGACGATCTTCCCGCACTGCATCACGCACACGCGGTGGGCGATGCGCCGCACCAGGTTGAGGTCGTGGCTGATCAGCAGCAGCGCCATGCCCAAGCGCGCCTGCAGCGACTTGAGCAGGTCGAGGATCTTCAACTGCACGGTCACGTCGAGCGCGGTGGTGGGCTCGTCGGCGATCAGCAGCTCGGGCTCGTTGGCCAGGGCCATGGCGATCATCACCCGCTGGCGCTGGCCGCCGGAAAGTTCGTGGGGCAGGGCCTTGAGGCGTTTCTTTGGCTCAGGGATGCCGACCAGCTCCAGCAACTCCAGGGTGCGGGCGGTGGCGGCCTTGCCGGTGAGGCCCTTGTGCAGCAGGAGGATTTCGTTGATCTGCTTCTCGATGCAATGCAGCGGGTTCAGCGAGGTCATCGGCTCCTGGAAGATCATCGCGATGCGGTTGCCGCGAATGCGCTGCATGGGCTTCTCGCCCAGGTGCAGCAGGTCCTTGCCGTCGTACTGGATGGTGCCGCTAGGGTGGCGCGCCAGGGGGTAGGGCAGCAGGCGCAGGATCGAGTGGGCGGTGACCGACTTGCCCGAGCCGCTCTCGCCGACCAAGGCCAGGGTCTCGCCCTTGCGGATGTCGAAGCTGATGCCGTCGACCACGCGGTTGACCTGCTCGCCCGTGACGAACTCCACCGCCAGGTCGCGGACTTCGATCAAAGTGTCTTGGCTCATGTCATTTCCTCGGGTCGAAGGCATCGCGGGCGGATTCGCCGATGAACACCAGCAGGCTCAGCATCACCGCGAGCACGGCGAAGGCGCTGATGCCCAGCCAGGGGGCTTGCAGGTTGGCCTTGCCCTGGGCGACCAGCTCGCCCAGCGACGGCGAGCCGGCGGGCAGGCCGAAGCCGAGGAAGTCCAGGGCGGTGAGGGTGCCGATGGCGCCGGTCAGGATGAACGGCATGAAGGTCATGGTCGAGATCATCGCGTTGGGCAGGATGTGCCGGTACATGATCGGGCCGTTGCGCATGCCCAGGGCGCGGGCGGCGCGCACGTACTCGAGGTTGCGCCCGCGCAGGAACTCGGCGCGCACCACATCCACCAGGCTCATCCACGAGAACAGCAGCATCATGCCCAGCAACCACCAGAAGTTCGGCTGCACGAAGCTGGCGAGGATGATCAGCAGGTACAGCACCGGCAGGCCCGACCAGATCTCCAGGAAGCGCTGGCCGGCGAGGTCCACCCAGCCGCCGTAGAAGCCCTGCAGGGCGCCAGCGATGACGCCGACGATGGAACTGAGCACGGTCAGCGTCAGGGCGAACAACACCGAGACGCGGAAGCCGTAGATCACTCGGGCCAGCACGTCGCGGCCCTGGTCGTCGGTGCCGAGCAGATTGTCTGCCGAGGGCGGCGCGGGGGCGGGCACCTTGAGGTCGTAGTTGATGCTTTGGTAGCTGTACGGGATCGGCGCCCACAGCACGAAGCTGTCCTTGCTGGCCAGCAGCTCGCGGATGTACGGGCTCTTGTAGTTGGCCTCCAGCGGGAACTCGCCGCCGAAGGTGGTCTCGGGGTAGCGCTTGAACGCCGGGAAGTACCACTCGCCGTCGTAGCGCACGGCAATCGGCTTGTCGTTGGCGATCAGTTCGGCGCCCAGGCTCAGGCCGAACAGCACCAGGAAGATCCACAGCGACCACCAGCCACGGCGGTTGGCCTTGAAGCGCTCGAAGCGCCGGCGGTTCAGGGGAGAGAGGGCCATGTCAGTGCTCCCGGCTGGCGAAGTCGATACGCGGGTCGACCAAGGTGTAGGTGAGGTCGCCGATCAGTTTCACCACCAGCCCCAACAGGGTGAAGATGAACAAGGTGCCGAACACCACCGGGTAGTCGCGGTTGATCGCCGCTTCGAAGCTCATCAGGCCCAGGCCGTCGAGCGAGAAGATCACCTCGATGAGCAGGGAGCCGGTGAAGAAGATGCCGATGAACGCCGAGGGGAAGCCGGCGATCACCAGCAGCATGGCGTTGCGGAACACATGGCCGTACAGCACCCGTGGCCGGCTCAGGCCCTTGGCCTTGGCGGTGACCACGTACTGCTTGTTGATCTCGTCGAGGAAGCTGTTCTTGGTCAGCAGGGTCATGGTGGCGAAGTTGCCGATCACCAGCGCGGTGATCGGCAGCACCAGGTGCCAGAAGTAGTCCAGCACCTTGCCGGTGGTCGACAGCTCCTCGAAGTTGTTCGAGGTCAGGCCCCTCAGCGGGAACCAGTCGAAGTAGCTGCCGCCGGCGAACAGCACGATCAGCAGAATGGCGAACAGGAACGCGGGAATGGCATAGCCGACGATGATCGCCGAGCTGGTCCAGACGTCGAAGTGGCTGCCATGGCGCACCGCCTTGGCGATGCCCAGCGGGATCGACACCAGGTACATGATCAGCGTGCTCCACAGCCCCAGGGAGATCGACACGGGCAGCTTTTCGGCGATCAGGTCGATGACCTGGGCGTCACGGAAGAAGCTGTTGCCGAAATCCAGCTGGGCGTAGTTCTTGACCATGATCCACAAGCGCTCCGGCGCCGACTTGTCGAAACCGTACATGCGCTCGATCTCGGCGATCAGGGCCGGGTCCAGGCCCTGGGCGCCGCGGTAGTTGGAGCCGGCCACCGAGACCTCGGCGCCGCCGCCGGCGATGCGGCTGGTGGCGCCCTCGAAGCCTTCGAGCTTGGCGATCATCTGCTCCACCGGCCCGCCGGGGGCGGCCTGGATGATGACGAAGTTGATGATCAGGATGCCGAACAGGGTGGGAATGATCAGCAGCAGGCGCCGCAGGATATAGGCCAGCATGTCAGTTCCCCTCGTCCACGAGTGGCGCGGGCCGCTCGCTCACCGCCGGGGTGACGTCGGGCTTGATCCACCAGGTGTTCACGCCGATGTCGTACTTGGGCGAGACCTTGGGGTGGCCGAGGTGGTTCCAGTAGGCCACGCGCCAGGTCTTGATGTGCCAGTTGGGGATCACGTAGTAGCCCCACAGCAGCACGCGGTCGAGGGCGCGGGTGTGGGCCACCAGGCTCTGGCGCGAGTCGGCGTTGATCAGCGCCTCCACCAGTTGGTCGACGGCCGGGTCGCGCAGGCCCATGTAGTTGCGGCTGCCGGACTTGTCGGCGGCGGCGGTGGTCCAGAACTCGCGTTGCTCGTTGCCGGGCGAGTTGGACTGCGGGAAGTTGCCGACGATCATGTCGAAGTCGCGCGAGCGCAGGCGGGTGATGTACTGCGACACGTCGACCCGGCGCAGGGTCAGGTCGATGCCGAGGTCGGCGAGGTTGCGCTTGAACGGCAGCAGGATGCGCTCGAACTCGGTCTGCGCCAGCAGGAACTCGATCGACACCGGCTTGCCCTGGGTGTCGACCATCTTGTCGTCGACGATCTTCCAGCCAGCTTCCTGCAGCAGCTTGTAGGCCTTGCGCTGCTGGTCGCGGATCATGCCGCTGGCATCGGTGACGGGGTTGCGGAATTCCTCGTTGAACACCTGCTCGGGGACCTTGCCGCGCAGCGGTTCGAGGATCTTCAGCTCATCGGCCGTGGGCAGGCCGGTGGCGGCCATCTCGGAGTTTTCGAAGTAGCTGTCGGTGCGCGTGTAGGCACCGTTGAACAGCTGCTTGTTGGTCCACTCGTAGTCCAGCAGCAGGCTCAGCGCCTCGCGCACGCGCACGTCCTGGAACAGCGGGCGGCGCAGGTTGAAGATGAAACCCTGCATGCCGGTGGGGTTGCCGTTGGCGATCTCTTCCTTGATCAACCGGCCTTCGCGCACGGCCGGCACGTTGTAGGCGTTGGCCCAGTTCTTCGCGGCCATTTCCTGCCAGAAGTCGAACTGCCCCGCCTTGAGTGCTTCGAGGGCGACGGTGTTGTCGCGGAAGGCGTCGTAGCTCATGACATCGAAGTTGTACATGCCGCGGTTGATCGGCAGGTCCTTGGCCCAGTAGTCCTTGACCCGCTCGAAGCGGATCGAGCGGCCGGCCTTGACGTCGGCGATGCGGTAGGGGCCGCTGCCCAGCGGCACTTCCAGGTTGCCGCGGGTGAAGTCGCGGCCCTCCCACCAGTGCTTGGGCAGCACCGGCAGTTGGCCGAGGATCAGCGGCAGCTCGCGGTTGTTCTTGTGCTTGAACGTGAACCGCACGGTCAGTGGGGTCTCGGCGACCACTTCGGCGACGTCGCCGTAGTAGCCACGGTACAGCGGGGCGCCTTTCTCCATGAGGGTGTTGAAGGTGAACACCACGTCGTCGGCGCGCATCGGGTGGCCGTCGTGGAAGCGTGCCTCGGGGCGCAGGTAGAAGCGTACCCAGCTGTTGTCGGGGGCCTTTTCGATCTTGCCGGCGACCAAGCCGTACTCGGTGAACGGCTCATCGAGGCTCTGGCGCATCAGCGTGTCGTAGATCAGGCCGATGTCGTCGGGGGGCACGCCTTTGCTGATGAAGGGGTTGAGGCTGTCGAAGCCGCCGAACAGTGACTGGCGGAACGTGCCGCCCTTGGGGGCGTCGGGGTTGACGTAGTCGAAGTGCTTGAAGGTCGCCGGGTACTTGGGCGGCTCGTCGTAGAGGGTCAGGGCGTGTTGCGGCGCGGCCAGCGCGGGCAGGCTCAGGCAGGCGAGCAACAGGCCGTAGGCCAGGCGGTGCATCGGCATCATTTGGCTTTCTCCGAAGTCTTTAGCCACCAGCTGTTCAGGCCCAGTGTATAGGGCGGCGTGGTGACGAAGGCGAACCGGTTGCGGTAGGCCAGGCGGTGATTGTCGAGGTACCAGTTGGGGATCATGTAGTAGTGCCACGACAGCACCCGGTCGAGGGCACGGGCGGCGGCGACCTGGTCGTCGCGGGTGCGGGCGGCGAGCAGGGTGTCGAGCAGGTGGTCGACCACCGGGTCCTTGACCCCGGCGTAGTTCTTGCTGCCCTTGACCCCGGCCTGGCTGGAGTGGAAATACAGCCACTGTTCCAGGCCCGGGCTCAGGGTCTGGTTCAGGGTAATGAGGATCATGTCGAAATCGAACTGGTCCAGCCGTTGTTTGTACTGGGCGCGGTCGACGGTGCGCAGGCGTGCGTCGATGCCGACGCTGGCGAGGTTTTCGACATAGGGCTGGAGGATGCGTTCCAGGTTCGGGTTGACCAACAACAGCTCCAGGCGCAATTGGCGGCCCTTGGCGTCGACCAGGCGTTGGCCGTCGAGCTTCCAGCCGGCCTGGGCGAACAGCGCCAGGGCCTGGCGCAGGGTCTGGCGGTCGATGCCGCGTCCGTCGGTCTGGCTGACGCTGTACGGCTCGGTGAACAGCTCGGCGGGCAGCTGTTCGCGCAACGGCGCCAGCAGCAGCCATTCCTTGCCGGTGGGCAGGCCGCTGGCGGTGAACTCGCTGTTGGGGTAGTAGCTGGTGGTGCGGCGGTAGGCGCTGCTGAACAGCGCACGGTTGGTCCACTCGAAGTCGAGCAGCAGGCCGAGCGCCTGGCGCACCTTCGGCTCGGCGAAGGTGGCACGGCGGGTGTTCATGAACAGGCCCTGGGTCTGGGTGGGGATGCGGTGCGGGATCTGCGCCTTGATCACCTCGCCACGGCGCACCGCCGGGAAGTTGTAGCCGTTGGCCCAGTTCTTGGCCTGGTGCTCGATATAGATGTCGAACTCACCGGCCTTGAACGCTTCGAAGGCCACCACGGCGTCGCGGTAGAACTCGTATTCGACGCGGTCGTAGTTGTACTTGCCGCGATTCACCGCCAGGTCCTTGCCCCAGTAGTGCTTCACCCGCTCGAACACCACGCGCCGGCCGGGCTGCACCTCGGTGATGCGGTAGGGGCCGCTGCCCAGCGGCGGCTCGAAGGTGGTGGCCTTGAAGTCGCGGCCTTGCCAGTAGTGCTTGGGCAATACCGGCATCTCGCCCAGGCGCAGGATCAGCAGCGGGTTGCCGGCGCGCTTGAAGACGAAGCGGATACGCAGTGGGCCGAGGATGTCGACGCGCTGCACTTCCTGCAGGTTGGTGCGGTAGATCGGGTGGCCTTCCTTGAGCAGGGTGCGGTAGGAGAAGGCGACGTCGGCCGAGGTGATCGGGTGGCCGTCGTGGAAGCGCGCTTCCGGGCGCAGGTTGAACACCACCCAGCTGCGGTCTTCGCTGTATTCCACCGAGCGGGCGATCAGGCCATAGCTGGAGGTGGACTCGTCACCGGAGGGGTCGTACTGGCCGGTGCCGACCATCAGCGGCTCGTTCAGCTCGCTCACGCCGTACTGCTGGAAGTTGGGCGTGCTGATCGGGCTGCTGCCCTTGAAGGTGTAGGGGTTCAGAGTGTCGAAGGTGCCAAACGCCATGGCCCGCAAGGTGCCGCCTTTGGGCGCTTGCGGGTTGACCCAATCGAAGTGGGTGAAGGTGGCTGGGTACCTGAGCGTGCCGAACTGCGCGTAGCCGTGGCTTTCGCTCACCGTCGCGGCTGCGGGGAAGCTCAAGGCCAGGGTCAGAGACAGGAGGAGGGGTCGTATCAAGTCGGCGATCCGGTCCAGGCGGCATTGGGCTTAGTCCGGGGTACAGTAACAGCTTGTCTGGGATGGAAAAAGGGTACGTGGCGTGGCGGGAAGCGGGTTCGCAAATCATCGCGGGGCCAGCCCGCGCCTACAGGTACAACTGTACTTGCAGGCGCGGGCTGGCCCCGCGATGGAGTCGCCTCAATGCGACAGGTAGACGGTCAGCGTCTGCCCTGGTTTCAGCGCATGGCCACTGCGCGGGTTCCAGCGCTTGAGGTGCTGCATCTCGACGTTGAAGCGCTTGGCCACCAGGTAGTAGGAATCACCCTTGCGCACCTTGTACTGGGTCGAGCGCTGCTTGGCGGCGGCCACCCGGTTGGCCGCCGCGCTCGGCGCATCGCCGCCACGCAGGGCCAGCACCTGGCCGACCTTGAGGCTGCTGCCGGAGAGGCGGTTCCAGCGCTGGATGTCCTTGACCGCCACGCGGTTGGCCTTGGCGATGCTGCCCAGGTTGTCGCCGCGCCTGACCTTGTAGTTGCGTGAAGCGGCCGGGGCCTTGGCTTCGGCCAGGGCGGCCTCGAACACAGCCTTCTTCGGTTGCAGGCTGACCAGCTCCTCGGGCTTGAGGTTGGACAGGCTGCTGGACAGCAACTGCGCCTTGGCGGTCGGCACCAGCAGCTGCTGCGGGCCGTCGACGGTCATGCGTTTCTTGAAGGCGGGGTTGAGCTGGATCAGCTCGTCTTCGTCGATATCGGCCAGCGCCGCGACCCGCGACAGGTCCAGGCGGTCGTTGATCGCGACGGCTTCGAAATAAGGTTCGTTGGCGATCGGGCTGAGGTTCACGCCGTAGGCCTGCGGGGTCATCACCACCTGCGACAGGGCCAGCAGCTTGGGCACATAGTCGCGGGTTTCCTGGGGCAGCGGCAGGTTCCAGTAGTCGGTCGGCAGGCCGAGCCGCTCGTTGCGCTCGATCGCCCGGCTGACGGTGCCTTCGCCAGCGTTGTAGGCGGCCAGGGCCAGCAGCCAGTCGCCGTTGAACATGTCGTGCAGGCGGGTCAGGTAGTCCAGCGCGGCATTGGTCGAGGCGGTGATGTCGCGGCGACCGTCGTAGAAGTTGGTCTGGCGCAGGTTGAAGTGGCGCCCGGTGGACGGGATGAACTGCCACAGGCCGACCGCGTGGGCGCGGGAATAGGCCATCGGGTTGTAGGCGCTCTCGATCGCCGGCAGCAGCGCCAGCTCCAGCGGCATGTCGCGCTCTTCGAGGCGTTCGACGATGTAGTGCAGGTAGAGGCTGCCACGCTCGCCGGCGTTCTCCAGGAACGAGGGGTTGCTGGCGAACCACAGGCGTTGCTGCTCGATGCGCGGGTTGACGTCGATGCTGTCTTGCAGGGCGAAGCCTGAGCGCATGCGTTCCCAGACGTCCTGTGGCGCTTGCTCGACCGGCTTGATCACCAGCGGCGCGGGCTTGTGCTTGATCCGCGCCTGGTAGTTGTGCGCGCGAACGCTTTCGGCATCGTCGAGCTGACGGGTGCTCTGGCAGCCCACCAGGGTGGCGGCCAGGGCCAGCGCACTGATTTGGGCCAGGCGCGTCAGGGCGACGGAGTGAGCGGTTCTGCGGCTACGGGAAGACATCGGCTGAGGGTGGTTTCCGGGCAAAAAATTTCGGCGATTCTAGAAACCGGCCCCGGCCGGGTCAACCTTTGACGTGAACGTGCGATATATCTTGAGGTTATCAGAAGCGGTCTTTCCAAGACCTCAAGGCAGCAAAAACAGCGGCTTGGCTGTCGTTTGAATGCCCCTTCCATTCGTCTGCTTTTTGTTTCACCGATATTTCAGCGGTGCGCAGGAACGGGTTGGTGAGGCGCTCGATGCCGATGGTGGAGGGTAGCGTGATGCGATTATGCTCTCGAGCGTCGGTAACGTCGGCGAAACGCTGGGCAACTTGAGGGTTTTCCGGCTCCACGGCCTTGGCGAATCGCAGGTTGCTCAAGGTGTATTCGTGGGCGCAATACACCTCGGTTTGCGCGGGCAGAGCGGCCAGGCGTTGCAGGGAGGCGTGCATCTGTTCGGGTGTGCCCTCGAACAAGCGGCCACAGCCGGCGGCGAACAGGGTATCGCCACTGAACAGTAGCGGCGTGGGCGATTGCGCAGTGTAATAGGCGATGTGGCCCAGGGTATGGCCGGGCACGGCGAACACCTGGAAGTCCAAGCCCAGCACGCTGATCGTCTGGTCGTCGTCCAGGGCCAGGTCGCGGCAGGGGATGGTTTCACCGGCCGGCCCACAGACCCGTGCGCCGGTCGCCTGTTTCAGGGCCTGCACGCCACCGACATGGTCATTGTGGTGGTGGGTGACGAGGATGTCCTGCAGCACCCAGCCGCGGTTGCTGTCGAGCCACTGGAGCACGGGCGTGGCATCGCCAGGGTCGACCACCGCGCAGCGCTTTTTGGCAGTATCCTGTAACAACCAGATGTAATTGTCGGAAAAAGCGGGGAGGGCATCGATCTGTATCATGGTGCGGATCCGTATCGCCACGCGTGGCACATGAAGGCATCTTAGCCGCGATGGCGCGGCGGGAGAAACCTTCGAGGGAGAGCGCAATGACCGACCAAGCCTTTGCCCAGGCCGACCCCGAGTGGGTCGAGCTGATCCGCCTGGCCCGCGACTGGTTCAGCGGGCCGCTCGGGCAATTGATACTCAAGGAAGAAGAACAACTGCTCGCCGAGGAACTGGGCCGTTTCTTCGGCGGCTTCCTGGTGCACTACGGCCCCTGTGCCGAGGCGCCGCCCCATGCGCCGCAGGTGCAGCGCAACGTGCGCCTGGGCGCACCGCTGCCGGGGGTTGAGATCGTCTGCGAGGAGCAGGCCTGGCCGTTGTCCGAGCACGCCGCCGACGTGGTGGTGTTGCAGCACGGCCTGGACTTCAGCCTGTCGCCCCACGGGCTGTTGCGCGAGGCGGCCAGCGCGGTGCGCCCTGGCGGGCACCTGCTGATCGTCGGCATCAACCCCTGGAGCGGTTGGGGCATGCGTCATTTCTTCGGCCGCGGCGCCTTGCGCAAGGCGCGCTGCATCTCGCCGTCGCGGGTGGGCGACTGGCTCAACCTGTTGGGCTTCGCGCTGGAGAAACGCCGCTTCGGGTGCTATCGTCCGCCGCTTGCCTCGCCGGTCTGGCAACAACGCCTGGCCGGCTGGGAGCGGATGGCCGGGGGCTGGCAAACCGCCGGTGGCGGGGTCTACCTGCTGGTCGCGCGCAAGATGGTGGTGGGGCTGCGGCCGTTGCGCCTGGAGCGCCGCGAGCCGATGGGCAAGCTGCTGCCCTTGCCGCTGGCCAAGGTCAACCGCCGGCCCAGCGAGCCCTGACCCGTCCGCGGTCGATAACCTGCAAGCGAACGAAGGCGGTACATGAGCGAGAGCGTCGAGATCTACACCGATGGTGCCTGCAAGGGCAATCCCGGCCTGGGTGGCTGGGGCGCCCTGATCGTCTACAAAGGCGTCGAAAAGGAATTGTGGGGCGGCGAGCGCGATACCACCAACAATCGCATGGAACTGATGGCGGCCATCTGCGCCCTGATGGCCCTCACGCGTGAGTGCGAGGTGGTGTTGACCACCGATTCCCAGTATGTGATGAAAGGCATCACCGAATGGATGACCAACTGGAAGAAGCGTGGCTGGAAGACCGCCGCCAAGGAGCCGGTGAAGAACGCCGACCTGTGGCAGCAGCTCGATGAGCAGGTCAACCGTCACAAGGTCACCTGGAAGTGGGTGCGTGGGCACATTGGCCATCCGGGCAACGAACGCGCCGACCAGTTGGCCAACCGTGGCGTCGATGAGGTGCGCGGTAAGCGCTGAAGTCGGGCCTTGCGCCACGCCGGGGCTGCTAAGCGGCCCCTTGCGCGCCAGCTGAGGTATACTCCGCCCCTTTCCCCAGATGTCAGTTGGAGCCCCCGCGTGGAGCAGCAGCAGAACACCAGGCTGATCGTCCTCGATACCGAAACCACCGGCATGCCGGTCAGCGAAGGCCACCGGATCATCGAGATCGGTTGCGTCGAGGTCATCGGCCGGCGCCTGACCGGGCGCAACTTCCACGTCTACCTGCAACCGGACCGCGAGAGCGACGAGGGCGCGATCGGCGTGCACGGCATCACCGATGCCTTCCTGGTTGGCAAGCCACGTTTCGGCGATGTGGCCGAGGAATTCTTCGAGTACATCCAGGGCGCGCAGTTGGTCATCCACAACGCGGCGTTCGACGTGGGTTTCATCAACAACGAGTTCGCCCTGCTGGGCCAACACGACCGCGCCGATATCTCCCAGCACTGCACCATCCTCGACACCCTGATGATGGCCAGGGCCCGCCACCCGGGTCAGCGCAACAGCCTCGACGCCTTGTGCAAACGCTACGGCATCGACAACTCCGGCCGTGACCTGCACGGCGCATTGCTCGACTCGGAACTGCTGGCCGACGTCTACCTGGCGATGACCGGCGGCCAGACCAGCCTGTCGCTGGCCGGGCATGGCGGCGAAGAGGAAGGCGGGCCAGGGGGTGGCAGCGAAATCCGACGGATCGTCGGGCGGCAGCCGGGGCCGGTGATCCTGGCCTCGGCCGAGGAACTGGAGGCGCATGCCGAGCGCTTGGCGGCGATTGCCAAGTCGGCAGGGGCGCCGTCGCTGTGGCAGGTGTTGACGGAGCCTTCCGCCAGCTGAGTTCATGGGGCTGTGCCGGCCCTATCGCGGGGCAAGCCCGCTCCTACAAGGGCCTGCATAGAACCTGTAGGAGTGGGCTTGCCCCGCGATAGGACCGGCACAGGCAGCACATCCCCCCGGCAGCTTCTACCCTGAAGGGAACTCCCCGTCCCGCGCAGGCTGCCCATGTACAAGGACCTGAAGTTTCCCATCCTCATCGTCCACCGCGCGATCAAGGCGGACAGCGTCGCGGGCGAGCGTGTGCGCGGCATCGCCGAGGAGCTGGCCCAGGACGGCTTCGCCATCCTCGCCGCCGCCGACCACGCCGAAGCGCGCCTGGTCGCCGCCACCCACCACGGGCTGGCCTGCATGCTGATCGCCGCCGAAGGCGCGGGCGACAACACCCACCTGTTGCAGAACATGGCCGAGCTGATCCGCCTGGCCCGTTTGCGCGCGCCCGACCTGCCGATCTTCGCCCTGGGCGAACAGGTCACCCTGGAAAACGCCCCCGCCGAGGCCATGAGCGAGCTGAACCAACTGCGCGGCATCCTCTACCTGTTCGAAGACACCGTGCCATTCCTCGCCCGTCAGGTGGCACGCGCCGCGCACAATTATCTCGACGGCCTGCTGCCGCCGTTCTTCAAGGCCCTGGTACAGCACACCGCACAGTCGAACTACTCCTGGCATACCCCCGGCCACGGCGGTGGCGTGGCCTATCGCAAGAGCCCGGTGGGCCAGGCCTTCCACCAGTTCTTCGGTGAGAACACGCTGCGCTCGGACCTTTCGGTGTCGGTGCCGGAGCTGGGCTCGCTGCTCGATCACACCGGCCCGCTGGCCGAGGCCGAGGCCCGGGCGGCGCGCAACTTCGGCGCCGACCATACCTTCTTCGTGATCAACGGCACCTCCACGGCCAACAAGATCGTCTGGCACGCCATGGTCGGGCGCGGCGACCTGGTGCTGGTGGACCGCAACTGCCACAAGTCGGTGGTGCACGCGATCATCATGACCGGCGCCATCCCCCTGTACCTGTGTCCGGAGCGCAACGAACTGGGCATCATCGGGCCGATCCCGCTCAGCGAGTTCAGCGCTGAGTCGATCCAGGCGAAGATCCACGCCAACCCCCTGGCCCAGGGGCGCGAGCCGCGCATCCGCCTGGCGGTGGTGACCAACTCGACCTACGATGGCCTGTGCTACCACGCTGGGCTGATCAAGCAAGCCTTGGGCGCCAGCGTCGAGGTGCTGCATTTCGACGAGGCCTGGTTCGCCTACGCCGCCTTCCACGACTTTTTCGCCGACCGCTACGCCATGGGCACGCCGCGTGCAGAAGCCAGCCCGCTGCTGTTCAGCACGCATTCCACGCACAAGCTGCTGGCGGCCTTCAGCCAGGCCTCGATGATCCACGTGCAGGACGGCGCCGGCCGCGCGCTCGACCGCGACCGCTTCAACGAAGCGTTCATGATGCATATCTCCACCTCACCGCAGTACAGCATCCTCGCCTCGCTGGACGTGGCTTCGGCGATGATGGAAGGGCCAGCGGGACGCTCGCTGTTGCAAGAAATGTTCGACGAGGCCCTGAGCTTTCGCCGCGCCCTGGCCAACCTGCGTGAGCACATCGCCGCCGACGACTGGTGGTTCAGCATCTGGCAGCCGCCCGCGGCGGAGGGCATTCACCGCGTGGCCGCGCAGGACTGGCTGCTCGAACCCGGCGCCCAATGGCATGGCTTCGGCGAGGTGACGGCTGACTACGTGTTGCTCGACCCGCTGAAGGTCACCCTGGTGATGCCAGGCCTGACCGCAGACGGGGTGCTGGGCGCGCATGGCATTCCGGCGGCGGTGGTGAGCAAGTTCCTCTGGGAGCGTGGGCTGGTGGTGGAGAAGACCGGCCTGTACAGCTTCCTGGTGCTGTTCTCGATGGGCATCACCAAGGGCAAGTGGAGCACGTTGCTCACCGAGTTGCTGGAGTTCAAGCGCCACTACGATGGCAATACCGCGTTGCCGTTATGCCTGCCCAGCGTGGTGGCGGTGGCACCGTTACGCTATGCCGGGTTGGGCCTGCGCGACTTGTGCGAGCAACTGCACGACTGCTACCGCACCAATGCCACGGCCAAGCAGCTCAAGCGCCTGTTCACACGCTTGCCCGAGGTGGCCATGAGCCCGGCCCAGGCCTATGACCACATGGTGCGGGGGGAGGTGGAGGCGGTGCCGATCGAGCACCTGCTGGGGCGTGTCGCGGCGGTGATGCTGGTGCCGTATCCGCCGGGTATCCCATTGATCATGCCGGGAGAGCGGTTCACCGAGGCCACCCGCTCGATCCTCGACTACTTGGCGTTCGCACGTGCCTTCGACAGCGGCTTCCCGGGGTTCGTCGCCGATGTGCACGGCCTGCAGAGCGAAGGCCACGGGCAGGGGCGGGTGTACACGGTCGACTGCGTCAAGGAATGCGGATGATCTCGACGCCGCTCTGGGCCAGTTCGAAGCGGTCCTCGCCCAAATGGTTGACGCGGTCGCCGATGGCCAGCCGGTAGCTGATGATCGGCGCGCCCAGGGTGCTGCCGTCGGCCTGGAGGGTGGACTCCTGGAACTCATGGACCGGATAGATGCGGCCTTCGGCGTCGCGGGCGTGGAATTGGCCGACCAGTACTGCTGCCATGTAGGTTGAAACCTCTGAAATATGTAGGAAATGTCTGAAGGCATAGACCAGCAAAGCTTGGGGGAAGTTTTCCCCTGCATGGAAAAAAACCTCGGTGCCGAGGAACGGTCATCTATAACTACAACGTCTCTTTTCCCAGCAGAGGTTGCAAAACGCCATGAGCCAGGTCTATTCGGTAGCGGTCGTCGTCGGCAGCTTGCGCAAGGACTCCTACAACCGCAAGGTGGCCCGCGCCTTCAGCGAGCTGGCGCCGTCCAGCCTTGCCCTGAAGATCGTCGAGATCGGCGACCTGCCGTTGTACAACGAGGATATCGAAGCCACTGCGCCGGAGGCGTGGAAGCGTTTTCGCGATGAGATCCGCCGCAGCGACGCGGTGTTGTTCGTGACGCCGGAGTACAACCGTTCGGTGCCAGGGTGCCTTAAGAATGCCATCGACGTGGGGTCGCGGCCGTATGGGCAGAGCGCCTGGGGCGGCAAGCCGACGGCGGTGGCGAGCGTGTCGCCAGGGGCCATCGGTGGCTTTGGTGCCAATCACGCGGTGCGCCAGTCACTGGTATTTCTGGATATGCCGTGCATGCAGATGCCGGAGGCGTATATCGGCGGTGCGGCGACACTGTTCGATGACGGGGGCAAGTTGAATGACAAGACCCGGCCGTTCTTGCAGGCGTTCATCGATCGGTTCGCGGCATGGGTGAAGTTGAATCGCTCGGTTTGAAGGGGGCGGTGTGCGGGCGAATGCCCTCGAGGGGCATGCCCGCGCCTACAGGCCGGCCGGGGGCTACCACGGCTGCTGCGCTGGGTAGCCGAGAGGCGGAGGG
The DNA here is from genome assembly GCF_029193575.1 of Pseudomonas entomophila. Lineage (GTDB taxonomy): Bacteria > Pseudomonadota > Gammaproteobacteria > Pseudomonadales > Pseudomonadaceae > Aquipseudomonas > Aquipseudomonas entomophila_G. The sequence continues at coordinate 41,154 of NZ_JARGCS010000025.1, read as the reverse complement.
CTTTCCAGCTGTTGCCCGTGCGCGCCGCGGGAGAGGGTAGTGGCTGCCTTTCTCCGGAGCCACGCCGATGCCCAGCGCTGTCCAAACCCTCGATACGCTCGATCAATTTCTTGGTGAAAACCTGCCTGACTGGCTACGCAAGGCAACGCCGCAGGCAATCGTGGCCCTGCGCGCGGCATTCGCCGTGCAACGTGCCAGCGAAAACCTGTTGACCCAAGCGTTCGCCCGGCTCCGGCCGCCGCAGGCGTTCGCCCAGGCACTGTTGCAGGAGGCGCTCCGGGCAAAGACCGGCCTGGCCCTGGACCTGGGTCATGCGCTTTGGCGCGAGCGTTGGCAGAACTATAGCCTCCTGGGTGGTGGTGAGCTGATTACCCATGACAGCTTCGAACCGGCGCTGGCGCACCTGATGCAGAACTTCGCCGAGGATTTTGCCTGCCATGCCAACAGTGGCGTGATCCACCGCGAGCCCGGCCACCCTCTCGACGTTGCGCCCTTGCTGATCGACACGGCCACGCTCGCGGCTATTTGCCGTGAGGTCGATGCCGGCCGGCGTTATCAGGAGCATCTCGATCAGGTCTTGGATGAAAAGGTCAGCCAAGCGCTGGGTGAGGAAAAACGCCAGCGACTGGCACTGGCAATCGAGCTTGCCGAGCTGAAGGGGGACTTGAACCCCACGGACGTGGCGCTGTTGCGCCAGGTGCTTGCGCAGTCGTCATCAGTTTCCAGTGCCACGGTGAGCGCGAAGTGCCTGCGAATCCTTGGCCATACACTGAGCGCGGCAGTGGTCTTCGAGCTGCCAGCCATTGCGCCTGGCCAGTCGTCGCCTCATGACGGGCAAGCGCCAGGTATCATCCTGTACCTGGCGCATCGACCGTTGCAGCGGTTCGCCTCCTGGGCGGCGCTGAGCACCCACTTGCAGAGCCTGCTGGGGGATGCCAAGGCGCTGGCGGCGCTGCTCGAGATGCTCAGGCTCGAAGACCGAGTGCCGTTCCAGAGCACCTTGCGCAAGCGCCTGAGCGATCCTCAAGTGGACCTGGAGCTTTCCGCACAGGTGCCAGCGGGCGGTTTGTTCGCAGAACTCGTCACCCTGCACCTCGAGCAACTGCGTGCCGACGCGTTGTACCTATTGGTGCCCGTTGCCAAGGCGGATGAAGAGAGCAAGCGCGAGCGCCTGAATACCTGGGAGTCTGTGGGGAGCAACCTATTGCAGCTGGCTGCGTTCTTCGTGCCTGGGCTGAACCAGCTGCTACTGGCACAGATGGTGGTCCAGACCTTGCGGGAAGCCTACGAGGGGGTGGTCGACTGGCAGCGTGGCCATCAGCACGAGGCGCTCGAACATCTGCTCAGCGTGGCCGAGGCCGTCGCGGTGAACGCCGTGTTCGCCGCGGGCGGCACGGCGGTCGCGCGGGGTTTGCAGCGCAGCGCCTTCGTCGAGCAGATGGTGCCGGTGCGGTCCGGTGTTGGCGGGCGACTCTGGGCCCACGACCTGCAACCGTTTCGGAGCAGGTCGACACCACCGAACGTCACTCGTGGCCGTGACGGCCTGTACCGGCATGACGGGCGCCAATGGTGGCGGCGTCACAACGACTACTTTGAAATGCGCCACGACCGCCAGCTCGGGCATTGGCGACTGGTGCGCACTGACGGTGACCTGGGCTTCGCCCCGCAAATGCAGTGGAATGGCGAGTGTGGTTGGCGGCTGGCATGGCAGCGGCCGCAGGAGTGGGTGGGGGCTCAAGTGTTGCTGGGGCATCTCTGGGCGCCGGCCTGGGAGCTGGACGCCGAGCGAGTGGCACAAGTGATGCGCATCGCCGATATCGATGAGGCGGCGTTGCACGCGCTGGTCGCGCAACAGCGCAAGATGCCGGTGGCCTTGCGCGACACGCTCGAACGCTACGACCTGGACAGCCGCATAGACCGGTTCTTCGCCGGGGTGCGGCACGACCGGGCGTTCACCGACCAAGGAATGCTGAGCGTTTGCCTGGCGCAATTGCCCGCCGCGCATCAGGTGGCGGGCCAGCGCCGGCAGGCGATGCTCGCCCGTGAACCGGAGTTGCGCGCAGTGTTGATGGACAAGCTCAGCGACGAGTACCTGCAGCGTGATCCGCTCGCGACCATCGTCACCAGGGATTTCCCTGGCCTGCCCAGCGTCTATGCGCATGACGTCATGCAGCATGCCTCCGAGGCCCAGCGCGAGCACATGTCCCTCAAGCTGGCGCTGCCCTTGCCCCTCGCCGAACGTGCGCGCGCGGCGCTGGTCGAGGCCCGGCTGACGCGGACGTTGCAAGGCCTGTACCTGAACAATGCCTACTCCGATCACTTGCCTGACCTGGTGTTCGCCTTGTTGCTGCGTGGCGAGACATGGCCGCGGGACATCAACTTCGAGGTCCGGCGTGGGTCGGTCAACGGCCATCCTCTGGCGCGTTTGCACACTATCGATGTCGAGCATCCGCCCCGGGTGTTGGTCGATCATCGGGGGCAACTGCAGGTCTATGAAGGGGGGCGACGGCTGTTCACCGAGCAACCGGGGCCTGGTGATCTGTTCGGCATCCTCTGGCACTTTCTGCCGGAGGCAGAGCGTGAGCGGTTAAGGTGGACCGGCCCGAACGCGATCAAACGCATGCGGCGTGACCTCCAGGCGCGGCTGCCCGGTACGCGGGCGAACCTGATGGCGATGCTCGGCATTCGCACCGGCACGCCTCGGCCCACGCCGCCGCAGCGCCTGCCCGATGGGCGTTTCGGCTACCTGCTGAGTGGACGCGGCGACGCCGCGCAAGTTGCCGACCGCACCCTGCAGGACCGGGTGCGCAGCCTCTATCCCGGCTTCAACGAGCGACAGCTGCAAGACTATCTGCAGGTGTTGGAGGAGCAACCTGGCTCGCCCTTCACCGCGTTGTTGCAGGAGGAACAGAGCTTCCAGCAGCTCGACCAGGCCCTGTCGCGCTGGTGCGAGGAGGCGGAACAGGATGCGCAGCGGTCGGTGCGGCAACGGGTCGCCGATGAGTTGCGTCGCTGCTGGCGGATGCAGGGGCTGGCCGGCAGGCATCATGCCAACGGAGACCCGGGCATGCTGCTGGACCTGGGTGACATCGCCGCACGCCAATTGCCTGCGTTGCCGGCACAGGCTGGGTTTCTGCACGTGACCGAGATGAGCCTGGTGAACATGCAGTTGCAGGAGGTGCCCAGCGACTTTCTGAGGCCGTTTCGCCACCTGCTTCGGCTCAACCTCGACAACAACCGTTTGCTAACGCTGCCGAGCGGGGTTGCCGGGCTTTCTCGCTTGCGGGAGTTGACGTTGTCCAGAAACCACATGGACTTGGACATAGCGGACTTCGACACCTTGGCAGCCCTGTCGCATTTGCGTGTGCTGGTACTCAGCGGCAATCCCTTGGGGCGTTTCCCCGTGGCGCTGGAGCGCTTGCCGCGGTTACGCCAATTGGGCTTGCGCGACACCGGGCTGACTGCGCTGCCTGAGCATCTGGCGTTGGCTGTATCGCTCGACTACGTCGATTTGCGCGACAACCGCATCAGTGTCTTGCCGCAGGCGGTGGCCGATTACCGCCCGACCCTGCGACGCGGCCTGGCGCTGCAAGGCAACCCACTGCCGGCGGACTACCCGCAGCGTTGGCTGGGTATCGAGAGCGCGTCCGATAGCGAAGCGTCCGTGGAGGAAGGGCCGGTGTCGCGCCTACGCTGGTTGGAGGGCGCGAGCCCGTCGCAGCGAATTCTGCGCACCGTGCAATGGGAGCGTATGGTCGACGAACCGGGCAGCGAGGACTTCTTCCGACTGTTGCGTGACCTGACTGGCACCAGCGATTTTCGCCTGGCACGAGACGACCTGCAGGGGCGCGTCTGGTCGATGTTCGAAGCGCTTGAGCACAACGGTGCGTTGCGCCAGGAGCTGTTCGAGTTGGCCAGCCAGCCGAGAACCTGCGTCGACAGTGTCATCTCCTGTTTCGCCGCGCTGGAGGTGCGCGCGCTGTCCGTGGCGGCGGTGCGCGACAGCGCCGGTAACGGTGAGGTGGGCCTGCTGAGCCTCGCTCGGCGCCTGTTCCGCCTCGATCAGGTCGAGCGTTTTGCTCGTGCCGACATGAGCAGGCGGCAAGCCGAGGGGCGAGGGGTCGACGAGGTGGAGGTCAGCCTCGCCTACCGGGTCGGTCTGGCGACGCGGCTAGACTTGCCGGGGCAGCCGCGCACCCTGCAGTTCGGTGCGGTGGCGGGGGTTTCTGCCGCCGACCTGGACGCTGCGGCCGAGGCGGTTCGCCAGGCCGAAGCGAGCGACGCGCTGGTCACCTACGTCAGCGAGCGGGATTTCTGGTTGCGCCATCTGCGGCAGTTGCATGGTGATGCCTTCGAAGCCATCGAGGCGCCTTACTGGACGTGCATGGAAACCCTGGACGACCAACGCCTGACCCTGGGTGATCAAGCGTATCTGGTCGAAGTCGAGCGAGTGGCTAGCGAGCGTGAGGCCGCGTTGGCGCAGGAGGCCAGGCGCTTGAGCCGCGAGGCCCTGGCGCGGCTCAGCGACTGATGGCAGCGCCGGGCCCTCGCTGCGGGGCTGGTGTTTTCCGCCTGGCGGCCTAAGATGGCCGCTGGGCGGGCCCGGAACAACCGATGAGCGAGAAAGACACGATCTCCATGCAACTGGTGCGCGAGGCGCTGTTGCAGACTTGCCCGGCGGGCGAGCCCGATGCCGTCCTGCTGGCGCGCGCCGGTATCGACGCCGCTTTGCTCGAATTGCCTGAGGCGCGGGTCAGCGCCGAGTCCTACGCGCGTCTCTGGCGCCTTTTGGCGCGGCGTTGCAACGACGAGTTCTTCGCCATGGACCCGCGCGGCTTGCGCAGCGGCAGCCTGGCCTTCCTGTGCCGTGCGAGCATGGCGCAACCGACCCTGGGCGCCGCCCTGGACACCGCGTTGGGTTTTCTCGCGCTGATGCTCGAAGATCTGCAACCGAGCCTGGTACGCCAGCAGAGCCTGGCCGAGATCGTCATCAACGAGCCCCGCGAGACCCCGCGCCGGGCCTTCACCTACTTCACCTTCTGGATGATCGTGCACGGCGTGGCGTGCTGGCTGGCCGGGCGGCGCATCCCGATCCTGGCCATCGATCTGCGCTGCGCCGAGCCGCCGTTCTGCGACGATTACCGGGTGATGTTCTCGGAAAACCTGCAGTTCGACCGCCCGCGCACGCGCATGATCATTCCCGCCGACTGCCTGGAGGTGCCGTTGCGGCGCACGTCGGAGGAGCTGCTGCGTTTCCTGGCCGAGGCGCCGGGCAACATTCTGGTCAAGTACCGCGACCCCGACAGCCTGGCCCGTCGCATTCGCCGTACCTTGGGCCAGCGTGACCCGGCCGAATGGCCGGATGCCGAGTGCCTGGCCCGCGAGTTGCACCTGTCGGCGTCGACCTTGCGCCGCCGCCTGGCGGATGAGGGCCAGACCTACCAGGGCCTCAAGGACAGCGTGCGTCGGCAACTGGCGATCGATTGGCTCGCTCGATCCGAACTGGGTTTGAGCGAAATCGCCCTGCACCTGGGGTTCGCCGACGGCAGCTCCTTCTACAAGGCGTTTCGCAAATGGTTCGGCTGCAACCCCGGGCATTATCGCGCCTTGCTGGAGCGCGACCATAACTAAAGCGCGCGGCACTGGCCAAACCAGTCATCCGGATTGATGGCTTTTGCCATTGTTCCGGTTGGCTGCTGGCGCGACTATCGACGGACCACTCCAACAAGAACAATCCGGGAGTCCGACGATGCGCGATTACGCCGAGGCCGCGAGCTCGTTCAACTTTGCCCACACTGCCGACGCGGCGTTGCAGGGCAGTCTCGAGGCCCTCAATGCCTGTGTCGAATGCTGCGACCGCCATGCCGATGGCAGCGGCCGCCTGGCGCTGGTCTGGGAAGACCGCGACGGTAACGGCCGGCGCTACAGCTTCGACCAGTTGCAGGGCATGGCGGCACGTTTTGCCAATGTCCTGAAGGCACAGGGCGTGGTTGCCGGTGACCGGGTCGCCGGCCTGATGCCACGCACCCCCGAGCTGCTGGTGACGATCCTCGCCGCCTGGCGCCTGGGCGCGGTCTATCAGCCGTTGTTCACCGCCTTCGGGCCCAAGGCCATCGAGCACCGCCTTGAGCAGTCCCATGCCAAGGTGGTGGTTACCGACCGCCATAACCGCGCCAAGCTCGACGACGTCGCCGCTTGCCCGACGATCATCAGCGTCGGCGCCCAGGGCGCCGAGCTGGACTTCCAGCGTACGCTGGAGGCCGCCGAGGCCGAGTGCGAGCCGGTGCCGCGCAAGGGTGACGACCCCTTCCTGCTGATGTTCACCTCGGGCACCACCGGGCCTGCCAAGCCGCTGGAGGTACCGCTCAAGGCCATCGTCGCGTTCCAGGGCTATATGCGCGACGCCATCGACCTGCGCCCGCAGGACGCCTTCTGGAACCTGGCCGACCCGGGGTGGGCCTATGGGCTCTACTATGCCGTCACCGGCCCGCTGTCGCTTGGCCATGCCACGACCTTCTACGATGGGCCGTTCAGCGTCGAGAGCTGCGCGCGGATCATCGACAAATTGGGCATCACCAACCTGGCCGGTTCGCCCACCGCCTACCGCCTGTTGATCGCCGCCGGCGAGCAGTTCTCGGCCCCCATCAAGGGCCGCCTGCGGGTGGTCAGCAGTGCCGGTGAGCCGCTCAATCCGGAGGTGATCCGCTGGTTCGCCGACGAGCTTGGCGTGACCATCCACGACCATTACGGGCAAACCGAACTGGGTATGGTGCTGTGCAACCATCACGGCCTTAAGCACCCGGTGCGCCTGGGGTCGGCCGGTTTCGCCATCCCAGGCCATCGCATCGTGGTGCTGGACGAACAGGGCCAGGAGCTACCGCCCGGTGTGCCCGGCATCCTCGCGGTGGACCGCGAACGATCCCCGCTGTGCTGGTTCGCGGGCTACCACGGCCTGCCGACCAAGGCGTTCGTCGGCCAGTATTACCTGAGCGGCGACACTGTCGAGTTGAATGCCGACGGCAGCATCAGCTTTGTCGGCCGCAGCGACGATGTGATCACCACGTCCGGCTATCGGGTCGGCCCGTTCGATGTGGAAAGCGCGCTGATCGAGCACCCGGCGGTGGTCGAGGCGGCGGTGATCGGCAAGCCCGACCCGGAGCGCACCGAGCTGATCAAGGCCTTCGTCGTGCTCGGGGTTGGCCACACCGCCAGCCCCGAGCTTGAGGAAGCGCTGCGCCAGCACGTGCGCCAGCGCCTCTATGCCCATGCCTACCCCCGTGAAATCGAATTCGTTGGCGAGCTGCCCAAGACCCCGAGCGGCAAGCTGCAACGCTTCATCCTGCGCAACCAGGAAATCGCCAAGCAACACGCCATGCAGGCCACCCCTGCCGGCGTCTGAAGGAACACAGACCATGCACATCGCTCAGAAAAACTTCATCGTCAGCGGCGCTGCCTCCGGGCTCGGCGCCGCCACCGCGCAGATGCTCATCGAGGCCGGCGCCCGCGTCATGCTGGTCGACCTCAATGCTCAGGCTGTCGAGGCCAAGGCCCGCGAGCTGGGTGACAACGCGCGCTTCGCGGTCGCCGACATCAGCGACGAGCACGCCGCCAAGGCTGCGGTCGACGCCGCCGTCAGCGCCTTTGGCAGCCTGCATGGGTTGGTCAACTGCGCCGGCATCGTCGGTGCCGAGAAGGTCCTCGGCAAGCAGGGGCCGCATGGCCTGGACAGCTTCGCCCGGGTGATCAACGTCAACCTGATCGGCAGTTTCAACCTGCTGCGCCTGGCTGCCGCGGCCATTGCCGAAGGCCCGGCGGGCGAGGGCGGTGAGCGCGGGGTGATCATCAACACCGCTTCCATCGCCGCCTACGACGGGCAGATCGGCCAGGCCGCCTATGCCGCCTCCAAGGGCGCGGTGGCCAGCCTGACCCTGCCGGTGGCGCGTGAGCTGGCGCGCTTCGGCATCCGCGTGATGACCATCGCCCCCGGCATCTTCGAGACGCCGATGATGGCCGGCCTGCCCCAGGAGGTGCGCGACTCGCTGGCCGCGGGTGTGCCGTTCCCACCACGCCTGGGCCGCGCCGAGGAATATGCCGCGCTGGCCCGTCACATCATCGAGAACTGCATGCTCAACGGCGAGGTGATCCGCCTCGACGGCGCGCTGCGCATGGCTGCCAAGTAAGGAGTAGCGAACATGACCCTCGCCAATGACCCGATCGTCATCGTCAGCGCCGTGCGCACGCCCATGGGCGGGCTGCAGGGCGACCTCAAGAGCCTGACCGCGCCGCAACTGGGCAGCGCGGCGATCCGCGCCGCCGTCGAGCGTGCCGGCATCGATGCCGGCAGCGTCGAGCAGGTGCTGTTCGGCTGCGTGTTGCCCGCCGGCCTCGGCCAGGCACCCGCACGCCAGGCCGCCCTGGGCGCAGGCCTGGGCAAGCACACCCCCTGCACCACGCTGAACAAGATGTGCGGCTCGGGCATGCAGGCCGCGATCATGGCCCACGACCAACTGCTGGCCGGCAGCGCCGAGGTCATCGTCGCCGGTGGCATGGAGAGCATGAGCAACGCCCCGTACCTGCTGGACAAGGCCCGTGGCGGCTACCGCATGGGGCACGGCAAGATCATCGACCACATGTTCATGGATGGCCTGGAAGACGCCTACGACAAAGGCCGCCTGATGGGCACCTTCGCCGAGGACTGCGCGCAGCACGGCGACTTCAGCCGCGAAGCCCAGGATGCCTTCGCCATCGCTTCGCTGACCCGTGCCCAGGACGCGATCAAGCACGGCCGCTTCGTTGCCGAGATCGCCCCGGTGGAAGTCACCGAGGGCAAGGAGAAACGCATCATCCAGGACGACGAGCAGCCGCCCAAGGCACGCCTGGACAAGATTCCACAGCTCAAGCCGGCCTTCCGTGAAGGCGGCAGCGTCACCGCCGCCAACTCCAGCTCGATTTCCGACGGCGCCGCCGCGCTGGTGCTGATGCGTCGCTCCGAAGCCGATCGGCGTGGCCTCAAGCCGTTGGCGGTGATCCACGGTCATGCGGCCTTCGCCGATACCCCGGCGCTGTTCCCCACCGCGCCCATCGGCGCCATCGACAAACTGCTGAAACGCACCGGCTGGGACCTGGCCGAGGTCGACCTGTTCGAGATCAACGAAGCGTTCGCCGTGGTTACCCTGGCGGCCATGAAGCACTTCGACCTGCCCCATGACAAGGTCAACATCCACGGCGGCGCCTGCGCCCTGGGCCACCCGATCGGTGCTTCCGGCGCGCGCATCCTGGTGACCCTGCTGTCGGCCCTGCGCCAGAACAACCTGCGCCGCGGCGTGGCGGCCATCTGCATCGGCGGTGGCGAGGCCACGGCGATGGCGGTCGAGTGCCTGTACTGAGGTGAACCATGCTGGTATCCGACGAGCAACAACAGATCGCCGACGCGGTCCGGGCCTTCGCCCAGGAGCGTCTTAAACCCTTCGCCGAGCAGTGGGACAAGGAACACCGCTTCCCCAAGGAGGCCATCGAGGAGATGGCCGGCCTGGGCCTGTTCGGCATGCTGGTGCCGGAGCAGTACGGCGGCAGCGACACCGGCTATGTGGCCTACGCCATGGCCCTGGAGGAGATCGCTGCCGGTGACGGCGCCTGCTCGACCATCATGAGCGTGCACAACTCGGTGGGCTGCGTGCCGATCCTCAAGTTCGGCAGCGAGCAGCAGAAGGCGCAGTTCCTCGCGCCGCTGGCCACGGGCGCGATGCTCGGCGCCTTCGCCCTCACCGAGCCGCAGGCCGGCTCCGACGCCAGCAGCCTGAAGACCCGCGCACGCCTTGAGGACGACCATTACGTGCTCAATGGCAGCAAGCAGTTCATCACCTCCGGGCAGAACGCCGGGATAGTGATCGTCTTCGCCGTCACTGACCCAGACGCCGGCAAGCGTGGCATCAGCGCCTTCATCGTGCCGACCGACACCCCTGGCTATCAGGTCGCGAGGGTCGAGGACAAGCTCGGCCAGCACGCTTCCGACACCTGCCAGATCGTCTTCGACAACGTGCGCGTGCCGCTGGAAAATCGCCTGGGCGAGGAGGGGCAGGGCTACAAGATTGCCCTGGCCAACCTCGAAGGCGGCCGCATCGGCATCGCCTCGCAAGCGGTAGGCATGGCCCGCGCCGCGTTCGAAGTGGCGCGCGACTACGCCAACGAACGCCAGAGCTTCGGCAAAGCGCTGATCGAGCATCAGGCGGTGGCGTTCCGCCTGGCCGACATGGCCACGCGCATCGCCGTGGCCCGGCAGATGGTGCTGCACGCCGCAGCCCTGCGCGATGCCGGGCGCCCGGCGCTGGTGGAGGCATCGATGGCCAAGCTGTTCGCCTCGGAAATGGCCGAAAAGGTCTGTTCGGATGCCTTGCAGACCCTCGGTGGTTATGGCTATCTGAGTGACTTCCCGCTGGAGCGGATCTACCGCGACGTTCGGGTCTGCCAGATCTACGAAGGCACCAGCGACATTCAGCGCATGGTCATTGCGCGCAACCTTTGAAGGAGCAGCTTGCATGGCATTCGAAACAATCCTGCTGGACATCCACGGCAAGGTCGGCCTGATCACCCTGAACCGGCCGCAGGCGCTGAACGCGCTGAACGCGCAGATCGTCGGCGAGATCAACCAGGCCCTGGACCAGCTCGAACGTGACCCGAACATCGGCTGCGTGGTGCTCACCGGTTCCGCCAAGGCCTTCGCCGCCGGGGCCGACATCAAGGAAATGGCCGAGCTGCAGTACCCGCAGATCTACGTCGATGATCTGTTCAGCGATGCCGACCGCATCGCCAACCGGCGCAAGCCGATCATCGCCGCAGTGTCCGGCTTTGCCCTGGGCGGTGGCTGCGAACTGGCGATGATGTGTGATTTCATCCTGGCCGGTGACAACGCCAAGTTCGGCCAGCCGGAGATCAACCTCGGCGTGCTGCCGGGCATGGGCGGCACCCAGCGCCTGACCCGTGCGGTAGGCAAGGCCAAGGCCATGGAGCTGTGCCTGACCGGTCGTCTGATGGGCGCCGAGGAGGCCGAGCGCGCCGGGTTGGTGGCGCGCGTGGTGCCGCAGGCGGAACTGCTGGAGGAGGCACTGAAGGTTGCCGCGACCATCGCCGCGAAGTCGATCCCTGTGAGCATGATGGTCAAGGAGAGCATCAACCGCGCCTTCGAGGTCACCCTGAGCGAGGGTGTGCGTTTCGAGCGGCGGGTGTTCCATGCGGCCTTCGCCACCGAGGACCAGAAGGAAGGCATGGCGGCGTTCATCGCCAAGCGCGAGGCCCATTTCAAGGACCGTTGAGGGGGTTGGGGCGCTGCCGGGCGGCGCCCCAGTGGCTTCACAGATTGAAAAAATAGCTGGATGCGGCAGCCTGTGTGACCAGCCCCCGGTACACCTCGACCTGTTTGCCTGTGGTGTCATCGAAGGCCCACTGCCCCCGGACGAAGCGTTGGGCCGCTGTCTTCAGGTGGCCTGCGGTGAACGCGGTCCGTTCGCTGTCGGCGCTGCGGTAGTGGAAGTGCGCATACCACAGCACGACGCCGTCATGGCTGATGGCATATTCGTCCAGGTAGTCGTCGGGCCGATCCTTGCTCCTGGCGAGCAACCGGCGCGTGCCTTCCTTACGGACCTCGACCTGGTGGTTGTCGATCAGGAACCGCAGTTCGCCCATGCGTGGTTTTTGCGCCAGTGCCGCCTGGGTGCGCAAGGCCAGCGCCTGTTCGGCCAGGGTGCCCGACAGGTCCTCCAGCGCTTTGATGGTCAGCGCCGCATCCTGGTTGGCATCGCGTTCGTCGGTCTGGTTATCGGCGGTCAACCGCTGTTCGATGGCGCCACGCTGCTCGTCCACGGCCCGGCGTTGGTTCAGCAGGATCTCTTCGATTTCCACCGGCAGGTAGCTGCTCGCGGCCTTGGTCCGCAGGTTCGCCAGCGTCTCTCTGGCCTGTCGCAGGCGTTGTTCGCCGTTATCCAGCAATTTCCTGAGTTTCTGTGGCTTGCCGGCAGCCTTGGGCGGGTGGTGGCGCTGCACCCGCACCCAATCGCCTTGTTCGAGCTTGTAGGTCCGGGTCGGTGCCATTGCGTCGCCCGACGCGGGTATATCGATGATGTCGTCGTTGCCCTGCCGTGGCGTGCCCAGCAACAATCCCTCGTCGGGCGTTTCGATCAGGCCCGGCATTTGCCTGCGCAATTGAGGTATCGAGTTCAGGCTGGTGTAGTCGGGATACTCGGCCAGGTCGAGCTTGACGCGTCTGGCGAAGTGCTCCACATCCTCACGCAAGGTTGACAGGGGCGATGTCGTCGGGTCCAGGGTCAACCTGGACTGCAGGTTATCCAGTTGCCGTTGTGCCGCGCCTACGTGCTGGTCGATATTCTGCAGCAGGCGCTGGCGGATTTCGTCGCTCGCATTTTCCAGGGCATTGAAATGCAGGTGTTGGGCCACCCCCAGCTCGATGTTCGACCAAAAGCGGTCGAGCCAGTAGGTCGATACATCGTCCAGCTCGGCGAGCAGCGAGAGCTGGTTGGTGCAGGACTCCAGTCGGATCAGCCGCCACATCATGGGCGCGGTCGGTTTCACCCAAGTGGACAGGATATGCTCGAGCATTGAGTGGATTTTCGGCTGTGAGAGACTTGCCAGTTCCCGCAGTTGCTTCAGCTCCGTCGACAGGCGAGCACTGTTTCCGATGATCTGGTCGAGCAACGGCAGCAGTGTATCGAGACGCTCATTGACGATACGAACGTCGTCTGTCGACAGCGTGTAACCTTCACGTTGGCGTAGAGTGATCTCCACCACCTGGGTACGCAAGGGCCGGTAGAGGCGTACGAGCGTGGCGCGGATCGACTGCTCGCAACGCAGGCGCTGGCTCAAACCGCTGGCGCGCAGCAACTTGTATTCACGCAGGGGCGCTTTGGCGTTGCGTTGCTTGAGACGGGCAAGGTGCTCTTCGCAGAAGGTCGAAAACGCCTGGGCCTTGTCCAGGTAGTTGCGCAGGATGGCAGGGGGAACATCGCCAGCCGCTACTTGCGCGACCTTTTCCAGGTAGTCGACCTGCTGCTTCAGGTAGGTGGTGTCCTGGCGAAGTTGCGCGTCCAGTTCGGTAATGGCCTGCTCATTGGCCACGCGCATCTGCTTGAGTCGAGTCTCCAGGGGCATGCCGCCGCGTAGACGTAGCCGCAGGTCCACGTGCCAGCGACCGGCATCATCCAGTTGCAGCCAAGGGCCCAGTGTTTCATCGTTCAACCCACCGACGACGCGTGGCTGGCCGTATGCATTGTCCAGCTTCACTTTGTAGACGGCATTTTCCAGGATCGCCCAGCAGGCGTCCTCATACAGGTGCAGCCCCTGCAAGGGGCCACTGGGGATGGCAGGGCCCAGCACTTCGCTCAGAACACCCGCGCGCAGCTCGCCGACCGCCTGCGCTTGAGCCTCGCTCAGCCTGAGCGTGGCATTGGACCACCTGAAATCCAGGGTCGATGCCTGCGCGGCGGGCACTACACGTGGTTTGACCGGGTTCGCGGCAACCGGTGGCACGTTTGGCAGGGCAGGCCTTGCAGGGGCCTCGAGCGCTTGGCGTACGATGGCGTGGTGCAGCACGATCATGGCCAGGTCGAGCAGCAGTTGGGCCAGCGCAGCATTGCGTGCGGCGGGGTCGTCACTGGCGGGTGGGTCGACCGCTTGAGTCAGGGCCGCCTCGATCTGGGCCAGCCAGCCGATCCTGGCGATCGCGCCTTCGGTGAAGGGCAGTACGGTGTCGAGCAACAGCCATCCCAGTTCGGCCCAGCGCGCCCAGCGAGTCTGGGCAGTGGTGGCGGAGTGCGCCTCGAACTGCTGGAGTGTCTCGTCCACACAGCCTTGGTAGATCGCCGACACTGCGGCTTCGGGGGCCGCTTCGCGTGAAAGCGTGACCGGCGCGGGTTTGCCGAACGGCACGCTGGCCGGGTCATCGATCGGGTGGAACAGGTGAGGCTCCAGAAAGCCACCGTGGGCGTAGGTACTGCGAGCCTCGGCAGGAAGGCGTTGCAGCAGGTCGTCCTGCAGCGCACCGGGTGTGCCAATGGCGACCAGCAATGCCAGGCGGTCCTTGAACAGCAGGAGCGCTTGCTGATGCAAGGGGCGGTAGAGCAGGCAAGCTGAAGCGCCAGCGTTCGGAGACTCGATCAACCATGTGTTGAGCGGGTGGTCGGGACTGGCGTCCATGCTGCTGAGAAACCCCAAGGGGCGTAGTACCCAGCGTGACGCCTGCCCCTGGGGCTCGGCGGCGAACAACTTGCCGAGCATATCCACGGCGTCGGGTTCGAGTTCGGCGCCAAGCAGGCACAGTTCCATTGCCATCGCCGGTAATTGCACCTTCAGTTGCGATCCCAGCAGCTCTTCGCGCTGCCGTCGCTGCTGCGGGTCGTCGAGCAGTTGCTGGCGCAGCATCTGAGGGTAGCGTGTGCCAATGTCCACCTCGCTGACCAACTGGCGGACATACGCGGCATCCAGCCAGCTGGGCAGTGCCTGCTTGTGCACGGGTTCCAGGGTGATGGTTCCGGGCCTGAGCAGCCCCAGGTTGGAAATCGCCAACTGCGCGAGCGTGAAGGAAACGGGCAGGATGACGCCATCCTGGATCAACGAGCCTTGAGTGGGTATCGCCGCGGCGATCACCTGGTGATTGACCACCCGGACCATCCGCAGGTCCAGGGTAGATCGAGGGTGGTCGAGAACAATACGCTCGCTGAGCAGCCTGTAGGCGAACGCTTCAGCGTCTTCGATACCCGCGAGCCAGTGATGGCCTGCGGATTCATAGGTGCAGCTGGCAATGTCGGTCAGCAGCGTGCTGTAGTGCATCAGGGCGTGGGTGCTGGCGTTGCGCAGCCAGTCGGGAAGCTGGTGGGCGATGCTCGCCTGGGTGTTCTGTTCGGCCGTGCCGCAGGCGCCAGCCATGTCGCCGATACGATCCAGGGCATTGGCCAAGCGGCGGCTGTCATAGCGCCTTCTGTAGGTGAGGCAGGTATGCTCCATGGCCAGTAGCTGTTGATGCAGCACGCTCAGGGTCTGCTCTTGGAACAGGTCCATGGTCGGGCGGGCCAGCGACAGTAACGGCGGCTGACTGGCCAGTTGAGGTGGCCAATGCTGCGCTATCGCGTCCAGCAGGTCTTGCCGGGACGCGAAGGGTATCAGCCTGCCGGCCAGCGTATACAGCAATGCGGGCCCTTGCTCGCGTTCCATGAGTACGGCACTGGCCAGGTCAGGCGCCAATTGCCACTGCTGGTCCCGGTCAAGTCGCAGGATGTGCAGGGCGATCCTGGCGCTGTTTTCCCACTGCTTCAGTGCTTGCGGGTTGGAGTGGATCCGCACCAGGGAGGCCATGGCGGCATCCTGTTGGCTGAGGGTGCCGTCGTTCGTCTGGCGCTCGATCGAGGCGCGCAATTGTTCGTGCAGGTAGTCGCTATACCACTGCCAGGGCGTCTGGCCGTGAGCGTCGGCTTCTCCCCAAAAGGCAACCAGTGCTTGGGCATAGGCCTCGAACAGCAAAGGGCCGCAATCGTTGATCAACTGTTCCAGGGCATGCAGGTCGACCTCGACAACCGCGTGTGCGGCTGGGGCCGCGCGGTTGCTGACGTGATCCTCACCTGGCGTCAGGTTGGTCGTGCCTTCATGGCAATAACGCTCCACCAGGACATGATGCAGCGGGCGGACGAACGGGTTGGCCGCCCCCCGTGTGCGACTGACCAGATAGAGATCGGACGTCGAGTAAGCGCCCATTTTTCGTTCGTTCCATTGTTCTTCGAGCACCTTGGCGGCGACGTCGAGCAGGCCTGGGCGAGTATCGAAGCGCTTGGTGACGGCGCATTCGAGCGAGCTGCTGCGGGGAACGCGTGGGTGTGTGTTCATCGTGCGGGTTCCTCTGGTGATGGAACCTGCAGATAAACGCAGTAGCGTCGTGCCAGTGCCGTATGGGGCTAACGCCCTGGCAAGCACAGTGCTGTCGCCGGGCTGACAGCGAGCATGCGATGTTGCATATTAGGGTCCATGCGAAAGTCGCCGCACGGGCGCCTTTTCTGCACCCCTGGGCGCACCTGGCTGTGCCTCGACAGGTCGTGTGGGTACCGGTGGACGGATAAAGAGCCATTTCGCTCGATTCCCCCGTCATTTCTGTTGCCCCCTGGAGCGTGGCACCTTAGACTTTCGCCCCCTGTAAAACAGTGCCGGTTGGCGCTTGAAGCATTCCATCGCTGACGCATGATCGTTGGTGGTACCCGAATCGCCCAAATGCACATTTTTTCATAGAGAAATCGATGACCAAGGAACAGTTGCTGGCCATGTCGGCCGATGACTACATGAATGCCGAGCAGCTCGCGTTCTTCACCGCTCTGCTGCAAGCGATCAAAGTCGAGACGCATGAGCGCATCGAGCTGAGCCGCGCCACCATCGAGAGCCTGGACACCCCTTCGGACCCGGCTGACGTGGCTTCGGTAGAGGAAGAGCGCCACTGGCTCGTCAATGCCATCGAGCGCGACCAGCGCCTGTTGCCGCAGTTGGAAATGGCCCTGGGCCGTATCGCCGACGAGAGTTTCGGCTGGTGCGATGACAGCGGTGAGCCAATCGGCCTGCAGCGTCTGCTGATCAGCCCGACCACCAAGTACTGCATCGAAGCCCAGGAGCGTCACGAGCAGCTCGACCGCCACCAGCGGCAGATCTGACCGACCCTTTTTGGCATGAGGCCCCACGGAGTGATCCCTGGGGCCTTTCGCGTTTTCTCGCCTGACCAAGCTCGGGCAATTTGTTGCCATCAGCGCAATACAGCTGTACCGCCGTGCGCTTTTTCCTGGGTCGTGGGCGACGTATCATGCATGCACCGTTAGGTTGCTAATTAGACTTTCGGAAGAAATGATGAATAGCCGAGTCGATGTGGCCGTGAGGTGTCGGCCTCCCTGCCGGCCTCGGGTCGACGTGTCTGCTGGGTGGTGCTGGTCAATGGCGGTTGCCGTGGCGGCGTTCGCCTGTCGCGAAGAGGCATTGACGTGTCAGGCAGCCTGGCTTGTGCAGTCGCGCGCGGGAAAGGCGGCGTAGGTACAGGCCTCAAGATGCTGGGCCAGTGCACAGGCTTCCAGGTGGGTACGCCTGAAGCCTTTGACCCGGCCAGTGGTGCTCTCGGTCACGTGAAAGAAACTCACGCCAGCAGGCACGACAATGAAGCGCGGCAAAAGATGGGTATGCGAGGAGCAAGAAATGTTCTTCACCTCTCGACGGATTTCGGTGTTTTCGTGCATATTCTTTCCCCTGTAATGTGCAGATGAATACCGGGGCCCGTTTGTGCCGAGGGCCTGGCGCTATCTATCGCATTTTTTCTGACGCATCTGTTGTCAGACATTACGCTTCCCAAAGTGGGATCCATGCCTGGAATCGTCTGAGGTTTTGGCTGGCATGCCAGAGTAAATATTCCTGCCTGTTGCATCGGTTGCCACCACAGACGCTTCGCGCATTGCTTCATTACTCTTTTCTCGGTTCGCATTGAATGAACCGTTGGCCTGCGTATGCACAGACGCGCGAGGCTGCGGGATTTAATTGGTTTGAGGATCACTTCATTGGCAGTCAGTACGTTGGACACCCACGCCTTGTTTGCCCTGGGCGATTTGCGCGCCAAGTTGGTCAAGCTGTTCCAGGGCCGTTTCGTCTATGTCACCGAGCAGAACCCCGATGGCCTGTACATGGCCGAAATCGACACCGACAGCGCCCTGGTGGTCGATGATAAACAGCGCTTGGAGCTGAAGGTGGGCGACCACTTCCGCGCGGCCGTGCTGCCCAGCCGCGAGGGCGGTAAGCTGGAGCTGCGCTTTCGTGAAATCAAGTTCAATGTCTATGGCCTGGGTGACTACGCCTTCGTCTCGGTGCCGGAAGGCGACGGCATCGTGTTCCGCGAAGGGGCAGGGGTGATGCTGGTGTTCGCCGCCCGTGACCAGGTACAGGAAGGGCTGGGTAAGCTACTCAAGGCGGTGACCGGTAAGGTCGCCAAATGGCGCAAGGGTGAGATGACCACCTTCAAGGCCAGCGAATGAGCGCCCAGCCACCGTTGGGGCGCGCCGAGTTTCACCAGCGCCATCAGTCCGAAGCGGTGGCCGAGGCCGAGCGCTTGCTGGCGCGTCGCGACGATTTGCAAGGCGCCTGGCTGGGCTGGGTGGCCGGTGAACTCTACCGGTTAGGACCTGCGCCGTTCGTGGCCATGGTGCGGCGCGAGCTGCAACGGCTTAGCCGGTAAAGCAAAAAGGACCGCCTGGCGGTCCTTTTGCGTTTAAGCGACGGTAGGGTCAGTTGCCGTGATCGCGGCCACTGCTGACTTCCTCTGGCACATCCTCACCCGCTGTTCGCTTGCGAAACAACGCCGCGCGAGCCAGCAGCAGGGTGGTCACCGGCACCGTGATCGACAGCAGGATGGGAATCAACCATGCATGCAGTACCGGCCCCTGCTTGAGTTCGGAGAAGTACAGGATAGAGGCCAGGCTCACGCACCAGGCGCCGAGGGTCGAGGCCAGCGCTGGCGGGTGCATGCGTTGGAAATAGTCTTTCAGGCGCAGCATGCCCAGGGCGCCGATCAGCGCGAACAGGCTGCCGACCAACAGCAGGCCGGCCGTGGTCAGTTCCAGCCAGAACGGCAGTTCGATGGCTTCGCTCATTCGATCACCTCGCCGCGCAGGAGGAACTTGGCCAATGCGAAGGAGCCGACGAAGCCGAACAGGGCGATCAGCAGGGCGCCTTCGAAGTAGGTGTCACTGGCGTAGCGGATACCCAGCACCAGCATCATCAGCATGGCCAGGATATACAGATAGTCCAGCGCCAGTACCCGGTCCTGGGCGGACGGGCCGCGGAACAGGCGGATCAGCGCCAGCGCCATGGCGATGACGAAGATGAACAGGCTGGCGAGGATGGCGTTGGCGAGCAGGCCAGTCATTCGAAGATCTCCCTCAGCGGGCGTTCGTAGGTGTGCTTGAAGTGGGCGATGAAGGCTGTCTCGTCGTCCAGGTCGAATACATGCAGCAGCAGGACGCTGCGGTCCAGGGCCAGTTCCGACCAGACCGTGCCTGGTACCACCGTGGTGATCATCGATAGCGCCGCCAGGCCGTGGGCGTCGCGCAGATCCAGCGGAATGTGCACGAAGGCCGAGCGCGGCGGGTGGTTGCCAGCGCGCAGCACGCTACGGGCGACCTGCAGGTTGGAAACGATCACGTCCAGGCCGACGCGGCCAATCAGCCGCAGGATCGCCAGCGGCCGACGCACATGGGCATGCTGTGGGCGCAGCGGCGCCATCAGCAGCGGTGCCAGCACGCCCAGGGCGGCGCCCAGCAGCAGGTTGCCGGGGCTCGCCGAGAGGTTCAGCGCCAGCCACAGCACGAACAGCGAAAGCGACAGCAGCGGGGCTGGGAACAGGCGACTCATGGCTGCACCTCCACCAGTGTGGTCGGGCCGGCCAGCGGCCGGGTTGCCATGACCGCCTGGATGTAGGCGTCCGGCGACTGCAGGCCAGCTGCGGTGTCCTGGGTGTAGCGCAGCAGTGGTTCGGCGCGCAGGCTGAGGAAGATGCACAACCCCAGCAGTACGGCGATCGGTACCCC
This sequence comes from Pseudomonas entomophila, assembly GCF_029193575.1. Classification (GTDB taxonomy): domain Bacteria; phylum Pseudomonadota; class Gammaproteobacteria; order Pseudomonadales; family Pseudomonadaceae; genus Aquipseudomonas; species Aquipseudomonas entomophila_G. Next base: position 21,556 of record NZ_JARGCS010000025.1, on the reverse strand, counting down.
TTCATAGCGGCGCAGTAGCGGCGAGGGGCGCTCTTCGGGCTTCCAGAAGCGCTGGATGCCGACCCGGCCGAAGGCGATCAATGAGGCCATGCCCGATAGCACCAGCAGCGCCACCAATCCCCAGCCGGCGACTGACAGCGGTTGTTCGGGGGGCATGCCCAGGCCTTGTGGGTTGAACAGCGCGCTGATGAGATTGAGCTTCGCAATGAAACCCGACAGGGGCGGCATGCCGATGATCAGCAGGGCACAGGCGATGAAGCTCAGGCCGAGGAAGGCCATGGTCCAGGGGATGATCTGGCCGATCACCGCCTTCTGTTCGTCGTCGAGGTTGATGCCCTTGGGTGGGTGCAGCGACTCCAGCGGCGAGGGGATCGCGTCTTCCTCGTCGTCCAGTAGCACCTCGTTGGCCGAGCGCGAACGCTCCACCAGCTCGGCGAGCAGGAACAGCGCGCACAGTGCCAAGGTGGAGCTGGCCAGGTAGAACAACGCGGCGCCAGTCAGCGCCGGCTGAGCAAAGCCGACAGCGGCCAGCAGGGTGCCGGCCGACACCAGGATGCTCAGCGCCGCCAGGCGCTCCAGGCGCTGGGCGGCGAGGATCGAAACAGCCGCCACCGCCAGGGTGACCAGCCCGCCGTACACCAGCCATTCCCCGCCAAAATGTGCCGAGGCCCCGGCCTGCCCCGAGAACAGCAGGCTCCATAGGCGCAGCACGGCGTACAGGCCGACCTTGGTCATGATGGCGAACAGTGCCGCCACAGGCGCGCTGGCAGAGGAGTAGGCCGGCACCAGCCAGAAGTTCAATGGCCAGATGCCCGCCTTGACCAGGAACGCCGTGGCCAGGATCGCTGCGCCAGCGTGTAGCAGGCCACGGTCGGCTTCGGCGACCAGGGGGATCTTCAACGCCAGGTCGGCCATGTTCAGGGTGCCGGTCACGCCATAGAGCATGGCTGCGCCCACCAGGAACAGCGACGAGGCGAACAGGTTGATGGCGATGTAATGCAGCCCGGCCTTGACCCGCGCACGCCCGGAGCCGTGCAGCAGCAGGCCGTAGGAGGCAGCCAGCAGCACCTCGAAGAAAACGAACAGGTTGAACAGGTCGGCGGTGAGGAAGGCGCCGTACAGGCCCATCAGCTGAATCTGGAACAGCGCATGGAAACTTGCCCCGGCGCCATCCCAGCGTGCCCGGGCGAACATCAGGGCGCAGATGCCGATGACCCCGGTGAGGGTCAGCAGCAGCGCCGAGAGGTGGTCCAGCACCAGCACGATGCCGAACGGCGCGGGCCAGTTGCCGGGCAGGTACACGCCGATGGACTCGGCCTGGCCCTGGGTGCGCACCCACATCAGCAGGGTGACGGCGATGGCCAGGCCAGCAAAGGTCGACATCAGGTTGATGCGACCCTTGAAGTGCCGGTGTTTCTCGCCTACCAGCAACAGTAGCGCGGCAGTCACCAGTGGCAGCAGGATGGGCGCGACGATCAGTTGATTCATTGCGCTCATTCCTCACGCTCCCGGCCGTCGACGTGGTCGGTGCCGGTCAGGCCGCGCGAGGCCAGCAGCACCACCAGGAACAGCGCGGTCATGGCGAAGCTGATGACGATGGCGGTCAGCACCAGCGCCTGGGGCAGGGGGTCGGTGTAGTGCAAGAGGTCTTGCGGCACGCCGTCCTTGATGATCGGTTCCTTGCCGATGAACAGGCTGCCCATGCTGAAGATGAACAGGTTCACGCCATAGGACAGCAGGCACAGCCCCATGATCACCTGGTAGGTCCGGGGGCGCAGCACCAGCCATACCCCGGAGGCGGCCAGTACGCCGATGGCGACTGCGATGACTTCTTCCATCAGGCGGCTCCTGCTTGGCTGGATTTCGGGTGGCCCGGGCGATACGCGCGCACCGACTGGTGCGCCAGGGCCGTGAGGATCAGCAGGGTCGAGCCAACCACCACGGTGTACACGCCGATGTCGAAGAACAGCGCGCTGGCCACGTGCACGTCACCCAGCAACGGCAGATGCAGGTGGGCGGTGTGGGTGGTCAGGAACGGGTAGCCCAGGGCCATCGCGCCGATGCCGGTCAGGGTGGCGCAGAGCAGGCCTGTGCCCATCCAGCGCAGTGGGCGCAGGCTCATCTGCGCCTCGACCCACTGGGTGCCGGCGACCATATATTGGAGAATGAACGCCACCGACATCACCAGGCCGGCGACGAAGCCACCCCCTGGCTGGTTGTGGCCGCGCATGAACAGGTACATCGACACCAGCAGGGCGATCGGCAGCAGCAGACGCACCAGCACCGCCGGCACCATCATGAAGCCCAGCGCGGTATCGGTGGCGTGTCGCGGGTTGATCAGGTCGCTGACCACGTCCGGCGCCAGCTGGCGCTGCTGGGCGGGCAACTGCATGCTCTCCTTCGGTGGGCGGAAGCGCCGCAGCAGGGCGAACACGGTCAGTGCCACAGCCACCAGCACGGTGATCTCGCCGAGGGTGTCGAAGCCGCGGAAGTCCACCAGCATCACGTTGACCACGTTGGTGCCGCCGCCTTGTGGCAGGGCGCGGCTGAGGTAGAACGAGGAGATGTCGTTGGGGGTGGGGCGGGTCAGCATGGCGTAGGACAGCAGCGCCATGCCGCCGCCCACCAGCACCGCCAGCAGCAGGTCGCGCAGGCGCCGCAGACGGGCGCGCTCCTGGCTGCCGGGCAGCGGCGAGACGCCTTCGATCCGGCGCGGCAGCCAGCGCAGGCCGAGCAGGATCAGCACCGTGGTGACCACTTCGACCACCAACTGGGTCAGGGCCAGGTCCGGCGCAGAGAACCAGACGAAGGTGATGCAGGTCATCAGGCCGCAGACACTGACCATGATCAACGCCGCCAGACGATGGTACTTGGCCTGCCAAGCGGCGCCAATGGCACAGGCGATCGCGATCAGCCAGAGGGCGACGAACACCCCGGAGCCCGGAATCTTCGGCCGGTCGCCCCAACTGATGCCGCTGTACAGCATGGGCGTGAGGCCGGCCAGGAAGGCGGCGAGCGCCAGCATGAACAGCTGGGTCTGCAGGCGGCGGCTGGTCAGCGACACCTCGATGCGTTTGGCCAGCAGCATCAGGCGCACCAAGCCATGCTCGAACAGGCGCTTGCCGTTGAAACGCTCGATCAGCGGCGGGTGCGGGAAGCGGCCCAGGCGCAGTTGCTTGCGCAGCAGCAGGTAGAGCAGGATGCCGCCGCACATGGCAATCAGGCTCATGATCAGTGGCGCGTTCCAGCCGTGCCAGATGGCCAGGCTGTATTCCGGCAGGGTGCCGCCGACCACTGGCAGCGCCGCGGCGGCCAGCAGCGGGCCGACCGATTGCGCTGGGAAGATGCCGACCACCAGGCAGGTCAGCACCAGCAGCTCGACCGGCGCGCGCATCCAGCGCGGCGGTTCGTGGGGCGTATGTGGCAGGTCCTGGGCGGTGGGGCCGAAGAACACGTCGACGGTGAAGCGCAGCGCGTAGGCCACGCTGAAGGTGCCGGCCAGGGTGGCTATCACCGGCAGCGCCGCCTCGACCCAGGCGGTGGAACTGATGAACACGGTCTCGGCGAAGAACATCTCCTTGGACAGGAAACCGTTCATCAGCGGCACGCCGGCCATGGACGCGCTGGCGACCATGGCCAGGGTCGCGGTATAGGGTACCAGGCGGATCAGGCCGCTGAGGCGGCGGATGTCGCGGGTGCCGCTCTCGTGGTCGATGATGCCCGCGGCCATGAACAGCGAGGCCTTGAAGGTGGCGTGGTTGAGAATGTGGAACACCGCGGCCACGGCGGCCAGCGGGCTGTTCAGCCCCAGCAGCAGGGTGATCAGGCCCAGGTGGCTGATGGTGGAATAGGCCAGCAGACCCTTGAGGTCATTCTGGAACATTGCCGCGAAGGCACCCAGCAACAAGGTACAGGCGCCAGCGCCGCCGACGATCCAGAACCACTCCTCGCTGCCTGACAGCACCGGCCATAGCCGCGCCAGCAGGAACACCCCGGCCTTGACCATGGTCGCCGAGTGCAGGTAGGCGGAAACGGGCGTCGGCGCCGCCATGGCGTGAGGCAGCCAGAACTGGAAGGGGAACTGCGCGCTCTTGCTCAGGGCGCCGATCAGGATCAGCGGCAGCAGCACCGGGTACAGGGCATGCTGGCGGATGGTCTCGCCTGCGGCCAGGACCTTGTCCAGGTCGTAGCTGCCGACCACGTGGCCGAGCAATAGCGCGCCGACCAGCAGGCACAAGCCGCCGGCGCCGGTGACCATCAGCGCCATGTAGGCGCCGCGGCGGGCGTCGTTACGGTGGTGCCAGTAGCCGATGAGGAGGAAGGAGAAGAGGCTGGTGAGCTCCCAGAAGAACACCAGTTGGATCAGGTTGCCGGAGATCACCAGGCCGAGCATGGCGCCCATGAAGGCCAGGAAGAAGGCGAAGAAGCGTGGCACCGGGTCTTGCGGGGACATGTAGTAGCGCGCGTACAGCGACACCAGGGTGCCGATGCCCAGCACCAGCAGGGAGAACAACCAGGCGAAGCCGTCCATGCGCAGCACCAGATTCAGCCCCAGGCTTGGTAGCCAGAGGAATTCCTCGCGGATCACGCCGCCATGGGCGACCTGCGGGTACAGCAACGCGACCTGGACCGTACCGACCAGGGCCACGAGCCCGGCGAGGATGGACTCGGTGTTGCGTGCGTTGTGCGGCAGGACGGCTGCCAGGCAACTGCCCAGAAAGGGCAGAAGCAATAGCACTATCAATGACATAGCGTTCTAATCTGCGGGAGTTTGCCAAGGATCATACGTGCCACGCGATGGATGACCAACCCGCAAGCTGTCGCAGAATCCTACAAAGACGGTGTGAGAAGCGGCTTTTTTATAACAGTTTTTTTCAAAGCATAGCCGTTATTGTCGCCTTCAACGCCCCGGCTCGCCTTCGCGCGCGCCCACACCGTCGTGCGCCAGCGGCGCGCTGGCGCGGCGAATCTTCAGTTCGCTGACCACCACGGCGACCACGATCAGCAGTGCGCCGATCAATGCCACCCCTGGCAGACGCTCGCCAGCGATGCGCCCGACGATGCCGGCCCACACAGGCTCGCCGGCATAGATCAGGGTGGCGCGGGTGGGTGATACGGACTTCTGCGCCCAGTTCATCGCCACTTGGATGACTGCGCTCATGGCGCCCAGGCCAATGGCGCTGCCCAGCAGCAGCCAGGAGAAATCTGGCAGCGCCTCGCGGGTGGGCACGATCATCAGGAACGACAGCACCGAGGCGGTAGCCAACTGCACCACGGTGACCCGGCGCACGTCGACCTTACCGGCGTAGCGACTGATCAGAATGATCTCGCCGGCGATCGCCACCGCGCTCACCAGGGTCACCAGTTCGCCTTCGCTGAAGTGCAATGCGCCGCCCTCGGGGCCGGCCAGCAGCATCAGGCCGACGAACGCCAGGCCGATGCCCAGGCTCGGCATCAGCCCGGGGCGGCGGCCCAGCACCAGCCATTGCAGCAGGGGCACGAAAGGCACGTAGAGTGCGGTGATGAACGCCGATTGGCTGCTATTGATGGTTTGCAGGCCCATCGTCTGCAAGCCGTAGCCGAGCATGATCGACACGCCGATCAGCACCCCGGCCTTCAATTCGGTGAAGGTCAGCCCCGGCAGCGCGCGTGCCGAGACGATGCCGACGAACAAGGCGGCGGCGGCGAAACGCAGGCCGACGAAGAACATCGGGCCGCTGACGGTCATGACGTTGTGCACGATCAGGAAGGTGCCGCCCCACAGCATGGTGATGAACACCAGTACCAGTTCGGCCTTGCTCAGGCGAAAGGAAACGGACGGCCGTGGGCCGTGCTTGCTCGGGGTCATGGTCTTGCGCACTCGGCAGGGGCGGCGCACAATCGCCGCGAAAGTGGGCAGTATACTGCGCAACCCCTACCAGTGAGCAATATAGTGCACAAAGATTCCGCGCACCGCGCCTCGGTGCTTCAGCACGTCAGCCAGAACATCCGCCGCCTGCGCAACGCCGCCGGCCTCAGCCAGACCGCCCTGGCGGAAACCTCCGGGGTCAGTCGACGGATGCTGGTGGCGATCGAGGCTGGGGAGAAGAACGTCAGCCTCACCACGTTGGACTTGATCGCCGAGGCTTTGGGCGTGGCCTTCAGCACCTTGATCCAGGCGCCCGACCAGCGCGACCCTGGGCGCATCAACGAATTGGCCTGGGCCGGCGAGCATCCCGACAGCCGCGCGATGCTGCTGGGTAGCAGCCCGGCGCGACGTGAGGTAGAGCTGTGGGCCTGGACCCTGGCGCCGGGTGAACACTACGCTAGCGAAGCCGACGCCGAGGGTTGGAGCGAGCAGATCTTCGTCACCGAAGGCTGTCTGACGCTGGTGATCGAAGGTGGCGAGTTGCGCCTGGGCACCGGTGAGTTCCACATCTTCCCCAGCGACTGTCGCTACGCCTATCGCAATGATGGCGAGGTGCCTACGCGCTTTGTGCGCAACGTGGTCATCTGAGCGTTCAAGCGGGACCGCAAGGCGGTCCCGGCATTCGAAAGAGCCCGCCTTCAGCTCGCGTATTCTCCCAGCAGCGTCTCTGTGCTCTCCACTCGTGCATAGGCAAAGGCCAGCGCCGCCATGGCTGCCGAATGCACTTGCGCCGCCGGTACCGTTTCGCCGGCGAAGTCCAGCGGCAGGGTGGCGCAGGCATCGTTGGCCACGCTGACCTGGTAGCCGAAATCGGCGGCGGCGCGTGTGGCGGCGTCGATGCACATGTGGCTCATGCTGCCGGTGATGGTCAGCGCCTGGATACCCTGCTGGTCGAGGATCGCCTTCAGGTCGGTACCCAGGAACGCGTTGACCTGGTGCTTGAGCACAACCGGCTCGCCGGCCGCCGGGGTGACCTTGGCGTGGATCGCAGCGCCTTCCGAGCCGGGGGCGAAGAACGGTGCATCGGCCGAGGCGAACTCATGGCGCACGTGCACCACCAGGTCGCCACGCTCGCGTGCCGCGCCCAGCAGGCGGGCGGCGTTGTCGGCGGCGGCGTGGGCGTGGTCGAGGGTCCATTTGCCACCTGGGAAGTAGTCGTTCTGGATATCGATGAGGATCAGGGCCTGTTTGCTCATGGTGCGTGCCTCCTTGGGCAGTAGTCGTGGTGTGCTGATAGTTATAGGCTTGGACGACCTGCTTGAGGATTGGCGCGATCTACACAATGACGGCAAAAACTGACACCCCGCTCTGCCTGGAGATCGGCGTGCTGCTCTACCCCGGGGCGCAGGGCGCAGCCGTGCATGGCTTGACCGACCTGTTCACGGTGGCCAACCGCGTCGCCGACGAACTCGGCGCCAGCGAACTGCCGCGGGTGCGGGTCAGCCACTGGCAGGCCGACGCGGCCGGGCAGTTGCAAGCGGTGCATGACAGTCAACCGCAGGCGTCCCACGCAGTACGCGTGCTGGTGGTGCCACCGAGCCTGGGGCAGGCGCCGCAACCGGCGTTGCTGGCGTTGCACGGTGCGCAGCTGCGCCAGTGGCACGAGCGCGGCACGGTGCTGGCGTCGGTGTGCATCGGGGTGTTCTTCATCGCCGCCAGCGGGCTGCTCGATGGCCGCTCGGCCACCAGTCATTGGAACTACGCGCAAGCGCTGGCCGAGCGCTTCCCGCGGGTGCGGGTGGAGGCCAGCCAGCCGGTGCTGGACGATGGCGACATCATGACCTCCGCCGGGTTGATGGCCTGGACCGACCTGGGCCTGCGCTTGCTGGAGCGCTTCCTGGGCGCGACCCTGGCGCGTGAGACGGCGCGCTACCTGGCGGTCGAACCCGTGGCCACGGCGCTGCCTGGGGCGGTGTTCAGTCCGCGCCTGGAGCATGGTGACGAAGCGGTGTTGAAGGTCCAGCACTGGTTGCAGGGCAGCGGCGCGCGCGAGGCGAGCCTGGCGAGCATGGCCGAGTGCGCAGGGCTTGAGGAACGCACCTTCCTGCGGCGTTTCCGCGCCGCCACCGGGTTGCGGCCGACCGAGTACTGCCAGCAGGTGCGGGTGGGGCGAGCGTGCCGGTTGCTGGAGTTCACCCGGCGCAGCGTCGACCAGATCGCCTGGGGCGTGGGTTATCAGGACCCTGGCGCGTTTCGCAAGGTGTTCCAGCGGGTTACCGGGGTGACGCCGAGTGATTATCGGCGACGGTTTGCCGTGTTGGGGTGAGGGCCCGCACAGACCCAAAAAGCCAGGTCACACCACCGCCTGCTCAGGCGGATGAGGCCCCGGCCCTTCCTCAGCCAGCCGATCATGGTGATTGCGCAGCGGGCATTCCTTCAGCGACATGCAGCCACAGCCAATGCAACCATCCAGCTGGTCGCGCAACATCACCAGCTCATCGATCCGACGGCTCAGGTCATCACGCCAACGTGCCGAAAAGCGCTGCCAGTCCTCGGCCGTCGGCGTATGCCCCTTGGGCAGCGTGCCCAGCGCCTCAGCGACCTGTGCCAGCGGCACGCCCAGGCGCTGGGCCATCTTGATCACCGCCACCCGGCGCAGCATCGCCCGTTCGTAGCGCCGCTGGTTGCCAGCGTTGCGGCTGCTGTGGATCAAGCCTTTGGTTTCATAGAAGTGCAGGGCGGTCACGGCGACGCCGCTGCGCGCTGCCAATTGGCCGACGCTGAGCAGGCGATCGGGGGATAAGGGCGCCTTGACGGGCATTGGATAAAATCCTTGACCTTGAGTTAACTAGAGGTTTTACCCTGCTCGCCATCACGCTGCAAGCAACCAGAGCAAGGAGACTGTCGATGGCGGCCCAACCCCATTCCCTGTGGTTCACCCAGATGATCGAGTACGAAGTGCCAGCGGCCCGGCAACAGGCGCTGGCCGAGGCCCTGGTGCTGCGCGCCGAGCAGATCGCCACGCGCTGCGAGGGGCTGTTGGGGGTCAGCGTGCAGGCCAGTGAAGACGGCAGCCGCGTGCTGCAGTGCCTGCAATGGCAGTCGCGCCACGAATGGGCGGCAGCGGCGCCATGCTTCGTCGAGGAGCCGTTCCTCGACCTGCTGCAGCGGCACCAGGCGCGCGGCGTCAATTTCACCGCCTATCAAGCCCTGCGCAGCCTGGTGCGGGGAGTTGATGGCGGCCTGCACTGCCAGGTCGGCGAGGCTCAGGCATACCAGGGCGCGTAGTGCGGATAGCGGTCCAGGCGCGCGCCGATGACCATTTCACCGACCCAGGCGGTGAGGATGGCGCTGTAGGCCTTCTGGCTTTCCTCGCTCGACAGAGCGTGGTCGGCACCGTCGACGGTGCGATGGGTCAGGGAGTGCGCGCTGACGAACGCCGAGCGGTAGCTCATCAACGTGCTGTGGGGCACGTAGTCGTCCTGTTCCGACTCCACCAGCAGCACGTCGCCGGCGAATTCGGCGCAGGCGGCCAGGGCGCGGTTGTCGGCCGGGCCCAGTGGGCTCAGGCGGTAGGCATTCAGGCGCTGGCGGTCGAGCCCCTGCTTGGGCATGTTCCACTCGTCGTCCCAGTACAGCGCTGGCACCCGCAGTGCCAACCATTTCACCGGGCGTCGAGCCGTCAGCAGGGTTGCCAGGTAGCCGCCGTAGCTGCTGCCGATCACGGCGATGGCGGCGGGGTCCACGTTCGGGTGGCTGGCCAGACGGTCGTATGCAGTCAGCAGGTCGGCGAGGTTCTGCTCGCGGGTTACCGTCAGGCGCTGGCTCTCGGTTTTTTCATGGCCGCGCAGGTCGAAGGTCATGCACACGCAGCCCAGGCCGGTGATCTGCCGGGCGCGGGCCAGGTCGCGCTGCTGGCTGCCGCCCCAGCCGTGGACGAAGAGAATGCCGGGCATCTGGCCGCCGGGGCTGACCAGGGTGCCCGCGATGCGCTCGCCCTCGACGTCCAGTTCCACGGTTTCACTCTGGATGCTCATGCTCGCGGATCCGCGCGAATTTGCTGAAGAGTCCGAGTTCACTGTCTTCCCCCTGGTAGAAAAGTGTCGCGTCGGCAGGCAGCTGCGGCCTGCCGAACACCTCGTGGGTGGAGGCCCGCACGCGTCGCAGCGCCGGGTCGTCGGCAAACGCCTGCGCGGCCAGCAGCTCGGCGCTGCTGGCGCCCCCCAGGCGCCAGGATTGCTCCAGCACGCCACTGCGCAGGTGGCCGTGGCGGTCACGGCCACGGGCAATGTCGTAGTTACGGCGTGAGGCGATGAAGCCGGGGAAGTGGCGCTCGGCGGCTTGTTCGTAGGTCATCGCCTGGTTGATCGCCAGGCGCAGGTGGTCTTCCATTGGCAGTTGCAGCAGCGCCTGGTAGTCGCCGCGCACCACCACCAGGTCGGAGCCGCCGTAGACTTCCTGGCCCGTGTGGTCGCGGGTCAGTTGCTGGGTGCCGTGGTAACTGCAGGTCAGACCCGCGACCCTGACCTGGCCGACGCTGAAGGTTTGCACCTCGCTGAGGTCTTCCTCGAGCACTAGCCCCCACAGCGCCAGGTCGGCATCGTCCATGGCGGCGAGCAGGGGCTCTAGTTGCTCCAGTCGCTCGATCACCACTTGCCCGCGCCCGGCGCAGGCCCTCACTGGCTTGAGCCGCACAGGGCCTTCGCGCAACAGCAGCTCGGCGGCGCGGCGAGCGTCGTCCTTGGCGAACACGCTGTAGCCGCGCAGCAGGGCGTCGCTGGCCTGCTGGGCGAAGGCGTCGGTCCAGCCGGTCGGGAAGCAGGCGTCGGCGGGCAGGGGGTGGGAGATGGCCTTGGTGGCCATGTACGGCGCGCTGACCAGGCCGCCGAACAGGTCCAGCTCGCCTTGGATACCCAGCGGCGCGTAGCGCGCCGGGTCGATGAGGGTTTCGGTGGGCAGGTAATAGTAGTGGTCGTCGGCCGTGGGCGGGCGTTCCGGCGTCACGTGCGGCACGCCGAGCAGGCGCGCCAGGTACTCGGCGAGCTTGTGCTGCACGGCGCGCTCGTGGTCGGGGGTGTGCTCGCGGGTGTCGAGCAGGACGACGGCGGCTTTCGGCGTTGCTGCTTGGGGCATGGCGATCCCATCCGCTTGGTGGCGTCTATGGGACTGTGAAGCCGTCGGGTCCGGTTTAGTTCAGCGCAAGGGATCGATGGCGGCTGGGCGGTTGCTCGGCGGCGGTGCCATTCCAGCCGCCGCCCAGGGCCTTGTACAGCGCCACTGCCGAGGCCGAGGCGGCGTACTCGGCGTCCAGCCGTTCGGCCTGCACCGCTTGCAGGCGTGCCTGGGTTTCCAGCAGTTCGATATGGCTGGCGTTGCCCTGGCGGTAGCTGGCCAGCACGGCGTCGCGGGCGCTGGCCCGGGCGCGTTCGCTGGCATCCAGCAGGCGCGCGCGGCGTTCGCCTTCGAGCAGGGTGCTGATCGAGGTCTCCACTTCGGCGCTGGCTTCGAGCACGCGTTGGCGGTACTCGGCGAGTTGCCCGGCATAGCCGCCCTTGGCACCTTGCACCTCGGCGTCGACCCGGCCGAAATCGAACAGGCGCCAGCGCAGGCCGAGGGTGGCGGCGGCCTTGCCGGCATCGCTGCTGAGCAGGTTGCCGGCGTGGGTAGTGGTGCTGCCGAGCAGTGCCGACAGCGACACCTTGGGGTAGTACTCGGCCAGCGCTTGGCCAATGCGTTCGTTGGCGGCGGCCAGGCGGCGTTCGGCGACGATCAGGTCCGGCCGCCTGCGCAGCAGCGCTGCGCTGCCACCGGCGGCCGCGATGCGTGGCGCGCTCGGCAGTGGTGCGGGATGGTCGAGGTCGGCGTCCGTAGTGCCGGGTTGGCGGCCCAGCAGTACGTCGAGGTGGTTGCGCGCCGCGGCCAGGCGCGCGCGCAGGGCAGGCACCGCGGCCTCGCTCAGGGCCAGCTCGGCACGGGATTGTTGCAGTTCTCGATCGGGCGCCAGGCCGCGGTCCTTCAGGGTGTTCACCAGCCCCTCGATATCGGCCTGGGTGCGCACCTGCCGTTCGGCGACGTCCAGCCGCGCCTGCAGCAGCCGTACCTGCAGGTAGCCGTCGATCACCCCGGCGGCCACCTGGATACGTGCCGCCGCTTGGCCGGCCTGGGCCGCCTGGTACTCGGCCAGTGCGGCCTGCGCACCGCGACGCAGACCGCCAGCCAGGTCGATTTCCCATAGGCTCGACACACCGGCGTCGTACAGCGAACCGCTGCGCTCGAAGCCGGGCAGCACATTGCGCTCGGTGGCCACCAACGGGTCCTGCAGTGATTGCCGCGCATGGCTGGCATCGACGCCCGCTCGCGCCACCGGGAACAACTCGGCGCGGGCGCCCTGGGCGTAGGCCCGGGCCTGTGCGCGGCGGGCCATGGCCTGCTCAAGGGTGAGGTTCTCGTGCAGCGCGGTGTCGACCAGGCGGTCGAGCACGGGGTCGGCGAAGCCTTGCCACCAACGTTCGAACGGCACCTCCGGCGCGTTGGCCTGGTGTTCACCGAGGGCGTTGGCGCCGATGAACTGCTCGGGGCTGTGCAGCGCGGGTTGACGGTAGTCGGGGCCGACCATGCAACCGCCGATGCCCGCGAGGGCCGCCAGCGCGAGTACACTGTGCGTGCGCCTGATCAGGTGCCGAGTCATTGCAGTATCCTCAGAAAGATTGATTGTTTACAGTATTCTTAAATCGTTACTTGCCTGTCAATGGACCCCGACTCATGAACCCGTCCCCCGACCCTCAAGCGATCGAGCTGCCATCCTCTGGCCAGCGCGGCCCTGCCGAGCATGACCGACGCCTGCAGATCCTGCGGGTGGCCGACCAGCACTTCAGGCAGTTCGGCTACCGCAAGACCACCGTCGCCGACCTGTCCAAGGCCCTCGGCATCACCACCGCGTACATCTACCGGTTCTTCGAGTCCAAACAGGCGATCGGCGAGGCGATCGTCGCCATGGTGCTGGGCGAGCTGGACAACGAACTGCGTCGGCTGATCGCCGAGGAGTCTTCGGCGACCCGAAAATTCAGGGTGTTCACGCGCCAAGCGCTGTTTTTGAGCCACGCGCTGTTCATCAACCAGAACAAGCTGTTCGAGCTGGTCGCGGTGGCTGCCGAGGAGCGCTGGTGTACCGCCACTGGGCACTGGCAGGCGCTGACCGACATGGTCCAGTCGATCATCGAGGAGGGGCGCGCCAGCGGCGAGTTCGAGCGCAAGACACCGCTTGACGAGGTGGTGCTCGGCATCCACGAGGCGCTGATTCCCTACACCCATCCGGTGACCATGGAGCAGCGGGGCCTGCCTGAGTTGGAAGCCGGCATGAACGCCGTCACCGGGTTGGTGCTGCGCAGCTTGGCGCCCTAGAGTAGTTTTCAAGTTGACACATTCGTAACCTGTAAACAAAATGCCTCCAAACGAGGAGGCGTCCATGTCAACCTATGCTCATCTGCGTGTCATCCTGGCCCCTGTCGCTGCCGGCCTGTTGCTTGGCGGCTGCGGCGACGCGGCTTTTCCCGACCCCCGTGTCGATCACCCACCGCTGGTCAGCACGGCGCGGGTCATTAGCGACCCAGGCGCACAGGTGCGGCGCTTCACTGGCGTGGTCGCGGCGAAGGTCGAGAGCCCGATTGGTTTTCGCGTCGGCGGTAAAGTCGCCCAGCGTCTGGTTGACGTCGGCCAGCGGGTCAAGCGCGGCCAGTCGTTGATGCGCCTGGACCTGGCGGACTTCGACCTCGACGTGCGCAACCGCCAGGCTGCGGTAGAGCAGGCCCGCGCAGCGATGGTCAAGGCCGACGCCGATTTCACCCGGGTGCAGGGGCTGGTCGATGTCGGGGCGATCTCCGCCCGTGACTTCGACCAGGCCCAGGCGGCGCGCAACGGCGCCCGCGCGGCCTGGGAGGCGGCCAGCAGCCAGCTGGCGCTGGCGCGCAACAGCCAGGACTATGCCGACCTGCGCGCCGACAGCGACGGTATCGTGGTCGAGCGCCTGGCCGACAGCGGCCAGGTGGTCGCCGCCGGCCAGCCAGTGTTGGTGCTGGCCCAGGACGGCGCCCGCGAGGCGTTGGTGGACCTGCCGGAAACCCTGCGTCCGGCATTGGGCTCCAGCGCCACCGCACGCCTTTACGGCCAGGCCGGGCAGGCATTCACGGCGCGACTGCGCGAGCTGTCCGGCGCCGCCGACGCGCAGAGCCGCACCTACCGCGCCCGTTACGTGCTCGACGGCGACACCCGCGAACTACCGCTGGGCGCCACGATAGTGATCAGCATTCCCACCTCGGGCGGCGAGGTGCGCGAGGTGCCGCTCGCCGGCCTCTACGACCGTGGTGAAGGCCCTGGTGTATGGGTGGTGGCCAGCGACAACACCGTGCACTACCGGCCCGTGAAGGTACTGCGCATCGAGGACGAGCGTGCCCTGGTCGGCGAGGGCGTGGCGCCGGGCGAGTTGCTGGTGGCTTTGGGTGTGCATCAGTTGCACGAGGGGCAGCAGGTGCGGGTGGTGGAAGGGCAGCAACCATGACCGGTTTCAACCTTTCCGCCTTGGCCGTGCGTGAGCGCGCGGTCACTCTGTTCCTGCTCATCGCGATCTTCGCTGCTGGTACCCTGGCGTTTCTCAAGCTTGGCCGCGCCGAAGACCCTGCCTTCACGGTCAAGCAGATGACCCTGGTCACCGCCTGGCCCGGCGCCACCGCCCAGGAAATGCAGGACCTGGTGGCCGAGCCGCTGGAAAAGCGTCTGCAGGAGTTGCGCTGGTACGATCGCAGCGAGACCTTCACCCGCCCCGGACTGGCCTTCACCACCCTGGTGCTGCGCGACAGCACGCCACCGCGCGAGGTGCAGCAGGAGTTCTACCAGGCGCGCAAGAAGGTCCGCGACGAGCAGCAGAACCTGCCGCAGGGCGTCTCGCGCACGCTGATCAACGACGAGTATTCCGACGTCACCTTCGTCCTCTACGCCCTCAAGGCCGCCGGCGAGCCGCAGCGCGTGCTGGCGCGCCAGGCCGAGGCCCTGCGTCAGCGCCTGCTGCACGTGCCGGGGGTGAAGAAGGTCAACATCATTGGCGAGCAGCCGGAGCGAATCTTCGTCGACATCGCCCATGACCGGCTGACCACCCTGGGCCTGTCGCCCAACGACATCTTCGCTGCCCTGCATCGACAGAACGCGGTGACCCCGGCCGGCTCCATCGAAACCTATGGCCCGCAGGTGCAGGTGCGCCTGGACGGCGCGCTGAACAGCCTGGAGCAAGTGCGCGAGACGCCCATCGAGGTCAATGGCCGCACCCTCAAGCTGGCCGACGTGGCCGAAGTGCACCGTGGCTACGAAGACCCGGCGACCTTCCTGGTGCGCAACGGCGGCGAGCCGGCGCTGCTGCTCGGCGTGGTCATGCGCGAGGGCTGGAACGGCCTGGAGCTGGGCCAGGCGCTGGAGCAGGCGCGCGCAGGTATCGCCAGTGAATTGCCGCTGGGTATGTCGCTGAGCAAGGTCACCGACCAGTCGGTGAACATCCGCGAGGCGGTCGGCGAGTTCATGCTGAAGTTCTTCGTCGCCCTGGCCGTGGTCATGGTGGTGTGCCTGCTCAGCCTTGGTTGGCGGGTCGGCCTGGTGGTGGCGGCGGCGGTGCCACTGACACTGTCGGCGGTGTTCGTGATCATGCTCGCCACCGGGCGCGATTTCGACCGCATCACCCTGGGTTCGTTGATCCTCGCGCTGGGCTTGCTGGTGGACGACGCGATCATCGCCATCGAGACCATGGTGGTGAAAATGGAGGAGGGCTACGACCGCCTGCGTGCCTCGGCCTACGCCTGGAGCCACACCGCCGCGCCGATGCTCTCGGGCACCCTGGTGACCATCATCGGTTTCCTGCCGGTGGGTTTTGCCATGAGCACTGCGGGCGAATACGCCGGCAACATCTTCTGGATCGTCGCTTTCGCGCTGCTTGCGTCGTGGCTGGTGGCGGTGGTGTTCACGCCGTACCTCGGGGTCAAGCTGCTGCCACGCATCGCCCCGGTCGAGGGTGGCCACGCCGGTATCTATTCCACGCCGAACTACCAGCGCTTCCGGCGCTTGCTGGGGTGGGTCATCCAGCGTAAGTGGTGGGTCGCGGCGCTGGTGGTGGCCAGTTTCGTGGTGGCAGTGATGGGCATGGGCGCGGTGCGCAAGCAGTTTTTCCCGTCGTCCGACCGTCCCGAGGTGCTGGTGGAAGTCCAGCTACCTTACGGCTCGAGCATCGAGCAAACCCGTAGCGCCACCGAGACCGTGGAGAAATGGCTGGCGAAGCAGGCGCAAAGCCAGATCATCACCTCGTACATCGGCCAGGGCGCGCCGCGTTTCTACCTGGCCATGGCGCCAGAGCTGCCTGATCCCTCGTTCGCCAAGATCGTCGTGCTCACTGCCAGCGAGCATGACCGCGACACACTCAAGGTCAACCTGCGCGAGGCGGTTGCCAATGGGCTGGCGCCCGAGGCGCGGGTACGCGTGACGCAATTGGTGTTCGGCCCGTACTCGCCGTTCCCGGTGGCGTTCCGTGTGGTCGGACCGGATGCCGACAAGGTGCGTGGCATCGCCGACCAGGTGCGTGCGCTGATGCAGGCCAACCCGCAGATGCGCACGGTCAACACGGACTGGATGGAGCGCGCGCCGGCCCTGCACCTGGCGCTGGACCAGGACCGCCTGCAAGCCTTCGGGCTGAGCTCGGCCCAAGTCGCCGAACAGTTGCAGTTCCTGCTCAAGGGCAGCGCCGTGACCCAGGTGCGCGAAGACATCCGCAAGGTCGATGTGGTCGCCCGCAGCGCTGGCGACACCCGCCTGGACCCGGCCAGGCTCGGAGACTTCAGCCTGGTGGCCAGTGGCGGCCGACGGATCTCGCTGGCCCAGGTCGCCGACATCACGGTGCGTGCCGAAGACCCGCTGCTGCGCCGACGCGACCGCGAGCCGACCATCACCGTGCGTGGCGACATCGCCGAGGGCCTGCAGCCGCCGGACGTGTCGATGCAGGTCTGGAAGGAGCTGCAACCGCTAATCGGCCAGTTGCCCAGTGGCTACCGCATCCAACTGGCCGGTGCGATCGAGGAGTCGGCCAAAGCCGATGCGGCGCTGGCGCCGTGGTTCCCGATCATGGCGATCCTGACCATGATCGTGATCATCTTCCAGGTGCGTTCGTTGTCGGCGCTGGCAATGGTGCTGGCGACCGCGCCGCTAGGGTTGGTGGGGGTGGTGCCGACCTTGCTGCTGTTCCACCAGCCGTTCGGCTTCAACGCGCTGATCGGCCTGATTGGCCTGGCCGGCATCCTGATGCGCAACACGCTGATCCTGATCGGCCAGATCCACACCAACCAGGCCGACGGGTTGGCGCCGTACGACGCGGTGGTCGAGGCCACCTTGCA
This sequence comes from Pseudomonas entomophila, assembly GCF_029193575.1. GTDB lineage: Bacteria > Pseudomonadota > Gammaproteobacteria > Pseudomonadales > Pseudomonadaceae > Aquipseudomonas > Aquipseudomonas entomophila_G. The sequence continues at coordinate 4,291 of NZ_JARGCS010000025.1, read as the reverse complement.
ACGGGCGCGACCGGTGCTGCTGACAGCGCTGGCGGCGGTGCTGGCGTTCATTCCGCTGACCCAGTCGGTGTTCTGGGGCACCCTGGCCTACACGTTGATTGGCGGCACCCTGGGCGGCACCTTGCTGACGCTGATGTTCCTGCCGGCGTTGTACGCCATCTGGTTCAAGATCGCGCCGGCCAAGGTCGCGGCGTAAGCGGGCGGGCGCCCTGGTGGCTTGCAGGTGCCGCTGGGGCGCTACTCGCCAGGCAACGCGGCAGGCTTCACCCTGTAACCCTCCATGCAGGCCGAGGAGCAGGCGCGCCATTTAGTAGCCCAGGCCCTGGGGGCTAGCGACGCGAGGGGATTGCTGGCGCCTGCGGGCTGCTCCATTATCGGCGTTTCGGAACCGTTGAAGATGTGAACGCAGGAGTGCGCATGAACAGTCAGTCCCCCCTTCAGGAAACCGGGCCGGCGCGCCTGGCGCGTGTGCGCGAGGCCATGGCCAGGGAAGGCGTCGATGCCTTGCTGGTGCCCTCTGCGGACCCGCACCTGTCGGAATACCTGCCCGGTCACTGGCAGGGGCGCCAGTGGTTGTCCGGTTTCCACGGCTCGGTCGGCACGCTGGTGGTCACTGCGGATTTCGCTGGCCTTTGGGCCGATAGCCGTTATTGGGAGCAGGCCGAGAAGGAGCTGAACGGCAGCGGCATCGTGCTGATGAAGCTGATGCCGGGCCAGCCGGGCGCCCTGGAGTGGCTGGGCGAGCAGGTCCCGGCGCAGGGCGCGGTGGCCGTCGATGGCGCGGTCATGGCGCTGGCCTCGGCGCGCCAGCTCGGCGAACGCCTGCAGGCGCGTCAAGTACGCCTGTTGACCCACCTCGACCTGCTGGGCCAGATATGGAACGACCGCCCGGTGCTGCCGGGCAACCCGGTCTACCAGCACCTGCCCCCCCACGCCACGGTCAGCCGCGCGGAGAAGCTCGCTGAACTGCGGCGCACCCTGGCCGACAAGGGCGCCGATGCACACTTCATCGCCACGCTGGATGACATCGCCTGGTTGTTCAACCTTCGCGGTAGCGATGTGTCCTACAATCCGGTGTTCGTTTCCTTCGCGCTGGTCAGCCAGGAACGTGCGGCATTGTTCGTTGGCCGCGACAAGATCGATGACCATCTGCGCCAAGTGCTGGCCGCCGACGGTATCGAGGTGCGTGACTATGCCGACATCACCCAGGCGCTGGCGGCCATCGCCCCGGGCAGCCGCCTGCTGGTGGACCCGGCGCGGGTCACCTGTGGCTTGCTCGACCACCTCGACGACCAGGTGCGCCTGGTCGAGGGGCTCAACCCGAGCACCCTGAGCAAGTCGCGCAAGGGTGAGGAAGACCTGGTGCACATTCGCCAGGTGATGGAGCAGGACGGCGCGGCCCTGTGCGAGTTCTTCGCCTGGTTCGAGGCCAACCTGGGCCAGCAGACCATCACTGAGCTGACCGTCGACGAGCAATTGAGCGCGGCCCGGGCGCGGCGCCCGCACTTCGTGTCGCTGAGCTTTTCGACCATCGCCGCCTTCAATGCCAATGGCGCGATGCCCCACTACCACGCCACCGAGCAATCCCACGCGGTGATCGAAGGCGATGGCCTGCTGCTGATCGATTCCGGTGGCCAGTACTTGGGCGGCACTACCGACATCACCCGGATGGTGCCGATCGGCACGCCGAGCCTGGAGCAGAAGCAGGATTGCACGCGTGTACTTAAAGGCATGATCGCACTGTCGCGGGCGAGCTTCCCGCGCGGCATCCTGTCCCCGCTGCTCGATGCCATCGCCCGTGCGCCGATCTGGGCCGAGCAGGTCGACTACGGCCATGGCACCGGGCATGGGGTGGGCTATTTCATGAACGTTCACGAGGGGCCGCAGGTGATTGCTTACCAGGCCGCGACCACGCCGCAGACGGCCATGCAGGCGGGCATGATCAGCTCGATCGAACCGGGCACCTATCGGCCGGGTGGCTGGGGCGTGCGTATCGAGAACCTGGTGGTCAACCGCGAGGTGGGCAAGAGCGCCTTTGGCGATTTCCTCGCCTTCGAGACCTTGACGCTTTGCCCGATCGACACCCGCTGCCTGCTGCCGGAGCGGCTTAGCGCCGAGGAGCGTGGGTGGCTCAATGGCTACCACCAGACGGTGCGCGAACGGCTCGCACCGTTGCTCAAGGGGGAAGCGCTGGAGTGGCTGGAGCGGCGCACGGCGCCGGTCTGATCCGCGCGGAAATGCACAAGGGCAGCTAGAAGCTGCCCTTGTGGTGTTTCATTTGCAGATGACGATCATGCTGCGGCTGGTGTAGCCGGCGGGGTTGATCCCGAACACATAGTCGCCGGGCTCCTCGTCGCTGTCGCCGGAGCGGGCGATGACCTTGTAGCCTTTGTTGCCGCAGGAGGCCGCCGCGTTGCTGTAGCACTTGTCCCACGACGACGAGAGGCCTGAGCAGTTGATGTGCAGGCCTTTTTTGCCCCGCTTGACCTCGGTCTTGGCTGTCGCGGCGCACCCAGCAATGGCCAAGATGGCCAGGATGAGAATAATACGTTTCATTCCTGTCCTTAATAGTAAGGGTATCGGTACATCGTCCGACCCTGCTGTTGTCGCTTGGTTCTTCCTGAACACTCCTGCGTCCGTGCCCGGCCCAGTAGATAGCCCGCGGATTATGATTTTGTGACAGCTTAAACAGCCTGGCAGGTGGGTACAAGGCGCGCGCGTACCCAAATGACAACATTTCTCAAATCAATCAGCGGCCACCGCAGGCGTGGTTTCGCGTTTCATCGACAGCGTGGCGCCCACCGAGGCGGTGATGATGGCGAGGATCGCCAGCCATTGGGCAAAGGTCAGCACTTCTCCGAGGAACAGCAAGCCAGAAAGCGCACCGAACGCGGGCTCGATACTCATCAGCGTGCCGAAGGTGCGCGCGGGCATGCGCGTCAAGGCGACCATCTCGAGGCTGTAGGGCAGGGCGGTGGAGAGGATCGCCACACCCAGGGCCACAGGGATCAGCGCAGGCGTGAGCAGCGCGCTGCCGGCATGCACGATACCGATGGGGGCGACGAAGAGCGCGGCGATCAGCACACCGAGCGCGGCGGTCTGGATGCCATTCTCCGCACCGGCACGCTGGCCATAGAGGATGTATAGCGCCCAGCACACGCCGGCACCCAGCGCGTAGCCCGCACCTGCCAGGTCGATGGCATTGCCGGCTTGACCCACCGGGATCAACAGCAGGAGACCGGCAATGGCCAAGGCGATCCAGAGGAAGTCCAGGGCGCGGCGCGAGGCGAGGATCGCCACGGCCAGCGGTCCGGTGAACTCGAGGGCCACGGCGATGCCCAGTGGCACGGTGCGCAGGGACATATAGAAGAGGAAGTTCATGCCACCCAGCGCCATGCCGTAGATGATCACGTTACGCCAGGCATTACTGTTGAGCCGGGCGCGCCATGGGCGCAGTAACAGCAGCATGAATAAGCTGGCGAATATCAGGCGCAGTGTGGTGGTGCCCTGGGCGCCGACGATGGGGAACATGGTCTTGGCCAACGAAGCGCCAGACTGGATCGAAGCCATGGCGATCAGCAGCAGGCCAATGGGGAACAGCGTGGCGACCAGGCTGCGGGGCTGGGTATTCATTTGGGGCAGGCAGTCCTTTCAGGGGGGGAGGCAGGGAGGTGCGCAATATAGTGCGCAATCAGGAGGCGCTACTGCAACCCGCATTCATGCGCTCCGTCGCTGCAAGGTCCCTGTAGCGGGCTTGCCCCGCGATGGGGTCCGTCCAGGCGGCGCCTTTCTTTCTTTTTCAATATTTCTGAAATAAAGGGTTGACGGAGTTTCCGAGGCCCTTATAATGCGCCCCACTTCCGACGTAGTCGAAGCGCAAAATTCCTTGGTAATCAACGAGTTGAGCGATTCAGGTAGTCTCGGAAGTGCTCGATCGACAGGTCGGCAGCGGTGAAAAAGGCAGTTGACAGCAGGTTGTAACGCTGTATGATTCGCCTCCCGCTACGAGCGATCGCAGCGAGTCAAGTGTTTGAAGTGAAACGAGTTTCTCGCAAAAAACTTCAAAATAAACGCTTGACAGACTTTGAGGAAGGCGTAGAATGCGCGCCTCGGTTGAGACGAAACGCTCTTAACCAAACGCTCTTTAACAAATTGAATCAAGCAATTCGTGTGGGTGCTTGTGAGTATGGACTGATCGTCGCCAAGATTATCAGCATCACAAGTGGCCATGCGAGAAATCACATAGTCATTTGAGATTGCTGAGCCAAGTTTAGGGTTTCTTAAAAACCCA
>NZ_JARGCS010000024.1 GCF_029193575.1 Pseudomonas entomophila | reverse complement strand
GCGGCCAGCGCTGGGTGATCGCCTTGCGCCGGGTGTAGAACCGCACACCATCCGGCCCATACGCATGCAGGTCACCGAACAGCGAACGCTTCCAGCCACCGAAGCTGTGGTAGCTCACCGGCACCGGCAGCGGCACGTTCACACCCACCATGCCCACCTCGATCTCGTCGCAGAACAACCGCGCCGCTTCACCGTCACGGGTGAAGATGCACGTGCCGTTGCCGTACTCGTGGTCGTTGATCAGCTGCATCGCCGCTTCCAGGCTGTTCACCCGCACCACGCACAGCACCGGGCCGAAGATCTCTTCCTTGTAGATGCGCATCTCCGGCGTCACCCGGTCGAACAGCGTGCCGCCGACGAAGTAACCATCCTCATTGCCCGGCACACGGAAACCACGGCCATCGACCACCAGCTGCGCGCCCGCCGCCACGCCGTCGTCGATATAACCGAGCACCTTGTCACGCGCCGCCGCCGTCACCAGCGGGCCCATGTCCAGCCCGCACGAGGTGCCGGCACCGATCTTCAGCGCCTTGATCTGCGGCTCCAGCTTGGCGATCAGCGCATCGGCCACCTGGTCGCCCACGCACACCGCCACCGAAATCGCCATGCAGCGCTCGCCGCACGAACCGTAGGCCGCGCCCATCAGCGCGCTGACCGCGTTGTCCAGGTCGGCATCCGGCATCAGCACCGCGTGGTTCTTCGCGCCACCCAAGGCCTGCACGCGCTTGCCGCGCTTGGTGCCTTCGGCGTAGATGTACTCGGCGATCGGGGTCGAGCCCACGAAGCTCAGGGCCTTCACTTCCGGCGCTTCGATCAGCGCATCCACCGCTTCCTTGTCGCCGTGCACCACGTTCAGGATGCCCTTCGGCAAGCCCGCGTCGTGCAGCAGCTGGGCGATGAACAGCGTCGAGCTCGGGTCACGCTCCGACGGCTTGAGGATGAATGCGTTACCGCAGGCAATCGCCAGCGGGTACATCCACAGCGGCACCATCGCCGGGAAGTTGAACGGGGTGATACCCGCCACCACGCCCAGCGGCTGGAAGTCCGACCAGGCATCGATGTTCGGGCCAACGTTGCGGCTGTACTCGCCCTTCAACACTTCCGGCGCGGCGCAGGCGAACTCGACGTTCTCGATGCCGCGCTTCAGCTCGCCGGCGGCGTCTTCGAGCGTCTTGCCGTGCTCCTCGCTGATCATCTGCGCGATCTTCGCTTCGTTCTGCTCCAGCAACTGCTTGAAGCGGAACATCACTTGCGCGCGCTTGGCCGGTGGGGTGTTGCGCCAGGCCGGGAACGCCGCCTTGGCCGAGTCGATGGCCTGCTGCACGGTGGCGCGGCTGGCCAGTTCGACCTGGTGGATGACCTGCCCGGTGGCCGGGTTGAACACATCGGCGCTGCGTTCGCCGTGCGCGACCGACTCGCCGTGGATCAAGTGTGCGATACGTGCCATGGCCTTATTCCCCCACTGCCGCCTGGACGGCGATTTCCACCAGGATGTTCTCCGCGGCCAGGTTGGCTTCGACGGTGGCGCGCGCGGGCAGGGCGTCCTGCGGCACCCAGGCGTCCCAGGCGGCGTTCATCTCGGCGAAGTCCTTGACCGCGTGCTTGAGCCAGACCTGGGCGAAGAGGATGCGCGACTTGTGCGAGCCGGCTTCGGCCAGCAGTTCGTCGATGCGCGCCAGCACCTGGGCGGTCTGGCCGCGAACGTCCTGGGTGCGGTCGGCGGGGACCTGGCCGGTGACGTAGACGATGCCGTTGTGCACCAGGGCGTGGCTGAGGCGGTTGTTGTTGGGTTGGAAGCGTTGGATGGACATGGGGACTCCGGTTTTTTTGGGCAAAGGGGGGCCGTCACGCATCCAGGGGTGCGCTGGCGTTGTCGGGGCACGCAGCGGCCCCGGGTTACGGGAAATCGATCAGGTCAGTGGTTGCAGGCTGCGCACCGTGCTGGCAATGGAACGCGCCGTGTTGATCACCTTTGGCGCCAGGGCCTTGCGCGCATCCTCAAGGCTCCAGCGCCCCAGCGGCACAGCGACGTTGACCGCGCCCAGCGGGTAGCCATCGGCATTGACCACCGCCGCCGCCACGCTGATATCACCGACGTAGTACTGCTCGCTGGCAAATGCATGCCCGTCGCGCCGGGCATTGGCGATGATCTCGCGCAGGCGTTCGCGGTCAGTCACGGTATTGGGCGTGTAGGCCACCAGCTCCGAGGCGTCGAGAATCGCCTCGCATTGCGCCTCGGGCAGCGCGGCCAGGTAGGCCCGGCCCGCCGCGGTGCAATACATCGGCAAATGGCGGCCCAGCGGCACATGGATGGGGATCTGCCTGTGGCTGGGGAAGCGCGCCACGTAGAGCATGTCGTGGCCACAGGGTTCGAGCAGGTTGCAGCTCTCTTCAGTGTCGCGGTTGAGCTCGTGCAGGTAAGGGTTGGCGCGCTCCACCAGCTCGCTGGTCTGCAGGTAGCCCGAGCCCAGGTCGAGGGAGCGCGGGGTCAGGCGGTAGCGCTTGGTCACCGGGTCCTTGGCCACGTAGCCCAGGGTCTCGAGGGTGAACACCGAACGCTGCACGGTGCTCTTGTTCAGGCCGGTCACCTCGGCCAGCTCGACCAGGTTCATGCTGGGCCGACCACTGCGAAACGCGGTGACAATCGCCAGGCCCTTGGACAGGGCGGTGACGAACAGGGGCGAATCTTCAGCGGCGCTCATGGGGTTCGATCCTTTTCTGACAGCTCTATCGGCGGCACCCGGGGCGACTGGCAAGGCCGCCGCGCGCGGATGCGCCGGTTCACGGTTGTTCATTCGAAATGACTCAGCACGATGCCCGGCTCGACCACCGGGCGCCCCTGGGCGAAACGCTCCACGGCGAACGGGCGCATGCGCTCGTCCACCACGCCGTCGACGATGGCCTTGGCCAACAGCTCGCCGGCCGCCGGTGCGCCGGCGTGGCCATAACACCAGCCAGCACTGACGAACAGCCCCGGCAGCGCCGGATGCGCGCCCAGCAACGGGCCGAAATCAGGGGAAATATGGACCAGCCCCGCCCACTGGCGAAGGATACGCGCCTGGCCCAGTTGCGGGAACATCTCCAGGTACGCCTTGGCGGTCGCGGCCATCACCGGCACGTCGGCGTTCAGTGTGTCCTGCGGGCGCTCGGCCACTTCGGCGCCACCGACCACCTCGCCGCGCGCGGTCTGGTGCATGTAGCAAAGGCGGTCGAGCAGCGCCACGGCCGGGCCGATCAACGGCCGGGTCGGCTCCAGGGCCATGGCCTCCAGGCGCATCGGGTAGCCCTCCAGCGGCACCCCGGCCAGTTGCGCCAGGGCGTTGCTGTTGGCGCCACCGGCCAGCACCACCACATCGGCGTCGATGCGCTGCTCGCCGACCCGCACGCCACTGACCCGCCCGGCGCTGCGGTCGATGGCTTCGACCGGCGTGCGGTAGGCGATGCGCACGCCCAGGCGCTCGCAGGCGGCGTGGTAGGCGTGCATGGCCGCATGGTGCGGGGCCACGCCGCTGCCAGGCAGGTGCAGGGCGGCGCTGACCCGCTCGTGGGCCAGGGCCGGCAGCACCCGGCGCAGTTGCGCGGGGTCGAGCAGTTGCGAGTCGACGCCGCATTCGCGGTGCACTTCGCGGGTGCGGTGCAGCAGTTCGGCGGTGGCGGCACGCTCGCCGATCATGCTGTAGCCGCGCAGCGAGTACATGACGTTCTCGCCCAGGCGCCGCGACAGGCCGTGCCACAGTTCATTGGAATAGGCGAAGAAGCGCGTCCATTCCACCGAGCTGAAGGCGCCGCGGATCAAGGTGCCGTTGCGCCCGGAGGCGCCGCCCTGCCAGTAGCCGGCGTCGAGCACGAGGATGTCGCGCACACCGCGCTCGGCCAGGCTGAAGGCCAGGGCCAGGCCCTGGATGCCGGCACCGACGATGAGGATGCTGCAGCGGTTGGGCAACGCGGGGTGCAGGTTCATCGCAGAGGCTCCACCACGTCGGCAAGGCCGGCGGCCTGGGCGACGGTCAGGGCGCGCCGCGGTGGGCGCAGGGTCGGCTTGGCCAAGTGCCCGGCGGGCAGCCCCAGCCGCGCGGCCACGTAGGCGCGCAGCGAGTCCCAGCAGGGCTGGCCCTGGCACGGGCCCATGCCGCACGAGGTCAGGCGCTTGATCACCTCCAGGTCGTCGATGCCCTGGGCCAGCAGGTCGTCCACTTCGTGGCCGCAAACGTCGAAGCACGGGCACAGCAGCACGTCGCCGTCGGTGGGCGGCGGCAGCTCCGGGTCGGCCTCGGCGGCGGACCCCGCACGCCGATAGGCCGACGACCCGCCGCGCAGTTGCAGGCGGCCACTGGCCGCGCCCTGGAAACTCAGGCTGTCGTCGAACAGCCCTGGCCCGTCGAACACCAGCGCATCGCAGCGCTGCAGGCGGTCGAGCAGTACCCCGGTGACCCGGCGGCGACCATACACCCGGCGCAGGTCGCGCACATCGGCCACCGCCACCACATGCACACCGAGCTGGCGCAGGCGGTTGGCCAGCGCCTTGTACAGGCCGTCGCCGACCACCACCACTGCCTTGCCGGGAGCGATGCGCCGTTCGCTGGCCAGGGCCAGGGCGGTGCGCGCATCCATCACCCCGGGCAGCCAGGCGCCCGGCACCAGGGTCGGCACCACCCTGCGCCCGGTCGCGAGGATCACCTCGTCGGCCTCCAGCGCCACGGCGGGCAGGCTCGGGTCGGACGGTGCGGCCAGCAGCAGGCGGCCTTCGCGGTAGGCCCCGAACACATCCAGGCCGAAGGCGCAGCGCACGCGCTCGTCGAGCCGAGGCAGCCGCGCCCCGCTCTGCACCGCCAGGCGCGCCTGGGCGGCGCCACGCGATACCAGCAGTACCTCGCGCCCGGCCTCGGCAGCGCGGTTGGCCGCCGCGCAGCCGGTCGGCCCGGCGCCGATCACCAGCACCTCGGCGCGCAGCCGCTGGCCGACCGGCGGCGGCCCGTCGTGGCCCCGGCTGGCAGGCGCGGCGACCCCGGCGAGGAAGGCCAGCAGCGCCTCCCAGTGCTGGAACAGGCGCCCGCCACTGGGCACCAGGTTGGTTTGTTCGAAGCCGCCGCGCAGCCAGCGCGACGGCACCAGGCGGGCCAGGCGCAGCAGGTCGAAACGCGGGCTCGGCCAGCAGTTCTGCATCTGCACCTGCATGCCTTCGCGCACCAGGCACTGGTCCAGGCGCACGTTGGGCACGCCGTCGACCCGCGCCAGCACGCCCGTGGTGTACAGCCCCGACAGGCCCATGGGCCGGTGCGCCTTGCGCGTCCAGGCCAGGGTGCGCACGCCATTGGCCAGCAGCGCCTGGGCAACGCTGTCGCCGGCCAGCGCGGTCATGCGCCGGCCATTCCAGCAAAAGCCCAGCGGCGCGCCGCTCGCCCCCGGCAGGCGCAGCCCGCTCATTGCTCGCTCCGGCGCTGGGCGCGGCGTTGCGCGGTGAGGCTGACGGCGAGCATGACGATCGACAGCAGGGTCATCAGCGTCGCCACCACGGCGATCAGCGGGTCGATTTCCGAACGCAGCGAGCTGAACATGCGCTTGGTCAGGGTGGCGCTGTCGCCGCCGCTGATGAACAGCGAGATCACCGCCTCGTCCAGCGACACGGCGAACGCCAGCATCGCCGCCGAGATCACCGAGAAGCGGATCTGCGGCAGGGTCACGTCGAAGAACGCGCGCAGGCGGCTGGCGCCGAGGATGCAGGCCGCGTGCTCCTGGGTCATGTCGTAGCTCTTGAGCCCGGCGCCGACGTTGATGATCACGTAGGGCAGCGCCAGCAGCGTGTGCGCCAGCACCAGGCCGGGGACGCTGTTGTTCAGGTCCAGCCGGGCATAGATGAAGAACAGGCCGATGGCGATGAAGATCGACGGCACGATCATCGGCGCCATCATCAGCCCGCGCAGCACGCCCAGGTAGCGCTGCTGGCTGTTGTGCAGGGCGTAGGCCGCCGCCGTGCCCAGCGAGGTCGCCAGCACCATGGTGAGAAACGCGGTGATCAGCGAGATGCGCGTCGCGCTCTGCCACTCCAGCGAGGCGAAGTAGTTGAAGAACGGCTGCAGGCTCAGCGACTTGGGCGGGAAGCTCAGGTAGCGGGCGTCCGACAGCGACATCGGCAGCACGATCAGGGTCGGCGTCAGCAGGAACAGCATGATCGCCAGCACCAGCAGGTACAGCCAGGCGCGGCGGGCGGCAAGGCCCAGCCAGTGTTGCAGGGGTCGGTTCATGGCTTCACTCGCTGCGCCGGCGCAGCCCGGCGATTTTCTTGACGGCGAACAGCATCGCCAGGGTCGCTACCAGCAGCACCACGCCCAGCGACGAGGCGGCGCCCCAGTTGGCATACATCGACACATCGCTCTCGATGCGCATCGACAGCATCTGCACCTTGCCGCCACCGAGCAGCGCCGGGGTGACGTAGAAGCCCAGGCTGAGCACGAACACCAGGGTCGCGCCCGCCGCCAGCCCCGGCAGCGACAGCGGCAGGAACACGTCGCGGAATGCCCGCGCCGGCGAGGCGCCGAAGGTCGAGGCGGCTTGCAGGTACAGCGGGTCGATGCTCTTCATCGCCGCGTACAGCGGCAGCACCATGTAGGGCAGCATGATGTGGGTCATGCCGATCACCGTGCCGGTGAGGTTGTGCACCAGCGCCAGCGGCGAGTCGACCAACCCCAGCGACACCAGCAGGTCGTTGACCAGCCCGCGCCGTTGCAGCAGCACCAACCAGGCGTAGGTGCGCACCAGCAGCGAGGTCCACAGCGAAATCAGCAGCAAGGCCATCGCCAACCCCGCCAAACGCCGTGGCGCATGCACCATGAAGTAGGCGTAGGGGTAGCCGAGCAGCACGCAGACCACGGTGACGATCAGGCTGATCTTGAAGGTCTGGGTGAACGCCAGCACGTAGATCGGTTGCAGCAGGCGCGTGTAGTTGTCCAGGGTCAGGTTGCCGTCGGCGTCGAACAGCGACAGGCCGAACAGCCAGCCGATCGGCACCACGAAGGTCACCAGCACCAGCAGCAGCGCCGGCAGCACCGGCGACAGCAGGAACCAGCCGTGGCGCTTGGTGGCGCGTTGCAGGGCCTGGCCGTGCAACGCGCCTTGCAGGTTCACGGTGCTCATGCCGAGTCCCCCACCACCAGGCTGTCCTGCGGGTGCAGGCCGAGCACCACGGCGTCGCCGCGCGACGGCAGGCGGCCGCTGGACGAACTGCGCGACGGACGACGGATCGACACCTGCGCGCCCTCGCCCAGGTCGACCTGCAACAGCTGGCTCTCGCCCTGGTAGATCACGTCGCGCACTTGCCCGCGGAACAGGTTCAGGCCGGTCTGCCCTTCCTCGACGAAGCGCAGCTTTTCCGGGCGCAGGACGATGCTCGGGTTGCTCAGGCTGCCTTCGCTGTACACCACCTGCATCGGCTGGTCGCGGAACCAGGCCTTGCCTTCGCGCAGCGCCACCGGCAGGAACGACGACTCGCCGACGAACTCGGCGATGAAGCGGTTGGCCGGGCGTTCGTAGAGGCTCTCGGGGGTGTCGATCTGCTGGATCCGGCCCTTGCTCATCACCGCGATGCGGTCGGACATGGTCAGCGCTTCGCGCTGGTCATGGGTGACGTACACCACGGTCATGCCCAGGCGCTCGTGCAGGCGGCGGATCTCCAGCTGCATGGTCTCGCGCAGGCGCTTGTCGAGGGCCGACAGCGGCTCGTCCATCAGCAGGATCTTCGGCTCGAAGACGATCGCCCGGGCCAGGGCGATGCGCTGGCGCTGGCCGCCGGACATCTCGTCGATGCGCCGGCCCACCAGTTGGTCGAGCTCGACCAGCGCCAGCGCCTCATGCACCCGCTTGTGGATCTCGTCACGGCTGTAGCCGCGCAGCTTCAGCGGGTAGGCGACGTTCTGGAACACGTTCATGTGCGGGAACAGCGCGTAGTTCTGGAACATCATCCCCAGGTCGCGCTTGTGCGGCGGCTCGAACACCATCTCCCGGCCCCCGAAGCGAATGCTCCCGGCGTCCGGGCGCACGAAGCCGGCCAGCGCCATCAGCAGCGTGGTCTTGCCCGAACCGGACGAGCCCAGCAGCGACAGGAACTCGCCGCTGCGGATGTTCAGCGAGACGTCGTCGAGCGCGGCGAAACTGCCGTAGGTTTTGGTGACATGCTCGATGTCGATGGAGGTCGAAAGCTTCGTATCTTCAGACATGATCAGACTCGGGGCCGGGAACGGCACGAAACACAGGGTATGGGGCGGGCACAGCCCGCCTCGTCTCAATGGGCGATGAACAGCTCGAAACGTTGTTGCACGGCCTGCTGGTTCTCCACCCACCAGTGCGGGTCGATCTTCGCCACCTTGGGCAGGTTGTCCGGCGAGGTCGGCAGACGGCGCGCCTGCTCGGCGCTGATCAGGCCACTCTGGTAGGCACGGGCGTTGACCGGCGCATAGGGGATCAAGGTCGCCAGGGTCGCCTGGCTGGTGGGCTGCATGATCTGGTTGATCAGCTTCATGGCCAGCTCCTTGTTCGCTGCGCCGCGCGGCACGATCAGGCAATCGTAGCTAAGGATCGCGCCCTCGAAGCTGTAGCCGACCTTGTCATCGCTGGCCGCCACATCGGCGACGCGACCGTTCCAGATGGCCAGGAAGTCCACCTCGCGGCTGCGCAGCAGCTGGGCCGAGTCGGCGCCGGCGCTCCACCAGTTGACCACCTGCGGCTTGATCCGCTCCAGGGCCTTGAAGGCGCGGTCGACGTCCAGCGGGTAGAGGTCCTTGGGCGCCACGCCATCGCCGATCAGCGCCGCTTCCAGGGTTTGCCAGGGCTTGGTGTACATGGCCCGCGCGCCTTTCACGCTGGGGTCGAAGAACGCTTGCCAGGTCTTGGCCACCGGCTTGCCACTGTCATCGGCCCAGGCCAGCACCGAGGCGTAGGCGTGGCTGGCGATCCAGTTGTTGCCGACCACCGCCGGGTCGATGTCGCGGGTGTCGATCACGGCCTTGTCCAGCGGCTCGGACAGCCCTTCCTTCTCGGCTTGCACGCAGTCGGTGATGCCCAATTCGACCACGTCCCACTTCGGTTTGCCGGAGAGCACCTGGGCGCGTACCGCGGCCAGGCCGTTCATGTTGTCTTCGCGGATGGTGACGTTCAGGGCCTTGGCCGCAGGTTCCAGGTAGGCCTTGCGTTCGGCGTCTTGCAGGGCGCCGCCCCAGCCGGCGAAGGTGACGGTGTCGGCATGGGCGGTGGCACTGAGGATGGCACTGGCCAGTAGGCCGAACGTGGTGCCGTGGATAAAGGTCTTGCGCATTGTGAATTCCTCCCGTGAGGGCTCCCCGGGCGGGGAGCCGCCAGCCGATCAGTTCTGGATGAACAGGTTGAAGCGTTGCTGGAGTTCGGCCTGGTGGCCCTGCCACCACGCCGGGTCGAAGAACGCCACCTTGTCGACGTTCGCCGGCGCCGTCGGCAGGCGGCTGGCCAGGGACGACGGGATGATGCCGGTGTCGAACGCCTTGCTGTTGACCGGCGGGTTGGGGATCAGCGTGGCCAGGGTGGCCTGGCTTTCCGGCGACATGATCTGCGCGACCAGCTTCATGGCCAGGGCCTTGTTCGGCGCGCCCTTGGGCACCACCACGCAATCGTAGTCGAGCAGCGCCTTGTCGTAGGTATAGTCGACCGGCTGGCCGGCCTTCTTCAGGTCCTCGACGCGCGAGGCCCAGATGGCCAGGAAGTCCACTTCGCGGCTACGCAGCAGTTGCGCCGAGTCGGTGCCGCTGCTCCACCAGTTGACCACCTGCGGCTTGATCCGCTCGAGCACCTTGAAGGCGCGCTCGACGTCCAGCGGGTAGAGGTCCTTGGGGGCCACGCCATCGGCCAACAGCGCCACCTCGAGCGTGGTGAACGGGTTGCGGTACAGGGCGCGCGGGCCTTTCACCGACGGGTCGAAGAAGTCTTTCCAGGTCTGTGCCTTGGCCGCGCCGCTTTCGGTGCTCCAGGCCAGGACGGTCGAATAGGCGTGGCTGGCGATCCAGTTCTTGCCGTAGAACCGGGCGTCGACGCCGTCGGTCTTGATGACGGAAAAATCCAGCGGCTCGGTCAGGCCTTCCTTCTCGGCGACCATGCAGTCGTTGGAGGCCAGCTCCACCACGTCCCACTTGGGCTTGCCGGACATCACCTGGGCGCGCACCGCGGCCAGGCCGTCCATGTTGTCTTCCTTGACCGTGATGCCCAGGTTCTTCGCCGCGGGCTCCAGGTAGGCCTTGCGCTCGGCATCTTGCAAGGCGCCACCCCAGCCGGCGAAGGTCACGCTTTCAGCGGCGTGGGCCTGCCAGGTGCACAAGCCCAGCAAGACCGCCACGGTACCTGCACGCCATTCGAATCGTTTCATGTTCAACCCCTGCGTTTGTTGTAGTTAGACAGTTGGCGAAACGTGTGGACGTCCTGTCCGGTTGCCTTCCCTGTTGGTTGTTGTGTTTGTGTGTTGCCCAGCCTCAGCCGATGTCGATCATGATGTGCCGCACGCTGGTGTAGTCCTCCAGGCCATACAGGCTCAGGTCCTTGCCATAGCCCGACTGGCGCAGCCCGCCGTGGGGCATTTCGGTGGCCAGGGTCATGTGCTGGTTGACCCACACGCAGCCGTACTGCAACTGGCTGGCGGTGCGCATGGCCTTTTTCACGTCACGTGTCCACACCGAGGCCGACAGGCCGTATTCGCTTTCGTTGGCCCAGGCCAGCACCTGCTCTTCGTCATCGAAGCTGGTGACCGAGACCACCGGGCCGAACACTTCCTTCTGCACGATCTCGTCGTCCTGGCGCACGCCGGCGATCACCGTGGGCTGGAAGAAGAACCCTGGGCCGTCGGGAATCGCCCCGCCTGCCAGCAGCTCAGCGTGCGGCAAGGCCACGGCGCGCTCGACGAAACCTTGCACGCGTTCCTGCTGGCGACGGCTGATCAGCGGGCCGAAGTCGCTGGCCGGGTCTTCGGGGTGGCCGGTGCGCAGGGTCGAGACTTCGGCCACCAGGCCCTCGAGGAACTGCTCGCGCACCGACTCGGCCACGTATACCCGGCACGCCGCGGTGCAGTCCTGCCCGGCATTGTAGTAACCGCCGGTGCGCAACATGCGCACCGCTGCGGGGATGTCGGCGTCGGCGAACACCAGCACCGGCGCCTTGCCACCGAGCTCCAGGTGAGTGCGCTTGAGGTTGCCGGCCGCCGCGCGGACCACCGCCTGGCCGGTGGCGATGTCGCCGGTGACCGAGACCATGCGCACCTTGGGGTGGGCGCTCAGTTGCGCGCCCAGGGTGGCGCCACGCCCGGAGAGGATGTTGACCACCCCGCGCGGGAAGATCTCGGCGCACAACCGCGCCAGGTACAGGGCGCTCAGCGGGGTCAGTTCCGAGGGCTTGAACACCACGGTATTGCCCGCCGCCAGGGCCGGGGCGAGCTTCCACGCGGCCATCAGCAGCGGGTAGTTCCACGGCGCGATCAGGCCGACCACGCCCAGCGGGTCGCGGCGGATCATGCTGGTGCTGCCGGCGACGTATTCACCGGCGGCACTGCCCGGCAGGCAGCGCGCGGCGCCGGCGAAGAAGCGGAACACGTCGGCGACCGCCGGCACTTCATGGCCGATGGCCTTTTGCAACGGCTTGCCGCAGTTCTGGCTTTCCAGGGTGCCGAGGGCCTGTGCCTCGGCCTCGATGCGCTCGGCCAGCTTCAGCAGCAGGTAGCCGCGTTGGCGTGGCGGGGTCCGCGCCCAGCCTGGGAAGGCCCGCTCGGCGGCGTCCACGGCAGCGTCCAGTTGCGCCGCCGAGGCGTCGGCCAGCACGTGCAGCTCGCGCTCGTCGGCCGGTGCCAGCACCACCGAGGCATCGCCGTGGCCACGCACCAGCTCGCCGTCGATCAGGTATTCGCTATAGATCATCACGCTCTCCAGTCAGTCAGACAGACGCCCGCTCGGCGTCCTTGAAGCGATACCAGGCGTAGGCCATGCGCTGGCCGACACGCAGGAAGGATTGGAACGGGAACGGCTTGGGCGCCTGGTGCAGGAACGGCACCGCGGTCGGGCGCTGCTCGCCGCAGGCCATCTGCGCCAGGCGCTTGCCGGTCTGCAGCGAGAACGACACGCCGCTGCCGGCATAGCCGCCGCCGGTGTAGGCGTTGCTCAGGCCCTCGATGGGGTAGCAGTGCGGCAACGAGTTGTTGGTGACCGCCACCCAGCCGCCCCAGTTGTAGTCCACGTCGATGCCGGCCAGCGCCGGGAACTTGCGGCACAGCGCGGCCAGCAGGCGCTGGCGGTGCAGCGGGTTCTCGGCATCGCGGCCATTCACCGCGCTGCGCCCGCCGAACAGGATGCGGTCGTCGGGCAGGCGGCGGTAATAGAACAGCAGGTTGCGGGTGTCGAACATGCAGTCGCCGCCGGGCAGGCTGGCGGCCTTCTCCGCCGCCGTCATCGGCCGGGTGACGATGATCTGCGAATGCACCGGCAGGATCCGCCCGGTCAGCGCCGGGTGCAGTTGGCGCGAGGTGTAGCCGTTGGTGGCGACCACCACCTTGCGCGCGGTGATGACACCGCCGGGGGTGACCAGGCGGTGGCCGTTGGCGCTGCTGGTCCAGGCGGTGACCGGCGAGCCGGTGTGCACCCGCGCGCCGGCCTCACGGGCCATGCGCTGGATGCCCCAGGCCAGTTTCAGCGGGTGCATGCTGAAGCCATCGGGCATGTGCAGCGCGCCGAATGACTCGGCGCCAGCGTGCACCTCTTGCAGCTCCTCGGCGGCAACGAAGCGCGCCGGGTAGTCGAGCAGGTCGTTGTACAGGCCGAGTTCGCGCTTGAGCGAGGCCACGTGCTCGGCGCGGCTGGCGACCTTGTAGACCCCGTCGGGCTGCGCCTGGCAGTCGATGTTGCCCTCGCGGATCAGCGCACGGGTGGTGTCCAGCGCCTGGCGCATCTCGTTGAAGTAGGCCTTGGCGGTGTCAGCGCCGTAGCGCTCGATCAACGCCGCCAGTGGCACCCGGCCCCCGGAGATGCGCGCGAAGCTGCCATTGCGCCCGCTGCAGCCCCAGGCGGTCTGGTTGGCCTCCAGCACCACGGCGCGAACGCCATGTTCGCGGGCCAGGTGCAGGGCGCAGCTGAGCCCGGTGTAGCCGGCGCCGATGATCGCCACCTCGACCGCCTCGTCGCCACGCAGCGGGCCATCGTCGGCGACCGGCGCGCCAGCGGTGTCGGCCCAGTAGGACGGCGCATGGGCCAGGGCTCGGCCGGGGGTCGCATCAACCAGTGGATCGTACAATTTAAGCCTCACGTATCGCTATGCGATATTTATTGTTCGATTTAATGGTTAAGCTAATATTGATTCTGATATTCGTCAATTGATTATTTGACGAGTGGTTGCAAGCATTGGAGAGAGAGGAAGGGGTTATGCGGTGCAAGCTCGCTACCTAGCGCCTTGCTTGAAAGCGCGCAGGCCGCTGCGCAGCGCAATCAGATGCAAGCCACACGCACGTGGACTCAAGCCATGCAGCGGCCCCGACAGGTTCAACAGGAATGAAGGGGTTCAGCGGGTATCGAGCGCATAGAACTCCTGCAGCTTCGCTTGCAGCAGCGCTTTGTCCGGTAGGCAAGTCTGGTATTCGGCGACAAGGGCGGGTGACAGGCTGCGATTGAGCGCGTACTCGACCACCTCGTCATGCTTGCTGGCACACAGCAAAACACCGATGGCGGGATTTTCATGCGCCTTGCGCTCGTTGCGATCCAGCGCTTCGAGGTAGAAATCCAGCTTGCCCATGTACTCGGGTTCGAAGCGTCCGACCTTTAGCTCCACCGCGACCAGGCAGTTGAGCCCCCGGTGGAACAGCAGCAGATCCACGGCAAAATCACGTCCGCCGACCTGCAGTGGATACTCGGAACCCACGAAGCAGAAGTCACGCCCCAGTTCGACGAGAAAGTCTTTCAAGCGCTGCAACAGACCTTTGTGCAGATCGGCTTCGGGAAGGTCGAGGAACTCGACCATATAGGCGTCGCGAAATACCGACAGGGCTTGTGGATGAGCCTGAGTCAAGGATGCGGACGCCTTGAGCGGGTCGGTGATACTGCGTTCGAACAGGGCGGTCTGCATCTGCCGTTCCAGTTCGCGTTTGGACCACCGTTCGCGGATGGCCATCCGCAGGTAGAACGCTCGCTCTTCCACCCGCTTGCTCTGCCCGAGGATGATCATGTTGTGGGTCCACGGCAGTTGTCTCACCAGCGGTGAGACAACTCCGTCGTAGCGATACGCTTCGTAGAACTGGCGCATGCGGAACAGGTTAGGTCGGGTAAAACCCCGTAACCCCGGCTGCGTCCGTGCCAAGTGCCCGGCCAGCTGGCTGACTACCGCATCGCCCCACTCGGCACGCTCAATCTTGCGACTGATGTAGGCCCCGACCTGCCAGTACAGCTCGACGAGCTGCGTGTTGACCGCCTGCATGCAGCGCTGGCGTGCCGAGTGGATCAGGGTCACGACCTCGTCGAATCGATCATCCCTGGAAAGCGACGAGGCGTCTGCCTGGCCCGGTTGCTGTCGTGCTTGCATTGAAGGAATCCTGGCATCAACAAAACCAGGAAGCCTATCCAAGGGACGGGCCAGAAGATGTCGGACCGCTCCGAGGACGTTGGGGCATATGACAGAGGGGCACCTAGTCCAGGTGCCCCTCCTCATAATCAGTTACAACCGCGCCGCTCACCCCATCGAGCGCACGGCCAGCTTGCGACCATGCCCACGCGCAGTGACGATCCCCAGGAACGAAATGAAGATCGCCAGGCTCAACGTCGCACTCACCTCCGCCCGGTGCTCCTCGGTGTACATCATCACCGCCAGCGCGCAACCGATGAACACGATCACCGCCCAGGTCAGCCAGGGGAACAGCCACATGCGGAACTTCAACTCGGCGTTCTCGCGCTCCAGGCGCCGGCGCATGCGCAGCTGGGAAATGGCGATCACCAGGTACACCAGCAAGGCGATGGCGCCGGAGCTGGCCAGCAGGAACTCGAACACGCCCTTGGGCGCGAAGTAGTTGAGGATGGCGATGCCCGCGCCGATCAGCGTGCTGCCGAACACCGCCGCGCGCGGCACGCCAACCTTGGAGGTGTGCTTGAGCAGCGCCGGGGCGTCACCGCGTTTGGCCAGCGAATACATCATGCGCGAGGCGATGTAGATCGACGAGTTCATGCAACTGGTCACCGCCACCAGCACCACCAGGTCGACCATGAACGCGGCGTTGGGGATGTTCATGATCTCCAGCGCCCGCTGGTACGAGCCCACCACCGCCAGTTGCGGGTCGTTCCACGGCACGATGGAGATGATCACGAAGATCGACAGGATGTAGAACGTGCTGATGCGCCAGATCACCGAGCGCGTGGCCTTGGCGATGTTGCGCGACGGGTCGCTGGACTCGGAGGCGGCGATGGTCACCGCCTCCGTGCCAATGAAGCTGAACATCACCGTGATGAACGCGCCGATCACCGCCGCCGCGCCCTTGGGCGCGAAGCCGCCGTGCTGCTCCATCAACGTGCCCAGGCCGCTGACCTCGCGTTCGGGCAGCCACCCCAGCAAGGCGGCGAAGCCCAGGCCGATGAAGCCGAGGATCGCCGTGACCTTGAGGATGGCGAACCAGAACTCGAACTCGCCGTACTTGGCCACGCTGAACAGGTTGGTGCAGGCCAGCAGCAGCACCGAGGCCAAGGCGAAGATCCAGCTGTCGACCTGCGGGAACCAGGCGTTGAGCACATGCCCTGCCGCCAGCGCCTCGATGGGGATCACCAGCACCCAGAACCACCAGTACAGCCAGCCGATGGTATAGCCGGCCCAGCGGCCGATGGCCTGGTCGGCGTAGGTGGAGAAGGAACCGGTGTCGGGGTGGGCGACGGCCATTTCGCCGAGCATGCGCATCACCAACACCACCAGCGTGCCAGCGACGAAATACGAAAGAATGGTGGCCGGCCCGGCGGCGGCGATGGCGTGGCCGGAGCCGACGAACAGGCCGGCGCCGATGATGCCGGCGATCGACAGCATCGTTACATGACGTGGCTTGAACCCTTGCGCGAGGGTGCTGCCATCGGATTCCACGGTGTTCATTGATGTTGTTCTCTTTTTTGCTGACACAAGGAAAAGGGGCAGGCGTACGCTAGAAATCTCCTTTGAAAACAGGGAATTGGCAAATCCGCAGAGCGCTGTTGTTGACGTTGTTCACGCTTTGGAGGGCGAGGTGACCGCTGGGTCGGGGTCATTCAAACAGCGTGGGGAGGGGGGAAATTGTTCGGGCGCGCCAGGAATCGGTTCGATTGCGACATGGGGGTGTCTGCAACGGCCCTATCGCGGGGCTAGCCCCGCGATAGGGCCCTCGACCTCAGCGCAACGCCCGATCCACCAAGACCTGCAAGCGCCCTTGCGAACACCGCTCCACCCGCGCCTGCACCCCATACACCTCAGCCAGCACTTGCGGTCGCAGCACCTCGGCCGGCGCCCCATGGGCCACTGCCCGCCCCTGGTGCAGCATCACCAGCCAATCGGCATGGCTGGCCGCCAGGTTCAGGTCATGCAGCACCGCCACCGCCAGCAACCGGTGCGCCGCCACGCGCTCGCGCACCGCGTCCATCACCCGCAGTTGGTAATGCAGGTCCAGCGCACTGGTGGGCTCATCCAGCAACAGCACCCGCGGATTGCGTGCCAGCAGTTGAGCCAACGCCACCAATTGCCGCTGCCCGCCCGACAAGCTGCCCAGCGGCTGCTCGGCCAGGTGCTCGATGCCCAATTGACGCAACGCCGCGAAGGCGGTGCCCAGCACATCGTCGGCGCCACTGACCCGCAGCCCCACGACGATGCTTTCCAGCACCCCAAGCGCGATGCCCGGCGGCAGTTGCTGGGGCATGTAGGCCAGGCGCCGGGAACGCTCGGCGAAGCCCAGGCGAGTGACCTCCTCGCCATCGAGCGTCAGCGCCCCTTTCATCCGCTCCAGCCCCGCCAAGGCGCGCAGCAGCGTGGACTTGCCCGCGCCATTGGGCCCGACCAACGCCACCAGGCTGCCGGCAGGCAACGCCGGCAAGCTCAGTTGCGGGATGATCGTGCGCGCCCCATAGGCCACCGACAGCCCTTCGATACACAGACTCACAAGCGTCTCCCCCGCCGGAATACCAACAACACGAACACCGGCACCCCCACCAGCGCGGTGACGATGCCCACCGGCACGATCACCCCCGGCAGGATCAGCTTGCTGGCGATCGACGACAGCGACAGCAGCAGCGCCCCCACCAGGGCGCTGGCCGGCAGCAGGAAGCGTTGGTCCTCGCCCACCAGCAAGCGGGCGATATGCGGCCCGACCAGGCCGATGAACCCGATGGTGCCGACGAACGCCACCGCCGTGGCCGACAACAGGCTGATGCGCAGCAGCGAGGCGAAGCGTAGGCGCCGCACGTCGACGCCGAAGCTGCGCGCGCGGTCCTCGCCCATGCGCAGCAGGGTCATGGCCGGGGCGGCGCGCAGCGAGAACGGCAGCAGCACCAACAGCACCGCGGCGAGGATGCCGAGCTTCTGCCAGTTGGCCCGCGCCAGGCTGCCGAGGGTCCAGAACACCAACTGTTGCAGCACGTCCTCGGTGGCCAGCAGTTGCAGCAGCGACACCAGCGCATTGCAGCTGAACACCAGGGCGATGCCGAACAGCACCAGGCTCTCGACGCCGGCGCCACGCAGGCGCGCCATGGCTTGCAGCAGGAACACCGACAGGCAGGCGAAGATGAAGGCCATCACCGTCACCTGGACACTGGGCGCAATCCACAGGCTGGCCAGCGGGTAGGCGATGGCCAGCGAGGCGCCGAGCGCCGCCGCCGACGACACGCCGAGGGTGAAGGGGCTGGCCAGCGGGTTGTCGAGGATCGCCTGCATCTCGGCGCCGGCCAGCGCCAGCGCGCCGCCCACCAGCACGGCCATCAACGCGTAGGGCAGGCGCACGTTCCAGATGATCACCCGCTCGGTGGCGCTCAAGGCCGACGGGTCGAACACCCCGTGCAGCAACTGCCCAAGGCCCATCCCTGAGGCGCCGCTGGCCAGGTCGCCGAGCACCGACAACAGCAGCAACGCCGCGAGCCCCATCACCAGCAATGCCCGCCGCCACAGCAGGCGCCGGTAGCGCCAGGCCGCCAGGGCGGCGCCGTCATGGGCCAGTGCGGTCACTTGGCGTCGATCCAGTAGTGGCCGTCGAGCCCCACCTTGAGCATGCCGTTGATCTCGCCCAAGGTCGCCTGCGGGTCGACGCCACTGAAGCGCTCGGGGTGGACCCAACGCGCCATGGCCTCGATGGCGAGAATGTTGAACGGCGAATTGTAGAAGTCATGCCACAAGGCGTGGGCCTGCCCGGCCTGGATCGGCCGCAGCGGCGCGAACTCGGGGCGCGCGGTGATCTTCGCCAGGCTCTGCCGGGCGGTGTCGGCACTCACACCGGCCCCCAGCAGCACGCCGGGGGCGCGGTTGCCGGTGGCGATGTAGACGTCCGGGTCGGCCTTGAGCACGTATTCGACGCTGACGTCGCCCAGCGCGCCCGGCACCACGTCGGCGGCGATGTTGTGCCCGCCAACGGCCTCGACCACGCTGCCCAGGCCGCTTTTGCCGGTGGTGTGCCCTGGCGCCTGCCACACGCCGGCCAGCAGCTCGAGGAAGACCTTGGGCCGCTCGCTGTCCTTGAGCCCGGCGACCTGCTGGGTGATTCGCGCCAGGTGCTGGTCGTAGAAGTCCAGGTACTGGTGCGCTTCTTTGTCACGGCCGAGCAAGGTGCCCAGGGCTTGCAGGCTGACCCGCGTGTTGCGGATCGGGTGCACGCGAAAATCGATGAACAGCACCGGCACCCCGGCCTGGGCCAGCAGGTCGGCGACCGGGCTGTGCTGGGTCGGGCCTTCGCCGGCGATGCTGAATATAGCGAGGTCGGGTTTCAAGGCGAGGATCTGCTCGGCGCTGACGCTCTGCTCCGAGGCCTGGCCGATCAGCGGCAATTCCGTGATGGCCGGGTAGTGCTGGGCGTAGGCCTCGTAGGTGTGCGGGTCGAGCAGGCGCATGTCGTTCTGCCAGCCGACCACGCGCTGGAACGGGTTGTCGCGGTCGAGCAGCGCCAGGGCGAAGAACAAGCGGCCCTCGCCGAGCACGATGCGTTGCGGGGCATGGTCGAGGGTGACGCTGCGGCCCAGCACGTCGGTCACCTGTACCGCGCTGGCCGGCTGGGCGAGGCCGGCGCAGGCGGCGAGGAGCATCAGGGCGGGCAGCAGGCGCCGCCAGGGGCGGGAGATGGAGGGCATCGGGGATTCCTCGGGGCAGGCGTGGCAGAGAATGGGTCTCATTTGAAACCGGGCATTCTAGGCAGGAGGGGCTGGCCGAGGGGGTATGGGAATGTCGGCCAATTGTCATGGAAAGTAAGGGCGCGCCGGTCGGCTTAACCTGCGCAACGGGGCGTTGTTTTCGCTATAATCAACGCTCGTTCACCCCTGATTCGAGGCGTACCCAAGTGAAAGGCATCAGCTTGGAAACCAAGAAGGCATATTGCATCAAGACCCGACGCTCCAATTACACGGCGAGCCTGCGGCTTGAAGGGTACGACGTCACCCCGGAGTCTGCAGAGCGCAAACTTCCCACGCGCGAAGAGCTTCTGCGCCAGTACCGCCGGCAGGGTTGATCCTTGGATAAATACGGTGTCGGGCAGGATGCCTACTGCTACCCCGGCACAACAGTCCTGACCAACCGGTTGAACATCCATGACGACACTGAGTTGTTCAATGCCGAGCGAGACTTTTCAGAATTAGCCGCAAGCCAGATCGGCTTCACCCCTCCCCCCTACGACCTGCCCTACCTGCAAAACCTGCACCGCGCGCTGTTTGAAGATATCTACGAATGGGCAGGCGACATCCGTACCCTCGATATCTCCAAGGGTGATACGCGCTTTTGCAATGTCAACCGTATAGAACCCGAGGCCACCAAGGTCTTCAATGCCATGGCTCGCGCAGGCTGGTACGAAGGCGACGCACGCGACGTGCTGATCGTCGCCATCGCCGAGCGCTTTGGCGACCTGAATATGGTCCACCCCTTTCGCGAAGGGAATGGGCGCGCCCAACGTATCCTCTTCGAACACCTGATCCTCAATGCAGGGTTCGAGATCGACTGGTGGCGTGTGGAACCACAGGCCTGGATAGACGCCAACATCGATGCCGTCGTTTGCGACTATTCGGCGCTGGAACGCATCTTCGACCAGTGCATCGGGCCAGCCATCACCGAATGATGATGGTGCGGCGAATCTGCCGGTGATCACCCTGATGGGCATCACCAACTCAAACAGATCTTGCCAAAATGCCGATTGCTCTCCTGGTACTGGAACGCCTCGACGATCTGCTCCAGTTCGAAATGCTTGTCCACCACCGGCCGCAGCCCATTGGCGTCGATCGCCCGGACCATCGCCTGCTGCTGCGCGCGGCTGCCCACCAGCACGCCTTGCAGGCGGATCTGCCGCACCAGTGCCTGCACCAGCGGCAACTGACCGGCCACGCCTGTGAGAATGCCGATCAACGACACGTGCCCGCCAATGCGCGCGGCGATCATCGATTGCTCCAGGGTCGCCGGGCCGCCGACCTCGATCACATGGTCGACGCCGCGGTTGTCGGTGAGCGCCCGCGCCTTTTCGCCCCACGCCGGGGTGCTGCGGTAGTTGATCAGGTGGTCTGCGCCCAAGGCCTTGAGGCGTTCGAGCTTGGCGTCGCTGGACGAGGTGGCGATCACCGTGGCGCCAGCCAGCTTGGCGAATTGCAGGGCGAAGATCGACACGCCGCCGGTGCCCTGCACCAACACGGTGTCGCCGGGCTTGAGGTGGTCGTCGCTCATCAGCGCGCGCCAGGCGGTGAGGCCGGCGGTGGTCAGGGTGGCCGCTTCGGCATGGCTGTAGCCCTGCGGGGCCAGGGTGAAGGCGGTGGCGCGGGCGGTCACCTGCTCGCGGGCGTAGCCGTCGATGCCGTCGCCCGGCACCGAGGCGAAGCCTTCGACCTCGGGCTGGCCGTCGAGCCAGCCGGGGAAGAAGGTGCTGACCACGGCGTCGCCGACCTTGAACTCGCTGACACCGGCGCCGACGGCGATGACCTCGCCGGCGCCGTCGGCCATGGGGATGCGCCGTTCGCTCGGGCCCCACATGCCGCTGACCACGGCGAAGTCGTGGTAGTTGAGGGAGCTGGCGTGCAGGCGCACGGTGATTTCGCCGGGCTGGGGCGCGGGGGCTTCGCAGGCGCCGAGGTGGACATTGCCGTAGCCGCCACCGGGCTCGACGTAGATCGCCTTCAAGGGCATGGGGGTCTCCTTGGGTGGAGTAAGGGGTGAGTGCAGCTTAGACGCTGATGGCCCTATCGCGGGGCAAGCCTGCGATAGGGCCGCCGGCCTCAGCCCAACATCGCCCGCAACGCCCGACAATCGGCGGCATGCCAGTCCACCAACTCCGGCCAGGGGTTGTCCGGCAGGTTCACCAGCACCGTGCGCGCCCCGGCGGCGCGGCCGCAGTCCAGGTCGAAACGGTAGTCACCGACCATCACCAACGCCTCCGGCGCCACGCCCCAGGCCCGGGCGATCTTCAGCAGGCCATCGGGGCTGGGCTTGGGCGCGGCCTCGTCGCGGCCCAGGATGTGCTCCACCGCGAAGCAATCGGCCAGGCCGATGGCCTCCAGGGTCACGTGCGCCAGCTCGCGCGCGTTGCGGGTGAGGATGCCCAGGCGGCAGCCACGTTCGGCCAGCTCGCGCACCAGCTCCACCGCGCCGCTGGCAGGCTTCGAGGCAATCGCCAGGTCGCGCTCGTGCTCCAGCAGCCAGGCGTGCTTGGCCTCGGCCTCCTGCCGCGGCAGCGCCGCCAGGTGGGTGAGGATGTCGTGCTCGGGCGGAATGTCCAGCGCCTCGCGGATGGCGGCGAAATCATGCACGGCCACGGTGAGGGTGCCGTCCATGTCGAACACCCAGTGCCGAATGCTGCCCAGGCTCATGCCCAATCCTTGCGGTGACGGATCAGCCCTTCCTGGGTCGAGGACGCCACCAACTGGCCGGCGCGGTTGAAGATGCTGCCGCGGGTAAAGCCACGGGCGTTGCCGGCCCAGGGGCTGTCGGTGGCGTACAGCAGCCAGTCGTCGGCGCGCAGGTCGCGGTGGAACCACAAGGCGTGGTCAAGGCTGGCGATCTGCATGTCCTTCTGCCACACCGACTTGCCATGGGGCAGCAGCGAGGTGGTCAGCAGGCCGAAGTCCGAGGCGTAGGCGAGCATGTACTTGTGCAGCGCGGGGATGTCCGGCAGCGCGCCGTCGGCGCGGAACCAGGCGTACTTGACCGGGTCGCCGGGCTTGGGGTCGAACGGGTCGCGCTCGGTCACCGGGCGGATCTCGATCGGCTTGGCGCACAGCACCTTGTCGCGGATGCGCTCGGGCAGCTTGTCGGCCATGGCGCGGGCCAGCTCGACCTCGCTGGGCAGGTTCTCCGGGCCGACCACGTCGGGCATCTGCACCTGGTGCTCGAAGCCTTCTTCGTCGTACTGGAACGAGGCGCTGCAGGTGAAGATCGGCTGGCCCTTCTGGATCGCCGTGACCCGCCGGGTGCTGAAGCTGCCGCCATCGCGCACGCGGTCGACCGAGTAGACCACCGGCATGCTCGCGTCGCCCGGGCGCAGGAAGTAGCCATGCAGCGAGTGCACGTGGCGCGCGTCCTCGACTGTCTGGCTGGCCGCCGACAGCGACTGGCCGAGCACCTGGCCGCCGTACAGCTGGCGGAAACCCAGGTCCTGGCTGCGGCCGCGGAACAGGTTCTCTTCGATGGATTCGAGGCTCAACAGGTCGACCAGGTCGTCCAACACATGGCTCATCGGGGGCTCTCCAAGGGGCGTCATGGGCACAGATGATACAGAATTTGTCGGCGCCACCGGGCATGACGGGGCGGTCAACCCCGCAGGTTGTTCTGCCAGCGCGCGCGGTCGATGCGATAGAGCACATGGGGGCGCAGCGGGTGCCCGGGCGGCAGGCGCGGGTGCTCGAAGGCGCCTTGCGCGTCATGGGCCATGCCGATGGCCTGCATCACCTTCTGCGACGGCAGGTTGCCCTCGGTGGTGAACGACACCACCTCGTCCAGGTGCAGTTGGGCGAAGGCGCAGCGCAGGCAGGTCCACGCCGCTTCGCTGGCGAAGCCCAGGCCCCAGTGGCGCCGCGCCAGGCGCCAGCCGATTTCCACCGCGGGGGCGAAAGGCGCGTCGAAATTGACGTTGAGCAGCCCGGTCATGCCGATGAAGGCGCCGCTGTCCTTGCGCTCCAGGGCCCACAGGCCGAAGCCGTACTCATTGAAGTGGCCGCGCACCCGGCCGATCAGCGCCGCCGCCTCCAGGCGCGTCATGGGTGCGGGGAAGTGGCGCATCACCTGCGGGTCGGCGCACAGCGCGGCGAACTCGCGCAGGTCGTCGTCCTGCCATTGGCGCAACACCAGGCGCGCGCTCTCCAGTCTGAGGATGGGGGTCATGGGCCAACTCCGGGTTCACGGTGTCGCAGTCTACAGCGTAGGCGCCAGCGGGGTTTTCGGCAGCCAATGCCCTGCTCCCGGGTGAGCGGCGGCCGCATCGCGGGGCAAGCCCGCGCCTACGAGTACCCCGCAGGCTTCACACTTCACGGGGTATCTGTGGGAGCGGGCTTGCCCCACGGCTGCGATGACGGCCATCATCGCCAGAGGCCCGCCATACGACCCGACCATGCCACTACCGCTGATCTACCACGAAGACTACAGCCCGGAATTCCCCCCGGACCACCGCTTCCCCATGGACAAGTTCCGCCTGCTGCACGACCACCTGATCGCCAGCGGGCTGACCACCGACCAGGCCCTGCTGCGCCCCGAGCTCTGCCCCAACGACATCCTCGCCCTGGCCCACGACCGCGCCTACATCGAGCGCTACATGAACGGCGAACTGTCGCGCGAGGACCAGCGCCGCCTAGGCCTGCCCTGGAGCGAAGCGTTGGCCCGGCGCACGGTACGGGCGGTCGGCGGCTCGTTGCTGAGCGCCGAGATGGCCTTACAACACGGCATCGCCTGCCACCTGGCCGGTGGCACCCACCACGCCCACTACGACCACCCGGCAGGCTTCTGCATCTTCAACGACCTGGCGGTGATCAGCCGCTACCTGCTTGAAGCCGGGCGGGTGCATCGGGTGTTGATCTTCGACTGCGACGTGCACCAGGGCGACGGCACCGCGCGCATCCTCCACGACACCCCGGAGGCGATCACCGTGTCGCTGCACTGCGAGCAGAACTTCCCGGCGCGCAAGGCCCAGAGCGACTGGGACATCCCCCTGCCCCGCGGCATGGGCGACGCCGCCTACCTGGCGGTGGTCGACGACGCGCTCAACTACCTGCTGCCGCTGTACCAGCCCGACCTGGTGCTGTACGACGCCGGCGTCGATGTGCACAAGGACGACGCCCTGGGCTACCTGCAACTCACCGACCAGGGCCTGGCCGCCCGCGACGAGGCGGTGCTGCGCCACTGCCTGGGCCGCGACATCCCGGTGGTCGGGGTGATCGGTGGCGGCTACAGCAAGGACCGCGAGGCCCTGGCCCGGCGCCACGGCATCCTGCACCACAGCGCCGCACGGGTGCTGGGTTGTGCACAATGACTGTGGAACCGCCTGTGGATAACCTGCGGGAAAGCCGCTACGGCCCTTTAACTGCCTGACCTGCAAAGCTTTGATCGTTTTTTGTGCAGTGCCTGCGCGGGGTGTGCTGGGGTAGAATGCCGGCTCTTTTCCACAGCCTGCCGCCGCCATGACCGACCCCCGCTCCCCTACTCGCCCCCTCGTTGCCGTGATCGGCGCTGGCCCCTCCGGCCTGATGGCGGCCGAGGCCCTGGCCCAGGCCGGGGTGGCGGTCGAGGTGTTCGACGCGATGCCTTCGGTGGGGCGCAAGTTCCTGCTGGCGGGCGTCGGCGGCATGAACATCACCCATTCCGAGCCGTACCCGGCGTTCGTGGCGCGCTATGCCGAGCGCAGCGCGCAGGTCGATGCCCTGTTGCAAGGCTTCGACGCCGACGCCCTGCGCCAGTGGATTCACGGCCTGGGCATCGAAACCTTCGTCGGCACCTCGGGCCGGGTGTTCCCCCGCGACATGAAGGCCGCGCCCCTGCTGCGCGCGTGGCTCAAGCGCCTGCGCGACGCCGGGGTGGTTATCCACACCCGTCACCGCTGGCTGGGTTGGCAGGCCGACGGCGCGCTGCGGGTGGCTTATCCACAAGGTGAGCTGCAGGTGCGGGCCGATGCCGTGGTGCTCGCCCTGGGCGGCGCCAGCTGGGCGCGTCTGGGCTCCGATGGCGCATGGCTGGCGCTGCTGGCCGGGCGGGGTGTGGATATCGCGCCGTTGCAGCCGAGCAACTGCGGGTTCGAGGTGGCGGGCTGGAGCCAACTGCTCCAGGACAAGTTCGCCGGCGCGCCGCTGAAGAACATCGCCCTGAGCGTGCCCGGCGCCGCTGCGCGCCGAGGCGAGTTCATCCTCACCGCGCAAGGGGTGGAAGGCAGCCTGGTGTATGCCTGGTCGGCGCCGCTGCGCGAGGCGATCAATCGCGACGGGCGCGCCACCCTGCTGCTCGACCTGCTGCCGGACCGGCCTGTGGATAAGGTCGCCCAGGCGTTGGCCAAGCCACGCGGGTCGCGGTCGATGGCCAAGCACCTGCACGGCCAGTTGGGGATCGAGGGGGTGAAGGCGGCGCTGCTGCGCGAGCTGACCGACGCGGCGACCTTCGCCGACCCCATGCGCTTGGCGCGGGCGATCAAGGCACTGCCGATCGAGCTGGTGCGCACACGGCCGCTCGACGAGGCGATCAGCACGGCGGGCGGGGTGCGCTTCGAGGCGCTGGATGAGGGGTTGATGCTGCGCCAGTTGCCGGGCGTGTTCTGTGCCGGGGAGATGCTGGACTGGGAGGCGCCGACCGGTGGGTATCTGCTGACGGCGTGTTTTGCCAGTGGCTTGCGGGCTGGGCAGGCGGCGGCGAAGTGGGTTCAGCCCTGAGGCAATTGCC
Source organism: Pseudomonas entomophila (assembly GCF_029193575.1). Taxonomy (GTDB): domain Bacteria; phylum Pseudomonadota; class Gammaproteobacteria; order Pseudomonadales; family Pseudomonadaceae; genus Aquipseudomonas; species Aquipseudomonas entomophila_G. Next base: position 204,994 of record NZ_JARGCS010000024.1, on the reverse strand, counting down.
CCCTGCGGGAGCAACTGCCTTGTCGCATCAGTGCCGGCCTCATCGCGGGGCGAGCTCGCCCCCACAGGTACGACGCTGTTTCCAGCATCAGCGGTGATGCCTGCGGGAGCATTCGTGCTTAGGGTTTGCGCTTGTTGAAACTCGGCACCTTGCGCACGGCCTTGACCGGCGCCGCCGGCTCGGTGCTGCTGTCCATCCATTTGCCCAGCCCACGCTTGGCGCTGTTTTCCTTGGGTTTCTTGGGCTTTTTCGGTTTCTTCAGCACCTGGCCGTTGGCATCGGTCTGCGGCACCCGGTGGTCGGGGATGAAATCCGGCTCTTCATGGCGCGGCAGGGTCTGGCGGGTCAAGGTCTCGATCGCCGCCAGCAATTGCACCTCGTCGGCGCACACCAGCGAAATCGCCTCGCCCTTGTTGCCCGCCCGGCCCGTGCGGCCGATACGGTGCACGTAGTCCTCGGCGTTGATCGGCAGGTCGAGGTTGACCACCAGCGGCAGGTCGTCGATGTCCAGGCCGCGGGCGGCCACATCGGTGGCGACCAGCACCTGCACCTCGCGCGCCTTGAAGCTGTCCAGCGCGCGCTGGCGGCTGGCCTGGGGGCGGTCGCCGTGGATGCCGTCGGCGTTGACGCCCTCGCCCAGCAGGCGCTCGACCAGTTGGTCGACGCCATTGCGGGTCTTGGCGAACACCAGCACCTGCTTCCAGCGCTGCTTGCGCAGCAGGTGGCAGAACAGGTCGGCCTTGCGCTTCTTGTCCACCGGCACCAGCCACTGCTTGACGGTGCTGGCGGCGGCATTGCGCGGGCTGACCTCGATGCTCAGCGGGTCGTTCAGGGCCAGCCCCGCGAGCACGCGGATCTGCTCGGAGAAGGTGGCGGAGAACAGCAGCGTCTGGCGCTTGCGCGGCAGCGCGGCATAGACGGCCTGCAATTCCTCGGCGAAGCCCAGGTCGAGCATGCGGTCGGCTTCGTCCAGTACCAGGGTCTGCACCTGGCCAAACTTCAAGGCGTTCTGGCGGAACAGGTCGAGCAGCCGGCCCGGGGTGGCCACCAGCAGGTCGACGCCACGGCGCAGCCGCATCATCTGCGGGTTGAGGCTGACGCCGCCATACACCGCGTAGGTGCTCAGTGGCAGGTTCTCGGCGTACTGGCGGATATTGGCATGCACCTGCTCGGCCAACTCGCGGGTCGGCACCAGCACCAGCGCGCGGATCGAATTGCTGGCCACCTTCTCGCCTTCCAGGGCCAGGCGTTGCAGCACCGGCAGGGCGAAGCCAGCGGTCTTGCCGGTGCCGGTCTGGGCCGCGGCCATCAGGTCGCGGCCGGCCAGCACGGCGGGGATGGCCTGGGCCTGGACCGGGGTGGGGGTGGTGTAGTCCAGCTGCTGCAAGGTGCGCAGCAGCGGTTCGATCAGGCCGAGTTTGGCGAAATTCATGGCAATACCGTGTGGGGGTTCAGCGACGGCGCGCAGTTTACCTGAGGGGGGCGCTTCGCGCCCCTTTCGCGACGCAAGGCGGCCCTAGGAGGCCCGCGCCTGTTGCGGCGCCTTGCGCCACTGCGGCAAGCCGATCAGCACCACCGCGCCGACGATCACCGCCATCGCCATGCACTCCTCGGCGCCGATCTGCTCGCCAGCGAAGGCGATGCCCAGCAGCACCGCCACCACCGGGTTGACGTAGGCATAGCTGGTGGCCGCCGCCGGGCGCACGTGCTTGAGCAGGTACATGTACGAACTGAAGGCGACGATCGAGCCGAAGAACACCAGGTAGGCCAACGCGCCCCAACCGGCGGCGCTCGGCATCTCGGCCAGGCGTTCACCGCTCAGGGCGCTGCCCAGCAGCAGCGCGCCGCCGCCGACCAGCATCTCGGCGGCGCTGGCCATGGCGCCTTGGGGCAACGGCAGGTTCTTGCTCCACACCGAGCCGAACGCCCAGGCCGCGGCGGCGAACAGGATCAGCACCGCGCCCATGGGACTGGCCTGCAGGTTCGAACCCAGGTTGAGCAAGCCGATGCCGGCCAGCCCCAGAAAGATCCCCGCCCACTCCAGCCGCGAGTTGCGATGCCCGAACAACAGCCCGAACAGCAGGGTGAACAGCGGTACCGTCGCCACCGCCAGCGCCGCCACGCCCGAAGCCACCCCGGCATGCTCGGCCAGGGTCACACCGCCGTTACCGCAGCTCAGCAACAGGAAGCCAATGGCCCCGGCGGCGCGCCATTGCGGCCAGGTGGGCGCTGGCACGCCGCGCCAGCGCAGAAAGCCATACAGCAAGCCGCCGGCGATGACGAAACGCACGCCAGCCATCAACATCGGCGGCCACGACTCCACGCCAATGCGGATGGCCAGGTAGGTGGAGCCCCAGACGAGGTACAAGGCAAGGAAGGCACCGATCAGCAACCAGGGAAAGCGACGGGGGGCAGGCATGGAAAATCACTCGAAATCCGTTTACGGGTGACTTAGTTTAGAAAGCGCCCTCAGCAAACTTAAGTTACAAAACACGTTTAAAACACCAAAACACTTTGTAATGAACGGTTATACGGGCCCTTTTCCGTTGAATGACCGGAGACCCTGAACGACATGGACAAATACGACCGCATGCTGCTCGCCGCCCTGCTCGAGGACGGCCGCGCCACCTATGCGCAACTGGCGCGCCAGGTGAACCTGTCGGCCCCGGCGGTGGCCGAGCGGGTGGCCAAGCTGGAGGCCAGCGGGGTGATCACCGGGTATGCGGCCAAGGTCGACCTGGAGAAGATCGGCTTGCCAATTCAATGCGTGATCGAGCTGCGCCTGGCCAGCCATGGCAACCAGCAGGCCTACGATGCGCTGGCGCGCATCCCGCAGCTCACCGAGTGCCACCGGGTGACCGGCGACCCCTGCGTGATCATGCAGGCGGCGGTGGGGTCGATGCATGAGCTGGAGGCGTTGATCAACCAGGTCTCGCAGTTGGGCTTCAGCAAGACCTCGATCATTCTGTCCAGCGCGGTGGAGCGGCGGGTGCCGTTGGAGCAACTGCAGGGGAATGGCAGGAAAGGGTGAACAGGCGATGGGGCCTTCAATGACGCAGCAATAACTTGCCTTCGATCGGCACATAGCGGCTGGCGGCACGGATCAGCGACAGCGCCGTCAACCCCGGCACGCCATACACCACCGCCTCGGTGCCATGCCGCTCGACCACCCGCTCCATCAGCAGATCGAAGTCGCCATCGCCCGAGGCCAGCACCACTTGGTCAACCCGCGCGGCGGCGTCGATCACGTCCAGGGTGATGCCCACGTCCCAGTCGCCCTTGGCCGAGCCATCGCTGCGCTGGATGAACGGCTTGAGGCGCACCTCGAACCCAAGGTTGCGCAGGATGCGCTGAAACTGCTGCTGCTTGGCGTCACCTCGGTCGATGGCGTAGGCCACCGCCTCGACGATCTGCCCCTCGCGGCTGACCTCCGCCCACAGGGCGGTGTAGTCGAAGTGGCAGCCATGGGCCTGGCGCACGGTGTAATAGAGGTTCTGCACATCGGCGAACAGCGCGATCTTCTTCAACCCCAGGCACCTCGTTGCGTAACGAAAGGGGCGCAAAGCGCCCCCGGATGCCGAACAGTATGCCACTACCCTCAAACGAAGGTGTCATCGTCCGAGAAGAACCCGCCGCCATCGCTGCCGTAGTCGCTGTCCATGAAGCCACCCTGGTCGTTGCCCCAACCACCGTTGTCGGCGACCTGGCGTTGGCTGTCGTTGTCGTTCCAGCCGCCGGCGTCACTGGCCGGTGACGGCTCCTCGCGGATCACCTCGACCACTTCCTGGGGTTGCGAATGGTGGTTGAACAGGCTGCTGATGCCTTGCGCCAGCAGCACGCCCCCGGCCACGCCCGCGGCGGTTTGCATGGCACCGCCCAGGAAGCTGCTGGCCCCGCTGCGCGCTGGGGCGGCGTTGAATGCTGGCTGCTGCGGCTGAGGAGGCGGCGCATAAGCCTGTGGCGCCGGCTCGCGCCAGCCGCCGCCAGTGCTGGGCGGCGTCGCCGGGCGCTGGGGTTCGGTGCTGCGGTTGCCACCGAAGAGGCTCGACAGGAACCCGCCACCGCCCGCGCTCGGCCGCGCGGCCTCTTGCTGCTGCGCGCGGGCCTGCTTGAGCTCGGCTTCGAGCTGCTTGTTCTGCTCGTCCAGGCGCTTGATCGCCGCTTCCTGCACCAAGATCGCCTGGGCCATGTAGTACGGCGCCGACGGCTGTTGGCGCACATGCTCCTCGATACGCGCCTGGGCCTGCGCATCGCGCGGCTGGTGCGGGTCTTCGGCCTGCTTGAGGCGGGCGAACAGGCCATCGATCAGGGTTTGCTCTTCAGTGTTCATGGGCTACCTCGTGGGGCCGGGCAAGACATCGGACAAGGTCAAAGATGGGGGGTGCGCCCACGGGATTCAATTACGCGCACCATGAAACTTTTTTCAGCTGGCCGTGGGTCTGGGCTAAAGTTACGCCCTGCTTTTTTCCATGTGATGTAGACCGATGAACCCGTTGAGCATCCTGCGCGACTCCCTGTTTTTCTTCCGCCGCCACCTGGCCAGCATCGCCCAGCTGTGCCTGCCGCTGGTGGTGCTCGAGGCCCTGCTCACCCAGGTGCTGTACCGCCAGTTGGGCGATCAGGCCTCGCCGGCCTACGGCATGCTGGTCAGCCTGCTGCTCTACCCGCTGTACAGCGCCGCGCTGATCCTCTACCTCGACACCCGCAGCAACGGCCAGCACGTCAGCAAGCGCAACCTGTTCGCCCGCGCGGTGCAGCTGTGGCCGGCAATGGCGCTGCTGATCCTGATCAGTTCGCTGCTGATCATGGCGGGCTTGGCGCTGTTCGTCTTCCCCGGGGTGTGGATCATGATCAACCTGATCTTCGCCGAATACCTGCTGGTGCTGCGCGGGCTGCCGGTGGTCCAGTCGATGCGCGAGAGCGCGCGGATGACCACCGGGCACTTCATGCGCATCCTGGTCTGCGTGCTGGCCGTGCTGGCGCCGTTGTGGTTGCTCGACGGCCTGCTGCTGATGGCCTTCGCCGAACCGCAACCGGCGCTGCAACTGGCCCTGGACAGCCTCAGCGGCTTCCTGCAACTGTTCAGCAGCGTGGTGCTGTACCGCCTGTTCATGCTGCTGGAGGGCGAGGCCGGCGCCTGAACGGGCGCCTGGGGTTTGGCGGGGAATATTTTCGAACTCCATCGAGGGGGAGCGGCCCATTAACCTGCGCGTTCCCATCAATGCGAGGAAAGCTCATGGACCCCCTCATTCAAACCACCTACGCAAGGTCGTTCAAGGGCAAGCTCTACGCACGCGCCGGCTCACGAAACGTGCCCTTGCGCCTGAGCCGCGACTCGGACAAGTTCTCCTGGGGGCTGGCGCCGGGGCATGACTGGCTGCTGGCCGGCGGCGTCCAGGCGTCACTGACCCTGACCTTCAGTTACCGCTCCCACAGCGAGAACCGCCTGCACTATGCGATCAGCATCCCTGGGCCGGCCAAGACCTCTGCTGGCCCCCCTTCGCCGAAACGCCTGGGCATCAGCGTCAATGGCTACCTGGGGTTCTACTGGCATGCCGACGTCACCGAAGACTGGAAGATCGAGCCGTTGGAAATGACCGACGAGGGCTTGATCTGCCACCTGCGGGATCATCAAGGCCATCGGGTCGCCGCGATCCGCGACGACCCCCACCGCAGCGGGCAGGCAATGTACCAGTTGAATGTCAACGAGGGCGAAGTGCTGACCTTCCTCCTCCAGCAGGAGAACTGAGGCGGCCTCACAACAGGCCCAAGGTCAACGCCTTCAGGGTCGCTGCGGCGCGGGTGGTGCATTCGAGCTTGCGGAAGGTGCTCTCCACGTGGGTGCGCACGGTGCTCGGGCTGATACCCAGCAAGCGGGCGGTCTCCTTGTTGCTGTTGCCCAGGCTGATCAGGCGCAACACTTCGCTCTCGCGCTCGCTCAACAGACCGCTCCCCCCTCTGCCCGCCCATTGCCGCTCGCCACGGGCCGCGGCGATCACCGCCTCGCAGCACTGCGCATCGAGACGCCCGTTGGCGGCTTCGCCCAGCAACACCTTGGCCGCCTCCTGCGCGCTGAACGCCGGTCGCCACGGCCGCTCGGCGCGCAGGGCCTCCCAGGCCAGCGCGACGGCGAGCAGGCGCTGCTCCGGTTGCAGGCTCTCGGCCCCCAGGCCGCGAAAATAACCGCTGCCGTCGAGCCGTTCGTAGGCATGCGCGGCCAGCTGTGCCACATCGGCCAGGCCCGGTACCTGGGCGCAGGCGCGCTGGGTCCACCAGGGCACCAGGTGGATCTGGTCGCGATCGCCGTCGAGCAGCGCGCCCGGCGTGTTCCACACCCGGTTGGGCACCGCCGCGCGGCCCACGCCGTGCACCAGCGCGGCCTTGCCCAGGCGCGCCTGGGCGGCCATCGGCAGGCCCATCAGGTTGGCCGCGGCGCGTACCAGGTCAGCGCTGGCACGCGAGTAACCGGCCAGCCAGGAGAGTTTGAGGTCGATGACGTTGGCCACCAGCGTCAATTGCACGTCGGCCTCACCGCCCAGGCCAGCGACGGGCGCGCTGGGGGCCTGCAACAGCGCCAGCCAGTCCTCGGCATGGCGCGTCAACTCGGCCACCAGTGTCGCAGGGTAGCGCCGGTCGGCCTGCCCGGCGATCCACGCCAGCGCCGCCTCGACGCCATGGGCCCGCGAGAGGATCTCCAGGTCACCGGCCAGCACCACCTGGTAGACCACCTCGGGAATCTCGGGGTGGCTCAGCCCGTAGGGTCGGCCACTGCCATCGAAGTGCTCGAACACATTGCGCAGGCCCTGCTCCACCGGAACCGTCAGGCCCAGCGCCGAGGCGACCTCGCCGGCCACCTCGCAGTGCACGCGCGCCAGCGGTGAGGTCTTGCGCAACGCCCGCTGCCCGGCCGGCCCGAGGGTCTGGCTGAGCATCGCCTGGCGGCCCGACACGTCGTCGCCAAGCAGGCGGGTGAAGCCTTCGGCGTTGGCCGTGCAACCCGACCAGCGCAACAGCGCGACCTGGTCGGCCACCCGCAGGTGCTCGCCGTCGCCCGCGCAGGCCTGGGCCAACTGGCGCGCCAGGCGCGCGGTGCGCCGCGACTGGTCGAGGGGCTGGCCCATGCTCAGGTCGCCGACCATGGACAACGCCAGCATGGCGTCTTCTAGCGTGAGGCAATCGATAACGGGGTGTTCGTGCATGGGGTTTCCACAGTCGAGGGTTGATCGGGGCAGGCTCGGATAAACGACCGATACCCAGGCAAGCGTGCACTCCCGACAATCGCCACACCACTCACAGGAGGTACCGCCATGTTCCGATTCAAAACGCTTGCCGTGGCAATGGCAATGACCGCGTCGCTCTTTAGCGTGGCCGCCAGCCATGCCGACACCGCCAAACCGTCCGTGGTGATCGTCCACGGCGCCTTCGCCGACGGCTCCGACTGGGGCAAGGTCGTGCCGCTGCTGCAGGCCAAGGGGGTGAAGGTGACCGTGGTGCAGAACCCGCTGACCTCGCTGGCCGAGGACGTCGCCGCCACCCGCCGGGTGCTGAACAACCAGGACGGCGACGTGGTGCTGGTCGGCCACTCGTGGGGTGGCACGGTGATCAGCCAGGCTGGCACCGACGCCAAGGTCCGCAGCCTGGTCTACGTGGCCGCCTTCGCCCCGGACGCCGGGCAAGCCAGCAAGGACCTGGCCAAGGACTTCCCGGCACCGGGCGTTGCGCAGATCGCCGCCGACCGCAACGGCTACCTGTACATGACCCCGCAGGGCATGGCCAACGACTTCGCCCAAGACCTGACCCGCGAGCAGACCGACATCATGACCGCGACCCAGGGCCCGATCCGCGCCTCGGCATTCGCCGACACCACCAGCGCGGCGGCCTGGAACGGCAAGGCAAACTGGTACGTGGTGGCCAAGCAGGACCGCATGATCAACCCGGACCTGCAACGCGCCTTCGCCAAGAAGATCGGCGCGCAGACCACCGAACTGAACACCAGCCATGTGCCGCAGCAGTCGCAACCGGCTGAAGTGGCCAAGGTGATCCTGCAGGCGGTGGACAAGGCCGGCGGCAAGTAAGGGGGTTGGGGCTACCGGCCCTCTGGCGGGCAAGCCCGCTCCTACGAGGGCCGCGTGGTCCCTGTGGGGGCGGGCTGACACCCGCGATGGGGCCGGTGCAGCTCAGGCCAACGCCGGCGCCTTGCCCCGCGCCACCTGCAAGCGCCGCCGGGCGCAGGCCAGCAACAGGCCGATCGCCAGGGTGCCGACGATGAACAGGAAGGCCGCCGCAGCGATCTCCGGGCTGATGTTCTCGCGGATGCTGGAGAACATCTGCAACGCCAAGGTGCGCTGGCCGGGGCCGGCGACGAACAAGGTCAGCACCACCTCGTCCAGCGACGTGGCGAAGGCCAGCACCGCTCCGGTGAGAATGCCCGGCAACGCCAGCGGCAAAGTGACCGTGCGCAGCACCGTGGCCGGGCTCGCCCCCAGGCTCGCGGCGGCCAGTTCCGTGCGCGTGTCGATACCCGCCAGCGCCCCGCTGACGCTGACCATCACGAACGGGATCGCCAGCACCGTGTGGGCGATGATCACCCCGCCATAGCTGTTGTTCAGCCCAAGCCGTTCGAGCAGCAGTTGCATGCCCACCCCCAGCACCACCGCCGGCACCACCATCGGCAGCATGAACAGCGCGTTGAGCGTCGCCCCCAGACGCAGGCCCTTGCGCCGCAGGCCCAACGCCGCCAAGGTGCCCAGGCTGGTGGCCAGCACCGTCGCGCCACAGGCCATGATCAAGCTGTTGATGATCGACAGCTCCCAGGCGCGCACGCTGAACAGGCGCTCGAACCAGCGCAGCGACACCGACGGCATCGGGTAGACCAGGAACGAACTGGAGGTGAAGGCCAGTGGCAGCACCACCAGCAACGGCGCCAGCAGGAACACCACCATCAGCACCCCGAACAGGGCCAGAAGCGGATGGGTTTTCATGAAGTTGCTCCCTGTTGACGGTGGGAAAGCCTCTGGTAGAGGGCGTACAGCACGAGGGTGATCAGCAGCAGCACCAACCCCAGGGCGCTGGCCATGCCCCAGTTGGCGGCGCCGGTGGCGTAGAAGGCGATCACCGAGCTGATCATCTGGTCCTTCGGCCCGCCGATCAGCGCCGGGGTGATGTAGTAGCCCACCGCCGACATGAACACCAGCAGCACCCCCGAGCTCACCCCGCGCAGGCTCAACGGCAGCATCACCTCGATGAACGCGCGCAGCGGCCGTGCGCCCAGGGAGCCGGCAGCCGGCATCAGGTTGCGCGGAATCGACAGCAGCACGCTGTAGATCGGCAGCACCATCAGCGGCAGCAACACATAGGTCATGGCGATGATCACCCCGGTGCGGTTGAAGATCAGCGCCACCGGGCTGTCGGTCAGGTGCAGCAGCATCAGCAGGCGGTTCAGCAGGCCATTGTCCTGCAGCACGATGAACCAGGCGGTGGTGCGCACCAGCAGCGACGTCCACAGCGGCAGCAGCACCGCCCCCAACAGCAGGCTGCGCCGCCAACCGGTGCTGGCGGCCAGCAGCACCGCATAGGGGTAGCCGAGCAGCAGGCAGGCCAGGGTGATGGTCGCGGTCATGGCGAAGGTGCGCAGCAGGATCGCGCGGTTGGCCGAAGCGTCGCTGGCCATGTCGACGATGGCCCCTCGGCCATCGCGCTCAAGGTCCAGGGACGCGAGCAGGAAGCGGTCGGTGAGCGGCGACAGCGCGCCGCGCACCGTTTGCCAGTAGCGCAGCTCGGCCCAGCGCGGGTCCACCGTGCGCAGCTCGAGCACACCGTCGCTGGCGCGGGCCGCGGCCTGGGTGCGGGCGATCAGGGTGCGAAAACCGGGCTGGGCGCTGTTGAGCCGGCGCACCATTTCGCCGACCGCCTGTTGGTCCTCGGCGTTGCGCAGGTCGCTGACCAGCGCCTGTTCGAGGTGCGGGCCGGGCAGCGTCTGCCCGTCCCAGCCAGTCGCGGCTCGGTGGGTCAGCGGCAGCACCTTGAGCACGGCGTTGTCCGACACCGCCTGGTGCATCACCGTGCCCAGCGGCCAGACGAAGAACGCCAGCATGAACAGCAGCAGCGGCAGCACCAGCAGCGCAGCCGCGTGACGGTTGGTGAGGGATTGCGCTTTCATGAGGCGATCATCCAGCAGTCACGCGGGTCGAAATGGGCCACCACGTCGGCGCCCTGGGAACGCTCCGGCAGCGACCGGCACAGGCGCGCGGTCAGGGTCATGTGCTCACTGGCGAGCTGGGCGCGCAGGTGGTCGCCCTGGTACACCGAATCGACCAGGCGCAGCGCCAGCGAATTGCCGTCGCGCGGGCTGTCGCCCAGGCTCAGACGTTCCGGGCGCACCGACACCAGCACCTGCTGGCCGACATCGAAGCCGGCCGCTGGCACGCGGATCTTCACACCGCTGCCCAGCAGCACATCGGCGCGCGGGCCGTCGATGTTCACCAGGCGCCCTTCGAGCAGGTTGGTCTCACCGATGAATTGCGCGACGAAGCGCGTGCGTGGCTGGTCGTAGATTTCCCGGGGGGTGCCGATCTGCTCGATCTTGCCGCGGTTGAACACGGCGATGCGGTCGGACATGGTCAGCGCCTCGGACTGGTCGTGGGTGACGAACACGATGGTCAGCCCCAGGCGCTGGTGCAGGGCGCGAATGTCCAACTGCATCTGCTCGCGCAGTTGCTTGTCGAGCGCGCCGAGCGGCTCGTCCATCAGCACCACGCGCGGCTCGAACACCAGCGCGCGGGCCAAGGCCACACGCTGCTGCTGGCCGCCGGAGAGCTGGTGCGGGCGACGCTCGAGCTGGGCGCTGAGCTGCACCATGTCCAGCGCGCGGGCCACCCGCGTGGCGATCTCGGCGCGGCCCAGGCCACGCATGCGCAACGGGAAGGCGACGTTCTCGGCCACGGTCATGTGCGGGAACAGCGCGTAGTTCTGGAACACCACGCCCATGTCGCGTTTGTGTGGCGGCAAGGCATTGACCTGCACGCCGTTGACAATGATCTTGCCGCCGCTGACGCTTTCGAAGCCAGCCAGCATCATCAGCAGGGTGGTCTTGCCTGACCCCGAGGGCCCGAGCAGGCTGACAAATTCGCCCTCCTGGATATCGAGCGAAAGAGCGTCGATCACCCGGATGGCACCGTAGTGCTTGGTGACGTCGACGAAGCGTATTCCTGAATCAGCCATGGGGCCTCCTGCTCGGCACGCGCCGAGCCTGTTGTTGTTCTTGTCTGCGCCCGGGGCGCACGCCGCCCCGGGCGCGCCCTTACCTGGCCAGCCAGGCGTTGTAGCGGGTGGTGAGGTCTTCGAGGTGGTCGTTCCAGAACGCCGTGTTCAGGGCGATGGCGTTGCGCAGGTTGTCCGGGTGGGTCGGCAGGTCGGCGTACACGTCCGGGGCGATCTGCGCCGAGGCGTCGAGGTTGGGCACGCCGTAGGGCACGTAGGTGGGTAGCTTGGCCTGGTGCTGCGCCTGGCTGGCGAAGGCGATGAACTGCTCGGCCTGGGCCTTGTTGCGCGCGCCCTTGAGGATCGCCCAGCTGTCCAGGGCGTAGATGCTGCCGTCCCACACCAGCTTGTAGTGCTTGCCCTCGCTCTTGCTGATGCTGGTGAGCCGGCCGTTGTACACCGCCGCCATCACCACCTCGCCAGAGGCCAGGTACTGCAACGGCTGGCCGCCGGCCTCCCACCAGACGATGTACGGGCGCAGCTCATCGAGCTTGCGGAAGGCGCGGTTGACGCCCTCCGGGGTGCCCAAGACCTGGTACAGGTCTTCGGCCGCGACACCGTCGGCGAGCAGGGCGAACTCCAGGTTGTACTTGGCGCCCTTGCGCAGCGAGCGCTTGCCGGGGAACTGCTTCACATCCCAGAAATCGGCCCAGCTCTGCGGCGCCTTGGCCAGCTTGTCGGCGTCGTAGCCGAGGGCCACCGACCAGTAGTACACACCGATGCCGCAGGGGTTGACCGCGTCGGGGCGCAGTTTGTCGCGAGGGATGGTGCTGAGGTCGAGGGTCTCGAAGATGCCGTCGGCGCAGCCCAGCTCGAGCATGTCCGACTCCACCTGCACCACGTCCCAATTGGGCTTGCCGGCCTTGACCTTGGCCTGCAGCACGCCATAGCCGCCGTTCCACGAATCCTCGATCACATTGACCCCGTTGGCCTTGGCGAACGGTTCGAAATACACCGCGCGCAAGGCGTCCTGGGTCACACCGCCCCAGGCCACCACGGTCAGGTCGGCGGCCACCGAGGGGACGCTCGCCGCCGCGCTGCCCATGGCCAGCGCGACACCCAGCAAGCGGGTACAGCAGAACTGCTTCAACATGACATTCTCCTGATTGTTATTTCATGTGAAGTCCAGCTTCATGAAGTATGAACCGGGACCTGACGCACACCACGGCAACACGGATCAGGGTCCTTCCCGGGCGTCGGCTCAGCCGACGTCCATCAGGCGGAAGTAGCTCGACGCCACCGCCGCGTACAACTGGTTCAAGCCATGGAACGGGATGCGCTTGAGGCGCGTGACCGGAATGCCCGTGGGCACCGCGCGGTCGAGGATGTGCGCCGCCACCGACTGCCCCATCGCGGTCATCAGCGCCACGCCCCGGCCCTGGCAGCCGAGCACGGCGCTGATGCCCGGCGCCGGCTCGTGCACATGCGGCAGGTATTCGGGGGTGACCGCCAGGCGCCCGGACCACGCGTACTCGATCTGCACCCCGGCCAGTTGCGGGTAGGTGGCCAGCAGCGCGCGGTACAGGTGCGAGAAGTCCTCCGGGCGCTTCGGCCCGCCGGCATTGCCCTCGCCGCCCATGAACACGCGGCCGGCCGGGTCCTTGCGGAAGTACTGGATCAAGCGCCGGGTGTCGGCGGCGTGATGCCCCAGCGGCAGTACCGTGTTGGCCAGCTCCGGCGCCAGCGGCACGGTGGCGATCTGGAACGAGCTGACCGGGATGATGGTCTGCTTCAGCCCAGGCCACAGGCCATCGGTGTAGGCGTTGGTGGCCAGCAGCACATGGCCGGCGCGCAGTTGCGCGCGCGGGGTTTTCAGCAGCCAGCGCTCACCCTGGCGGCTGAGCGCGCGCACCGGGGTGTGCTCGAACAGCCGCGCGCCTTCGGCAAGCGCTGCGCGGGCCAGGCCGCGCACGTAGTTCAACGGTTGCAGGTTGCCGCCACGGGGGTCGACGATGGCCCCGGTGTAGACCTCGCTGCCGGTGACCTTGCGGGTTTCCTCGCGGCCCAGCGTGCGCACCGGCACACCCCGGCGCCGCCAGCCCTCGGCGCGCCGCTCGAGGTCGCGCTCGGCGCTTTGCCGATGCGCCGGCATCAACCAGCCGGTGCGTTTGATCTGGCACTGGATGGCGTAGCGTTCGACCAGCGCGAACACCCGGTCCGGCGCGCCGCCGGCGAAGTCCAGGGCGTGCTCGGCGATATCCGGGTGCTTGGCCAGGGCCACATGCGGGTCGAGCTTGAGCCCGGGGTTGATCTGCCCGCCATTGCGCCCAGAGGCGCCGCCACCGACCACACCGGCCTCCAGCAGCGCCACGCTGACACCGCGCGAGGCCAGTTCGATGGCCGCTGCCAGCCCCGTGTAACCCGCGCCGACGATGGCCACGTCGACCTCCAGGTCTTCCTGCAAGGCCGCCCGTTGCGGCGCGGCTTCGGCCACCGTGGCGGCCCAGGCCGGCACATCGAGCGGCTGGAGCAGCGAGTGAAGCTTGAACGTGTTCATGGTGCGCACCTGCCTGTGTGAGGGCTACCAGCCCAGCGAACGGAACAACGCGGGGACGCCCGAAAGGTCGGGCAGGGTCGCGTGGGGGCGGTAGTCATGGGGCGGCTGGCGCCCGGTGCCGCGGTCGATCCACACGCAGCGGAAACCCAGCTCACGCGCGGCGGTCAGGTCCAGCAACGGCGAGGCGCAGATGTGCACCACCTCGTCCACTTGCACCCCCAGCTCACGCCAGGCATGCCGGAACAAGCGCGGCGACGGCTTGTAGGCCTGGGCCTGCTCGGCGGTGATGACCCGGTCGATGGTGCCGCCCAGTTGCGCGACGTTGCCGGCGATCACCGCATCTTCCGTATTGGAGACGATGCACAGCTTGAAGCCCATGGCCTTGAGCTCGACCAGCGCGGCGACCACCTCCGGGTGCGGCGGCATCGCCGAAATGCTCTGGATCAGCAGGTCGAAGTCGGCCTGGTCGGTGTGGATGCCGAACTCGGCCATGGCCTCGACGAAACTCAAGGCGACGACCTGGCGGAACTTCATGAACGGCTCGGCCTGTTCGAGCACGTGCTCACGCGCGTCGTGGCGGGCGATCACCGCCTTGATCGACACATCGGTGCGCCCATGTTTTTCCAGAACCCGCGCCACGGCGGCATGAGCGCCTTCATCCCACTGGATGAGCGTGCCGTAGCAGTCGAAGGTCAGCCAGGTCGGCTTTTCACCCGTCAGCATGTTGTTGTTCTCCTCGTGATGGTCGCGCAGGCAGCGTGCCCACGCGGGGTGGTCAGGGTTTCAGGTACCAGCCCCAGGGCTGGTCGCTACGGTATTCGGTGACTTGCTTGACCTCTTGGTAGTTGCGCAGGCCCCACTCGCCGAGCTCGCGGCCGATGCCGCTGTGCTTGTAGCCGCCCCAGGGCGCCTGGGTGAAGGTCGGTTGCGAGCAGTTCAGCCACACCACCCCGGCGCGCAGGCCGCGGGCCACGCGCTGACAGCGCGCGGGGTCGGCGGACATCACCGCCGCCGCCAGGCCGAAGCGGCTGGCGTTGGCCAGCGCCAGCGCCTCGGCCTCATCGGCGAAGCGCCGCACCGCGAGCACCGGGCCAAACACCTCTTCGCGCCACAGGGCGCTGTGCAGCGGGGTGTCGATGAACACCGTCGGTTCGACGAACCAGCCCTGCGCCAGGTGCGCCGGGCGGCCGCCACCGCACACCAGGCGCGCGCCCTCGGCCTGCGCCCGGTCGATGGCCGCCAGTACCTGCGCGTGCTGGCCGCCGCTGACCAGCGGCCCGAGCAGGGTGCCCGCCTCCAGGCCGTTGCCGATGCGGATGCGCCGGGCCTCCTCGACCAAGCGTTCGATCAGCCGGTCATGCAGGCCGTCCTGCACCAGCAGACGCGACGTGGCCGAGCAGACCTGGCCCTGGTTCCAGAAGATGCCGAACAGCACCCACTCCACGGCGGCCTCGATGTCGCTGTCGTCGAAGACGATGAACGCCGACTTGCCGCCCAGTTCGAGGCTGACGTTCTTGATGTCCTGGGCCGCCGCCTGCATGATCGCGCGGCCCGTGGGCACGCTGCCGGTGAAGGCCAGCTTGTCCACCCCCGGGTGCGTCGACAATGCCGCGCCCGCCTCGGCCCCCAGGCCGGTGACCACGTTCAGCACGCCCGCCGGCAAACCGGCGGCGGCGGCGATGCTGGCCAGTTCCAGGGCGCTCAGCGGGGTCAGCTCGGAGGGCTTGAGCACGCAGGTGCAGCCGGCGGCCAGGGCCGGCGCGACTTTCCAGGCGGCCATCAGCAGCGGGTAGTTCCAGGGGATGATCTGCCCGGCCACGCCCAGCGGCTCATGGCGCACGTGGCAGGCGAAGCGCGGGTCGGGCAGTTCGATCGCCACGCCTTGCTCGTCGAGGTGTTCAGCCAGGCCGGCGTAGTACTCGAAACAGCCGATCGCGTCGTCCACGTCCCATTGCGCCTCGGCCAGTGGCTTGCCGTTGTCGCGCACCTCCAGGCGCGCCAGTTCGTCGCGCCGGGCGCGCAGGCCCGCGGCGATGGCCCTCAGGCACGTGCCACGCTCACGGCCACTCAGGCGTGGCCAGGGGCCGTGGTCGAAGGCGCGGCGGGCGGCCTGCACGGCCTGGTCGACGTCTGCCGCGCTGGCGGCGGCGACGCTCTGGATCAGCGCCTCGCTGGCCGGGTCGTGAACCTCGAGGTAGCGCCCGTCGAGCGGCGCCTGCCACCTGCCGTCGATGAAGAGTTGACCGAACATGCTGTTCTCCTGTGCTGGCCGCGATGGCCTGTCATGGGAGAAAGCATACGGCCGGGGCGACGCCCGGCGGACACTGCGCGCCTACACGCGGGCCCGCACGAATTCACCCTGCCGCCTGGCGCTCCAGGTAGGCCTTGGGCGACAGCCCGGTCTCCTCGCGGAAACAGCGGTAGAAGGTCGACAGCGAGCGAAAACCGGCCGCCTTGGCCAACTCGTCGATGCGCTGGGCGCTGCCCACGCCCTCCAGTTGCCCAAGCAAATGGCGCAGGCGCAGTTGGTTGATGTGCTGGTAGAACGAGCAGCCCAGCACCTGGTTGAGGAAGAACGAGATCTGGTTACGGGTGTAGCCGGTGACGTGGGCCACCTGAGGCATGTCCAGGTCTGGGTTGAGGAAGGGCCGGCCCTGCTCGAAGTACTGCTGCAGGTCACTGGCCAACTGGCCGAGCTGACGGGCCGAAAGCCCCAGTCGGCTGCCCGCTGCGCGCTGGCCGAAACGGCTGGCGAGCATGTCATGGCGGGTGATCAACGAGGCATGCTCGTTGACCCGCACCACCAGGCCATTGCGCACGGTGATCGCCTCGCAGACCCGGAACGAGACCAACCCGCGGGTGCCCTGCAGGCTCAGTTGGTATTGCAGGAAGGCGGTATCGCCGTCGACCCGCAGGCGGTCGGTGTAGACCTGGCTTTCGTCGCCCGCCGTCATGCTGGTCATCAGGTAGTCGCGCAGCTCGCCCAGGGCGATGCGCCGGCCCTGGAAAAAATCGGTGTATTCCACGTCGGGGTCGAGCATGGCCAGTTGCGCGTCGATGTCCTGCTCGCACCAGGCCTGGTGGTAGCGCATCACCAGCTCATGGGTCGCCGCGCTTTCGGGCGATGCCTGGTACACCTGCCCTGCCAGTGAAGTGCCCCAACCCGCCTCGGTACTCATCCTGCGCCTCCCATCGTCGTCCGGGCGTGCCCGCACAGAGCGGGGTGGCATTTGCTTCGCCGCCGCTCGCCATTAAAAAGATCCGGCACGCGCCTGCCGTGCCATTCATGGCCAGCATACAGCCAGAGCCGCCGCGCGATCACCCGGTGTGTCGCGGGCAGGCTGGTGCTGACGCCCCTGATGTTTTTCAACCACCTGGAGAGCCTTCATGCCCACTGCCTTGCCCCGCCATATCATCGATTTCGCCAACCCCGACCTCGCGCCGGTGCAGAGCGTCGTCGACGACCCCGCGCTGGTCGATGCGCCCTACCACGCCAGCAGCTGGCGCCACTATGTGCAGCCGGGACGCCAGGCCATGGCCGGGATCTGGGAGGCGGGGCCGCACCTGGAGCGGTGCAGCTGTGATTTCGACGAACTGTGCCACCTGCTCGAAGGGCGGGTGCGGCTGACCGACCGCGAGGGGGTGAGCCGGGAGTTCGCGGCCGGGGACAGTTTCGTGGTGGCGGCAGGGTTCGAGGGTACCTGGGAGAACCTCACGGTGGTGCGCAAGGTGTTTTTCATCGTGCGTTGAGGGGGAGGCGGCCGGCCCTGTCGCGGGGCGAGCCCCGCGATGAAGCCAACGCGGTCTACTTGCGCGGCTTGGCCCGCGCCGTCGCCTCGGCCACCAGCGGGTCATCCGGCCAGTAATGCTTCGGGTAGCGCCCCTTGAGGTCCTTCTTCACCTCGGCGTAGGTGGTGCGCCAGAAGTTCGCCAGGTCCTGGGTCACCTGCACCGGCCGACGCGCCGGCGACAGCAGGTGCAGCTTGACCTGCTGGCGGCCCTGGGCGATGCGCGGAGTGTCGGCCAGGCCGAACAGCTCCTGCAAACGCACGGCGAGGATCGGCGGGTGCTCGCTGTAGTCCAGGCGGATATGCGAGCCCGACGGCACCTCGATCGCCTGCGGCGCCTGGGCCTCCAACTGTTGCGGCAACGGCCAGGGCAGCAGGTTGCGCAGGATCGACGAGAGGTCCAGCTGGGCGAAGTGGCTCAGGCGCGAGACCTTGCCCAGGTACGGTTGCAACCACCCTTCCAGACTGGCCAGCAGGGCCTCATCGCCGAGGTCCGGCCATTCACTTTCACCGGCCTTTTCCAGGTCCAACTGGCGCAGCAACGCCACCCGCGCCTGCCACTGGCGTAGCTCCGGGGTCCAGGGCAACAGCGCCAGGCCCTTGCGCCGCACCAGGCCGAGCAAGGCACGGGCGCGGGCGTCGTCATCCAGGCCCGGCAGCGGCTCGCGGCTGAGCACCAGTTCGCCGACCTTGCGCTGGCGCTCGGCGCGCAGCACCTGTTCGCGTTCGTCCCAGTCGAGGATATCGAGGCTTTGCACCTGCTCGGCCAGCACGCCGTCGAGCAGCGTCGGGTCGAACTCGGCGGCCAGGTAGATGCGCTCCTCGCGCTGGCCCTGGCGGCTGCCGAGGTCGGCGATCACCAGCCACGGGCATTTCATCAGCGCGTCGACCTCGGCGAACAGCGCCGCGCGGCCGTTGGCCAGGCGGTATTCGGCGCCACCCTCGCGGCGCTGCTGGGCGATGCGATCGGGGTACGCCAGCGCCAGCAGGGCGCCGAGCCAGCGCGGGTGCTCGGGGTCGGCCACCGCCGCGCCGGGCTTGCCACGCAGCAGGCCGCGATACTGGCGCGCCAACTGGCGGGCACGCTGCACGCCACCCTGGCCGCCGCGCGCGGCCTTGTTCTCGCCGCTGACCAGGGCCAGGCGGGTGTGCAGGTCGGCGCCGCCGCCGCGCTGGATGTCGCGCTCGCCCAACAGGGCGGCGAGGTCGCAGGCCATGGCGGCCAGGCCCAGGTCCTGGCCGCGCAGCAGCAGGTGGGCGATGCGCGGGTGGGCGGGCAGTTCGGCCATTGCCTGGCCGTGCTCGCTCAGGGTGTCGCGGCTGCCGGGGCGCAGCGCGCCCAAGCGCGCCAGCAGGTCCTGGGCCTGGGCGTAGGCGGCGCCGGGCGGCTGGTCGAGCCAGCGCAACTGCTCGGGGGTGACGCCCCAGCGCGACAGTTGCAAGGCCAACCCGGCCAGGTCGGCCTGGAGGATTTCCGCGCTGCCGTGGGCGGCCAGTTGCTCGTGCTGGGCCTCGGACCACAGCCGGTAGCACACCCCCGGTTCAAGGCGCCCGGCGCGGCCCGCGCGCTGGGTGGCGCTGGCGCGGGCGATGCGCTGGGTCTCCAGGCGGGTCATGCCGCTGCCGGGGTCGAAGCGCGGCACGCGAGCGAGGCCGGCGTCGATCACCACGCGCACGCCATCGATGGTCAGGCTGGTCTCGGCGAGGTTGGTCGCCAGCACCACCTTGCGCAGACCACTGGGCGCCGGCTCGATGGCGGCGCGCTGGGCGTTGAGGTCGAGTTCGCCGTGCAGCGGGCAGAGCAGGATGTCGCGGCGCTCGCCGAGGGCGTCCTGCAGCGACTGGTGCACGCGGCGGATCTCCGCCTGGCCGGGCAGGAACACCAGCAGGCTGCCGGCCTCATCAGCCAGCGCCAGCAGCACGCAGTCGACCACCCGCGGCTCGATGAACTCGCCGGGCTGGAAGGGCCGGCCCCAGCGGATGTCCACCGGGTGCATGCGCCCTTCGCTGCTGACGATCGGGGCGTCGTCGAGCAGCCGCGACAAGCGCCCGCCCTCCAGGGTGGCGGACATCAGCAGGATCTTCAGCGGCGGATCGTCGCGCAGCAGCTCGCGGCCATTGAGGCTCAAGGCCAGGGCGAGGTCAGCGTCCAGGCTGCGTTCGTGGAATTCGTCGAAGATCACCAGGCCGACGCCCTCCAGCGCCGGGTCCGCTTGCAGGCGGCGGGTGAGGATGCCTTCGGTGACCACCTCGATGCGTGTGTGCGGGCCGACCTTGCTGTCGAGGCGGATGCGGTAGCCGACGGTTTCGCCGACCTTTTCCCCCAGTTCGCTGGCCAGGCGCTCGGCCGCCGCGCGCGCCGCCAGGCGACGCGGTTCGAGCATCAGGATGGTTTGCCCGGCCAACCACGGCTCGTCGAGCAGGGCCAGGGGCACGCGGGTGGTCTTGCCGGCGCCGGGCGGCGCCTCGAGCACGGCTTCGTCGCGTTCGCGCAAGGCGTGGCGCAGTGCTGGCAACACGGCATCGATTGGTAATGGAATCATGGTGGTCCTCGAACGATCGACCGAGTATAACGGCGAACCGAGCCTGCCTTATCATGGTCTTAGCCACAGGTGCAGGCGTTTTGCCTGCCCTTAAGTCGCAACCTTCCCGGAGATTCACATGCGCATCCATTCCCGCGTCCTCGGTGGCGCCCTCATCGCCGCCCTGCTGACCCAGCTGACGGCCTGCGGCACCCTGTTCTACCCTGATCGCCGCGGCCAGATCGAAGGCAAGGTCGACCCCGTGATCGTGGCCCTGGATGCCATCGGCATCCTGTTCTACGTGATCCCCGGCCTGATCGCCTTCGGCGTCGACTTCGCCACCGGCGCCATCTACTACCCCGGCGGCCAGACCGCCCACGTCGACCCGGCGCTGCTCAAGCCGGCCATCAAGGCCGACGGCACGGTCGACAACAGCCGCTTGCAGGCTATCCTCGAAAGCGAACTGGGCCAGCGCCTGCCGCTGAACGACCCGCGGCTGATCCAGCACCGCGGCAGCGTCGAGCAACTGGCCGCCTACGGCCTGGTACCGGCTGCCTGATCGACACAAGGACTTCCCCCCGAGCATGACGCCCAGCGCCGAACACCAACGCCTGCTGCGCCTTGCCACCCGCGCCTCGCTGGCGGTGGCCACCGTACTGGTGCTGAGCAAGGCCGTGGCCTGGTGGCTGAGCGGCTCGGTGAGCCTGCTGGCCGGGCTCACCGACTCGGCACTGGACGCGGTGGCGTCTTTTCTAAACCTGCTGGCGGTGCACTACGCCCTGCGCCCGGCCGACGACGACCACCGCTTCGGTCACGGCAAGGCGGAGGCCATGGCCGGTATGGCACAAGCGCTGTTCATCGGCGTCAGCGCGGTGCTGATCGGGGTGCAGGCGGTCGAGCGCCTGCAATCACCGCAGCCTTTGGGTGATACCGGCGCGGGCGTCGCGGTGATGCTGCTGTCGCTGGCGCTGACCCTGGGCTTGCTGGCCTTTCAACGCAAAGTCATCCGCGCCACCGGCTCCACGGCGGTGCGCGCCGACTCGCTGCATTACCGCTCCGACCTGCTGCTCAACGGCAGCATCCTGCTGGCGCTGCTGCTGGCGCGGTTCGGCTGGCCGCAGCTGGATGCGCTGTTCGGGCTGGGCATCGCGTTGTACATCCTGTGGAGCGCGGTGCAGATCGCCCGAGAGAGCACGGCCATCCTGATGGACCAGGAGCTGCCCGCCGATGTGGGCGAGCGCATGCTCGAGCTGGTGCTGGCGATTCCCGGGGTGAAGGGGGCACATGACCTGCGCACACGGGTGTCGGGGAGCCAATGGTTCGTGCAATTGCACCTGGAGTTGCCGGGTGGGCTGGCGCTGCATGAGGCGCATGCGTTGTGCGTGGAGGCGTCGCGGGCGATCCGCGCGCGCTATCCGAAGGCGGATGTGCTGGTGCATGCCGATCCGGTCTAGTCAGCTCCGGCCCTATCGCGGGGCAAGCCCGCGATAGGGCCAGTAACAACACCCGCCCCGTCAGTTGACGCTATACCCCCGCCCACTCAAACACGCCCCCAACGCCCGCCGATACTGCTCGGCCACATTTCCCGGCGGCGCATAGCTCGCCGTGGCCGGGTCGAACCCCGACTGGCTCACCGCCCAACGATGGCACTGGTAGCGGTCCTGATCCTGCTGTTCCTGCCCCTGCCCATACATCGGGTAGGCGATCACGTCGTAACCATTACCCGGCGGCTGCACCGGCGCCGGCGCGGCCACGGGCGGGTTGACCACGACGTACTCGCGGCTGTCGGCCTGGTATTGGTAATAGGTGTCGGCCACCAGGAAGAACAACGCGCCGCCCAGCCACACCTCCCGCGCATACGACGGCAGGTAGCCGACCCGCACGCCATAGGGCGGGCGCACCACCACGTAGCCCGGCCCCTGCGGGCGGTACCAGTAGCCGCCGGAATAGAAGTAGTCCTGCCCACGGTAGGGCACCTTCCAGTAACGGTCGGGGAAGCGCTCGATGGTGTGCCCCGGACGGTACTGCGGCCCGGGGCCCCAGCCGTTGCCGTGGCCCTCGGGCCGACCTTGCCAGTCGCCACCAGGGCGCGGGCCGGGACCGCCGGCTTGCCAGTGGCGGTAGTCGCCGTTGCGCCGGGGGATGTCCTGATAGTAGCCCTGGCGCGGTGGCTCGGTCTGGCGCACCTCGTCACGGGCGTTGAGCGGCGAGCTGCCCATGGCGCCGCCATTGGGATCCTGCGGGCCATGCCCGCCACGCCCATCGCCCGGCCCCTGGGCCACAGCCCCAAGGCTGATGCCCATGCCCAGCAAACCAACACCCGCCCACTGCCAGATGCGCGACCTCATGTTGCCCCTCTCGACGAAGAAAACCCGGTTGAAACTGTCGGCAGTCTACCGTGGGCAGCCGGGGGGCAGATGAAAATCGCAGGCATTAAAAAAGGGAGGCCGCTGGGCCTCCCTTCGGGAATTGTCGTCCGTGCTCGACGCTTGTGGCGTCGGCTCACCTCACACCCTCTTCTGGAAGGTGTGTAGCCCGGTGCCAGGCGGATCCGATGGGATGGCTGGCCGCGACCGCCCGCCTGGGGCGCGTCGCCGTGGACTGATGTCCGGGCAGTGATTCTGGTGATAACGATACGGCACAGGCACCGGCAGAGGATTGCGAAGATTGCTCTGATAAATAGCACTTGCGCAATTTTTCACCCTGGATCGATAATTCGCCGCAATCCGCACAGAAAAGGCCTTCTCCATGAGCAAGCTCGACCGCTACGACCTGAGCATCCTCGCCGAATTGCAGCGCGATGCGCGCATCTCCAACCAGGAGCTGGCCGAGCGTATCGGCCTCTCGCCTTCCCCCTGCTCGCGGCGGGTCAAGCAGCTCGAGGACGACGGCTACATCTCGCGCCAGGTGGCGCTGCTCGACCGCAAGAAGCTTGGCCTGAGCCTGACCGCCTACGTGCTGATCGGCATGGACCGCCACACCCCCGAACGCTTCGAGACCTTCGAGGCGGCCATCCGCAACCTGCCCCAGGTGCTCGAATGCAGCCTGGTGACCGGCATGGATGCGGACTACCAATTGAAAGTGGTGGTGCCGGACATGGACCACTACCAGAAATTGCTGCTCGGCAGCCTGACCCGGATCGAGGGCGTGACCAGCGTGCGCTCGAGCTTCGTGCTCAACCAGGTGCTGGCCAGCACCGAAATGCCCTTGACCCACCTGCGCTGACGCACCGGGAGCACACCGATGGATCCTGCAAAATTCGAAGAGTGGATGATGATCATCCTGGTCACGGTGCTGATCGGCTTCATGGGCTTCATCGTCTGGGACCTGGCGAAGAAGTCCAAGGCGGGGCGCTTCGGCACGTTGATCCTGTTCTTCGTGCTGGGGCTGGGGGTGTTGGCGTTCATCATCAAGAGCGTGGTGGTGGGGATGCTTGAAGGGGTTTAGACGCGGGGTCTGTGCTGCTGCCCCGCGATAGGGCCGGCACAACCCCCTACAGCTTCGCGGCGACCTCGCGCCAGCACCCCTGCGCCAACCCCTCCAGCGCCCAATCACCGATCCGCACCCGCACCAAGCGCAGCGTCGGCAAGCCCACCGCCGCCGTCATCCGTCGCACCTGGCGGTTGCGCCCTTCGCGGATCACCAACTCCAGCCAGCAGGTCGGCACGCTCTTGCGAAAGCGTACCGGCGGGTTGCGCGGCCACAGTTCGGGCTCATCCAGCAAACGCGCCTCGGCCGGCAGCGTGGGCCCGTCGTTGAGCGCCACCCCCTCGCGCAACTGGCGCAACTGCGCCTCGCTCGGCTCCCCTTCCACCTGCACCCAATAGGTCTTCGGCAACTTGTGCTTGGGGTCGGCGATGCGCGCCTGCAAACGGCCATCATTGGTCAGCAATAGCAGGCCTTCGCTGTCACGGTCCAGGCGCCCGGCGGGGTAGATGCCGGGGATGTCGATATAGTCCTTGAGGGTCGCGCGGCCCTCGCCGTCGCTGAACTGGGTCAGCACATCGAAGGGCTTGTTGAACAGGATCAGACGCGGCTCGGCCGGCGGCGCCTTGGGCTGGCGACGCGGGCCGGCGGGCCGCGCCAGCGGGCGGCGCGGCTTGGAGCGGGGAGGCAGGGGCATGGATCCTCAGCGGAACGGCGGCTCATCGAAGCTGCGCAGTTTACGCGAGTGCAGCGAGTTGAGCTCGGTGCGCAGCAGGTCGAGGGCGGCGATGCCGATCTTCAGGTGCTGGCTGACCGCACGGTTGTAGAAGGCATTGGCCGAGCCAGGCAGCTTGATCTCACTGTGCAGCGGCTTGTCGGACACGCACAGCAGCGTGCCGTAAGGCACCCGCAGGCGATAGCCCTGGGCGGCGATGGTGCCGCTTTCCATGTCTACCGCCACCGCGCGCGACAGGTTGATCAATGGCCGCTCCTGGGCCCAGCGCAGCTCCCAGTTGCGGTCGTCGTAGGTCAGCACGGTGCCGGTGCGCAAGCGCTTCTTCAGTTCCTCGCCACGCTCGCCGGTGACCTGCGCCGCCGCTTCCTGCAAGGCCAACTGCACCTCGGCCAGGGCCGGGATCGGGATGTTCGGCGGCACCACCCGGTCGAGGATGCCGTCGCGGCGCATGTAGGCGTGGGCCAGCACGTAGTCGCCGATGGTCTGGGATTGGCGCAGGCCGCCGCAGTGGCCGATCATCAGCCAGCAGTGCGGGCGCAGCACGGCCAGGTGGTCGGTGATGTTCTTGGCGTTGGACGGGCCGACACCGATGTTGACCAGGGTGATGCCGTCGCCGTCGGCGGCGATCAGGTGGTAGGCCGGCATCTGGTAGCGGTGCCAGACCACGCTGGCCACCAGGGCCTGGGTCTCACCGTCGTCCATGCCCTTTTCGATCACCACGTTGCCGGGCAGGACCATGCGCACGAAGCGCGGGTCCTGGCGCAGCTGCTCGAGGCCGTGGCCGATGAACTGGTCGACGTAGCGGTGGTAGTTGGTCAGCAGGATCCACGGCTGCACGTGGCGCCAGTCGCTGCCGGTGTAGTGCACCAGGCGGCGCAGCGAGAAGTCCACGCGGGCGGCGTCGAACAGCGCCAGCGGCAGGGTCTCGGCGCTGCCCCAGTCGCACAGGCCGTCGGCGATGTTGTCGGTGGCCGCCGACAGGTCGGTGCTGGGGAACACCCGGGCCAGCTCGGCGGCCGTGATGCCGCTACCGGCCAGCTCGTCGCCCTGGTCGACCACGTAGGGGTACGGGATGTTCTGTTCGCTGACACCGACTTCGAGGGTGACGGTGTAGTCGCTCATCAGCGGGCGCAACTGCTCCAGCAGGTAGCCGCGGAAGGCGGCCGGCTGGGTGATGGTGACGCTGTAGGTGCCGGCCACCTGGACCTTGGCGTAGGCGCGGGTGGTGGCGGCGACTTCGCCGTGGCTGTAGTAGGTCAGGCGCAGGGCCGGGTAGCGGAACAGCGCGCGCTGGTCCTGGTCCGGCTCGGTGCGGTCCTTGAGGTAGCGCTTGAGGGCCTGACTGAGGGCCCCGGTGGCCTGTTCATGCAGGGCCGCCAGACGGTCGACGGCCTGTTCGGGGGTATCAACGACTACAAACGCTTGGCTCACGCTGGGCTTCCTGTCTTCTGGCACATGCAGGGTTTCCATCTTGCCTGCCTTCTGCGCTAAAAACATCCCCGGTGGTCAGTGACGGCCCTATCACGGGGCAACGCGCTCAGAGCGGCGTGGCGCGCGCCACCAGGGCCTGGGCATCGACGCCACGCGGCAACGCGCCGTACACCCGGCCACCGCCTCCCAGGCGGCTGCCGATGAAGGCGTCGCTGACCACGGCGTTGCCGGCCTCCAGCAGCAGCTTGGCCTGCAACGCCACGGCGATGTCCTCGGTCAGCTGGCGGGCGCGGTACTGGATATCGTCGGTGTCGGCGAAGGCGCCCTTGAGGTTGCCGATATGCGCGGCCAGGCGCGGGTCGCCGTGGCCGTCGCCAAGCTCGGCGAACAGCGCGTCGAGCACACCCGGCTCCTTGGACAACGCGCGCAACACATCCAGGCATTGCACGTTGCCCGAGCCCTCCCAGGTGGAGTTGACCGGCGCCTCGCGGTACAGCCGGGGCAGGATGCTGTCCTCCACGTAGCCCGCGCCGCCCAGGCATTCGGCGGCTTCGTTGATCATTCCCGGGGCACGCTTGCAGATCCAGTACTTGCCCACCGCCGTCACCAGGCGGGCGAAATGCGCCTGCTGCGGGTCGTCCAACTGGTCCAACGCCTGGCCCATGCGCAGGCTCAGGGCCAACGCCGCCTCGCTTTCCAGGGCCAGGTCGGCGAGCACGTTCTGCATCAACGGCTGCCCGGCAAGCACGCGCCCGCCGACCTTGCGGTGCGCGCAATGGTGCGCGGCCTGGGTCAGGGCCTGGCGCATCAGGGCGCTGGAGCCGACCATGCAGTCGAAGCGGGTCATGGCGACCATCTCGATGATGGTCGGTACGCCACGGCCCTCTTCGCCGATCATCCAGGCCAGGGCGCCACGCAACTCCACTTCGCTGGAGGCGTTGGAGCAGTTGCCGAGCTTGTTCTTCAGGCGCTGGATGTAGAACTGATTGCGCTGGTCGTCGGGGCGGTGACGCGGCAGCAGGAAGCAGCTCAGGCCTTTTTCGGTCTGCGCCAGGGTGAGGAAGGCATCGCACATCGGCGCCGAGCAGAACCACTTGTGGCCCACCAGCTCGTAGGCCTGCCCCGGGCCGGGGGTGCCGACCGGGTAGGCGCGGGTGGTGTTGGCGCGCACGTCGGTGCCGCCCTGCTTCTCGGTCATGGCCATGCCGAGGGTCACCCCGGCCTTGTGCCGATCGCCGACGTTGCGCGGGTCGTACTCGCGGGCCAGGACCTTGGGCAGCCAGTACTGCGCCAGCTCCGGCTGCAGCTTGAGCGCCGGCACGGCGGCGAAGGTCATGGTCAGCGGGCAGCCGGTGCCGGCTTCGGCCTGGCTGTGCAGGTAGGTCATCGAGGCGCGGGCCACGTGTGCACCGGGGCGTGGGTCGGCCCAGGGCAGCGAGGGCAGGCCGTGCTCGACGGCGGTGCGCATCAGTTCGTGGTAGGCGGGGTGAAACTCCACCAGGTCGATACGGTGGCCGTAGCGGTCGTGGCTGCTGAATTCAGGCTTGTGCGCGTTGGCCAGGAAGCCTGCCGCCATCAGCGGGCCGCCGGCCAGGGCGCCGTAGGCGTCGATCCGCGACTCGGCCCAACTGGCGCCGAAGCGGCGGGACCATTCCTGCAGGGGTTGGTCGAGGCGATAGAGGTTGGCGCCGTCGAGCGACGGGGGCTGGTTGGTGACCTCGTGGGTTTCGGCGTACTGGTGCAGGTTCATCGGGGGCTCCCTGGATCCGGTCGGGCCTGGAATCTCCAGTGAAGCATTCAATGCCGGGGGGGCATAGGGGCAAAAAGGACAGTTCGGGGGGCATTTGCCGGCCCTATCGCGGGGCGAGCCCGCTTCTACAGGGAGCCACGGCGCCCCGCGACCAGGGCACTCATGAATGGGCTACGTGACCGGAGGGCACCTGCAGTTGAGCCACGGCCACCGTCAACGACAGCTCGAAACGACTCCCCAGCCCGCGCGTCGACTCGTGGGACAACCGCGCGCCAATCAACTCGCCCAACTGCCGGCAGATCGACAGCCCGATGCCCAAGCCGCCGTAGCGCCGGGTCATGGAGCCGTCGACCTGGAAGAAACGCTGGTACAGGATCGCCTGGTCGAGGTCTTCGAAGCCGATGCCGCTGTCGCTCACCGTAAGGCTCAACACCAGGCTGTCCGGCCCGGCCCACCGTCCGCGGGCCTGGATCATCACGCCGCCCTGGTGGGTGAACTTCAGGCCGTTGTCCACCAGGCAGGCCAGGCAGCGCGCCAGCTTCTGCGCGTCGCACACCAGCCCGTCGGGCAAGTCGTCGGGGATGTCAACGCTCAGGTACAGCCCCTTGCCCAATACCTGCCCGGCGTAGCCGGCGCGCAGTTCCTGAAGCAGGCGGCGCAGGCTGAACGGGGCGCCGTGGGCGCGCAGGCGGCCGGCCTGCAGCTCGGTGAGGATGAGGATGTCATCGACCATGGCCATCATGTCCTGGGCCGAGCCGGTCGCGGTACGGTGGTACTGGGCCTGCTCGGCGCCCATGGGCACGGTCTGCATCAGTTCCAGCGAGCCGATCACGCCGTTCATCGGGGTGCGCAACTCGTGAGTCACGGTGGCGAGGAAGTCATCTTTCAGCCGGTTGCTGCGGGCCAGTTGCTGGTTCAGGTGCTCCAGGGTACGCCCGGTGTCACGCAGCGCCCGCGCCTGTTCCTCGCGCAGGCTGTTGATGCGGTCGGCCAGCGCCAGCGACAGCAGCGCCACCTCCAACGCCGAGCCCAGCTGGCTGGCGTACATGGTCAGGAACACGTTGGGCAGGTAGCCGAGCACCATCAGCGTATTGACCAGCCCTCCCAGCAAAAACGCCGACCAGGCGACGACGAACCAACGCGCCACCCGAACCCCGCGCCGCCAGGCGAACACCCCTGCGGCGAAGATACTCACGGTGAACGCCAGGGCAAGGCCGGTGGCCATGCGCAAGGCCACACCGTAGGGCATGCTGACCGCCAGCACCACCACCAGCACGCCCGCGCCCATCAGCAGCAGCAACAGGCGGTCGAGGCCACGGCTGAGCCGGCCCAGTTTCAGGAAGCTGCGGGCGAACTGGCAGCCGAACAGGCCGGCGGCACCAATGAACAAAGGCGTGGCGGCGTTGGTCCACCAGGGGTTGTCAGGCCAGAAGTAGGCGACGCCAGCACCGTTGACCGACACCTGGTAGAGGCCGAACGAGGCGATGTAGAAGATGTAGTAGAGGTAGCTGACGTCGCGCACGCTGAGGTAGATGAACAGGTTGTACACCAGCATCACCAGCAGCACGCCGTAGATCATGCCCAGCACATACAGGCGCGTGGGCTGCGCCTCGATATAGGCGTCGGTCGACCAGAGCGTCAGCGGCGCCTGCACCGACCCTTCGCTGTGCAGCCGCAGGTAGGCCGTGGTCGGCTGGCCGGCGACCAACGGCAACTCGAACAGGTAGTTGTTCTGCAGGATCTGCCGGCTGTCGTAGGGCAGCGCGTCGCCGGTGCGCCGGGCCAGGCGGTAGCCGCCCTGGCCGTCCGGCAGGTACAGCTCCAGGTGGTCCAGCGGCGGGTAGGCAAGCTCCAGCAGCCACTGCCGGGGCGCGGCCGGCGGGCCGACAGGGCGCAGGTCCAGGCGAATCCAGAACACCGAGGTGGAATAGCCGGCATTGAGCACGTCTTGGTCATGTTGACGGAAGCGGCCAGCGAACGTGGGGGCGCTGACCTGGGCGATGGTGGCGGTGCCTTCGCGGTCTTCGAAGACCTGCATCAGTTTGCCCAGAGGAAGTTGTCGGGTGGCGCTGTCGAAATCGACCGCTCCCGCCAGCATGGGCAGGCAGCCCAGAAGCACAATCAGCAAATAGCGCATACAGCCCCAGCATGGCCTGTGCGGTCACGTCCTCGGTGCCTCCCTTCCCTTTGAGGCGACGCGATCCGGCAGTGCCGTTGATCGAGTTATCCGAGCACTCTAGCATAGCTTTGCAAGCTGGCCAGCTGCTATTACCCATTTATGCAAAAAGGCTCTAGAACAATACTTACAGGCCTGGCAAACGTTAAAACCTGACCAAGTGAACAGCAAAATCCCCGCGCAGGCCGATTCGCGCCAAAGGGTTTGGTGGTAAGCTCGCCGACCATGAATACCTACAGCTCCCGCCCCGTTGTCCTCTGTCTCTCCGGCCACGACCCCAGTGGCGGCGCCGGCCTGCAGGCAGATATCGAAGCCCTGCTCGCCCAAGGTTGTCACGCCGCCCCCGCGGTGACCGCCCTGACCGTGCAGGATACCGTCAACGTTTCCGACTTCCGCGTGCTCGACCGCGACTGGGTGCTGGCCCAGGCCAACGCCGTGCTCGCCGACTCCACGGTGGCGGCGGTCAAGCTGGGCATGCTCGGCTCGATCGAGATGGTCGACACCGTCGCCGAGCTGCTGGCGGCGCACCCGCACTTGCCGCTGGTCTGCGACCCGGTGCTGCGCGCCGGCGGCGGTGGCCGCCTGGGCAAGGACGAGGTCGGCTACGCATTGCGTGAGCGCCTGCTGCCACGCGCCACCATCGCCACGCCGAACCTGCCGGAAGCGCGCATCCTCGCCGAGCTGCCGCAAGGCACCGCCGACGAATGCGCCGAGAAACTCTTGCCGTTCTGCCAGCACCTGCTGATCACCGGCGGCCACGGCGACGAGGAGCAAATCCACAACCGCCTGTACAGCCGCGACGGCCAGCAACACACCTGGACCTGCCAG
Source organism: Pseudomonas entomophila (assembly GCF_029193575.1). Taxonomy (GTDB): domain Bacteria; phylum Pseudomonadota; class Gammaproteobacteria; order Pseudomonadales; family Pseudomonadaceae; genus Aquipseudomonas; species Aquipseudomonas entomophila_G. The sequence continues at coordinate 174,581 of NZ_JARGCS010000024.1, read as the reverse complement.
CGCCTGCCCGGCAGCTACCACGGTTCGGGCTGCACCCTGGCCAGCGCCCTGGCCGGCCGCCTGGCCCTGGGCGAACAGCTGCAAAGCGCCGTACGCAGCGCCCTGGACTACACCTGGCGGACCCTGCGCGACGCCGAGCAACTGGGCAAGGGCCAATACGTGCCGCGTCGCCTGCCCCTGGACTTCTGCTCCTGACACGAGGCCTTGCCATGAAGCTACGCGGCCTGTACGCGATCACCGACAGCCAGCTGCTCGCCGGCCGTTTCCTGTCCCACGTCGAGGCTGCGCTGGAAGGCGGTGTCTGCCTGCTGCAATACCGCGACAAGGGCGACGACGCGGCCCGCCGACTGCGCGAGGCCGAAGCGCTGAAGACCCTGTGCGAACGCTATGGCGCCCAGTTGATCATCAATGACGACGCCGAGCTGGCCGCGCGCCTGGGCGTCGGCGTGCACCTGGGCCAGACCGACGGCCCGCTGACCCCGGCCCGCGCCCTGCTCGGGCGCCATGCCATCATTGGCTCGACCTGCCACGCCAGCCTCGAGCTGGCCGCCCAGGCCGCCGCCGAAGGTGCCAGCTACGTGGCCTTCGGCCGCTTCTTCAATTCCGTGACCAAGCCCGGCGCACCGGCCGCCAGCGTCGAGCTGCTGGAACAGGCGCGCGCCCAGGTCAAGCTGCCGATCGCGGTGATCGGCGGCATCACCCTCGACAACGCCGCCCCGCTGGTCGCCCATGGCGCCGACCTGCTGGCGGTGATCCACGGCCTGTTCGGTGCCGACAACGCGCAGGAAGTCACCCGCCGCGCCCGCGCCTTCAACGCCCTGTTCGCTTCCTGATTTCGAGAGAAGACCCCATGTCCCGTTCCGAAACCCTGTTCGCCCAAGCCCAGAAACACATCCCCGGTGGTGTCAACTCGCCGGTGCGCGCCTTCAAGAGCGTCGGCGGCACCCCGCTGTTCTTCAAGCATGCCGAAGGCGCCTATGTGATCGACGAGGACGACAAGCGCTACGTCGACTACGTCGGCTCATGGGGCCCGATGATCCTCGGCCACGGCCACCCGGAGGTGCTCGACGCGGTGCGCAACCAGTTGCAGCACGGCCTGTCCTACGGCGCGCCGACCGCGATGGAAACCGAAATGGCCGACCTGGTCTGCTCGCTGGTGCCGTCGATGGAGATGGTGCGCATGGTCAGCTCCGGCACCGAGGCGACCATGAGCGCCATCCGCCTGGCCCGTGGCTACACTGGCCGCGACGCCATCATCAAGTTCGAAGGCTGCTACCACGGCCATTCCGACAGCCTGCTGGTAAAAGCCGGCTCCGGCCTGCTGACCCAAGGTGTGCCGAGTTCGGCCGGTGTGCCGGCGGACTTCGCCAAGCACACCCTGACCCTGCCGTTCAACGACCTCGCCGCCGTGGAGAAAACCCTCGCCGATGTCGGCCAGAGCGTGGCCTGCATCATCGTCGAGCCGGTGGCCGGCAACATGAACTGCGTACCGCCAGCACCGGGCTTCCTTGAAGGCCTGCGCGAGCAATGCGACAAGCACGGCGTGGTGCTGATCTTCGACGAAGTGATGACCGGTTTCCGCGTCTCCCTGGGCGGCGCCCAAGGGCACTACGGCATCAAGCCGGACCTGTCGACCTTCGGCAAGATCGTCGGCGGTGGCATGCCGGTCGGCTGCTTCGGCGGCAAGCGCGAGATCATGGGCTGCATCGCCCCACTCGGCCCGGTCTACCAGGCCGGCACCCTGTCGGGCAACCCGCTGGCCATGGCCGCGGGCCTGGCCACACTGCGCCTGATCAGCCGCCCAGGCTTCCACGACGAACTCAGCGCCTTCACCAGCCGCATGCTCGACGGCCTGCAACAACGCGCCGATGCCGCGGGCGTGCCATTCGTCACCACCCAGGCGGGTGCGATGTTCGGCCTGTACTTCACCGGTGCCGATGACATCGTCACCTTCGACGACGTGATGGCCAGCGATGCCGAGCGCTTCAAGCGCTTCTTCCACCTGATGCTCGACGGCGGTGTGTACCTGGCGCCGAGCGCGTTCGAGGCGGGCTTCACCTCCATCGCCCATGGCGACAAGGAACTGGCGATCACCCTGGATGCAGCCGAGCGGGCGTTCGCCGCACTGAAGTAAGGGCCGGCCCTATCGCGGGGCAAGCCCCTCCTACAAGGACCACGCCGTCTCTGTAGGAGCGGGCTTGCCCCGCGATGACCACCCCAGCATTGCAAAACATGAACCCCGTCACACCCAGGCCTACTAATTCCTCTCTTCAGAAAATCGAGTAAAACTTTGTAAGGTAGGCGCTGCTTATCCCATAATGTGCCACCAGAGACATTGGCCGCAGCTTTGCAGAGGTAAGTCGATCCCCATGAACCGCACCGGCCGCGCCCTGACCATGGGCTGCCTGTTGCTTCTTCAGCCCCTGCTGGCCCTGGCGGAGGGCGGTAACTCGTTGCTGATTCCAGCAACGGGCCGCTGCACCCTCAATGCCCAGCCTTCGGAGCTGGAGAACGCCCTGAAGGCCTGCGAGCGAACGGCGGGCGCCGGGGACGCCCAAGCGCAATACGAACTGGGCGAGTTCTACTACAGCGGCAACCAGGCCCCGAAAGACCTGGGCAAGGCCCTCGACTGGTTCGGCAAGGCCTCGCTGCAGGGCCACGCCCAGGCCCAGTACCGCCTCGGCGGCATGTTCTTCCATGGCGAAGGGGTCAAGGCCAACAACGTACAGGCCTACATCCTGCTGAAGATCGCCGCGGTCAACGGCGCCGAGGATGCCTTGGACATGGCCGACGAAGTCACCGAGCAGATGCCTCGCGACGAACTCGAACACGCCACCCAAGTGCTCGGCCAGATCTTCCGCAAATACCTGCTGGAGCTGCAAAGCGCTGAAGGCCGTACCCCCTTCTCGCCCCTCCCCTGACGCCCGCGCGCCCTAAAGCCTTGGCCTTTCGCGCCCCGGCAAACGACCGGAGCGTGCGGCGAATAACCGAATCGTCAAATTCCCGTGCGACAATCCAGTACCGAGCGAGCAACGGCTCGCGGTACGCAGCGAAGGCACGCAGCCGCATGCACGGGTTGACGCACGGACTCATCGAGCGCTGGCACTGCGGCAGAGGCCTGCATCGACCCTTGATCGCTTGGGTGCTTTCGCCACCGCCGATCAAGGGTTATTCTTGAGCTCACACCCATTGCCGACGAGCGGCTAAAAACGACCTTGAACGCTCCCATCCAACCCCATCGCTTCATCCTCGAACCCTTCGAGGCCCACCGTTTCGCCAACCTGTGCGGCCAGTTCGACGAGCACCTGCGCCTGATCGAGCAACGCCTGGCCATCGAGATCCGCAACCGCGGCAACCAGTTCGAACTGATCGGCGAACCCAAGACCACCTCCGCTGCCGAGCAACTGCTGCGCCGCCTCTACCGCGAGGCCAAGGCCACCGAGCTGTCACCGGAAACCGTGCACCTGTACCTGCAGGAGTCGACGGTCGAGAACATCGACAACCCGGCGGTCAACGAAGTCAGCGTGTCGCTGCGCACGCGCAAGGGCAACATCCGCCCGCGCGGGGTCAACCAGCAGCGCTACGTCAAGGAAATCCTGGCCAACGACATCAACTTCGGCATCGGCCCGGCCGGCACCGGCAAGACCTACCTGGCCGTGGCCTGCGCCGTCGACGCCCTGGAGCGCGAGCAGGTGCGGCGCATCCTGTTGGTGCGCCCGGCGGTCGAAGCCGGCGAGAAACTGGGCTTCCTGCCCGGTGACCTGGCACAGAAGATCGACCCGTACCTGCGCCCGCTGTACGACGCGCTCTACGAAATGCTCGGCTTCGAGCACGTGGCCAAGCTGATCGAGCGCCAGGTGATCGAGATCGCCCCGCTGGCCTACATGCGCGGTCGCACGCTGAACAACAGCTTCATCATCCTCGACGAAAGCCAGAACACCACCCTCGAGCAAATGAAGATGTTCCTCACCCGCATCGGCTTCGGCTCGACCGCGGTGATCACCGGCGACATCACCCAGGTCGACCTGCCGCGCGGCACCAAGTCGGGCCTGGCGCACGTGATCGAGGTGCTCAAGGACGTGCCGGGCATCAGCTTCACCCATTTCCAGCCCAAGGACGTGGTGCGCCACCCGTTGGTGCAACGCATCGTCGAAGCCTACGACCGCTTCGACGCCCGCCAGGCCAAGCCCGAGGCACACGCCAAAGATGCTTGAACTCGACCTGCAACGGGCCACGGACGCCGCTGCCCCGGATGACGACGCCTTTCGCCGCTGGTGCGAGCTGGCCCTGCGCCAGCGCAGCGCCGATTCGGAAATGACCATTCGCCTGGTCGACGAAGCCGAGGGCCGCGAGCTGAACCACACCTACCGGCACAAGGACTACGCGACCAACGTGTTGTCCTTCCCCGCCGACGTGCCCGACGAGTTGCTCGACATCCCGCTGCTGGGCGACCTGGTCATCTGCGTGCCCGTGGTCGAGCGCGAAGCCGCCGAGCAGGGCAAGGCGCTGCAGGCGCACTGGGCGCACCTGGTGATCCACGGTTGCCTGCACCTGCTGGGCTACGACCACATCGAGGACGATGAGGCCGAAGAGATGGAAGCGCTGGAACGAACATTGCTGGCGGAACTGGGTCACCCGGACCCTTACGCCGACGACGAAACCGAATCAATCACACACTGATACTGCAAGGATCACGAGTAACCGCCATGAGCGAAGACCGATCGAGCAACGGGCAAAAGTCCTGGCTGGGTAAACTGACCCAGGCTTTTGCCCATGAGCCGAAAAACCGCCAGGAGCTCCTCGAGCTGCTGCGCGAAGCCCATCAGAACAAGCTGCTCGACAGTGAAGCGCTGACCATCGTCGAAGGCGCCATCCAGGTCGCCGACCTGCAGGTGCGCGACATCATGGTGCCGCGCTCGCAGATGATCAGCATCAAGGCCAGCCAGTCGCCCCGCGAATTCCTGCCGGCGGTGATCGACGCCGCGCACTCGCGCTACCCGGTGATCGGCGAAAGCCATGACGATGTGCTCGGGATCCTGCTGGCCAAGGACCTGCTGCCGTTGATCCTCAAGGAGAACGGCGACCATTTCAACATCAAGGACCTGCTGCGCCCCGCCACCTTCGTGCCGGAGTCCAAGCGCCTGAACGTGCTGTTGCGCGAGTTCCGCGCCAACCACAACCACATGGCCATCGTCATCGACGAATACGGCGGCGTGGCGGGGCTGGTGACCATCGAGGACGTGCTCGAGCAGATCGTCGGCGACATCGAGGACGAGCATGACGTCGAGGAGGACAGCTACATCAAGCCGCTGCCCAGCGGCGACTTCCTGGTCAAGGCCCTCACGCCGATCGACAATTTCAACAGCTTCTTCGACAGCACCTTCTCCGACGACGAGTTCGACACCGTCGGCGGCCTGGTGATGAGCGCCTTTGGCCACCTGCCCAAGCGCAACGAGACCACCGAGATCGGCGCCTACCGCTTCCGTATTCTCAACGCCGACAGCCGGCGGATACACTTGCTGCGCCTGACCCCGATCACCCGTTAAGGAAAACCATGCGCTGGATCACCCGCCCCGGCTGGCCCGGTAACCTGCTGGCCGTGGCGGCCGGCGCCGCCACCACCCTGGCCCTGGCACCGTTCGACCTGTGGCCGCTCGCGCTGCTGGCCATCGTCGCCTTCTACCTCGGCCTGCGCGACCTCACCCCGCGCCAGGCGCTGGGCCGTGGCTGGTGCTACGGCTTCGGCCTGTACGGCGCCGGCACCTGGTGGATCTACGTCAGCATGAACACCTACGGCGGCGCTTCGCCGCTGCTGGCGATCCTGTTGCTGGTGGCGTTCTTCGCCTGCCTGGCCTGGTTCTTCGCCCTGCCCGCCTGGCTCTGGGCGCGCTGGTTGCGCCGCAATGAGGCGCCACTGGCCGACGCGCTGTGCTTCGCCGCGCTGTGGTTGCTGCAAGAGGCCTTCCGCGGCTGGTTCCTCACCGGTTTCCCCTGGCTGTACGCTGGCTATAGCCAGCTCGATGGCCCCCTCGCGGGCCTGGCGCCACTGGGCGGCGTATGGCTGATTTCGTTCTCCCTGGCCCTGACCGCGGCCCTGCTGTGCAACCTCAACCGCCTACGCGCGCGCCCGGCGTTCCTGGCCATCGGTGCCGCGCTGCTGGTGGCGCCGTGGACGATCGGCGTGGCACTCAAGGAGCACGCCTGGACCCGTCCGGCTGGTGAGCCGCTGAAGGTCGCGGCCCTGCAAGGCAACGTCGAGCAAGAGCTGAAATGGGACCCGGCCCACGTCAACGCGCAATTGGCGCTGTACCGGGACATGAGCTTCAGCAGCAAGCCGGTCGACTTGCTGGTGTGGCCGGAAACCGCCGTGCCGGTGCTCAAGGACCAGGCCGAAGGCTACCTGAGCGTGATGGGCAACTTCGCCGCCGACCGGCATACCGCGCTGATCACAGGCGTACCGGTACGTGAAGTGGTCCATCACCAACGCCGCTACTACAACGGCATCACCGTGACCGGCGAAGGCGACGGTACCTACCTCAAGCAGAAGCTGGTGCCCTTCGGCGAATACGTGCCCCTGCAAGATGTGCTGCGCGGCCTGATCGAGTTCTTCAACCTGCCGATGTCGGACTTCGCCCGCGGCCCCGAGGACCAGCCACTGCTGCAGGCCAAGGGTTACCAGGTGGCCCCTTACATCTGCTACGAGGTGGTCTACCCCGAGTTCGCCGCCGGGCTTGCCGCGCGCAGCGACCTGCTGCTGACCATCAGCAACGACACTTGGTTCGGCACCTCGATCGGCCCGCTGCAGCACTTGCAGATGGCGCAGATGCGCGCCCTGGAGGCCGGCCGCTGGATGATCCGCGCCACCAACAACGGCGTGACCGCACTGATCGACCCGTTCGGCAGAATCACCGCGCAGGTCCCGCAGTTCCAGCGCGCGGTGCTGTATGGCGAGGTGGTGCCGATGCAGCAGTTGACGCCCTACCTGCAATGGCGCTCGTGGCCGCTGGTGATCGTCTGTGCGCTGCTGATGGGCTGGGCGCTGCTGGCCGGGCGTATCGCCAGGACCGTTTGAGCGTATCGCCTGATGCGGCCCTATCGCGGGGCAAGCCCGCTCCTACACGGACATCGCCGCACGTGTGGGAACGGGCTTGCCTCGCGATAGGGCCAGCCCTGCTTCAACCGACCTCAATAGAACACCCGATACCCCACCAACCCCACCACCTCGTTCAGCAACTGCCCGTTCTGCCACATCGCCCGGCTCTCCGGCAGCAAGCCAGCGAACGGCCGCGCATGGTCGCCCCCCAGGAATCCCACCGGCGCCGGCACCACCTCGAAGCCGACCCGCTCGAAACTCCAGCGTGAACGCTGCATGTGCCAGGCCTGGGTCACTACCACCACCCGGCGAATGCCCAGCGACTGCAACAGCTCGGCGCTGAACCGAGCGTTCTCCCAGGTGGTGCGGCTGGCCTCTTCCTGCCACTTCACCGCCACGCCGAAGTCCGCCTGCAACCGCTCGGCCATGATCCGTGCCTCGCTGGGCGGGGCCCCGAAGTGCAGCCCGCCACTGGTCAGCACCGGCAGCCCTGAAGCCCTGGCCAGTTGCGCGGCATAGCGCAGGCGCTCCAGCGCGACCCCGGTCGGCTGGTCCTGCCCACCCCAAGCCGGGTCGCCACGCTCGCGCCCGGCGCCAAGCACCACGATCACGTCGGCACGCGCAGCCAGGCCGGCCCACTGCTCGACAGCCAGGGCCGGCTCGGTCTCCAACCGCCGTGCGGTTTCCTCCATCACAAGCGGCAGACTCATCAGCCACAACCCGCCCAGCCCCAGCGTGAAGCATGTCGCCGCCAGACGCGGGCGCCGTCGGCGCAACCACCAGGCCGCGAGCAGCAACAGGAACAACACGCCGGGCGGCATCAACCACTGTTTGATGAAGAAGCGAATGGGCATGAACACACCTCCATGGAAGGCGTGCAGCCTAAGAGGATCGGCGCCGGGCAACAAGAGCGAGGCCGGCGCCGATCAGTGCGAAGGTATCGAAGAAGCGGCGCAAGACGACCTGCGCCTTGAATCCTGAACGGCTATCTGGAAGGTTGCGTTCTGGATCGTGCCGTTGCGGCAAGGTGCTGCTTGTCCTTGAGCCAGACGATCTTGCCCTTGGCGGGCTCCGGTTGCTGGTAGGCACCGGCACTGACGAAACGGCCTTCCGGAAGCGAGTCCAGGTAGGCCTTGATCACTTGGAACTCCGCGTGGCTCAGGCCGCGCAGTTCCAGTTCGGCAGGCATTTCGTCGCGCAATCGCACGGAGGTCCTGGCCACTTCGAGTGCCAGGCCCAGGCGGTCGATCAGGCGTTCGTAAAGCTCCGGTTTGATTGCGGGTAGCTGCGACTCTCCCATCCGTTCACCTCATTGAAGATAAGAATATCTCCCCCACAGATGAGCTTAGCGTCACTGCAAAAAGCAGCCGTGCGCCGCGACCAACGGCCCGCGCGGCGCCATTCGCAACTTGGGTTTCCCACGACGCGCGGCGCTCATGTATGCTACGGCGTTCACTCTCACGACACCGGAGTGCCGGACGCAGCGAGGTTCCGCTGCCTGGAAACAGGGTCTCTCATTTCTCTATACAAAGTAGCCATGCACGAACAATACCAGCCCCGTGATATCGAAGCCGCCGCCCAGACATTCTGGGACGAGCAACAATCGTTCGCTGTTACCGAACAGCCAGGCAAGGACACCTTCTACTGCCTGTCGATGTTCCCGTACCCGAGCGGCAAGCTACACATGGGGCACGTGCGCAACTACACCATCGGCGACGTGATCGCCCGCTACCAGCGCATGCTGGGCAAGAACGTCCTGCAGCCGATGGGCTGGGATGCCTTCGGCATGCCGGCGGAAAACGCCGCGATGAAAAACAACGTCGCACCGGCCAAATGGACCTACGAGAACATCGCCTACATGAAGGCCCAGCTCAAGAGCCTGGGCCTGGCCTTCGACTGGTCGCGCGAAGTCACCACCTGCAAGCCGGACTACTACCGCTGGGAGCAGTGGCTGTTCACCCGCCTGTTCGAAAAAGGCGTGATCTACCGCAAGAACGGTACCGTGAACTGGGACCCGGCCGACCAGACCGTGCTGGCCAACGAGCAGGTCATCGACGGCCGCGGCTGGCGTTCGGGCGCGTTGATCGAGAAGCGCGAAATCCCGATGTACTACTTCCGCATCACCGACTACGCCGACGAGCTGCTGGAAAGCCTCGACGAGCTGCCGGGCTGGCCTGAGCAGGTCAAGACCATGCAGCGCAACTGGATCGGCAAGTCGCGCGGCATGGAAGTGCAGTTCCCCTACGACCAGGCCAGCATTGGCCACGCCGGGGCGCTGAAAGTCTTCACCACCCGTCCCGACACCCTGATGGGCGCCACCTACGTGGCGGTGGCCGCCGAGCACCCGCTGGCCACCCAGGCCGCCCAGGGCAACCCGGCACTGCAGGCGTTCATCGACGAATGCAAGAGCGGCAGCGTCGCCGAGGCGGACCTGGCGACCCAGGAGAAGAAAGGCATGGCCACTTCCCTGTTCGTCCAGCACCCGCTGACCGGCGAGAAGCTGCCGGTGTGGGTCGCCAACTACGTGCTGATGCACTACGGCGACGGCGCCGTGATGGCCGTGCCGGCGCACGACGAGCGTGACTTCGAGTTCGCCCACAAGTACGACCTGCCGTTCAAGGCCGTGGTGCGCACCAGCGCCGGCGACGAAGTCGGCAACGAGTGGCTGGCTGCCTACGGCGAGCACGGCCAGTTGATCAACTCCGGCGAGTTCGACGGCCTGGACTTCCAGGGCGCCTTCGACGCCATCGAAGCCGCGCTGATCCGCAAGGACCTCGGCAAGTCGCGCACCCAGTTCCGCCTGCGCGACTGGGGCATCAGCCGCCAGCGCTACTGGGGCTGCCCGATCCCGATCATCCACTGCCCGTCCTGCGGCGACGTGCCAGTGCCGGAAGACCAGTTGCCGGTCGTGCTGCCGGAGAACGTGGTGCCGGACGGCGCCGGTTCGCCACTGGCGCGCATGCCCGAATTCTACGAATGCACCTGCCCGAAATGCGGCACCGCGGCCAAGCGCGAAACCGACACCATGGACACCTTCGTCGAGTCGTCCTGGTACTTCGCCCGCTACGCCTCGCCGAACTACGAGGGCGGCCTGGTGGACCCGAAAGCGGCCAACCACTGGCTGCCGGTCGACCAGTACATCGGCGGTATCGAGCACGCCATCCTGCACCTGCTGTACGCGCGCTTCTTCCACAAGCTGATGCGCGACGAAGGCCTGGTGACGTCCAACGAGCCGTTCAAGAACCTGCTGACCCAGGGCATGGTGGTCGCCGAGACCTACTACCGCGTGGCCAGCAACGGCGGCAAGGACTGGTTCAACCCGGCCGACGTCGAGATCGAGCGTGACGCCAAGGCCAAGATCGTTGGCGCGCGCCTGAAGACCGACGGCCTGCCGGTGGAAATCGGCGGCACCGAGAAGATGTCGAAGTCGAAGAACAACGGCGTCGACCCGCAGGCGATGATCGATGCCTACGGCGCCGACACCTGCCGCCTGTTCATGATGTTCGCCTCGCCGCCCGACATGAGCCTGGAGTGGTCCGACTCCGGCGTCGAAGGCGCCAGCCGTTTCCTGCGCCGTGTCTGGCGCCTGGCCCACGCTCATGTCAGCCAGGGCCTGCCGGGCAAGCTGGAGGTCAGCGCGCTGAGCGACGAGCAGAAAGTCATCCGTCGCGCTATCCATGCCGCAATCAAGCAAGCCAGCACCGATGTGGGGCAGTACCACAAGTTCAACACCGCCATCGCCCAGGTGATGACCGTGATGAACGTGTTGGAAAAAGCCCCGCAAGCCACCGAACAGGACCGCGCCCTGTTGCAGGAAGGCCTGGAGGCCGTGGTGCTGCTGCTGTCGCCGATCACCCCACACCTTAGCCACGAGCTGTGGAAGCAGCTGGGCCACGACCAGGCCGTCATCGACGCCACCTGGCCGTCGGTCGACGAAAGCGCCCTGGTGCAGGACACCCTCACCCTGGTGGTGCAGGTCAACGGCAAGCTGCGTGGCCAGGTCGAAATGCCTGCCGCCGCCAGCCGCGAGGAAATCGAAGCCGCCGCCCGCAACAACGAGAACGTCCTGCGCTTCATCGATGGCCTGACCATCCGCAAGGTCATCGTGGTGCCGGGCAAGCTGGTCAACATCGTCGCCAACTGATGGCAACGCCCGCCCGCGCAGTGCGCGGGCGGGCGGAACAGGCCCACAAGGGAGCAACAACATGATCAAACGCAATCTGCTGGTAATGGGCCTGGCCGTCGTGCTCAGCGCCTGCGGTTTCCAGCTGCGCGGCACCGGCACCACCGAACTGGCTTTCAAGGAGCTGGACCTCAGCGCGCGTAACGCCTTCGGCGAGACCGTCAACCAGCTGCGCCGCTCGCTCGAGAACAGCGGCGTCAAGGTTCACGTCGGCGCGCCGTACAAGCTGGTGCTGACCGATGAACAGGAAAGCCAGCGCGCGGCGACCTACACCGGCGGCAGCCGCTCCGCCGAGTACGAGCTGACCACCGTTTTGAGGTACTCGGTTCAAGGCCTGAACGATGCCGAGCTGCTGCAGGACAAGCTGGAGGTTCGCAAGGTCTGCGTGTATGACGGCAACAACATCACCGGCTCCGGCCAGGAAGCCACGCAGGTTCGCCAGGAACTTCGCCGCGACCTGGTGCAGGGCATGATGGTCCGCCTGCAACAGCTGACGCCGGCCCGCCTCGACCAGCTCCAGCAACAGGCCGACGAACGCGCCCGCGCCGAAGCCCAAGCCTTGCAAGAAGCCCAGCGCATCCAGGACGCCACCCCCCAGCAATCGCCGCTGGAAGTCCCGGCCCACTGAGCCTGAACGGGGCACCCCAGGTGCCCCGCCTATCCCATGAAGCTCTCCCCCGCCCAGCTCAACAAGCACCTGCAAGGCAACCTCGCGCCCGTCTACGTGATCAGCGGCGACGACCCGTTGCTGTGCCAGGAAGCCGCCGACGCCATCCGCAACGCCGCGCGCCAGCAAGGCTACGACGAACGCCAGGTGTTCAGCGCCGACGCCAACTTCGACTGGGGCAGCCTGCTGCTGGCCGGCGCCAGCCTGTCGCTGTTCGCCCAACGACGCCTGCTGGAACTGCGCCTGCCCTCGGGCAAACCCGGCGACAAAGGCGCTGCCGCATTGATGGAGTACTGCGCCCGCCCCGCTGAAGACACCCTGCTGCTGATCAGCCTGCCCAAACTCGATGGCAGTGCGCAGAAGACCAAGTGGGGCAAGGCGTTGATCGAGGGCGAGCATTGCCAGTTCATCCAGATCTGGCCGGTCGACGCGCAGCAGTTGCCCCAGTGGATCAACCAACGCCTGACCCAGGCCGGGCTGTCGGCCCAGCGCGACGCGGTCGACCTGATCGCCGCACGGGTCGAAGGCAACCTGCTGGCCGCCGCCCAGGAGATCGAGAAGCTCAAGCTGCTCGCCGAGGGCAGCCAGATCACCGTCGAGACCGTGCAGGCGGCGGTGGCCGACAGCGCGCGTTTCGACGTGTTCGGGTTGGTCGACGCCATCCTCAACGGCGAAGCCGCCCACGCCCTGCGCATGCTCGAAGGCCTGCGTGGTGAAGGGGTGGAGCCGCCGGTGATTCTCTGGGCGCTGGCCCGCGAGTTGCGCCAGTTGGCCGGCCTGGCCCAGCAGTTCAGCCAGGGCGTGCCGCTGGACAAGGCATTCAGCCAAGCCCGCCCGCCGGTCTGGGACAAGCGCCGACCGCTGGTCAGCAAGGCCCTGCAACGCCTTTCCGCGCAACGCTGGGCACAGCTGCTGCAGGATGCCCAGCGCATCGATGCGCAGATCAAGGGCCAGGCCGAGGGTTCGCCGTGGACCAGCCTGGCGCGCCTGTCGCTGCTGATGGCCGGCCAGCGCATCGCCCTTCCACCGGAATAAGCCCCAGCTCGCCCACCTGTGGGAGCCGGCTTGCACCGCGACGAGGTCAGCCGCGATAAACACAATCAATTGGTCCTCCCCCACCCCCAGCCTTAAAGTGCGCCCCGAAACCCACCCCCATCGGGAACCCCGCCATGAGCAAGAAGCCGAAAAAGCACGGCCCGAACAAGGCCAAGTCGATCGTCGCCCAACCCCTGTTCCGCTGCCGCCAGGAACGACCGGAAAAGGGCAAGGGCAGCTACCGCCGCGAAGCCTTCCAATCGAGAGATTGGGAGGCTTCTTGCTTTCTGGCGGCATGAAAAGGCGCAGTCATGGTATGGTCGGCACCTGAACTGCAAACCTGGATCTGTGCATGCCCTTCAGCCTTTCCCAACGCTGGCAACCCCGCCAGCTGATCGCGGCCTCCAGCTTCATCCTGCTCGTCGCCTGCGCGGAAAAACCCACCGCCGCCGACGCCCTGCCGCTGGCACCCGCCCAGCCGACGCCTGTCGTCACCCTGCCAACCGCCACGCCTGACGTGAGCACCGAAATCCAGCCCCTGCAAACCTTCGCCCAATGGCAGGCCGGCTTCCGCCAACAGGCGCTGCAAGCCGGTATCAGCCCCGCCCTGTTCGACCGCGCCTTCCTCGGCGTCACCCCGGACATGGACGTGATCAAGGCCGACCGTAGCCAGCCGGAATTCACCCGCCCGGTGTGGGAATACCTCGACGGCGCGCTGTCGCCGCTGCGCGTGCGCAATGGCAAGAAACTGCTCGAGCAGAATGCCGAGCTGCTGACACGCATCGAACAGCGCTATGGCGTCGACCGCCAGACGCTGGTGGCGGTGTGGGGCATGGAGAGCAACTTCGGCCAGTTCCAGGGCAACAAATCGGTGATCCGCTCGCTGGCCACTCTGGCCTACGAGGGCCGTCGCCCACAGTTCGCCCAGGACCAGCTGATCGCCGCGCTGCAGATCCTGCAGAACGGCGATATCCAGCCCGAGGCCATGCGCGGCTCCTGGGCCGGCGCCATGGGCCAGACCCAGTTCATCCCCACCACCTACAACACCCACGCGGTGGACTTCGACGGCGACGGCCGCCGCGATATCTGGAGCAGCAGCGCCGACGCGTTGGCCTCGACCGCCCATTACCTCCAGGCCTCGGGCTGGAAGCACGGCCAGCCGTGGGGCTTCGAGGTGCAGGTACCGGCGGGCTTCGATTACTGGCTGGCCGATGGCTCGCTGCGCAAGCCGGTCAGCGACTGGCTGCAACTGGGGGTGAAGCTGCCCGCTGGCACCCAACTGCCGAACGGCAGCAGCCAACTGTCCGCCGCCCTGCTGCTGCCTGCGGGTGCGCGCGGCCCGGCGTTCCTGGTGCTGGACAACTTCCGCGCCATCCTGAAGTACAACAATTCGTCGTCCTATGCGCTGGCCGTCGGGCTACTGGGCGATCGCTTCTCGGGCTGGGGGTTCATTGCCGGCAGTTGGCCGAAGGACGACCTGCCGCTGAGCCGCAGCGAGCGCATGGAACTGCAGAACCTGCTCAATAGCGGTGGGCACGAAGCCGGTAACGCCGACGGGATCATCGGTGCCAATACCCGCAAGGCCATTCGCAATGCCCAGCAGGCCCGGGGCTGGCCAGCGGATGGCTACCCGACGCATCAGTTGCTGGACAGCCTACGCCAGCGCTGAGCGCGGCAGCGCCTCTATCGCGAGGCAAGCCCACACAGGTTCACCGCAGGCCCTTGGCGCAACGCGGTCCCTGTAGGAGCGGGCTTGCCCCGCGATGAAGGCGACGCGGCCTACAGGAACAGCGCCTGCTCCAGCACCAGCCCCCGCACTTCAGTGTCCAAGCGCACCCGCGCGCCCAGTGGCAGGCACAGGTTCGGGTCGCAATGCCCACTGCGCCACCCCGCCAGCACCGGCACGCCCAGCGGCGCGAAAATCTCCCGCAGCAATGGCGTCAGTGCCGCCACCGTGATCCCGGCGAAATCCCCCACCAGCACCCCGCTCACCCCGTCGAGCTTGCCTGCCAGGCGCAACTGCGTCAGCAAGCGGTCCACCCGGTACAGCGGCTCGTTGACGTCTTCGATGAACAGGATGCAACCCTGTGTATCGACCTCCGCCAGGGTACCCAGGGTGGCGCCCAGCATCGACAGGTTGCCACCGACCAGCCGCCCGCTGGCAACGCCCGGCACCACACTGGTCAGCGGATAGGCTGCGGGGTGGCCCAAGCTGTCACCTGCGCCTTTCAGCCCCTGCAATTGCTCGAACAACGAGCGTTCGGTCGGTGGCTGCTTCTCCCCCAGCAAGTCGGCGTTGAGCATTGCGCCATGAAAGGTGATGAACCCGGCATGTCGGGCGATCGCCGTGTGCAGGGCGGTGATGTCGCTGTAGCCAATCAAGGGTTTGGGGTGGCGACGGATCAGCTCGAAATCGAGGCGGTCGAGCAGGCGCATGCTGCCATAGCCGCCACGCATGCACAGGATCGCGTCGATCTCAGGGTCGGCGAAGGCGTCGTGCAGGTCTTGCAGGCGTTGCGCATCACTACCGGCCAAGTAGCCATCGGCCTGGTCGACACCGGGGAAGAGCCGGCACTGGTAACCGCGGCGTTCGAACCACTGCCGAGCCTTGTCGGCATCCAGGCGTGCAGGCCCGGCCGGCGCGACGATGGCGAAGCGGGCATTGCCGGTCAGTGCCTTGGGCAAGGGTGAGGCGAGGGTTTCAACACAGTTCATCGTGCAACTCCATGCGGATACAGGGGCCGACACTGTGGGTGCCGATGGCGGCTGCGCCCATCGGGAAACGGCGCCCTGAAACGAAAATGCCGATGCCGCCTCACGGCGCGCATCGGCATTGACGGGTCAAACCAGGCTCAGAGCTTGATCTTGGCTTCGTGAGCCTGCTGGTCTGCGTGGTACGAGGAGCGCACCAGCGGGCCGGAGGCGACGTTCTTGAAGCCCATCTTGTAGCCTTCCTCGGCGAACCAGGCAAAGGTGTCCGGGTGCACGAAACGCTGCACCGGCAGGTGGCTACGCGACGGTTGCAGGTATTGGCCGAGGGTCAGCATGTCGATGTCGTGCTCGCGCATGCGGTGCATCACCTCGATGACCTCGTCGTCGGTCTCGCCCAGGCCGAGCATCAGGCCCGACTTGGTCGGCACGTGCGGCACCAACTGCTTGAACTTCTGCAGCAGGTCCAGCGACCAGTCGTAGTCCGAACCTGGACGCGCGGCCTTGTACAGGCGTGGCACGGTCTCCAGGTTGTGGTTGAAGACATCCGGCGGCTGCTGGGCGGTGATTTCCAGCGCCACGTCCATGCGGCCACGGTAGTCCGGCACCAGGGTCTCCAGTTGCACGCCCGGCGACAGTGCGCGGATCTCGCGAATGCAGTCGGCGAAGTGCTGGGCGCCGCCGTCACGCAGGTCGTCGCGGTCCACCGAGGTGATCACCACGTACTTCAGGCGCAGGTCGGCGATGGCGATGGCCAGGTTCTTCGGCTCGTCCAGGTCCAGCGGCTTCGGCCGGCCATGGCCGACGTCGCAGAACGGGCAGCGACGGGTGCAGATGTCGCCCATGATCATGAAGGTCGCGGTGCCGCCAGAGAAGCACTCGCCCAGGTTCGGGCAGGACGCCTCTTCGCAGACGCTGTGCAGCTTGTGCTTGCGCAGCAGTTGCTTGATGCGGTCGACCTCCGGGGAGACCGGGATGCGCACGCGGATCCAGTCGGGTTTCTTCGGCAGCTCTTCGGTGGGGATGATCTTCACCGGGATGCGCGCCACCTTCTCGGCGCCACGCAGTTTCACCCCAGCTTCCACCTTCTTCGGCGCGGGGCGCGGGGTGACATCCTGGGTAGGTATCAGGTTCGGCACGGCTTCTTGCACAGTTGTCATAATCAGTCGATTCCGCCCGTGAGGGTCGTCTGCTCAGCATAGTCGAGGTGCTTGACCAGCTGTCCGCGCAGCCTTGTCCTGACCTCGTCGAGTTCGATCGGGCCTGCCAGGTCGCGCAGCTGGGTCATCGCCAGCCCCGCATACCCGCAGGGGTTGATTCGGCGGAATGGCGCAAGGTCCATGTCCACGTTCAGGGCAAGGCCGTGGAACGAACGACCGTTGCGGATTCGCAGGCCGAGCGAGGCGATCTTCGCCCCGTCGACATAGACACCCGGCGCATCGGGCTTGGCCGCGGCCTGCACGCCGTAACTGGCGAGCAGGTCGATCAGGGTCTGCTCGATGCGGCTGACCAGCTCGCGCACGCCAATGCTCAGGCGGCGCACGTCCAGCAACAGGTAGGCCACCAACTGGCCGGGGCCATGGTAAGTGACCTGGCCGCCGCGGTCGGTCTGCACCACCGGGATCTCGCCTGGCACCAGCAGGTGCTCGGCCTTGCCGGCCTGGCCCTGGGTGAACACCGGCGGGTGCTCGACCAGCCATACTTCGTCCTGGCTTTGCGGGCCGCGCTGCTCGGTAAAGCGACGCATGGCCTCCAGCACCGGCTCATAGGGCTGCAGGCCAAGATCGCGGAAACCGAGACTCGCTTGCATCACAGCACCATTTTCACGATGCCGGTGGCTCGCAGGGCGCTGTTGATGTCGTGCAGCTGGTTCTCGCTCTCGGCGACGATATGCAGCTGCACGGTGGTGTACTTGCCTTCCTTGCTCTGGCGCTCGGCCAACGTGCTCAGGTCGACCTTGGCGTGTTTGCTGAGGATCTCGATCACGGTGTCCCGGAAACCGACCACGGTATCGCCGATCACCTTGATCGGGTAATCCTCGCAGGGGAATTCGATTTTATGCGACTTGACGTCAGGTTCGCTCATGGCGGAAACGGCCTCGTAAGCCGTGGCAACAACAACGCCCCCGCAGGGTTCGCGGGGGCGTGCAGGTCACGTGTCAGTTGAACAACCCGTAGAAGAATAGGCGAATGCTATCCCACATACGACGGAAGAAACCACCTTCCTCGACGCCGTCGAGGGCGATGAGGTCGGCACTGTGGACCACTTTCTCGTCCAGTTTGACTTCCACTTTGCCGATCACGTCACCTTTGGCGATGGGCGCGGTCAGCTGCGGGTTCATGGTCATCGAAGCCTGCAGGCGTTTCAACTGGCCTTTAGGCATGGTCATGGTCAGGTCGTTGGCCAGGCCGGCCTTCACCTGGCCGGTGGCGCCCTTCCAGACCGGTGCCTGGCTCAGCTCGGTGCCCTTCTGGTAGAAGGTCTGGGTTTCGAAGAAGCGGAAGCCGTAGGTCAGCAGCTTCTGGGTCTCGGCGGCGCGGGACTGTTCGCTGTTGGTGCCGAACACCACAGCGATCAGGCGCTGGCCGTCACGCACGGCGGAGGCGACCATGCAGTAGCCGGCTTCTTCGGTGTGGCCGGTCTTCAGGCCGTCGACGGTCTTGTCGCGCCACAGCAGCAGGTTGCGGTTGGGCTGCTTGATGTTGTTCCAGTAGAACTCTTTCTGCGAGTAGATCGCGTAGTGCGCCGGGTCTTCGTTGATGATCGCGCGCGCCAGCAGGGCCATGTCGTGGGCCGAGGAGTAGTGCTCCGGGTTCGGCAGGCCGGTGGGGTTCATGAAGTGCGAGTTGGACATGCCGAGGTCGCCGGCGGTCTTGTTCATCATGTCGGCGAAGGCGTCTTCGCTGCCGGCGATGTGCTCGGACAGGGCGACCGAGGCATCGTTGCCCGACTGGATGATGATGCCGTGCAGCAGGTCGCTGACGGTGACCTGGCTGCCGACCTTGATGAACATCCGCGACCCGCCGGTGCGCCAGGCGTTCTCGCTGACGGTCACCGGGTCGTTCTCGCCGATCTGGCCACGACGGATGTCGAGGGTGGCGATGTAGGCGGTCATCAGCTTGGTCAGGCTGGCTGGCGGCAGGCGCTCGTCACCGTTGTTCTCGACCAGCACGTTGCCGCTGGACGCATCCATGAGTACATAGGACTTGGCCGCCAGCTGCGGCGGTGCCGGCATCATCTGTTCCGCTGCGAAGGCAGCGGGCATGATCATCAGCAGTACGGGCAGGCAAAGTCGTTTGGCAAGGTTGGTGATGTTCATCCGTCTCTCGTAAATCGCTAAGGGTCTGATGTTCCATGGACGTGCCATGGCGTTTCAGTCTGCTTCAGGGCTGGCGGACAGCCCATGCCTCAAGGGGCAAAACGGCCATTGTACATGGCCGGGGCTGGCAATTCATGAACAAACCGACAGGTCGGCGTCGGCTTCTGCGCGGTCAGTCGGTGACCAGCTTGGCCTGGCCGAGGTTGGCCAGGCGAATGCTGTCCTGCGTCTGCTGGATTTCGCCCTGGCTGTTGATCGGCCCCAGGCGTACCCGGTGCAGGGTCTGCTGGTTACGCACGATGGAGCTGATGAACACGGGCGCGCTGACCATGCCGCTGAGCTTGGAGCGCAGCAGCTCGGCGGCATCCGGGTTGGCGAATGCGCCCACCTGCAGGAAGCTGCCGCCGCTGTTGCCCGGCACGTTATTGCCCGCGACCTGCACCGGCACCACGGGCGCCGCGTGCTGCTGCGGCGGCGGGGTCCACTGTTCGACGCGGCCGGTGCTGGCCGGGATCGGCTGGGCCTGGGCCACTTGCGGCTCCTTGAGCACCAAAGGCGGCTGCTGGCCACGCTGGGCCCACCATTGCTGCGGGTCGATGCCCTCGACGCGCACGTGGGCGGTGCCGATCTCGGCATAGCCGAGCTTCTTCGCCGCGGCGTAGGACAAGTCGATGATGCGGTCGGAGTAGAACGGGCCACGGTCGTTGACCCGCAGGATCACGCTGCGCCCGTTGGCCAGGTTGGTCACCCGCACGTAGGCCGGCAGCGGCAGGGTCTTGTGCGCCGCGCTCATGCCGTAAAGGTCGTAGAGCTCGCCGTTGGCGGTGTTCTGCCCGTGGAACTTGGTGCCATACCACGACGCCGTGCCCTCGGCGCGGTAGTTGCGCGAGTCCTGCATCGGGTAGTAGGTCTTGCCCAGCACGGTGTAGGGGTTGGCCTTGTAGGCACCGTTGTGCACGGTCGGGGTGGCGTCGGGGATCTTGTTGACGTCCACGTCCCACCAGGGCGCGCCGTCCTTGTGCGCGCGGTTGATGTCCAGGCCCGGCTGCGCACGCACGGTGTTGCCGGCTTGCGGCGTGGGGCGGCTGGAGGAGCAACTGGCCAGCACCAGGCCCACGGCCAGGCAGGTCAGCAGCTTGAAGGTATTGGCTGTAAAGAGTTCGCGCATTACTTGACGCCCCGTGCCTGGACCAGCTGTTCCGAAAGCTGATGCACCGCCATGGCGTACATCACGCTGCGGTTGTAGCGCGTGATCGCGTAGAAGTTCTTCAGGCCCATCCAGTATTCCGGGCCGTATTCGCCTTCGAGCCTGAAAGCGGTGACCGGCAGATCATCGCGCAGCGCATCATGACTCGACCAGCCCAGCGCTCGCAACTCCCCGACCGTCTTCACCGGTTCGATGCCGGTGGTCAGGCCCTCGTCGGCCCGCGCGCCGCTGACCTGGGCACGGCTGACCACCGCTTGCCCGGCCACCCAGCCGTGGCGCTTGAAGTAGCTGGCGACGCTGCCGATGGCATCGTCCGGGTTGGTCCAGATATTGATGTGGCCGTCGCCGTCGAAGTCCACCGCGTAATTGCGGAAACTGCTCGGCATGAACTGCGGCAGGCCCATGGCACCGGCGTAGGAGCCCTTGAGGGTGAGCGGGTCGAGTTGCTCTTCACGGGCCAGCAGGAGGAACTCGCGCAGCTCCTTGCGGAAGAATTCGGCGCGCGGCGGGTAGTCGAAGCCCAGGGTCGACAACGCATCGATCACCCGGTAGTTGCCGGTGTTGCGGCCGAAGAAGGTCTCCACGCCGATGATGGCGACGATGTACTGCGCCGGCACGCCGTATTCCTGCTCGGCACGGGCCAGGACGGCCTCGTGCTGGCGCCAGAAGTCGACGCCACGGGCGATGCGCGCATCGGTGATGAACATCGGGCGGTATTCCTTCCACGGCTTGACCCGCTCGGCCGGCCGCGAGATCGCGTCGAGGATCGCCTGCTTGCGCTGCACCTCGCCGAACACGCCCATCAGTTGCTCGCTGGCAAAGCCGTAGTCGCGGGTCATCTGCCCGACGAACTCGGCCACCTGGGGCGAGCCGTCGTAGTCACCGGCATTGGCTTGCTGGACTGCGCCGAACAACCCCACCGCGCCAACCCATGGCGCACAACGGGCCATCCAGCCACGCACTGCTTGCATTGAATTCTTCACCTTTTTCAAACTTGCGCGATCCATTTGCGGTGCGTGTGGATCGACATCAGAACGCCAAACGCTGACAGCAGCGTCACCAACGAAGTTCCGCCATAGCTGATGAAGGGCAGCGGCACACCCACCACGGGCAACAGGCCGCTGACCATACCGATATTGACGAATACATAAACAAAGAAGGTCATGGTCAGGCTGCCAGCCAGCAGCTTGCCGAACAGGGTCTGGGCCTGGGCGGTGATCACCAGGCCGCGGCCGATCAGCAGCAGGTAGACGATCAGCAGCAGGCAGATGCCCACCAGGCCGAATTCCTCGCCGAGCACGGCGATGATGAAGTCGGTGTGGCTTTCTGGCAGGAAGTCCAGGTGCGACTGGGTGCCCAGCAGCCAGCCCTTGCCGAACACCCCGCCCGAGCCGATCGCCGCCTTCGACTGGATGATGTTCCAGCCGGTGCCCAGGGGGTCGCTTTCCGGGTCGAGGAAGGTCAATACACGCTGCTTCTGGTAGTCGTGCATGACGAAGAACCACATCGCCACCGCCACCGGCACCGCAGCGGTGATCACGCTGATGATCCAGCGCCAGCGCAGGCCGCCCATGAACAGCACGAAGGCGCCCGAAGCGAGGATCAGCAGCGCGGTGCCGAGGTCGGGCTGGCGGACGATGAGGATGAACGGCAAGCCGATCAGCACCAGGCTGATCGCCACGTGCTTGAGGTGCGGCGGCAGGGTGCGCTTGGACAGGTACCAGGCGATGGTCGCCGGCATGATGATCTTCATGAACTCAGAGGGCTGGAAGCGGATCACCCCGGGGATGTTGATCCAGCGCGTGGCGCCCATGGCGTTGTGGCCCATGACGTCCACCACCACCAGCAGCACCACCCCGGCGACGTACGCCAGCGGCACCCACCGCGCCATGAAGCGCGGCTCCAGTTGCGCGATGACGAACATCGACACCAGGCCAATGCCGAACGAGGTCGCCTGCTTCATCAGCAGGTCCCAGTTCTTGCCGCTGGCCGAATAGAGGACGAACAGGCTGCCAGCCGCCAGGGTCAGCAGGATGAGCAGCAGCGGGCCGTCGACATGGATGCGCTGCAGGAAGCTTGCGCGCCTGCGCATCACGTCCTCGCTGGAGAGCATGCGATCGAAATTGTTCTTCACGGGGCCGATTCCTGGGCGACGGTGGCAGGAGCGAACTCGGGCTTGAGCCGGCCGCTCTCGTCGAGCAGCCAGGCGTCCATCACCTGGCGCACCACCGGCGCGGCGACGCCAGAGCCGGACTCACCGTTCTCGACCATCACCGAGACCACGATCTTCGGATCGTCGGCCGGGGCGAAGGCGACGAACAACGCGTGGTCGCGGTGGCGCTCCTGGAGTTTGTTGCGGTCGTATTTCTCGCCCTGCTTGATCGCCACCACCTGGGCGGTGCCGCTCTTGCCGGCGATGCGGTACTGCGCGCCGATCGACGCCTTGCGCGCGGTGCCACGGGCACCGTGCATCACCTGCTCCATGCCGTGGGTCACCTTGGCCCAGTCGGACTTGTCGCGCAGGACGATGTCCTCCATGGGGTTCTCGTCCACGGGCGGCTTGCCTTCGATGGTCTTGGCCAGGTGCGGGCGGTTCCACTTGCCCTTGTTGGCGATCAACGCGGTGGCCTGGGCCAGTTGCAGGGGCGTGGCCTGCATATAGCCCTGGCCAATGCCGAGGATCAGCGTCTCGCCGGGGAACCAAGCCTGGCGGCGGGTGGCGCGTTTCCATTCACGGGACGGCATCAGGCCAGGCGATTCCTCGAACATGTCCAGCGAGACCTTTTGGCCGATACCGAACTTGTTCATGTAGCTGGACAGCCGATCGATGCCCATCTTGTGCGCAAGATCGTAGAAGTACGTGTCGTTCGACCGCATGATCGCCACATCAAGATCCACCCAGCCGTCGCCGGTGCGGTTCCAGTTGCGGTACTTGTGGTCGTAGTTGGGCAATTGGTAGTAGCCCGGGTCGAAGACCCGCGTGCCGGCGTTGACCACGCCGCTGTCGAGGCCGGCGATGGCCACTGCCGGCTTGATCGTCGAGCCCGGCGGGTACAGGCCACGCAGCACCCGGTTGAACAACGGCCGGTCGATCGAGTCGCGCAGCTCGGCGTAGGCCTTGAAGCTGATGCCAGTGACGAACAGGTTGGGGTCGAAGCTCGGCTGGCTGACCATCGCCAGCACCTCGCCGGTACGCGGGTCGAGGGCCACGATGGCGCCGCGCCGGCCAGCCAAGGCCGCTTCGGCGGCTTCCTGCAGCTTGATGTCCAGGCTCAGCACGATGTCCTTGCCGGGGATCGGGTCGGTGCGCTTGAGCACCCGCAACACGCGGCCCCGGGCGTTGGTCTCGACTTCCTCGTAGCCCACCTGGCCGTGCAGCTCGTCTTCGTAGAAACGCTCGACGCCGGTCTTGCCAATATGGTGGGTACCGCTGTAGTTCACCGGGTCGAGGGTCTTGAGTTCCTTCTCGTTGATGCGCCCCACGTAGCCCACCGAATGGGCGAAATGCGGCCCCTGCGGGTAGTGCCGCACCAACTGCGCCGCCACTTCCACACCGGGCAGGCGGAACTGGTTGACGGCGATGCGGGCGATCTGGTCTTCGTTCAGCTCGAACAGGATCGGCACCGGCTCGAAGGGCCGGCGCCCCTGCTTCATGCGCTTTTCGAAGAGCGTGCGGTCATCCGCAGTCAGCTCCAGCACCTCGACGATGGTGTCGAGCACTTCCTGCCATTTGCCAGCGCGCTCACGGGTCATGGTCAGGCTGAAGCTGGGGCGGTTGTCGGCGACGATCACCCCGTTACGGTCGAAGATCAACCCACGGGTCGGCGGAATCGGCTGCACGTGCACCCGATTGTTCTCCGACAGCGTGGAGTGGTAGTCGTACTGGATGATCTGCAGGTAGTACAGCCGCGCGATGAGCACGCACACCAGCAGCACGATCGCCACCGCGCCGACCACGACGCGGTTGCGCACCAGGCGGGCGTCTTTCTCGTGGTCCTTGAGGCGGATCTGCTGCGGCATCGGGCTTACAGGTTCATTTGTGGTAGGGATGCCCGGACAGCACGGTCCAGGCGCGGTAGATCTGCTCGCCCAGGAGTATCCGTACCAGCGGGTGCGGCAGGGTCAGCGGTGACAGCGACCAGCGCTGCTCGCTGCGTGCACAGACTTCCGGCGCCAGCCCTTCCGGGCCGCCCACCATCAGGTTGACCGTGCGCGCATCCAGGCGCCAGCGGTCCAGCTCGACCGCCAGTTGCTCGGTGCTCCAGGGCTTGCCATGGACTTCGAGCGTGACGATCCGTTCCCCAGGCTGAACCTTGGCGAGCATCGCCTCGCCTTCCTGACGGATCAGGCGGGCGACATCGGCGTTCTTGCCACGGGTGTTCAGCGGGATCTCCACCAGCTCCAGCGCAAGCTCAGGGGGCAGGCGCTTGGCATATTCATGCCAGCCTTCCTCGACCCACTTGGGCATGCGCGAACCCACCGCGATCAGGCGCAGGCGCATGGCGCGGGGTTATTCCCGGTCCTTGAGCTTGTCGGAGTACTCATGCACGTTCTCCGGGCTGTGGTGCTTGCCATCGGCCGAACGGCTCTGCTCGGCACCCAGCCACAGGCGCTCCAGGTCGTAGAACTGACGGGCGGCGGCGGTCATCATGTGCACGATGACGTCGTTGAGGTCCAGCAGGACCCAGTCGCTGTCGCCCTTGCCTTCCTCGCCCAGCGGCTGCGCGCCCTTGGCCTTGACCGCCTCGCGGACCTTTTCCAGCATGGCGTTGATCTGCCGGTTGGAGGTACCGGTGGCGATGATCATGTAGTCGGTCAGGCTGTGCTTGTCGCGCACGTCGATGACCTGGATATCCTGGGCCTTGACGTCTTCCAGCGCGGCCTTGGTCAGTTCGACCAGTTCTTCGCCATTGATTTTCTGCTTGGTCATATAAAACTCGTTCAACTCTATTGAATGAGGCGCCCCATGGCGCCCTCAGTTCGACGCACGGTAAAGGTCGTGCGCCTCGATATAGGCCAGTACTGCGTCCGGCACCAGGAACCGCACCGACTGGCCGCTGGCCCGCAGCTGTCGGATCTGTGTGGCGGACACCGCGAGCGGCGTCTGCCAGACGAACGAAATGTTCCCCGCCGGGCCGGACATGGCGGTGGGATCGCTCTGTGACCGCGCAGCCAGCAGGTTGCGCAGCGCGTCAGGGGGTTCTACGTCGGCATCCGGGCGTTGCAGCACCAGGATGTGACAGTGTTGCAACAGCTCTTCCCAGCGATGCCAGCCGGGCAGGCCGCAAAAGGCATCCCAGCCCAGCACCAGGAACAGCTGGTCATCGGCAGCCAGTTCGGCACGAATCGACTCCAGGGTGTCGATGGTGTACGACGGCTTGTCGCGGGCCAGCTCGCGGGCATCGACGCTCAGGCGGTCAACACCCTCGACCGCACTGCGCACCATCGCCAAGCGCGCCTCGGCAGCCACCTGCGGGGTGTCGCGGTGTGGCGGCCGGGCATTGGGCAGCAGGCGCAGGTCATCCAACCCCATGAACTCGGCGACTTCCAGCGCGCTGCGCAGGTGGCCGATATGCACGGGGTCGAAGGTACCGCCAAGGATGCCGATGCGCCGGGCTGCCTGGGCCTTGCTCAACTCAGCAGGACTCCTGGCCGCGCAGCTGGCCATCGCCGATCACCACGTACTTCTCGCAGGTCAGGCCTTCCAGGCCGACCGGGCCACGGGCGTGCAGCTTGTCGGTGGAGATGCCGATCTCGGCACCCAGGCCGTATTCGAAGCCGTCGGCGAAGCAGGTCGGGGTGTTGAGCATGACCGACGCCGAGTCGACCTCGGCCATGAAGCGCCGGGCCTGGCCCTGGTGCTCGGTGACGATCGAGTCGGTGTGGTGCGAGCCATAGTGGTTGATGTGCTCGATGGCCTGGTCCAGGCCGTCGACGACGCGAATCGACAGGATCGCGTCGAGGTACTCGGTGTGCCAGTCGTCTTCGCTGGCCGGCTTGGCCTCGATGATCGCCCGGGTGCGCTCGCAGCCACGCAGCTCGACGCCCTTGTCGACGAAGCGGCGGGCCATCTGCGGCAGGAACGCCGGGGCCACGCTGGCGTCGACCAGCAGGGTCTCCATGGCGCCGCAGATGCCGTAGCGGTAGGTCTTGGCGTTGAAGGCGATGCGCGTGGCCTTGTCGAGGTCGGCGTGTTCGGCGACATAGACGTGGCAAATGCCGTCGAGGTGCTTGATCACCGGCACCCGGGCGTCGCGGCTGATGCGCTCGATCAGGCCACGGCCACCGCGCGGGACGATCACGTCGACGAACTCGGGCATGCTGATCAGCGCGCCCACGGCTTCGCGGTCGGTGGTCTCGACCACCTGCACCACCGCCGCCGGCAAGCCGGCCTCGGCCAGGCCACGCTGGATGCAGGTGGCGATGGCGCGGTTGGAGTGGATGGCTTCGGAGCCGCCCCGCAGGATGGTGGCGTTGCCCGACTTCAGGCACAGGCTGGCGGCGTCGATGGTCACGTTCGGGCGTGACTCGTAGATGATGCCGATGACACCCAGCGGCACGCGCATCTTGCCGACCTGGATGCCCGACGGGCGGTAGCTCATGTCGCGGATCGCGCCGACCGGGTCCGGCAAGGCGGCGACCTGGCGCAGGCCGGTGATCATGCCGTCGATGCGCGCCGGGGTCAGGGCCAGGCGGTCGAGCAGCGCGGGTTCCAGGCCGTTGGCACGGCCGCTGGCGAGGTCACGTTCATTGGCGGCGGCCAGCTCGGTGCGAGCGGCGTCCAGCGCGTCGGCGGCGGCCTGCAGGGCGCGGTTCTTCTGCGCGGTGCTGGCACGGCCGATCACCCGCGAGGCCTCACGGGCGGCGCGACCCAGGCGGGTCATGTAGTCAAGAACGGACTCGGTCATGGGTTCGGTGTCTTGCCAAAGGGGAAATCGGCTGATTATAACTGCCGCGCTGGTATACGCCCAGCGGCGGGTGGCGGATGGTAGAAAATGCCGGGGGCTATGTGTAGGAAAGATGTAACCGGGCATATCGAAATTTCCGTTGCCAGTGCCCCCCCCTATCGCGGGGGCAAGCCCGCCCCCATAGGGTTCGCCTCGTTCATGATGGCTGCGGGGGGACCTGCAGGAGCCGGCTTGCCCCGCGATAGGGCCGTCCGGTTCAGCATCGATTAAGCAATTAATTGCTATGATCCCCGCCCTCCCAACGACGAACCGCGCCCCATGCAAGCCCCAGCCCCCTGCCCGGCCCGCGCCCTGCCCGCCCCCTTCTTCGACCGCGACGCCCAGACCCTCGCCCGCGACCTGCTGGGCAAGGTCATCCGCCACCGCCACGGCGACCTGTGGCTGGCCGCGCGGATCATCGAGACCGAGGCCTACTACCTCACCGACAAGGGCAGCCACGCCTCGCTGGGCTACACCGAGAAGCGCAAGGCGCTGTTCCTCGACGGCGGGCACATCTACATGTATTACGCTCGCGGCGGCGATTCGCTGAACTTCAGCGCCCAGGGCCCGGGCAACGCGGTGCTGATCAAGTCCGCCTACCCCTGGGTGGATGCCCTCTCGGGCGCCAACAGCCTGGCGCAGATGCAACTGAACAACCCCGACGCCAGCGGCAACCTGCGCCCAGCCGAGCGCCTGTGCGCCGGCCAGACCCTGTTGTGCCGGGCCTTGGGCCTGAAGGTGCCGCACTGGGACGCCCAGCGCTTCGACCCCGAGCGCCTTTACGTCGAAGACTGCGGCATTACCGTGCCACGGGTGATCCAGGCCACACGCCTGGGCATCCCCAAAGGCCGCGACGAGCACCTGCCGTACCGCTTCGTCGACGCCGAATTCGCCCGTTTCTGCACCCGGAACCCGCTGCGTCGGGGCCAGGTCGAAGGACGGGACTTCTTTACCCTCGAACAAGGAAGCTGACCCATGAGCCAATGGCTCGACAGCCTGACCGGCTGGCTCGGCGCCAACCCCCAGTGGCTTGGCCTGGCAATTTTCCTGGTGGCCTGCATCGAATGCCTGGCCATCGCCGGCATCGTCGTGCCGGGCACCGTATTGCTGTTCGCCGTGGCCGTGCTGGCCGGCAGCGGCGCCTTCAGCCTGGGCGAAACCCTGTTGCTGGGCTTCCTCGGCGGGATGCTCGGTGACGCGTTGTCCTACGGCATCGGCAAGTATTTCCACCAGAACATTCGTCGCCTGCCGTTGCTGCGCAGCCACCCGGAATGGATCGGCAGCGCCGAGGCCTACTTCCAGCGCTACGGCATCGCCAGCCTGCTGGTGGGCCGCTTCATCGGGCCGCTGCGGCCGATGCTGCCGATGGTCGCCGGCATGTTCGACATGCCGCTGCCGCGCTTCATCGCCGTCAGCCTGGTGGCGGGCGCCGGCTGGTCGGTGGCCTACCTGCTGCCCGGCTGGGCCACCGGCGCCGCCATGCGCTTGCCGCTGCCGGAAGGCTTCTGGCTGGATGCCGGGATCGTCGCCGGCAGCCTGGCGGTACTGGTGGGCCTGAGCCTCAACAGCAGCATCCGCGACCAGCGCCACGGCACCCGGCTGATCGCCGCGCTGAGCCTGGTGGCCTTGGTGGCGTTGTTCCTCGGCTGGCCGTACCTGCATGAATTCGACCAGGGCCTGATGACCCTGGTGCAGGAGCATCGCAGCCAGGCCATCGACGGCATCGTGGTGCTGGTCACCCGCCTGGGCGACTTCCGCACCCAGTTCTTCCTCGGCGGCCTGCTGACCGGCTTGCTGCTGCTGGCACGGCAATGGCGCCAGGCGATCTTCGCCGGCAGCGCGCTGATGGGCACGGCGCTGGCCAACGGCACCCTGAAATGGTTGTTCGCCCGCGCGCGCCCGGAGGTACTGAGCGACCCGCTGACCAGCTACAGCATGCCCAGCGGGCACAGCTCGGCGTCGTTCGCCTTCTTCCTGGTGCTGGCGATACTGGCCGGGCGCGGGCAACCGCCGCGCATGCGCCTGACCTGGGTACTGCTGGGGGTATTGCCGGCGCTGTCGATCGCCCTGTCGCGGGTGTACCTGGGGGCGCACTGGCCGACGGATATCCTCGCGGGAGCACTGCTGGCGTGTTGCGTGTGCGCGATCAGCCTGACCGCAGTGCAGCATCGCCAGACGCTGAGCGCGCTGCCGCAACGGGTGTGGTGGTTGATCTTGCCGGCATGCATCGCGTTGCTGGCGTTCTTTGCCCTGCACTCACTGCCGAAGGCGTTGCTGCGCTACCAGTATTGAGGTGATGCGCCGGGTTCACCGGCCCTCTCGCGGGGCCGGCACAATCCCCTGAACGCCATCAGGCAAACAACTCCCCCTGGATCCGCTCCAGCAACGCCTGGATCGCCACCAATCGCTCCTGCGGCGAATCGATCGCCAGCAAATCGAGCTTGTCCTCTTCCATGAACGGCAACAGGTAGGCCAACTGGTTGCTCAGCGACTGCCGCCCGTCGACGTCGCGCGGCATGTCCAGCGCCTCGACCATCGGGTGTTCGCCCAGGGCCAGCAACAGCGCCAGCAAGTCGTCGTCCTGCTCCACCAGCGGGCTGTCCGGCAGGTCCGGCAACCAGTGCACCTCGCCCACCAGCAACTGGTCCTTGAGCACCTCGGTGCTCTGCACCTGGAAGCGCCGCACCCCCTCCACACGGATGCCCAGCAGGCCGTTGTCCTGCTGCACGAAATCGCGGATCAACGCCTCGCACCCGAGCGAGGCCACGGCCGGCGGGGCCTTGCCCACCTGCTCGCCTTCAAGGATGCACACCACGCCGAAACCTTCGCCCTGCTTCATGCAGCGGCCGATCATGTCCAGGTAACGCGCTTCGAAGATCTGCAGATCCAGCAGGCACCCTGGAAACAGCACGGTATTGAGGGGAAACAGCGGTAGCGTCATCGTCATTCCTCAAGCCACCAGGCTGACCGCCAACGGCAGGAACACCGCTGTGGCCACCCCCATCAGGCTCATCGCCAGCGCGGCGAAGGCGCCGCATTCGTCACTTTCCTGCAAGGCCACCGAGGTGCCCACCGCATGCGCCGTCACGCCCAGGGCCATACCGCGCGCCTCGGGGCTGAGCACGCCGCAGCGGGTCAGCAGCGCCGGGCCGAAGATCGCGCCGATCACCCCGGTGATCAGCACGAACACCGCCGCCAGCGCGGCCACGCCGCCGATCTGCTCGGCCACCAGCATGGCGATCGGCGAGGTCACCGACTTCGGCGCCATGGTCATCAGGATCATATGCTCGGCCCCGAACCACGCGCCCAGGGCCACGCAGGCCACGGTGGCGAACAGGCCTCCGATTACCAGCGTAGTAAAGATGGGCCAGAACAGCTGGCGGATGCGCCGCAGGTTCAGGTACAGCGGCACCGCCAGCGCCACGGTGGCCGGGCCCAGGAGGATGTTGAGGATCTCGGTGCTGCGCCGGTACTCGGCGTAGTCGATGCCGCACAGCAGCAATACGCCGATCACCACCAGCATCGACACCAGCACCGGTTGCAGGAAGATCCAGCGGGTGCGCTCGTAAGCCGCCAGCACCAACTGGTAGGCCGCCAGGGTGACGCCGATGCCGAACAAGGGGTGGTGGATGACCGCCTCGAGCGCGCCGTGCCAATCGAGGCTCATGGCTGCTCCTCGCGCTTGCCCTGGCGGTGGATCAGCTTCTGCATCAGCATGCCGACGAACACCAGCGTCAGCAGGCAGGAGATCACCAACGCGCCGACGATGGCCCAGAAGTCCGCGGCGATGTCGCTGGCATAGACCATCACCCCCACCGCTGGCGGCACCAGCAGCAGCGGCAGGTAGCGCAGCAGGCTGCCGGCCGCTTCGTTGAGTGGCTTGCCGACCTCGCCGCGGATCATCAGGTACGCCAGCAACAGCAGCAGGCCGATGATCGGCCCCGGCAGGATGGGCAACACCAGGTGATTGATCGCCGTACCCAGCAGCTGGAACAGCACCAGCCAGGTCAAACCACGCAACAGCATAAGCATCTCCTTGGGGCATTGGCGCCATTATAAGCACGCCCCCTTTTGCCTATAAGGCGATATTCGCCGAAAAGCCAATGACTTGACCGCAGCCGCGCAGCGTGCTGATCTTGCACCCTCGTACCAAAAGACAACCTGGAGAGTCGCGATGCCCTATGTACCCGTTACAGAGCTTTCGCAGTACGTTGGAAAGGAACTGGGACGTTCCGAATGGCTGAAAATCGATCAACAACGCATCAACCTGTTCGCCGAGGCCACCGGCGACTTCCAGTTCATCCATGTCGACCCGGTGAAGGCCGCCAAGACCCCGTTCGGCACCACCATCGCCCATGGCTTTCTCACCCTTTCGCTGATTCCCAAGCTGATGGAGGACATCCTGGTCCTGCCCGAGGGCTTGAAGATGGTGGTCAACTACGGCCTGGACAGCGTGCGCTTCATCCAGCCGGTGAAGGTCGACAGCAGTGTTCGGCTGAAGGTCGACCTGACCGATGCCACCGAAAAGAAGCCGGGCCAGTGGCTGCTCAAAGCCACCGTCACCCTGGAAATCGAAGGTGAGGACAAGCCGGCGTACATTGCCGAGCCGCTTTCGCTCTGCTTCGTTTGACCTGCCGCCCAGGGCCGCTTCGCGGCCCATCGCGGGGCAAGCCCGCTGCTACCGGCACCGCGTCGCTCCTGAGCACTGCGCAGCGCCTGTAGGTGCGGGCTCGCCCCGCGCTGAGGACACCGTGCACCCTCGCCCAATGGCTGTCTCACCCCCCGATTCTGCGGCATACTCGGAAAGTCTCTGTGCCCGGATTCCGCCATGCGTCCCCTGCTCCCCCTCGCCCTGACCCTGCTGCTCGCCGCCTGCGGCGAAGGTGAACCCTTGTCGCCCCCGGATGCGCGCCTGCCCGACGGCGGCCGCTACCGTGGCCAGGTGGTCGACGGGCTGCTGCAAGGCGAAGGGCGCATCGACTACCCCAACGGCAGTTGGTACGCCGGCACCTTCCAGAATGGCCAGTGGCATGGCCAGGGCGAATGGCACGGCAGCAATGGCGAGGTCTACCGTGGCCAGTTCGCCCTGGGCCTGTTCGACGGCCTGGGCGACCTGACCACCCCCGGCAGCCACTACGCCGGCACCTTCAAGCACGGCCGACGCGACGGCGAAGGCACCCTCAAGCAACACGACCAGACCTACCGGGGCCAGTTCAAGGACGACCAGTACGAAGGGGCCGGCGAACTGCAACTGGCCGACGGCAGCCGCTACCAGGGCCTGTTCGCCAAGGGCAAGCCCAACGGCGCCGGGGTGCGCAGCGATGCCAGCGGCAACCGCTTCAGCGGCCACTTCAGCGACGGCCAGTTGCAGGGCGCCGGCACCTACGACAGCGTCGACGGCGAGCAGTACATCGGCGAGTTCAAGGACAGCCGCCTCGAGGGGCGTGGCCGCTACGAGAATGCCGACGGCGACGTGTGGATCGGCGACTTCAAGGACGGCTCGCTGAGCGGCCAGGGCGAGTTGCTGGGCAGCGACGGCAGCCGCTACAAGGGCGGCTTCGTCGACTGGCGTTTCAACGGCCAGGGCCACCTGCACCTGGCCGACGGCAGCCAGTACATCGGCGGCTTCGACAACGACGCCTACCAGGGTGCCGGCCGGTTGATCCAGGCCGATGGCCGCGTCGCGGGCGGCTACTGGATCAACGGCGTGCGCGTGCGCGACGACAAGGGCACGCTGCTGCCCGACCCGCTGGACCTGGCCCTGCTCAACCAGGGCAAGCTGCTGGACGATGCGCTGGCCAAGGTGCCGCGCTCGGCGCCGCCGATCCAGCTGTACAGCCTGGTGCTGGCCGGCGATGGCCAGCAGAGCGTGTTCCTGCGCGAGGCCGACTACGTCAGCAACATGCTCAAGGTGCGCTTCGGCGCTCGCGGCCAGGTCACCCTGGTCAACCACCGCGACCACCTGGCCGACCGGCCCATGGCCACCCGCGAGAACCTCACCCGCGCCGCCCGCACCCTGGCCGAGCGCAGCGGCCCGGAAGACATCGTCTTCGTCTACCTGACCAGCCACGGCAGCCACGACCACCAACTGGTGCTCGACCAGCCGCGCCTGCAACTGGCCGACCTGTCGGCCAACGAGCTGGCCGGCGCCCTGGCGCCGCTCAAGGAGCGCGACAAGGTGATTGTCATCTCCGCCTGCTATTCCGGGGGCTACATCGCCCCGCTCAAGGACGACCGGACCCTGATCATGACCGCCGCCCGCCCGGACCGGGTGTCGTTCGGCTGTTCGGAAGAGGCCGACTTCACCTACTTCGGCGACGCCCTGTTCGCCCAGGCGCTGAACCAGACCGACGACCTGAAACAGGCGTTTGAACTGGCGCGCGCCAGTGTTGCCGAACGGGAACGAAGGGAAGGTTTCGAGGCCTCCGAGCCGCAGCTGTGGGCACCGCCCCAGGTGCTGGCGCACTGGCAACGACTGCGCCAGCAGCAGGCCGAGGAAGCATTGCGTAACGAGGCCCAGCCAGCCTCGGGCGCGCAGGCGAAAAAGCCTGGCACCCGCTAAGCTGAGCTGTAACAAGGGAGAGACATCATGTATTTGACGCCTCAGCATGTCCTGCTTGCCGGTGCTACAGGCCTGACGGGTGAACACCTGCTCGACCGCCTGCTCAGCGAACCCACCATCAGCCGCGTCCTGGCGCCCACGCGCCGTCCCCTGGCCGAGCACCCGCACCTGGAAAACCCGGTGGGTGACCCGGCGGTGTTTCTCCCGCAACTGGCCGGTCGTGTCGACATCGCCTTCTGCTGCCTGGGCACCACGCTCAAGCAGGCGGGGTCCGAACGGGCGTTCCGCGCCGTCGACCTGGACATGGTGGTGGCCTTCAGCAAACGCGCGCGGGAACTGGGCGCGCGGCACCTGCTGGTGATCAGCGCAATCGGCGCGGACGCGAAATCGTCGATCTTCTACAACCGGGTCAAGGGCGAGATGGAAGAGGCGCTCAAGGCGCAGGACTGGCCGCAACTGACCATCGTGCGGCCCTCGCTGCTGCTGGGCGAGCGCATGGAACCGCGGTTGGGCGAGCGCCTCGCGGCGCCGTTCTCGCGGTTCATGCCTGGGAAGTATCGGGGGATCGAGGCGTGCACCCTGGCGCGGGCGCTGTGGCGGTTGGCGCTGGAAGAGGAGGATGGGGTGCGCGTGGTCGAGTCGGATGAGTTGCGCAAGCTAGGCAGGAAGTGATTTGTAGGTCTTCAGGCGCAATCGCGGGGCAAGCCCGCGATTGCGTATCAAAGACCACCCGTGGCGTTGAACCCAACCCCTAGCGCCGTCAGCGCCGACAACGGCAACAGCAGCGTATCGAGCAACGCACTCCCCGGCAGGTCCAGCCCCGGATACGCCGGGGCCTCGGCGCCAAAGCGGTCCAGCGGGCAGCAGCCGCCATTCATCACGTACAGGTTCAGGCGCGTACCGGCATACACCACCGGCGCGCCCGGTTTGGCGGCATCCAGCGTGCGCGCCGTCGCGCAACCACCCAGCAGCCCCGCCGCCAGCAAACCCACCAGTGCGCGCTTCAATCGTCGACCCCGTAGTGGTGCTCGCCCCAGCGCGGCAGCATGTCCTGGGGAATGTTCAGCAGGTTGAGAATGCGTGCGACGACGAAGTCCACCAGGTCGTCGATGGTCTGCGGCTGATGGTAGAACCCCGGCGCCGCCGGCAGGATGACCGCGCCCATCTGCGACAGCTTGAGCATGTTCTCCAGGTGGATGGTCGACAGTGGCGCCTCGCGCGGCACCAGGATCAGTTGGCGACGCTCCTTGAGGGTAACGTCCGCCGCGCGCTCGATCAGGTTGTTGCATGCCCCGGTGGCGATCGCCGAGAGCGTGCCGGTGGAACACGGCACCACCACCATCGCCGCGGGCGAACCCGAGCCGGAGGCCACCGGCGACATCCAGTCTTCCTTGCCGTACACGCGAATCTGCCCATCGGCGGCGCCGGTGTACTCGGTGAGGAAGGCCTGCATGGCCTGGGGCTTGGCCGGCAGCACCACGTCGGTCTCGGTGGCCATCACCAGTTGCGCGGCCTTGGAGACCAGGAAGTGCACCTCGCGGTCCTCGCGCACCAGGCAGTCGAGCAGGCGCAGGCCATACTGCGCACCGGAGGCGCCGGTCATGGCCAGGGTGATGCGTTCCGGCCCGCTCACTTCAGGGCCTCGGCCAGCTTGCCGTGCAGGCCGCCGAAGCCGCCGTTGCTCATGATCACCACCTGCGTGCCGGGGCGCGCCTGGCCCTTGACCCGCTCGATGATCGCCTCGAGGCTGTCGGCCACCACCGAGGGCACCTTGCACTGCGCCGCCGTGGCGGCCAGGTCCCAGCCCAGGTTGGGCGGCGCGTACCAGATCACCTGGTCGGCATCGTTGACGCTTTCCGGCAGGCCATCGCGGTGGGCGCCAAGCTTCATGGAGTTGGAGCGCGGCTCGATCACCGCGATCACCGGCGCCTCGCCGACCCGCTTGCGCAAGCCATCGAGGGTGGTGGCAATGGCGGTCGGGTGGTGGGCGAAGTCGTCGTAGATGGTCACGCCCTGAACCTCGGCGACCTTCTCCATGCGCCGCTTGACGCTCTTGAAGGCGCTCAGCCCCTCGATCGCCATGGCCGGCACCACGCCGACATGGCGCGCGGCGGCCAGGGTGGCCAGGGCGTTGGCGACGTTGTGCTGGCCGGTCAGCGCCCAGTCCACCACGCCTTGCGCCTCACCGTCGAACAGCACCTCGAAGCGCGAGCCGTCGGCGCTGAGCAGGCGCGCCTGCCATTGGCCGCCTTCGCCAGTGGTCTGCACCGGGGTCCAGCAGCCCATGCCGATGACCCGCTCCAGGGCCTGCTCGGTGGTGGGGTGGATCACCAGGCCTTCGCTGGGAATGGTGCGCACCAAGTGGTGGAACTGCCGTTCGATGGCCGCCAGGTCCGGGAAAATGTCCGCATGATCGAACTCAAGGTTGTTGAGGATCGCGGTACGCGGGTGGTAGTGCACGAACTTCGAGCGCTTGTCGAAGAACGCGCTGTCGTACTCGTCGGCCTCCACCACGAAGAACGGCGTGCCGCCCAGGCGCGCCGAGACCGAGAAGTTCTGTGGCACGCCGCCGATCAGGAAGCCCGGGCTCATGCCCGCGTGCTCCAGCACCCAGGCCAGCATGCTGCTGGTGGTGGTCTTGCCGTGGGTGCCGGCCACCGCCAGCACCCAGCGGCCCTGCAGCACGTGGTCGGCCAGCCACTGCGGGCCGGAGACGTAGGGCAGGCCCTTGTTCAGCACGTGCTCCACGGCCGGGTTGCCGCGCGACATGGCGTTGCCGATCACCACCAGGTCGGGTGCCGGCTCCAGCTGCGCCGGGTCGTAGCCCTGGGTCAGCTCGATGCCCTGCGCCTGGAGCTGAGTGCTCATCGGCGGGTAGACGTTGGCGTCGGAACCGGTGACGCGATGGCCGAGTTCCTTGGCGAGCACCGCCAGCGAACCCATGAAAGTGCCGCAAATACCGAGAATGTGAATGTGCATGGTCGACCTCGCAAAACGTCGAGGCAGGGTAGCCCAGGGCGAGGGAAATCGCACCCGCTGTTTCGCTCAGCCAGCCCGGGCGAGGCCGTGTTTGCGCAGTTTTCGATACAAGGTATTGCGGCTGATGCCCAGGTGCTCGGCGACGTGGGTGATGTGCCAGCGGTGTTGTTCGAGGATGCAGAGCAGGGTTTGCCGTTCCGCATTCTCAAGCGGTGCTTGCCCCGCCCCCACAGGGAGGGGTGTCGCTTTCACAACGTGGGGGAGGTCCTCGAACTCGATGCGTTGGCCGTCACACAACGCCACCAACGTGCGCAGCACGTTGCGCATCTGCCGCACATTCCCTGGCCAGGCGAAATTCAGCAGGGTTTGGCGCGCCTCGGGCGCGATCTCGATGGCCTGCCCTTCGGCCTCCTGATGCAACAGCAAGTCCAGCAACTGCGCCTTGTCGCTGCGCTCACGCAATGCCGGCATCGCCACCTCCAGGCCATTGAGGCGGTAATACAGGTCTTCGCGGAACGCCCCCTGCTCGACCCGCTCCAGCAGGTCGCGGTGGGTCGCGCTGACGATCCGCACGTCCACCGCCTGCGGCTCGCCACCGACGGGCACCACCTGGCGGTCTTCCAGCACCCGCAACAAGCGGGTCTGCAAGGCCAGTGGCATGTCGCCGATCTCGTCCAGCAGCAAGGTGCCGCCATCGGCCTGCAACAGCTTGCCGCGCATGCCCTCCTTGCGCGCACCGGTAAAGCTGCCGCCGCGATAACCGAACAGCTCGCTTTCTATAAGGCTCTCAGGGATCGACGCGCAGTTCACCGCCACGAACGGCTTGCCCCGGCGCCGGCTGGCCTGGTGCACGGCCTGGGCGAACGCCTCCTTGCCACAACCGGTCTCGCCGCGCAGCAGCAGCGGCACGTCGCGCTCGTACACCCGCAGGGCGCGACGGAAATCGTTCTGCAAGGCCGGGTCGAGCAGGCAGATGCCCGGCTGCGGCGCCTGGCTGGCCAGCCCCTGGGGCACCGACCACAGCGGCGTGCGCGCCTGCCCACGCAGGCTGGCGAACACCTGGCGGCCATCGCGGGTATGCAGCGGCCACGCCGTGCTGCCCTGGGGCGTGGCGCGGCTGAACAACTCGTCACGGCCACAGGCGAAGAACTGCTCGACCGGCTTGCCCAGCACGCCGCCACGGCTGCCGCCCAGCAGGTTCAGCGCGCTCTGGTTGAGCGCAACGATGCGCCCATCGCCATCGAAGGCCAGCAGCCCCTCGCTGAACAGCCCCACCGACTCGACCTGCAAATGGAAACGCAGCAGCCACTGGTGTTCGAAATGACGGAGGAAGTAGCAACTCTCGATCACCTTCGCCGAGAGGTTGACCAGCGCCATGGTGTGGAACTGGCTCTGGCGCGACACATCGGGGCGTGCCGACGACACATCGAGCACCGCCAGCAGCTCGCCATGCGGGTCGAACACCGGGCTGGCCGAGCAGGTCAGCCCAGTGTGGCGGCCACGGAAGTGTTCGTCCTGGTGAATGGTCAGGGCCTGGCGCTCGACCAGGCAGGTGCCGATGCCGTTGGTGCCCTCGCGCGCCTCGCTCCAGTCGGCGCCCAGCCACAGCCCGGCGCGCTCGAAGATGCGCCGTTCGTTGGGGGTGGTGACGCAGTTGAGGATCACACCACGGGCGTCGGTGAGCAGCACCGCGTGGCCCGAGCCGGAGAGTTGCTGGTGCAGGCTGTTCATCTCGCCATCGGCGATCTGCAACACCTGCTGCAGGCGCTCGCGGCTCTCCAGCAGGCGGCCGTGCTCCAGCACCACGGGGGCCTGGGCCAGCGACGGGTCGAGGTGGTAGTCCTCCAGGCAGCGCAGCCAGGAGCGGGCAATGGAAGGGTCGCTGCCCGGAGCGCTGGCCTGGCCGTGCGCGACGGTCAGCACTTGATGGGCATGGCGGCTCAGGTGGTTGTTCTGCATGGGTTGTTGTTCTCCGCAGACAAGAGCGTCCAACCAGCATCCTCCACCCGGGAAGGCTTTGCAACGGCACGCGCCTGGCGAGGCGGGCGACGTCACGCAAACGGCACAAAGTGTCACGCAGGCCGTGTCAGCACTGGCGCACGGCGCCGTCACCCCAGCCCGGGAAACTGATCCAAGTCATTGATTTGCCAAGCTGCAAAAACGCTGGCCCAACCTTTGCTCTACGCTTTTCAACTCCCCAACAAACACAATAGCCAGGAGACACACCATGCGTTACGCACATCCCGGTACCGAGGGCGCCAAGGTCTCGTTCAAGAGCCGCTATGGCAACTACATCGGCGGCGAGTTCGTAGCTCCGGTCAAAGGGCAATACTTCGAGAACACCTCGCCGGTGAATGGCAAGCTGATCGCCGAATTCCCCCGCTCCACTGCCGAAGACATCGACAAGGCCCTGGACGCCGCCCACGCTGCCGCCGACGCCTGGGGCCGCACCAGCGTGCAGGACCGCTCCAACGTGCTGCTGAAGATCGCCGACCGCATCGAGCAGAACCTCGAAGTGCTGGCCATCACCGAAACCTGGGACAACGGCAAGCCGATCCGCGAAACCCTCAACGCCGACATCCCGCTGGCGGTCGACCACTTCCGCTACTTCGCCGGTTGCATCCGCGCCCAGGAAGGTGGCGCAGCCGAGATCAACGAAGGCACCGTGGCCTACCACATCCACGAGCCACTGGGCGTGGTCGGGCAGATCATCCCGTGGAACTTCCCGATCCTGATGGCCGCCTGGAAGCTCGCCCCAGCCCTGGCCGCCGGCAACTGCGTCGTGCTCAAGCCCGCCGAGCAGACCCCGCTGGGCATCAGCGTGCTGGTCGAGCTGATCGGCGACCTGCTGCCGCCAGGCGTGCTCAACGTGGTGCAAGGCTATGGCCGCGAGGCCGGCGAAGCGCTGGCCACCAGCAAGCGCATCGCCAAGATCGCCTTCACCGGCTCCACGCCGGTCGGTTCGCACATCATGAAGTGCGCCGCCGAGAACATCATTCCTTCCACCGTCGAGCTGGGCGGCAAGTCGCCGAACGTGTACTTCGAAGACATCATGCAGGCCGAGCCGAGCTTCATCGAGAAGGCCGCCGAGGGCATGGTGCTGGCGTTCTTCAACCAGGGCGAGGTGTGCACCTGCCCATCGCGGGCGCTGGTGCAGGAGTCGATCTACCCGCAGTTCATGGAAGTGGTGATGAAGAAGGTGCTGCAGATCAAGCGCGGCGACCCGCTGGACACCGACACCATGGTCGGCGCGCAGGCCTCGCAGCAGCAGTTCGAGAAGATCCTCTCGTACCTGGACATCGCCCAGAAGGAAGGCGCCGAGCTGCTGACCGGCGGCAAGGTGGAAAAACTCGAAGGCTCGCTGGCCACCGGCTACTACATCCAGCCGACCCTGCTCAAGGGCAACAACAAGATGCGCGTGTTCCAGGAGGAAATCTTCGGCCCGGTGGTCAGCGTCACCACCTTCAAGGACGAAGCCGAGGCCCTGGCGATCGCCAACGACACCGAGTTCGGCCTCGGCGCCGGCGTGTGGACCCGCGACATCAACCGCGCCTACCGCGTGGGCCGTGGCATCAAGGCCGGGCGGGTGTGGACCAACTGCTACCACCTGTACCCGGCGCACGCGGCGTTCGGCGGGTACAAGAAGTCCGGCGTCGGCCGTGAAACCCACAAGATGATGCTCGACCATTACCAGCAGACCAAGAACCTACTGGTGAGCTACGACATCAATCCGTTGGGCTTCTTCTAAACCGAGGCGGCCCCCAGCGCGGGGCAAGCCCACTCCCACAGGGCTCACCATGTCCCTGTGGGAGTGGGCTTGTCCCGCGCTGGGGGCTTCCCTGGCACCCTTCCTGCAACACCCTTCACCACGGGCCGACAATCCCTGCGGCCACCAAGAAAAACAACAGGTGAACACCCATGCCAAGCGATCACTCCGCCGGTGCACCGGCAGGTTCTTCCGTCGATTTCGAAAAGGTAGGCTCCGACTACTTCCAGCAACGTGAACTGAAAAAAGGCGCCGCAGGCTGGGTCCTGCTGGTGGGCCTGGGCGTGGCCTACGTGATCTCCGGCGACTACGCCGGCTGGAACTTCGGCCTGGCCCAGGGCGGCTGGGGCGGCATGTTCCTCGCCACACTGCTGATGGCCACCATGTACCTGTGCATGTGCTTCTCGCTGGCCGAGCTGTCCTCGATGATCCCCACCGCCGGCGGCGGCTACGGCTTCGCCCGCAGCGCGTTCGGGCCGTGGGGCGGGTTCCTCACCGGCACCGCGATCCTCATCGAATACGCCATCGCCCCCGCGGCCATCGCCGTGTTCATCGGCGCCTACTGCCAATCGCTGTTCGGCATCGGCGGCTGGATGATCTACCTGGCGTTCTACATCGTGTTCATCGGCATCCACATCTTCGGCGTCGGCGAGGCGCTCAAGCTGATGTTCATCATCACCGCCGTGGCCGCGATCGCCCTGGTGGTGTTCCTGGTCGGCATGCTGCCCCATTTCGATGCAGCCAAGCTCTTCGATATCGCACCGACCAGCGCCGTCGGCGCCAGCAGCTTCCTGCCGTTCGGCTACGTCGGCATCTGGGCGGCGATCCCCTACGCGATCTGGTTCTTCCTCGCCGTCGAAGGCGTGCCGCTGGCCGCCGAGGAAACCAAGAACCCACGGCGCGACCTGCCGCGCGGCCTGATCGGCGCCATGCTGGTGCTGCTGGCCTTCGCCTTGCTGATCCTGGTGGTTGGCCCCGGCGGCGCCGGCTCCGAGGCGCTGAAGGCCTCGGGCAACCCCTTGGTCGAAGCGCTCGCCAAGGCCTACGGCGGCTCCACCTGGATGGGCGGGTTCGTCAACCTGGTCGGTCTGGCAGGCCTGATCGCCAGCTTTTTCTCGATCATCTATGCCTATTCGCGGCAGATCTTCGCCCTTTCCCGCGCCGGTTACCTGCCTCGCAAGCTCTCGCAAACCAACAAGAGCAAGGCCCCGGTGCTGGCCCTGGTGATCCCCGGGATCATCGGCTTCGTCCTGTCGCTGACCGGCCAGGGCGACTTGCTGATCCTGGTGGCGGTGTTCGGCGCGACGCTGTCCTACGTGCTGATGATGGCTGCGCACATCACCCTGCGTATCCGCCGGCCGAAGATGGAGCGCCCGTATCGCACCCCTGGCGGCATCTTCACTTCGGGCGTGGCGCTGGTGCTGGCGTGCCTGGCGGTGGTGGCCGGGTTCCTGGTCGACCCGCGCGTGGTGATTGGCGCGGCGGTGATCTATGGGGTATTAATTGCCTACTTTGCTTTCTACAGCCGTCACCACCTGGTGGCGGGGACGCCGGAAGAGGAATTCGCCGCGATCCAGAAGGCCGAAGAGGCCCTGCACTGATCGCCGACACACGCCGCGAGCCCGGCTCGCGGCGTTCTGGAGAGTCTGTATGGCAAGTTTCGTACACACGGTGGGCAACCTGGTCTACCGCTTCGACAGCCTCAAGGAGGTCATGGCCAAGGCCAGCCCGGCGCGCTCGGGTGACTTCCTCGCCGGCGTGGCCGCCGGCAACGACGGCGAACGGGTCGCCGCACAGATGGCCCTGGCCAACATTCCACTCACGCATTTTCTCACTGAAGCGCTGATCCCCTACGAACAGGACGAGATCACCCGGCTGATCGTCGACACCCACGATACGCAAGCCTTCGCCCCGGTCAGCCACCTGACCGTCGGCGGCCTGCGCGACTGGCTACTCAGCGAGGCCGCCGACGAAACCAGCCTGCGCGCCCTGGCGCCGGGGCTCACGCCGGAAATGGCCGCCGCCGTGTCGAAGATCATGCGCGTGCAAGACCTGGTGCTGGTAGCGCAGAAGATCCGCGTGGTCACCGCGTTTCGCGGCACCATGGGCCTGCGCGGGCGGCTGTCGACGCGCCTGCAACCCAACCACCCCACCGACGAGCCGGCCGGCATCGCCGCCAGCATCCTCGACGGCCTGCTGTACGGCAACGGCGACGCCATGATCGGCATCAACCCGGCCACCGACAGCATCGCCTCGATCTGCGCCCTGCTGGAAATGCTCGATGCGATCATCCAGCGCTACCAGATCCCCACCCAGGCCTGCGTGCTGACCCACGTCACCACCTCGATCGAGGCGATCAACCGCGGCGTGCCGCTGGACCTGGTGTTCCAATCCATCGCCGGCACCGAGGCGGCCAACGCCGGCTTCGGCATCAACCTCAACGTGCTGCAGGAAGGCTACGAGGCCGGGTTGTCGCTCAAACGCGGCAGCCTCGGGCAGAACCTGATGTATTTCGAGACCGGCCAGGGCAGCGCGCTGTCGGCCAACGCCCACCACGGCGTCGACCAGCAAACCTGCGAAACCCGCGCCTACGCCGTGGCCCGGCACTTCAAGCCGTTCCTGGTCAACACCGTGGTCGGCTTCATCGGCCCGGAGTACCTGTACAACGGCAAGCAGATCATCCGCGCCGGCCTGGAAGACCACTTCTGCGGCAAGCTGCTCGGCGTGCCCATGGGCTGCGACATCTGCTACACCAACCACGCCGAAGCCGACCAGGACGACATGGACACCCTGCTGACCCTGCTGGGCGTGGCCGGGATCAACTTCATCATGGGCATCCCGGGCTCCGACGACATCATGCTCAACTACCAGACCACCTCGTTCCACGACGCGCTGTACGCGCGCCAGACCCTGGGCCTGAAGCCCGGTCCGGAATTCGAGGCCTGGCTGGAGCGCACCGGTATCTTCACCCAGGCCGATGGCCAGGTGCGCTTCGGCGACAACCTGCCGCCTGCCTTCCGCCAGGCCCTGGCGCAGCTTGCATAGGGATGACCATGGACCGACACACCCCCACCCCCGAGAACCCCTGGCTGGCCCTGCGCAACCTGACCCCGGCGCGCATCGCCCTGGGCCGCACCGGCATCAGCCTGCCGACCGGCGCACAGCTGGATTTCCAGTTCGCCCACGCCCAGGCCCGCGACGCGGTGCACCTGCCCTTCGACCACGCGGGCCTGCGCCAACAGCTCGACGAACGTGGCCACGCCAGCCTGCTGCTGCACAGCGCCGCCAGCGATCGCCACCAGTACCTGCAACGCCCCGACCTGGGCCGACGCCTCGACGAGGGCTCGGCCCAGCGCCTGCGCGAGCATGCCCAGGCCAACCCGGGTGGCGTCGACCTGGCCATCGTCGTCGCCGACGGCCTTTCGGCCCTGGCCGTGCACCGCCACACCTTGCCGCTGCTGGCCCGTTTCGACGAGCAGGCGGCCGCCGAGGGCTGGCGCCGCGCGCCGGTGGTCCTGGTGGAACAGGGGCGCGTGGCGGTGGCCGACGAGGTCGGCGAGCTGCTGGGCGCGCGCATGACGGTGATGCTGATCGGCGAACGCCCCGGCCTGAGTTCGCCAGACAGCCTGGGCCTGTACTTCACCTACGCCCCGAAGGTCGGCCTGACCGACGCCTACCGCAACTGCATCTCCAACGTGCGCCTGGAAGGCCTGAGCTACGGCATGGCCGCCCACCGCCTGCTGTACCTGATGCGCGAGGCCTGTCGCCGCCAGCTTTCGGGGGTCAATCTCAAGGACGAGGCCGAGGTCCACAGCCTCGACAGCGAAAATTCCTCCAATAAAGGCGGAAACTTCCTACTCGGAGAAGGGTAAAAAACATGTAATGGACGGTGCATTGCGCTTCTAGCCTGCTTTAGGCAGCATGCGACCTGAACGCTGCTGGCAATCCGCCGTATCCCAAAATGGACTCTGAGGCCCGCACATGCGCATCATCAAGGCAACCCTGGAACACCTCGACCTGCTCACGCCGCTGTTCGTCAAGTACCGTGAGTTCTACGGCCAACTGCCCTACCCGGACAGCTCCCGGTCCTTTCTGGAAAAGCGCCTCAAGCGCGGCGAGTCGGTGATCTACCTGGCCCTGCCCGATGATGGCGACGACCGGCTGATGGGTTTTTGCCAGCTCTACCCGAGCTTTTCCTCGCTGTCGCTCAAGCGCGTGTGGATTCTCAACGACATCTACGTGGCCGAAGACTCGCGGCGCATGCTGGTGGCCGACCACCTGATGCGCGAAGCGAAGAAAATGGCCAGGGACACCAACGCCGTGCGCATGCGGGTGTCCACCAGCAGCGACAACGAGGTGGCGAAGAAGACCTACGAATCCATGGGCTTTCGCAAGGACACCGAGTTCGACAACTACGTGCTGCCGATCAACGCCGACTGAGCCGCGCACGCATGCGCGTCAAGAGCGGCGCGATACCTGTGGGAGCTGGCGTGCCCCGCGATGGCGGCGGCA
Source organism: Pseudomonas entomophila (assembly GCF_029193575.1). Classification (GTDB taxonomy): domain Bacteria; phylum Pseudomonadota; class Gammaproteobacteria; order Pseudomonadales; family Pseudomonadaceae; genus Aquipseudomonas; species Aquipseudomonas entomophila_G. The sequence goes on along the minus strand of NZ_JARGCS010000024.1, from coordinate 129,602 downwards.
GCGCCAGGGGTGTTGCCTGGCCGGGCGCCATCGCGGGGCAAGCGCGCTCCTGCAGGGAGGTGGTGCAGCGTCTCGACCCCGTAACCCCCCGCTACAAACTCACCGGGCACTTTCACCACTTCGCCGTATAATGCCCCCTTCGTCATGTGTGAAAAGTTACCTATACCCCGGGGAACATGCCCACGCCATTGACGCTGTCCGTCATCGCGCGCCCGTGGAAGCGGGTCAAGAACTCAGGTGCTGTACATGGAATTCAACCCGCTGGACCTCATCCTGCATCTCGATGCCTACCTCGACCTGCTGGTGACCAACTACGGTCCCTGGATCTACGCCATCCTCTTCACCGTGATCTTCTGCGAAACCGGCCTGGTGGTGATGCCCTTCCTGCCCGGCGACTCGCTGCTGTTCATCGCCGGCGCCGTGGCCGCGGGCGGCGGCATGGACCCGGTGCTGCTGTCGGGCCTGCTGATGCTGGCGGCGATCCTGGGCGACAGCACCAACTACGTGATCGGCCGCACGGCCGGCGAGCGATTGTTCCAGAACCCCAATTCGAAGATCTTCCGCCGCGACTACCTGCAGCGCACCCATGACTTCTACGAACGCCACGGCGGCAAGACCGTGACCCTGGCGCGCTTCCTGCCGATCCTGCGCACCTTCGCGCCGTTCGTCGCCGGCATCGCCCACATGCACTACCCGCGCTTCCTGACCTTCAGCGTGGTCGGCTCGCTGCTGTGGGTCGGCGGCCTGGTGACCCTGGGCTACTTCTTCGGCAACGTGCCGTTCATCAAGCAGCACCTGTCGCTGATGGTCGTGGCCATCATCATCCTGTCGCTGGTGCCGATGATCCTCGGCTTGCTGCGTGGCCGCCTGGGCCGCCGCGCGGCCAAGGCGCACTGACCGCTCCATGTGGTCGTGGCGCGCCTGGCGGCGCAAGCGCACCCTGGCGCGCTACCCGGTCGACGCGCAGCTGTGGCAGGTGATCCGTGAGCGCCTGCCGCTGCTCGACGGTATCAGCGACGAGGAAGACCGCTGGCTGCGCGAGGCCAGCGTATTGTTCCTGGCCGACAAGCACCTGAGCACCCTGCCCGGCGTCGAGCTGGACGACGAACAACGCCTGTTCCTCGCCGCCCAGGCGCAACTGCCGCTGCTGCACCTGGGCGAGCTGAACTGGTACCAGGGCTTCCACGAGCTGATCCTCTACCCCGACGACTTCAAGAGCCCCCAGCGCCACCGCGACGCCAGCGGCGTGGAGCACATGTGGGACGCCGAGCACAGCGGCGAGGCGTGGCAGCAAGGCCCGGTGATCATGGCCTGGCCAGGGGTGCTGGCCAGCGGCGGCTGGGACGCCTACAACCTGGTGATCCACGAGCTGGCGCACAAGCTCGACATGCTCAACGGCGACGCCAACGGCCTGCCACCGCTGCACCAGGGCATGCCTGTGGGCGACTGGGCGCAGGCGATGCAGCAGGCCTACGACGACCTCAACCGCCAGCTCGACGCCAACCCCGACGCCGAGACCGCCATCGACCCCTACGCCGCCGAGAACCCAGCGGAATTCTTCGCCGTCACCAGCGAATATTTCTTCAGCGCCCCGGACCTTTTGCAGCAGGCCTACCCGCAGGTGTATCAGCAATTGTCACTGTTCTACCGCCAGGACCCACTGGCGCGCCTGACCCGCCTGCAGGCCGAGCACCCCGACTACCGTGAGAGCCACGCCTGACGCGCCCGCACATCCGGCCAGGCGTGGCATGCCCTGTCAGAATGTGCCTATAATCGCCGCCACTTTTTCGGCCATAGACGGGGACACTGCCCAATGAGCTACAGCAAGATTCTGCCTAAAGAAGACCCCAACGATATCTACGTTGCCATCGAGATCCCGGCCAACCACGCGCCGATCAAGTACGAGATCGACAAGGACAGCGATGCCCTGTTCGTCGACCGTTTCATGGCGACCCCGATGTTCTACCCGGCCAACTACGGCTTCATCCCGAACACCCTGGGCGACGACGGTGACCCGCTCGACGTGCTGGTCGTGACCCCCTACCCAGTGGCGCCAGGCTCGGTCATCCGCGCCCGCCCGGTCGGCGTGCTGAACATGACCGACGACGGCGGCGGCGACGCCAAGGTCCTGGCCGTGCCGCACGACAAGCTGACCCAGCTGTACGTCGACGTGAAGGAATACACCGACCTGCCCGCCCTGCTGATCCAGCAGATCGAGCACTTCTTCGAGAACTACAAGGATCTCGAGAAGGGCAAGTGGGTCAAGATCGAAGGCTGGAAAGGTGCTGACGCAGCCCGCGCCGAGATCACCAAGTCGATCGAGTCGTTCAAGAAGGACTGATCGAAGCCCCACGAAGAACCCTGCCTCGGCAGGGTTTTTTGTGGGCGTCTTGCAGGCGCCGCGCCGCCAGTCCTAACCGCTGACACACCGCCCTGCCAACAATCGCTCCAGGCGCAAGGTGGGTGGCATCGCAAGCCGCTGGCTCAAGGCCATGGCCAGCGGCAACTGCGCCCCTGCCGCGGCTACCTGCCCGGCATCGGCGAAGAACTGCGTAGCGGGCGCCCAAGTGGGGCCTGCCGCGCCCAGCGCCAGCACCTCGTCGGCGTGGCGGGCGACGAACTCCATGTCATGGCAGATCAGCACCTGCATCGCACCCCGCGCGCGCTCATCCTCGATCAGTTGCGACATCCGCGCCGTGGCCCGCGCGTCCAACCCCCGCTGGGGCTCGTCCAGCAGCAGCACGCGGGGTTGGCGGGCCAGCAGGCTGGCCATCGCCACCATGCGCCGGGCGGCGTGGTCGAGGTCGAGCGGGTGGGCCTCGCGCTGCGCCTGCAGGCCACTGCGCCGCAGCGCATCCTCCACGCGCGGCTCGACGGCATCACGGGGCAACCCGAAACCGACTTCACGGGCGACGCTGGCGTGGAAAATCTGCTGCTCCGGCACCTGGAACAACGTGCCGATGCGGTCGGCCAGCCGATCCGGCCGTTCGCCCGTGATGTCCTGGCCATCGAGCAGCACGCGGCCACGCGACGCGCTGCCCAGCCCATTCAACACCCGTACCAGCGTGCTCTTGCCGGCGCCGTTGCGGCCAATCAGCGCCAGCACGCGGCCCGGCCGCACAGTGAAACCCAGCCCTTCGAACAGGGGCGCCCGGCCGGGGTGGGCAAAATGCAGGTCATGGACTTCAAGCATGGCACGAGGCCTCCAGTTCAACGGCCAGCGCGTCGACCGACAATGGCAGCGTCGCCGCCGCATCGACCCGCTGCGCCTCGCGCAGCGCAAGGCCCGCTTCAGCGCAAGGGTTGCCACTGAGCACGCCGTGCCGATGCGCCGCGCGCAACCACGCGTCCACGTCGCTGAACAGCGCCAACCGCCCCTCGTGCAGCAAGGCGAAACGGGTGGCCAGTCGCAGCGCCAGTTCGACCGACACATCGAGCAGCAACAACGTGCTGTGCGCCTGCAATTGCCGCAGGCTGTGCACCAGCGCCTGACGGCTGGTCGGGTCGAGATTGCTGCCGGGCTCGTCGAGGATCAGCAGCGTCGGACGCATCGCCATGGCCGCCGCGATGCCCAGGCGCTGCAACTCGCCACCCGACAGTTCGAACGGATCGGCCTGCGCCAGGGCCTGCAACCCACAGGCGCGCAGGGCGTGCTCGGTGCGCTCGTGGACCTGGGCCTCGGGCAGCCCAAGGTTGCGCACGCCGAACGCGACCTCCTCGGCCACGCTCGCCGCCAGGCCAGTGATCTGCTGCTCCGGTAGCTGGCCGACGAACTGCACCCGGCGCGCGCTTTCCAGTGGCGCATAGGCCTCCCACGGCTGCCCGAACAGCCGTACCGAGCCGCTGCTGGCGATGCCCGGGCCAGGCCGCAGGCGGCCACTGAGCCAATGCCCCAGGGTGGTCTTGCCACTGGCGTTGGCGCCGATCACCGCGAGGTGCTCTCCCGGGGCGAGGCGCAGGTTCACGTCGCTGAGCACCGCGTGCCCGCGGTAGGCGAAGCTGAGGTGCTGGACATCGATCAGAGGCATGACTTGATCACCCCTTGCAGGCAGGCCACGGCCAGCACCAGCCGCCGACCGTTCAGCCACCGCTGTGCAGGCGCCGCCGCAGGCCGTGGCGCGGCATGTCGAAAACCGCGCGCCTCGAGCACGCGGGCACGTTCGCTGGTGTCGGACAGCGCCAGCGTCACCAACGGAACGAACAGGCTGGGCAGGCTCGTCAGCCGGCCCAGCCATGAATCCTGAATGTTCATCCCACGGGTCTGCTGGCTGTCGCGGATCGCCTGGCTGCGCCGGGAGAACTGTTCGAGCAGCAGCATCGGGCTGCTCAGCAGGTAGGACAGGCTCGCCGGCACCCCCATGGCCTCCAGGCTGCGCAACAGCGCCAAGGGCTGCGTGGTGGCGACGAACAACAACGAAGCGCTGACGAAGGCAATGAAGCGGCTGGCGATGACCAGGGCGTAGTCCAGCCCCACCGCGCTGTAGGGCACGGCCCAGCCGAACAGGCTCAGCCACTGGCGGTCGGCCTTTGGCAACAGGCAGGCATGCACCAGCGCCAGCGCCACGGCGAACGGCCCGGCCATGAGTAGCACGCGCAGGGCGACGAAGCGCCCAAGGCCGAAGGTGCACGCCCAGGCCACCAGCGCCAGCGCGCCGGCCAGCAGCAGCGGCCAGGGGTAGACGAACAGACAGCTCACCACCCACGCCAACAGGCACAACTTGAGGCCGGGCTCCAGGCGGTGCAGGGCGCTGTCCCCGGCACGGTACAGGGCATGTCGGCTCATGGCGCGCGCCTCTGGCTGTGACGCAGGAACGGGTACTGCACCTCGATGCGCAGCGGCAGGCGCTTGACCAGCAGCCACACCAGCAGCGCGGTGAGGGTCTTGTCCACCACGTTGGCACTGAAGATGGTCAAGCCCACCGAGGCGTAGAGCGATTTCCCCCCGTGCAGCAGCCAGGCCAGGAACAGGTCGGTGCCCGAGCCGGTGACCCCACCGAACAGGTAGATATTGATAGGCATCGCTACCAGCATCAGCGCACTGCTGATCAGCAGGCCGCTGAACAACGCCGCCCACCAGCGCGAGAAGCCGCCGAGCGCGGCCAGGCAGCCGGCGCTCAGGCCGATGACCAGCGACACCGGGATGAACACCGCGCTCATCGGGTTGACCATCACGCCCAGCAGCAGGTTGCTCGCCACCCCCGTCAGCGCGCCGGCGAGCGGGCCTTGCAGCACCGCCACCAGCAAGGTGCCGATGCAGTCCAGGTAAATGGGCAGGCGGAACCACTTGGCGATCAGCGCCGCCACGATATTGATGGTTACCGCCACGGCCATGAGCGTCAGGGTCTGGGTGCTGAACCTCATTCGTCCTCCAGCGGTGGCTGGCGGCGCTCGACGATCAGCTCCGGGTAACCGGACTGCGCGCAGGGCTCACGACGAAAATCCAGCTCCGGCAGTTCGGCGAGCACCACCTCGGCGGTGGTGAACACGCTCGAACCGGGCACCAGGTGGGCGCCGAGCGTCTTGCCCTGGCTGTCGGAGATGGCGATGTGGATATGCTCACCCTGGGCATCCAGCGTGCCCACCAGCGAAACGATCTCGAAGAACCCGGTGTGCTCGGTCCACACGCCGGTATGGGCGAAACGCAGGGTGGCCCGGGTCAGGCTGCCGACGCAGGTGACGATGGTGGCCGCGCGCAGGCCGGCGGCGCCCATGAAGCGACGCAGCTCCTCGAGCAGGTCGTCGCCGGGCTTGAAGCGCACGGCGTAGTAGCGGGCACTGCTGGCGATGGGTTGGTACTGGGGCGTGGTCATGGCGTTTCCTCAGAAGTCGTAGCTGGCGCGCACGTAGTAGAAGGCGCCGTTGAAGCCGTCCGGCGCCAGGCTGGTGTACTTGGAGACACCGCGCGAACGGTTGCCTGGCAGCAGCTTGTCGGGGTAGCTGTCGAAGAGGTTGTTCGCGCCGACGCTGAGGCTCAGCGCGTCGGTCAGGTGATGGGTGATGTCCAGGTTGGTGACCCACTGCGGGCTCATGCGCTGGTCCAGCGCCGGGTCGTTCGCGTGCGTATAGGTATAGCGGCCGTAGCGCACCTGGGACAGGTTCAGGTCCCAGTCCTGCCAGCGGTACAGCGCACCGAGCACCAGCTTGCTCTCGGGCGAGGCGTCCTCGATCAACCCCTGGATCTGCCGGCCGATCAGCACCAGGTTGCTACCGGCCAACGCACCGGGGTTGGGCGCGATGCCGGTGATGGTGGTCTTGCTGCGGCTGTAGCCCAGGCTCAACTCCAACTTGCCCGGCACGCTGAGCTCGGGACGGTAGTGGCCAACGACATCGACGCCGCGGGTCATGGTGTCCATGGCATTGGTGTAGAAGCGCGCCGAGCCGATGTCCGAATACCCGGCGCCGGCAAGCACGCCCTGGACGTAGGCGCCGGTGAGGTTCTGCGTCGGGGTGATGCGGTCGCGGATACCGATCTGGTAGGCGTCGATGGACAGGTCGGTGTTGGTGGTCGGGCGCAGCACCAGGCCGAGCGAGAGGCTGCGCGACTTCTCCGCCTTCAGGTCGCTGGCGCCCAGGGCCTTGGCGGCACCACTGGCGACCGGCAGCGTGCGCGACTGGAACACCTCGTTGCCGAAGAAGGTCAGCGACGTCGACGAGGTGTATTGCTGGCCAAGCGTAGGGGCACGGAAACCGGTGCTGGCCGTGGCGCGCACGGCGACCTGAGGGGTGAAGTCGTAGCGCGCCGAGAGCTTGCCGGTGGTGGCGTCACCGAAGTCGCTGTAGTGCTCCTGGCGCAGCGCGAGGCCGGCCTGGAACTGCTCGGTGAACTGGCTCTCGAGGTCGAAGTAGGCGTTGAACGAATGTCGCGAACTCGTGCTCGCGTCGGTGGGGGTCAGGCCGCTGTAGGCTTGCGCGCCAGCCGGGGCTGGGACAAGGGTGCCACTGCCGTCGAGAATCGGGTTGCCGATCACCGGTTGCCCGCCGTTGATCCACGACGCGGTGTCGCCAGCCTTGAGCGCGTAGCGGTCCTCGATGGCGCCGATACCGGTGGACAGCGTCACCGGGTTGCGCAACGCCGCGATGTTCAGGTCGCGGGTGTAGTCCAGGTTGAGCACGCTCTGGGCATTGATCCGCTCACCGTTGTAGAAGTGCGTCGGGCTGGCGGCGCCGAGGCTGGCGTTGACGGTATTGTCGATCCAGTCCCACTGGCGGTTCTGGCCGTAGGTGGCGGACAGGTCGAAACGCCCCTCCTCGCCCAGGTCGTACTTCAGGCCAACGGTGCCTGCCACATCGTCCTGGCGCACCGTCAGTTCCGGCATGAAGCCATCCGGGTAGATCGAACGGACGGTGCCGTTGTCCTGCGGCCGGACGAACAGCAACTTCACCTCGTTGAAGGTGCGGCCGAAGGTGCCGAAGGAATAGGCGCGCAGTTGCTCGCTCAGGCCGACCTCGCCATTGAAGGCCAGGTTGAACTTGCGCATGCCGCTGGCCCCCCAGGTCTTGTCGCGGTCGGCGGTGGCTTCGCGGGGGTCGCCACTGAAATAGAACTGGCGGTTATCGTCGTAGCCACGGTCGGTCGGGTTGTTGCGCGTGCCGTCGAAGCTGACGTTGAAGAAACCGTCCTCGCCCAGTTGCCACCCTTTCCAGCCATTGACCTCACGGCTCAGGCCATCGCCCTGGCGGTACTGGCCGACCTGGGTGGCGAAGTGGCCACCGCTGGCGTCCTTGCGCAGGACGATGTTGACCACCCCGGCGATGGCGTCCGAGCCGTACTGGGCGGAGGCGCCATCGCGCAACACTTCGATGTGGTCGACGGCACTGATCGGAAGGGTGCTGATGTCCACCGGTTGCGAACCGTAGCCCCAGTCCTCCTGCACCTTCACGTAGGCAGAGGCATGCCGGCGCTTGCCATTGACCAGCACCAGCGTCTGGTCCGGGGACAACCCACGCAGCGAAGCCGACTTGCCGTTCCAGGCGCTCAGCCCGGTGCCGCCGCTCTGCGGAAAGTTGAACGACGGCGTCAGGCGCTCCAGTGCCTGGTTGATCGTGGTGGCGCCGGTGCGCTCGAGTTGCTGGGCGTCGATGATGTCCACCGGCGCGCTGGAGCTCAGGGCGGTGACGTCGGAGCGGCGTGTGCCCAGCACCACCACCTGGTCCAGTTGCGGCGCCTGGGCGGCGCTGCGCGGTGGCGGCGCGGACGGCAGCGCGCGGGCGTCCTGGACCGCTGCCGGGAGGACGATCAGCGTGCCTTGGGCGTTGCGCGAGAAGGTCAGGTCGGTGCCGCGCAGGGCCTGGCTCATCGCCTCGTCAGCGGTGAAGTCACCGATCACCGCGCTCGAGCGCCGCCCCTGCAGCAAGCGCTGGTCGAACGAGATCGTCTCGCCGCTTTGCTGCGAGAGGTTCAGCAGGACCTGGTCCAGCGGGCCGGGGGCCAGTTCGAAGTGCAGGCGCGTACTCGCCGCGACCTCGCTGGCCGCCTGCGCCGCCAGGTTCGGCGCCAGGCTGCCGAACCCGGCCAGGGACAGGGTCAGGGCCAGGCGGCCGAGGGGAAATCGGGAATGCGGGAAAGCCATCGGTGTTCACTCGTGAGCGGGAGGGTTACCGGTGATGAGCGATGGCAGGGGGCGAAATTAAATGCGCCGGGTGGAACGTTTTCTTCTATCGATATGCCTAGCCAGCGTGTGGCCGGTCAGCCGCCTCGATGTTCACCCAGTAGTCGGTGTAGAAGTCCACGTTCAACCCGAGGCTGTCGCGCAGGGCCAACAGGGTCTTGCGTGTGTCGTCCAGCGAGTAGATGCCGCTGACGCGCAGCCGCGCCGCTTCCGGGCTCAGGCGAATGATGCCGCGGCGGTAGCTGCGCAGGGCATCGATCACTTGCCCCAGGGGCTCGTCATGCACCTTCACCAAGCCACGCACCCAGAGTTGCGCATCGGGGTTGGCAGCGTGCACCGCCAGTTGGCCGCGCCCATCGAACCAGGCGCCCTGCCCAGCCTTGAGCGCCCGCCGCTGGCCATCCTGGGTGATCAGCTCGGCGTTCGCCGAGAGCACCAGCACACGGGTCTGCTGGTCGTCCAGGCGCACCTGCAAGCGCGCGTCGAGGCTGCTGACCACCCCGGCCGGGGTCTGGATGCGCAACGGCCGCGGCTGTCCGCCCGCGATGCCGACCTGCAGCTCGCCCTCGCGCAGGGTGAGCTGGCGCTGGCCGCTGTCGAAGCTCGGAGTCACCCGGCTACGGGCATTGAGCAACAGCTCGCTGCCATCCGGCAGGCGCAGTTGCCGGCGCTGCGCGGTGCCCGTGGCCAGGTCGTCCAGGCCCAGCCAGTCGTCCGGCCGCAGGCGCGCCACCAGCAGCGCGGCGGCCGTGACGCCGAGCAGCCCGGCCCCCTTGCGGATGAACGCACGACGGCTGGCCGGCGGCGCCTCGAGGGTCTTGAGCAAATGCTCGTGGTCCAACCGCTGCAAGCCGGCGCCACGCAATTGCGACACCTGCCCGGTGACCGCCTGGATGCAGCGGGCATGGCGCGGGTCGCGCGCCTGCCATTGCTCGAACGCGCGCGCCTCCTGGGTACTGATATGCCCGGAGTCCAGCAGCGCCAGCCACTGTGCGGCCTCGTCGAAAATCCGTTGTTCGGCGTTGTCGCTCATAGTGGTTGCAACACCTGCAGGCAGTGACGATAGGCCTGGGCGACGTACTGGTGCACACGCGGGGCGGAGATCCCCAGGCGCTCGCCGATCTGCTCGAAGGTCAGGTTGCCGAACTGGCGCAGGATGAACGCCGCCTTGCCCTGCCCGGGCAGGCTGTCGAGCATGCGGTCCAGCGAAACCAGGGCCTCGACCATGATCAGGTGCTCCTCGGGTGAGGGGTGCAACGCCTCGGGCACGTCGGCCAGCGACTGCAGATAGGCGCTTTCCAGGTCACGCCGGCGCCAGGTGTCATAGATCAGGTGCCGGGCGATGGTCGAGAGAAAGGCGCGCGGTTCGCGCAGCGAAGCAGGGTCGGGCAGGGTAAGGACCCGCAGGAAGGTTTCCGCGGCGATGTCTTCGGCGTTCGCCGGGCAACCCACCTGGCGACGCACCCTTGAACACAGCCAGTTGTAGTTGGATGCGAACAGCTGGCTGACGAAATGTCGGCTGAATCCAGGCTCGTTGCTCATGATCGGGCAGCACCGCACGTCGAGCGTCCGGCCGCTTTTGCAGAGGTCGCCGAGAAGCTGTCTTTATCGAGAAGAGAGGAAGTCGCCTGGCTGGTGGCAGTGGCACGGCCCGGCGTGCCAGCGAGTATGTCAAAAAGTTACTCTGACAAAAAAGAATAAAAAATAACTAGATTATTCCTTTGTGAAACACCCCGCTCCAGAATGGTCCCTTAGCAAAATAGAAAAATCCTACAACTTCCTTCACCAAAGCCCTGCACAGCAAGCAATTTCCCACGCATTCCATCAACCACGGGTTCATTTCCCTACGCTTGGCAGGCCTTTAGACTCACCGCCATGAACACGTCCGGTGACCGCCTGAAAGCCCTCCTGCAGGAGTGCGCCCTGACCCCTTCCGATTTTGCCGCCCAGCGCAACGTCACGCCCCAGCATGTGAACAACTGGTTCAAGCGCGGCGTGCCCCTGGCGCGCCTCGACGAGATCGCCGACCTGTTCTGCGTGCATCGCCGCTGGTTGCGCTCAGGCGAAGGCCCCAAGCACCCCAGCCCGATCATGCGCCCCTGCATGCCAAACCCGGCCCCGACGCCCACGACGCCAGACACGCCCGAACATGACTGGCGCCAGGTGCGCATCCTCTACCATGCCGTGCGCGAAGGCCGCCTGGCCCCGCTCCCGCGTCGCTACCTGCGCCTGTCGGCAAAGGCCCTGGCGACGCTGGGCGTTTCGCCACGCAACGCCGTTTGCCTGGAGATGCCCGGCAGCAACATGGCGCCGCTGATCCCCATGGACGCCACCCTGGCCATCGACCGCAGCCTGACCCAGGTCATCGATGGCCAGACCTACGCCCTGCTGCATGACGGTCGACTGCGCGTGCACAGCCTGAGCCTGGGGCAGAACGACACCTTGTGCCTGCACAGCCACGACCGACGCAACTACGCGGTCGAACGCTACACCGCCGCCCAACGCCAGGCCCAGGGCATGCAGATTCTCGGTTGGGTGTTCTGGTGGTCGTGGTTCAGCCAGCAGCGCCCCGGCTGACACATCAGTTGCCAATTTTCGCTGGGCAACCTGCACGGCCCCTAGTATGCTACGCGGCACCTTTTGCCCTGGTCCGGCTCAGCCGCGTTCCAGAGCACCTGGCGATGCCACACTCGGTCATCCGCCATCTTCTTTCAGGCCTTCGTGGCCAACCTGTTAAGGCGGTTGCGGCTTATCAAAAATTAGCCAAGACCGTCCCCGAAAGCCGGCCACAAGCCGGCTTTTTAATGCCCTAATATCTATAAAATAACGTTTTTTCCCTTAAAAAAATATGAGCCCATACCTGAGCCCATACTTCATACCCTGTCTTTTGCCCGCTTGCAGTCTACGTCAGTCGTCCATCATTCTTCAGGCCCACATACCCAACCTGCCCTCGATTCGTCGCAGTGTCGCCATCGAAGAAAATTCGCCCGCCATTTGGTGTAAACCGCACATGCCAAGAAAATAGATGCTGCGTCCCATCCGGAAGGGTGGCTGTGTGATCCGCTGCTTCGTCAGCTAAAGTTTTTTGGGTTTCGGGCGTACATTTAGACGGAACAAAATCCGGGCCAATAGAGCTTCCATTCCAAGTAGAGAACGCTGTGTCCAACTCTATTAAGCGGAGCACAATGTTTCTGAGATGCGGTGAGCCTACTCCAAATGCTTTCACTTGCCTTTCCGTCTGATGGCACCAATCAAGATTCGGAAACAAAGTGGAACGCCTCTCCCACAGGTCCTGTCCATCGCGAATCGAAGTTCGCACCCGCTCAGCTATCCAGGCAGCATGCTCTGCGACGTGTTCCGGCATCGCAATATGACGCACTGTGCTATGGCGGTTAGTTAGGTTGCCGTCAGCATCGAGCGCCATGATTTCGACGTCGAGCAGATGACCCTGCCATTGATCACCCGAACTCAGACTAGCCGTGAGTTCTTCTGTCGCCCATGCCGCCCGACAACCCTCAGCTGCATTGCCAGATATCGTACATTCTGTGCATCCAAACCGATCAATTGCGTCGTCATTGTCCCTAGCGGATTGCAAAAGTGGGGCAGAAGTTTCCATACGGAGGAAGATCACACGACGAATTTGATCAGTCTGGGCAAGCCAATTACTAACGTAATAGTTCGGGGCAATTTCAATACTTGCCATTGGAACGCATGTACGCAACTGAATCGGGGGCAGGCGTTCAGCGTGTCTCTTTAATGATGAAAGCGTATCGATCAACGCATTCATTCGCGCATTCGCCGCACTGGATTCCTCTGCGAGGGGGTGTTCAGAGAGTTCATTCCAGAAGACAAATGGATTCATTTACTTCTGGGCTCCAATAGGCGCGAAAGCGAGGTTTCAATTTCATCAAAAAAGCCCGATGGCCATGGGGTCAGCCGACCATCTTCGTCGAGAACTGGAGTCAGAAAATCAGCACGCGGGCCGGTAAGCGAATCTCGTCGTTCAAAGAAGTGAACCTTCATCTCTGAGGGCGAAAGGCCCCCCGCATGGACGGCCAACCGAAGACCATTCAGAATATGGTCGCTGTGAGTCTCTACAATTACTTGCACTCCGGCAGCAGCTGCGCCAGCTAGCAACTCTCCGATTCTGACTTGGCCTCGGGGATGCAAGTGAGCTTCGGGATTTTCAATGATTAGCAACCCTCCTGGCTTAGCTGCTAGCGTGGCGACTAAGATTGGCAACGTATAACTAAGACCAAACCCTACGTTCGTAGCTCGGTACTCGTTTGTTCCTCCGGCCCCACCCTCAAACGAATATCGAATCTGTACTGCATCCAAACCACGATGATCGTTAAGGTGAAGCCGAGTACCTGGCGTAACCTCACCTAGCCATGCCTCAACCTGACTTTCAAGGGAGTCGGACAACCCATCAGGATGAGCCAACTCGGAGCACCCTATAGGGTCACGTCCGTGGACAGCTAGAAAATGACCTACGAGCTCACCGCGCGAACCAACCTCTCGTCGATCCCGCACCCGGTAATCGGAAACCTCGCCAGACACACGAGGGCCCATACGCTCTGCAGACAGGTAAAAGACCTCACCCAAAAAAGGAGGCCGAGCAGGCACCTGATTAGTAGTTTCATCCATGGTACCCAGAACGTCGGCGAGCCTGTCGTATGCAAAGCTCCAAGTAGCGCATTCGCCGTCAATCCAATTAATACCAAGGCGAAGCTCATCGTCTTCTGCCTGCTCACAAAACGCATCAGCACCAGTGCCAAGTGTAACGAGATCACCATTGATAGCGAGCCGTCCATTGGCAAGCAGCCCCTGGTCGTGGGATTGTCGAAGAACGAGAAGCGATTGAAGCACGCTGGATTTTCCAGCACCGTTTAATCCACTTACAAGAGTTAATGCACCTAGAGGGAGAGTCGCGTCCGTCCAGCACTTGAAGTTGTGCAGCTGTATTGAGGAGATCATGATGCAACTTCCCTTAAGAGCCCATCGATTTCAGCAAATCTCAGGCGGACTTTTCTTTGGTCACCTGTACCTTGTGAGAGAGCCTCCTGTAATTCTCGACTCCCATGGAAAATCTTTGAATATCCGTCGATAACCGTTGCCTTACGCTTCACTAAGCGCTTGAGCTCAGCATCCGAGCGACCATCGAAACCAACAGTCCAAGCTTCAAATAAAGCCTTGTTCACTGGAGAGCGTCGATTGTTTTGCGTAGGCTTCCGATATGCTTCGTCCTCAAGGACGCTGTACGCAGCCAAGTTAGCTCGTTCAAATCGTAAAGATAGAGCTTTCCGCTCAACCTCAGACATTTCATTAATCTTTCGCATGGCCTGCTGAAGAAAACCGTCTAAATCGGCGTCCACCGGGTATTCGTCCGGCGGGGTCAAGCAAAATGCACAGAAACGTAGGGCACACTCTCGATCAGTCATACGATCGTCACTGAACCTGCCTTGAGTTGCTTGCTGGAAGGAGGGCAACTGAACCAGCTTCTTAAGATAATTTCGGACCGGGCCAGGAGTCATCGCGTGCCTAATTTCTTGTAAGGTCAATGGAGACCCGCCAGTATTCAGGCGCTTGAAAATATTGAGCTTAGCTTCTTCAGGTGTACCCTTATCGATGAGGTGCACTGTCAGCATAGTTTCTTCAATACGACGCTGGAACGGCCTAGGTAAATCATCGAAGCTCTTACCTTCGAGATCCGTAAGGTATTCCAAATCTTGAAGAATAAGCCTTTTACCAGAGCCCTTCTCTAAAACAAACCGCCGCAGAGCATTGAGCCGCTGTATCCCATCAATTACCAGCAGGCGATCTTCATCTGCACCATCGACGTAAAATGCGGGAAGAGGAATTCTAATTAACAGTGATTCTATTAGCCTGCTTTGCGCTCGATCCTTCCAGACCCCAGTTGCTCGTTGAAAATCAGGAGCCAGATCTATTTCATTTGCATTAATGCGTTTCAGGACGAGATCAACCGTTGGCGTCCACATCTTGACACGGATCTTATTCGGATCGAACGGGCGTATAATTGCACCACTCGAGGTCGTTTCCGCCTCAACCCCGACGCTCTCCCCGCTATCCACGTCGTCGAAAATTATTTCTTCATCAAGTTTTTCCGAGACACCATTATCAGGCCAGCAGTCTTTGAAAACATTTCGTAATAGCATCCTTACTGGAGCATCTTCCAGCCGCTTAGAAACTGCCCGAGGGGTTGCTCCAGTGATCTGGGCCAGGTCACGATCCAAACCATGTTTTTTCGCAAATGCTACTGTCCAGCGCCCGAGTTGCGACTCTGTTGGCCAGACATCACTAAACGCATTGCGTAACAACGTCAAGCCGTTTGCCGAACCAAGTCGATCGCTGACGATTTCTTCGGATAAGCCGGTAAGCTTTGACAACGACGAAATAACCGATGGTTCATCGCGCGCCTGAGCGACACGGCTCATTCCAAGAGACTTTGACATGGGGCCCTCAGTAATACGTTTTGTGGGGTTACCAAACGGGGCGACAGGCTCAGGTTTGGAGGAGTATTCGGACTCTACCATCAGAAGCCAGCAGATGCTGAGCCCAGCTTAGATTCTACGCGCAGACGCCTACTCGGCTTCTTCAGAGCTCGAGACAGAGCATAGCCCTGAAAGCATAACAAAACAGCCATGCAAGTCATCCCGGCTAGGCTATCCACAGGCGAGAAGCCAAGCAGCGATCTCCTCATAGAAAGCTTTCGCCTCCTGTGTCAATTTTTGAGAGGAGTAGTCCGGACTGCCTTTTCGGCCTCGCTCAGCCTCGAGCCTACAAGCGGTGATGCCACATTCCTTAATACAGTACACAGCCCACAAGTGAGCGCTTCGAGGCCTTTCTATGTACACGGCAAGATTCGAGTAGCGTTGCCTGTAATCCATCGCCAACGCTTTCCTGAGTGCCCCTGAGACCTCATCTACCCTGGCCCCCGGGAGACATAGTGCACCATGGATGTGGAGCGGATGGTTCTCAGTGTTGCCGGTATGATTGAACTCTAAATTGAAGGCAAGCTCAGCCTCGATGCCCAGTTTTGCCAAGGTCCGCTTGATCACCTCGGCAAGATGATTTGCTGGACCTCGTGGCGCCCTCAGCGATGCCTCAGCAGAATCGTGATCTAGCCGGATTGTGATCGTTTTTGCGTCAAACTTCGTACACAGCAGATAGCGACGGAAGTACTGCTTCATTTGGGGACTGACAAATTTAGCCCAACCTAGGGAAACTCCGAACAAGTTGTCCATCAGCCGGAAATAGGCGGCTTGGGGATGCCGAAACGCCCGATTTTCAGCCGCTGATTATTGGATAACCAAGGCAACGCCTTGGTTATCTGCTCTCACGGGCGCACCTCTCCCGCAACAGCCAATAAATGGCGGCGCACCATCCACAGATTCGACAGCGCAAACAGCGTGCTCAGCTGTGCCGTGTTCTTGGCCAAGCCACGGAAGCGGGTTTTCACATAACCGAACTGACGCTTGATCACACGGAAGGGATGTTCGACTTTCGCCCGGGCCTGTGCCTTGACCTTCTCGATCTGACGTTTGGCTTTGTAGAGCACACTGCGTTTGCTCAGGTGCTTGTAGGTACTGCGGCGGGCTGCGATCTGCCAGATCACTTGCCGTCCCGCATGCTCTGGCCTTTTCTCCAGGCCGGTGTAGCCCGCATCGGCGCATACGATGTTTTCATTGCCATGCAACAACATGGCCACTTATCGCGCGACACACCTGTCAGCGATAGGTCGCCAAGTAATTATCCGTGGACACAACCTCGGCATACCCAAATGCCAGCCCCGCCATGAATGCACCTTGCACTTCAGCCGCCGAAATCTTCGCGCCATTGAACATTTGATCATGCGTGGCGCACGCATCGTGCAGCACGGTGATCTTATAGCCAAGGTCCGCACCGGCTCGCACAATGGCATCGACACAAACATGGCTCATGTTGCCGACCACCAGTAACTGCTCAATGCCCAACTCATCCAGCAGGGCCTCCAACCGCGTGTCCTTGAAGGCATTGACCTGCTGCTTGACGATCACCGGCTCATCGCCCTGCTCCGCCAGGCCCGGGTAGACGCGCGCGCCCTCGGAGCCCGCGGCCAGGAACGGTGCTTGCTCGTCAGCGAACTCATGCCGCACATGAATCACCGCCTGCCCTGTCGCCCTTGCGTGCTCCAGCGCTCGCACCGCATTATCGGCAGCACTCTGGATCCCTTCCAACAACCATTTGCCACCCGGAAAATAATCGTTCTGGAAGTCGACAATAATCAGCGCCTGCGTTGCCATGGTCATCCCTCACTCAATAAACAATGAGTGCAAAGCGTAAACACGCCAACTCGCAGTTAACACGGTATATAACGACATTTACACAAGGAATACTGACACATGCCCATCGACCGCACGATGAAGGATATTGGCTTGCTGCTTTATCCTGGCGCTCAGTTGGCGGCGGTGCACGGCTTGACCGATCTCTTTCATGTCGCCAACCGTATTGCACTGGAACAACTGGGCGCGAAGCAACCGCCGATCAGGGTGCGCCATTGGCGTTTGGCGGATGATTTGAAACGCATGGAGTGCGACTTCGATACCCACCCCGGCCACGACGAAAACGCCACGATCCTCCTCGCGCCGCCCTGCCTGAACCAGCGCCCGGCCCCGGTGCAGATCGCCCCCTTGATCGACTGGCTACGGGAGCAGTACCAGCAGGGCGCAATCATCGGTTCCGTGTGCGCGGGGGCCTTCATTCTGGCGCACTCAGGACTGCTCGATGGCCGCCGTGCAACCACCCATTGGGCCCTGGCCCACGAACTCGCCAACGGTTTTCCGAAGGTACGGGTAGAAGCGGACAAACTGCTCATCGACGAAGGCGACATCATTACCGCTGGCGGGCTGACCGCCTGGATCGACCTGGGCCTTTCGATCGTCAACCGCCTGCTGGGCGCGACCATCGCCAGCCATACCGCACGCTTCCTGGTCGCTGACCCAGGTCGCCACTCACAACAGCACTTCATCACCTTCAAACCCAACTTCAGCCACGGTGATGAAGTGATATTGAAAGTGCAGCGCTGGCTGAGCAACCAATCGCTGGGCGGGATCACCTCCGCGCAGATGGCCACTTGTGCAGCCCTGGGCGAACGCACCTTCCTGCGCCGGTTCAGCGCCGCCACGGGCTACAAACCCAACGAATACCTCCAACGCATGCGCATCGAGAAGGCCCGTGAACTGCTCGAGCTTACCCAGCGCCCCATCGAGAGCGTGGCCGGAGAAGTGGGTTACCAGGATGCCGGCACCTTTCGCCAGATGTTCAAGAAGTTCACTGGCTTGATACCCCGCGAATACCGCAAGAAGTTCGCCTTGCACGAGTCGCCTCCGGCTTCGCGAACCTAGGGGGGCGGCATGCCCGGCCACCGCCAGGCACGCCCTGCGCATCAGGCCAAGCGCTGGGCCAGGCCCTCGACATAGCCCTCCAGGAACCGGCTATGTTCAGCACCCGGTTGCTGCATCTGGATAAGCTCGAGCATCGGGTCTTCCACCGACGTGCGTAGGCCCGCCAATTCCTCGATAGCGGCCAGGCCGCAGAACGGCACATAGGCTTCCGCGTACCCCCCCTCGTGCACCAGCACCAGGCGCCCGTTGCAATGGCGCTCGGCGGCCTCACGCACGATCGCGGTCATGGCGCGGAACGAATCGCTGTGCAACAGCATACGGGCCAACGGGTCCACCGCATTGGCGTCATAGCCGCAAGCGACCACGATCAACTCTGGCTGGAAACGCGCCAACGCCGGCACCACGATCTGTTGCATGGCCTGCAGATAGGCGTCATGGCCACTGCCCGCGAGCAAGGGGATATTCAGGTTGCAGCCCTGGCCTTCGCCACGCCCGCGGTCCTCGACACCGCTGTAGCCCGGTGGGTAGCAGTGCTCCTGGTGCAACGAAATGGTCAGCACATCGCTGCGGTTTTCGTAGATTGATTGCGTGCCATTGCCATGGTGGACGTCCCAGTCGATCACCGCGACCCGCTTGAGGCCATGGCGTGCCTTGGCCGCTTCGATGGCGATCGGGATGTTGGCCAGGAAGCAGAAGCCCATGGCCTGGTCGGCCAAGCAATGGTGCCCCGGTGGGCGGGACAGCGAGTAGGCGTTGTCGACCTCACCGCGCATCACCGCATCGACGGCTGCGATCGCCAGGCCAGCGGAGAGCTTGGCGATTTCATAAGAGCCTGGGCCGATCGGTGCCTGCGGGCCCAATTCGCCACCGCCGGCATCGCTGAGTGCCTTGAAGCGTGCCAGGTAGGCTGCTGGGTGGATACGCAGCAAGTCAGCTTCGCTGGCGGGCTCGGCGGTGCACTGTTTCAACGCGCGGCTGAGCCCCGACACCTCCAGCAGGCTCTTGAGCCGCCGCTTGGTTTCAGGGGACTCGGCGAAGCCGGTGGCCGCAGGCGGCTGTACCCAGCCACCGACCGGGAGCACCAGTGCATGCATGCCCGCGCTATGCCAGAAGCACAGTTCATCGGAGAAGAACGCTGTCCGTCGTGTCATCAGGAAACTCCTTTTGTGGTCAGAGAATGAATGACACCAGGCCGACGAAGCTGGCCAGGCATCAGTACAACGAGCGACAGCAGCAGGCAGCAGGCGCTGCCCAGCAGTACCGTCGACATGCCCAGGGGGCTTTCCAGTACGGGCCCGGCGATGACCGGGCCGAGGGCCAGGCCACCGCCAATGACCAGGTTGACGCTGTTCATCAGGCGCCCCTGGTGATCGCGGTCAGCGAGGCTGGCGAGCACGAACGGCAGCACGAAGGTCCAGCTGTACTTGAACAGCAACGCCGCTAACGCGAAGCGTGCGGCGTCAGGCGTTCCCAGCAGCAGGCACACGGCACCGACCATCAGCGCATAGCCGAGCAGCAACAGCACGGTACGTGGCCAGCGCGGGCCGATCAGCGTGGCAACGATGGAGCCGACGATCCCCAGCAGTGTGGCCACGGACAGAATGAGGCCGCTGCTAGCGGGGTCGATCTGAGCGGCGCCCGCGATGCTGCCGATGAAGGTCCAGACCGCGCTGAGCCCGATGTAGAACAGCAGCACCGCGAACAGACCGCACAACCCAGGCAACCAGCGGTGCGCCCCGGCGGCACGCGAGGCATTCCCCGGGGCGATAGGTGCCGAGGGTGGGAATGCACCCGCCAGGGGCAGGCACAGCAACATCAGCAATGCCAGGCTCAGGTACAGCGCCTTCAGCCCGATGCTGGCGAACAGCGGCGGCAACAGCCACAGGCCAAGCGCCCCGAGAATCAACTGGCCGCTGACCCACAACCCATAGACACGGTCAGGCTGTGCACTGCCCGCCGCGCTGGCAATGCAGATGACCATGAGGGTTCCACCCGCCAGTGCGCTGACTGCGCGCAGGGCCAGCAACGCACCGTAGTCATTGCTCCATGCCGAGGCCAGGTTGGCCAGGATGAACAGCAGCGCCGCACCACGGGCGACCTGTCGCCAGTCCCAGCGCACCTGCCAGAAGTAGGCAGGCAGCGTGGCCAGGCTCATCGCGAAGAGCTCCACCGAGAACAGCTGGCCAATGCGTGCAGGGCCCAGGCCAAGCTGGGTTGCATATTGGGTCGCGACCACAGGGGCCGTCATCAGTACGCTTGGCACGATGGCCGCGAACAGGACGATGGCCAGCAAGCGCAAGGGCGCCAGCCCGATTGCAGAGAATAGAGACATGGACGGGTCCTCAGAACACGTGGACGAAGCGCAACAGGAGGTTGTTCTGGACGAAGGCGTTGTCGCTGGCCACGTTGCGTGTCAAACCCAGCAGCACCTGGTTACTGCGGTCCAGCCAGTGGCCGACTTCGAAACCGACCTGGGTATAGCGTTGATGGGTATCGTCGATCGCATTGCCGTTGATCTTCAGTTCACCACCGTCGGCATGAATCAGGCGAAGTGCGCCATACGTGGCAGGGGTGAAGTCGTAAGAGGCGAATGCCTGCAGGCGGTAGAGGGGCTTCTGCTCGAAGTCGACGCCGTAGTAGTCATCGTTCTTGCCGTAGAGCTGGGCTTCAAGGTTGGCCTCGAGCACCCACTTCTCGCCAACGCCCTGGGTGTAGTTGTAGTTGAACGTCAGGCCCCAGCGGTTGGTGCCTGGCGACACATCCGGGTTGCGCCCGTGATACTCACCGACCGGCACGCTGAGCATGGTCAGCAGGCCGCTGTAGGTGCGTGACTGGGGGTCGTTGATGAAGAACAACGTGCCGCCGATCTGCGGGTCGCCGATGCCGCGCTCATGGGCGCTGCCGTTCGCCCCGGGCAGGCGTGCATCGATGTCGACGTAGGGCACGACGAACTGAGGCGTGCACAGCGTGCCGCACAGGTCACTGAACCAGATCTGGCGATAGACCAGCGCGTTGACCGAGAGGTCGGCGTGCTTGTCACTGCCGTTAGCGCCGCGGAATTCATTGGCCCGCGTGACCGGCAGATAAACGATGGCAGCGCTGGTCCCTGCAGGCGCCGAGAAGAAGTCCCGAGCGTTGAAGTCAGCCGCCTGGGCATTGCCCAGGACGAGGACTCCAACGATCGATAGCAATTGCACGCAACGGTACAGCATGGGAGTGATCCTCTGTCGAGTTATCGTGGTGGTGGCAATCGGCAGGCAAATCTTCCCCAACCCCGCTGTCATGGACGGCGGGCGGGTCTGAAAACGGTTCAGTGGAGGGTTGGGTTACAACGGGTAGGGACGAACAGGGCTAGCTGAGGGGGGGATGCAACAGGTGTGCGATACCGGCCTTGCCGTTGACGCCCAGCTTGCCGTAGATGCTTCGGATATGGTGGCGAACGGTATTGGGCGCCAGGCCCAGGTCACGGGCGATTTCCTTGTAGGTACTGCCACCTCCGAAACGCTTGGCCACGGCCTCTTCGCGCGCACTGAGCTGCGCCAGGGCCGAGCAGGGGTGGGCGATCAGCAGGTACAGGTCACCGACCTGGCTGGAATCGACGATCAGGCGACGCCCATGGTAGCCGCCGGGGCTGACCTCCCGGGGCAGGCGCGGCCCGCTCCAGTCGGGGTACTCGACCAGCAAGCGCTGGACGAAGCCGCGCTCGGCGTAGTGCAGGATGCCCTGGCGGTCGCAGATGGCCACGGACAGGGTATTGGGCCCATCCAGGGTCTCGCGCAGCGCGACCAGGGCACGCACCTGGCTGACACCTTCGGCGGCGACCAGGTGCGGCATCAGATGATCGAGCAATAACTGGTCGGTCGCCGTGAACGGCGCATCCGTGGCCTTGCGGTAGAGCGTCAGGTGCTCCCTGAGCTGGGTCTGCAGGTCGATATGGATGACGCAGAGGAATTCCCCGAAAGCGTACTTCTGCCCCAGCCAACGAAGGCCCGCTGGCGTCTCCTGGGCCTGGCTGTCGATAACGACCGAGCGCCCAGGGTTGGCATGCACGAGGGACACGGTGATGTCCTGCTCACGGATCGACAGCCAATCGTCCACGTAAGCCTCGGGGAGCTGGAATAGGTGGCTACTGTGCTCTTCCGGCAGGCCGTCGATCACGGCGGCACGCCCCCACCAGGCCTTGTCGAAACCGACCAGCCCTTGCAAGCGCAGCAACGCCTGGCGGTGGAAGTTCGACAGCGGCTCGTCCTGTGCCAGCCGTTGCAGCTCAAGCGCCAAAGCGTTGAACGCGGCAAGATGGCTGGCACGGATGCAATGATCATCATGGGTGCTCATGGCAAATACCTGGCTGCGACTTTGTTATTTTTATGTGAACCGTCAGGCGGTTCCCAGTCATCAGTGAGCGGCCACGTTTGAAGGGCAGGGCCTGAAACGAGTATCTCCAAGGAAATGGACGACGGCTATCCTACAGATGCAGGATAACCCCGGAGGCGCAATGCCTTGTGAGGCGTCGCCGCTTTTTCGATGTGTGGATAGGCTGCGGCGAGGTCGCCGCCGCCCCAGTTCACCCAAACCAGCCCAGCCCCTGCGGCTCACAGTTCAGGTACACATGCTTCACCTCGCTGAACTCCTCCAGCCCCGCCAGCGACAGCTCACGCCCGATCCCACTGGCCTTGAAGCCCCCCCACGGCGCCTGGGGAAACGCCGCGTTGTAGTCGTTGATCCATAGCGTCCCGACCCGCAACCGCCGCGCCAGGCGGTTGGCCCGTGCCAGGTCGCGGGTCCAAACGCCCGCGGCCAGCCCATAGACCGTGTCGTTGGCCAGCCGCAGCGCCTGCTCTTCCCCTTCGAAACGCTCCACGGTGATCACCGGCCCGAAGATCTCCTCACGGGCGATACCCATGCCCGCATGCACCTCGGTCAGCAACGTCGGCCGTAGCCAGAACCCCTGCTCGAACCGCGCCCCGGCAGGCACCACGCCGCCCGCACGCAACCGCGCGCCCTCCCCCTGCGCCGCCTGGACCAGCGCCAGCACCCGCTCACGATGCGCCGCCGAAATCAACGGCCCCATCTGCGTATGCGCATCGAAGCCATCGCCCAGCACGATCGCCTCGATACGCGCCGCCAGGCGCTCGACGAAGGCGTCGTGGATCGACGCCTCCAGCAACAACCGCGAGCCCGCCGAACACACCTGCCCGGCATTGAAGAACACCGCGTTCAGCGCTTGGTCCAGCGCCACGTCCAGGTCGGCATCGGCGAACACGATGTTCGGGTTCTTGCCCCCTAGCTCCAGCGCCACGCGCTTGAAGTTGCCACTGGCCGCGCACATCACCTTGGCCCCCGCCGCCGCGCCACCGGTGAACGACACCAGGTCGACACGCGGGCTGGCCGCCAGTTGCCCGCCCACGGCGCCGTCGCCGCACACCAGGTTGAACACCCCCGGCGGCAGCGGCAGCGCCGCCAGCAGCTCGGCCAGACGCAAGGCGGTCAGCGGCGTCAGCTCGCTGGGCTTGAGCACCACCGTGTTGCCCGCCGCCAGCGCCGGGGCGAGCTTCCAGGCAGTCTGCAGCAGCGGGTAGTTCCACGGCACGATCAACGCGCACACGCCCACCGGTTCGTGCCGCGCCAGGCTGATGACGTGCGCCGGGGCGTGAGGGTGGGCCTGGTCGGTGCGCGCTTCGAGCAGGCCGGCGTAGTAGCGGAAGGTCGCCGCCACGCAGGCGATGTCCGCCTCGCTTTCACCGAGGGTCTTGCCGGTGTTGAGGGTTTCCAGGCGCGCCAGCTGCGCGGCGTCCGCGTCGATGGCCGTGGCCAGGCGCAACAACAGGGCGCTGCGCTCGGTGGCCGGCAGCTGCGGCCAGGGGCCGTGGTCGAAGGCCTCGCGGGCGGCGGCTATCGCGGCCTCGACCTCCTCGCTGCCGGCATCGGCCACGTGGGCCAGCGGCGCCTCGCTGGCCGGGTTGACGATGGCGCGCTGGCGCCCGTTGCGCGCGGCGCACCATTGCCCGGCGATGAACAGTTGCTTGTCTGACACGCGGCCTCTCCTCTGTTCTGAATGGCTCTGGCCCCACCATAGCCAGGCGCCCACGCGCGACTTGATCGAATGCGACACGCCACCCCGCCGCCGAATAACGACAACCCAGGTCGCATCGCATCAAGTCGCCCGCCGCCGCGTCCCTAGACTCGAAGGTACCGACAGCGCCCGCGAAGGGTGCCCGACACCGAGGACCCGCCATGCACCACGACCCCATCGCCTTCCCCGAGGCGCATGCGCAGGCACGCGCCGAGCTCGCCTGCGCCTTTCGCTGGGCCGCCCGCCTGGGCCTGCACGAGGCCATCGCCAACCACTTCAGCCTGGCGGTGTCCGACGATGGCCGGCGCTTTTTGATCAACCCCTATGGCCGGCATTTCTCGCGCGTGCGTGCCAGCGACCTGCTGCTGCTCGACGCCGACGACCCCGCCGCGCTGCAACGCCCGGACGCCCCGGACATCACCGCCTGGGCCCTGCACGGCGCGCTGCACCGCCAGCACCGCCACGCGCGCTGCATCCTGCACGTGCACTCGAAGTACGCCACCGCGCTGGCGTGCCTGGCCGACGCGCGCCTGCCACCGATCGAGCAGAACGCCATGCGCTTTTTCGAGCGCGTGGCCATCGACGAGGGGTTCGACGGCATGGGCCTGGGCGACGAGGCCGAACGTGTCGCCCGGCTGCTGGGTGACAAGCCGATCCTGCTGATGGGCAACCACGGCGTGCTGGTGGCCGCGCCCAGCGTGGCCCAGGCGTTCGACGACCTGTACTACTTCGAGCGCGCCTGCGAGCTGTACCTCACCGCGCTTTCCACCGGCCGCCCGTTGCGCATCGCCAGCGACGAGGTGGCGCGCAAGACCGCGCGCCAGTGGCAGGACTACCCGGATTTCGCGGTGCGCCACTTCGCCGCGTTGCAGCAGATCCTCGACCAGGAAGAACCCGACTACCGCACCTGACCACCCCCGCCCCCCCAGGAGTCACGCGCATGCCCCAGCACAGCCTGATCGCCGCCACGCTGCTCGCAGCGTCCATCGCCACCGCCCAGGCCGCCGAAC
The DNA here is from genome assembly GCF_029193575.1 of Pseudomonas entomophila. Classification (GTDB taxonomy): domain Bacteria; phylum Pseudomonadota; class Gammaproteobacteria; order Pseudomonadales; family Pseudomonadaceae; genus Aquipseudomonas; species Aquipseudomonas entomophila_G. Next base: position 104,506 of record NZ_JARGCS010000024.1, on the reverse strand, counting down.
CCGCGGCCTGCAAGACGGTGAACTTCGCCGAGGTCGGCTGGGCCGACATCGCCGCCACCACCGGCCTCGCCACCACGGTGCTGCAGGGCCTGGGCTACCAGACCAAGACGCAGATGCTGTCGATCCCGGTGGCCTACCAGGCCATGGAGATGAACAACATCGACGTCTACCTCGGCGCCTGGATGCCGTCGATGGCGGTGATCGCCAAGCCGTTCCTCGACAGCGGCAAGGTCGAGCGGGTGCGCACCAACCTGGTCGGCGCCAAGTACACCCTGGCCGTGCCGGACTACGCCTACGACGCGGGGCTCAAGGACTTCAAGGACATCGCGAGCTTTCGCGAACCGTTGCAGGGGCGCCTTTACGGCATCGAGGCTGGCAACGACGGCAACCAGATCATCCAGGGCATGATCGACAAGGACGCACATGGCTTGAAGGGCTTCCGCCTGGTCGACTCCAGCGAGGCCGGCATGCTCGTGGAAGTGCGCCGCGCGGTGCGTGCACGCAAGCCGATCGTGTTCCTGGCCTGGGAGCCGCACCCGATGAACACCCAGCTGTCGATGCGCTACCTGAGCGGCGGCGATGCCGAGTTCGGGCCGGACTACGGCGCGGCGGTGGTCGACACCCATACCCGCAAGGGCTATGGTGCGCAGTGCCCGAACGTGGCGATGCTGCTCAAGCAGTTGGAGTTCCAGCTGGGGATGGAGAACCAGATCATGGGCGCGATCCTCAACGACAAGCAGAAGCCGGCGCTGGCCTCGCGTGAGTGGCTGGTGCGCAACCCGCAGGTGCTGGACGGTTGGCTGGCGGGGGTGACCACCTTCGACGGGCAGCCGGGGGTGCCGGCGGTGCGGCGGTACCTGGGGTTGTAGGTATAGGCATTCGGCGATGACCCTGAAGGAGCGGGCTTGTCCCGCGATAGCGCCAGCCGCAACAACCACGTCGCCTGGATGGACGCCATCGCGGGGCAAGTAGGATCGCCGCACCGCCGCTCCTACAGGTGCGGCGCCGCCTTCAGATTCGGCGGTGTACCTGGAGCGGGCTTGCCTCGCGATGACGCCAGCCTTCACAACACGGAAACACGCCCGTTCCCAGGCCCCTTTAGCAGCGCCACCCATCCTCCAAAAAAGAAACTTCCCACAACAAAACCAGACCCAGCCGAATGTACGAACAACTTCCCGCCCGCCATCGTCCGCGCCTTGCGGAGACAGCCCACAAGGCGACCAAAGGGAAGTGTGCATGCAAGCAGAACTCTATCTAGTCCTCTATGCGTTGATCGCAGGCACCCTGGCTGACTGGGCATGCCAGTCCAAAACGTTGCGACGCATGCTCTATGTCGTGTTTATGACAACCGGTATCACCACCTGCTCTCAATTGGGCGCTCGTGAGGTCATGCACTTGGATGGTGGGCTCTGGGCGATTTTTTTCACGGTGATCGCCACGCGGTTGCTCTTCAGGCGATCTAACTATTTCGGGCGGGGCCGGGAGTAACCGGGTGTCCTGAATCGCCTAGGCCCCGCGATGGCGGCCTCGCATTTCTTACAGGATTTCTAAGGCTTTCCTTATTCCTTGTAGGCCATTTCCCAGACATACTTTCAGGCCCTTTGAGCCATTGCGGTGGTCTGGGTTGGCTTCTAGTCTCCGGCGGTCGTTGCGAATCAACGACCGGCTTTGACAGGCCGACTAGAAAATCTCACGGCTTGCCTCATATGGCGGCTGTGCGTGGGGCACTTCGTGTGCGCCGGGTTTTAGGTTTTCTACCGGTCTGTCAACCCATGCACAGCTGCCACCCTTTGTTTGACAGCGAACTGTGGTTGCCTCCTTGGAGAAAACCAATGCTGAAGATAGTCCCCGACCCACCCCACAATCATCACTCCCTCGAAGACACCCTCATCCAGGCCAGCGAATACGCCCTGTGCGCATTGACCGTGGCGCATCAGGCGATCCTGCTACAGCCCAAGACCCCGGCCTCCATCCTGATGATGGCGTCGATGCATAAAGTCGAAGCGCTGCGTGTGTTGCTCGAATCGGCGCTGATCCAGGTGCAGATGCCTGTGGTTTCGCAGGTGCGGCATTAGGTTATGCATCGTCTGCGCGATGGCGACCCCGCATTTCTTACAGGATTTCTAAGGCTTTCCTTATTCCTTGTAGGCCATTTCCCAAACATACTTTCAGGCCCTTTGAGCCATTGCGGTGGTCTGGGTTGGCTTCTAGTCTCCGGCGGTCGTTGCGAAATCAGCGACCGGCTTTGACAGGCCGACTTGAACAAAACCGCATGGCTTTGCCTTTCATGGCGGCTGTGCGTGGGGCACCTCGTGTGCGCCGGTTTTTGGTTCTGTTCACCGGTCTGTCAACCCATGCACAGCCGCCACCTTCTTGTTTGACAGCATGCGGTGGTGGTCCTCATTTAAGAACAGGACAATTACCATGCTGAAGATAGTCCCCGACCCACCCCACCATCATCACTCCCTCGAAGACACCCTCATCCAGGCCAGCGAATACGCCCTGTGCGCATTGACCGTGGCGCATCAGGCGATCCTGCTGCAGCCCAAGGCCCCGGCCGCGATCCTGATGATGGCGTCGATGCATGAAGTCGAAGCGCTGCGTGTGTTGCTTGAATCGGCGCTGATCCAGGTGCAGATGCCCGCGGTTTCGCAGGTGCGGCATTAGGTTATGCATCGTCTGCGCGGCCCCGCGATAGGGCCCGCACAGGCAACAGAAAGTCCAGGGAGACCAAACCATGACCAACGACGACACCCCGCAGAAAACCACCGTCGGCAAGACCAAGTTCTACCAGGGCGAGGGCATGACCCAACCGCTGTTCTGCATCGAACCTGGCATCCCCTGCCAGCACGCCCGCGAGCAGGCCTCGGAGCTGATGGGCTACGTGCGCGACATGACCCTCAGCGGCGTGCTGGACAACAACCCCCAACTGGTCTGGGCCTCGCACTACCTCAGCGCCCTGGCAAAGGCGCTGATGGATGACGCCGAGCTGGGCATGATGCACTGACCCCCTCGCGAAAAGCCCCTCTAGTACGGCAGGTGCGGCCGGTCATGCGCCAACGGCTGGCGCATCACCGGCGCGCCCAGCACCTGCGAGCGGTCATTGCTCGGCGCACAGCCGAACTTGGCGCGGTACGCCCGGGAGAAATGCTCCAGCGACCCAAACCCCGCGCTCGCCGCCACCTGGGCCACGCTCATGCGGGTCTGCTGCAACAGGTTGTGCGCCCGCGCCAGGCGCAGGCTCAGGTAATACTTCAACGGCGTCAGCCCGGTGTGCTGCATGAACTGGCGCTCCAGCTGGCGCCGCGACAACGACACCCGCTCGGCGATCGCCTCGCAGCTCAGCGGTTCCTCCAGGTGCTGCTCCATCAGCTCGATGGCGCGGCCCATCTTGCCGGCCTGGCGGCGATACCCCTCCCCCTGCGCCACCTGCGGCTCGCGCACCTGCTCGATCAGCATGTGCATCGCCACCTCGCGCGCCAGGTTGCCGCCGGCCAGGTTGTCCAGCCAGTTCAGCACCATGTCCAGCACCGCCGTGGCCCCTGCGCAGGTCAGCCGCCGACGCCCCAGGGAATACAGCTGCGCGCAGGCCTGCACCCGTGGGTAGCTTTCCTGGAAGCCCTGCAAGTTGTCCCAATGCACGGCCGCCGGGTGGCCGTCCAGGGCGCCCGCGGCGGCGAGCAGCTCGGTGCCGGTCTCGATGCCCACCAGCACCGCGCCGAACGCCGCCTGGCGCTTGATCCAAGCCTTCAGCGCCGGGTTGCGCGCGTGGCGGTGCACGTCGAAGCTGGCGATCACCACGCAGGCGTCGAACTCCGGCGACTCGCCGATGCCCGCCTGGGCGCTGGCCAGCAGGCCGTTGCTGGCTGGCACCGGCTGGCCGTCCACCGACAGCAGCGTCCACTGGAACAGGCTGCGCTGGGCCAGCCAGTTGGCGATCGACAGCGGCTCGATCAGCGCCGCCAGGCCAAAGTTGGAAAACGACGGCAACAGCAGGATGCCGATGCGCACGGGAGGGCTGGCGGGGCCCTGCCAGTCGAGGCTGGGCGTTTCGGTTCGGTTCATGGTTCACCCGGCTAGGCAATGGGCCGCGACTGCATCGGTCGCGGCCTCGTTCATAGAATAGGCCCGCTGGGCGCATGCAAGCGCAGCGGGCCGGGTGTTGGCAAGCGCCTTTCAGCGCTGGCGCTCGCGCCAGTGCGGGTGAATCCACACCGGGGCATCGTTGGCCGGCAACGGCGCCTGGCCACGGATCAGGTCGCTGGCCTTCTCGGCGATCATCACCGTCGGCGCGTTGGTGTTGCCGCTGACGATCTGCGGCATGATCGACGCATCGACCACCCGCACGCCACGCAGCCCATGCACGCGCAGCTGCGGGTCGACCACTGCCTCGGGATCGTGCGCCGGGCCCATCTTGCAGGTGCCGCTGGCGTGGTAGCCGGTCTCGGTGACGCGCCGTGCCCAGGCGTCGAGCTGGGCGTCGCTGACCTGGTCGGCGCCGGGCACCAACTCGTCGCCGGCGTAGGCGCGCATCGCCGGCTGGGCGAGGATCTCGCGCACCAGCCGGGCACCGGCGCGCATGTCGGCGCGGTCGCGTTCAGTGCTCAGGTAGTTGAACAGGATGCGCGGCGCCTGGTGCGGGTCGGCGCTGGTTAGGCTGACGCTGCCCAGGCTGGTCGGTCGCATCAGGTCGATGTGCACCTGGAAGGCATGCTCCGGCACCAGGTCGACACTGCCCGGCTGCACCGCCAGCGGCATGAAGGTCAGCTGCAGGTCGGGGAACTCCACGCCGGCCCGCGAACGGATGAACGCCCCAGCCTCGAAGTGGTTGCTGGCCGCCAGGCCGTCATGGGTGGCGAACCAGCGCGCACCGATCAGCCACTTGCCGGGCGCGCGGGTCCACGGGTAGATCGACACTGGCTGCTTGCAGCGGTACTGCACCACGGTGTCGGGGTGGTCGTTCAGGCGCTGGCCGACCCCAGGTACGTCGCGCACCAGCGGGATGCCCAGGCGCTCCAGCTCACGCGCCGGGCCGATGCCCGAGAGCATCAGCAGTTGCGGCGAGTTGATCGCCCCGGCGCTGAGCAGCACCTCACGGGTGACACGCACCTCGCGCAGCGCGCCGTCCATCTCATACTCCACGCCGTAGGCGCGGTCGCCATCGAACAAGATGCGCCGGCTCAGCGCCGAAGTCGCCACGCTGACGTTGCCGCCCTTGAGCGCCTCGCCCAAGTAACCACGCGCAGTGCTCCAGCGCTTGCCGTCGCGGGTGGTGCGGTCGACCGGGCCGAAGCCTTCCTGGCGCTGGCCATTGAGGTCGTGGCTGACGCCATAGCCGGCCTGCACGCCGGCCTGGATGAACGCCTGGCACAACGGCGGCGAGGTGTCGCCGGGGGTGACGTGCAGCAGCCCGGCGCCGCCCCGGTAGGCGTCGGCACCGCCCTGGTGGTGCTGCGCGCGGATGAAGTACGGTAGCACCTCGCGGTAGCTCCAGCCCTCGCAGCCGCCCTCGGCCCAGCCGTCGTAGTCGCGGGCATGGCCACGGATGTAGACCATGCCGTTGATCGACGACGAACCGCCCAGGGTGCGCCCGCGCGGGGTGCCGATGCGCCGGCCGTCGAGGCCCGGCTCCGGCTCGCTGGTGTAGTGCCAGTTGAAGCGCGTGCCGCCGACCACGATGCCCACCGCCGAGGGCATGTCGATGGTCCAGCTGGCGTCCGGCGGGCCGGACTCCAGCACCAGGATGCGCAGCGCCGGGTCTTCGCCCAGGCGCTTGGCCAATACGCAGCCGGCCGAGCCGGCGCCAATGATCACGTAGTCGTATTCATGCCCGAGCATAGGGCTCTCCCATGACGAGAAGGCGCGAGGGTCAGCGGCCGGCGGCGAGGCCGTCGAACACCAGCTTGTGGAAGTGGTGCACCAGGTGCTCGCTCTCGTTGCTGCGCTCGGCGTCGATCATGTAGCGGCCCTGGTCGTAGCCGAGTGAGCGCAGGCCCTTCTGCACGCTGATGTTGAGCTCGATGTCCTCGGGGCCGAGGTCTTCGTTCATCCACTTCATGCAGGCGTGGGAGACCTCCGGCACCTGCTCGTGCGGGCTGTAGTAGCCAAAGCGCAGCAGCGAGCGCTCGGCGTCCAGCGGGATCATGATGAAGGTGCCGAGGAACTCGGAATACGGGAAGGTGTAGAAGGTGTTGTTGGGCCACAGGCCGATGTTGAAGAAGCGCTCGTCGGGGTTGCGCGCGCCGCTGAGCTTCACGCCGTAGGCGGCGTCGGCCTGCAGGTTGGCCGGGGCGATGTAGGTCCACCAGTTGTCGCGCTTGGTCAGGCGGTAGCCCTTGAAGTCGATGAGCTTGGCCAGGTCGATGTGGCAGGGGCCGGAGAGCTTGAAGTGGTAGCCCTCGATGGAGTTGTCCATGATCACCTTCCAGTTGGCCGGCACGATCACGTCCTGCTCCTCGATCAGGCGCATCTGGCCCAGGTTGGGGAACACCGCGCGCATCTGTTCGTCGGCACCGGGGAACAGCTCGGCCAGCGACGGCGCGCTGGCGTCGAAGTTGAAGTAGACGAAGCCGCCGAGTTCCTCGACGCGCACCTTGGGGATGTTGAACTGCTGCTTGTCGAAGGCGATCAGCCGCTCGCTGCGCGGGGCGCTGCGCAGGCTGCCGTCCATCTCGTAGCACCAGGAGTGGTAGGCGCAACGCAGCACGTGGGTGTCGGTGCCGCGGCGGGTTTCCAGCAGGCGGTTGCCGCGGTGCTGGCAGACGTTGTGGAAGGCGTTGAGCTGGCCATCCTTGCCACAGGCCACCACCACGCTCTGGTCGAAGATGTCGCAAACCACGTATTGCCCGGGTTCGGCGAATTCGTTGCGGTGGCCGGCCAGGTGCCAGGCGCTCATGAAGATGCGGTCGCGCTCGGCGGCGAAGATCTGCTCGTCGAAGAAGTAGCGAGACGGCAGGGTGAAGGCGGTTTCAGGGCGCTGCTCGGCCCAGTTGGCGGTGGAACTGGCGTGCTTGATCTGATCGACGGACTGCATGGCGGGTCTCCTCCCAGACGCTGCCCCTTGGTGGGTTCGGGGCTTGCTTGGGAGTCAATCTAGGGGAGACCGGGCGGGGGGAATTGATGGAAAGCGACAACCTGTGACGGCCTGACAGTCAGCCTGTGCATCTGGCCCTGTCGCGGGGAAAGCCCGCTCCACAAGGACTGCATTGCCCTTTGTGGGAGCGGGCTGGCCCCGCGAGGGGGCCGCCCGCCTCAGCCGACCAGTACCTGCTGGATGCGCTCCAGCCCCCAGTCCAGCTCCTCGCGGCTGATGCACAGCGGCGGCGCGATGCGCAGCACGGTCTCGTGGGTTTCCTTGGCCAGCACGCCCAGCGCCATCAGCGCCTCGCAGTAAGGCCGCGCCGGGCGGTCCAGCTCGACCCCGACCCACAGCCCACGGCCACGGATATCACGCACGAACGGCACGGCCATCTCACGCAGGCGCTGTTGCAGGTAGGCGCCAAGCTCGGCGCTGTTCTGCGCCAGTTGCTCGTCTTCCAGCACGCGCAGCGCCTCCAGCCCCACCGCCGCCGCCAGCGGGTTGCCGCCGAAGGTCGAACCATGGCTGCCCGGGTCGAACAGGTCCATCAGCGCGCGGCTGGCGATGAACGCCGACACCGGCAGGATGCCGCCACCCAGCGCCTTGCCGACGATCAGCCCGTCCGGGCGAATGCCCTCGTGCTCGAAGGCGAAGGTCTTGCCGGTGCGGCCCAGCCCCGACTGGATCTCGTCGAGGATCAACAAGGTATTGGTGCTGTCGCACAGCTCGCGCAACTGGCGCAGGAAGCCCTGCGGCGGCACGCGGATGCCCGCCTCGCCCTGGATCGGCTCGATCAGCACGGCGCAGGTCTCAGGCCCGATGGCCGCGCGGAAGCTGTCGATGTCGCCGAAGGTGGCGGTGTCGAAGCCGTCGCAGAACGGCCCGAAGCCATCCTTGTACTGCGGCTCGGTGGAGAAGCCGACGATGGTGCTGGTCCGGCCGTGGAAGTTGTCGGTGGCGGTGACGATGCGCGCGCGGTCACGGGCGATGCCCTTGACCCGGTAGCCCCAGCGGCGCGCCGCCTTGATCGCGGTTTCCACCGCCTCGGCGCCGCTGTTCATTGGCAGCGCGGCGTCGAAACCGGAAATCTTGCACAGCGCTTCGAGGAAGTCGCCGAGGGTCTCGGAGTGGAACGCCCGCGACACCACGCTGACTTTCTGCAGCTGCTCGATGGCCGCCGCGACGATGCGCGGGTGGGCGTGGCCGTGGCTCACCGCCGAGTAGGCGGACATCATGTCCAGGTAACGCTTGCCGTCGCAGTCCTCCACCCAGGCCCCACGCCCGCGGGCGATGGCCACGGGCAGCGGCGTGTAGTTGTTGGCCCCGAACGCCTGTTCGCGGCCGATGATGCTTTCAATGTTCATGATGATTCCTGGATCAAGCGCTAAGCAGTTTGCCGGTGCGCACCGGCACGTGGCCGGTGACGCGACCGAGCGGGTCGCCGGGGCGCACGAAGCGCACGTCCCGACGCATGTACAGCACCCCGGCGGTGGCGCTGTGCACCGTGGTCACCTCGCCGCTGAGCGGGTCGACCAGGTCGAACATCGCCTGGCCTGGGCTGACCTGAGTGCCCAACGCGACACGGTGCACCAGCACGCCGCCCACCGGGGCGATGAACTGTTCGCTGCCAGCCAGCGGGGTGGCTGGCCACAGCAGTTCGGGCAAGGGCTCGGGCTCGCCGGTGATGAACCCGCCGTGCACCAGGGTGGCGATGATCGCGTCGGCGTCCTGGCGTGCCAGGTCGGCGTCCACGTCACGCTGCCCACGGTGCTCGACGGTCACGCAGGCATTGCCCAGCGGGATCGGGTACTGCCCTTGCAGGCGTTCACGCAGGCGCCACCAGATCAGGCTCAAGGCCTCATCGAACGACAGCGCCTGGGAGTCCACCGACAGCAGCGTGGCTTGCGAGCCGATGTAGCGCGCCAGCGGCTCGACCTGCGCCCAGCTCCACTCGGAGGAGTACAGGTGCATCACCGCTTCGCGCGAGCAATGCAGGTCGAGCACCAGCTCGGCGTCGCAGGCCAGCAGCATCAGCTGGCGTTGCAGCGAGGCCATCTCGTCGCGCGGGGTGATCGCCTCCAGGCTTTCTCGCCAGGCCACGCGCACCACCTGCAGGTTGTGCGCGGGGTCGTCCGTGAGCTGGCCCTCCACACGCTGCAGGATCGCCTCCAGCGGGAAGGGGAAATCACGGTTGTAGTTACGACCGCTGCCCAGCTCGAAGCGCCCGCTCGGCGCGCCCATGATGAACTGCCCCAGGCCCGCCGGGTTGGCCACCGGCACCAGTACCACCTGCGCCGCCAACCGGCCCGCCGCCTCCAGCGCCAGCAGACGCTGGCGCAGTTCGCTCGCCACCAGCATCGCCGGGGTCTCGTCGGCGTGCAGGCAAGCCTGGATGTACACCTTCCTGGTGTATTGCTCGGGGCCGTAGTGCTCGCTGACAACATCGCGCCGTGTCCCCGGCGTGGCAGTGAGCAATGAATGTGTGAGTCGTTTCATACAAGGTTCCATGGCCGCGGGCGGCGTCGTTCAGGAGGCAGTAGGCAGTCCACCTCTCGCGGGGCTAGCTGTCGGCTACCAGAGCGTCCAGGTGTATCCCACGATGAAGCGGTTTTCGTTCATGTCGTTGGCGTAGCTGGAGTTGAGGTTCGCGTTGCGCCAGCGGAACGACAGGCCCTTGACCGGGCCGGACTGGATCACGTAGCTCAAGTCCAGGTCGCGTTCCCACTCGCGGCCGTGCTCGCCGACCAGCTTGGTGGTCTCGATGCCGTCACCCTTGGCGTAGCGCATGCCGAAGGTCAGGCCCGGCAGCCCCAGGGAGGCGAAGTCGTATTCGTAGCGGGCGTGCCACGCGCGTTCGTTGGTCTGCGAGAAGTTGACCAGCTGGTACTCGGTGAACAGGTAGGTGTTGGAGCCATCCACGTAGGTGAACGGCGTGTCACCGTATTGCTTCTGGTAGCCGATGCCGAAGTTGTGGCCGTTCAACTCGTAGCTGAAGCGGGTGCTCAGCGCACGGTTGTCGACCTTGCCAGCCAGGCCCGCGCCGTCTTCATCGGCGGCGAAGTAGCGCAGTTCGCTGCGCAGGGTGCCGGGGCCGACCTTGACGCCGTGCTTGAGGCCGACGAAGTGCTGCTGGTACAGGCTCGACAGCTCGGCGTGGTAGTAGCTCAGGGTCAGGTCCGGACGCACGTTGTAGTCGCCGCCGACGAAGCGGAACTTGTTGCTGGTCGCGGCCTTGTAGGCGCCGTTCTGAGCGGTCAGGCCCATGGTTTCGTAGTCGGTCGAGTCGCGGTCGCGCATGCGGTCGTACTGGCCGAGGGTGAAGGTCAGGTTGCTGATGTCCTTCGAAGTGATCGCGGTGCCCGAGAAGGTCTGCGGGAAGATCCGGCTGGTGTTCGATTGCAGGACCGGCAGCTTGGCGATCTGCTCGCCGACGCGCAGCTCGCTCTTGGCGAAACGCACCTTGCCGGCCACACCGAGCTTGGAGTACTCGTCCTTGGCGCGACCATCGCTGCCGCGCAGCAGCAGGCCGGTGCCGGAACGGTCCGGGCTGGAGTCGAGCTTGATGCCGAGCATGCCGGTGACGTCGAGGCCGAAGCCGACCGTGCCTTCGGTGTAGCCGGAGAGGAAGTTGAAGGTGAAGCCCTGCGCCCATTCATCGCGCTTGGACTGCTTGGCTTCCTCGCGGTAGTCGCGGTTGAAGTAGTAGTTCTTGGTATCCAGGTTGGCGCTGGAGTCCTTGAAGAACTCGGCCTGCGCAGCGCCCGGCAATGCCGTGACGACGCTGGCGCCAATCAGGATCTTGTGAAAGTTACGGTTCATGTCAATGCTCCCCACCTGTACTTTTTTTTTGGTTGTTGGTCGTTTTGCAGGCATGACTTCCCCCTGGGCGCCGGACCCGGGGGTCGGCGCCTGGTGAAGAAGGTGAAACCAAGGTGCTATGGATCAGCCGGTGGCGGGCACCTGGCGCAGCCGGAAGCCGCCCCCCTCAAGCTTCTCCAACGGGCACGACGCTGCCAGCAATTGCCGGGTATAGGCATGCTGTGGGCGATCGAAGATCTCGTCGCGCGGCCCGATTTCGACGACGTCGCCCTGGCACATCACCGCCACCCGGTGGGCGATGCGTTCCACCGCCGCCAGGTCGTGGGAGATGAACAAGCAGGCGAAGCCATACTGCTTTTGCAGACGCTCGAACAACTCGAGGATCTGTTTCTGCACGGTCATGTCCAATGCCGAGATCGGCTCGTCGGCCACCACCAGGCTCGGTCGGCGCACCAGTGCGCGGCCGATCGCCACGCGTTGGCGCTGGCCGCCGGACAGCTCATGGGGCAAACGGTCGATCAGGCGCTCGGGCAAGTTGATGTCGACCAGGGTCGCCAGCACCCGCTCGCGGCGCTGCGCGGCGGTCATGCCCGCGACGTGGCGCAGGGGTTCGGCGAGGATCTGGCCGATGGTCATGCGCGGGTTCAGCGAGGAGAACGGGTCCTGGAAGATCATCTGGCACTGCAAGCGGTGCGTGCGGTTGCTGGCCTGGACGATGTCGTGGCCATGGAAGCTGATCTGCCCGGCGCTGGGCTTGACCAGCCCGACGATGGCACGGCCCAGGGTGGTCTTGCCCGAACCGCTGCCGCCGACCAGCGCCAGGGTCTCGCCCGGGGCGATGTGCAGGTTGGCGCCGTGCACCACGCGCCGCGCCTCGCCCTTGCGCCACAGCTTGCGCGGGCCGGGGTAGCTAATCTGCACGCCGTCGATGCGCAGCAGCGGCTCCTTGGCGACCGGCAGCGGCGGCAGCTCGCCACGGCTGGGCAGCGCTTCGAGCAGCTGGCGGGTGTAATCGGCGCGGGGGTTGAGCAGCACCTGGTCGATCGGCCCCTGCTCGACTTCCTTGCCGTTGCGCATCACCACCACTTTGTGGGCATAGCGCGCCACCAGCGACAGGTCGTGGCTGATGAACAGCACGGCAGTGCCCTGCTTGCGGGTCAGCTCGAGCATCAGCTTGAGCACGTCCAGCTGGGCCAGGCAGTCGAGCGCGGTGGTCGGCTCGTCGGCGATCAGCAGCGCCGGGCGCAGCAGCATCACCGAGGCCAGCATGATGCGCTGGCGCATGCCACCGGAGAACTCGTGCGGGTAGGCCGACAGGCAACGCTCGGCGTCACGGATGCCGATGTCGTTGAGCATCTGCACGCACTTGGCGCGAATGGTCGCCTCGTCGAACTCGGTGTGCAGGCGCATGCCTTCGGCCATCTGCTCGCCGATGCGCAGCGCCGGGTTCAGCGAAACCATCGGCTCCTGGAACACCATGCCGATCTTCGCGCCACGGATCTCACGCAGCGCCTGGGGCGCCAGGGTGTTGAGGTCCTGGCCCTGGAAGCGGACGGCGCCACCGCAGACCTGCATGGGCATCGGCAGCAGGCCGATGGCCGCACGCGCCGCCATGGTCTTGCCGCTGCCGGACTCACCCACCAGGGCGACGATCTGCCCCGGGGCGATGTCGAACGACAGGTCGTCGACCACCACCGGGCCATCGACGCCAACACGGATCTTCAGGCCCTCGACGGCCAGCAAAGCTTGGTTGTGACTCATCGCAGGCTCCTCATGCGCGGGTCGAGGCGGTCGCGCAGGGCGTCGCCGGCAAGGTTGAAGGCCAACAGCGAGAGGGCGATGCACAGCCCCGGGAACAGGCCGAGCCAGCCCGCGGAGGCGATGAACGGACGGCTGGCGGCGAGCATGTTGCCCCAGGTCGCGGCGGGTGGCGGCACGCCCAGGCCGAGGAAGCTCAGCGAGCTTTCGGCAAGGATGGTCCAACCGAACATGCTGGTGGCGATCACGCACACCGGGGCCACGCAGTTGGGCGCCACGTGGCGCAGCATGGTGTACAGCTCGGAGTTGCCGATCACCCGCGAAGCCTCGACGAACTCACGCTCGCGCAGCGACAGCACGCTGCTGCGCACCACCCGCACCACCGAGGGCGTGTAGGCAATGCTCAGGGCCAGGATGATGCCGTACTCGCTCGGGCCGATGATCGCCATCAGCGCCAGCGCCATGAGGATGCCGGGGAACGCCAGCAGGGTGTCGTTGATCATCATCAGCACACGGTCGACGTTGCCGCGCAGGTAGCCGGCCAACAGGCCCAGCAGGGTGCCGCAGCTGACCGCGACCACCACGGTCAGCAGGCTGACCCAAAGGCTGGTGTGGGCGCCGACCATCAGCCGGCTGAGCACGTCGCGGCCGTATTCGTCGGTGCCCAGCCAGTGGGCGGACGACGGCGGTTGCAGGCGCGCCAGCAGGTCCAGGCGCACCGGGTCGTGCGGGGTCCAGATCAGGCCCAGCAGCGCCACTACGGCCAGCAGGCTGAGCAGGGTCAGGCCCACCAGGGCGTTCATCGGCAGCGGCCGGCGGCGGCTGCGCGGAGCGGGCTTGGCGGTCATGTCCGTGGCGGACAGGGTTGCAGTCTGAGGCTTGCTCATAGCTTCACCCGTGGGTCGAACAGTGGGTACAGCAGGTCCACCAGCAGGTTGACCAGCACGAAGATGAAGGTGACCAGCAGCAGGCAGCCTTGCAGCACCGGGTAGTCACGGCCGAAGATCGCGTCGACCATCAGTCGACCGATGCCCGGCAGGGTGAACACGGTTTCCAGCACCGCGATGCCGCCCAGCAGGTTGCCGAGGATCAGGCCGATCAGCGTCATGGTCGGGGCGAAGGCGTTGCGCAGGGCGTGCTTCCACAGCACCGTGCTTTCCGACAGGCCCTTGGCCCGCGCATGGGTGATGTACTCCAGGCGCAGCACTTCGATGGCGTTGGCACGGGCCATGCGGGTGATGGCGCCGATTTCCACCAGGGTCAGGGTGGCCACTGGCAGGATCATGTAGCGCATGGCCTGCCAGGCATCCTGGTCGAAGGTCACGTAGCCGACGATCGGCAGCCAGCCCAGCTTGATGCCGAAGCCATAAAGCAGCAGCAGGCCCAGCCAGAACGACGGGATCGACAGCAGCAGGGTGGCCACGGCCACCACCGACAGGTCGAGCGCGCCGTTCTGCTTCCACGCTGCCAGCATGCCCGCCGGCACGGCGATCAGGCTGGCCAGGAAGACCGCTAGCAGGACGATGCTGGAGCTGACCTCGAAACGCTCGAGCATCATCGGCAGCACCGCCTCGCGGGTGGTGATGGAGTGGCCGAGGTCGCCGCTGAGGACGGCCTTGAACCAGATCACGAACTGCACCGCCATGGGCTGGTCCAGGCCCAGGGCCTGGCGGGTAGCCGCCAGGCTCTGTTCATCGGCCATGTCGCCCAGCATCAGCAGCGCAGGGTCGCCTGGAATCAGGCGAATGATGGTGAACACCGCCACCGCGATCAGCAGCAGGGTCGGTATCGCCATGCCCAGCCGCTGAAGGATGTACCGGAACATGTCAGCTCTTCCCTTGGTTATCGAGGCTGATCATCCACAACCGCGGCTTGGACACCGGCCATGGGCGCTGGCCCTGGACGTAGTCGCGGGTGACGGTGATCGCATTGCCGTTGTACAGCGGGATCAGGGGCAGGTCGCGCAGCATGTCCTTGTGCAGTTCGTCGAACAGCGCCTGGCGCTTGGCCGGCTCGCCTTCGCGGCGGGCTTCGGCGATCAGCTCGCGGGCCTTGGCGTCGCCCCAGACCTTGCGCGGCTCCTTGGCCTTGTCGCCGGTCGCGGCGTCGTAGTTCAGGGCCGGGTCCAGGCGCTCGGAGTAGGTCGAGACCATCACCTGGTAGTTGCCGCTCTGGTAACGCTCGAGCTGGGTACCCCACTCCATGGTCTGCAGCTGGATGTTCAAGCCCACCTGGCTGGCCATCGCCTGCACGTACACGGCGATGTCGAACATGTTCGGGTAGCGCTTGTTGGTGATCAGCTGGATCGGCTGGCCTTTGTAGCCGGCTTCCTTGAGCAGGCGGCGGCTTTCCTCGGGCGAGTAGGCAAAGCCTTCGTTCTGCGCGGCGGTGTGGTAACGGCTGCCCAGGGCGACCATCGACGGGTTCGGCTTGGAGCGGCCTTCGGTCAGCGCGGTGACGATGGTCGAGGTGTCCAGCGCGTGGGCCAGGGCCTTGCGCATGCGCACGTCGGAGAACAGCGGGTCCTGGGTCTGGAACAGCACGGCGCTGGTGGACATCGTGGTGCTGGCCGAGATACGCACGCCCGGCAGGGTTTCCAGTTCCTTGGCTTCCAGGGCACTGACGTCGTTGAGCATATCGACGTTGCGCGACAGCAGCGCGGCCTTGGCGGCGGCCGGGTCGGGGATGATGGTCAGGTGCACGCGGTCCAGGGTGGTGGACTTGTTGCCGGTGTAGCCGTCGGCGTCTTTCTCGTCACGTGGCTTGTAGCCATCGAAGCGGACCAGGTCCAGGTACTGGCCGGGCTTCCACTCCTTGAGCTTGAACGGGCCGGTGCCGATGGGCGCCATCCACTGGTCGCCGATCACCGAGTCCGGGTGGATGATGCCGCTGCCGCCGCACTCGGGCAGGGCCATGCTGGCCAGGAACAGCGCGTTGGGCTGGTCGAGGGTGAACACCACGGTGTGCTCGTCGGGCGCCTGCAGGTCGACCACCTTGGCCCCGCTGCTGCCATCGAACGAGGCGGTGCAGCGCCACTGGGTGGCCGGGTTCAGGTAGCGTTTCCAGGTCCACAGCACTTCGTTGGAAGTGAGTGGCTTGCCGTTGTGGAAGGTCACGCCGTCGCGCAACTTGAAGGTATAGGTCAGGCCGTCCGCGGAGGTGGTCACCTCACTGGCCAGCAGTGGGCCGACGGTCGCATCCTCGCGGAAGGCCACCAGGCCCTCGAACAGGTGCAGTACCACGGCGTCGGAGTTGGTGTCGCGGTTGACGCCAGGCTGGGTGCTGCGGATGTCGGCGTTCATCGCCACATTCAGCGTGCCCTGGGCCTGCGCGTTGGCGCAGATGGCGGCCATCAGGCCGGCCGTCAGAATCAGTGTCTTCCTCAAGGTATCCCCTCCAGCTCGAGTTCATACAATCGGGGGCAGATGCTACGAAAAGTCGTGATGCCCGATTCGGGAACTCGTTGTTGTTTTTATGACCGAGACCCAAGGCGATGCGCGCCTTGGGGCCTCAGTAGCCGTGCCAGGCCATCGTGTCTCAGCCGGCGGCATTGCGTAAGCACGCAATTTCCGATCATGAGCGTCTTATGCAATCGTTAAATTCGTTGCTTTCCCTAAGTATCTACGTAGAGGGCGCCGGAAAAGGCCCTGCAACAAGGCTCAACGCGGGAAGCACCGGCGGCGCGGATGATCCAACAAAACAATCGGGATCTGCAAAAGCGTGCTGACAGCTTTAGCGATCGCTCTCTACCATGGCAGCCATCCAATGCACCCTTTCGCGGAGCACGACCGATGACCTTGACCCACCTGCGCGCCTTTTGCTCCGTGGTCGACATGGGCAGCTTCCGGGCCGCGGCCCGCCAACTGAACATTGCCCAGAGCACCCTGACCCAGTCGGTGCAGGCACTGGAGCGCGAGCTTGGCGCGCCGCTGCTGCACCGCACCAACCAGGGCATCAAGCTGAGCGACAGCGGCCAGCGCTTCATCGCCCATGCCCGCGCCATCCTCCACGACTGCGACCGCGCCATGGCCGACGTGCGCGCCCTCAGCGAACCGCAGGGCCATGTGGCCCTGGGCGTGACCTCCGAGCCGCTGGCGGAGTTGCTGGTGCCGGTGTTCGAGAGCTTTACCGCACAGCATCCACAAACGCGCCTGGAAGTCACCAGCGGTTCGTCGAAAACCCTTATAGAGAAGCTGCGCGAAGGCCGCCTGGACTTCGCCCTGTGCGCCCTGCCCGCCCATGTGGCGGAGATCGACCTGTCGATCCAGCGCCTGCACGCCTCGCGCGCCGGGGTGCTGGCGCGCCGCGACCACCCGCTGCGCGACGCCCGCTCGGTGCGCGACCTGACCCAGTGCAAATGGATCAGCGTGCGCCGCGACGGCCTGGTCGGCGGTGCCGAAAGCCGCCTGATCGAGCTGTTCCGCTCGCACGGGCTGGGTGCGCCGAAGATCGGCATTACCACCGAATCGCTGCTGGAAACCCTGCACATTGTCGCCGAGACCGACTACCTGACCATCGAGCCGGAGATCATCCCGTCGCTGAAGCTGTTCTCCTCGTCGTTGATCCAGATCCCCATCGAGGAGCGCCTGAGCCACCGCGACGTCGCCCTGATCACCCGCAAGAACGCCACCCTGACCAGCGTGGCGCAGGTGTTCATCGGCATGCTGGTGTCGTACAGCCGTCTGGTCCACCCGCGCTCCGCCGACTGACCCTCCGCCCCCGAACCCACGAGGAATGCCCATGCCTGAGTCAAACGCCTTCGACCTGCCCACCGCCGCGCCCTCCACCCTGGGCATCGATGGCCACGCGGTCGCCGACTTCCTGGAGGCGGTGCAGGAAGCGGGCCTGGAGGTGCACGGGGTGATGATCGAGCGCGACGGCCTGCTCGCCGTGGACGCCTGGCGCTGGCCGTACAACGCCCATACCCCGCGGGTGACCCACTCGATCACCAAGAGCTTCGCCGCCTGCGCCATCGGCCTGGCCATCGACGACGGCCTGCTGCGCCTGAACGACCCGCTGTCGCGCTTCTTCCCCGAAGCCGCCGCACGGGCCAGCGACCCGCGTAGCGCCGGCATCACCGTCGAGCAGTTGCTGACCATGCGCACCGGCCACGGCGGCAACACCTCGGGCTCGGTGTGGCGCGGCATCGACGGCAGCTGGGTCGAGGAGTTCTTCCGCATTCCACTGGTCAGCGAGCCGGGCACGGCGTTCGTCTACACCAGCGCCGCCAGCTACATGCTGTCGGCGATCCTCACCCAGGTGACCGGCCAGACCCTGCACCAGTACCTCACGCCACGGCTGTTCCAGCCCCTGGGCTTCGCCGGGGAAAGCTGGGACATCAGCCCAGACGGCATCAACCCCGGCGGCAACGGCCTGACCGCGCGGCCACTGGATGTCCTGAAGCTCGCCATGCTGCACCGCGAGGGTGGGCGCTGGCAGGGACGCCAACTGTTGTCGGCGGAGTGGGTGAGCGCCGCGACCCGCCCGCAAGGCGGTGAAGGCAGCCGCTACGGCTACCACTGGTGGACCGACCGCCCGGCCAACGGCTACAGCGCCGTGGGCGTGTTCGCGCAGCTGGCTGCGGTGATCCCGGGCGAGCGCGCCACCCTGGCGGTGTTCGGGGCGATGGAGAAGTCCGCCGTGGTGACACCGTACATCGACCGCCACCTGGGCGCCGCGTTGCGGGGCGAGCGCGCGGGCGCGCAAGCCGACGAACGGTTGCGCCAGACCATCGAACGCTTCGCCGCGCCACGCCCCCTGCGCTCCAGCGCCCGGCCGACCGCCCCCTTGCCCGCGCTGCTGAGCTATGCGCTGGAGGCCAACCCCTATGGGCTCGAACGCCTGAACCTGCGCCAGCAGGCAGATCGCCTGGTGCTGGAGCTGGTCGATGAGACGGGCACCCACGCCATCGAAGTGGGCCTCGATCAATGGCTGAGCGGCACCTGCTCGATGCCGGGCGCGCAACTGCACCACGGCTATTCGCTGCGTGACGCGCCAGTGATCGCTGGCGCGCACTGGGTGTCGGCCGATCGCTTGGAAATGGAGTGGATCTACCCCCGCTCGGCATTCCGCGATGTGTTGCAACTGGCCTTCGAGGGCGCGCGGGTGCGGGTCGAGCGGCGGGTCAACATCAATAGCGGGGTCAGGGAGTGGGCGCCGTTGCTGGGCGCGCGCCTGGCGTAAGGGCCAATCGCGGGGCAAGCCCGCGCCTGCAGGTTCCCCGCAGTTCTCAGGGCCAACGGTGAACCTGTGGGCCCCGCGATGCGGCCTTCAGCCTTTCACGCACACCACCTGGCGCAAGGTGTGCACCACCTCCACCAACTCGCGCTGCGCTCGCATCACCGCATCGATGTCCTTGTAGGCCATGGGGATCTCGTCGATCACGTCCTTGTCCTTGCGGCATTCCACGTGGGCGGTGGCGCGGCGCTGGTCCTCGACGCTGAACAGGCCCTTGGCCTTGGTGCGGCTCATCACCCTGCCTGCGCCATGGCTACAGGAACAGAACGCCTCTTCGTTGCCCAAGCCCCGGACGATGAAGCTCTTGGCGCCCATCGAGCCGGGGATGATGCCCAGCTCGCCCTTTTGCGCCGACACCGCGCCCTTGCGCGTCACCAGTACTTCGCGGCCGAAGTGGCGCTCGCGCTGCACGTAGTTGTGGTGGCAGTTGACCGCCTCGAGGCGCGCCTCGAACGGCCTGCCCAGCACCTTGCGTGCGGCGTCGATCACGGCGCGCATCATCAGTTCGCGATTCTGCCGGGCGAAGTCCTGGGCCCATTCCAGCGCCTCGACGTAGTCGGCGAAATGCCGGCTGCCCTCCTCGAAATAGGCCAGGTCCTTGTCCGGCAGGTTGGCCAGGTGCTGGCGCATATCGGCCTGGGCCAGCTCGATGAACAGGTTGCCGATGGCGTTGCCGACCCCGCGCGAACCGCTGTGCAACATGAACCAGACGCGCTCGGCCTGGTCCAGGCAAACCTCGATGAAGTGGTTGCCGCCGCCCAAGGTGCCCAGGTGGTGGCGGTTGTTGGTCTTCTCCAGGCGCGGGTGCTTGTCGGTGATCGCCCGGAAGCGCCCAGCCAGGGCGCGCCAGGCCTGGTCCGCGTGGGCCGGCACATCGCTCCAGGCGCCCTGGTCGTGGCGGCCGAAGGTCTTGCCGTGGGGCACCGCCTTTTCGATGGCGCTGCGCAGGCCATGCAGGTTGTCGGGCAGGTCGCGGGCGTGCAGCGAGGTGCGGGCGGCGATCATGCCGCAGCCGATGTCCACGCCCACGGCGGCGGGGATGATCGCGCCGACGGTGGGGATCACGCTGCCGATGGTCGAGCCCTTGCCCAGGTGCACGTCGGGCATCACCGCCAGGTGCTTGAAGATGAATGGCATGCGCGCGGTGTTGAGCAACTGGCGGCGGGCGTCGTCCTCGACCGGCACGCCGTCGGTCCATAGCTTGATCGGCTTGCCGCCGGCGACTTCGAGAATGTCCATGAAAGGGGTTCCACAAGAGGCATGCCGACCATGATACCGCCGAAGGTCGTAGGCGGTGCGCTTGCCAGCGGGGTGGCGGGCTGGGGTATGCTTGCGCGGTCTTCAGGGCGGGGTGAAAGTCCCCACCGGCGGTAAATCGAAAGATGAGCCCGCGAGCGCCCCGGCCATGCCGGGGGTCAGCAGACCTGGTGAGATTCCAGGGCCGACGGTCATAGTCCGGATGAAAGAAGGCGTCATGCAGGGGCCATCGGGCGCCCCTGCGCGCGCGTTTTGTTCGCCCCGAGACGTTCATCGATCATTCACGAGGAGCGTTTCATGCCACACCCCGCATTCCCCAACGTCACCGCCGCCATCGCCGCCTTCCAGGCCGGGCGCCCCGTGCTGCTGCTCGACGACGACGACCGTGAGGACGAAGCCGATATCGTCGCCGCGGCCGAAAACCTGTCGTTGCAGACCATGGCGATGATGATCCGCGATTGCAGCGGCATCGTTTGCCTGTGCCTGGACGAGACCACGGTCGACGCCCTGCAGTTGGCGCCGATGGTGCAGAACAACCAGGCCCGCCATGGCACCGGCTTCACCGTCAGCATCGAGGCGGCCGAAGGCGTCAGCACCGGTGTGTCGGCCCAGGACCGCATCACCACCATCGAAGCGGCGCTGCGCTCGACCGCGCAGCAGCGGCATATCGTCAGCCCAGGCCATGTATTCCCGCTGCGCGCGCGCAACGGCGGCGTGCTGGCCCGGCGTGGCCACACCGAAGGCTCGGTGGACCTGGCGCGCCTGGCCGGCCTGCGCCCGGCGGCGGTGCTGTGCGAGTTGATGAACCCCGACGGCAGCATGGCCCGCGGCGAGCAGGTGGCGGTGTATGCGCGGCAGTACAACCTGCCGGTGCTGACCATCGAGGAGCTGGCGCGGTATCGGGAAGCGCTGCTCGAGCGCGAGGCCGAGCCAGCCTGATAGAGCGCAGGGGCCCGCCCCACAGGTCCCCCCGCCGTTCGCAAGGGCTGCGCGGTACCCGTGTGTGCGGGCTTGCCCCGCGATCCGGGGCTACGCCCCGGCCATCCTCAGCGTATCCCCAGCGGCCCCTTCAAGAAGGCGTACAACCCCGCCGCACTCTTGCGATACCCCTCGGCCGTCAGGTGCACCAGGTCAGGCCGCGCCAAGCCACCGGCCTGCCACGCCGCGATCGAACACGGCCCGCCCATGTACCCCTGCCAATCCCAGAACAGCGCCTTGTGCCGCTGCGCCAACTGCCGCTGGATACGCACCACATCGGCCAATGGCCGGGGCTGGCGCGCCGCGCACGAGCGCGCCTTGCGCTGCTTGATCGAATCCGGCGGCCCGACCAGCAGGATCGCCGCCTTGGGCAGGTCCTGGCGCAGGCGCGTGAGGGTGGCGTCGAGCTGCGCCTGGTACAGCGCCAGGTCGAGGGTGTCGTCGAAAGCCTCGTTGGTGCCGTAGGCGAGGATCACCAGGTCTGGGCGCAACGCCACCAGGGTCTGCTGCCAGCCCGGCTGCCACTTGTCCACCACGTCCTGGCGCGCGCCATTGATGCCCAGCGCCGAATAGGTCACCCCGGCGCTTTTCTGCCCTTGCACGTACCAGCCACCCAAGGCCACGCCTTGCGCGCCTTCCACGCCTAGCTGCAGGGGCAGGCCGAGGTTGACGAACGCCGGGCTCAGGCGCCATTGACCGTCGCTGGCGGGCAGCATGCGCCGCTGTGTGCCCGCCGCCACCAGGGTGCTGTTGCGGCTGGCCTGGTACAACGCCGAGACCCGGTAGCGCTGCGCGTCGGGGTCGCGCGGACGCAAGGCCACGGAGGGGCGATCGACCAGCGGCAACGACAGGTAGCCGCCCAAGGGGAACTGGCTGCTTTGCTGGTTGCGTGCCGACACCAACTGCCACTGGCGGCGGTCGCTGTCGATGATCACCCGGTCATTGCGCGTGCCCGGCACCGCCGTGGCCGGCAGCAAACCGATGCCACCGTCGCCATAGCGTGCCTGCAACAGGCGGCGCAGCTCGCCGCTGAACAGGTCGGCGGCGGTGTGCGAGTCGCCCAGCTGGACGATGGCGACCGGCGCCCGCCCGGCGTTGCGCAGCTTGCCGGCGAACAGCGCCAGGTTGCCGTCGTCGCGCGGGCTGGGCGCCGCAGCCACCTGGGCCGCAGGCTTGGCCGGCGGGCTGGCGTTGCAGCCGGGCAAGGCGCCGAACATCAGGGCCAGGCCCAGCAGGTGATGCCATTGGCGCATCTCAGTGTCCTGTAACGGTCAGGCCCGGGAAGCTGATCAGCGACAGCACGTGTTCGGCGATCAGTTTCTGGCCGGTAATGGTGAAATGGATGCCGTCGTCGCCACGAACCTTGACCCGCGCGCCGTCCGGCGCCTGCACCGTATACGAGAACTGTTCGTCGGGGTAGCCGAGCATGGGATTGGCCGAGACGTAGTGCTGGCCGAACTGCGCCGCGCGTTCCTGGTAAAGGCCGCTGAGGTAGCCCATGGCCGTCGACAGGCGCCCCTTCTCCATGTTCGGCGGGCCAACCCAGAGCACCTCCACCCGATGCTCGCGCGCCTGTTCGAGGACCGCGTCGATGCGCTCGCGGTAGGCCGCCTCCCATTCCGGCGACTTGAAGCGCAGGAACGGCTTGCCCTTGCCCTGGGGCATGTCCCAGGGGTCGTTGGGGCCGAGGAACACCACCATCAGGCGGATGTCCGGGCTGTTGGCCAGGGTTTCGGCGACCGTGCGCGGCCAGTTGAAGAAGCCGGGGTAGGCCAGGCCCGTGCTCTGCCGACTGAGGTTGACGGTGCGCACCTGGTGGCGCTTGCGCAGGCTGTTGGCCAGGTGCGGCGCCACGCCCTGCATCAGCGAGTCGCCGACCAGGAACACCGTATCGCCCGAGGCCAGGCTGACCAGTGTGCCGGGCTGCTGTGGGGCGTGCGCCATAACCGGCGTGACGACCGCCACGGGCGCTGGCCGGGCAGGCGCATCGAGGTTGACCGTGACCACCGGCATCGGCGCCGGCAGCTCTTGCACCGGTGGGGCCTCGGCCTCGCGAGCCTGGCGCTCCAGGCTCGCGACGAAACTGTCACGCCCTTCGCCCAAGGCACTGTTCAACCCGGCCCCCAGGCGCCACGCCGGCCATTGGCCGAGCGCCGGCAGCTCGCAGCTGCGGTGGTATTTTTGCTGGCAATACAGGCTGATCGAGTCCTGGTTGAACCAGAACAGCAACAGGCTGGCCACGACGATCGCATACAGCGCGCGGGCCGCGCCCAGTTGCGCCCGCAACAGTTGGCGGCTATCAGAAGCTTGCATAGATGAACCCCGGCACACCCGATTGCGACGCGAAGATCACCAGCGCCATGAACACCGCCAACGGCACTGGGTACAAGGCCCAAGGCAGGCGCTGGCTGGCGGCGGAGCCCTGGCGCAGCAACATCAGCCATTGTGGATAACTCGCCACGTACAACACGCAGCCCAGCAGCAGCGCGCCAGTGGCCGAGTTCAGCCCGGCCAGGCTGACCCCGGTGATGGCGTCGAGCATCTCCCAGGCGCCGCCCAGGGTCGGGCTGCGGAAGAAGATCCAGGCGAAAGCCACGTAGTGGAATGTCAGCAGCCGCGCCAGCAGGTCGCTGCCGGGTGCCCGCGCGAAGCCAGGCAGCAGTGCGTCGAACAGCTTGTACAGCGCCAGTCCCACGCCGTGCAGGGCGCCCCAGATCAGGAAGTTGGCGCTGGCGCCATGCCACAACCCCGATACCAGCATCGCCAGCAGCATGTTCAGATTGCCGCGCCATGCACCCCGGCGGTTGCCACCCAGGGGGATGTACACGTAATCGCGGATGAACCGCGACAGGCTGATGTGCCAACGCCCCCAGAACGCCTTGAGGTTGCGCGCGGCATACGGCGCGTCGAAGTTCTCCGGCAGGCGGAACCCCAACAGCAGGGCGATGCCGGTGACCAGGTTGGTGTAGCCGCTGAAGTTGAAATAGATCAGGAAGCTGTAGCCATAAACGCTCAGCAGCACCTGTTCCGGGGTGTAGCTGCCGGGGGTGTCGAACACCGGGTCGACCCAGGTGCTGGCCAACCAGCCACCCAGCAGGAACAGCTTGACCACCGCCAGAGCGATCAGCCCCAGCGCGCGTTGTGGCTCCAGTACCTGGCGCATGGCCGTGGGGCGGATCTGCGGCAACAGGTGCGCCGCGCGGTTCACCGGCCCGGCGACCAGGCTGGGGAAGAACGCCAGGTACAACGCCACGTCCAGCGCCGCAACCGGCGCCAACTCGCGGCGGTTGACCGACACCAGGTAGCTGACCGAGTGGAAGGCATAGAACGACAGGCCGATCGGCGCCAGCACCTCGACGATCGGCAGCGACACCGTCAGCCCCGCCGCCGCCAGCGCGGCCTGGGCGCCTTCGACGAAGAAGGCCTGGTACTTGAACAGGTAGAAGCAGCCCAGCACCAGCGCCAAGAGCAGCACGGTGTTGAACCCGCGCCCCGGGTGGCGCGCGGCCAGCCGTCCAAGTACATGCACCAGCGCGCTGTAGCCGAGCAGGATGCCCAACGCAGGCAGGCTGAAACTCGCCACCAGCCCGTAGCTGGCGGCCAGCAGCAGCAGGTTCTGCAGGCGCACGCTCCAGCACAGGCTCCAGTAGAGGATGAAGAACAGCGTGAAACAGAGGCCGAATTCGATCGAGAGGAAGCTCACAACGTAGTCCGTTACGTGACGTCGGGAAGGGGCTTGGTGCGCCGCGCCGGGCGCGGGGCAGAGCGCGCGGAATTATGGCAGAGGGCCTGAACGGCAACAATTCGACTACATCGCAAAATGCAAGAGGAGTCTTCGCCAACAAGTGCAACAAGATGTTATGCGCAGCCCGCCCCTTTATTTGCTCCCCCCGCCCCGCTCTGCTAGTGTCGCGCCGTTCAAAATGCCACCGAGAATGTCGCCATGGCCCGCAAAAAAACCTCCATCGATTTCGAACAATCCCTCGCCGACCTGCAAGCCCTGGTCGAGCGCCTGGAGAACGGCGAACTGTCGCTGGAAGAGTCGCTGGCGGCGTTCGAGCAGGGCATTGCCCTGACCCGCGACTGCCAGGGCGCGCTGGCACAGGCAGAGCAGAAGGTGCAGATCCTCCTGGAGCGTGATGGCGAACTGGCAGCCCAGCCGTTCGACGCGGAGCCGCAGGAATGATCACCTCCTACCAGGCCACCTGCCAGGCCCGCGTCGATGCGGCCCTGGAGCCGTTGTTCCAGGCGCCGTCCAAGGAACTGGAGCGGCTCTACGCGGCCATGCGCTACAGCGTGATGAACGGCGGCAAGCGCGTGCGCCCGCTGCTCGCCTACGCCGCCTGCGAAGCCCTGGGCGCCCCGGCCGAGCAGGCCAACGGCGCGGCCTGCGCGGTGGAGCTGATCCACGCCTACTCGCTGGTGCACGACGACCTGCCGGCAATGGACGACGACGACTTGCGCCGCGGCCAGCCAACCACCCACAAGGCTTTCGACGAGGCCTGCGCGATCCTCGCCGGTGACGGCTTGCAGAGCCTGGCCTTCAGCGCCCTGCTCGACCCGCGCTTGAGCACACTGCCGGAGGCCATCCGCCTGTCCATGGTGCAGGCCCTGGCCAAGGCCGCCGGCCCCGCCGGCATGGTCGGCGGCCAGGCCATCGACCTCGGGTCGGTGGGTGTGAAACTCGACCAGCAGGCGCTGGAATACATGCACCGGCACAAGACCGGCGCGTTGATCGAAGCCAGCGTGCGCCTCGGCGCCCTGGCCAGCGGCCGCGCCGAACCGGCGCAACTGGATGCGCTGCAGGTTTACGCCCAGGCGATCGGCCTGGCGTTCCAGGTGCAGGACGACATCCTCGACGTGGAGAGCGACACCGCCACCCTGGGCAAACGCCAAGGCGCCGACATCGCCCGTGACAAACCGACCTACCCGGCGCTGCTCGGGCTGGAGGCGGCCAAGGCCTACGCCCTGGAGCTGCGCGACCAGGCCCTGGCGGCCCTCGCCGGGTTCGCTGAGCAAGCCGAGCCACTGCGCGCGCTGGCCCGCTACATCGTCGAACGCCGTCACTGAACACCCCCTATCCCTTGTAGGAGCGGGCTTGCCCCGCGATAGCGCCGGTGAGTTCACCCTGGCTATCGCAAGGCAAGCCCGCTCCTAGAAGGGTTGCGTCGTCCCCGAGGCGACCTCCTGCGTGAATGGGCAGCTTTTCCCACAATGGGGTAAACTGCCGCGTCTTCAAACCTATAACGACACGCCTGATGCCCACGACGTTTCAAGAGATCCCCCGCGAACGCCCGGTCACGCCGCTGCTGGACCGCGCCGACACGCCCGCTGGCTTGCGCCGGCTGGCTGAAGCCGACCTGGAGACCCTGGCCGACGAGTTGCGCCAGGAGTTGCTCTACACCGTGGGTCAGACCGGTGGGCATTTCGGTGCCGGCCTGGGCGTGATCGAGCTGACGATCGCCCTGCACTACGTCTTCGACACCCCGGACGACCGCCTGGTGTGGGACGTCGGCCACCAGGCCTACCCGCACAAGATCCTCACCGGCCGGCGCGACCGCATGCTCAGCCTGCGCCAGAAGGACGGCATCGCCGCCTTCCCGCGGCGCAGCGAAAGCGAGTACGACACCTTCGGCGTCGGCCACTCCAGCACCTCGATCAGCGCCGCGCTGGGCATGGCCATCGCCGCCCGGCTGCAGAACGACCCGCGCAAATCCATCGCGGTGATCGGTGACGGCGCGCTGACCGCCGGCATGGCCTTCGAGGCGTTGAACCACGCCCAGGAAGTCGACGCCGACATGCTGGTGATCCTCAACGACAACGACATGTCGATCTCGCGCAACGTCGGTGGGCTGTCCAACTACCTGGCCAAGATCCTCTCCAGCCGCACCTACGCGAGCATGCGCGAGGGCAGCAAGAAGGTCCTGTCGCGCCTGCCCGGTGCCTGGGAAATCGCCCGCCGCACCGAGGAATACGCCAAGGGCATGCTGGTGCCCGGCACCCTGTTCGAGGAACTGGGCTGGAACTACATCGGCCCGATCGACGGCCACGACCTGCCGACCCTGATCGCCACCCTGCGCAACATGCGCGATCTCAAGGGCCCGCAGTTCCTGCACGTGGTGACCAAGAAGGGCAAGGGCTTCGCCCCCGCCGAGGTCGACCCGATCGGCTACCACGCCATCACCAAGCTCGAACCCGCCGACAAGCCCGCCGCGCCGAAGAAGTCCAGCGGGCCGAAGTACTCCGCGGTGTTCGGCCAGTGGCTGTGCGACATGGCCGCCGCCGACAATCGCCTGGTGGGGATCACCCCGGCGATGAAGGAAGGTTCGGACCTGGTGGCCTTCAGCGAGCGCTTCCCCGAGCGCTACTTCGACGTCGCCATCGCCGAGCAGCACGCGGTGACGTTCGCTGCGGGCATGGCCTGCGAGGGTGCCAAGCCGGTGGTGGCGATCTACTCGACCTTCCTGCAACGCGCCTACGACCAATTGATCCACGACGTGGCGGTGCAGGACCTGGACGTGCTGTTCGCCATCGACCGCGCCGGCCTGGTCGGCGAAGACGGCCCGACCCACGCCGGCAGCTTCGACCTTTCCTACCTGCGCTGCATCCCCGGCATGCTGGTGATGACCCCGAGCGACGAGAACGAGCTGCGCAAGATGCTCAGCACCGGCCACCTGTACAAAGGCCCGGCGGCGGTGCGCTACCCGCGCGGCACCGGCCCCAACGCACCGATCGACGGCGACCTGGAACCGCTGGAGATCGGCAAGGGCGTGGTGCGCCGCCAGGGCAGCAAGGTCGCCCTGCTGGTGTTCGGCGTGCAGCTGGCCGAAGCGCTGAACGTGGCCGAGACGCTGGACGCCACGGTGGTCGACATGCGCTTCGTCAAGCCACTGGACGAAGCCTTGGTGCTGGAACTGGCGGCCAACCACGAGCTGCTGGTAACCCTCGAGGAAAACGCCATCATGGGTGGCGCCGGCGCCGCGGTGGGTGAGTGCCTGGCGCGCGAGGCGGTGGTCAAGCCGCTGCTGCACCTGGGGTTGCCGGACATCTACGTGGAACACGCCAAGCCGGCGCAGATGCTCGCCGAGTGCGGGTTGGACGCGGCGGGGATCGAGGCATCGATCCGGGCGCGCATCGCCAAGCTCGGTCTCTGAGCGGAACACCCTCGCGGGGCAAGCCCGCGCCCACAGGTACAGCGCTGTACCTGTAGGCGCGGGCTTGCCCCGCGATCGCTATGGAACAGCCCATGAAAACCTCAACCCTGCTCGCCCTTCTCTGCCTCCCCGCGCCCCTGCTGGCCGCCACCCGCGACGACGCCCTGAAACTCCCCGACACGCTGATCAGCGCCAACCGCCAGGTCGAGTCGCGCACCGCCACCAGCGCCGCCAACAGCGTCTTCACCCGCAGCGACATCGAACGCCTGCAACCCACCAGCGTCACCGACCTGCTCAGCCGCGTGCCCGGCGTGCAGGTGGCGCCCACCGGTGGCCGCGGCAGCCTGCCAGGGATCTTCATCCGCGGCACCAAGGCCGCGCAGAGCCTGGTGCTGGTCGACGGCGTGCGCATCGCCAACGCCACCTCCGGCGACAGCGGCCTGCAATTGCTCGACGTCGAGCAGATCGAGCGCGTCGAAGTGCTG
Organism: Pseudomonas entomophila; assembly: GCF_029193575.1. Taxonomy (GTDB): domain Bacteria; phylum Pseudomonadota; class Gammaproteobacteria; order Pseudomonadales; family Pseudomonadaceae; genus Aquipseudomonas; species Aquipseudomonas entomophila_G. The sequence goes on along the minus strand of NZ_JARGCS010000024.1, from coordinate 75,740 downwards.
CGTGGCTCGCGCTCGGCGCTGTACGGCAGCGACGCCATCGGCGGGGTGATCCAGATCTTCACCCGCCGCGCCAGCGGCCCCGGCCTGCAACCGCGCCTGCGCCTGGCCGCCGGCAGCCAGCGCACCTTCCAGCGCAGCCTGGGGCTGTCCGGCGGCGATGGGCAGACCCGCTTCAACCTGGGCGCCAGCCTCGACGAAACCGCCGGCATCGATTCGACCGGCCCGTCGTTCGCCAGCGACCGCGACCACGACGCCTACCGCGACCGCTCGCTCAACCTGAGCCTGAGCCACACCTTCAACGAACGCTTTGAAGCCGGCCTGAACCTGCTCGACAGCCGTGGCCGCAGCGAGTACGACAACCCCTTCGGCCGCTTCGACCCCGTCACCTCCGAAAGCGTCGGGCAAAAGCCCTACACCGACTTCACCGTCAGCAGCCTGGGCACCTACCTCGACGCCCAGCTCACCGAGCGGTGGCATTCGCGCCTGGAACTCGGCCACAGCGAGAACCGTGACGACAAGCGCGACAAGCTCAGCGCCGAGGCCAGCGTGTTCAACACCTACCGCGACCAGGTGACCTGGCAGAACGACCTGGCCCTGGATGCGCGCAACAGCCTGCTGCTGGGCGCCGATGGGTACCAGGAGCGTGTCCACGGCAGCACCGCCTTCGACCAGGACAGCCGTTACAACCGCGCCGCCTTCGTGCAGCACCGCTTCAGCGGCGAGGCGTTCTCCAGCGAAGTGGGCGTGCGCCGCGACCAGAACCAACAGTTCGGCGGCCAGACCACCTGGAGCGGCAGCCTGACCCTGCCGCTGAACCCGGCCAACGACCTGCTGCTGTCCTACAGCGAGGGTTTTCGCGCGCCGACCTTCAACGACCTGTACTACCCGATGTTCAGCAACCCCGACCTGGACCCGGAGCGCTCGAAGAGCTACGAGCTGCAATGGCGCAGCCAACTGAGCGACAGCAGCCGCCTGGAGGCGTCGCTGTACCGCACCGACCTGCGCGACGCGATCATCTTCGGCGAAGGCTCGATCCCCCGGAATGTCGCCTCGGCCCGCATCGACGGTATGGAGCTGGCACTGGACCAGCGCTGGGGCGACTGGCGCAGCCAACTGGGCCTGGCGCTCATCGACCCGCGCGACCGCGACACCGGCCACACCCTGGCACGCCGCGCGCGGCGCACGCTGAGCCTGGACCTGGACCGGCAGTTCGAGCGTTTCGCCGTGGGTGCCAGTTGGCAGGCGGTGAGCGGCAGCTACGACGACGAGGCCAACCGCAAGCGCCTGGGCGGCTATGGCCTGCTCGGCCTGCGTGGCAGCTGGGCGGCGAGCCCTGAGGTGAAGTTCAAAGCCAAGCTCGACAATCTGCTGGACAAAGCCTACAGCCGCGCCCTGTACAGCTACGAAGGCAGCGACTACGGCTACCGCGAGGCGGGCCGCACCTGGCTGCTGAGCGTTACCTGGACGCCGGCGCTGTAGCGTCGAGCACCGCGCACAACTGCGCGGTGGCCTCGATCATCTGCCCACTGGGCCGCTCCAGGCCCTTGTCGGGCACCACCAGCAGGCGCCCGTTGGCCACGGCATTGAGCCCTGGCCAACGCCGCCAGCTCGCCAGTTGCGCCTGATCGCCCGCCAGGATCACCTCTGGGTCGCGCGCCAGCACCGACTCGACGCTGACCTGCGGCGCCGGCTGGCTGAGGTCGGCGAACACGTTGCGCGCGCCGCACACGGCCAGGGCGTCGCTGACGATCTGCCCGCCGCCGAGGGTATACAGCGGCGCATCCCACACCTGGTAGAACACCCGCAGCGGCGTCGCCCGGCGATAGCGCTCGCGCAGCCCGGCCAGGCGCGCGCGCAGGGCGTCGGCATGGGCGCGGCCCTGCTCGGCGCGCCCCAGGCGCACGGCGATGGCTTCGATCTGTTCGATCAACTGGTCGAGGTCGTGGGGTTCGCCGCTGAAGGTGGGGATGCCCAGGCGCGCGAGCTGCTCGCGCTGGGCGGGCGGCACGCTGCCGGGCCAGAGCAGCAGCAGGTCGGGCTTGAGCGCGAGCAGGCGCTCCATGTCCAGTTGGCCATAGCGCCCGACCGACGGCACAGCGTCGAGTGCCGTGGGGCGCTCGCCGCCGTCGAGCACGCCCACCAGCAGCTCGGCGGCGCCCAGTTCGAGCACCACCTCGCTCATCGACGGCGCCAGGCTGACCACGCGCGGCGGTTCCGCCGCCAGGGCGGCGAAGGTGAGCAGGGAAAGGCCGAACAGCAGCGCGCGCATCAACCCAGCTGGCGGGGAATGCGGTAGAGGTAGAGGATCACCACGCTGGACAGCGCCAGGAGGATCTGCGGCACCGCCTCCAGGCCCACCAGCACCGACAGCGCGGCGACCCAAGCGGGAATGCAGGCGAACAGCATGGCCAGGCGCCGCACCCGCGCCAGCTCGATCCACGCGGCGGGCTCCTCGGGCGTGCCGAGGGCCTCGGAGGTGGCGATCAACGCGCGCTTGTAGGCGCCGAAGCGCGGCAGGCTGAGGAACATGGTCGCGGCGCCGGCGAGAAACAACGGCATGGCCAGCACCGGCATCAGCGCCGTGCCCCCGCCGAAGGCCCAGGCCATCACGGGCAGCGGCAGCAGGCCGACCGCCAGGTATTGCCACCAGGCCAGGGTCAGGCGCCGCTTCACCTGGCCACGGGTCACGCCTGGGGCACCTCGCCCTGGTGCTCGTTGCCCATCATGTGGCCGAGCTTGCCGGCCTTGGTTGCCAGGTAGAGGCGGTTGTGCGGGTTGTGCCCGGTGTGCAGCGGCACACGCTCGGCCACGGCGATGTTCATCGCGGTCAGCGCCTTGACCTTGCGCGGGTTGTTGGTCATCAGGCGCAGCGACTTGACGCCCAGGTGCTCAAGCATTGGCAGGCACATGGCGTAGTCGCGCTGGTCGGCGGCGAAGCCCAGGCGCTCATTGGCCTCGACGGTGTCGGCGCCGCCGTCCTGCAGTTCATAGGCGCGGATCTTGTTCAGCAGGCCGATGCCCCGGCCTTCCTGGCGCAGGTACAGCAGCACGCCACGGCCTTCACGGGCGATGGCCTGCAGCGCGGCCTCCAGTTGCGAGCCGCAATCGCAGCGCTGGCTGAACAGGGCGTCGCCGGTCAGGCATTCGGAGTGCAGACGCCCGAGTACTGGTGCGCCATCGCTGATGTCACCCAGGCTGAGCACCACGTGCTCACGGCCGGTGGCTTCGTCGAGGAAGCCATGCATGGTGAAGGTCGCGAAAGGCGTTGGCAGTTTCGAAGCGGCAACAAAGACGACGGGCACGTTGTGCTCCTGGTAAGTAGGAAATTTCAGATGGCGCGATTGTATCAGCAGCCCTGCGGGCGTGCGCAGGCTGAATCTCGTGGCTTAAGATCGAAAAGTTCGATGCATAGGCCCGGGCGCGGCGCGCCAGCAATCACTGGGGCTGGCTGTCGGAGGCGAACGGGTAAGGCTGCTTCCAGCGCTCGAAGATCGGCCGCAACTCGCCACTGCGCACCAACTGTTCCATGCGTTTGTCGAACAGGTCGCGCAAGAGCTTGCCCTGGTCGCTGCGGGTGAAGGCCAGGTACAACGGCAACTCGGCGATGTGGGTGCGGCGGAAACGCCCCGGCTCGCTGGACTGCTCCAGCACGTAGTCGACTTCGGTGAGCGCGTCGATGTAGAAATCCACCCGATCATGCTCGAGCATCGGCAGGATGCCCTCGCGGCGCTGGATCTCGCGGTAATTGCCAACGCGCGGCAAGTAGTTCTGATAGTCGTAGCCGCGTACCCAGGCCAGGCGATACTTGCCCACCGTCTCCAGCGTCGGCACCGGCTGGCTGGCCAGGCCCAGGGCGTAGATGTGGTCCATATCGAAATGCCAGCGCGGGTAGAGGTTCTCGTTGTCCTCGTTCTTGTACGAGCCCACCCAGGCATCGGCCTCGCCGCGTTTGACCAGGCCCACGGCGCGGCTGTACGGCGCGCTCTGGATCACGACCTTGACCCCTGCCGGCTCGAACACTTTGCGCAACACGTCCCAGGCCACGCCGGTGCCGTCGGCGTTGGTGTAGTCCAGCCACTGTTCGCTGACCAGGCGCACCTGCGCGGGCACGGCTTCGGGCTTGGCCGCCTGCGCCCAAGGCGCCAGCAGCAGCAACGCGAGCAGCACATTCCTCATGGCCATCGACACACTCCCTGTATCAGGCAACCAACCAGACCAGACCCTGCATGCCCAGCCAGGCGAACACGCCGGCCAGGATATCGTCGAGCATGATCCCCACGCCGCCGTGCACATGGCGGTCGACCCAGCGGATCGGCCACGGCTTGAGGATGTCGAAGAAGCGGAACATCAGGAACCCCGCCAGCAGCCACTGCCAGCCTTCCGGCACCAGCCACAGGGTGATCCACATGCCGACCATCTCGTCCCAGACGATGCCTTCATGGTCGTGCACGCGCAAGTCGTTCGCCACCTTGCCGCACAGCCAGAAGCCGAACAGCATGGTCAGCCCCAGCAACAGCCAGTAGCCCCAGTCCGGCAGCATCTGCCACAGCGGGATGAACGGCAGCGCCACCAGCGAGCCCCAGGTGCCCGGTGCCTTGGGCAGGGTGCCGGAGCCGAAGCCGAAGGCGATGAAGTGCCACGGGTTGCGCCAGACCGAAGGCGGAACGAACTCCGCAGGCACCTGGTTGGGGTGGTCGGTCACGGTGTCTCCCTAAAATGTTGATAGCCCCGTTGCCGGGGGGTGATGTCACGGCCCTCGGCGTCGCGCAGGGTCACGCCCTGCCCTTCGCAGACCTGGCCAATGACCTTGACCTCGGAAAAGCCGGCCTGCGCCAGGCCGGCAAGCTGCTGCGCCGGCAGGGTGAACGCCAGCACGTAGTCGTCGCCCCCGCTCAACGCCGCCTGCCAGGCGGCCTCGCGGCCGAGGAAGGCCTGCAAGGCAGGAGACACCGGCACCTGGGCCAGGTTCACCTCGAGCGCCACGCCGGAGGCCTTGGCGATATGCCCGCAGTCGGCCAGCAGGCCGTCGGAGATGTCCAGGGCCGCCGTGGCCCGCCCGCGCAAGGCGAGGCCCAGGGCGAACTGCGGCTGCGGCGCCCAGTACTGGGCCAGCAGCGGCTCGGCTTGCTCGACCGGGGCCTGGCGCTCGCCGAGCACCAGCGGCAAGGCACCGGCGGCGTTGCCCAGGCAGCCACCGACGCACAGCAGGTCGCCCGGGCGGGCGCCGCTGCGGCGCAGGGCCTGGCCGCTGGGAACGCGTCCGAACACAGTGACGGTGATGCTCAAGGGGCCGCGGGTGGTGTCGCCGCCGATCAGGCTGAGGCGGCAGTGCCCGGCCATGCGTTGCAGGCCTTCGGCGTAGGCCTGAAGCCAACTGGCGCTGACCTCGGGCAAGGTCAGCGCCAGGGTGAAGGCCACGGGCTCGGCGCCCATGGCCGCCAGGTCGCTGGCCGCCACGGCCAGGGAACGCTGGCCGAGCAGCCGCGCGTCGCACGCATTGGGGAAATGCACGCCGGCCACCAGCGTGTCAGTGGACACCGCCAGTTGCTGGCCGCTTGGCACCTCGAGCAGGGCGCAGTCGTCGCCGATGCCCAGGGCCACGCCCTCGCCGCCCTGCGCACAGGGCGCGGCGGCGAAGTAGCGGCGGATCAGCTCGAACTCACCCATGGGCCGTCAGCGCTGCGATCAGCGCTTGTTCGCCTTGACTTCCGCTTCGCGCAGGGTCGGCGCGAGCTTGTCCAGCACACCGTTGACGAACTTGTGCCCGTCGGTGGCGCCGAACACCTTGGCCAGCTCCACGCCTTCGTTGATCACCACGCGGTACGGCACGTCGACGCGCTTGATGAACTCCCAGGTGGACAGGCGCAATACCGCCAGTTCGACCGGGTCGAGCTCTTCGAGGGCCAGGTCCAGGCATGGCTTGAGCGCGTTGTCGATTTCACCCTTGATCGCCGGAACCCCGTGCAGGATCTCGCGGAAATAGGCGCCATCGACATCGGAGAAATCGTTATCGACCCGGAACTGCGCTTCGATCTCGTTCAGCGAATGCTGGGCCATGTGCCATTGATACAGGGCCTGGGTGGCAAGCTTGCGCGCTTCGCGGCGCTTGGCGCTCTTCGACGGCTTGCCGGCATCCGCGGGTTTTGGATCGCGCGGGTTGAAACGATCGCTGTCGTCGCTAATCACTTGGCCTCCAACTGCGCCAGCAGGCTGACCATTTCCAGGGCGGACAGGGCTGCTTCGGCGCCTTTGTTACCGGCCTTGGTGCCGGAACGCTCGATGGCTTGCTCGATGGAGTCGACGGTCAGCACGCCGAAGGCCACCGGAACGCCGAACTCCATGGACACCTGGGCCAGGCCCTTGGTGCACTCGCCCGCCACGTACTCGAAGTGCGGGGTACCGCCACGGATCACCGCGCCCAGGGCGATGATCGCGCTGTAGTCGCCTTGCTGGGCGACCTTCTGTGCCACCAGCGGGATCTCGAAGGCGCCCGGGGCACGGATGATGGTGATGTCGCTTTCGCTGACACCATGGCGTACCAGGGCATCAACGGCACCGCTCACCAGGCTTTCGACGACGAAGCTGTTGAAGCGGCCAACCACCAAAGCATAGCGACCTTTGGGGGCGATGAAGGTACCTTCGATGGTCTTCAGGGTCATTCCGGTGTTCTCATCTTAAAGAGCGAGGCCGCTCTAGGCGGCCTGCGGGAGGGTTTGGACACGAGCGGCAGGACGGGTCGTTACGCCTGTGTCACTCGGAGGGCACGTATTCTACAACTTCCAGATCGAATCCGGATATCGCGTTGAACTTCATCGGCGAGCTCATCAGGCGCATCTTGCGCACGCCGAGGTCACGCAGGATCTGCGAGCCGGCACCGACCGTGCTGTAGGTGGACGGGGTCTTGGCGTGCACTTCGCCGGCGCTTTCGCGGATGTGCGCCAGCAGCACGTCGCCATCGAGCGGGTGGCCCAGCAGCAGCACCACGCCACTGCCGGCCTCGGCCACGGCGCTCATCGCCGCGCGCAGGCTCCAGCGGCCGGGTTGCTTGACCATCAGCAGGTCGCGCAGCGGGTCCATGTTGTGCACGCGCACCAGGGTCGGCTCTTCGGCGCAGATCTTGCCCAGGGTCAGGGCCATGTGCACGTCGCCTTCGACCGAGTCGCGGTAGGTGACCAGGTTGAACTGGCCCAGCTCGCTGTCCAGCGGCTGCTCGGAGACACGCTGCACGGTGCGCTCGTGGATCATGCGGTAGTGGATCAGGTCGGCGATGGTGCCGATCTTCAGGCCGTGCTCGGCGGCGAACACTTCCAGCTCGGCGCGGCGCGACATGGTGCCGTCGTCGTTCATCACTTCGCAGATGACGCCGCTCGGCTCGAAACCGGCCATGCGCGCCAGGTCGCAAGCGGCCTCGGTGTGGCCGGCGCGGGCCAGGGTGCCGCCCGGCTGGGCCATCAGCGGGAAGATGTGGCCGGGGCTGACGATGTCTTCGGCCTTGGCGTCCTTGGCCGCGGCGGCCTGCACGGTGCGCGCGCGGTCAGCGGCGGAGATGCCGGTGGTGACGCCCTCGGCGGCCTCGATCGACACGGTGAACTTGGTGCCGAAGCCCGAGCCGTTGCGCGGCGCCATCAGCGGCAGCTTGAGCGTTTCGCAGCGCTCGCGGGTCATCGGCATGCAGATCAGGCCACGGGCGTGCTTGGCCATGAAGTTGATGTGCTCGGGCAGGCAGCACTCGGCCGCCATGATGATGTCGCCTTCGTTCTCGCGGTCTTCGTCATCCATGAGGATGACCATTTTGCCCTGGCGGATGTCTTCGACCAGTTCTTCGATGCTGTTGAGCGCCACGCGGCACCCCCTTCTCAATCAGGATTTCAAGAAGCCGTTGGCGGCCAGGAAGCTTTCGGTGATGCCACTGCCTTTGCTCGGCTCGGCGGCCTTGTCGCCCAGCAGCAGACGCTCCAGGTAACGGGCCAGCAGGTCGACCTCAAGGTTCACCCGACGACCTGCGCGGTAGTCGGCCATGATGGTTTCGGACAGGGTGTGCGGGACGATGGTCAGCTCGAACTCGGCGCCATCGACTTCGTTGACCGTCAGGCTGGTGCCATCGACGGTGATCGAGCCCTTGTGGGCAATGTACTTGGCCAGCTCCTTGGGTGCGCGCACGCGGAACTGGATGGCGCGGGCGTTATCGGCCCGCGAGACGATCTCGCCGACGCCGTCGACGTGGCCGCTGACCAGGTGGCCGCCCAGGCGGGTGGTGGGGGTCAGGGCCTTTTCCAGGTTGACCCGGCTGCCGCTCTTGAGGTCGACCATGGCGGTGCGCTTGAGGGTCTCGACGCTGACGTCGGCCCAGAAACCGTCGCCAGGCAGCTCCACGGCGGTCAGGCACACGCCGTTGACGGCGATGCTGTCGCCAAGCTTGACGTCGCCCAGGTCGAGCTTGCCGGTCTCTACGTAGACCCGCACGTCGCCACCCTTGGGGGTCAGGCTGCGGATGGTGCCGATGGATTCGATGATGCCGGTGAACATGGTGTGCTCCTCAGGGACGGGCTGCGCGGGGCAAGCCAGGCATTATACGCCGGGCGCGGGCAAGGGGATGGCCGTGACCCGCCAGTCATCGCCAACCGCGCGCATGCCGGTGATCTTCAAGCGCGGCGCCTCGCTCATGGTCGCCAACGGCCAGTCGAGCAGCGGGCGGGCCTCGGAGCCGAGGAAGGTGCCGGCGACGAACAACTGGTATTCATCGACCAGGCCGCGCTGGGCGAAGGCGCCGACCAGGCCGGCGCCGGCCTCCAGCAGGATTTCATTGACCCCGCGCGCGGCCAGGGCCACGAGCAGCGCCGGCAGGTCGACGCGACCGTCGGCGCCGGGCAGGCTCAGCAGCTCATGGCCAGCGGCGGCGTAGCGGGGGTCGTCATCACGGGCGGTGACCACCAGGGCCGGGCCCGCCTGGAAGAATGGCGCGTCCAGCGGCAGGCGCAGGCGCCCGTCGACCAGCACGCGCAGCGGCGGGCGTGACAGGGCCAGGGCGGTCAGTTCGGCATCCAGCCCCAGCTCGGCGCCGCGCACGGTCATGCGCGCGTTGTCGGCGAGCACGCTCTGGGCGCTGGTCAGCACCACGCTGGAGCGCGCGCGCAGGCGCTGCACTGCGGCGCGGGCGGCAGGGCCGGTGATCCACTGGCTTTCACCACTGGCCATGGCGGTGCGGCCGTCCAGGCTCATGGCCAGCTTGGCCCGCACGAACGGCAGGCCATGCTCCATGCGCTTGAGGAAACCGGGGTTGAGGGCACGGGCTTCGCTTTCCAGCACGCCGCTGGCGACTTCGATACCGGCCTCGGCCAGGCGCCTGAGGCCATTGCCCGCCACCTGCGGGTTGGGGTCTTGCATCGCCGCCACCACCCGCGCCACCCCGGCCTTGACCAGCGCTTCGGCGCACGGCGGCGTGCGACCATGGTGGCTGCAGGGTTCGAGGGTGACGTAGGCGGTGGCGCCGCGGGCGCGTTCGCCGGCCTGGCGCAGGGCATGCACTTCGGCGTGGGGCTCGCCGGCGCGCTCATGCCAGCCTTCGCCGACCACCTCGCCGTCGCGCACGATCACGCAGCCCACACGGGGGTTGGGGTGGGTGCTGTACAGGCCCTTGCGGGCCAGTTCCAGGGCCCGGGCCATGTAGTGGGCGTCGAGGATGGCGGTCTGGCTGGGCATGCTTACTCTTTGGCTGGCTCTCGGGCCAGGCGGTCGATCTCTTCGCGGAATTCGTCGAGGTCCTGGAAACGCCGGTAGACCGAGGCGAAACGGATGTAGGCGACTTCGTCGAGCTTGCGCAGCTCGGCCATCACCAGTTCGCCGACCACCAGCGACTTGACCTCGCGCTCACCCGTGGCGCGCAGCCGGTGCTTGATGTGCGCCAGCGCCGCTTCCAGGCGCTCGACGCTCACCGGGCGCTTTTCCAGCGCGCGCTGCATGCCGGCGCGCAGCTTGTCCTCGTCGAACGGCTGGCGCGTGCCGTCCTGCTTGATCAGGCGCGGCAGCACCAGCTCGGCGGTCTCGAAGGTGGTGAAGCGCTCGCCGCAGGCGACGCATTCACGGCGACGACGCACCTGTTCGCCCTCGGCGACCAGGCGCGAATCGATGACCTTGGTGTCGTTGGCACCGCAAAAGGGACAGTGCATGGTGGCAGGCAACAAAAAAAGGGATGGCCATGGTAGCGCATCCCACTGGCAAGACAAGCCAAAGGGGTTACCATCCTGAGAAATCTGCCCGTGAAGGATTACCCCATGCATCATCGAGCGCTCGTCGTGCTGAGCCTGGCCGGCCTGCTGGCCGCCTGCGGCAGCGACCGCCCCAAGCCCGACCTGCCACCCGCGCCGGTGCCCGCGAAAACCGTGGTCAAGCCGGCCGAGGAACTGGGCCCGCTACCGGCCTACCAGCGCGAGTTGAGCGGCACCCTGCTGGAAATCCCGCGCGGCGCCGAGGTGGAGCTGGCACTGCTGGTGATCGACGAACGCGGCCGCCCGCAACGCCTGCTGGCCAGCGAGAGCTTCACCGGCAACGGCCAGGCCCTGCCCTACCGCCTGCGCTTCAACCCCGAGGCCTTTCCCGCCGGCGCCCGCGTCGAGCTGCGTGGCCGCGCCAGCCAGTCCGGGCAGTTGATCCTGCACCTGCCGCCGCAACGCATCGCCCAGGCCGAAACCCAGGCCACCGGTCCGCTGCGCTTCGAAAAGGCGCCGTGAATGGCGCCTGTGCACTTGCAGCAGGCCCTGAGCGCCTTGATCGGCGAGGCCCGTCTGGTGCCCAGCGACTTGCCGGGTTGTGACCTGAAACTCTGGCTGATCGACGCCGAGAACATGGACCGCGCCTTCAACGCCGAGGAAACCCGGCGCATCCTCGAGGAGCCACCGTACTGGAGCTTCTGCTGGGCCAGCGGCCTGGCCATGGCGCGCTACCTGGCCGAGCGCCCCGAGTGGGTACGCGGCAAGCGCGTGCTGGACTTCGGCGCCGGCTCCGGCATCGCCGGCATCGCCGCCGCACGCGCCGGGGCGCTGGAAGTGGTGGCCTGCGACCTCGACCCGCTGGCGCTGGACGCCTGCCGCGCCAACGCGGCGCTCAATGGCGTCGAGCTCGGCTACAGCGAGGACTTCTTCGCCGAGGCCGACCGCTTCGACCTGGTGCTGGTCGCCGACGTGCTCTACGACCGTGCCAACCTGCCGCTGCTCGACCAGTTTCTCAGCCGTGGCCGCCAGGCGCTGGTGGCCGACTCGCGGGTGCGCGACTTCAACCACCCGCGGTACCGCCCGCTGGGCGTGCTCGACGCCCTGACCCTGCCGGACCTGGCCGAACCGCACGAATTCCGCCGGGTCAGCCTGTACCACGCCAGCCGCGAGCCTTTATAGTGGCGCCATTGACGGATTTTCGAGAAACGCGATGAACCAAGCCACGCCGTACATCTTCGACGCCACCGATGCCAACTTCCAGCAACTGGTGATCGAGAACTCCTTCCACAAGCCGGTGCTGGTGGACTTCTGGGCTGAGTGGTGCGCGCCGTGCAAGGCGCTGATGCCGCTGCTGGCGAAGATCGCCGAGGGCTACCAGGGCGAGCTGCTGCTGGCCAAGATCAACTGCGACGTGGAACAACAGATCGTCGCCCAGTTCGGCATTCGCAGCCTGCCGACCGTGGTGCTGTTCAAGGATGGCCAACCGGTCGATGGCTTCGCCGGCGCCCAGCCGGAATCGGCGATCCGCGCCATGCTCGAGCCCCATGTGCAACTGCCCGCCGCGCCCAGCGCCTCGCCGCTGGAACAGGCCAAGGCACTGTTCGCCGAGAGCCGTTTCAGCGAGGCCGAAGCCGTGCTGCAGGCCCTGCTGGGTGAAGACAACAGCAATGCCGAGGCGCTGATCTACTACGCCCGCTGCCTGGCCGAACGCGGCGAGCTGGGTGAGGCGCAGGTGGTGCTGGACGCGGTCAAGACCGACGAGCACAAGGCCGCCCTGGCCGGCGCCAAGGCGCAATTGACCTTCCTGCGCCAGGCCGCCAGCCTGCCGGAGGTCGCCGACCTGAAGACCCGCCTGGCGCAGAACCCGCAGGATGACGAGGCGGCCTACCAGTTGAGCATCCAGCAACTGGCACGCCAGCAGTACGAGCCGGCGCTCGACGGGCTGCTGAAGCTGTTCCAGCGTAATCGCGGTTATGAGAACGGCTTGCCGCAGAAGGCGCTGCTGCAGGTGTTCGAACTGCTGGGGGGCGACCACCCGTTGGTCGGCGTGTACCGCCGCAAGCTGTCGGCGGCGATGTTCTGAGATCGCCAGGGCTGCGTTGCAGCCCAATCGCGGGGCGAGCCCCACAGGTACCTCGCTGATCTCAGGGCAACGGGGTACCTGCGGAAGCCGGCCTGCCCCGCGATGCTGTTCAGCCCACCCAGCGATACACCGGGGCATCCGCCCCGCTTTCCACCTTCACCTCGCCGCTATGGCGCAACCGCACCAACAGCCGCTTGCCCGCCGCGACGCTCCCGGCCAGCCCTTCCAGCCGCTCCAGCAATTCCGGCCCACTGAGCGCACCCGCCTGGCGCAGCACCTCGCAGGCTGCCGCCCACTGCCCATCGTCCTGACGCGCCACCACGGGCGCCACGGGCGTTTCCACCGCCACCGGCGGGCTCTCCAGGCGCCGCCCCAACTGCGCCCACTCCTCCGGCGACAGCTCCAGGATCAGGTCCACCGGCCAGGCGCCGATCTGTCCGCGAATTCTCACGATGCGTTCCTTGAGTCAAAAGCACGGTCGTCATGCTCCCACGAACATGAAACCTGCGCCAGGCGGGCTGGCACCCTCACGAAAAGTTGTTATAACATTGCAAAATCTCTCATCCCTGCTTCTGGAGTCGTCCATGCGCCGCCTGCTCCTCGCCCTGCCGTTCGCCCTGCTCCCCCTCGCCGTGGCCCACGCCCACGAAGACCATGATCACGACCATGAACACGGCTCGCTGGGCGCCCACGAGCATGGCGTCGCCCGCCTCAACGCGGTGCTCGACGGCAACACCCTGGAGCTGGAGCTGGACAGCCCGGCGATGAACCTGGTCGGGTTCGAGCACGCTGCCAGCACCGACGCCGACAAGGCCAAGGTCGCCGCCGCCCGCCAGGTGCTGGAACAACCGCTGAAACTGTTCGGCCTGGCCAGCGCCGCCGGCTGCAAGGAGGAAAACCAGGACCTGGAAAGCCCGCTGTTCGGCGACCAGCCCTCGGCCAAGGACGATGATGGCGACGACGATCACGACCATGAGCACGGCCATGACCACGAACACAGCGAGATCCACGCGCATTACCAGCTGAGCTGCGCCACCCCGGCCAAACTCACGCAGATCGACCTGGCGCCGCTGTACAAGGCTTTTCCGCAAACCCAGAAGATCAATGTGCAGTTGATCGGCCCGAACGGCCAGAAAGGCGTCGAAACCACGCCGGCCAAGGCCGTGGTCAGTTTCTGACATGCGCAAACCGCTGATCGAACTGCACGGCCTGGGCTTCGCCTGGCCCGGCCAGCCAGCGTTGCTGGACATTCCCGAGTTCCGCCTGGAGGTCGGCGAGGCGCTGTTCCTCAAGGGCCCCAGCGGCAGCGGCAAGACCACCCTGCTCGGCCTGCTGGGCGGGGTCAACCGGCCGGGCCAGGGCAGCATCCGCCTGCTCGGCCAGGAGCTTGGCGAACTTGGCCAGGGCGAGCGCGACCGCTTCCGCGTCGACCACACCGGCTACATCTTCCAGCAGTTCAACCTGCTGCCGTTCCTGTCGGTGCGGGAAAACGTCGAGTTGCCCTGCCGCTTTTCGAAAAGCCGCGCCGAACGCGCCATCCAGCGCCATGGCAGCATCGACCAGGCGGCCGAGCAACTGCTCGCCCACCTGGGCCTGGGCGACCCGGCGCTGCTCGCGCGGCGCGCCGACAGCCTGTCGATCGGCCAGCAGCAGCGGGTCGCCGCCGCCCGCGCATTGATCGGCCAGCCCGAGTTGGTGATCGCCGACGAACCGACCTCGGCGCTGGATGCCGACACCCGCGAGGCGTTCATCCGCCTGCTGTTCGACGAATGCCGCGCCGCCGGCTCCAGCCTGCTGTTCGTCAGCCATGACCAGAGCCTGGCGCCGCTGTTCGACCGTCACCTGTCCCTGACCGAGCTCAACCGCGCCGCCAAGCCCCGGGAGGCCTGATGTACCTGCTCCGCCTTGCCCTGGCCAGCCTGGCCAACCGCCGCTTCACCGCCTTTCTCACCGCCTTCGCCATCGCCCTGTCGGTGTGCCTGTTGCTGGCCGTCGAACGGGTGCGCACCGAGGCGCGCGCCAGTTTCGCCAGCACCCTCAGCGGCACCGACCTGATCGTCGGCGCCCGCTCGGGCTCGGTGAACCTGCTGCTGTATTCGGTGTTCCGCATCGGCAACGCCACCAACAACATCCGCTGGGACAGCTACCAGCACTACGCCAAGGACCCACGGGTGAAGTGGGCCATCCCGATTTCCTTGGGCGACTCGCACCGCGGCTACCGGGTGATGGGCACCACCGGCGACTATTTCAGCCACTACCAGTACGGCCGCCAGCAGCACCTGCAACTGAGCCAGGGCCGCCCGTTCGCCGACGACCCGTTCGAGGTGGTGCTCGGCGCCGAAGTGGCCGAGGCGCTGCACTACACGCTCGGCGACCAGTTGGTGCTGGCCCATGGCGTGGCGGCGATCAGCCTGGTCAAGCACGACGACAAGCCGTTCACCGTGGTCGGCGTGCTGCAACGCACCGGCACCCCGGTGGACCGCACCCTGCACATCAGCCTGGCGGGCATGGAGGCGATCCACGTCGACTGGCACAACGGCGTGCCGGCCCGGGGCGCGGGGCGCATCAGCGCCGACCAGGCCCGCACCATGGACCTGCAACCGAGCGCCATCACCGCGTTCATGCTGGGCCTTAACAGCAAGGTCGCGACCTTCAGCCTGCAACGGGAAATCAACGAGTACCGGGGCGAGCCGCTGCTGGCGATCCTTCCCGGGGTCGCCCTGCAGGAGCTGTGGAGCTTGATGGGCACCGCCGAGCAGGCGCTGTTCGTGGTCTCGCTGTTCGTGGTGCTGACCGGGCTGATCGGCATGCTCACGGCGATCCTCACCAGCCTCAACGAACGCCGCCGGGAGATGGCCATCCTGCGCTCGGTGGGCGCGCGGCCCTGGCATATCGCCGGGTTGCTGGTGCTCGAGGCGCTGGCCTTGGCGCTGACCGGCATCGTCGCCGGGCTGGGCCTGCTGTACGCGGGCATCGCCCTGGCCCAAGGCTACGTGCAGGCCAACTACGGGCTGTATCTGCCCCTGGCGCTGCCGAGCGCTCACGAATGGACGCTGCTGGCAGTTATCCTTGGCGCGGCGCTGCTGATGGGCAGCGTGCCAGCCTGGCGCGCGTATCGGCAGTCGCTGGCGGATGGCCTGTCGATTTACCTCTGAGAGATGTTCATGTTCAGCCAGCTTGCAAACACCCCCGCGCCTGAGGGAGCGGGTTTACCCGCGAAGAAGGCGCTGCAGATCCTCCTGCTGCTGTTGCTGGTGCTGATCATCCCGGCCTGGGCGGGCGAGCCGCGTGAGCTGGACTGGCCAGCGCTGATCCCCGAGGGCGCGCCGGTGGTCCCGCCGCAGCTGACGCCGCTGCACGACCTGTCGCAGATGGGCAGCTCGCTCGGCGACGCCCTGGCCGCCGAGTCCGCCCCCGCCGCCCGCCAGCAGTCGCCCAACGCGCCGGTGGTTCAGGCGCTGGACGGCCAGCAAGTCAAGCTACCCGGCTACATCGTGCCGCTGGAGGTCAGCGAGGAAGGGCGCACCACCGAGTTCCTGCTGGTGCCGTACTACGGCGCGTGCATCCACGTGCCGCCGCCGCCGTCCAACCAGATCGTGCACATCTTCAGCGAGATGGGCGTGCGCGTCGAAGACCTCTACCAGCCCTACTGGATCGAGGGCCGCATGCAGGTCAAGGCCACCAGCAGCGAGCTGGCCGATGCCGGTTACCAGATGGAAGCCGAGAAAATCTACGCTTACGAGCTGAAATGAGAACTACGTCCACCCCATGACGCGGCTTCATTGAGCTGGGTCAAACTTTCTGTTTAATCGGCTCCTTACCATTGGACTACTTGATTACTCACGTCCTTTTGGGAGCCCCCATGAACAAGTCCTTGCTCGGCGCCTCGCTGGTTGCCCTGGCGCTCGCAGCACCCGTCGCCCATGCCTATCAGGCGGGTGACTTCATCCTCCGTTCCGGCGCCATCACCACCGCGCCGAACGAAAGCAGCAGCGACCTCAAGCTCGACGGCGCCAAGGTCTCGGGCACCAAGGCGACCCTGGACAGCGACACGCAGCTGGGCCTGGCCTTCGCCTACATGCTCACCGACCACATCGGCCTCGAGCTGCTCGCCGCCACCCCGTTCAAGCACACCGTGGGCGTCAAGGGCCTGGGCGGCGGCCTGGACGGCAAGCTGGCCGACATCAAGCAACTGCCGCCGACCCTGTCGCTGCAGTACTACCCGATGGAAGCCTCGTCGAAGTTCCAGCCATACGCCGGCATCGGCATCAACTACACGCTGTTCTTCGATGAAGACCTCAGCAGCGCACGCAAGCAGCAGGGTTTCAGCAACATGAAGCTGCAGAACTCGGTGGGCCTGGCCGGCCAACTGGGCATGGACTACCTGCTGACCGACAACCTGCTGGTCAACGCCGCGGTGTGGTACGTGGACATCGACACTAAAGCCACCCTCGATGGCCCGACCGCCCTGGGCGTGGGCAAGACCAAGGTCGATGTGGATGTCGACCCGTGGGTGTACATGGTCGGGATCGGCTACAAGTTCTAAACCGCATCGCGGGGCAAGCCCGCTCCCGCAGGTACAGCACCGCTATCGCGAACGGTGGCGATCCTGCGGGAGCGGGCTTGCCCCGCGATAGGGCCCTCAACCACGCCGCATTCCCCACCAATACACCCAGGCCCCCGCGCTTATCCCCGCCCCCAACCCGCACACCGCCATCCATCCCCACTGCCCATACAGCCAACTCGCCGCCACTGCGCCCACGCCACTGCCGACCGAGTAACAGCACATGTAGGCCCCGACCAAACGACTGGCCATCTCCCCCCGCCCCGCCAGCAACAGGCTCTGGTTGGTCACATGCACCGCCTGCACTGCCAGATCCAGCAACACCACGCCCAACACCAGCGCCAACAACGACTGCCCCGCGAACCCGATCGGCAACCACGAGAGCGTCAGCAGCCCGAGCGCCAGCCCCGTGGTGCGCTGCCCCAGCCCCTTGTCAGCGAGGCCTCCGGCACGTGAGGCAGCCAGCGCCCCGGCAATGCCCGCCAAGCCGAACAACCCGACCTGCGCCGGGCTCAACCGCCATGGCGCCACGCTCAGCGGCAGCACCAGGCTGCTCCACAGCACGCTGAACGCCGCGAACACCAGCAACGCGAGCACGCCACGTTGACGCAGCAGGCGATCATGGCGGTACAGCTCGAGCACCGAGCCCAGCAGCGCCAGGTAGCCCTGTCGCCGTGCCACAGGCCGCGCACTGGGCATCACCCGCCAGAGCCACAGCGCCATGCCCAGCGCCAACCCGGCCGCGGCGAAATAGACCCCGCGCCAGCCCACCAGGTCAGCGCCGCCGCCTGCCACCAGCCGCGCCAGCAGGATGCCCAGCACCACGCCACTGGTCACTGTGCCCACCGCCTGCCCTTGCTGCGCCGGCGTGGCCAGGGTCGCGGCGTGGGCGACCATCACCTGCACCACCACCGCCATCAACCCGACCATGCCCATGGCCGCCAGCAACGCCGCCCAGGCCTGGGCCAGGCCAACCGCCAGCAAGGCCAGCGCCGACAGCAGCAACTGGCCGATGATCAGGCGCTTGCGGTCGAACAGGTCGCCCAGCGGCACGATCAGCAGCAGGCCCAGGGCGTACCCGGCCTGGGTCGCGCCGACCACCAGGCCGATCAGCCGCGTCGGCACCGCCAGGCTGGCGGCCATGGCTTCGAGCAGGGGCTGGGCGAAATACACCGTGGCCACTGCCAAGGCACAAGCGGCGGACAGCAGCAGGGTCAGCGAACGGGTGAGCTGAAGGTGGGGCTGGGTGGATGACATGGGCGCCTCCCTGGGCATTCTGGTTTCAAATTGAAACCACATGCTGGCTATTTAGCAAACCTGGTTTTAATCTGCAACCAGATTGACCAACAGGGGCGACACCATGCTCGATGACAACAACCTTCAATGCCCCGTGGCTCGTGCCCTTCAGGTACTGGGCGAGCGCTGGGCGCTGATGATCCTGCGCGATGCGTTCGATGGGGTGCGGCGCTTCAGTGAGTTCCAGAAGAACCTCGGCCTGGCGAAGAACATCCTCACCACGCGCCTGAAGCTGCTGGTCGAGAGCGGGTTGCTGGAATTGCGCCCGGCGTCGGACGGCAGTGCCTACAAGGAATATGCGCTGACGGAGAAAGGCCGCTCGGTGTTTCCCATCGTGGTTGGCTTGCGCCAGTGGGGGGAACGGTATCTGTTCGACGCAGGCGAGGCGCGTTCAGCGTTGCTGGACAACGGCAAGGGGCAGCCGGTGGAGCGGTTGCAGGTGCGGGCGCGGGATGGGCGGGTGCTGGGGCCGGAGGATTGCCACCGGCGGGTGGTTCGCCAGCAAGCATGACGCGCCTGTGCGTGCCCCGCGATAGGGCCCGCAAGCCAGCCCAATGGCCGCGGACTTACCGCTTGCCCAACAACCTCGCCAAACCCTCCACCATCGGCGTCGGCTCAGCAAACGCGAACCGCGCCAGCAACCGCTGGTTATCCGCCCGCGAATGGCGAATGTCCCCCGAGCGCGCCGGCCCATGGCTCACCGCCGGCAGCGCGCCGACCACCTTCTCCAGCGCCGCCAGCAGTTGGTTCAGCGAGGTGGCCTGGTTCAGCCCGATGTTCACCGCGCCGTCCTCCACCTGCGCCTGCTCCAGCGCCTGGACCATCACCTGCACCAGGTCGCCGACATAAAGGAAGTCGCGCGTCTGCTCGCCATCGCCGAACACGGTGATCGGCAGGCCCTTGGTGGCGCGCTCGCAGAAGATGCTGATCACCCCGGAATACGGCGAGGACGGGTCTTGCCGTGGCCCGAAGATATTGAAGAAGCGGAACACCACCGGCTCCAGGCCATGCTGGCGACGGTAGAAGTCCAGGTACTGCTCGCCGGCCAGCTTGTCCACCGCATAGGGTGTCAGTGGCGCCTTGGGGGTGTCTTCGGTGATCGACAGGCCTTCGCCGTTGTTGCCGTACACCGCCGCGCTGGAGGCGAACAGCACCCGGCGAATGCCGTTGATGCGCAGGGCCTCGCAGACGTTGAGGGTGCCGATGAAGTTGCTCTGGTGGGTACGCACCGGGTCTTCCACCGAGGCCTGCACCGAGGCCACTGCGGCCAGGTGCACCACCGCCGCGCAGCCGGCCGCGGCGCGGGTGACCAGCGCGGCGTCGGCGACATCGCCCTCGAGCAGTTGCAGGTTGGGGTGGTCGATGCGCAGGTTGCTGCGCTTGCCGGTGGACAGGTCGTCGAGGATGCGCACCGAATAGCCTTTGTCCAGCAACGCATCGCACAGGTGGGAACCGATGAAGCCGGCACCGCCGGTAATCAGGATGGGGGCGTCAGCCATGTCGGTAGAACCGGTCCAGTAAGGGTGGCAAGCCGGCGCGCCAGGCACGGGGCTTGATACCGAAGGTGTGTAGGATCTTCTTGCAGGCCAGCACCGCGTGCTGTGGCTCTTCGCTGGCGTCGGGGCGCGCGGCGTGGGCCTGGGCGGTGGGGGCCTG
This sequence comes from Pseudomonas entomophila, assembly GCF_029193575.1. Classification (GTDB taxonomy): domain Bacteria; phylum Pseudomonadota; class Gammaproteobacteria; order Pseudomonadales; family Pseudomonadaceae; genus Aquipseudomonas; species Aquipseudomonas entomophila_G. The sequence goes on along the minus strand of NZ_JARGCS010000024.1, from coordinate 55,933 downwards.
CACGGCCAGCTTGCGCCACTGGCCCGCCTCGGAAAGGATAGCCTGCCCCAGCGCCAGCGGCGTGGTCGCCTCGTTGCCGGCGTAATGGTAGGTGCCCCACAGGGGCGCTGCGCAGTCGAGCTGCTTGAGCACCGAGAGGATCACCCGCGCGGCGTCGTCCACCGGCGTCGGGTTGCCGCGCCGGTCATCGGCCAGCAGCAATTCCTGCGGCTGTTCGGCGCGGGTCAGGAAGCGCCCGAGCACGCCGTCGAGGCTTTCGTCGAGCACCCAGCCGAAGCGCAGCAGCACATGGTGCGGGCAGGCCGCGCGCACGCTCTGTTCGATGCGCAACAGCGCCTGCCCACGCAGGCCCAGGGGCACCGGCTCGTCCTTCTCGCTGTAGGCGGTGGCGCGGGAGCCGTCGAACACCCGGTAGCTGGAGGGCTGCACCAGGGTGATCTGGTGGTGCTGGCACAGCTCGGCCAGGCGCTCCACGGCCCGCTCCTGCTGCGCCAGGCGCTGTTCGCTGACCGACTCGGCCTGGAACCAGTCGAAATAGTAGGCCAGGTTGACCAGGGCATCGGGGCGGTGTTCGTCGAGCAGCAGCGTGAGGCTGGCCGCATCCCAGCCGCCCTCGGGCGGGCGCGGCGCCAGGAACGCGATGTCTTCCTCGGCCCCGAGACGAATCAGCGCTTGCCCGAGGGCATTGCCACCACCCAATAGCATCAGGCGCATACGCATAGAGTCAGCAGGTCCGCTAGATCAATGAAGGAAAGGGGCCATTTTGCGGTTTCCGTCCGGGGAAGTCCAACCTGGGCAGGCGCGGGGGAATTTCACAGCTGTGAAATTTTTCATGGCCTCTTTTGGGATTTAGGAAACGCCCTATACTGCGCGAGGAATCGGCTGACTACTACAAAACGTATTTACCGCCTCTACTACCGATCCACCTACTTGCCGGCGCCCAGCCCCCTCTGGTATCCGGCCGGCAAGGACTGCCAACCAAAACAATAACAAGGAACGTTTCCCATGCAGGAATCGGAAGTCGCGTACCTGGATTTTACCCCGGTGCAGGCCCAGGCGTTGTCCATCGCCAGCCAATCGCTTGCCCAGCAAGGCGGGCCGCAAGCCCCCGGCGTCACCCAACAGGCCCGCGAACACGCGCAACAGCTGGCGCAATCACTCGACCCTCAGCAGCGCGCGACGCTGCAGCGCTTTGCCGATGGCCACCTGGCCGCGCTGATGTACACCGGCATGCCCTGCCCCGGTGACGACCCCATGCCCGAAGAACTCCCGGCGCTGTCGAGCCTCGAGGACGACGCCCGTTGCCTGCACCTCGCCGCGCGCAACCAGCTGCTGCTGGAACTGGTGCACTACCGGGCGTTCGCCTTCGACATCGACAATGAAGGCAAGCAGGTGCGCCTGGTCGGCAACTTCAAGGGTGGTGGCAGCGTGCCGCGCCCGGACGAAACCCAGGGCGCTCGGGTGGAACTGAGCTCCCACGCCGGCCTGCGCCTTGGCCCGCACACCGAGGCGCCCTACAACTGCTCGGTGGTTGCCCAACGCGACCACTCGCCGGCACCGTCGGCCCTGGTGCTCACCGCCCGCTGGAACCCGGCGAACGAGCCAACCCACGTGACGCCCATGCGCGGAGTCATCGAGCGCTTGAGCGGTCTGCAAGCCCTGGCGCTGACGTCGTCCTCGTTCGACTTCACCCGCAGCGACTGCTTCGTCGCAGGCATGGGCGAGCCCGAGCAGGCCACCTCGATGCTGCAGTTCGACGCCAACGGCGGTTTCGCCCTGCGCTACAACTCCTACCGCTTCTCGGTCAACGACCACGCCAGCCAGGCCGCAGCAGACGCCTTCGATGCCTTCCAGACGCTGGTGGGCGAAACCGCGCCCGTGCCGTTCATGCTGCAACCGGACACCGCGCTGGTGATCAACAACTGCCGCGCCCTGCATGGCCGCGACATCGTCAAGGACAACCGCCGCCTGCTCGTGCGCTTGTTCGGCTACTCCCCTTTTGCCCAGCCCGTGGTGATCTGCGAAGACCCATTGCTGGTTCGCGGTTGAGCCCCAAGGAAAACACCCCCTGATGGAAATCGATATCACCCTGCTGCTGACCCTGGCCTCGGTCGCTCTGATGGCCGGCTTCTTCGACGCCATCGCTGGCGGCGGCGGCCTGATCACCCTGCCGGTGCTGTTCGTGGCCGGCATCGACCCACTGGCGGCGATCGCCACCAACAAGTTCCAGGCCGCCTCGGCCACGGTGTCGGCTACGGTGGCGTTCGCCCGCAAGGGCATGATCGACTGGCGGCGCGGCCTGCCCATGGCCGCCATGGCCTTCACCGGTGGCGCCCTGGGTGCGCTGTCGGTGAGCCTGGTGCCCAAGGCCTTCCTGCAGGCCTGCGTGCCGGTGCTGTTGATTCTGGTGGCGGCCTACTTCGCCTTCAGCCCCAAGCCGGACGAGCACGAGCGCAAGGCGAAGATTTCCAACGCGCTGTTCTGCGTCACCGCCGCGCCGCTGATCGGCTTCTACGACGGGGTGTTCGGCCCGGGGGTGGGCTCGTTCTTCATGCTCGCCTGCGTGATCCTGCTGGGCCAGCACCTGCTGCGCGCGGTATGCAACAGCAAGCTGCTCAACGCCGCGTGCAACCTCGGCGCCCTGTCGGTATTCTCGCTCAGCGGGGCAATCATCTGGCCCCTGGCCCTGGCGATGGCGGCAGCCGCGTTCATTGGCGCGCAACTGGGCGCGCGCTGCGCGGTGCATTTCGGCCCCAGGTTGATCAAGCCGCTGCTGGTCTGCGTGTGCTGCATCATGGCGCTGAAGCTGCTGCTGGGCGCCGGCAACCCGCTTGGCGAATGGCTGCAGCATCAGTTCCTTTGAAGAGGCGCAATGGACTTCGCACCCACGTCCCCCTACCGCGACACTTGGCAACATGACGAACCGGCGCCCGGCGCCGAGCGTTTCGTCAGCGAAAGCTTCGACGGCTACCAGCAGCAGGCACGGCTGCTGGTACCGGACATCGAGCGGGCGCCGCCGCTGTTCGTGGTGGGCGGCGCGCGTTCGGACTTCACCCGCCTCAACCCGCTGCTCTATCGCCTGCAACAGCAAGGCATCGGCTCGCTGTGCGGCAACCTGTCCGGGCACAGCCGCGCCAGCGAACCGGGTGCGCCCGCGGCGACCCTGGCGGTCAACCAGCACGAGGCGCTGCGCTTTCACCGACACATCGCCGACCGTTGCCAAACCTTGATGGGCCACAGCCTGGGCGGCGCCATCGCATTGAAACTCGCCGCGCAACTGCCTGCGGTGGACAAGCTGGTGCTGATCTGCCCGGCGGTGTACCCCGATGCCGCCCATGACCAGCCGTTCGGCCCGGCCTTCACTGCGGCGATCCGCCAGCCCTACGGCTTTCTCGATTGCGACAGCTATGCCTTCCTCCGCCAGTTCCAGGGCCGGGTGTTGCTGGTGATCGGCGAATACGACGGGCTCAATTCCAAGGCCTACGGCCAGGGCGCGGGCACCTCGGCCGGCACCCGCTGGCTGGCCGGGGTGCAGCGCTACAGCCCGATCCCCGAAGAGGTCACCCATGCGCTGCTGCGCTCGGTGCCATCGCCGCATGTGGAATGCCTGATGCTCACCGACTGCGACCACGGCATCGCCGCGCACCTGCGCGATGCGCCGCAGGTGGCGGACCAGGTGGCGCGGGCGGTGGCGGCGTTCATTCTCGACGAGGGCTGACAGGTTCGGCACCCGCGAGGGCGGCACGGCCACAACAAAGCCGGTGGCTCCCGCAGCCCTCGGCGGTTATTCGATCTCGAACAGGCCGTTGCTCAGCGGCCCCACGCTCAGGCGCTCGCGCACATCATCATCGATGCGCGGGTCGTCAGGCCGGTACAGCTTGACCTGGCGATAGGCATTGATGCGGTTGATCTCCTCGCCCAGGTACTCCCACACCACCCGGGTGCAGGCGGGGTTGCGCCGGTCGCCGCTGGAAACGCCGGTCTTGAGGCCGTTCAGGCGGGTGATGCGGCTCTTGAAACTGGGGATGAGGATGGTCTGGCTCATCTCGTTGAGGGTCAGCGACTCGTAGTCGATCAGAAACAAACGGTCCTGCAACTGGAATGCCGCGCCCAAGTAACGGCAACGCACCTCGGCATGCACGTGGGTGGCACTGCTGCGCTCCTGACGCTCCTGGCGCTCGAACAGGAAGCTGCCGCGCTCTTCCCACAGGTGCACCAGCGACACCAGCACCGAACCGGGCACCGACATGCAGTTGGAGTATTCGAAGTAATAGCCGCAATAGCGCGAGAGATTGACCGCCTGCTCATGCAGGGGCCTGAACAACTCGCTGATCGGGTCGTTCTGCGCATCGGCCTGCGCTGCCTGAGCACGCGCGCCGATCAACCGGGCGAACTGCTCGGGCGGCAAGTTCAGCTCGTAATCCTCGACGCCGAAGAAATCGCCGATGCGCTTGAGGTTGTACGTCGTCGGCTGGCTCTGGCCGCTCAGGTACTTGTTGAATTGCGCGCGGTTGATCGACAGTTGCCGGCAAACCTCCGAGATAGAGCGGTAGTGCCCGCAGGCCAGTTTGAGGTTGGCGGCGAGGTTATCGGCCATGACAAGGCGTTCCAGATGATGCGAATGACGCGATTCTAGCATCAAGTCGCACCAAAATGGAGCAACCCGCGAAATTGTAACCACTGGTGTCATGGCCAACCATGCGCGCCAAAGGTAGCGGCAAGCAGAGCCGCCGCTGGTCATTCCACGCGAAGAATAAGAATCGAGGTCATTTTTCCAATGCTCGAAACACTTAACGATTTCCTCTCAGGAAAGCTGCTCATCGTCCTGATCGTCGGGCTCGGTAGCTACTTCACCATCCGCTCCCGTTTCGTCCAGTTCCGCCACTTCGGCCACATGTTCGGCGTTTTCAAGGAATCCCTGCGTGGCCAGGCTGGCCAGCTGAGCTCGTTCCAGGCCCTGATGCTGAGCCTAGCCGGCCGCGTCGGTGCCGGTAACATCGCCGGTGTCGGCATCGCCGTGACCCTGGGCGGCCCAGGCGCGGTGTTCTGGATGTGGGTCACCGCGCTGGTGGGCATGTCCAGCAGCTTCTTCGAGTGCACCCTGGCCCAGGTCTACAAGCGCGCCGACGGCGACGGCCTGTACCGCGGCGGCCCGGCGTACTACATCCAGCACGGCCTGAAGCTCAAGAGCATGGCGATCGTGTTCTCGATCCTGCTGCTGGTCACCTACGGCTTCGCCTTCATCGGCCTGCAGTCGTACACCGTGACCCATTCGCTGCAGAACGCCTTTGCCTTCGACCCACGCCACACCGGTATCGTCCTGGCCGTGCTGCTGGCCATCACCTTCATCGGCGGCATCAAGCGCATCGCCGCGGTATCGGACCTGCTGGTCCCGATCAAGACCCTGGCCTACATCGGCGTGACCCTGTACGTGATCGGCACCCAGATCGAGCACGTGCCGGCCATGCTGGAAACCATCTTCAAGAGCGCCTTCGGCCTCGACCCGGCCTTCGCCGGCCTGCTCGGCAGCGCCATCGTCATGGGCGTGAAGCGTGGCGTATTCGCCAACGAAGCGGGCCTGGGCAGTGCACCGAACGTGGCGGCCGTGGCTGCGGTGAAGCACCCGGGCGCCCAAGGCGTGGTCCAGGCCTTCAGCGTGTTCCTCGACACCTTCGTGATCTGCACCTGCACCGCGCTGCTGATCCTGCTGTCGGGCTTCTACACCCCGGGCTTCGAAGGCGACGGCATCGTCCTGACCCAGAACTCGCTGGCCGCCGTGGTCGGTGACTGGGGCCGCATCTTCGTCAGCGTCGCGCTGTCGCTGTTCGTCTTCACCTGCATTCTCTACAACTACTACCTGGGCGAGAACAGCTTGCAGTTCCTGAGCCGCAACCGCGCGGTGCTGATGGCCTTCCGTGGCCTGGTGCTGGCACTGGTGGTGTGGGGTTCGATGCAGGACCTGTCGACCGTGTTCGCCTTCGCCGACATCACCATGACCTGCCTGGCGTTCGTCAACCTGGTCGCCCTGGCCCTGTTGTTCAAGATCGGCCTGCGCGTGATGCGCGACTACGACGTGCAGCGCAAGGCCGGCATCAAGCAACCAGTGTTCGACTCCAGCAAGTTCGCCGACCTGGACCTGGACCGCGCCGCCTGGCCGGCCAACCCGCAGGCTGAAACAGCCGCTGACAAAATGGCTGGCGAACTCCAGCACCAGCGCTGATACCCTGCCCCCCAGCCGCCCCGCTCGCGGGCGGCTGACTCTCCTTCGCTTCCCGCTACGGAACCCTTCCATGCGTGCAGTCCAGAACCTTCTCGTCCTCTACACCGGAGGCACCATCGGCATGCTGCAGACCCCCGCGGGCCTGGCACCAGCCGGTGGCTTCGACGCACGGATGCGTGAACACCTGGCCCAGCGTACGGATGCGCCACAGCTGCAATGGACCCTGCGCGAGCTGAACCCCCTGCTCGACAGCGCCAACATGCAACAAACCAATTGGCTGGCCATGCGCGACGCCATCGTCGAGGCCGTCGAGCGTGACGGCCACGACGGCGTGCTGGTGCTGCACGGCACCGACACCCTGGCCTACAGCGCCGCAGCCCTGTCGTTCCTGCTGCTGGGCCTGCGTGTGCCAGTGCTGCTGACCGGTTCGATGCTGCCGGCCGGTGCGCCTGGCAGCGATGCCTGGGACAACCTCTGCGGCGCTTTGGCGCTGTTCGAAAGCGGCCTGGAAGACGGCGTGCAGTTGTTCTTCCACGGCCAGTTGCTGCACGGCTGCCGCGCGTCGAAGCTGCGCAGCGAGGCATTCGACGCCTTCGCCGCGCCAGCACGCCACCGCGAGGGCGAGCGCGCCGAAACGATCCCGGCGGCGCTGGGCTACCGCCAGCCGCGCGTGCCGGTGAACCTGGCCGTGCTGCCGGTGTTCCCGGGGCTGGCCGCCGAGCACCTGCGCGGGCTGTTCGATGCCGGCGTGCAAGGGCTGGTGCTGGAATGCTACGGCAGCGGCACCGGGCCGTCGGATGACCAGGCGCTGCTCGACGTGCTGCACGACGCCCGCCAGGGCGGGGTGGTGATCGTTGCGATCAGCCAGTGCCCGGAGGGTTCGGTGGTGTTCGACACCTATGCGGCGGGTAGCCGCCTGCGCGATACCGGCCTGGTCAGTGCAGGGGGCATGACCCGTGAGGCGGCGCTGGGCAAGCTGTTCGCGCTGCTGGGGGCAGGGTTGGATGTGCAGGCGGCGGAGCATTGGTTCGCGCTGGACCTGTGCGGGGAACGCGCCTGAGCGTTTCGCCAGTCAGTACGCCATCGCGGGGCAAGCCCGCGATGGCTCCAGCTCGGTCGCACAGGACATTGGCGGAAGGCAGCGGGAGTCGAACCTGCCCGGGAACGGCTGCCGTCCCCAACCGGGTTTGAAGCCCGGCCGCGCCACCGGGCGCGATTGCCTTCCTTGAACTCGGGGCCGGGCCTACTGCCGGGCCAGCGCGCTGTCGGCGCGAATGTAGCGTTGATCACCCACCCTGCGGGTCAGGCCGATGCGGTCGAAGTACTCCAGAACCTGCACGCTGCGCTTGCGACCGATGCCCAACATATCCCTAAATGCCGCCACCTGCACTATCGGCGTGCGGGTCGATTGCTGCAACAGCAACCCAGCCATGCGCTGGATCGTTTCCTCAGGGTAGAACAGGTCGCGCACCACCTGGTGCACCAGCCCCAAGCGCGCCAGCTTGCGCAACAAAAGGCGCACGTCAGCCTCCGCCAGCGCCTCATCGACAGCCAACGCCCGTACCCACGGCGGGTCGAAGGCGCCCGCCAGCAGGCGCGGTTGCAGGCGGTTCCAGAGCAGCGTATCGACCTCGCTCAACTGCACCTTGTGCCCCGGCAGGTGCAGCCACGGGCCAGTGCTGGCGACCGCGCCCTCCCCCAACAACTCATCCAGCAGGCTGACGAACGCCGGGCGCTCCAGCGCCAGCGCGCAGAAACGCCGCAGCCGGTCGCGGTCGGGGCCGAGCTGGTCGGGCTCCTGTTCGTGGAACGCCGCCAACTGCGCCAGCACCTGGGCCTTCAGCGCCCGCCACTGGGCGCGATCGAACAACACCGGGCCTTGGCGCGTGGCGACCACTTGCACGCTGTCCGGCACCTGCCAGGTCTCGCGCAGACGGTTGAACTGGCGCTCCAGGCGTTGCGGGTCGAGGCCGCTGGGGGCCGCCTCGAGCAAGGCCGGCAGCGCCTGCTCAAGACTTGTGGCGTCACGCAGCACCTGTAGCTGGCGCAGGCGCGCCTCGCTGCGGCGCTGGCGGCTCGGGGCGAACGGGTCGAGCACCCGGCCGCCGCCGAGGGTGCGTTGGGCGCGCTGGTCGCGCAGCACCAGGCGGTCGCCATGCGCCGCCTGCAACGGCGCATTGAGCAGCAACTGGGCGAACATGCGTCGGCCCGCCGCCAGGGTTTCGCCCTCCAGCAGCGCGACCCGCGCGGTGACGTCCTGGGTGCCGAGGTGCACGTGCACGGCACTGAAGTGCTCGAAGGCGCGCAACTCACCGGGCAACAGGGCCAGCTCGATATCGACCCGGGTACTCGGGGCGTGCAGCCATTCCGGCACCAGCCAATCGCCCCGGTGGACCTGCTCCACGGCCAGGCGCTCGGCACTCAGGTTCAGCGCCACCCGCTGCCCGGCCTCGGCCACCAACGCCGCCTGGTTCTGGGCGTGCAGGCCACGCACCCGCACCGGCTTGCCGGCCTTGCCCAACAGCAACGTGTCGCCGGCACTGACGCGCCCGGCCAATGCCGTGCCCGTGACCACCAGCCCCGCGCCCGCCACGGCGAAGGCACGGTCGATGGCCAGCCTGAAGCCCCCGCGCACACTGCGCTGGCGCACCTGCGCCGCCGCCTCCAGCAAGGCCTGGCGCAAGGCCTCGACACCTTCGCCGGTGACGCTGGACAAAGCGAACTGCGGCGCCCCGGCATAAGGCCCCGACGCCAGCAAGGCATCGACCCGCGCACGCACCTCGGCCAACCGCGCCAGCTCCACCCGGTCGCACTTGCTGATCGCCACCAACGCCTGGGGAATGCCCAGCAGCTCGATGATCGCCAAATGCTCGCGGGTCTGCGGCATCACCCCGTCGTCGGCGGCCACCACCAGCAGCACCAGGTCGATGCCATGGGCGCCGGCGAGCATGTTGTGGATGAACCGCTCGTGCCCGGGCACATCGATGAAACCGGTCAGCGGCGCGCCCTCGGCCAGGGCCGCGTAGCGGTAGCCGAGGTCGATGGTCATGCCACGGGCACGCTCCTCCTGGCGTTGGTCGCCGGCCTGGCCGGTGAGGGCCTGGAGCAATGCGGTCTTGCCATGGTCGATGTGCCCGGCGGTGCCGACGATCACTGCACCGGTCCCAGGTGCAGGGCCGGCAGTTGCGCCAGCCACTGGGCTTCGTCGTCCAGCTGGCGCAGGTCGAGCCACAGGGCATCGGCGTCCAGGCGCCCGAGCACCGGCACCGGCAGCTCACGCAGGGCGCGCTCCAACACGCGCAGGCTGCGCCCGCGCAGCTTCTTCGACACCTGCGGGCGCAGGCACAGGGCGGCGCTGGGCAGGCGCGCCACTGGTTGGCTGCCACTGCCGATCATGCCCAGGGCCGGCTCGACGCTGACTGCCCACGGCGCGCCGAGCCGCGCGGCCAGCTCCGGCGCCAGGCGCTCGGCCTGGGCGGCGATATCGGCCTGCGGCCGGGTCAGCAGGCGCAGGCTGGGCAGGCGCTCGGCCAGCCGGTCGGGGTCGCGGTACAGCGCCAGCACCGCTTCCAGCGCGGCGAGGGTGATCTTGTCGACACGCAGGGCGCGCTTGAGCGGGTTCTTCTTGATCTTCGCGATCAACTCCTTGCGCCCGACGATGATCCCGGCTTGCGGGCCGCCGAGCAGCTTGTCGCCGCTGAAGGTGACGAGGTCGGCGCCGTCGGCCAGGGCCTGGCGCACCGTCGGCTCGGCGGGCAGGCCCCAGCGGGTGAGGTCGAGCAGGCTGCCGCTGCCGAGGTCTTCGAGCAGCGGCAGGCCATGGCGGTGGGCGATCTGCGCGAGTTCGGCGGTGGGCACCTGGGTGGTGAAGCCCTGGATGCTGTAGTTGCTGCAATGCACGCGCATCAGCAGGCCGGTGCGCGGGTTGATTGCCGCCTCGTAGTCGCGGGCGTGGGTGCGATTGGTGGTGCCGACCTCATGCAGGCGCACGCCGGCACGGGCCATGATGTCGGGGATGCGGAAGGCGCCGCCGATTTCGATCAACTCGCCGCGCGAGATCACCCCTTCCTTGCGCGCGCCCAGGCTGTTGAGCGCCAGCAGCACGGCGGCGGCGTTGTTGTTGACCACGGTGACCGCCTCGGCGCCGGTCAACTCGCGGATCAGGCCCTCGATCAGGTCGTCACGGTCGCCGCGCTTGCCGGTGGCCAGGTCGAACTCCAGGTTGAGCGGGTAGCGGGCGGCGGTGTGCATGGCCTGTATCGCCTCATCGGGCAACAGGGCGCGGCCGAGGTTGGTGTGCAGCACCGTGCCGGTGAGGTTGAACACGCGGCGCACCTGGCTTTTCTGCAGGCTGGCCAGGCGCTCGCCAGCGCGGCCGAGCAGCACCTCGGCGGCCAGTTCGGCGGCACTGAGCTGGCCGAGGTGGGCGGGTTCACGCAGGTCTTCGAGCAGTTGCCGCAGGGTGGCCAGGGTGGCATCGCGGCCGTGGCGGTCGAGCAGCGGCCGGCAGGCGGGGTGGCGCAGCAGGGTGTCGATGGAGGGCAGGCGTGGGGCTTGGCTGGGGAGGCTTGAAGACATGCGGTACGACCTTCGACTGATCCGGTGTCTGTTCGGGCGTTATCGCCGGGCAAGCCCCTACAGGTTGCCCGCCATCCGCAAAGGCGGCGCGGTCCTTGTAGGAGCGGGCTTGCCCCGCGATAGGGGCGACTCGGTGTAGCAGTGTAGACCCTCACCCTCCGCCCGGCGCCAGCATCAGGTTCGGCGCCAGGCGCTGGTAGCCTTCGTCGTCCAGGCGGATGTCCAGGGCCAGGCTCGCCAGGTCGTCGGCCAGCGCATCCGCGACGGCGTCGTTCTCCAGGTAGCAGTGCTTGAGGTAGGTGTTGCACCCCGGGCAGCACTCGGCGCGCAGCGGCGCCTTGCCGGGGGCGTGGCGGTCGTCTTCCAGGCTGGTGTAGCGCAGGTCCTTGCTCGACTCGCAGTACACGCACTTGACCCGCACCACATGCCATTCACAGGCGCACAGCGAGCAGGCGAGGTAACGCAGGCCATTGTGCCGGCCACGGTTGCGCACCAACCCGGCCATCGCCGGCGAACCGCAGGCCGGGCACTGGGCCAGGCTGCTGGCGGGCTTCAACTCCTCACTGGGCACGGCCTGCAACCAACTGGCCCAGGCCGCTTGCAGCGCGGCGCCGATGAAGGGCACCAGCGCCGCCGGCACAGCATCGTACTGGCCGCCCAGCAAGGCGATGCCCCAACCCTTGCGCTGCGCCTCGTCGGCGCCGCGCAGCACCTGCACGGCTTCGGCCAACGGGCCGGCGGCAGGCGTCGGGAAGCGCTCGAGCAACGCCTGCAACCACACCAGCCATGGCCCTTCGCGCACCAGGCTGTCGGCGGCCAGCGGCGGCAGGCCGTGACTGATGCACAGGCGCTGGCGCTGCTCGGCCACTGGCACGCCGCCAGGCGGGTCATCGAGCAGTTGCTGCTGCACCTGGCACAGCGCAGCGACCAGGCGCAGGTAATCACCCAGGGCATGGCCCTCGGCAAGCCGCCCCAGGCGCTCGGCGCGCAGGCTGAACAGGTTGACGGGCGGCAGGTGCAGGAACGGCGGCGTCACCGCCGACGCTTCGATCTGCCCGGGTTCGAGTATCGTGCTCAAGCGTTCATCCTTCTTTTCCACCGTGACGCGGTGGCGACTTGTCGCCGGTCACGTCGCGGTACCACAGTTCATGGTGTTTGCGCGCCCAGGCGCGGCTGACCCAGCCATGCAGCATGGCGCCGACCGAGCCCTTGATCCAGATGCCGGCGTAGATGTGCACGATGATGCTGAGGATCAGCACGAACCCCGCCAAGGCATGGGCCAGGGTGGCCAGGCGAATCGCCCCGATGTCGAAGTAGTGGCTGAAATACGCGCGCCAGATCACCACGCCGCTGAACAGCAGCACCAGCATGCACAGCAGCAAGGTCCAGAACAGCAGTTTCTGCCCGGCGTTGTACTTGCCGATCGGCGGCACGCCCTCCTCTTCGTTGCGCATCACCCGGTCGATGCGCCGCAACCACAGGCGGTCGTTGGCGGTGATGAAATTGGCCCGCCAGAAACGCAGCACCAGCCCGAGGAAGAACACGAACATCGCCACGCCCAGGAACGGGTGCAGGATGCGCGTCCATGGCCCGCCGCCGAACAGCTCGCTCAACCAGAACAGCGCCGGGTGGAACAACGCCAGCCCCGACAGCCCGGCCATGAAGAACAGGAGGGCGACGATCCAGTGGTTGGTGCGCTCGTTGGCGTTGTAGCGCAGGATCGGTTTGTCGTCTTTCATGGCCGCTGCTCCCCTTGCCCGCCGGGCTTGCCTGGGTCATAGACGTGTACCGCCGGGTCCACCGAGTGCACGCTGGCATCCGGCGGCGCGGGGTGTTCGTCTTCCTCGACCCGCTGCGGGCCGACGCGCACGTAGTGGAAGAACCCGGCCAGCACCGCCGCGCCCATGGCCAGCAGCGCCAGGGGCTTGCTGATGCCCTTCCACAGGCCCACCAGCGGGCTGATCACCGGCTGGTCCGGCAGGCCGGCGTAAATGCGCGGGGTATCGGCGTGGTGCAGCACGTACATCACGTGGGTGCCGCCGACGCCGTCCGGGTCGTAGAGCCCGGCGTTGTCGAAGCCCCGGGACTTCAAGTCGACGATGCGCTCGGCGGCGTGCACCTTCATCTGCTCCTTGCTGCCGAAGACGATCGCCCCGGTCGGGCAGGTCTTCACGCAGGCCGGCTCCAGGCCCACGGCCACGCGGTCGGAGCACAGGCTGCACTTGTAGGCCTTGTGGTCCTTCTGCGAGATCCGCGGGATGTTGAACGGGCAGCCGGTGATGCAGTAGCCACAGCCGATGCAGTGGTCCTGATTGAAGTCGACGATGCCGTTGGCGTGCTGGATGATCGCCCCGGGGCTGGGGCACGCCTTGAGGCAACCGGGGTCGGCGCAGTGCATGCAGCCGTCCTTGCGGATCAGCCATTCGAGGTTGCCGTCGTCGCGCTCGTGCTCGGTGAAGCGCATCAGCGTCCAGGTGTCGGCAGTGAGGTCCTGGGGGTTGTCGTAGGTGCCGTGGTTGTGGCCGACCTCGTCGCGCAGTTCGTTCCACTCCGAGCACGCCACCTGGCAGGCCTTGCAGCCGATGCACTGGGTGGTGTCGATCAGCTTGGCCACTTCCTGCTGCTGGCGCACCGAGGGCGGTACGGTCGTGGTGGCCGAGCGGGCGATGATATCTTGCTGGGCCATCAGATTTTCTCCACGTTGACGAGGAACGACTTGGACTCCGGCGTCTGGGTGTTGCCATCACCGAGGAACGGCACCAGGGTGTTGGTCAGGTAACCGTGCCGGGTGGCGCCGGTGAAGCCCCAGTGCAGGGGGATGCCGATCTGGTGCACGGTCTGGTGGTTGACCTGCAGCGGGCGAATCCGCTTGGTCACCACCGCCACCGCCTCGATATGCCCACGCTTGCTCGACACCCGCACCCGGTCGCCGGCCTTGATGCCCTTCTCGCCCGCCAGCACCTCGCCGATCTCGACGAACTGCTCGGGCTGGATGATCGCGTTGAGCCGGCAGTGCTTGCTCCAGAAGTGGAAGTGTTCGGTCAGCCGGTAGGTGGTCGCCGCATAGGGGAACTGCTCGTGCTTGCCGAGGGTGTCCCACACCGAGTCGAACACGCGGCCGGCCGGGTTGCTGGTGGCCTTCGGGTTCTGCGGGTGCAGCGGGTTGATGCCGATGGGCGTCTCGAACGGCTCGTAGTGCTCGGGGAACGGCCCCTCGGCCATCTTGTCGATGGCGAAGAAGCGCGCCACGCCCTCGGGGTTCATGATGAACGGGTTCATCCCCGCTTCCGGTGGCGAGTCGACCTTGAAGTCGGGCACGTCGGTGCCGCCCCAGGCCTTGCCGTTCCACCACACCAGGCGCTTCTTCTGCGGGTCCCAGGGTTTGCCTTGCGGGTCGCTGGAGGCGCGGTTGTAGAGGATGCGGCGGTTCGCCGGCCAGGCCCAGGCCCAGTTCTGCACCTGGTGCATGCCGAACGGGTCGCTGTTGTCGCGCCGGGCCATCTGGTTGCCCTGCTCGGTCCAACTGCCACAGAAGATCCAGCAGCCCGAAGCGGTGCTGCCGTCGTCCTTGAGCTGGCCGAAGCCAGCCAACTGCTGGCCGCCCTTGATCGCGGCCCCCGCGGGGTCGGTCAGGTCGCTCACGGCCCAGCCGTTCATTTCCTTGGCCAGCTCTTCCGGCGAGGGTTCCTCGGGCACCTTGTACGGCCAGCTGATATTCAGCATCGGGTCGGGGAAGGCGCCACCTTCAGCCTTGTAGCGCTCACGCAAGCGCAGGAACAGCTCGCTCATGATGTGCACATCGGTGCGCGTTTCGCCCGGGCCGTCGGCGCCTTTCCAGTGCCATTGCAACCAACGGCTGCTGTTGACCAACGAGCCGTCCTCCTCGGCGAAGCAGGTGGTGGGCAGGCGGATGACTTCGGTCTGGATGCTGGCCGTGTCGACGTCGTTGTACGGGCCGGCGTTGCGCCAGAACTCGGACGTTTCGGTGGCCAGCGGGTCCATGATCACCAGCCACTTGAGCTTGCCGAGCGCGGCGGTGACCCGGTGCTTGTCCGGCAGCGCGGCGATCGGGTTGAAGCCCTGGCACATATAGCCATTGACCTTGCCCTGGCCCATCATCTCGAACATGCGCAGCACGTCGTAGGCCGGCACGTCGAGCTTGGGCAGCCAGTCGTAGCCCCAGTGGTTCTCGGCGGTGGCGTTGGCGCCGTACCAGGCCTTCATCAGGCTGACGTGGAACTTGCCGTAGTTCTGCCAGTACGACAGCTGCCCCGGACGCAGTGGCTTGGAGGCGCGCTTGTCGATGAAGGCGGCGTAGTCCTGCTCGGCGTCGCCGGCGAGCGTGAGGTAGCCGGGCAGCGAGTTGGACAGCAGCCCCAGGTCGGTCAGGCCCTGGATGTTGGAGTGCCCGCGCAGGGCGTTGACCCCGCCGCCGGGCATGCCAACGTTGCCCAGCAGCAGTTGCACCATCGCCGCGCTGCGGATGATCTGTGCGCCGATCGAGTGCTGCGTCCAGCCGAGGGCGTAGAGGATCGTCATGGTCTTGCCCGGCGCCGAGCAGGTGGCGATCTCTTCCCAGATCCTGAGCATCTGCGCCTGCGGCATGCCGCAGGTCATGCTGGCGATTTCCGGGGTGTAGCGGCTGTAGTGCCGCTTCATCAGCTGGAACACGCAGCGCGGATGCTGCAGGGTCGGGTCGACCTTGGCGAAACCGTCCTCGCCCAACTCGTAGCCCCAACCGGATTTGTCCGCATAGACCCGTTTGGCCGCGTCGTAGCCGCTGAACAGGCCGTCCTCGAAGCCATAGTTCTCTTTGACGATGAACGACACATCGGTGTAGTTGCGCACGTATTCGTGCTGGATCTTGTCGTTGCTCAGCAGGTAGTTGATCAGCCCGCCCATGAAGGCGATGTCGCTGCCGGTGCGAATCGGCGCGTAGTAGTCCGCCACCGAGGCGGTGCGGGTGAAGCGTGGGTCGACCACGATCAGTCGCGCCTGGTTGTGCGCCTTGGCCTCGGTCACCCATTTGAAACCGCAAGGGTGCGCCTCGGCTGCGTTGCCGCCCATGACCAGGACCAGGTTCGCGTTGGCGATGTCAGACCAGTGATTGGTCATGGCGCCACGGCCGTACGTCGGGGCAAGACTTGCCACCGTCGGGCCGTGTCAGACACGCGCTTGGTTGTCGAACCCCAGCATGCCGAGCGAGCGGATGACCTTGTGCGTCAGGTAGCCGGCTTCGCTGGAAGCGGCGGACGCGGCAAGGAACCCGGTGGTGAGCCAGCGGTTGACCGTCTGGCCCTGGGCATTCTTCTCGATGAAGTTGGCGTCGCGGTCCTGCTTCATCAGGGTGGCGACACGGTCGAGGGCTTCGTCCCAGCCGATGCGGGTCCATTCCTGGCTGCCCGGTTTGCGCACCTCGGGGTACTTGAGGCGGCTGGGGCTGTGGATGAAGTCCAGCAGGCCGGCGCCTTTCGGGCACAGGGTGCCGCGGTTGACCGGGTGATCGGCGTCGCCTTCGATGTGGATGATGTTCTGTTTGACGTTTTTCCCGGCATCGCCCTGGCTGTACAGGATCAGGCCGCAGCCGACCGAGCAGTAGGGGCAGGTGTTGCGGGTCTCTTTGGTGTGCGCCAGCTTGAAGTGGCGCACCTGCTCGGCGAACGCGGGTGTCGGGGCCATGCCCAACGCCGCGAGGCTCGAGCCTCCAAGGCCGACGGCGGCGGCCTTGAAGAATTGCCGACGGTTCAGGTCCATCGTGCACTCCTGATCAGGTTCTCGGGCGCACGGGACGTTGCCGGCGCCTCTAGGCTTCACGGTGGCGGTAGACAGATACCGCCGACGTTAAGCCTAGACAAGATTCGGGGAAGTGCGATGACGGGGGTCAATGGATGCCACCCTGCCCAAGACGGGTTGGACCCGCGAGGGTGGCGAGGTTCGTGAGGGCAACGCGACACCTGTGGGGCTCGTCCCGCGATGACGGCGACGCGGCCAACATCGCATCGCGGGGCAAGCCCGCACTGCGGGTTTCGTGGAAGCGACGCGGTGCCGGCGCGGTTGGTGCGGGCTTCAGGCCACCGCCGAGGTCGCCACGAAATGCCCCGGCGACACCTCCCGGTACTGCATCGCCGCCGCCTGGTGCCCTAGCGCGTGAATACGGCTGGGCACCGCCTCGCTCATCAGGTTGAACGGCTTTCTCGCCACATTCATGTCCGCCGACGGCACCGCGCTGAGCAGCCGCTGCGTGTACGCATGCCCGGGGTTCTCGAACACGCTGCGCCGTGGGCCGATCTCGACGATGCGCCCGTGGTACATCACCCCCACACGGTGGCTGACCCGCTCGACCACCGCCATGTCGTGGGAAATGAACAGGAACGCGATGCCTCGCTCCTTCTGCAAATCCTGCAGCAGGTTGATCACCTGCGCCTGGATCGACACATCCAGCGCCGACACCGCCTCGTCGGCAATGATCAGCTTCGGCGACAGGGTCAGCGCGCGGGCGATGCAGATGCGCTGGCGCTGCCCGCCGGAGAACTCGTGGGGGTAGCGCTGCGCATGCTCGGCGCCCAGCCCCACCCGCTCCAGCAGCTCGCCGACATGCCGCCGCGCCGCGTCGCCGCTGGCGATGCCATGCACCAGCAACGGCTCCATCAAACTCTGCTCGATGGTCAGGCGCGGGTTGAGCGAGGCGTACGGGTCCTGGAACACCATCTGGATATCGCGGCGCAGGGCCTTGAGCTCGGCCTTGCCCAACGCCCCGACATCGCGCCCCTGGAACAGGATGTTGCCGCCCTGGATCGGCATCAGCCCGGCCACCGCGCGGGCGCTGGTGGACTTGCCGCAGCCCGACTCGCCGACCAGCGCCAGCGTCTCGCCGGGGTAGATCTGAAAGTCGATCGCCTCCACCGCGTGCACCCGCCGCTGGACCTTACCGAGGATGCCGCCACGCAGGTCGTAGCGGATCGACAGGCCCTCGACGCTGAGGATCGGCGCCCCCTGGTAATCCGGCGCCCGCGCCGCGCCCTGCGCCCCGTCGGCGATCGGTTCGTCGACCAGGGCGAACTTGGCCGGCAGGTCGCTGCCACGCATGGAGCCGATCTTCGGCACCGCCGCCAGCAACGCCTGGGTGTACAACTGCCGGGGGTTGAGCAATACCTCGCGAGCGGCGCCGTGTTCGACGGTCTCACCGCGCTTCATGACCATCACATCGTCCGCAACCTCCGCCACCACACCCATGTCGTGGGTGATGAAGATCACCCCCATGCGCAGGCTGTCCTGCAGCTCCTTGATGATCCGCAGGATCTGCGCCTGCACGGTGACGTCCAGCGCGGTGGTGGGCTCGTCGGCGATCAGCAGGGTCGGCTCGCAGACCAGCGACATGGCGATCATGATGCGCTGGCGCATGCCGCCGGACAGCTCGTGCGGGTAGCGCCCCATCACCTGCCGGGCATCCGGGATGCGCACCAGGTCGAGCATGCGCAGGGCCTGAACCTCGGCGCTGGCGCGGTTGCAGCGCTTGTGCAGGGTGATCGCCTCGACCAGTTGAGCACCGACCTTGAAGACCGGGTTCAGCGACGTCATCGGCTCCTGGAAGATCATCGACATCGACGAGCCGCGCAGGCGACGCAAGCGCGACTCCGGCGCAGTCACCAGGTCGACCACCTCGTCGTCACCGGCGCGCAAGTGCATGCTGCCGGCGACCACGCGCCCACCCGCACGCTGGATCAGGCCCATCATGGCCATCGAGGTCACCGACTTGCCGGAGCCGGACTCACCGACGATCGCCAGGGTCTGGCCCCGTCCGACCTCGAAGGACACGTCACGTACCACGGGGGCCTGGCCATCGCTGCCGAAGGCCACGCTCAGGTTGCGCACCTGAGCCACCAGGTTCTCGTTCATCAGGTTGGCCTCCTTCACTCGACGATCCGCGCGACGGCGTGATCCAGCGCGGCGCGGGCGCCAGCGACCTTGGCCAGGCTGGCGCCGACCCACGCGCGGTCCTGGGCCAGTTCGCCCTCGGCAACCGCCAGCAGGCGCCGCACTTCGCTGGGGCCGACACCGCCGACGGAGATACGGGTTTCCACGAAGGTACGCGGGTTCAGCGCATCGCGCACCTGCGCGTCGGTGTAGCCCAAGGCCGCGCCAATGGTCTCCTCGCTGGCCTGGTCCAGGGCCGCGCCGGTGACCTGTTGCGGCGCCACGCCAGCCGCCAGGCAGTTGCGCACCAGCCGCGCGACCACGTGGTGCACCTGGCGGAAGCTGATGCCACGCTCGCGCACGATCACGTCGGCCAGGTTGCTGGCGGTGCACCAACTGCCCGACAGCAGCTCGCTCATGCGGGCCTCGTGCACCTTCAGCGTCTCGACGATACCGGCGAACAGGTCGAGCATGCCTTCGGTGACCTCCAGCGCCCGATGGATCAACGGCAGGTCGCGCATGGCCTGGTCGCCGGTGCCTTCGGCACGGAAGGTGGCCAGGGCGGTGCTCAACCAGGTGACCGACTCGCCGGCGGCCTTCTTGATGGTTTCCAGGCCCGAGGGGTTCTTCTTCTGCGGGAAGATGCTGCTGGTGCCACAGTAGCTGTCGTCGCTCTCGACCGTGGCGAACTCGACGCTCGACCACAGGTGCAGGTCGGTGGCCAGGTCGTTGAGGTCGGCCATGACGAACGACAGCGCGCCGATGGCCTCGGCGGCGTACCAGGCCTCGCGGCCCAGCTTGGAGTTCTCCACCAGGCTGTCGAAGCCCAGCAGCTCAGTGGTGCGGTTACGGTCCAACGGCCACGAGGTGCCGGCCAGGCCCACCGCGCCCAGGGGGTTGCGGTTGACCCGGGCGTAGGCCTGGGCCAGGCGGCTGAAGCTGTCGTGCAGGCGGGTGCTGAAGCTCAGCAGGTAATGGCCGAACACCCACGGCTGGGCATGCTGCATGTGGGTGTAGCCGGGCATGATGGTGTCGGCATGGCGCGCGGCCTGCTGCAGCAGCGCGGCCTGGAAGTCGTTGATGCGCGCCAGCACCGCGAGGATGCGCTTGCGGTCGTACAGCCGGCGCACCGTGGCGCCCTGGTCGATGCGGCTGCGGCCGGTGTGCATCTGCCCGGCGTTGTCCTCGCCGATGCGGGCGAACAGGTACGACTCGACCTGCAGCAGGAAGCTGCCTTTCTTCACGTCGAAGGGGAAATCCGCCACCGACAGTTCGCGGATCTTGCGCAGCTCGGCAAGGATCGACTGACCCACCGGGCGGGCGAGGATCTGCTGCTCGACCAACATCACGGTGTGCGCCAGGTCGACCTCGATGAACTCGTGGAACTGGCGGATCTCGGTGTCCAGCGCCGGGATGTCATGGTATTTCACCATGCGTTCGGCGGCCGGGGCGCTGAGGCGGGCATCGGTCAGCAGGGTTTCGTGTGCTTGTGCTTTGGACATGGTCGTATCACCGCTCAATTCAGTTGTACGTTCTTGAAATCGAGAGTCCCTTCGTAGTCGACGACGAGACCTTTCATACCTTTGCGCAGCCCGATGATCTGTTCCTGGTCGAACAACGGCAGGCTGTTGGGGTCCTGTTCCCAGAGGATCTGCTGGATGCGCCCGTACAAGCCCAGGCGCGTGGGCTCGTCCAGCTCACGGGCGGCGCGTTGCAGCAGGCTGTCGACCTCGGCGTTGCTGTAGCCGGTGAGGTTCTGCGCATCGCCCGTCACCAGCTTGCGGCGCAGACGGATGTCGGCGTCGGAGATGCCGGTGCCGAGCAGCCACATGTCGGCGTCGTTGGAGCCTTTGCCGGTGCCCTTGCCAGGCTCCGGGCGGTACAGGCTCTTCTGGTAGGTCGCCCACTCCCAGACCTTGAACTCGGTCTTCAGGCCCACCGCGTTGAGGTAGCCCTGCACCACCTCGGCCACCTGGCGGTCCTTGGGGTAGCGACCGGCAGGGGTCCACATCACCACGGTGCCGGGGTAGCCACCTGGGTAGACCTGCTCGATCAGGCGCCGGGCAGCAGCCGGGTCGTACTTCACCGGAGCGAAGGTGCGGCGCGCCTGGGTGCCTTCGGGGAACGGGCTGATGGGCACCTTGCCGTAGCCGAGCAGCACCTTGTTCACCAGGGCGTCGCGGTCGATGGCCATGCTCACCGCCTGGCGCATGCGCACGTCGTCGAATGGCGGGCGGGTGAGGTTCAGTTCGAAGAACACCTGGAAGGTGCTGGGCACCCGCAGCAGGTCCGACTTGTTCAGCGCCTTGAGCTCGATGGCCGCTTCCGGCGAAAGGTCGGCGGCGACGTCGGCATTGCGCGTGCGCAACTCGATCACCCGCGAGGAGTCTTCGCGCACCGGGCGGAACACGATCGTCTCGGGCTTGCCGGCGGCACCGAAGAACGCCGGGTTGCGCGCCAGCACCGTGTGGTCGTTGGGGATCCAGCGCACGAAGCGGTAGGGCCCGGTGCCGACCGGGTGGTGGCCGTAGGCGCGCCCGTACTTGGTCACCGCCGCCGGGCTGTTCATTGCCGACGAGGGTTTGGCCAGCAGCTCCAACATCGTCGGCGACGGGTTGGCGGTGGTGATGCGCACCTGGTCCGGCGCCAGCGCCTCGACCGCGGTGATGTCGGTGTAGTACGAGCGGTGCGGCGAGCCCAACTGGGCGGCGCGGATGCGCTCGAGGTTGAACTTCACCGCCTGGGCGTCGAAGTCGGTGCCGTCGTGGAACTTCACGCCCTGGCGCAGGGTGAAGGTCCATTGCCGGCCGTCCTCGGAACGGACCCAGGACAGCGCCAGCTCCGGAATCAGGCGGTCGCGGTTCTGCCCTTCCCAGTTCACCAGGCGGTTGAACAGGTGGTCGAGCACGTTGTACGACGGCACGCTGCGCGACACCGCAGGGTCCAGGGTGTCGACGTCGGACCCTTGCACGAAGGTCAGCGTTTGCAGGTCCTGCGCGCTGGCCGCGGCGGGGCCGAGGGCCGGGCATGCGAGGATGCCCAGCAGCAAAGCACGGACGAATTGCGTCTTGAAGCCTGTGCGCTCCATGATCGTTTCTCGCTTGCTAGAGGTTTTATTCCACCCGGCGCGGCCTGGCCGCACCGGGGACGTGTCAGGCGTTGCGCGACTTGGGGTCGATGTAGTCGCGCAGGGCATCGCCGACGATGTTGAAGCTCAGGATGGTCAGCACCAGCGCACACCCCGGGGCGATCAGCACGTACGGGTGGGTGGTCAGCAATGGCCGCGACTCGGCGATCATCGCGCCCCACTCCGGCGTCGGCGGGGGTGGCCCGAGCCCGAGGAAGCTCAGCCCGGAGCCGATCAGGATGGCTTCGGCGAGCGACACGGTGGCCTGGATGATCACCAGCGAGCCGATGTTCGGCAGGATGTGCACCCGCAGCAGGCGCAGGTCGCCCACGCCAATGGACTTCGAGGCCAGCACGAACTCGCGCTTGGCCAGCGCCATCACTGGCCCGGCGAAGAACCGCACGTAGATCGGGATGCTGGAGATGGCGATCGCCAGGGTCAGGCTGAGAATGCTGTTGCCGGCCACGGTGATCACCAGAATCGCCACCAGGGTGCGCGGGAAAGCGATCATCGAGTCCATCACCCGCATGACCAGCCCCGACAACGGGCCGTTGTAGTAGCCACACGCGGCACCGACCGCCACGCCCACCAGCATGGCGATGCCAACGCTGGCCACCGCGACGATCAGGGTGATCCGCGCGCCCCACAGCACCCGCCCGAGCAGGTCGCGCCCAAGCTGGTCGGTGCCCAGCCAGAACGCGCTGCCGGGTTCGATCAATGAGCGCGACAGGTGGATGCGAGTGACCGCGTCCCAGTCGAAGAACAGCGGTGCGCCGATTGCCGCCAGCACCATCAGCAGGATCACCCCGGTCGCGCCCAGGGCGAACCAGCGCTTCCTGGCGATGAGGAAGCCGATGAAACCGAGGCGGGATGCTTTGCGAGGCATGGGGCGTGCCTCAGTTGTAGGTGATGCGAGGGTCGAGGATGCCATATGCGAGATCCACAATCAGGTTGACGACAACGACCAGCGCGGCGAATACCAGGACGGTTCCTTGAACCACATAGATATCGCGGGCCATGATCGCATCTATCAGGAAGCGTCCCATGCCAGGCCAGGCAAACACGGTTTCAACAATTACCGCGCCACCGAGCAATCTTCCAAAGTCCATGCCGAATACCGTCACCAAAGGAATAGCGGCATTGGAAAGTGCATGTTTCAGTACAACTTTATAATTCGGCACACCTTTGGCGTAGGCCGTCCTTATATAGTCTTCCTGCAAGACATCCATCATCGTCGAGCGGGCCAGCCGGGAGAACGTGGCGATATACGGCAGGCCCAGGGTAACGGCCGGCAGTATCAGGTGCTGGAAGCCTCCACGGCCGGTCGGCGGCAGCCAGCCGAGGCTGGCGGAGAACACCGACATGAGGATCAACCCGAGCAGGAAGCCCGGCATCGAGATGCCCAGCACCGCAAGGGTGGTCAGCGAGCTGTCGAGCACGCCACGCGGGCGCAGCGCCGCGATGATGCCCAGCGGCACGCCGATCAGCACGGCCAGCAGCATGCCGGCGGCGGTCAGTTCAAGGGTGGCTGGCAGCGTGCGGGCGATGCCTTCGAGCACCGGGGTGAAGGTCTGGAACGACTCGCCCAGGTCGCCGCTGAGCACGTTCTTCACGTAGATCAGGTACTGCGTCACCAGGGGTTTATCCAACCCGTAGTTCTGCCGTATCTGCGCCACATCGGCTTCCGTGGCATCGGGCCCGGCGGCAAGTCGCGCCGGGTCGCCCGGAATGAAATGCAACACCAGAAAGACCACGATCGAAACACCCAACAACATGGGCAGCAGGAATAACAACCTGCGCATAGCATAATTAAGCACGATCAGCCCCTATTGTTTTAATTAACGGCGTTCATCTGCAAGTGTCGGCAAACTGTTAATCTGCAAACACCTGAACAAATAATCGCACGCCCTGGAAACCGCGCAATACGGCAACGGGTTGGACGCACATAATGAAATGTTATGCTGCCTCAGCCACACCCCGCGTTGCGCTCGCCGAGACCGAAGATGAAACTGAACCCGCGCCAGCTCGAAGCCTTTCGCACCGTGATGCTCACCGGCAGCATGACCATCGCCGCCGAGAGCCTGCGGGTGTCGCAACCCGCGGTGAGCCGCCTGATCCGTGACTTGGAGGTGGCGCTGTCGCTGCGCCTGTTTCGCCGTGAGGGCAACCGGCTGATCCCCAGCACCGAGGCGCAGTTCCTGTATGCCGAGGTGGACAAGTTCTACCAGGGTATCGAACGCATCGAGCGGGTGGCCGAAGACCTGATGACC
Source organism: Pseudomonas entomophila (assembly GCF_029193575.1). Taxonomy (GTDB): domain Bacteria; phylum Pseudomonadota; class Gammaproteobacteria; order Pseudomonadales; family Pseudomonadaceae; genus Aquipseudomonas; species Aquipseudomonas entomophila_G. The sequence continues at coordinate 31,824 of NZ_JARGCS010000024.1, read as the reverse complement.
TTGCGCACCGGCAGCCTGCGCATCGGCTCGATGAGCGCGCTGGGCCTGACCGTGGTGGCCGAGGGCGCGCGCCGCTTCGTACACGACCGCCCGGGCGTGCGCACCTCGCTGGATGTGCGCAACTCGATGAGCATCCTCGAGTTGGCCTCGGCGAATCAGTTGGATATCGGTTTCGTGCAGATTCCTTCCGGCGACTACCCGGGCCTGCAGTTGATCCGCCTGCCGCAGGTGGATGCGGTGTGTGTGATGCGCAGCGACGACCCGCTGGCCGAGCATGAGGTGCTGAGCCTCGACGACCTGCACGGCCAGCGCCTGATTTCGCTGAACCCGAACAACCCCTTGCAGCGCCGGCTGGACGCGGCGCTGGAGGCGCGGGGCGTGGTGGGCGTGAGTTCGGTGGACACCACCTCGGCGCACTTCGCCTGCAACATGGTCTCGGGGGGCTTTGGCGTGACGGTATGCGACCCGTTCACCGCGTCCTATTCGAAGTACCCGGGCATCACCTACCGCAAGCTGGAACAGTCGGTGCCGTTCGAGGTGTCGATGGTGTTTCCGGGGCACCAACAGCGCTCGAAACTGGCGTCGGACTTCATGGGGATCATGGAGCAGATCTTCAAAGCGCCGGTTTAAGGCATCGCCTGAAAACGCCCGCGGCAATCGCGCGGGCATCAGCGGGTATCAGCGACTGAGCTGCTTGAGCCGCCGGGTCCAGCTGTAGTCGGTGGGTTGCAGGTTGTCATCGCCCTCGGCAACGCCGTCACGGTCGACGGCATAGGAGAAAATCCCTGCCTTGTTGCCTTGGCGCGGAACCCATTCGGCGTATTGGCGCGCCCTGCTGCTGTCGACGTCAGCGCCGGTATCACCCCACCGGGTCCCACGCTCCTCGTAGAACGAGAAGCCGACCATGAATTTCTCCGGCGCCAGGAAACGCGCGAACAGCCTGTCGAAGTGTGCTTGCACTCGCTGCGGGCTCTGCCCATAAGCCTGGAACAGCAGATAGTCCAGGGAGGGCGCCAAGGCGCTCAGCAGCTCCATGTCACCCACTTCGCTGGTGTCGTAGATGAACAGTTTGCCGTCCTGCTTCAGCCGTTCGGCCAACAGCAGGGAGACGGCTTGCGCCTTGGCGCGCTGGGTGGGCGTCAGTTGTTTCTCGAGGTCGACGTCCAGCCCGTCCAGCCCGGCGACGCCGAGGAAACGCTGTTGCAGATGGTCCGCGAGGTCCTTGTAGCCTTGCGGCGAATCCGCAAAGTCGGGGTTGATCAGTTCATCGATGAACACCGTGCGCACGACCTTGATCTGCTTGGCATGCAGGGCCGGAATCAGTTCGCTCTCCAGCTTTTCCCAGAACAGCGGCGACTCCTCGCCGTTGGGAAACACGAAGGCGATATCCACTTCCTCGGGCAGGTTCGCCATGGAACAGTGGTTGCCCGCCACCCCGTTGGCCGTGTCGCGCCAGGATCGGAAGTAGCAGCCCATCAGGGGTTTGTGGTTTTGCGTCATGGCCAGCTCCGTTCGGCACAAGTAAGGAGCCGCCATTCAAACCAGCCCCTGCGTGCCAGACAAAGCTGAAGGGCTTCCACACCCGGCGCCCACGAATGAGCGCCTAGCAGAAAACCGCCTGCCGCCAACGGTAACCGACAGGCCATGAAGACCGTCGACGTATCACCTCACGGTACTGCAATTGACCTTTGCCCGTTACCTGAAACCCGCGCGCAAATCCCCCTCCCGTGCCAGGAAGCGCCCCTCCCTTCTACCGTTCGCCTGGCCTTCGCTGTAACTCAGCACACCATTGATCCATACCCCATCGATCCCTTCCGCCGCGCGCTGCGGACGCTGGAAATCCGCCACGTCGCGGATGCTCAGCGGGTCGAACAACACCAAGTCCGCCCAATGCCCTACACGAATCTCGCCACGTTCCTTCAAGCCAAAGCGTGACGCAGACAACCCCGTCATCTTGTGCACCGCGGTATGCAGTGGGAAAAGCCCCACATCACGGCTGAAATGCCCAAGCACCCGGGGGAACGCGCCCCACAAGCGCGGGTGCGGGAATGGGTCCTCGGGCAGGCCGTCAGAACCCACCATGGACAGCGGATGGGCGAGGATTCGTCGCACATCCGCCTCGTCCATGCCGTAGTACACCGCGCCTGCCGGTTGCAAGCGTTGGGCAGCGTCGAGCAACGGCACGCCCCATTCGGCGGCGATGTCTATCAGGTCGCGGCCGCCCACCTCGGGATGCGGTGTGGACCAGGTGATGGTGATGCGATGGGCGTCGGTGACTTGCTTGAGGTCCAGGGTCGATGAACTGGCCGCATAGGGATAGCAATCGCAGCCCACCGGGTGGCTTGTCGCGGCCTGCTCAAGGGCCGCCAACAACTGCGGGCTACGGCCCCAGTTACCGACACCGGCGCATTTGAGGTGGGAAATGATCACCGGAGATTTCGCGTGGCGGCCGATCTGGAACGCTTCGTCCATGGCCTCCAGCACCGGTTCGAATTCGCTGCGCAGATGGGTGGTATAGACCGCGCCGAATGCGCTCAGCTCTTCGGTCAGTTGCATGACTTCATCGGTCGACGCCGAGAACGCGCTGGCATACGCCAGGCCTGTGGATAACCCCAATGCGCCGGCCTCCAGGCTTTCACGCAGTTGCTCGCGCATCGCGCTGATTTCGCCCGCCGTGGCGGTGCGGAACAGGTCATCCAGGTGGTTGCTGCGCAACGCCGTGTGGCCGACCAGCGCGGCGACGTTCAAGGTGGTGTTGGCCGCCTCGACCGCGGCGCGGTAGTCGCTGAAGGTGGGGTAGACGAACGCCGCGGCGCTGCCGAGCAGGTTCATCGGGTCCGGCGGGTTGCCCTTCAGCGTCACTGGCGCCGCGCTGATCCCGCAATTGCCGACGATCACCGTGGTCACACCCTGGCTGAGCTTGGGCAGCATCTGCGGCTGGCGGATGACGACGGTGTCGTCATGGGTGTGCACGTCGATGAACCCCGGGGCCAGCACGCGGCCGCCGGCATCGATTTCGTCGTCGGCGACAGCATCGCGCAGGTCGCCGATGCGCGCGATGCGGCCGTTCAGGATCGCCACGTCGGCGGGGTAGCCAGGGGCGTCGCTGCCGTCGATGACCAGGGCGTTGCGAATCAGCGTGTCGTACTTCATGTCAGTCTCCCAGCGGCAAGTGGTCGTCGCCGCCGCGGTAGTCGTCGAGGGCGAGCTTGATTCGCCGCAGACGCTCTTGATTGTCTTCGGGGTTGGCCAGGGCCAGCTCGGTGGCCAGCACGTCGATCGCCAGCAGCATGCCGTAGCGCGCCGCGGTCGGCTTGTAGATGAAGGAGGTCTCGGCGCTTTGCAGGGGCAACAACACGTCGGCCAGTTGCGCCAGCGGCGAGTCGGCCCGGGTGATGGCCAGAATGCGCGCGCCATAGCTGCGAGCCAGCTCCACGGCCTCTAGCAGTTCCGGGGTAATGCCGGTCAGCGAGCAAGCGATCACCGCGTGTTCACCAGTGAGGCTGGCAGCGGTGACACGCATCATCACCGGGTCATGCCACACCGCGATCGGGTAGCCGAGCCGCACCAGCCGCACTTGCAGTTCATCGCTGCACAAGGTCGAGCAGCCGCCCATGCCGAACGCGTGAATCATCCGCGCCTTGCCCAGGGTTTTCACCGCATCGGCGAAGCGCGACTCGTCGAAACCCGCCAAGTGCTGACGCAAGGTCGATTCGACGTCACCGACAATCTGCCCGTAGAACGCCGACTGCTCGGGCGTACCCGCCGGGTCGAGGAAACGGCTGCCGACGCCGCTGGCCTGGGCCAGTTGCAGGCGCAAGTCACGCAAGTCGCGACACCCCACCGTGCGGGCGAACCGCGACAGGGTGGCGGTGCTGACTGCCGCCCGCCCCGCCAATTCATCGAGGCTGGCAGACGCGGCGAAGCCTACGTCGTCGAGCATCAGCCGCGCGATGCGCCCTTCGCCAGCGCTGAAGGAATCCTGGCGGACGCGGATCTGGTAGAGGATGTCCATGGTGGCTCCAGCTATAGCAGGTAAGAAAGGCCCACGGTCAAACCAAACGCGACCACTGAAATAATCGTTTCGAGCACGGTCCAGGTCTTGAAGGTCTGGGCGACGGACATGTTGAAGTATTCCTTGATCAACCAGAAGCCGCCGTCATTGACGTGGGAAAAAATCACCGACCCTGCACCGGTCGCCAACACCAGCAATTCCGGGTGTGGATAACCCAGCCCAATCGCTACCGGCGCGACGATCCCCGACGCCGTGGTCATCGCCACCGTTGCCGAACCTGTGGCGATGCGCATCAGTGCAGCGAACAGCCAGCCCATGATCAGCGGCGACAGGTGAAACGCGTGGGCCAGGCCGACCACCTGGTCGGTAACCCCGGCGTCCACCAGGATCTTGTTCAGGCCGCCGCCAGCGCCCACCAGCAAGGTGATGCTGGCGGTCGGCGCCAGGCATTCGTTGGTGAACTTGAGGATGGATTCACGATTGAAGCCTTGGGCGATACCAAGGGTCCAGAAACTCAGCAAGGTGGCCAGCAACAAGGCGATCACCGAGTTGCCGATGAACAGCAGGAACTGGTTGAAGCCGCTGCCCGGCGTGGAAATCAGGTTGGCCCAGCCGCCGATCAGCATCAACACCACCGGCAGCAGGATGGTCGCCATGGTGATGCCGAAACCCGGCAGGCTGTCGCGCGGTTCACGCTCGAGGAACTGCCGCTCCAGGGGGTTTTCCGCCGGCAGTTGGATGCGCGGCACGATGAGCCTGGCGTACAGCGGGCCGGCGATGATCGCCGTCGGCACGCCGATCAGGATCGCGTACATCAAGGTCTGCCCCACCGACGCCTGGTACACCTGTACCGCCAGCATCGCCGCCGGGTGCGGCGGCACCAACGCATGCACCACCGACAAGCCGGCGACCATCGGCAGGCCGACCATCAGGATCGACACCCCGACGCGTCGCGCCACGGTGAACGCAATCGGCACCAACAACACGAAACCGACTTCGAAGAACAGCGGCAGACCCACCAGGAACGCGATGCACACCATCGCCCAGTGCACGTTCTTCTCGCCGAAGCGCTCGATCAAGGTCAGTGCCACCCGCTCGGCACCGCCAGACTCGGCCATCATCTTGCCGAGCATCGTCCCCAGTGCCACCACCAGGGCGATATGGCCCAGGGTTTTGCCCACCCCGGCTTCGTACGCGCCCACCACGCCGGACGCCGGCATGCCGGACAGCAAGGCCAGACCGATGGAGACCAGGGTGATGACGATGAACGGATTGAGTCGGTAACGGGCGATCAGAACGATCAGCGCGATGATGGCGATAGCGGCATACACCAGCAGCCAATAGCCAGGGGACAGGGTCATGCGGTACTCCTCGAAAGGGTCACGTCGAATGGTTTGTGAAACTCATAAAACATTTCCTCTAACCGTTTTCAAACGACGTGAAACTAATTTTCGTCAGGAGGTAAGACTTGTCGTAAAGAGATATGGGAGGTCGCTATTTTTGAAATTCGGCCAGGGGTATTTTCATCACTCGCGCCATGCGCGATGGCCATCGCGTGCTCACGTAGGGCCAGCGATCTGGCCCGAAACGTGAGTTTGAGGGGTGAGGTTCAAGCCGCTACCGACGAGGTGGCCGCTCAGCCTCGGGGAATCAGTGCCCCCGGCTGCTGGATCACCCGACTCGCCAAGCGATGCCCTGCCGCCGCGGCCTCCACCGGGCTTGCACCCCGGAGCCGGCTGGCCAGGTACGCCGCGCTGAACGAATCCCCGGCCGCCGTGGTGTCCACCACCCGCTCGACGCGCTGCGCCGGAACGTCGAACGACGCGTCGCCACAGCGAATCAGACACGGCTCGGCGCCACGCTTGAGCACCACTTCAGGTGTGCCGATATGCTCGTAGGCCGCGAACACCGCCGCGCAATCAGCAAACTGGAACAGGGCCTGCTCATCGTCCACCGTCAACAGCGCCAGGTCGACATAGGCCAGGACCTCGCGGTACGCCACCCGGGCCTCCTCTACCGTGCGCCACAACCGTGGCCGGTAGTTGTTGTCGAAGACAACCCGCGCGCCCCGCTGTCGAGCCTCGACCAGCGTCTCGATGAGTTTTCTACGCCCTTGCTCACCCAGTACCGCCAGGGTGATGCCGCTGAAATACAGCACGTCGTAGTCCACCAGCGCCGCAAGCACCGGGGCCGCCGCGGGCGTGGTGAAGCACTCGCGCACGGCCGCCTCATTGCGCCAGTAGAGGAAACGACGCTCCCCCGAAGCATCCGTCTGGATGCAGTACAAACCGGGCAAACGCCCTGGTAGTCGCTGGACCATGCCCAGGCCGATACCTTCTTCGGACCAGCTCTGGCACATGGCATCGCTGAAACTGTCGTCGCCCAGCGCGGTGACGTAATCCACGGTGGCCCCGTCGCCCATTTCACGCGACAGGTAGACCGCGGTGTTCAGGGTGTCGCCGCCAAAGCTCTGTTGCAGACTGCCGTCAGCGCGCTGCTGCAACTCGATCATGCATTCGCCGATCAACGCGATGCGCGAGGAACCGGGGCCGAGTCTGCTGATGCTGTTCATGGTTGTGGGCTCTCGATCATTCTGCTGTTTCGGTGGTGATGGATAAGCGGCCATCGCGCGCACGACGATAGCCGCACTGCGATCGCTAACCTTAAAAACAGGTTTGCAGGCTTTCGATGACGTTCAACTGCTCATCCACCAGGCAACCGGTGCGCCACTTGTCGAAGGTCAGGCATGGGTGGGAGGTGCCGAACGAAATGATGTCGCCCACCCGCAATTGCACCTCCGGGGCTACGGTCATGAACGCATGTTGATCCATCACGGCCGTCACGCTGCAAGCACTGACGTCGTCGCCGACCGCCGGCACCACACCCGCCCGGTAGCGCAGCAATGGCACCGGCAGGCCCGCGTCGTACGCCACGTCGCGCTTGCCTAGCGCGATCACCGCAAAACCCGGCTCCGGCAAGGACTGCACATGAGCCCAGACTTCCAGCGCCGGGCGCAGGCCCTCGTGCAAGTCGCTACGACGATCGAGCACGCAGCATTGCGCTTGCTTGTAGATGCCATGGTCGTGCGCCACGTAACTGCCGGGACGCAGCACGCTGAGGAAACGCCCAGCGGCGTTCTGCGCTTCGAAGGACTCGGCGATCAGGTCATACCAGGCCGAGCCCGAAGCGGTGATGATCGGCTTGTCGATGGCGAAAGCCGCGCTGTCTTGCAGCTGTACGGCCAGGCGCACCAGGGACGCGGCGAACGCGCGAATGCCGCTGACCGCGTGGTCGCCGTGAATCACCCCCTCGTAGCCTTCGATACCGGTCAAGGCCAGGCCCGGCTGCGCCTTGATCGCTTCGGCCAGCGCCAGCACTTCGGCTTCGCTGCGGCAACCACAACGGCCGCCGACCACGCCGTATTCGATCATGACGTTCAGGCGCAGGCCGCGTGCGGCGAAAAACGCCCCGAGCTCGGCGACGTTGTCCGGGTGGTCGACCATGCAGTGGAAGTCGAATGCAGGGTCGGCCAGCAACTCGGCGATCAACGCCATGTTCGGCGCCCCCACCAATTGGTTGGCCATCAACACCCGGCGCACGCCATGGGCGTAGGCGGCGCGGGCCTGGACCGCAGTGGCCAGGGTGATGCCCCAGGCACCGGCGTCCAGTTGGCGACGGAACAATGCCGGCGTCATGCTGGTTTTGCCATGAGGTGCCAGTTGCGCCCCGCTGTTGCTGACGAACGACTGCATCCAGCGGATATTGTGCTCCAGCGCTTCGCGGTGCAGCACCAGCGCCGGCAGGCTGACGTCGCGCACCAGGCTTGCGCCGGGTTGGCCAGCGCCCTTTTCCACGGTGGCGATGTTCAAGGCAGAAGACATGCTCTCACTCCTCACGCGCAGCCGCGAACGGCCACGCTCATTCATTGATGCGACGGGCCAGGTTGTTGGCGCTTTCGATCAACACCCGGCGGTAGTCGTCGTAGTTGTTCTTGGCGTCGGCCCGTGGGGCGACGATGCACAGGGTCGCGATGGCCACGCCGTTCGGGTCTTTGACTGGCGCGGCGAAGCAATGGGTGAAGGTGTCGGCGACGCTATCGAAGGAAAAGAAACCCTCGCTGCCGGCCTGGCGGATTTCCTTGAGAAATCGCTCCAGCGGCAAGCGTTCGCCATCGGGCAGGATGAAGTCATCGTGGTCGATCAGGTCGACGATCGCCTGGTCGCTCAAGTGCGCCAGCAACAGACGCCCGGAGGCGGTCCAGGGGATGGGGGCGTTTTCGCCGATGTCCGAGGAAATGCGAAAATGCCGCTGCCCTTCCCGCATCAGCGCGACGGTGTACTTGCGCCCGTTGAGCAGGCACATCTGCGCGGTTTCGTGGGTCTGCCCGACGATTTCCTGCAGGGCGTGATCGGCCTCGCGCGTCAGGTCGAAATGCCGCAGGTGCGCCTGCCCGAGAAAATACAGCTGACGGCCGAGGTAGACATGGCCTTCCTTGCCCACCTGCTCCAGGATCCGTCGCTCCAGCAAGGACGCGACCAGTTCGTACACCGTGGATTTCGGACTGCCGATACCATTGGCGATGTCGTTCGGACGCAAGGGCTGGCCGACTTCCTTGAGGAAATCGAGGATATCGAACGCCCGGTCCAAGCCACGAGCCCGGCGTTTGATAGTGTCTTGGGTCATGTCAGTGGGTTCCCATGCTGAATCGTGCACAGATCGCGAGCTTTTGATCCCGCCCAGTCGACACCGCCACGGCAGTCTCTACAAGGGCCGCCGCGACTCAGCGCTTTTTCTTGTATGCGACGCAATCAATCTCGACCTTGCAGTCGACCATCATGTTGGCCTGCACGCAGGCACGAGCCGGTGCGTGCTCCGGGCGGAAGTACTCGGAAAAGACTTTGTTGAAGCTCCAGAAATCCCGTGGGTCTTCCAGCCATACGCCGGTGCGCACCACGTCTTCCAGGCCGTAGCCGGCCTCTTCGAGGATCGCGATCAAGTTGCGCATGGTCTGGTGCGTCTGCTCGACGATGCCGCCGTTAATGATTTCGCCGTCCACTGCGGGCACTTGACCCGACACGTACAGCCAGCCATCGGCTTCGACCGCGCGGGCGAAAGGACGGGGCTGGCCGCCACCGGCGGTGCTGCCCGTGCCATAACGAGTAATGCTCATGGGAGTTTCTCCTGGTTCGGAAGGTAAGGTTGCAAACCGTTCATCTCGTGGGGCACTGCCATACGCGCCACGGGAAGTCGCGCTGCATGACGGTATCTCACCATGATTCCGCTATAGCGGAATTAGATATGCAATAGCGGAATAGACGACAGAAAGTGTGCCACAGCCGAGAAAGGAAATCCCAGCGGCTTTCGAATATGAATGCATTGGGAGGGCGCACGCTGATGTGCGCACAGCGTCAAGACAAGTAGCGCGAGGGCAGTGCTACCGATAGCCACATGGGGCGTATACGCGCGACAGGCGGCCATCTGGCTAATAGGCCAACGAGACCAGGGACTACCCTCCCGAAAACGAGAAAGCCCCCGCAATGCGGGGGCTTTCAGCGTGGGCCTTACAACTGAGCCGCTATGGCTCGTTAGAACGGAATATCGTCATCGAAACTGTCGAAGTCCGCCGCCGGCTGCGGAGCCGGTTGCTGCGGCGCAGGACGCTGTGGCGCCTGCTGCGGGCGCGGTGCCTGCTGGCGTGGTGCCTGGTTGTACTGCTGCTGGCCACCGCCCTGATTGTAGTTGCCGCCACCCTGGTTGTACTGATCACCACCCTGCTGGCTCTGCGGGCGACCGCCCAGCAACTGCATGGTGCCGCCCATATCGACGATGATCTCGGTGGTGTAGCGCTTGATGCCGTCTTTTTCCCACTCGCGGGTTTGCAGTTTGCCTTCGATGTACACCTGCGAACCCTTGCGCAGGTATTCGCCGGCGATCTCGGCGACCTTGCCGAACAGGGAAACACGGTGCCACTCGGTGCGCTCGACCTTCTGGCCAGACTGCTTGTCGGTCCACTGCTCGCTGGTGGCCAGGCTCAGGTTGGTCACGGCGTTACCGTTGGGCAGGTAGCGGACTTCGGGATCCTGACCGCAGGTACCGACCAGAATGACTTTGTTAACCCCACGGGCCATAACGTTCTCCTAGGCTTCGCACGCCGCTGAGGCTGGGTTCACCAGACGCTCCAGGGTCGCACGGTCCAAAATTTTCGTATCCAGTTTGATATAGATGGCGGCTTCTTCCGCCACCACCACGGCGTCGGTCACACCCGGCACAGCCATCAGGCGCTCGGTCAGCCCGGCTTCCCGGACCGCCTCCGGCGTCAGCGGCATGCGCAGGCTGGTCACGTACGGCGGTTCGTTCATGCCCAGGGCAGACACCAGCCAGATCGCACACAGCACCGCACAACCGAGAAACACCATGCCCAGGCCACCGTGCTGGAACAACCAGCCACCGATGATGCCTCCCAGCGCGGCACCGAGGAACTGGCTGGTGGAGTAGACCCCCATGGCCGTTCCCTTGCCGCCCGCAGGCGACACCTTGCTGACCAGCGAAGGCAAGGATGCCTCCAACAGGTTGAAGGCAGTAAAGAATATCACGGTGCCGGTCACCAGTCCGCGCAAGTTGTCAGCCCATTGCCAGAAGAACACCTCGGTCAGCAACAGAACACTGACCGCGCCCAGCAGGACGCGTTTCATCTTGCGCTTCTTTTCCCCGTAGATGATGAACGGGACCATTGCAAAAAATGAGACGAGCAGCGCGGTCAGGTACACCCACCAGTGTTCTTCCTTGGGCAACCCGCCACGCTCGACGAAGGCCAGCGGCAGTGCGACGAAGCTGGCCATGAGGATGGCATGGAGGATGAAGATGCCCACGTCCAGACGCAAAAGGTCCGGGTGGCGCAGGGTCGGGCCGAGGGCCTGGCGCGCCACGCCCGATTCGCGGTGCTGCAGCGCGCTGTGGGCATTGGGTACGACGAAGGCGATCAGGCCGATGCCGACCAAGGCAAGTCCTGCGGTTGCGAGGAACAATCCTGACAAGCCAAAGGCGCGCGTCAACAAAGGTCCGATGACCATGGCCACGGCGAACGACAGGCCGATGCTCATGCCGATCATGGCCATGGCCTTGGTGCGGTGCTGTTCGCGGGTGAGGTCCGAGAGCAGCGCCATGACCGCCGCGGAAATCGCCCCGGCGCCCTGCAGGATGCGCCCGGCGATCACGCCCCAGATCGAGTCGGCCTGGGCCGCCAGCAGGCTGCCGAGGGCGAAGATCACCAGCCCCAGGTAGATCACTGGGCGCCGACCGATACGGTCGGAAATCACCCCGAACGGAATCTGCAACACCGCCTGGGTCAGGCCATAGGCGCCGATGGCCAGGCCAATCAACGCGGGCGTGGCACCGGCCAGGTCCATACCGTAGGTCGCCAGCACGGGCAGCACCATGAACATGCCCAGCATACGAAAGGCAAAGACCATGGCCAGGCCGCCTGCGGCGCGGGTTTCGCTGCCACTCATGCGCTCGTTGTGGGTGTCGTGCATGGATTAACCTCGTGTGAACCGGCGGCGATTCTATCAGTCCGAGGGCTGAACGGCATCTGCGCGACGCTTTGCCGCGTAGTGGCAGCGCGCCGTATACTTCTTTGTTTATGCCCGCCGAGCGAGGCCGCAGTGGACAAGATCCTGATCCGTGGGGCACGCACCCACAACCTGAAGAACATCGACCTGACCCTGCCTCGGGACAAACTGATCGTGATCACCGGTTTGTCCGGCTCCGGCAAGTCGTCCCTGGCATTCGACACGCTGTACGCCGAAGGTCAGCGCCGTTACGTGGAATCGCTGTCGGCCTACGCCCGGCAGTTCCTGTCGATGATGGAAAAACCTGACGTCGATACCATCGAGGGCCTGTCGCCGGCGATTTCCATCGAACAGAAGTCGACCTCGCACAACCCGCGTTCGACGGTCGGCACCATCACCGAGATCTACGACTACCTGCGCCTGCTCTACGCCCGGGTCGGCACGCCACGCTGCCCGGACCACGACATTCCGCTGGAAGCGCAAACGATCAGCCAGATGGTCGACCTGGTGCTCGAGCAACCCGAAGGCAGCAAGCTGATGCTGCTGGCACCCGTGGTGCGCGAACGCAAGGGCGAGCACCTGGCGGTGTTCGACGAGTTGCGTGCCCAGGGCTTCGTGCGGGCCCGGGTCAACGGCAAGCTGTACGAACTCGACGAGCTGCCCAAGCTCGACAAGCAGAAGAAGCACAGCATCGACGTGGTGGTGGACCGCTTCAAGGTACGCAACGACCTGCAGCAGCGCCTGGCCGAATCGTTCGAGACGGCGCTCAAGCTGGCAGACGGCATCGCCCTGGTGGCGCAGATGGACGACGACAGCGCCGAGGACATGATCTTCTCCGCACGCTTCGCCTGCCCGGTCTGCGGTCACGCCATCAGCGAGCTGGAGCCGAAGCTGTTCTCCTTCAACAACCCCGCCGGCGCCTGCCCGACCTGTGACGGCCTTGGGGTGAAGCAGTTCTTCGACACCAAGCGCCTGGTCAACAGCGAGCTGACCCTGGCCGAGGGCGCGATCCGCGGCTGGGACCGGCGCAACGTCTATTACTTCCAGATGCTCGGCTCGCTGGCCGCGCACTATGGCTTCAGCCTGGAGGAGCCGTTCGGCGAGCTGTCAGCCGAGCACCAGAAGGTCATCCTGCAGGGTAGCGGCAAGCAGAGCGTCGACTTCAAGTACCTCAACGACCGTGGCGACATCGTCAAGCGCTCGCACCCCTTCGAAGGCATCGTGCCGAACCTCGAGCGCCGCTACCGCGAGACCGAGTCGGCCACCGTGCGTGAGGAGCTCGCCAAGTTCCTCGGCACCCAGCCCTGCCCGGACTGCCGCGGCACCCGCCTGCGCCGCGAGGCCCGCCATGTGTGGGTGGGCGAGAAGACCCTGCCGGCAGTGACCAACCTGCCGATCGGCGACGCCAGTGAATACTTCGCCGGCCTGACACTGACCGGTCGGCGCGGCGAGATTGCGGCGAAGATCCTCAAGGAAATCTGCGAACGCCTGCAATTCCTGGTCAACGTCGGCCTCGATTACCTGACCCTGGACCGCAGCGCCGAAACCCTGTCCGGCGGCGAGGCCCAGCGCATTCGCCTGGCGAGCCAGATCGGCGCGGGCCTGGTCGGGGTCATGTACATCCTCGACGAGCCGTCGATAGGCCTGCACCAGCGCGACAACGATCGCCTGTTGGCCACCCTCAACCACCTGCGCGACCTGGGCAACACGGTGATCGTTGTGGAGCACGACGAGGACGCCATCCGCCTGGCCGACTACGTGGTCGACATCGGCCCGGGCGCTGGCGTGCACGGCGGCCAGATCGTCGCCGAGGGCTCGCCCGAGGAAGTCATGGCGCACCCGGATTCGCTCACCGGCAAGTACCTGTCCGGACGCAAGAAGATCGTCGTGCCGGCCAAGCGCACACCACGCAACAAGAAGCTTTCGCTCAAGCTCAAGGGCGCGCGCGGCAACAACCTGCAGAACGTCGACCTGGAAGTGCCGATCGGCCTGCTGACCTGCGTGACCGGGGTGTCCGGCTCGGGCAAGTCGACGCTGATCAACAACACCCTGTTCCCCCTGGCCGCCACCGCGCTGAATGGAGCCAGCAGCCTGGAGGCCGCGCCACATAGCAGCATGGACGGCCTGCAACACCTGGACAAGGTGGTCGACATCGACCAGAGCCCGATCGGTCGCACACCGCGTTCGAACCCGGCGACCTACACCGGTATCTTCACGCCGATCCGCGAGCTGTTCGCCGGTGTGCCAGAGTCGCGCTCGCGCGGCTATGGCCCGGGGCGCTTCTCGTTCAACGTCAAGGGCGGGCGCTGCGAGGCATGCCAGGGCGACGGCCTGATCAAGGTGGAAATGCACTTCCTGCCGGACATCTACGTGCCGTGCGATGTGTGCAAGAGCAAGCGCTACAACCGCGAGACCCTGGAGATCAAGTACAAGGGCAAGAACATCCACGAGGTGCTGGAAATGACCATCGAGGATGCCCGCGAGTTCTTCGACGCGGTGCCGGCGCTGGCGCGCAAGCTGCAGACACTGATGGACGTGGGCCTTTCGTACATCAAGCTGGGGCAATCGGCTACGACGCTGTCGGGCGGTGAGGCGCAGCGGGTCAAGCTTTCGCGTGAGTTGTCCAAGCGCGATACCGGCAAGACCTTGTACATCCTCGACGAACCGACCACAGGCTTGCACTTCGCCGACATCCAGCAACTGCTGGACGTGCTGCACCGCCTGCGTGACCATGGCAACACCGTAGTGGTGATCGAGCACAACCTGGACGTGATCAAGACCGCCGACTGGCTGGTGGACCTGGGGCCGGAAGGCGGCTCCAAGGGCGGCCAGATCATCGCCAGCGGTACGCCTGAGGAACTGGCGAAGATGAAGCAGTCCTATACCGGGCATTACCTCAAACCGTTGCTGGAACGCGACCGGGCCTGACGAAAAAGCCCCTGGCATGCAAATGCCAGGGGCTTTTCGGTTCGCCTGTAGTTGCGGGCGATCTACATCTGCGATTGCAGGTAATTCTGCAGCCCGATGGACTTGATCAGGCCCTGCTGCTTCTCCAGCCAGTAGGTGTGATCTTCCTCGGTATCGGCCAACTGCGCGCGCAAGATGTCGCGGCTGATGTAGTCCTTGTGCAGCTCGCACAGCTCGATGCCCTTGCACAGCGCGGCGCGCACCTTGTACTCCAGGCGCAGGTCGGCAGCGATCATGTCCGGCACGGTGGCGCCCACGTCCAGGTCGTCTGGGCGCATGCGCGGGGTGCCTTCGAGCATCAGGATGCGGCGCATGAGGGCATCGGCGTGTTGCGCCTCTTCTTCCATCTCGTGGTTGATACGCTCGTAGAGCTTGCTCAGGCCCCAGTCTTCGTACATCCGCGAGTGGATGAAGTATTGGTCGCGCGCCGCCAGTTCGCCCGTCAGCAACGTGTTGAGATAATCGATTACGTCCGGGTGACCTTGCATCGCCCTGCTACTCCCTGAATGAAACGTTGATAGGGAGATAGTGTGAACCATGATTTCGCCAAGGTCACTGAAAAGTGCGCAATTAGTTGGAAAATAATCGGCAAACGGTAGTGATATTCATTGAAAAACCGCCCAAATGAGGGCGGTTCTCCTTATCACTTCGACTTAGGCGAGATTCACGCCCAGCGCCTTGGCGATCCCTTCGCCGTAGGCGGGATCGGCTTTGAAGAAGTGCTGCAACTGGCGTTGCACCACATCCCCGCTGACACCCGCCATCGTAACGGCGATATTGCTGATCAGCAGGGCTTGCTGCTCAGGGCTCATCAGGCGGAACAGCGCACCGGCGTGGCTGTAGTAATCGTTGTCCTCACGGTGATCGTAGCGATCGGCCGCACCACTCAGGGCCAGCGCCGGCTCCGCATGCCGAGGTGATTGCTTGGGCGCATCGGCGTAGCTGTTCGGCTCGTAGTTCGGCGCACTGCCGTAGGCACCGAAGGCCATCGCGCCGTCACGCTGATAGCTGTGCACTGGGCTGCGGGGCGCATTGACCGGCAGGTGCTGGTGGTTGGTGCCCACACGGTAGCGGTGCGCGTCGGCGTAGGCGAACACGCGGCCCTGCAGCATGCGGTCAGGCGACAGGCCGACACCCGGGACCATGTTGCTCGGGCCGAAGGTGGCCTGCTCGACTTCGGCAAAGTAGTTGAGCGGGTTGCGGTTGAGTTCCAGCACGCCAACTTCGATCAGCGGGAACTCCTTCTGCGACCAGGTCTTGGTCACGTCGAACGGGTTTTCCACACGGTTGGCCGCCTGCTCCTCGCTCATCACCTGAATGCAGGCGGTCCAACGTGGGTAGTCACCACGCTCGATGGCCTCGAACAGGTCCCGCTGGGCATAGTCTGGATCGCTGCCGGCCAGGCGCGCGGCGTCGGCTGGCGACAGGTTCTTGATGCCTTGCTGGGTCTTGAAGTGCCACTTGACCCAAGTGCGCTCGCCCTTGGCGTTGATCAGACTATAGGTGTGGCTGCCGAAGCCGTGCATGTGACGGTAGCCGTCCGGGATGCCGCGGTCGGAGAACAGGATGGTGACCTGGTGCAGCGCCTCAGGCGAGTGCGACCAGAAGTCCCACATCATCTGGGCATTTTTCAGGTTGGTTTGCGGGTGGCGCTTCTGGGTGTGGATAAAGTCCGGGAACTTGAGCGGGTCACGGATGAAGAACACCGGCGTGTTGTTGCCGACGATGTCCCAGTTGCCTTCCTCGGTATAGAACTTCAAGGCGAAACCACGCGGGTCGCGCTCGGTATCGGCCGAACCACGTTCACCGCCAACGGTGGAGAAGCGCAGGAAGGTCTCGGTCTGCTTACCAACGGTCTCGAACAAGCGGGCGCTGGTGTATTGGGTGATATCGCGGGTGACGGTGAAGGTGCCATAAGCCCCCGAGCCCTTGGCGTGCACACGCCGCTCAGGAATGTTCTCGCGATTGAAGTGGGCGAGCTTCTCGACCAGATGGAAGTCGTCGAGCAGCAGCGGGCCGCGCGGGCCTGCCGACCGGGAATTCTGGTTGTCGGCTACAGGAGCACCGCTGGCAGTAGTAAGAATCTTGCTCATGAACTCTCCTTATCGGTCTTGAGTCGCCGGCTAATCGGCTTGAAGACAGTATCGAGGAGGCACATGACAAGATCTAATGCATTAAAAAACTCGCATCGATAGATAATTACAATTCATGCAGACACAAAAAACCGGGCACGAGGCCCGGTTTCTTGCAGCAGACTGGACGTCTTACTCGGCGGCTTCTACAGCACCACCGACCGGACGATCAACCAGCTCGACGTACGCCATAGGCGCGTTGTCGCCAGCGCGGAAACCGCACTTCAGGATACGCAGGTAGCCGCCCTGACGGGTGGCGTAGCGCTTGCCCAGGTCGTTGAACAGCTTGCCAACAGCGGATTTCGAACGGGTACGATCGAAAGCCAGACGACGGTTGGCGACGCTGTCTTCCTTGGCCAGGGTGATCAGCGGCTCGGCAACGCGGCGCAGTTCCTTGGCTTTCGGCAGGGTGGTTTTGATCAGCTCGTGCTCGATCAACGACACTGCCATGTTCTGGAACATAGCCTTGCGGTGAGAGCTGGTACGGCTCAGGTGACGTCCACTTTTACGATGACGCATGATTCATTCCTTACCAAACACTACGTTCGGTGATTACGACGATCAGGCAGTCGCCTTGTCGTCTTTCTTAAGGCTTGCAGGCGGCCAGTTGTCGAGGCGCATGCCGAGAGACAGACCACGGGAGGCCAGGACGTCCTTGATTTCGGTCAGGGACTTCTTGCCCAGGTTAGGAGTCTTCAACAGCTCTACTTCGGTACGCTGAATCAGGTCGCCGATGTAGTAGATGTTCTCCGCCTTGAGGCAGTTGGCCGAACGTACGGTCAGTTCCAGGTCGTCAACCGGGCGCAGCAGGATCGGATCGATCTCGTCTTCTTGCTCGACGACGACAGGCTCGCTGTCACCCTTGAGGTCGACGAACGCGGCCAGCTGCTGTTGCAGGATGGTCGCGGCGCGGCGAATGGCCTCTTCAGGATCCAGGGTGCCGTTGGTTTCCAGATCGATGACCAGCTTGTCCAGGTTGGTACGCTGTTCAACACGGGCGTTCTCGACCACGTAGGCGATACGACGCACCGGGCTGAACGAAGCGTCCAGCTGAAGACGGCCAATGCTGCGGCTTTCGTCCTCGTCGGTCTGACGGGAGTCGGCCGGCTCGTAACCACGACCACGAGCTACGGTGAGCTTCATGTTCAGGGCGCCGTTGGACGCCAGGTTCGCGATTACGTGATCGGGGTTGACGATCTCGACATCGTGATCCAGCTGAATATCGGCAGCGGTAACCACCCCCGAACCCTTTTTCGACAAGGTCAGCGTAACTTCGTCACGACCGTGCAGTTTGATAGCCAGGCCTTTCAGGTTCAACAGGATTTCAATGACGTCTTCCTGTACACCTTCGATCGCGGAGTACTCATGGAGTACGCCATCGATCTCGGCCTCGACTACTGCACAGCCAGGCATGGAGGACAACAGGATGCGGCGCAGCGCGTTGCCCAGGGTATGGCCGAAACCACGCTCGAGAGGCTCGAGAGTGATCTTGGCGCGGGTTGGACTGACTACCTGCACGTCAATGTGACGGGGAGTCAGGAACTCATTTACCGAAATCTGCATGGATGCACCTATTTTCTAGCCCTTACTTGGAGTAGAGCTCGACAATCAGGTTTTCGTTGATGTCGGCGGACAGGTCGCTGCGAGCAGGAACGTTCTTGAAAACGCCCGACTTCTTGGCAGCATCCACGTCAACCCACTCAACGCGGCCACGCTGGGCGCACAGTTCAAGGGCTTGAACAATGCGCAGCTGGTTCGACGACTTCTCGCGAACCGCGACCACGTCACCCGGACGAACTTGGTAGGATGGAATGTTTACAGTCTTGCCGTTGACGCTGATCGCTTTGTGCGAAACCAGCTGGCGGGACTCGGAACGGGTCGAACCGAAGCCCATACGGTAGACGACGTTATCCAGACGGCACTCGAGCAGTTGCAGCAGGTTCTCACCGGTAGCGCCTTTTTTCGAGGCTGCAGCCTGGTAGTAACCGCGGAACTGACGCTCCAGAACACCGTAGATACGACGGACTTTTTGCTTCTCGCGCAGCTGGGTACCGTAGTCGGACTGACGGCCACGGCGCTGGCCGTGGATACCTGGGGCTGCTTCGATGTTGCACTTCGATTCCAGAGCGCGAACGCCGCTCTTCAGGAACAGATCGGTGCCTTCACGACGAGACAGTTTGCATTTTGGACCAATGTAACGTGCCATTTATCTGTCTCCTGATTACACGCGACGCTTCTTCGGCGGACGGCACCCGTTATGCGGGATTGGCGTCACGTCGGTGATGCTGGCGATCTTGTAGCCGCAGCTGTTCAGTGCACGAACGGCGGACTCACGACCTGGACCTGGACCCTTGACGTTGACGTCGAGGTTCTTCAGACCGTATTCCAGCGCAGCTTGACCAGCACGCTCAGCAGCGATCTGTGCTGCGAACGGGGTGGATTTGCGCGAACCACGGAAACCCGAACCACCGGAGGTCGCCCAGGACAGTGCGTTGCCCTGACGGTCGGTGATGGTCACGATGGTGTTGTTGAAAGACGCATGGATGTGGGCGATGCCATCAACCACTGTCTTTTTGACTTTCTTACGAGGACGAGCAGCAGGTTTTGCCATGTCTATATTCCTGGGCGATTACTTGCGGATCGGCTTACGCGGGCCCTTACGGGTGCGTGCGTTGGTCTTGGTGCGCTGACCGCGAACCGGCAGACCTTTACGATGACGCAGGCCGCGGTAGCAACCCAGGTCCATCAAGCGCTTGATCTTCATGTTGATGTCACGGCGCAGGTCACCTTCAGTGGTGAACTTCGCGACTTCGCCACGCAGGGTTTCGATTTGCTCGTCGCTCAGATCCTTGATCTTAGCGGCTGGGTTGACACCAGCGTCTGCACAGATTTTCTGTGCAGTAGTGCGACCGACACCATAGATGTAGGTCAGCGAGATAACAGTATGCTTGTTATCTGGAATGTTGACGCCTGCAATACGGGCCATTCAGTGGGACTCCAATTGACAGCTACCTACGCCCCGGAAGCCAAGAAATAGGGCGCGAGATAATATCGCTGTAGAAACGAATAATCAACCCAGCAGCACACTAGCTGCTGGGTTTGAAGCGCAGATCACACTCAGCCTTGGCGCTGCTTGTGACGCGGTTCCGCGCTGCAGATCACGCGCACGATACCTTCGCGACGAATGATCTTGCAGTTGCGGCACAGCTTTTTCACCGATGCACGAACTTTCATTACCGACTCCTCGAACCTTAGGGGTCTATCAGCGCAGCAGACCGCTGCCACCGTAGCCTTTCAGGTTGGCTTTCTTCATCAGGGATTCGTACTGGTGCGAAACGAGGTGCGATTGTACTTGGGACATGAAGTCCATCACAACCACTACCACAATCAGCAACGAGGTCCCGCCAAGGTAGAACGGAACGTTTGCCGCCACCACCAGGAACTGGGGCAGAAGGCACACGGCCGTCATGTAAAGAGCACCGAACATGGTGAGACGAGTCAGAACGCCATCAATGTAGCGCGCCGACTGCTCACCAGGACGAATGCCCGGAATAAAGGCACCGGACTTCTTCAGGTTTTCCGCTACGTCTTTCGGGTTGAACATCAACGCTGTGTAGAAGAAGCAGAAGAAAACGATCCCTGCACTAAACAGCAGAATGTTCAACGGCTGACCAGGAGCGATCGACTGCGAGATGTCCTGCAGCCAGCCCATACCTTCGGACTGACCGAACCAGGCACCCAGCGAAGCCGGGAACAGCAGAATGCTGCTGGCGAAAATGGCTGGGATGACCCCTGCCATGTTCACCTTGAGCGGCAAGTGGCTGGTCTGCGCAGCGAAGACCTTGCGGCCCTGCTGACGCTTGGCGTAGTGAACGGCGATACGACGCTGACCACGCTCGATGAACACCACGAAGCCGATGATCGCTACTGCAAGCAAACCGATGGCGACCAGGGCGAAAATGTTGATATCGCCCGTGCGTGCAGACTCGAAAGACTGCCCGATTGCTCTCGGAAGACCGGCAACGATACCTGCGAAGATCAACATCGAGATACCGTTGCCCACACCGCGCTCGGTGATCTGCTCGCCCAGCCACATCATGAACATCGCGCCAGCCACGAAGGTGGAGACAGCGACGACATGGAAGCCCAGGCCCACAGAAAACGCCACGCCCTGGTTGGCCAGGCCAATGGACATGCCAATGGCTTGAACCAGCGCCAGGATAACGGTGCCGTAGCGGGTGTACTGGCTGATCTTGCGACGGCCAGCTTCACCTTCCTTCTTCAACTGCTCCAGCTGTGGGCTGACTGCGGTCATGAGCTGCATGATGATCGACGCCGAGATGTACGGCATGATCCCCAGTGCAAAAATGCTCATGCGCTCCAGCGCACCGCCGGAAAACATGTTGAACAAGCTAAGAATGGTCCCCTCATTCTGTCGAAACAGATCCGCCAGACGGTCCGGGTTGATGCCAGGCACCGGGATATGCGCGCCGATCCGATAGACGATGATCGCCAGGAACAGGAAGCGCAGACGAGCCCAGAGTTCCGACATCCCGCCCTTACCGAGCGAAGAGAGAGCACCTTGCTTAGCCATTTATTCCTCGAATTTGCCGCCAGCTGCTTCGATAGCCGCACGCGCACCCTTGGTGGCTGCGATACCCTTGATGGTGACTGCGCGAGTGACTTCGCCCGACAGCATGATTTTCACACGCTGAACGTTCTGGCCAATCACGTTGGCATCCTTCAGGGATTGCACGGAGACGACGTCGCCTTCCACTTTGGCCAGCTCGGACAGACGCACTTCGGCGCGGTCCATGGCTTTCAGGGAAACGAAGCCGAACTTCGGCAGGCGACGGTGCAGCGGCTGTTGACCGCCTTCGAAGCCCGGAGCGATGGAACCACCGGAACGGGAGGTTTGACCCTTGTGGCCGCGGCCACCGGTCTTGCCCAGGCCGCTACCGATACCACGACCCGGACGATGCTTCTCGCGACGGGAACCCGGCGCTGGACTCAGATCATTGAGTTTCATCGATTAACCCTCGACGCGCAGCATGTAGTAAGCCTTGTTGATCATCCCGCGATTCTCGGGAGTATCTTGGACTTCTACAGTGTGACCGATGCGACGCAGACCCAGGCCTTTAACGCACAGCTTGTGGTTAGGCAGGCGGCCGGCGGTGCTTTTGATCAGCGTTACTTTTACGGTTGCCATGATCAGAAGATCTCCTCAACGCTCTTGCCGCGCTTGGCAGCAATGGACTCAGGAGATTGCATGGCTTTCAGGCCCTTGAAGGTGGCGTAAACCACGTTCACTGGGTTGGTCGAACCGTAGCACTTGGCCAGGACGTTCTGAACACCAGCAACTTCCAGGACAGCACGCATGGCGCCGCCAGCGATGATACCGGTACCTTCCGAGGCAGGCTGCATGTAGACCTTCGAGGCGCCGTGGGCAGCCTTGGTGGCGTACTGCAGGGTGGTGCCCTTCAGGTCGACCTGGATCATGTTGCGACGAGCAGCTTCCATAGCCTTCTGGATGGCAGCAGGCACTTCACGCGACTTGCCACGGCCAAAACCAACGCGACCCTTGCCATCACCTACCACGGTCAACGCGGTGAAGGTGAAGATACGGCCGCCCTTAACGGTTTTGGCTACGCGGTTAACTTGAACCAGCTTCTCGATGTAGCCTTCGTCGCGCTTTTGATCGTTATTTGCCATAACTTAGAACTCCAGCCCGCCTTCACGAGCAGCATCAGCCAGCGCTTTGACGCGGCCATGGTACTTGAAGCCGGAACGGTCAAAGGCAACTTGAGATACACCGGCGGCTTTCGCGCGCTCAGCTACCAGCTTGCCAACCTTAGTGGCCGCGTCGATGTTGCCAGTGGCGCCATCACGCAGTTCTTTGTCCAAGGTCGAGGCACTTGCCAGAACCTTGCTGCCGTCGGCCGAGATGACCTGGGCATAGATGTGCTGCGAGGAGCGGAACACGCACAGACGCACGGCTTCGAGCTCGTGCATTTTCAGGCGTGCTTTGCGAGCGCGACGCAGTCGAGTAACTTTTTTGTCGGTCATTTGCTAGGCCCTACTTCTTCTTGGCTTCTTTACGACGGACTACTTCGTCCGCGTAACGCACACCCTTGCCCTTGTAAGGCTCTGGCGGACGGAAGTCGCGGATTTCAGCGGCCACCTGACCCACCAGCTGCTTGTCGATACCCTTGATCAGGATGTCGGTCTGGCTTGGGGTTTCAGCGGTGATACCGGCTGGCAGTTCGTAGTCCACTGGGTGAGAGAAGCCCAGGGCCAGGTTCAGGACGTTGCCCTTGGCCTGTGCCTTGTAACCAACACCGACCAGCTGGAGCTTGCGCTCGAAGCCTTGGCTTACGCCTTGGACCATGTTGTTCACCAGGGCGCGGGTGGTACCGGCCATGGCGCGAGCTTGCTGGTCACCGTTGCGAGCGACAAAGCGCAGCTCGCCAGACTCTTCGGTAACTTCAACAGACGAGTGAACGTTCAGTTCGAGAGTGCCTTTGGCACCTTTCACCGAAAGCTGCTGGCCGGCGAATTTGACTTCGACGCCGGATGGCAGCTTAACGGGGTTCTTAGCGACGCGAGACATGCCTATCTCCCCTTAGAACACAGTGCAGAGCACTTCGCCGCCGACACCGGCAGCGCGCGCAGCGCGGTCAGTCATCACACCTTTGTTGGTGGAGACGATAGACACGCCCAGGCCGCCACGTACTTTCGGCAGGTCTGCAACGGATTTGTACTGGCGCAGGCCTGGACGGCTGGAGCGCTTCAGTTCCTCGATGACCGGACGGCCTTCGAAGTACTTCAGTTCGATCGACAGGGAAGGTTTGGCTTCGCCACTGACCTGGTAGCCAGCGATGTAACCTTCGTCCTTCAGAACTTTGGCAACCGCGACCTTCAGGGTGGAGGAAGGCATGCTTACGACGGACTTTTCAGCCATCTGGGCATTACGGATGCGAGTTAGCATGTCCGCTAACGGGTCCTGCATACTCATGGGCTAGATGCTCCTGATACAAGAATTATTAGCCTTGCGGCTATCACAACCACCCAAACGCGCAGGGTAAAAAACCCGGGCTCAGGTGAGCCGGTCATTCTAGACACAAGACAGAAACGAAACAAGCCCCACGAGGGGGCTTGTTTCGTTGCGATGTCACCGGCGGTCGGAAGATCGCTCCCCTCCCGCCGGAATCACACCAACCGCGATTACCAGCTGGCTTTGACCAGACCTGGAACATCACCGCGCATTGCAGCTTGGCGCAGCATGTTACGGCCCAGGCCGAACTTACGGTATACACCGTGCGGACGACCGGTCAGACGGCAACGGTTGCGCAGGCGCGAGGCGCTGGCATCACGCGGCTGCTTCTGCAGGGCGACAACGGCAGCGAAACGCTCTTCAGGAGAGGCGTTCAGGTTGACGATGGTCGCTTTCAGCTCGGCACGCTTTTTGGCGTACTTGGCTACCGTGAGCTGACGCTTCAGCTCGCGGTTTTTCATGCTCTTCTTGGCCATTTTCCTACTCCAATCAGTTGCGGAACGGGAATTTGAAAGCACGCAGCAGAGCGCGGCCTTCTTCATCCGAACGAGCAGTGGTGGTCAGGGTGATGTCCAAACCGCGCAGAGCATCGATCTTGTCGTAATCGATTTCCGGGAAAATGATCTGCTCTTTCACGCCCATGCTGTAGTTGCCGCGACCATCGAAGGACTTGGCATTCAGGCCGCGGAAGTCGCGAACCCGAGGCAGGGAGATCGCCAGCAGGCGGTCCAGGAATTCGTACATCTTGTCGCGACGCAGGGTCACCTTGACACCGATCGGCCAGCCCTCACGGACTTTGAAGCCCGCGATGGATTTACGCGCGAAAGTCACGACCGGCTTTTGACCGGTGATCTTCTCGAGGTCGGCGACAGCGTGCTCGATGACTTTCTTGTCGCCGATCGCTTCGCCCAGGCCCATGTTCAGGGTGATCTTGGTTACGCGCGGAACTTCCATCACGTTCGCGAGCTTAAGCTCTTCCTTAAGCTTGGGAGCGATTTCGTTCCGGTAAATCTCTTTGAGTCGTGCCATTGTCTTCTACCTAGCAGTGTTCAAGCATCAACCGCTTTCTGGGTCGACTTGAAGACACGAATTTTCTTGCCGTCTTCGACTTTGAAGCCAACGCGGTCAGCCTTGTTGGTTTCGCTGTTGAAGATGGCAACGTTGGAAGCGTGCAGAGGCGCTTCTTTCTCGACGATACCGCCTTGGACGCCCGCCATCGGGTTAGGCTTGGTATGACGCTTGACCAGGTTGACACCGCCAACGACCAGACGGTCGTCAGCGAGCACCTTCAGCACCTTACCGCGCTTGCCCTTGTCTTTGCCGGCGATCACGATGATCTCGTCGTCACGACGAATCTTTTGCATGTCGGATCTCCTTACAGCACTTCAGGGGCGAGCGAGACGATCTTCATGAACTTCTCAGTACGAAGTTCACGGGTCACTGGCCCGAAGATGCGAGTACCGATCGGCTCTTGCTTGTTGTTCAGCAGAACAGCAGCGTTGCCGTCGAAACGAATGATGGAACCGTCAGCGCGACGTACACCGTGACGGGTACGGACGACAACAGCGGTCATCACCTGGCCTTTCTTGACCTTACCGCGCGGAATCGCTTCCTTGACGGTTACTTTGATGATGTCACCGATGCCGGCGTAACGGCGGTGGGAACCGCCGAGCACCTTGATGCACATGACGCGACGAGCGCCGCTGTTATCGGCCACATCGAGCATGGATTGAGTCTGAATCATAAAATTTCTCCGACCCCTAGCCCTTAGACTTCAACAGCGCGTTCGAGGACTTCAACCAGTGCCCAGGACTTGGTCTTGGCCAGCGGACGGGTTTCGCGAATGGAAACCTTGTCGCCGATCTTGCACTGGTTGGATTCGTCGTGCGCGTGCAGCTTAGTCGAACGCTTAACGTATTTACCGTAGATCGGGTGCTTGACGCGACGCTCGATCAGAACGGTGATGGTCTTGTCCATTTTGTCGCTGACGACACGGCCAGTCAGCGTACGGACGGTTTTTTCAGCTTCAGCCATGATCACTTACCTGCCTGCTGGTTGAGCACAGTTTTCACGCGAGCGATGTCACGCTTAACTTGCGAGAGCAGGTGCGACTGCCCCAACTGGCCAGTTGCTTTCTGCATACGCAGATTGAACTGGTCGCGCAGCAAGCCGAGCAGTTGCTCATTCAGTTGCTGTGCCGATTTTTCACGAAGTTCATTCGCTTTCATCACATCACCGTCCGCTTAACAAAGGAGGTGGCGAGAGGCAGCTTTGCAGCAGCCAGGGCGAAAGCTTCGCGCGCCAGCTCTTCAGAAACACCCTCGATCTCGTACAGGACTTTGCCTGGCTGGATCTGGGCAACCCAGTACTCCACGGAACCCTTACCTTTACCCATACGAACCTCGAGAGGCTTCTTGGTAACCGGCTTGTCCGGGAAGACGCGGATCCAGATCTTGCCGCCACGTTTAACGTGACGGGTCAGGGCACGACGTGCCGACTCGATCTGGCGGGCGGTGAGGCGACCGCGGGCGACAGCTTTCAGGGCGAACTCGCCGAAGCTGACCTTGCTACCGCGCAGGGCCAGACCACGGTTGTGGCCGGTCATCTGCTTGCGGAATTTTGTACGCTTTGGTTGCAACATTTGGCGTACCCCTTACTTAGCAGCTTTTTTACGAGGCGCTGGTGCTTGAGGCTTCAGTTCTTCCTGGCGGCCACCGATGACCTCGCCCTTGAAGATCCAAACCTTGACACCGATCACACCGTAGGTGGTGTGAGCTTCGTAGGTGTTGTAGTCGATATCGGCACGCAGGGTGTGCAGAGGCACACGACCTTCGCGATACCATTCGGTACGTGCGATCTCGGCACCGCCGAGACGACCGCTCACCTGGATCTTGATGCCCTTGGCACCAATACGCATGGCGTTCTGTACGGCGCGCTTCATGGCGCGACGGAACATTACGCGGCGCTCCAGCTGCTGGGCTACGCTCTGGGCAACCAGCATGGCGTCGAGTTCCGGCTTGCGGATCTCTTCGATGTTGATGTGCACAGGCACACCCATCTGCTTGGTCAGGTCCTGACGCAGCTTCTCGACATCCTCACCCTTCTTACCGATAACGATACCGGGACGAGCGGTGTGGATGGTGATGCGTGCAGTTTGAGCCGGACGATGAATATCGATACGGCTTACGGACGCGCTTTTTAGTTTGTCTTGGAGGTACTCACGCGTTTTCAGATCCTTCAACAGGTAATCTGCGTAAGTAGCACCGTCTGCGTACCAGACGGAGGTGTGCTCCTTGACGATTCCCAGGCGAATGCCAGTGGGATGTACTTTCTGACCCATCTGATCGACTCCGTTACTTGTCCGCAACCTTGACAGTGATATGGCAAGACCGCTTGACGATGCGATCAGCGCGGCCTTTGGCACGCGGCATGATGCGCTTCAGCGAACGCCCTTCGTTGACGAAAACGGTGCTGACCTTCAGGTCATCAACGTCTGCGCCTTCGTTGTGTTCGGCGTTGGCAACGGCCGACTCGAGGACTTTCTTCATGATTTCAGCGGCTTTTTTGCTGCTGAAGGCCAACAGGTTGAGCGCTTCGCCCACCTTCTTCCCGCGGATCTGGTCGGCGACCAAGCGGGCTTTCTGGGCGGAGATTCGAGCGCCCGACAACTTAGCGGCTACTTCCATTTCCTTACCCCTTAACGCTTGGCTTTCTTGTCAGCCACGTGCCCGCGATAGGTGCGGGTACCGGCGAACTCGCCCAGTTTGTGGCCGACCATGTCTTCGTTCACGAGAACGGGGACGTGTTGGCGACCGTTGTGTACCGCGATGGTCAGACCGACCATTTGTGGCAGGATCATCGAACGGCGCGACCAGGTTTTCACCGGCTTGCGATCGTTCTTCTCCACCGCCACTTCGATCTTCTTCAGAAGGTGAAGATCGATAAAAGGACCTTTTTTCAGAGAACGTGGCACTGTCGTATCCCTCTAGTTACTTGCGACGACGGACGATCATGTTGTCGGTACGCTTATTACCACGGGTCTTCGCACCCTTGGTCGGGAAGCCCCATGGCGATACCGGATGACGACCACCGGAGGTACGACCTTCACCACCACCATGCGGGTGGTCAACCGGGTTCATGGCAACGCCACGAACGGTTGGGCGAACGCCGCGCCAGCGTTTGGCACCTGCTTTACCCAGCGAACGCAGGCTGTGCTCGGAGTTCGAGACTTCGCCCAGGGTCGCACGGCACTCAGCCAGCACTTTACGCATCTCACCGGAGCGCAGACGCAGAGTCACGTAGGCACCTTCACGAGCGATCAGCTGAGCCGAAGCGCCAGCGGAACGAGCGATCTGAGCACCTTTACCCGGCTTCAGTTCGATGCCGTGAACGGTGCTACCTACTGGGATGTTGCGCAGCTGCAGGGAGTTACCGGCCTTGATTGGGGCCAGAGCACCTGCGATCAGCTGGTCGCCAGCACTCACGCCTTTAGGGGCGATGATGTAGCGACGCTCGCCGTCTGCGTAGCACAGCAGGGCGATGTGAGCAGTACGGTTCGGGTCATATTCGACGCGCTCGACAGTGGCTGGAATGCCATCTTTGTCGTTGCGACGGAAGTCGACCAGACGGTAGTGCTGCTTATGACCACCACCAATGTGACGAGTGGTAATGCGGCCATTGTTGTTACGACCACCAGACTTCGATTTCTTCTCGATCAGCGGTGCGTGAGGAGCGCCTTTGTGCAGCTCCTGGTTGACCACCTTGACCACGAAACGGCGGCCAGGGGAAGTCGGTTTGCATTTAACGATTGCCATGATGCACCCCTTCCTTACTCAGCACTGCTGCTGAAATCGAGATCTTGGCCTGGCTGAAGGGAGACGATCGCCTTCTTCCAGTCATTACGCTTGCCCAGACCACGTGCGGTACGCTTGGTTTTACCCAGGACGTTGACAGTCGACACGTTTTCAACTTTTACGTTGAACAGGCCTTCGACAGCTTTCTTGATTTCCAGCTTGGTTGCATCGGTAGCAACCTTGAATACGAACTGGCCTTTTTTCTCAGCCAGAACGGTAGCCTTCTCGGAAACGTGCGGGCCAAGGAGGACTTTGAATACGCGTTCCTGGTTCATCCCAGCAGCTCCTCGAATTTCTTCACGGCCGAGACAGTGATCAACACTTTCTCGTAGGCGATCAGGCTGACCGGGTCGGAACCTTGGACGTCACGTACATCGACGTGCGGCAGGTTGCGAGCAGCCAGGTACAGGTTCTGATCAACGGCGTCCGATACGATCAGGACGTCGTTCAGGCCCATGCCGTTCAGCTTGTTCAGCAGGTCTTTGGTTTTCGGGGCTTCTACAGCGAAGTCCTGAACCACGACCAGACGGTCGCTACGCACCAGCTCGGCGAGGATGGAGCGCAGGGCTGCGCGGTACATCTTCTTGTTGAGCTTCTGCGAGTGATCCTGAGGACGAGCTGCGAAGGTTACACCACCGCCACGCCAGATCGGACCACGGGTGGTACCGGCACGAGCACGGCCAGTACCCTTCTGACGCCATGGGCGCTTGCCGCCACCGGCTACGTCAGAACGGGTCTTCTGCTGCTTGGTGCCCTGACGGCCGCCGGCCATGTAGGCCACGACTGCTTGGTGTACCAGCGTCTCGTTGAATTCGCCACCGAAAGTCAGTTCGGAAACTTCGATCGCCTGAGCGTCATTTACATTGAGTTGCATGTCAGTTTCCCCTTAACCGCGAGCCTTGACAGCCGGACGCACAACCACGTCGCCGCCAGTAGCGCCTGGAACGGCACCCTTGATCAGCAGCAGGTTGCGTTCAGCGTCTACGCGTACTACTTCCAGGGACTGCACAGTCACGCGCTCAGCGCCCATGTGACCGGACATCTTCTTGCCCTTGAATACACGACCAGGAGTCTGGCACTGGCCGATGGAGCCAGGGACACGGTGCGATACGGAGTTACCGTGGGTGTTATCTTGGCCACGGAAGTTCCAACGCTTGATGGTACCGGCGAAGCCTTTACCTTTGGACTGACCGGTTACGTCTACCAGCTGGCCTGCAGTGAAGAGTTCAGCTTTGATCAGATCGCCAGCCTGGAAATCGCCTTCTTCAAGACGGAACTCCCAGACACCGCGACCAGCGGCAACGTTAGCCTTGGCGAAGTGACCTGCCTGAGCGGCAGTCACGCGCGAAGCACGACGCTCGCCGACAGTGACTTGCACTGCACGGTAGCCATCGGTTTCTTCAGTTTTGAACTGGGTGACACGATTCGGCTCGATCTCGATGACCGTGACCGGAATGGAGACACCTTCTTCGGTGAAAATGCGGGTCATACCGCACTTGCGACCGACTACACCAATAGTCATGTTGTAAACCTCATGAGTGTACGGGGCTTTCACCCGCTATGGCCGCCCATTTCAGAGCGTTACACGACTCAGACCGAAGTCTTAGCCGAGGCTGATCTGCACTTCCACACCTGCCGCAAGATCAAGCTTCATCAGCGCGTCAACGGTTTTATCCGTCGGCTGGACGATGTCCAGAACACGCTTATGAGTGCGAATCTCGTACTGGTCACGCGCGTCTTTGTTGACGTGCGGGGAGACCAGAACGGTGAAACGCTCTTTGCGGGTAGGCAGTGGAATTGGACCACGCACTTGTGCACCAGTACGTTTCGCGGTTTCCACGATTTCCTGGGTGGATTGGTCGATCAGGCGATGGTCAAAAGCCTTCAACCTGATACGGATTTGCTGATTTTGCATTGGATTTCAGACTCCAGGCTGTTCCCATCGGGCGCACTACGCCCGTTAAAAGGAGGCGTGATTCTATAGACGGCCCCATTTAGTGTCAACCCAATAAAAAAAGCCCCCGCTAAGCGGGGGCTTTTTCAACCGACCGAGTGATTACTCGATGATTTTGGCTACGACGCCGGCGCCGACGGTACGACCGCCTTCACGGATGGCGAAGCGCAGACCGTCTTCCATTGCGATGGTCTTGATCAGGGTGACAGTCATCTGAATGTTGTCACCTGGCATTACCATCTCAACGCCTTCCGGCAGTTCGCAGTTACCGGTCACGTCAGTGGTACGGAAGTAGAACTGAGGACGGTAGCCTTTGAAGAACGGAGTGTGACGACCGCCTTCTTCTTTCGACAGAACGTAGACTTCTGCGGTGAACTTGGTGTGCGGCTTGACCGAACCTGGCTTGACCAGAACCTGGCCACGCTCAACGTCGTCACGCTTGGTGCCACGCAGCAGGACGCCGCAGTTCTCGCCAGCACGACCTTCGTCCAGCAGCTTGCGGAACATCTCAACGCCGGTGCAGGTGGTGGTGGTGGTGTCACGCAGACCAACGATTTCCAGCGGATCCTGGACCTTGACGATACCGCGCTCGATACGGCCGGTAACAACGGTACCGCGACCCGAGATCGAGAACACGTCTTCGATCGGCATCAGGAACGGCTGGTCGATCGCACGAACTGGCTCAGGGATGTAGGCATCCAGAGTTTCTACCAGCTTCTTGACAGCGGTAGTGCCCATTTCGTTGTCGTCTTTGCCTTCCAGGGCCATACGCGCCGAACCAATGATGATCGGGGTGTCGTCGCCTGGGAAGTCGTAGGTGGACAGCAGGTCGCGAACTTCCATCTCGACCAGTTCCAGCAGCTCAGCGTCGTCTACCAGGTCAGCCTTGTTCAGGAAGACCACGATGTACGGAACGCCTACCTGACGGGACAGCAGGATGTGCTCACGGGTTTGCGGCATCGGACCGTCGGCGGCCGAGCAAACCAGGATCGCGCCGTCCATCTGGGCAGCACCGGTGATCATGTTCTTCACGTAGTCAGCGTGACCTGGGCAGTCGACGTGAGCGTAGTGACGAATGTTCGAGTTGTACTCGACGTGAGCGGTGTTGATGGTGATACCGCGCGCTTTTTCTTCCGGAGCCGAGTCGATCTTGTCGAACTCAACGACTGCCGAACCGAATACTTCGGAGCAGACGCGAGTCAGAGCTGCGGTCAGAGTGGTCTTACCGTGGTCAACGTGGCCGATGGTGCCGACGTTAACGTGGGGAAGGGAACGATCAAA
>NZ_JARGCS010000023.1 GCF_029193575.1 Pseudomonas entomophila | reverse complement strand
TTTGATCGTTCCCTTCCCCACGTTAACGTCGGCACCATCGGCCACGTTGACCACGGTAAGACCACTCTGACCGCAGCTCTGACTCGCGTCTGCTCCGAAGTATTCGGTTCGGCAGTCGTTGAGTTCGACAAGATCGACTCGGCTCCGGAAGAAAAAGCGCGCGGTATCACCATCAACACCGCTCACGTCGAGTACAACTCGAACATTCGTCACTACGCTCACGTCGACTGCCCAGGTCACGCTGACTACGTGAAGAACATGATCACCGGTGCTGCCCAGATGGACGGCGCGATCCTGGTTTGCTCGGCCGCCGACGGTCCGATGCCGCAAACCCGTGAGCACATCCTGCTGTCCCGTCAGGTAGGCGTTCCGTACATCGTGGTCTTCCTGAACAAGGCTGACCTGGTAGACGACGCTGAGCTGCTGGAACTGGTCGAGATGGAAGTTCGCGACCTGCTGTCCACCTACGACTTCCCAGGCGACGACACCCCGATCATCATTGGTTCGGCGCGTATGGCCCTGGAAGGCAAAGACGACAACGAAATGGGCACTACCGCTGTCAAGAAGCTGGTAGAAACTCTGGATGCCTACATCCCTGAGCCAGTTCGTGCGATCGACCAGCCGTTCCTGATGCCGATCGAAGACGTGTTCTCGATCTCGGGTCGCGGTACCGTTGTTACCGGCCGTATCGAGCGCGGTATCGTCAAGGTCCAGGATCCGCTGGAAATCGTTGGTCTGCGTGACACCACCACCACCACCTGCACCGGCGTTGAGATGTTCCGCAAGCTGCTGGACGAAGGTCGTGCTGGCGAGAACTGCGGCGTCCTGCTGCGTGGCACCAAGCGTGACGACGTTGAGCGTGGCCAGGTTCTGGTCAAGCCAGGTTCGGTCAAGCCGCACACCAAGTTCACCGCAGAAGTCTACGTTCTGTCGAAAGAAGAAGGCGGTCGTCACACTCCGTTCTTCAAAGGCTACCGTCCTCAGTTCTACTTCCGTACCACTGACGTGACCGGTAACTGCGAACTGCCGGAAGGCGTTGAGATGGTAATGCCAGGTGACAACATTCAGATGACTGTCACCCTGATCAAGACCATCGCAATGGAAGACGGTCTGCGCTTCGCCATCCGTGAAGGCGGTCGTACCGTCGGCGCCGGCGTCGTAGCGAAAATTATTGAATAAGTAGTTGATTTATCTCGATCAGGCCGGCACAATGGCCGGCCTGATACAGCGTTAAAGGTCAGTAGCTCAATTGGCAGAGCGACGGTCTCCAAAACCGTAGGTTGGGGGTTCGATTCCCTCCTGACCTGCCATTCACCTCGGTGTGATTGGCTTTCTTCTCACAGGATCCTCCCCGATGACTCCCAAAACTGAAGCCCAAGAATCGCGTTTTGATCTTTTCAAGTGGCTGGCTGTAGTTGCATTGGTTGTCGTAGGTGTCGTGGGTAATCAGTATTACTCCGCTGCTCCTATCCTGTACCGCGTTCTCGCGCTGCTCGCCCTGGCTGCTGCCGCAGGCTTCGTTGCCCTGCAGACCGCGAAGGGTAAGTCGTTCTTTGCGCTGGCGAAGGAAGCTCGTACCGAGATCCGTAAAGTCGTGTGGCCTACCCGCCAAGAAACCACCCAGACCACGCTGATTGTCGTGGCTGTGGTCCTGGTTATGGCGCTGCTGCTGTGGGGTCTTGATTCCCTGCTCGGCTGGTTGGTCTCCTTGATTGTTGGCTAAGGGTGTCCCGTGGCTAAGCGTTGGTACGTTGTGCATGCTTACTCGGGTTACGAGAAGCATGTAATGCGCTCCCTGATCGAGCGTGTAAAGCTGGCTGGCATGGAAGACGAATTCGGCGAGATTCTGGTCCCGACCGAAGAAGTCGTCGAAATGCGCAATGGCCAGAAGCGCAAGAGCGAGCGTAAGTTCTTCCCAGGTTACGTCCTGGTCCAGATGGAAATGAACGAAGGGACTTGGCACTTGGTCAAGGATACCCCTCGGGTCATGGGTTTCATTGGTGGTACCGCAGACAAGCCTGCGCCGATCACTGATAAAGAAGCTGAGGCTATCCTGCGTCGCGTTGCCGATGGTAGTGACAAGCCTAAGCCGAAGACGCTGTTCGAGCCGGGTGAAGTGGTTCGTGTCATTGATGGTCCGTTCGCCGACTTCAATGGTAGCGTCGAAGAGGTTAACTACGAGAAGAGTCGTCTGCAGGTCGCAGTGCTCATTTTCGGTCGTTCCACTCCGGTGGAGCTCGAGTTCAGCCAGGTCGAGAAGGTCTAGCGGAACGAAGCATCCCATACCCCGCAGCCCTATGTGCTGCGGGGTTTTGTCGTCACTGGGATAAAACGCAAGTCATCCGGGGAGCCAATTGGCGTTCGAACCCGATTTTGGAGTAGCTCATGGCTAAGAAGATTCAGGCTTACATCAAGCTGCAAGTAAAGGCCGGCCAGGCCAACCCAAGCCCACCCGTTGGTCCAGCACTGGGTCAACACGGTGTGAACATCATGGAATTCTGCAAGGCCTTCAACGCCCGTACCCAGGGTCAAGAGCCAGGTCTGCCGACTCCAGTGATCATCACTGTCTACAGTGACCGTAGCTTCACCTTCGAAACCAAGAGCACCCCTGCCTCGGTTCTGCTGAAGAAAGCAGCCGGCCTGACCAGCGGTTCGGCTCGTCCGAACACCGTCAAGGTCGGTACCGTGAACCGTGCTCAGCTGGAAGAGATCGCCAAGGCCAAGCAGGCTGATCTGACCGCAGCTGACCTGGACGCTGCCGTGCGTACCATCGCCGGCTCCGCCCGCAGCATGGGCCTCAACGTGGAGGGTGTGTAATGGCTAAGCTGACCAAGCGCCAAAAGGCCATCGCTTCGAAAGTCGAAGCTGGCAAGAGCTACAACTTCGAAGACGCCGCCGCACTGCTGGCTGAACTGTCCGCCGTGAAGTTCACCGAGTCCTTCGACATCGCCGTAAACCTCGGCGTTGACCCGCGTAAATCCGACCAGGTCGTTCGTAGCGCTACCGTGCTGCCTCACGGCACTGGCAAGACCGTACGCGTTGCCGTCTTCACCCAGGGTCCAGCCGCTGAAGCCGCTCTGGCTGCCGGCGCTGATCGCGTAGGTATGGACGATCTGGCTGCCGAGATGAAGGGCGGCGACCTGAACTATGACGTCGTCATCGCTTCCCCGGATGCCATGCGCGTCGTCGGCCAGCTGGGCCAGGTTCTGGGTCCTCGCGGCCTGATGCCTAACCCGAAAGTCGGTACCGTTACCCCGGACGTGGCTGGCGCCGTCAAGAACGCCAAGGCCGGTCAGGTTCGCTACCGTACCGACAAGAACGGTATCATCCACACCTCCGTTGGCAAGGTTGGCTTCGAAGCCGTCAAGCTGAAGGAAAACGTTGAAGCCCTGATCGCTGATCTGAAGCGTATCAAGCCGGCTTCCGCGAAAGGTATCTACGTCAAGCGCGTTACCCTGAGCACCACCATGGGTCCAGGCCTGGTCATCGACCAAAGCTCGCTGAACGTGTAAAACCGTGCCGGCGCGACCTGTCGCGCCGGCAGCAAGAGATTGGGGTCCCTGCCTGGCGGGGGCTATCCAAGACCGTAGGCGGCGCAAGCCTTAAAAGACAAGCCTACGCAGATGGTGCTCCCGATTCGTTACCGAATCAGACACCAAAACGACATCCGGCTTCGGCCAGATGAAACGGTAAAAACCAGGAGTAAACCCGTGGCAATTAAACTCGAAGACAAGAAGGCCATCGTCGCTGAAGTCAACGAGGCTGCCAAAGTCGCTCTGTCCGCTGTCGTGGCCGATGCCCGTGGTGTGACTGTAGGCGCAATGACCGGACTCCGTAAAGAGGCTCGTGAAGCTGGCGTATACGTGCGTGTCGTACGTAACACCCTGCTCAAGCGCGCTGTTGCCGACACTGAGTTCAGTGTCCTCAACGACGCCTTCACCGGCCCGACCCTGATCGCGTTCTCCAACGAACACCCGGGCGCTGCTGCCCGTCTGTTCAAAGAGTTCGCCAAGGGTCAGGACAAGTTCGAGATCAAGGCAGCTGCGTTCGACGGCAAGTTCCTTGCCGCTAACCAGATCGACGTGCTGGCGACCCTGCCAACTCGCGACGAGGCTATCGCACAGCTGATGAGCGTAATCCAAGGTGCAACCAGCAAGCTGGCCCGTACCCTGGCTGCTCTGCGCGACCAGAAAGAAGCTGCTGCTGCCTAAGGCGGCGTAGTCTCTCTCGAAATCAAACGTTTAATTTGATGGCCGCGTAGGCTGTCCCCCAATACAGGAATTCATAGTCATGTCTCTGACTAACGAGCAAATCATCGAAGCGATCGGCCAGAAAACCGTTCTGGAAATTGTTGAACTGATCAAAGCGATGGAAGAAACCTTCGGCGTTACCGCTGCTGCCGCTGTTGCCGCTGGCCCAGCTGCTGCTGCTGCCGTTGTTGAAGAGCAAACCGAGTTCAACGTCGTTCTGACCGAAGCTGGTGACAAGAAAGTCAACGTCATCAAGGCTGTTCGCGAACTGACCGGTCTGGGCCTGAAAGAAGCCAAAGAGAAAGTCGACGGCGCTCCTCAGGTTATCGCTGAAGGCGTTTCGAAAGAAGCCGCTGAAGACGCGAAGAAGAAGCTGGAAGAAGCTGGCGCTAAAGTCGAGCTGAAGTAATTTCGACTTTGCGACTGCAGCCTGAGCGGTAAGCGAAAGGCTGATGGCTGGTGGCTTATGCCACCGGCCTTTTTCCGTTATTGGTGGCCGATCAGGTCGGCCCCGATAACGAGCTGCAAGACACCCATGTGGGTGGCGCAAACCAAGGGGTTTGCACGATTTTCTGGCTGCTCCCGCCGGGAGAAGCCAAACAAGCAGGTGACCAAGCTGGGGAACGCTGATGGCTTACTCATACACTGAGAAAAAACGTATCCGCAAGGACTTTAGCAAGTTGCCGGACGTCATGGATGTGCCGTACCTCCTGGCCATCCAGCTGGATTCGTATCGCGAATTCCTGCAGGCGGGAGCATCCAAGGATCAGTTCCGCGACGTCGGTCTGCATGCGGCCTTCAAATCGGTATTCCCGATCATCAGCTACTCCGGCAATGCTGCCCTGGAGTACGTAGGCTATCGCCTGGGCGAACCAGCCTTCGATGTGAAGGAATGTGTCCTGCGTGGCGTGACCTTCGCAGTGCCGCTGCGGGTGAAAGTGCGCCTGATCATCTTCGACAAGGAGTCGTCGAACA
This sequence comes from Pseudomonas entomophila, assembly GCF_029193575.1. GTDB lineage: Bacteria > Pseudomonadota > Gammaproteobacteria > Pseudomonadales > Pseudomonadaceae > Aquipseudomonas > Aquipseudomonas entomophila_G. Next base: position 12,534 of record NZ_JARGCS010000023.1, on the reverse strand, counting down.
AAGCGATCAAGGACATCAAAGAGCAAGAAGTCTACATGGGTGAAATCCCCCTGATGACTGAGAACGGTACCTTCGTTATCAACGGTACCGAGCGTGTGATCGTTTCCCAGCTGCACCGTTCGCCAGGTGTGTTCTTCGACCACGATCGTGGCAAGACCCACAGCTCCGGCAAGCTGCTGTACTCCGCTCGCATCATTCCTTACCGCGGTTCCTGGCTGGACTTCGAGTTCGACCCGAAGGATTGCGTGTTCGTCCGTATCGACCGTCGCCGCAAGCTGCCGGCGTCCGTCCTGCTGCGCGCCCTGGGCTACAGCACCGAAGAGATCCTGGACACCTTCTACACCACCAACGTGTTCCACGTTTCCGGCGACAAGTTGAGCCTGGAGCTGGTTGCTCAGCGCCTGCGTGGTGAAGTCGCGGTGATGGACATCACCGACGAAAGCGGCAAGGTCATCGTCGAGCAGGGTCGTCGCATTACCGCGCGTCACATCAATCAGATCGAGAAAGCTGGCGTCAAGCAGCTGGACGTTCCGATGGAGTACGTGATCGGTCGCACCACTGCCAAGGCCATCGTTCACCCGGCCACCGGTGAGATCCTGGCCGAGTGCAACACCGAGCTGACCACCGAGCTGCTGATCAAGATCGCCAAGGCTCAGGTCGTCCGCATCGAGACCCTGTACACCAACGACATCGACTGCGGTCCGTTCATTGCCGACACCCTGAAGATCGACACCACCAGCAACCAGCTGGAAGCTCTGGTCGAGATCTACCGCATGATGCGTCCAGGCGAGCCGCCGACCAAGGATGCCGCCGAGACCCTGTTCAACAACCTGTTCTTCAGTGCCGAGCGTTACGACCTGTCCGCCGTCGGCCGCATGAAGTTCAACCGTCGTATCGGTCGTACCGAGATCGAAGGTTCGGGTGTGCTGAGCAAGGAAGACATCGTCGACGTGCTGAAGACCCTGGTCGACATCCGTAACGGCAAAGGCATCGTCGACGACATCGACCACCTGGGTAACCGTCGTGTCCGTTGCGTCGGCGAGATGGCCGAGAACCAGTTCCGTGTTGGCCTGGTGCGCGTTGAGCGTGCGGTCAAGGAACGTCTGTCGATGGCCGAAAGCGAAGGCCTGATGCCGCAGGACCTGATCAACGCCAAGCCGGTCGCGGCGGCGGTGAAGGAGTTCTTCGGTTCCAGCCAGCTCTCGCAGTTCATGGACCAGAACAACCCGCTCTCCGAGATCACCCACAAGCGCCGTGTCTCCGCACTCGGCCCTGGCGGTCTGACCCGTGAGCGCGCTGGCTTCGAAGTCCGTGACGTACACCCGACCCACTACGGCCGCGTGTGCCCGATCGAGACCCCTGAAGGCCCGAACATCGGTCTGATCAACTCCCTGGCGGCCTACGCCCGCACCAACCAGTACGGCTTCCTGGAAAGCCCGTACCGCGTGGTGAAAGAGGGTGTGGTCTCCGACGATATCGTGTTCCTGTCGGCCATCGAGGAAGCGGATCACGTCATCGCCCAGGCTTCGGCCGCGATGAACGAGAAGAAGCAACTGATCGACGAACTGGTAGCGGTCCGCCACCTGAACGAATTCACCGTCAAGGCGCCGGAAGACGTCACCCTGATGGACGTTTCGCCGAAGCAGGTTGTTTCCGTCGCTGCCTCGCTGATTCCGTTCCTCGAGCACGACGACGCCAACCGTGCATTGATGGGTTCGAACATGCAGCGTCAGGCTGTTCCGACCCTGCGCGCCGATAAGCCGTTGGTCGGTACCGGCATGGAGCGCAACGTCGCCCGTGACTCCGGTGTCTGCGTTGTGGCCCGTCGTGGTGGCGTGATCGATTCGGTCGACGCCAGCCGTATCGTCGTTCGCGTGGCGGATGACGAAGTCGAGACCGGCGAAGCTGGTGTAGATATCTACAACCTGACCAAGTACACCCGTTCGAACCAGAACACCTGCATCAACCAGCGCCCGCTGGTCAGCAAGGGTGACGTGGTCGCGCGTGGCGACATCATGGCCGATGGCCCGTCCACCGACATGGGTGAACTGGCGCTGGGTCAGAACATGCGCATCGCGTTCATGGCGTGGAACGGCTTCAACTTCGAAGACTCCATCTGCCTGTCCGAGCGTGTGGTCCAGGAAGACCGCTTCACCACCATCCACATCCAGGAACTGACCTGTGTGGCGCGTGACACCAAGCTTGGCCCAGAGGAAATCACCGCGGACATCCCGAACGTGGGTGAGGCTGCGCTGAACAAGCTGGACGAAGCCGGTATCGTCTACGTGGGTGCCGAAGTCGGCGCTGGCGACATCCTGGTCGGCAAGGTCACCCCGAAAGGCGAGACCCAGCTGACGCCGGAAGAAAAACTGCTGCGCGCGATCTTCGGTGAGAAGGCCAGCGACGTCAAAGACACCTCCCTGCGCGTGCCAACCGGCACCAAGGGTACCGTCATCGACGTACAGGTCTTCACCCGTGATGGTGTCGAGCGCGACAGCCGCGCCCTGGCCATCGAGAAGATGCAGCTGGACGAGATCCGCAAGGACCTCAACGAAGAGTTCCGCATCGTCGAAGGCGCGACCTTCGAGCGTCTGCGTTCCGCCCTGAACGGCCAAGTGGTCGACGGTGGCGCGGGCCTGAAGAAAGGCACCGTGATCAGCGACGAAGTACTGGACGGCCTGGAGCACGGCCAGTGGTTCAAACTGCGCATGGCCGAAGATGCCCTGAACGAACAGCTGGAGAAGGCCCAGGCGTACATCGTCGATCGCCGCCGCCTGCTGGACGACAAGTTCGAGGACAAGAAGCGCAAGCTGCAGCAGGGCGATGACCTGGCTCCGGGCGTACTGAAGATCGTCAAGGTCTACCTGGCTATCCGCCGCCGCATCCAGCCGGGCGACAAGATGGCTGGTCGTCACGGTAACAAGGGTGTGGTCTCGGTGATCATGCCGGTCGAAGACATGCCGCACGATGCCAACGGTACTCCGGTCGACGTCGTGCTGAACCCACTGGGCGTACCGTCGCGTATGAACGTCGGGCAGATCCTTGAAACCCACCTGGGCCTCGCGGCCAAGGGCCTGGGCGAGAAGATCGACCGCATGATCGAGGAGCAGCGCAAGGCCGCTGAGCTGCGTGGCTTCCTCACCGAGATCTACAACGAGATCGGTGGTCGCCAGGAGAACTTGGAAGAGTTCACCGACGCAGAGATCCTCGCCCTGGCGAACAACCTGAAGAAGGGCGTGCCGATGGCTACCCCGGTCTTCGACGGTGCCAAGGAGCGCGAAATCAAGGCCATGCTGAAGCTGGCCGACATGCCTGAGAGCGGCCAGATGGTGCTGTTCGATGGTCGCACCGGCAACAAGTTCGAGCGTCCTGTGACCGTCGGTTACATGTACATGCTCAAGCTGAACCACTTGGTGGACGACAAGATGCACGCGCGTTCCACTGGTTCCTACAGCCTGGTTACCCAGCAGCCGCTGGGTGGTAAGGCGCAGTTCGGTGGTCAGCGTTTCGGGGAGATGGAAGTGTGGGCGCTGGAAGCATACGGCGCGGCATACACCCTGCAAGAAATGCTCACAGTGAAGTCGGACGACGTGAACGGCCGTACCAAGATGTACAAGAACATCGTGGATGGCGATCACCGTATGGAGCCGGGCATGCCCGAGTCCTTCAACGTGTTGATCAAAGAGATCCGTTCGCTCGGTATCGATATCGATCTGGAAACCGAATAACACGTGACGCGAAGGGGAGCGGGGCGGCCTACGCCCGCTCCCTGCTCCGCCAGGAGGAAAGGCCTTGAAAGACCTACTGAATTTGCTGAAAAACCAGGGTCAAGTCGAAGAATTCGACGCCATCCGCATCGGTCTGGCGTCGCCTGAGATGATCCGTTCGTGGTCGTTCGGTGAAGTTAAGAAGCCGGAAACCATCAACTACCGTACGTTCAAGCCTGAGCGTGACGGCCTGTTCTGCGCCAAGATCTTTGGCCCAGTCAAGGACTACGAGTGCCTGTGCGGCAAGTACAAGCGCCTCAAGCACCGCGGCGTGATCTGCGAGAAGTGCGGCGTTGAAGTTGCCCTGGCCAAGGTTCGTCGTGAGCGCATGGCGCACATCGAGCTGGCCTCGCCGGTCGCCCACATTTGGTTCCTGAAGTCGCTGCCGTCCCGTATCGGCCTGCTGATGGACATGACCCTGCGTGACATCGAGCGCGTGCTCTATTTCGAGAGCTACGTCGTGATCGACCCGGGCATGACCACCCTGGAAAAAGGCCAGCTGCTGAACGATGAGCAGTACTTCGAAGCGCTGGAAGAGTTCGGTGACGACTTCGATGCCCGCATGGGTGCCGAGGCTGTCCGCGAGCTGCTGCACGCTATCGACCTGGAGCACGAGATTGGCCGCCTGCGCGAAGAGATTCCGCAGACCAACTCGGAAACCAAGATCAAGAAGCTGTCCAAGCGCCTGAAGCTGATGGAAGCGTTCCAGGGTTCGGGCAACCTGCCTGAGTGGATGGTCCTGACCGTCCTGCCCGTGCTGCCGCCGGACCTGCGTCCGCTGGTTCCGCTGGATGGCGGCCGCTTCGCGACCTCCGACCTGAACGACCTGTATCGTCGGGTGATCAACCGTAACAACCGTCTGAAGCGCCTGCTCGATCTGTCGGCGCCGGACATCATCGTGCGCAACGAAAAGCGCATGCTGCAGGAAGCGGTCGACGCCCTGCTGGACAACGGCCGTCGTGGTCGCGCCATCACTGGCTCGAACAAGCGTCCGCTGAAGTCCCTGGCCGACATGATCAAAGGTAAGCAAGGTCGCTTCCGTCAGAACCTGCTCGGTAAGCGCGTGGACTACTCCGGTCGTTCGGTAATTACCGTCGGCCCGACCCTGCGCCTGCACCAGTGCGGCCTGCCGAAGAAGATGGCCCTGGAGCTGTTCAAGCCGTTCATTTTCGGCAAGCTGGAAATGCGTGGTCTGGCGACCACCATCAAAGCCGCCAAGAAGATGGTCGAACGCGAACTGCCAGAGGTCTGGGACGTTCTCGCCGAAGTCATCCGCGAACACCCCGTTCTGCTGAACCGTGCACCGACCCTGCACCGTCTGGGTATCCAGGCGTTCGAGCCGGTGCTGATCGAAGGCAAGGCGATCCAGCTGCACCCGCTGGTCTGTGCCGCGTACAACGCCGACTTCGACGGTGACCAGATGGCCGTTCACGTGCCGCTGACCCTGGAAGCCCAGCTCGAAGCGCGCGCGCTGATGATGTCGACCAACAACATCCTGTCGCCCGCCAACGGTGAGCCGATCATCGTTCCGTCGCAGGACGTGGTTCTGGGTCTGTACTACATGACCCGTGAAGCCATCAATGCCAAGGGCGAAGGTCGCGTATTCGCCGACCTGCAGGAAGTCGACCGCGTATTCCGCGCCGGCGAGGCTGCCCTGCACGCGAAGATCAAGGTTCGTATCAACGAAACCGTGAAAGACCGCGATGGCAGCGTGACCAAGAACACCCGTATCGTCGACACCACCGTCGGCCGTGCGCTGCTGTTCCAGGTTGTACCGGCAGGCCTGCCGTACGACGTGGTCAACCAGCCAATGAAGAAGAAGGCGATCTCCAAGCTGATCAACCAGTGCTACCGCGTGGTTGGCCTGAAAGAGACCGTCATCTTCGCCGACCAGCTGATGTACACCGGTTTTGCCTACTCGACCATTTCCGGCGTTTCGATCGGTGTGAACGACTTCGTCATCCCGGATGAGAAGGCTCGCATCATCGGTACCGCTACCGACGAAGTGAAGGAAATCGAGAGCCAGTACGCTTCCGGCCTGGTTACCCAGGGCGAGAAGTACAACAAGGTCATCGACTTGTGGTCGAAGGCGAACGACGAAGTGTCCAAGGCGATGATGGCCAACCTCTCGAAAGAGAAGGTCATCGACCGCGAGGGCAACGAAGTCGAGCAAGAGTCCTTCAACTCGATGTACATGATGGCTGACTCCGGTGCGCGGGGCTCCGCTGCACAGATTCGTCAGTTGGCCGGTATGCGTGGCCTGATGGCCAAGCCGGACGGCTCGATCATCGAGACGCCGATCACCGCGAACTTCCGTGAAGGTCTGAGCGTACTGCAGTACTTCATCTCGACCCACGGTGCTCGTAAGGGTCTGGCGGATACCGCACTGAAGACCGCGAACTCCGGTTACCTGACTCGCCGTCTGGTAGACGTGGCGCAGGATCTGGTCGTGACCGAGATCGACTGCGGCACCGACCAAGGTCTGCTGATGACCCCGCACATCGAAGGCGGCGACGTGGTTGAGCCGCTGGGTGAGCGCGTGCTGGGTCGTGTCATTGCCCGCGACGTGTTCAAGCCAGGCACCGAGGACGTCATCGTTCCGGCCGGCACCCTGGTCGACGAGAAGTGGGTCGAGTTCATCGAGCTGAACAGCATCGACGAAGTGGTCGTGCGTTCGCCGATCAGCTGCGAAACCCGCTACGGCATCTGCGCCAAGTGCTACGGTCGTGACCTGGCTCGCGGTCACCAGGTGAATATCGGTGAGGCGGTCGGCGTAATCGCCGCGCAGTCGATCGGTGAGCCGGGTACCCAGCTGACCATGCGTACCTTCCACATCGGTGGTGCTGCAAGCCGTACCTCGGCTGCCGACAGCGTCCAGGTGAAGAACGGCGGTATGGTGCGTCTGCATAACCTGAAGCAGGTCGAGCGTGCCGATGGCAACCTGGTCGCGGTATCGCGTTCCGGCGAGCTGGCCATTGCCGACGAGTTCGGTCGTGAGCGTGAGCGCTACAAACTGCCGTACGGTGCGGTGATTTCGGTCAAGGAAGGTGAGAAGGTCGAAGCTGGCGCCATCGTCGCCAAGTGGGACCCGCACACCCACCCGATCGTTACCGAGCTGAAAGGTACCGTGACCTTCGTGGGCATGGAAGAAAACATCACCATCAAGCGCCAGACCGACGAACTGACCGGCCTGACCAACATCGAGGTGATGGACGTCAAGGATCGCCCTGCCGCAGGCAAGGAAATCCGTCCAGCCATCAAGATGGTCGATGCCAACGGCAAGGACCTGTACCTGCCAGGTACCGACGTGCCGGCCCAGTACTTCCTGCCGGCCAACGCCCTCGTCGGCGTGGCTGACGGTGCCCAGATCGGTGTTGGTGACGTTATCGCGCGTATCCCGCAAGAAACGTCGAAGACCCGTGACATCACCGGTGGTCTGCCGCGCGTTGCCGACTTGTTCGAAGCGCGTCGTCCGAAGGAAGCGTCGATCCTGGCTGAAGTCAGCGGCACCATCGCGTTCGGCAAGGAAACCAAGGGCAAGCGTCGTCTGGTCATTACCCCGACCGACGGCAGCGATCCATATGAAGAGCTGATTCCGAAGTGGCGCCACCTGAACGTCTTCGAAGGCGAACAGGTCAACCGCGGCGAAGTCATCTCCGACGGCCCGAGCGATCCGCACGACATCCTGCGTCTGCTGGGTGTGAGCGCGCTGGCGAAGTACATCGTCAACGAGATCCAGGACGTCTACCGCCTGCAGGGCGTGAAGATCAACGACAAGCACATCGAGACCATCCTGCGTCAGATGCTGCGTAAAGTTGAGATCGCCGAGTCGGGTGACTCCAGCTTCATCAAGGGTGACCAGATGGAACTGACTCAGGTGCTGGTCGAGAACGAGCGTCTCGCCGGCGAAGACAAGTTCATCTCGAAGTACACCCGTGTGCTGCTGGGTATCACCAAGGCCTCGCTGTCCACCGAGTCGTTCATCTCGGCGGCTTCCTTCCAGGAAACCACCCGCGTACTGACCGAAGCGGCGGTGACCGGCAAGCGCGACTACCTGCGCGGCCTGAAAGAGAACGTGGTCGTGGGTCGTCTGATCCCGGCCGGTACCGGTCTGGCCTACCACAGCGAGCGCAAGCGTCGCCGTGATGCCGACAAGCCGCTGCGTGTAAGTGCCAGTGAGGTGGAAGCCGCACTGACCGAAGCGCTGAACTCCAGCGGCAACTAAGTACAGGGCAGGGCCCCGGTACATCCCCGTGGTCGTCGGCGACATGAATTGTTGCCGATGGCCGGGCGGGGAGTGCCGGGGCCTCGTCTTGACTGGGTGCAAGATCCTCTTTAGACTTTTGTACCCTTAAATTTGGTGAGGCTCCGTCTCGCCAATTTTTGGCTTTCTTGCAAGACAATAGCGTCGCAAGACAATCAGTGGAGCTAGTAGATGGCAACTATCAACCAGCTGGTACGTCAGCCGCGCAAGCGTACCGTCGAGAAATCCGACGTACCTGCGCTGCAGAACTGCCCGCAGCGTCGTGGCGTGTGCACCCGTGTGTACACCACCACGCCGAAAAAACCTAACTCGGCACTGCGTAAAGTGTGCCGTGTGCGTCTGACCAACGGTTTCGAGGTTTCCTCGTACATCGGTGGTGAAGGCCACAACCTGCAAGAGCACAGCGTCGTCCTGATCCGTGGCGGCCGTGTAAAAGACTTGCCAGGTGTTCGTTACCACACCGTTCGCGGCTCTCTGGACACTTCGGGCGTCAAAGGCCGTAACCAGGGTCGTTCGAAATACGGTACCAAGCGTCCGAAGTAATCGGTCGTTTGCAGACATCCATTTATTTGAGTCGATAAGAGTAAGGTCGGGCAGGGGTCGAAGACCCGCGTCCCGGGCTAACCTGAAGACCGTTTGAGGGCTTATCATGCCAAGACGTCGTGTAGCAGCAAAACGTGAGATCCTGGACGATCCGAAGTACGGGTCCCAGATCCTCGCCAAGTTCATGAACCACGTGATGGAAAGCGGCAAGAAGGCCGTAGCCGAGCGCATCGTTTACGGTGCCCTGGATACCGTCAAAGCACGCAAGAACAGCGACCCCCTGGAAATCTTCGAGAAAGCTCTCGACGCCATCGCTCCGCTGGTCGAAGTAAAGTCCCGCCGTGTCGGCGGTGCCACTTACCAGGTTCCGGTTGAAGTTCGTCCTTCCCGTCGTAATGCGCTGGCAATGCGCTGGCTCGTAGACTACGCCCGCAAGCGTGGCGAGAAGTCCATGGCCCTGCGCCTGGCTGGCGAGCTGCTGGATGCTGCTGAAGGCAAGGGTGCTGCAGTCAAGAAGCGTGAAGACGTGCACCGTATGGCCGAAGCCAACAAGGCGTTCTCGCACTACCGCTTCTAATTCAAGCATCAATTTCTTTGCGAGGGCTTTATGGCTCGTACTACAGCAATTAACCGCTACCGTAACATCGGTATCTGTGCCCACGTTGACGCGGGCAAGACTACCACTACCGAGCGGATCCTGTTCTACACAGGCCTGAGCCACAAGATGGGCGAGGTGCACGACGGCGCCGCGACTACCGACTGGATGGTTCAGGAGCAGGAGCGCGGTATCACCATTACCTCCGCTGCTGTCACTACCTTCTGGAAAGGTTCCCGTGGTCAGTACGACAACTACCGCGTAAACGTCATCGATACCCCCGGCCACGTTGACTTCACCATTGAAGTAGAGCGTTCGCTGCGCGTACTCGACGGCGCGGTCGTCGTATTCTGCGGTACCTCCGGCGTTGAGCCGCAGTCCGAAACCGTATGGCGTCAGGCCAACAAATACGGCGTTCCACGTGTTGTCTACGTGAACAAGATGGACCGTGCTGGTGCCAACTTCCTGCGCGTTGTCGGTCAGATCAAGAACCGCCTGGGTCACACCCCGGTTCCGGTCCAGCTGGCTATCGGTGCGGAAGACGACTTCCAGGGTCAGGTCGACCTGATCAAGATGAAAGCCATCTACTGGAACGAAGACGACAAGGGCACCACCTACCGCGAGGAAGAAATTCCTGCTGAGCTGGTGGACCTGGCCAACGAGTGGCGCAACAACATGGTTGAGGCGGCTGCCGAGGCCAACGAAGAGCTGATGAACAAGTACCTCGAAGAAGGTGACCTGTCCGTCGAAGACATCAAGGCTGGTCTGCGCGCCCGTACCCTGGCGAGCGAGATCGTTCCTGCTGTCTGTGGCTCCTCGTTCAAGAACAAGGGTGTTCCCCTGGTTCTCGACGCCGTTATCGACTTCCTGCCGGCTCCGACCGAGATTCCTGCGATCAAGGGTATCCACCCTGATCTGGCCGAAGTGCCGAAGGACGAAGTCACTCCAGAGCAGTACGACGAGCGTCACGCTAGCGATGACGAGCCGTTCTCGGCTCTGGCGTTCAAGATTGCCACCGACCCGTTCGTGGGTACTCTGACCTTCGTTCGCGTTTACTCGGGCTTCCTGAGCTCCGGTGACTCCGTCATCAACTCGGTCAAAGGCAAGAAAGAGCGCGTTGGCCGTATGGTGCAGATGCACGCCAACCAGCGTGAAGAGATCAAGGAAGTACGCGCTGGTGACATCGCTGCTCTGATCGGTATGAAGGACGTCACCACTGGTGACACCCTGTGCAACGCCGACAAGCCGATCATCCTCGAGCGTATGGACTTCCCGGAGCCTGTGATTTCGCTCTCCGTAGAGCCGAAAACCAAGGCTGACCAGGAGAAGATGGGTATCGCACTGGGCAAGCTGGCTCAGGAAGACCCGTCGTTCCGCGTCAAGACCGATGAAGAAACCGGTCAGACCATCATCTCCGGTATGGGTGAGCTGCACCTGGACATCCTCGTTGACCGCATGAAGCGCGAGTTCAACGTCGAAGCCAACATCGGCAAGCCGCAGGTTTCGTACCGCGAGAAGATCACCAAGTCCAACGTCGAGATCGAAGGCAAGTTCGTTCGTCAGTCGGGTGGTCGTGGTCAGTTCGGTCACTGCTGGATCCGTTTCTCGGAGCCAGATCAGGACGAGAAGGGCAACATCACCGAAGGTCTGGTGTTCGCGAACGAAGTCGTTGGTGGTGTGATTCCGAAGGAGTACATCCCTGCGATCCAGAAGGGTATCGAAGAGCAGATGAAGAACGGCGTTGTCGCCGGCTATCCGCTGATCGGCCTGAAGGCTGCGGTATTCGACGGTTCGTACCACGACGTCGACTCCAACGAAATGGCGTTCAAGATCGCTGCTTCGATGGCAACCAAGCAACTGGCCCAGAAAGGCGGTGGCGTGGTCCTCGAGCCGATCATGAAGGTCGAAGTTGTAACCCCGGAAGACTACCTGGGTGACGTGATGGGTGACCTGAACCGTCGTCGTGGTCTGGTACAGGGTATGGATGAGTCGGTCTCTGGCCGCGTCGTCCGCGCTGAAGTTCCGCTCGGAGAAATGTTCGGTTACGCAACCGACGTTCGTTCCATGTCTCAGGGTCGCGCAAGCTACTCCATGGAATTCTCCAAATACGCCGAAGCTCCGTCGAACATCGTCGAAGCACTCGTTAAAAAACAAGGCTAATCCCCTTTAGGCAAGAGGTTCACTGTCGTGGCTAAAGAAAAATTTGATCGTTCCCTTCCCCACGTTAACGTCGGCACCATCGGCCACGTTGACCACGGTAAGACCACTCTGACCGCAGCTCTGACTCGCGTCTGCTCCGAAGTATTCGGTTCGGCAGTCGTTGAGTTCGACAAGATCGACTCGGCTCCGGAAGAAAAAGCGCGCGGTATCACCATCAACACCGCTCACGTCGAGTACAACTCGAACATTCGTCACTACGCTCACGTCGACTGCCCAGGTCACGCTGACTACGTGAAGAACATGATCACCGGTGCTGCCCAGATGGACGGCGCGATCCTGGTTTGCTCGGCCGCCGACGGTCCGATGCCGCAAACCCGTGAGCACATCCTGCTGTCCCGTCAGGTAGGCGTTCCGTACATCGTGGTCTTCCTGAACAAGGCTGACCTGGTAGACGACGCTGAGCTGCTGGAACTGGTCGAGATGGAAGTTCGCGACCTGCTGTCCACCTACGACTTCCCAGGCGACGACACCCCGATCATCATTGGTTCGGCGCGTATGGCCCTGGAAGGCAAAGACGACAACGAAATGGGCACTACCGCTGTCAAGAAGCTGGTAGAAACTCTGGATGCCTACATCCCTGAGCCAGTTCGTGCGATCGACCAGCCGTTCCTGATGCCGATCGAAGACGTGTTCTCGATCTCGGGTCGCGGTACCGTTGTTACCGGCCGTATCGAGCGCGGTATCGTCAAGGTCCAGGATCCGCTGGAAATCGTTGGTCTGCGTGACACCACCACCACCACCTGCACCGGCGTTGAGATGTTCCGCAAGCTGCTGGACGAAGGTCGTGCTGGCGAGAACTGCGGCGTCCTGCTGCGTGGCACCAAGCGTGACGACGTTGAGCGTGGCCAGGTTCTGGTCAAGCCAGGTTCGGTCAAGCCGCACACCAAGTTCACCGCAGAAGTCTACGTTCTGTCGAAAGAAGAAGGCGGTCGTCACACTCCGTTCTTCAAAGGCTACCGTCCTCAGTTCTACTTCCGTACCACTGACGTGACCGGTAACTGCGAACTGCCGGAAGGCGTTGAGATGGTAATGCCAGGTGACAACATTCAGATGACTGTCACCCTGATCAAGACCATCGCAATGGAAGACGGTCTGCGCTTCGCCATCCGTGAAGGCGGTCGTACCGTCGGCGCCGGCGTCGTAGC
>NZ_JARGCS010000022.1 GCF_029193575.1 Pseudomonas entomophila | reverse complement strand
TCTTTCGTCTTCACCACCACAATTCGGCGTCTGACGCTCAAATTGCTTGGGTGTTATATGGTCAAGCCTCACGGGCAATTAGTATTGGTTAGCTCAACGCCTCACAGCGCTTACACACCCAACCTATCAACGTCGTAGTCTTCGACGGCCCTTCAGGGGATTCAAGATCCCAGTGAGATCTCATCTTGAGGCAAGTTTCCCGCTTAGATGCTTTCAGCGGTTATCTCTTCCGAACATAGCTACCCGGCAATGCCACTGGCGTGACAACCGGAACACCAGAGGTTCGTCCACTCCGGTCCTCTCGTACTAGGAGCAGCCCCTCTCAAATCTCAAACGTCCACGGCAGATAGGGACCGAACTGTCTCACGACGTTCTAAACCCAGCTCGCGTACCACTTTAAATGGCGAACAGCCATACCCTTGGGACCGGCTTCAGCCCCAGGATGTGATGAGCCGACATCGAGGTGCCAAACACCGCCGTCGATATGAACTCTTGGGCGGTATCAGCCTGTTATCCCCGGAGTACCTTTTATCCGTTGAGCGATGGCCCTTCCATACAGAACCACCGGATCACTAAGACCTACTTTCGTACCTGCTCGACGTGTCTGTCTCGCAGTCAAGCGCGCTTTTGCCTTTATACTCTACGACCGATTTCCGACCGGTCTGAGCGCACCTTCGTACTCCTCCGTTACTCTTTGGGAGGAGACCGCCCCAGTCAAACTACCCACCATACACTGTCCTCGATCCGGATCACGGACCTGAGTTAGAACCTCAAGGTTGCCAGGGTGGTATTTCAAGGATGGCTCCATGAGAACTGGCGTCCCCACTTCAAAGCCTCCCACCTATCCTACACAAGCAAGCTCAAAGTCCAGTGCAAAGCTATAGTAAAGGTTCACGGGGTCTTTCCGTCTAGCCGCGGATACACTGCATCTTCACAGCGATTTCAATTTCACTGAGTCTCGGGTGGAGACAGCGCCGCCATCGTTACGCCATTCGTGCAGGTCGGAACTTACCCGACAAGGAATTTCGCTACCTTAGGACCGTTATAGTTACGGCCGCCGTTTACCGGGGCTTCGATCAAGAGCTTCGCTTGCGCTAACCCCATCAATTAACCTTCCGGCACCGGGCAGGCGTCACACCCTATACGTCCACTTTCGTGTTTGCAGAGTGCTGTGTTTTTAATAAACAGTCGCAGCGGCCTGGTATCTTCGACCGGCATGAGCTTACGGAGCAAGTCCTTCACCCTCGCCGGCGCACCTTCTCCCGAAGTTACGGTGCCATTTTGCCTAGTTCCTTCACCCGAGTTCTCTCAAGCGCCTTGGTATTCTCTACCCGACCACCTGTGTCGGTTTGGGGTACGGTTCCCGGTTATCTGAAGCTTAGGAGCTTTTCTTGGAAGCATGGCATCAACCACTTCGTCGCCTAAAGGCAACTCGTCATCAGCTCTCGGCCTTGAAATCCCGGATTTGCCTAAGATTTCAGCCTACCACCTTAAACTTGGACAACCAACGCCAAGCTGGCCTAGCCTTCTCCGTCCCTCCATCGCAATAACCGGAAGTACAGGAATATTAACCTGTTTTCCATCGACTACGCTTTTCAGCCTCGCCTTAGGGACCGACTAACCCTGCGTCGATTAACGTTGCGCAGGAAACCTTGGTCTTTCGGCGTGCGAGTTTTTCACTCGCATTGTCGTTACTCATGTCAGCATTCGCACTTCTGATACCTCCAGCAAGCTTCTCAACTCACCTTCACAGGCTTACAGAACGCTCCTCTACCGCATCACCAAAGGTGATACCCGTAGCTTCGGTGCATGGTTTGAGCCCCGTTACATCTTCCGCGCAGGCCGACTCGACTAGTGAGCTATTACGCTTTCTTTAAAGGGTGGCTGCTTCTAAGCCAACCTCCTAGCTGTCTAAGCCTTCCCACATCGTTTCCCACTTAACCATGACTTTGGGACCTTAGCTGACGGTCTGGGTTGTTTCCCTTTTCACGACGGACGTTAGCACCCGCCGTGTGTCTCCCATGCTCGGCACTTGCTGGTATTCGGAGTTTGCATCGGTTTGGTAAGTCGGGATGACCCCCTAGCCGAAACAGTGCTCTACCCCCAGCAGTGATACATGAGGCGCTACCTAAATAGCTTTCGAGGAGAACCAGCTATCTCCGAGCTTGATTAGCCTTTCACTCCGATCCACAGGTCATCCGCTAACTTTTCAACGGTAGTCGGTTCGGTCCTCCAGTCAGTGTTACCTAACCTTCAACCTGCCCATGGATAGATCGCCCGGTTTCGGGTCTATACCCAGCGACTAAACGCCCTATTAAGACTCGCTTTCGCTACGCCTCCCCTATTCGGTTAAGCTCGCCACTGAATATAAGTCGCTGACCCATTATACAAAAGGTACGCAGTCACCTAACAAAGTAGGCTCCCACTGCTTGTACGCATACGGTTTCAGGTTCTATTTCACTCCCCTCTCCGGGGTTCTTTTCGCCTTTCCCTCACGGTACTGGTTCACTATCGGTCAGTCAGTAGTATTTAGCCTTGGAGGATGGTCCCCCCATGTTCAGACAAAGTTTCTCGTGCTCCGTCCTACTCGATTTCACTGGCAAGAGATTTTCGTGTACGGGGCTATCACCCACTATGGCCGCACTTTCCAGAGCGTTCCACTAATCTCAAACCAGCTTAAGGGCTGGTCCCCGTTCGCTCGCCACTACTAAGGGAATCTCGGTTGATTTCTTTTCCTCAGGGTACTTAGATGTTTCAGTTCCCCTGGTTCGCCTCTTGCACCTATGTATTCAGTACAAGATACCTAGGTTATCCTAGGTGGGTTCCCCCATTCAGAGATCTCTGGATCACAGTCTGTTTGCCGACTCCCCAAAGCTTATCGCAGGCTACCACGTCTTTCATCGCCTCTGACTGCCAAGGCATCCACCGTATGCGCTTCTTCACTTGACCATATAACCCCAAGCAATCTGGTTATACTGTGAAGACGACATTCGCCGAAAATTCGCATGTTGCGCTCTCGCGCAGAACTCACAAATTTTACCTTAGCCTGATTAACCAGCAGTGAAACTGGCCATCAGTCTATCTATCACATATCCGAATTTTTAAAGAACGATCTGACAAAAGCCAGAAATCAACATTCAACAGCGAATGCTCATTTCTAGGTTCTGATCAAGGTACCGCAGAAAGTGGTGGAGCCAAGCGGGATCGAACCGCTGACCTCCTGCGTGCAAGGCAGGCGCTCTCCCAGCTGAGCTATGGCCCCGCATATTGGTAGGTCTGGGCAGATTTGAACTGCCGACCTCACCCTTATCAGGGGTGCGCTCTAACCAACTGAGCTACAGACCTATATAGGGTCTTGATCGTCTTCGACAATGAATCAAGCAATTCGTGTGGGAGCTCATCAGCAGGCTGATGTCTTCGATTAAGGAGGTGATCCAGCCGCAGGTTCCCCTACGGCTACCTTGTTACGACTTCACCCCAGTCATGAATCACACCGTGGTAACCGTCCCCCCGAAGGTTAGACTAGCTACTTCTGGTGCAACCCACTCCCATGGTGTGACGGGCGGTGTGTACAAGGCCCGGGAACGTATTCACCGCGACATTCTGATTCGCGATTACTAGCGATTCCGACTTCACGCAGTCGAGTTGCAGACTGCGATCCGGACTACGATCGGTTTTGTGAGATTAGCTCCACCTCGCGGCTTGGCAACCCTCTGTACCGACCATTGTAGCACGTGTGTAGCCCAGGCCGTAAGGGCCATGATGACTTGACGTCATCCCCACCTTCCTCCGGTTTGTCACCGGCAGTCTCCTTAGAGTGCCCACCATTACGTGCTGGTAACTAAGGACAAGGGTTGCGCTCGTTACGGGACTTAACCCAACATCTCACGACACGAGCTGACGACAGCCATGCAGCACCTGTGTCAGAGTTCCCGAAGGCACCAATCCATCTCTGGAAAGTTCTCTGCATGTCAAGGCCTGGTAAGGTTCTTCGCGTTGCTTCGAATTAAACCACATGCTCCACCGCTTGTGCGGGCCCCCGTCAATTCATTTGAGTTTTAACCTTGCGGCCGTACTCCCCAGGCGGTCAACTTAATGCGTTAGCTGCGCCACTAAAATCTCAAGGATTCCAACGGCTAGTTGACATCGTTTACGGCGTGGACTACCAGGGTATCTAATCCTGTTTGCTCCCCACGCTTTCGCACCTCAGTGTCAGTATCAGTCCAGGTGGTCGCCTTCGCCACTGGTGTTCCTTCCTATATCTACGCATTTCACCGCTACACAGGAAATTCCACCACCCTCTACCATACTCTAGCTCGCCAGTTTTGGATGCAGTTCCCAGGTTGAGCCCGGGGCTTTCACATCCAACTTAACGAACCACCTACGCGCGCTTTACGCCCAGTAATTCCGATTAACGCTTGCACCCTCTGTATTACCGCGGCTGCTGGCACAGAGTTAGCCGGTGCTTATTCTGTCGGTAACGTCAAAATTGCACGGTATTAACGTACAACCCTTCCTCCCAACTTAAAGTGCTTTACAATCCGAAGACCTTCTTCACACACGCGGCATGGCTGGATCAGGCTTTCGCCCATTGTCCAATATTCCCCACTGCTGCCTCCCGTAGGAGTCTGGACCGTGTCTCAGTTCCAGTGTGACTGATCATCCTCTCAGACCAGTTACGGATCGTCGCCTTGGTGAGCCATTACCTCACCAACTAGCTAATCCGACCTAGGCTCATCTGATAGCGCAAGGCCCGAAGGTCCCCTGCTTTCTCCCGTAGGACGTATGCGGTATTAGCGTTCCTTTCGAAACGTTGTCCCCCACTACCAGGCAGATTCCTAGGCATTACTCACCCGTCCGCCGCTGAATCCAGGAGCAAGCTCCCGTCATCCGCTCGACTTGCATGTGTTAGGCCTGCCGCCAGCGTTCAATCTGAGCCATGATCAAACTCTTCAGTTCAATACTGCTTGGGTTTTTAAGAAACCCTAAACTTGGCTCAGCAATCTCAAATGACTATGTGATTTCTCGCATGGCCACTTGTGATGCCGATAATCTTGGCGACGATCAGTCCATACTCACAAGCACCCACACGAATTGCTTGATTCAATTTGTTAAAGAGCGTTTGGCTAAGAGCGTTTCGCCTCAACCGAGGCCGCGCATTCTACAGCAGCCTTACTTCGTGTCAAGCGTTGTTTTGAAGTTTTTTCGATTTCGCTTTCTTTCAAAAGCTTTCAACTTCAAACACTTACCGCCTGCCTCGCTGCGTGCATCGCTGCGAGGAGGCGAATAATACGTGGTTTGAAATTGGAGTCAACACTTTGCCCCAAAAAAATTTGAGATGACCCGATGCATCGACCCAGCAACTATTCGAAGCGCCATTGATCTGTAGAGAAACACCCCGCGGAGTGGAGCCGTCATGAGCGAAACGCAAAGCGACAAGACCCCCGGCCTCTCGGCAGACGAAGAACAGGAAGTCAGCCACAACCAACCGCCCCGAGCCGCAGTACTGCACGAGATCATCCGCGCCCAGGGCGACCAGGAGCTGGAGCGCACCCTCGCCGCCCTGTGGTGGTCGGCACTGGCCGCTGGACTGACCATGGGCCTGTCGTTGATGGCCATGGGGCTGCTCTATGCACGCCTCCCCGAAGGTGGCAGCAGCCAGGTGATCGCCAGCCTCGGCTACAGTGCAGGCTTCCTCGCGGTGATTCTCGCGCGCCAGCAATTGTTCACCGAGAACACCCTCACCGCGGTACTTCCACTGATGACCACCCCTACCCTGGCCAACCTTGGCCGGCTGCTGCGCTTGTGGAGCGTGGTGCTGCTCGGCAACCTGGCGGGGACCTTGCTAGTGGCCTGGGTGATGTTGGAACTGCCGATTTTCGACAGCAAGACCGACGTGGCGTTCCTCGATGTGGGCCGCAAGGTGATGCAGAACGACATCAGCCAGATGTTCGCCAAGGGCATCGTCTCGGGCTGGATGATCGCCACCATGGTCTGGATGATCCCCTCGATGGAACACGCCAAAATCTGGATCATCCTGATGATCACCTACCTGATGGCGCTGGGGGATTTCACCCATATAGTGGTCGGTTCGGTGGAAGTCTCGTACCTGGTGTGGGCCGGCGATGAAACCTGGCGGGCCTTCTGGCTGGCGTTCGCCTTGCCGACCTTGGCCGGCAACATCGTCGGCGGCAGTTTCATCTTTGCGCTGATCAGCCACGCCCAAGTACGCAGCGACAGCGGCAAGCCGCCGTCGAAGCTGTTCAAGGACACCCCACCACCGCGCAAACCTGCCGACTGACCTTCAGCGCGCCACCACCGCCTGCTCCGCAGCCTTGCTACGCTTTCGTAGCGGTCGGGGTTGCCACCAGTTCTGCCCGGCATGAGGCGAATCGAGGCTGACCCGCTCGCCCATCTGCGGCGTGCTCAGCGACACCTGCGCCGCCGCGGCCAGGGCCACGATGCGTTCGAACGGTTCCTGCCAGCCATGGATCGACAAGTCGAAGGTGCCGTTGTGGATCGGCAGCATCCAGCGCCCACGCAAATCCAAATGCGCCTGCAGGCTCTGCTCGGGCTGCATGTGCACGTTGGGCCAGGCCACGTTATAGGCGCCGGTCTCCATCAGTGTCAGATCGAACGGCCCGAAGCGCTCGCCGATCTGCCTGAATCCGTCGAAATAGCCGGTGTCGCCACTGAAGAACAGGCGCAGGTCGTCATCCATCACCACCCACGAAGCCCACAGGGTACTGTTGCTGTCGAACAAACCGCGCCCGGAGAAGTGTTGCGCCGGGGTCGCGACGAAACGCACGCCGTCCACTTCGGTTTCCTGCCACCAGTCCAGTTGGCGCACCTTGTCGGCCGGTATCCCCCAGGCGACCAGGCGGTCTCCCACACCCACCGGCGCGAGGAAATAGTCGGTACTGGGCGCCAGGCTGCGCACCGACTGTTCGTCCAAGTGATCGAAGTGGTCGTGGGAGAGGATCACCGCGGCCAACGGCGGCAGTTCGCTGAGCGCCAGCGGTGGCGCGTGGAAGCGTTGAGGCCCGGCCCATTGCACCGGCGAGGCGCGCTCGGCGAATACCGGGTCGGTGATGAAGAAACGCCCGCGCAACTTCAGCAATACCGTGGAATGCCCCAGGCGCCAGAGGCTGTGGTCCGGGGCATCCAGCACCTGCTGGCGGGTCATCGCCTGCACGCTCGGCGGCGTGGCAGGACGGGTCTCGGGGGGCTTGCGCAGGAACAGGTACTTCAGGCCAATGCGCAGCTTCTTCAGCACCCCGTCCCGAGGCAACGTGGCCTGGTTGTGAAAGCGTCCATCCCGATGCGGCGCCGGCTCTGCGGCGGGTGAAGCCATGGCAACCATGAGCAGGAACACTCCGAGCAAGAGGAAAGCCTTCATGTTACCCCACAGTGATCGCATCAACCGTGAATTGGCTTGTAAGGTCATTTTTCCGCCATGAATCATTGTTCAACAATATTCACGCAACTTATGCGATAAACGGCGCCTGAAGATAAAGAACCAGAACCATGATCGACAACCAAAGCGGCAAGGGCCGCTCATTCGTCAGGCGCATCTACCTGCCACGCACCCTCGGCATGGGCATCGGCCTGCTCAGCGTGATGGCGGCGATCGCCCCGCTGCACCCGCCGACCTGGGTCTGGGGACTGATGCTGCTCAACGGCCTGGCGTGGCCGCACCTGGCCTATCACTGGGCGCTACGCTCGCCGACGCCTTACCAGGCCGAGCAGCGCAACCTGCTGCTCGACTCGCTGAGCGGCGGCTTCTGGGCCGCGGCGATCCACTTCAACCCGCTCCCCAGCGTCACCATCCTGTCGATGATGACCATGAACAACGTCGCCGCCGGCGGCAAGCGCCTGGTCCTGCGCGGCTTGCTGGCGCAGTTGGGCGGGATGCTGTTGGCCACTGCATTGCTCGGCCCAGGCCTGCAATTGCAGGCCAGCACCCTGCAAGTGTATGCCTGTCTGCCGATGCTGACCCTCTACCCGTTGGCGCTGGGCTGGGTCTGCTACCAACTGGCGATCAAGCTCGCCGACCACAAGCGTCGCCTGAGCGCCTTGAGTCGCACCGACAGTCTCACCGGCCTGCTCAACCACGGCTCGTGGAAAGACCTGCTGCTGCTGCGCTTCCAGATCTGCCGTCAGCAGCAGGCCCCAGCAGTGATCGCACTAATCGACATCGACCACTTCAAGAGCATCAACGACACTTTCGGTCACGTGGTCGGCGACTGCGTGCTGCGGCAACTGAGCGCGGAGCTCAAACGCAACCTGCGCGAAGACGACCTGGCCGGACGCTACGGCGGCGACGAGTTCTGCCTGATTCTTCCCGGCACCCAGCTGGCCCAGGCCTGCCAAGCCATGGAACGCTTGCGTGAACAGGTCGGCGCCTACCGCAATCCGCAATTGCCAGCGCTGCGCATCAGCCTGAGCATCGGTCTCTCGGCTTTCGCCCCCGGCATGGCCACCCCCGAGCAATGGCTGGAAGACGCCGACAAGGCGCTATACGCCGCCAAGCACCAGGGCCGCAACCAGGTCAATTTCTCCCGCAGCGAGGCCGCCACGCTCAAGCTGGCCTATCCTGACTGAACCTTCCTCCAGGCTGCCCGGCGGAAGGCGAGCAGTCATGAAGGAGTCGTTCGAGCATGGACATGCCCGCCAGTCCTACCCCTCGCCTGCAGGTCCGCCGCCTGATCGGAGGCTTTTGCGCCCTGTTCGGCATCGCCTGCCTGATCGCCCTCGGCGCCCTGTTCAACATCGCCGCCACCCTGGACCAGCAGGAACAGAGCCGTAGCCAGTTCCACGCCACCCAGGCCCTGGAGCAACGCCTACTGGCCTCGCGCCAGTTCCTTTCCAGCTACGCCGTGTGGGATGCCGCCTACCAGCACCTTGCCAGCGAGGTCGACTGGCAGTGGGCATACGAAGAAAAGAACGTCGGCGAGTCGCTGTACAGCGCCAGTGGCTACGAAGGCGTGTTCGTGGTCAGCGACCAGCGCACCACGTATGCCCTGTTCAAGGGCAAGCCCAGCGACGCCCCGGCCACAGCGTTCATCGACACGCCATTGGCACCGATCATCGCCCAAGCCCGCCAGGTGGCCGCGGCCCGCGAACAAGTGACGCATTTCGTACGCCTGAACGGCTGGCCCGCGGTGCTCAGCGCCGCGGCCGTGCGCCCGGACAGCGAGGTACTCGACATCGACGTCGGCAAGACCCCCGTGATGCTGTTCGTCGACCAACTGACCGAGGAAAAGCTCGCCCGCCTCGGCGAAGGCGCCGGGCTGGAAAACATGCACCTCGAGAGGAACGAGGTCGACGCCCGCGGCCAGCCACGCATCGCACTAGGCGATACCGGCTACCGCCTGGCCTGGTCCAGCCCACAGCCGGGGCGCCAGCTGCTGTGGGCGGTGCTGCCGCCCTTGCTCGGCGTGCTGCTGGTGCTGGGCGTGGTGATGCTCTACCTGTTTCGCCACGCCCTGCGCAGTTCGAACGCCGTGGACGTTACCCTGCAACACCTGCAACAGAGCAATCGCGCACTGGAAGCCAGCGAACAGCGCTTCCGCGCGGTGGCCGAAGCCGCCTCCGACTGGATCTGGGAAACCGATCGCCACCACCGTCTCACCTACCTCTCGCAGCGCTTCGCCAGCGTCACCGGCTACCGCGTCGAAGACTGGCTGGGCCAACCGATCAACCAACTGCTGGCCTGCGATACCACGCCCCTGACACCCTGGCTCGACAGCCAGACCGACAGCGACCCGCAACAACTGGCCAACCTGCGTTGCAGCTACCGCGACCCCAAGGGGCAAAACCGCTTCTGTCGCCTCTCGGCGCGGGCAATCCTCTATGACCACACGCTTGCCGGCTTTCGCGGCACCGCCAGCGACATCACCGACGAGGTCGCCGCCCACGCACGCATCCAGCACCTGTCGATGCACGACGCGCTCACCGGCCTGGCCAATCGCAACAAACTGTCGCGCCACCTTGAGCAGGCCCTGCTGCGCGGCAGCGATTCGCCGCCGCTGAGCCTGCTATTGCTGGACCTGGACAACTTCAAGCCGATCAACGACTCGCTTGGCCACGCAGCGGGCGACGCGGTGCTGCAAGAGGTCGCCACGCGCCTGCGCGACACCACCCGCGACGGCGATCTGGTGGCGCGCCTGGGGGGTGACGAGTTCGTCCTGGTACTGGGCGGGATGGACAACCGCAGCGAGATCGACCGCTTCTGCGCGCGCCTGATCACCCTGTTGCAACAGCCTATCCTGTTCGATGACCAGCCAATGCACATCGGCGCCAGCATCGGTGTGGCCCAGGCGCGCGCCCAGGGCTTCGACGCCGGCGAGCTGATCCGCTGCGCCGACATCGCCCTGTACCAGGCCAAGCACGATGGCAAGAACACCTGGCGTTACTTCTCGCCGGAGATGAACCAGCAGATCCAGTACCGTCGCCAGCTTGAGAACGACCTGCGTCGGGCGCTCAAGCAGGAAGAGTTCGTGCTGCATTACCAACCACGCTATCGCCTGGAGGACCTGTCCATCGTCTCGGTCGAGGCGCTGCTGCGCTGGCAGCACCCTGAGGAAGGCATGCTCGCCCCGGACACCTTCATCCCCCTGGCCGAACAGAGCGAGCTGATCGTCGTCCTTGGCCGCTGGGTGCTGCGCGAGGCCTGCCGCACGGCCCGCGACTGGCCTGACGGGCTGCTGGTGTCGGTGAACCTGTCACCCGCGCAGTTCTCACGCAGCGATGTGGTCGCCGACGTGCGCGAGATCCTCCTGGAGACCGGCTTCCCGGCCCAGCGCCTGGAGCTGGAGATCACCGAGAACGTGATGCTCAACGACATCGAGGGCGCCCTGGGCACCATGCTCGCGCTAAAGGAACTCGGCGTGCGGCTGAACATGGACGACTTCGGCACCGGCTACTCGTCGCTGGGCTACCTGCGCACTTATCCGTTCGACAGCATCAAGATCGACAAGCGCTTCATCGCCGGGCTCAGCAGCCAGAGCGGTAACGACCGTGCGGTGGTGCAGGCGATCATCAACCTGGGCAAGGCCATGGGCCTGACGGTGACGGCAGAAGGGGTCGAGACCGAGCAGCAGCTCATGGCGCTGGGCAAGGAGCGCTGCCATGAGGTGCAGGGGTACTACCTGAGCCGGCCGGTGGGCCGGGAGGAGTTCGAGGCACTGTTGGCCGAGCAGCAGGTGCGGCCTGGGGTTTCGTGAGCAGGTGGTGCCCGCGCCAGCCCTATCGCGGGACAAGCCCCACACAGGTACCGCGCCGCTGTCGAAATCAGCAGGGAACCTGAGCGGGCTTGCCCCGCGATGGCTTCAACAGCGATTCCGCTCAGCCACGATCTCCGGCAAATCGGTGCGCCGCAGGTACAAACGCAACGGCTCGCCGATGTTCAGGCGCTCGTCCACATGCTGTGCCAGCAGCAGCGCCAACCGCTCCCGGCACAGCGCCATGCGCCGCCCGGCCTCAGGCCGCCAGACGAATTCGCTGCACGGCACGATGCTGTCGTCGGCCACGTCCATGCCGAACGAGTCCTCGGAAAAACGCACGATATGGCTGCCGCGCTTGCCATGAAAACCGACGAAGCCCTTGAGCTGGTCGGCGGCGCCGCAGATGTCCTGGGAAGTGATGGCCATGACGTTACCTCGCAAAAAATTCGGAAGGAACGCACGCCGGGCGGGAACGGTTGCCTCTGGCGGGCAACGCGCAAGGTGCAGCCTAGCGCAACCGAGCCCCTGATCGCCAAGGTTTCATGCCACCAGCAACGCCTGCAACCAACTCATGAAGGCCTGTACACGATGCGGCACATGGCGTTGCCGGGCATACAGCAGAGACACCGGCATCGCCCGCGCAGGCCAGGCATCGAGCACGGCCACCAGTTCGCCCCGCCGCAGGTGCTCCTCGACCCCGGTCGCGGGCGCCTGGATCAGCCCCAGGCCCGCCAATCAGGCGGCGGAATAGGCCTCGGCGTTGTTCACCGTGATCACTCCGCCCATGGCCTGGAAACACAGCTCGCCGTCGCACTCGTATTCGAACCCCGGGCTGCGCGCGCCGAGCCGCGACACATAGTGGATCAACCGATGTTGCGCCAGGTCTTCAAGGCTCTGCGGTACGCCCTGACGCGCCAGGTAGGCGGGGCTGGCGCAGTTACGCATGGCCAACCGCCCCAAGGGCCGCGCCACCACATCCAGGTCGCGCAGCTCGCCGACCCGCACCACGCAGTCGAAGCCTTCGCGCAACAGGTCCACCTGACGGTCGGTGCAACTGATCTCCAGCTCCAGGTTCGGGTGGCGATCGAGAAAACCAGGCAAGGCCGGGATAACCACCTTGCGCGCCATCATCGTCGGCAGGTCGATGCGCAGGCGCCCGCTGAGCGCGCTGGCGTCGGCGCGGAACAGGCCCTCGATCTCGTCCATGCCTGACAGCAGGTCCTTGCTGCGCTCGTACAGCAACAGGCCGTCCTGGGTCGCCTGCACCCGCCGCGTGGTGCGTTCCAACAGGCGGGCGCCGAGCAGCGTCTCGAGGGCGCGCACCTGCTCCGAGACCGTCGAACGCGGCAGCCCCAGGCTTTCGCTGGCCAAGGTGAAACTCGAAAGCTCGGTGACTCGCACGAAGGTGCGCAGCAACTCCAGCTTGTTCATCGAGGGCTCCATACAGTTCGTTTATATCGAACAGTATTTCCAGATTCAGCGGATTTAACAGCAAATTGCCGACCAATAACCTGTAGCCACTTTTCCACCCACGAGGTAATCGACATGACCCGCAAGATCGCCCTGATCACTGGCGCCAGCCGCGGCCTGGGCCGCAATGCCGCCGAACACCTGGCCGCGCGCGGTATCGACGTCATCGGCACCTACCACAGCAAGGCCGACGAGGCCCAAGCGGTGGCCGCCAGCCTGGAGCAGGCCGGTGTGCGCGCCGCCATGCTGCGGTTGGACGTCGGCGATAGCAGCCGCTTCGCCGACTTCGCCGAGCGCCTGGGCCAGACCCTGGAACGGCACTTCGGCCGCGAGGATTTCGACTTCCTGGTGAACAACGCCGGCATCGGCCTGCACGCGGCCTTCAGCGAAACCACCGAAGCGCAGTTCGACCAGTTGCTCAATATCCAGTTCAAGGGCCCGTTCTTCCTGACCCAGCGCCTGCTGCCACGCCTGGTGGACGGCGGCCGCATCGTCAATGTTTCCACGGGCCTGGCGCGCTTTGCACTGCCCGGCTACGCCGCCTATGCGGCGATGAAGGGCGCGATGGAGGTCCTGACCCGCTACCAGGCCAAGGAACTGGGCGCGCGCGGCATCCGCGTGAACATCCTGGCGCCCGGCGCCATCGAGACCGACTTCGGTGGCGGCACGGTGCGTGACAACCGCCAGGTGAACGACTTCGTCGCCAGCAACACAGCGCTGGGCCGAGTCGGCCTGCCCGACGACATCGGTGCGGCCATCGCCCTGCTGCTCGAAGAGGGCAACGGCTGGATCACCGGGCAACGCATCGAGTTTTCCGGGGGAATGTTCCTCTAGTTGGCGAGCGCCTGCTGCAGGCTGGCCAGCGCCGGTATCGCCAAGGCCTGGGCTGGGAAGCACAGGCCGACCCGGCGCCTGAGCGCAGGGCCGGAGCCCGGCTGCCAGTAGATGCCAGGATGGCGCTCGACCAGCGACTGCGGCAGCCAGGCGGCACCCACCCCGGCGGCGACCAGCGCCAACGCCAGTTGCAACGAGCCGGCCTGGGCGACCTGTTCACCCTCGCCATACAGCCCCATCAACCGTTGGTGCGACAGGTGTTGCGGGCAGGTGACCCAGCGCCCGTCGGCCTGGCTGCCGGTGGCCATGGCAAGGACGAAAGCTTCCTCCCACAGCGGCAGGAACAGTTCGTCCTCGCAACGCTGGGCCTCATCGGCCAGGCGCGCATCGCCGTCGCAGCCGTCCAGCAGGTTCAGTTGCAAACCTGGCACCGCTTGGCTGGCCAGGCGCACGCAGGCCTCGACCTGGGCCGGCGCGATATCCGCCTCGACACCCAGCGCCAACGGTACCCGCGCCTGTTCCTGGCGAAAGCGCAGGCGCAGGGCCTCGGCCTCGGCGACCATGCGGCACGCCTGCGGGTAAAGCGCCCGCGCGTGTTCGGACACATCGACGCCACGGGCCTGACGCAGGAACAGGCTCACACCGAGGTCT
Organism: Pseudomonas entomophila; assembly: GCF_029193575.1. Classification (GTDB taxonomy): domain Bacteria; phylum Pseudomonadota; class Gammaproteobacteria; order Pseudomonadales; family Pseudomonadaceae; genus Aquipseudomonas; species Aquipseudomonas entomophila_G. The sequence goes on along the minus strand of NZ_JARGCS010000022.1, from coordinate 214,308 downwards.
TCCTCCAGTTGCCGGATAGTCACCGACAAGGTTGGCTGGGCCACGCACAGACGCTGCGCGGCGCAGGTGATGTTGCGCTCTTCGAAGACCGCGATGAACGCTTTAAGGTGACGAATATCCATAGAAAAAACCGATGCCAGCCAGAGGAATAAGCCGTTTTTCAAGGTACCGAACCCTGTCTAGAATTCAGGCCATCGAAAACGATTATGCCTGGGAGGCAGCCATGAACAAACCCCTGATCATCATTACCGGTGCCAGCTCCGGTATCGGCGCAGCCACCGCCCGCCAGTTCGCCGCAGCCGGCCACCCCCTCCTGCTGATCGCCCGGCGCCTGGAGCGCCTGGAAGCGCTGGCACTGCCCAACTGCCTGTGTCGCGCGGTGGACATCCGTGAGCGTGCCGCACTGGTCGCCGCCGTGGCCGAGGCCGAAGCGCTTTACGGCCCGGCCGACGCGCTGGTGAACAATGCTGGCGTGATGTTGCTGGGCCAGGTGAGCGAGCAGGACCCCGAGCAGTGGGACCGGATGATCGACATCAACATCAAGGGCCTGCTCAACGGCGTGCATGCCTTGGCCGGCGGCATGGTCGCACGACGTGCGGGCACGCTGATCAACGTCAGCTCCGTGGCCGGGCGCAAGACCTTCCCCAACCATGTGGCGTATGTCGGCACCAAGTTCGCGGTGCATGGTTTGTCGGAAAACCTGCGCGAGGAGCTGTCGCCGCATAACGTGCGTGTGGTGACCATCGCCCCAGGGGCGGTGGAGACCGAACTGCTCGGGCACACCACCGATGAAGGCATCAAGCGTGACTACGAGTCGTGGAAAGCCAACGACATGGGTGGCGTGGTGCTGGCGGCGGAGGATGTGGCCGGGGCAATCGTCTGGGCGTACCAGCAACCGCAGCACGTGTGCATTCGTGAGATCGTGCTGGCGGCTACCGCTCAGCAACCGTGATGTCGCGGGGGCGCGCTGCGCCCCCATCGCCGGACCAGCCCGCCACAGGTAGTTCACTCTCCCCCAGGGCTGCGCAGTACCTATGGCAGCGGGCTTGCCCCGCGAGGCGGCCCGAACGCTCACCGCCCACCCTGCCCCTCGTGCACCTGCACGCTCGCCGTCATCCCCGCACTCAGGGTCATCCCCTCGGGAATCGTCTCCAGACGGATGCGCACCGGAATACGCTGCGCCAACCGCACCCAGTTGAAGGTCGGCTCCACCTCCGGCAGCAACTGGCTGTCAGGCGTGCTGTTGCGATCGGTGATGCCCCGGCTGATGCTCTCCACCTGCCCCTGGATGGACTCCCCCGCCCCCATCAGCCACACCTTCACCGGGTCGCCGACGCGAATGCGCGGCAGCTTGGTCTCCTCGAAGTACGCCTGGATATAAAAGGTGGCATCGTCCACCAGCGCCATCACCGCCTGCCCGGTGTTCACATAGTTGCCCTGGGCCAGGCGCAGGTTGGTGATGTGCCCGCCACGCGGGGCGCGCAGCTCGCTGCGCGCCAGGTTGATCTTCGCCACCTGCAACTGCGCCTCGGCCTCGTGCAGCTCGCCACGGGCGATGGCCGCGTTGATCTGGGCGTTCTCGCGCAACTCGGCGCTGATCGCCTCGGGGCCCAACGCGGTGCGCCGCGCCGCCTCGCGCTCACGCAGGCGCAGCTGCTGCGCTCGGGTCTCGGCGACGGCGCCGGCCTGGTCGTAGGCGGCCTGGAAACGCTCGCGGTCGATGCTCATCAGCACGTCACCGGCTTTGACCAATTGGTTGTCGCGCACCTTCAGTTCGCGCACCCAGCCGGACACGTCCGGGGCGATCACCACCACGTCGGCACGCACTCGGGCGTCGCGGGTCCAGGGGGTGAGCATGTAGTACTGCCATAGGTGATAACCGGCGAACACGGCGATCGCCACCACGCACAAGGTGACCAAGGTACGCACGGCTGTACGCATGGACTGACTCCTTATAAAGGTCCGAGTAGATGCACCACCAACGACAGCACACAGACGAACAACGCGGCATCGAACAATGCCTCGTGCCAGATCCAGCGCCCCAGAGGCGTGGCCTGCACCAACAAGCGCAGCACGCCGGTGAGGGCCAGGGCCATCAGCACATAGACCAGGAACGGGCTGAGCAGCACCCCGCCCAGCGCCCATTCACGCAACCCCATGGGTTTCCTCCTGCCAGCGGCACCACTTGCCCCAGCTTTTCTGCAATTGCAGTACCGCACCGATGGCCAGGCGCAGCGGGTCGCTGGCCGGTTGCTGGCGCAAGGCTTCGATGAACTGCGCGCTGGCGGCATCCAGACGCTGCCCGCGACCGGGCGCCGGGCCGCTGGCCAGCACCGCCTCCAGTTGCTGCAGGTACCGACGCTCGGCCCCGGCCATCGGCAGCTGGGCCACCGCCAGGCACATGCGCAGGTGCACCAGTTCGTCGCCGATGTCCAGTCCGTGCAGGCCGTCGTCCCAACGCTTGCGCTCGGCCTCCGGCAGTTCACTGGCGTGCCGCGCCAGTTGCATCAGGCGGTCAGCCATGCGCCCGCCGAACCAGCTGTCGGCGCCGCGCAGGTCGCGGCGGGTCAGGCGCACCAGGTCGCCCTGGGTCGCGGCACGCAGGCGCCGACCGAGCCAGGCTGGGCGGCGCAGCACCACCAAGCGGAAGGCCAGCACCGCAGCACCGACGCCGATCAGCATAGCCAGGGCGCTGTTGAGCATGACCGCGACGTCGAAGTGCATGGCGTTGAGCGGCGCAACCAGCACGATCAAATGCAGGCAGTACGAGGTGGCAGTCGGCCCGGTGCGAGGGTGGGCCATGCCCAGGGCGCCGAAGAACAGCGGCACGCCCATGCCCAGGCAAAGCATGGCGAAGCTGCTCCATTGCGGCAGGAGGATCTGCCCGACGAGAAACGCCACCGGAATCGCCAGGAAAATCCCGCGCAGGAAGCTCAAGCCGATCTGCGCGCCATTCTCGCGGCTGGCGAACAGGCTGCAGACCACGCAAGTCAACACCAGGCCGCCTGGCGCCGAGGGCCAGGCGGTGGCCAGCCAGAAGCTGCTCATCACCAGGAACGCCAGGGCACTGCGCGAGCCGAACAACAGCGCCAGCGGCAGGTCGCGGTGGGCAGCAAGGCCTTGCGGCACGTCCTTCGGCGCCCTGCCCGCCTCGACGTCGTGCAGGGCCTGGGTGGCAGCCATGGCGACGTCCAGCAGCAGGGCCAGGCGCGCCAGGCAATAGTGCTCGGCGGGGCTGATACGTTCGTCGTGGGCGGCATCCCAGATGCGCTGGCGCAGCAGCAACTGACCCGGCGGGTCGACCGCAGCCAGTTGGGCGCGCACCTCGTCCAGCCAAGGCGCCAGATGGCGCGCCTCGGCGTCGTCGAGCTGGCGCCACTGACGGCGCACCGAGCGGGAAATGCGCAGCAGCACCATGAGCTTCTGGCTCAGCCCGCGGATCGCTCGGGCGCGCTGACGCCCACGGTGGCCTTCGAACCAGGCGTGTTCGCGCTGGGCGTCGATGGCAACGATGCGCCCGAGGATGTCCAGCAACCCTTCACGCGCGCCATCCTCGCCACCGAGCATGGCGCTGGCCGCTTGCAGGCCATTGCTCCAGGCCTGGCGCGCCTGGCCGCCAAGCTGTTGTTCGACACGCAGCGGCCAGAGCAGCGCGCTGCTGGCGGTGGCACAGACGATACCCAGGCTGATCTCGGTGCAACGCGCCACGGCCTGGTCGAACACCTGCAAAGGGTGGTCGACGGCGGGTAGAGCGATGATCGCGGCGGTATAGCCGGCGAGTACGAAGGCATAGGCCCAGGCGCTGCGCAGTTGGGTGGAGGCGGCGGTGCACAGGGCCAGCCACAGGGCCAGGGTGAGCAGGAACAACCAGGGGGTCTGGGCGAACAGGCCAATGAACAGCACCGACATGAAGGTGCCGACCAGGGTACCTGCGAGCCGCGCCAGGCCCTTCTGCACCACCATGCCGGAGAGCGGCTGGGCGACGATGAACGCAGTCATCAGCGCCCAGGCGGGTTGTTCCAGGCCCCAGCGCAGGGCCAGCCACAACGCCAGTCCGCCGCCCAGGAGGGTCTTGAGGGCGAATTTCACGGCGAGGGTGCTGGGTGCAAACAGGGCCTGGAAGGTAATGGGCACGAAACGGACCTTGAGGCGGGGTGATGCATAGAAGATAGACAACGGTGGCCGTTGCGGCCCTATCGCGGGACAAGCCCGCTCAGGTACAGCGTCGACTGGGAATGCACAGGGGTACCTGTGGGGGCGGGCTTGCCCCGCGACAGGGCCACAATGGCCATCACAAAAACCCCAGGCAAAAAAATGGGCGACCGAAGTCGCCCTAAATGCCTTGCGTGCCCATGAACCCGGAAGAATCAGCGCGATTTGCGCTTGTGCGAATCCTTCCAGATGAAAAGTCCCAGACCGGCAAAGAACACCAACATCAACCCGACCGTTACCACCCCGGCGATAACCACGTTGTCGAAGAACATGTCGGCCTCCCGATTCGTTGCCGTTGTCCGATGTGCACAAGGTAACGAATCAGGCGGGAGGGAAAATTGACCAGGGTCAATGGCTGCCCAGGACCGGGCTTGGGAGGGGGTGCAGGGTTGACCTGCATCAGTTTTCAGCGCTTCTTGGGCTTGCCCTTGGGCTTTTTCTTCTTCGACGCAGCAAGCGGCATGGCCTGCTCGAACGCTTGGCGCATCTCGTCCAGGCGCTTGTCGTTGAGGTCGTGGATGCGCTTGGCGCGCTCGGCGCCGAAATCGATCAGGTTGTCTTGGCTCATGGTTGGGCTCGACGGACAGCGGATGCGCCCATGATGCAGGCAGACGCCGGCGCTGAACAGCCCCGCGTCAGACTTCGATATCGACCAGCAACCCTTGGCGCTGGCGCTCGCCCAGCGGTGCCACCGGCACGGTGTTGTCGGCGTTGAGTTCGTCGCCCGGCATGGCGCTGTACAGTTCTTCCTGCTCCTGCCGCCGGCGCTTCTGCTGCTGGCGGCGCTGCTGTTCGCGCAGCAGCATGGCCTGCTCTTCGGGGTCGCGCTGGTGCTTGAGGTCGATGGTGCCATCGCTGGAGGTCGGCTGTGCCGGAACCACCGGGGGAATATCCGGGGTCGGCTTGACCGGGTCGTGTTGCGAGGTCACGGGGGGGGCACTGAGCGGGATGATCGGCGGCAGCATAGGTTTTCTCCTGTGGCCCTTGTATCGGCTGGCGATCAGCCGCCTTGAGCGCCCGAGGGGGTTATGTGCGGTACGTCACGCCGCCGCAGGTGAGTATAGCCCGCAGCTACTCGGCGTCTTCGTCGTCCGCCTCGTCATCCGCCGAGGGGCTGGTCTCGCTCCACGGGCGCTTGTAGACCTGCTGCCACACCGCGTCCATGTGCTCGCGCAGCACCTGCGGTGCATTTTTGAGCGAGGCGCTGTCGTCGCGCTCACCGCCGAGCGGCTCTTCGCCGGCCGGCGTAATCAACGATTGGCCAGTGATGCTGTAGATCGCCTGGCCCTCGCGCAGTTCGATGGCGATGTCGTGGGGGTCGATGCCGCCGCCGCAGAAAGCATGGCTGGCCACGGTGACCTCGGCGATGCCGTCCTTGTTCAGGTCGCTGACATCGCTGACGTCGGCATAGAAGTCGACGTCCAGGTCCAGCCCCGGGCAGGTGGTCTCCTGGTCGATCTGCCAGCGCGGCTTGAACGGCTCGCTGTCGGCCTGGCGCCCATAGAGGATGGCCTTGAGTACCACCTTGTCGACCTCCTGTTCGCTCTCGGCGTCGGTGGCCTGGCCGTCGACCCGGCTGAGCACCAGCAGGCCTTCGCCGTCGCGGTCATGGAAGTGCACGCTCTTGATTGGCGTCTGCACGCCGAGCACCTCCAACTGCTCGACCGGAATCGGCGGCAGGGTCTCGAAGGTCTTCTGTTCACAGGCGGCCAGCAGCAGCAAGCTGCCCAGGCCCAGGGAGGCGGTCAACCAGTGGCGCGTGAAAGGCATGTCGGCACGTGGCTCTCGTGGCAAGCGGGTATTCGTCGATGAAGTGGCGTGACGCTTTGGTCCGCCGGGGCTATCCGTTAAGATAGTCCGCTTTTCATGGCGGGAGTTCAGGCAGTATGGCGCAGCAGTATCAACCGGGGCAACGCTGGATCAGCGACAGCGAAGCCGAGCTCGGCCTGGGGACCATCCTGGCGCAGGATGGCCGCCTGCTGACCGTGCTCTACCCGGCCACGGGCGACACCCGCCAGTACTCGCTACGCAATGCGCCGCTGACCCGCGTGCGCTTCTCGCCCGGCGACCAGATCACCCACTTCGAGGGCTGGAAGCTGACCGTGCGCGAGGTCGAGGACGCCGAGGGCCTGCTGGTCTACCACGGCCTCGACCAGCAGAACCAGCCGCGCGTGCTGCCCGAGACGCAGCTGTCCAACTTCATCCAGTTCCGCCTGGCCAGCGACCGCTTGTTCGCCGGACAGATCGACCCGCTGGCCTGGTTCTCACTGCGCTACAACACCCTGCAGCACACCAGCAAGCAGCAGCTGTCGGCGCTTTGGGGGCTGGGTGGTTGCCGCGCGCAACCGATCGCCCACCAGCTGCACATCGCCCGTGAAGTGGCCGACCGCAGCGCGCCGCGGGTACTGCTGGCCGACGAGGTGGGCCTGGGCAAGACCATCGAGGCGGGCCTGGTGATCCACCGCCAGCTGTTGACCGGGCGGGCCAGCCGCGTGCTGATCCTGGTGCCGGAGAACCTGCAGCACCAATGGCTGGTGGAGATGCGCCGACGCTTCAACCTGCAAGTGGCGCTGTTCGACGCCGAGCGCTTCATCGAGAGCGACGCCAGCAACCCGTTCGAGGATGCCCAGCTGGCGCTGGTCGCCCTGGAGTGGCTGGTGGACGACGAGAAGGCGCAGGACGCGCTGTTCGCCGCCGGCTGGGACCTGATGGTGGTCGACGAAGCCCACCACCTGGTGTGGCACGAGGAACAGGCCAGCAGCGAATACGCCCTGGTCGAGCAACTGGCCCAGGTCATCCCGGGCGTGCTGCTGCTCACCGCTACCCCCGAGCAGCTCGGCCAGGACAGCCACTTCGCCCGCCTGCGCCTGCTCGACCCCAACCGTTTCCACGACCTGGCCGCGTTCCGCGCCGAGAGCGAGCACTATCGCCCGGTGGCCGAGGCGGTGCAGGAACTGCTCGACGAAGGCCGGCTTTCGCCGAAGGCGCATGCCACCATCGAGGGCTTCCTCGGTGCCGAGGGCGAGGCGCTGCTGGCCGCGGTCAGCGACGGCGACAGCCAGGCCAGCGCGCGGCTGATCCGCGAGCTGCTCGACCGCCACGGCACTGGCCGCGTGCTCTTCCGCAACACCCGCGCGGCGGTCCAGGGCTTCCCCGAGCGCCAACTGCACCCCTACCCGCTGGCCAACCCCGAGCCCTACCGCGAACTGCCCAGTGGCGAGCGCGCCGAGCTGTACCCGGAAGTGGCCTTCCAAGCCCAGGGCGAGGTGGCCGAGGACGAGCGCTGGTGGCGCTTCGACCCGCGCGTCGACTGGCTGATCGACACCCTGAAGATGCTCAAGCGCACCAAGGTGCTGGTGATCTGCGCCCACGCCGAAACCGCCATGGACCTCGAAGACGCGCTGCGTGTGCGTTCCGGCATCCCGGCCACGGTGTTCCACGAAGGCATGAGCATCCTCGAGCGCGACCGTGCCGCAGCCTACTTCGCCGATGAAGAGTTCGGCGCCCAGGTGCTGATCTGCTCGGAGATCGGCAGCGAAGGCCGCAACTTCCAGTTCGCCCACCACCTGGTGATGTTCGACCTGCCGGCCCACCCCGACCTGCTCGAGCAGCGCATCGGCCGCCTCGACCGGATCGGCCAGAAGCACACCATCGAGTTGCACGTCCCGTACCTGCAGGACAGCCCGCAGGAGCGCCTGTTCCAGTGGTACCACGAGGGCCTGAACGCCTTCCTCAATACCTGCCCGACCGGCAACGCCCTGCAACACCAGTTCGGCCCGCGCCTGCTGGCCCAGCTCGACGGCGGCGACAGCACCCAGTGGAGCACGCTGGTGGCCGAAGCCCGCGCAGAGCGTGAACGCCTGGAAGCCGAGCTGCACAGTGGTCGCGACCGCCTGCTGGAGCTCAACTCCGGCGGTGCTGGCGAGGGCCAGGCACTGGTCGAGGCGATCCTCGAACAGGACGACCAGTTCGCCCTGCCGATCTACATGGAAACCCTGTTCGACGCCTTCGGCATCGACAGCGAGGACCATTCGGAGAACGCGCTGATCCTCAAGCCGAGCGAGAAGATGCTCGACGCCAGCTTCCCCCTGGGCGACGAGGAAGGCGTGACCATCACCTACGACCGCGTCCAGGCGCTGTCACGCGAGGACATGCAGTTCCTCACCTGGGAACACCCGATGGTCCAGGGCGGCATGGACCTGGTGCTGTCCGGCTCGATGGGCAACACCGCCGTGGCACTGATCAAGAACAAGGCGCTCAAGCCCGGCACCGTGCTGCTGGAGCTGCTCTATGTCAGCGAGGCTGTGGCCCCGCGCAGCCTGCAACTGGGCCGCTTCCTGCCCCCGGCGGCACTGCGCTGCCTGCTCGACGCCAACGGTAACGACCTGGCGCCACGGGTGGCCTTCGAGACCCTCAACGACCAGCTCGAAAGCGTGCCCAAGGCCAGCGCCAACAAGTTCATCCAGGCCCAGCGCGACGTGCTGGCCACGCGCATCGCCGCGGGTGAGGTCAAGGTCCTGCCGGTGCATGAGGCGCGCGTCGCCGAAGCCAAGCAACGCCTGGCGGCCGAGACCGACGAGGAACTGGCGCGCCTGACCGCACTCAAGGCGGTTAACCCAAGCGTGCGCGACAGCGAGATCGACGCCCTGCGCAAGCAGCGCGAAGACGGGTTGGCGATGCTGGACAAGGCGGCGTTGCGCTTGGAGGCGATCCGGGTGTTGGTGGCTGGTTAAGCGACCGCAGCGATACCATCGCGGGGCAAGCCCGCTCCTGCAAGGACGCGTCCATCACTGGGACGGCGCGATCCTTGTGGGTGCGGGCTTGCCCCGCGATGCGTTTATGCCCCTTCGCTATCAATCCAATATCCAAATCGTAGAACCCAAAGTGCCATTAATCAGGAAGGCTTAAGCACGCCTTCCTATACTCCAGCTTCATACAGTCTCCAAGGCCGTTGTTGGGGACCAGAGTGCGAACTCGACGATGAGGCAAGCAATGGAGTGGCTGGGACTGCAACTATTCGCCGAGCTGCCGACGACTGGACAGATCGTCCTCGACTGCCGCCACAACCCCTTCCTGGTGCTGCTCGCCTATCTGGTGGCCTGTGCCGCGTGCTTCGCCACCCTGGACATGGCCGAACGCCAGAGCCACAGCGAGGAGCGCACCGCCCGTCGGCAATGGCGCGTGCTCGGTGCCTGCTGCCTGGCCAGTGGCATCTGGGCCATGCACTTCATCAGCATGCTGGCATTCCAGGCCCCACTGGACGTGCACTACGACATGCCGTTGACCGCGCTGTCGCTGATGATCGCCCTGCTCGCCGCCTGGCTGGCGATGAACAGCCTGAACCGCAGCGTGATGCGCCCGCGACATTACCTGCAAGCGGCACTGACCATCGGCTTCGGCATCACCGGCATGCACTACATCGGCATGGCCGCGCTGCAGACCGGCGCCCACCAGTACTACCAAACGGGCCTGCTGGTCGCCTCGCTGGGCGTGGCCATCGCCACCAGCCTGGTGGCGCTGCTGATGGCCCGGCACTTTCGCACCGGCAGCGGCACCCTGCACCTGCTGATGAAATATGGCGCCAGCCTGATGATGGCCGCTGGCATCGTCGGCACCCACTTCACCGGCATGGCCGCCATGTCGTTGGTGATTCCCGGCGACGCGCCATTGCACCTGCCCTCGGGCAACAACAGCCTGCAACTGGCACTGACCATCGCCTTCATCACCCTGCTGATCAGCGGCAGCAGCATCAGCGCGGCGCTGTCGGACAAGAAACTGCAAAGCAAGGAGCACGACCTGCGCCGGGTCAACGTACTGCTCAGCCAACTCGACCAGGCGCGCGTGTCACTGCAACAGGCGGCGCACTACGATGCGCTGACCAATCTGGTCAATCGCCGTGGCTTCAACCAGGTGTTCGCCGAACGCCTGGCCGAACAGACCGCCAACGACGGCATGTTGGCGGTGATGTTCCTCGACATCGACCATTTCAAGCGGATCAACGATAGTCTTGGGCACGCGGCTGGCGACGAACTGCTCAAGGAAATCTCCGCCCATATAAAAGCCGCGACCCGCAGCCACGACGTGGTGGCGCGCTTTGGTGGCGACGAGTTCTGCATCGTCACCAGCCTGCATAACCGCGACGAGGCCCGCCACCTTGCCCAGCGCATCATGCAACGGATGAAGGAACCCATCGATGTGGGCGGCCGGCGCATGGTCATGACCACCAGCATCGGTATCAGCATCTTCCCTGACGATGGCCGCAGCGCCGAAGAACTGCTGAAGAACGCCGACCTGGCGCTTTACCAGTCCAAGGGCTGCGGGCGCAACAACCTGAATTTCTTCGCCAGCAGCCTGAAGACCCGCGCCACCCTGGAGTTGCAACTGGAAGAAGAGCTGCGCGTGGCCCTGCTCGAAGAGCGCGGCCTGTGCGTGCACTACCAGCCGATCTTCGACCTGCACAGCGGCCAGGTTGCCAAGCTCGAAGCCCTGGTGCGCTGGCAGCACCCGCAGCACGGCCTGCTCAGCCCGGATCGCTTCATCGGCATCGCCGAGGCCAATGGCCTGATCGCCGAGCTCGACCTGTGGGTGCTGCGCCGCGCCTGTGAAGACCTCGCCCAGCTCGGCCGCCACGGTTACGACGGGCTGAAGGTGACGGTGAACTGTTCGGCCCTGACCCTGGGCCGCGAGGAGCTGGCCAACGAAGTGGAACTGGCGCTATTCCAGGCGGGCCTGGCGCCGCGCCAACTGGAGCTGGAGGTCACCGAGAACGCCCTGATGGGCGACATCCATCGCACCATCAGCTTGCTCAAGCGCATCCGCGCCCAGGGCGTGGCGCTGTCGATCGACGACTTCGGCACCGGTTATTCATCACTGGCCTACCTCAAGCGCCTGCCGCTGGACGTGTTGAAGATCGACCGCTCGTTCATCCAGGACGTGCCCGCCAGCCAGAAGGACCGCGAGATCGTCCAGGCGATCATCATCATGGCCCACACCCTGCACCTGCAGGTGGTCACCGAGGGCGTGGAAACCGTCGAACAGCATGAATTCCTGGCCGCCCATGGCTGCGACTACATCCAGGGCTACCTGCTCAGCCGCCCGGTGCCGCTGGGCGAGCTGCGCCCGATCCTGGAACGGCTCGAGCGCCAGGAGCGCGAGGTCAGCCCTTGTTGCGATACAGGGTTACCAGGGTCGCGGGATCTTTTTGCAGATGCCCCTGACTACCATGCAGGCGCATCATCTGCGCGGCGAGGCCACTAAGCGGCGTCGCCGAACCCTGCTCGCGGGAAAACTTCACGGCGGTGTCGAGGTCCTTGAGCAAGGTGCGCACGTGCCACTTGACCGGCTCGAAACGGCTTTCGGCCATCTGCGGGGCAAGGATCTGCAGCGGCTTGGAGTCGGCGAAACCACCGGCCAGGGCCTCGGCGATCAGCGTCGCATCCACTCCTGAGCGCTCTGCCAAGGCCACCACTTCGGCGATCACCAGCGCATTGCAGGCGACGATCATCTGGTTGCAAGCCTTGGTCACCTGCCCAGCCCCCACGCCGCCCATGTGCGTCACCCGCTGGCCCAGGGTCAGCAGCACCGGGCGCGCCCGCGCCAGGTCCTCGGCCTCGCCACCGACCATGATCGCCAGGGTGCCAGCCTCGGCCCCTGGCGTGCCGCCGGACACCGGCGCATCCAACCAGGCCATGCCACACAGGGCCGCCAGCTCGGCGGCCATCTCGCGGGTGGCGGTCGGCTCCAGGCTAGAGAAGTCCACCAGCAGTTGCCCTGCCCGCCCGCCCTGGGCGATGCCCTGCTCACCGAACACCACCTCACGCACCACGGCGGTGTCGGCCAGGCACAGCAGCACCAGGTCGCAGCCCTGGGCCAGCGCCGCCGGGCTCTCGGCAAGGCGCGCGCCAGCGGCGACCAGCCCGGCGCACTTCTCCGGGCTGCGGTTCCACACGGTCAGCGGGTAACCCGCCGCCAACAAGCGGCGACACATCGGCAGGCCCATCAAGCCGATCCCGGCAAACCCCAGCGAAGGCAATGCAGTACTCATCAACGACTCCCGACATATTAAAGAAGGCAAGGGTTCGGACGATGCAGTGCTCATGCGAAAGCAAAAACCCTAGCAGGGGTCAGGTAAACCCCTATCGCATACGTGAAAGCCGCACTGATACAGTCGCGAAATTTCTCCGTAATGGCTAGGTGACATAACCGTCCGGCGACCCACCACCCCAGGCAAATGGCGCACTATGACCTCCAATAACATTTCTGCCAATGCAGTGCCCGAGTCCGTGATCAGCCCAACCCCGCTGACCCTCGGGGTCAACCAGGTCGCCCGCAGCGTTCCGGCGCAGTACCTGTACTACACCGAGAACGACATCCAGCGCATCCTCGACAACCTCGACGGCCTGCGTGACCTCGTGTTCCCGAAAGGCTTGCACGTCGAGGACGAAAGCCAATTGCGCCTGGAGCAGCAGTTCCCCTCGGTGTGCTTGATCGGCCTGGGCCGCTGTGGCTCGAACATCGCCCTGGACGTGGCGGAGCTGGTGTACAACGCGCGCACCTTCTTCCTCAACGAGTTCAACAACGAAGACCGCAACAAAGGCGAACCGAGCTACAGCCCGGCGCGCTGGATCCGTCAGAACCTGCGCCTGGTGCAGAACAAGGGTGCCAAGCCGGTGTTCCTGGTCGAGCCGCTGGTGATGCTCGGCGACCTGGACAAGGACATTGCCGGGCGCATCCGCTTCTCGCGCAAGGGTGAGCGCGGCGGTTTCCTGCGCGACTACAGCAAGATGAAGATCATGGACCTGTCCGAGGTGCATGCGGGCGGCGCCGGCAACGCGCCGATACTCGGCCAGTACCTGGCCAAGATCATCCTCAACAAGGACACCCAGCGTTTCTCCAGCGCCGACTGGAAACTGATCCACTCGTACCTGATCGACTCCTGCGGCATCAAGGCCAACCAGTCGCGCCTGTACTTCTACATCTTCAGCGCTGGCGGCGGCACCGGCTCAGGGATGGCCTCGGAGTTCGGCCTGGCGCAGCAGTACTCGTACATGAACAAGACCTTCGACACCAAGCCGGCCGACGAGAACGACGGCAAGAGCGGGCACTCGTTCGTCTTCGAGCCGATTTTCACCAGCGGCATCTGCGTGCTGCCGAACATCTCCGACCATCGCAGCGAAATGTCCGAAGCCCTGCACATCAACGCCGGTCGCCTGCTGTGCAAGTACCTGTCGGAGGAATGGGACTTCTCGTACAACTTCGACAACGAAGACAGCAGCGAAGCCAGTGTGATGGGACGCATCCGGCCTTGGAACGCGATGATGCTGATCTCCAACGACATCATGCGCTACGCCGAAGAAAGCGATGACGGCACGATCCACAATATCGACGTCAACGCCATGGAGAAGCACGCCAACCAGTACATTTCCCAGCAGATCTTCAACATCTTGACTGCGCAGGCGGTCACCACCGACTACGACCAGAACTACTTCCGCCGTGCCGGCATCGACATCGGCGAGACCATCCGCCTGGACGCCAACGACCTGTTCATGAGCCTGGCCGGCCCCGTGGCCATCGCCTACGCCGAGTCGGTGGTACCGGAAATCCCCGCGCCTGGCTCGGACAAGTTCAAGGTGTTCGAGCGCGAGGCCCCGCGGCTGGACATCGACGACCTGTTCTTCCGCTCCATCGACCTGCCGCACTTCAACAAGCAGACCCAGGCCATCGAGGGCATCAGCCTGCTGCCGATCGAGTCGCGCCGCTACCGCGCGGCCCTGGAGCAGTACAAGGCCTCGGGCTACGACGCCGCGGCCCTGCACGACCTGCACTTCTTCAAGAATTGCTCGTCGGTGGTGTCGATCGTCTCGCTGCCCAAGGACTACAAGCTGTCGTACATGGACCTGAACCGGCTCAAGACCCACCTCAACAGCCTGTTCCCCAACACCACGCTAAAGCGCTACGCCCTGGTGATCGGCGCCTCGGCCAACCTGTCGCTGACCACCTTGATCGCCAAGAGCCCGTGCCTGTCGGACGATTTCCTGACGCTGATCGTGGCCTTCATCAAGCGCTGCTTCGCCCGCACTCCGTACCGCTTCGACGACACGCTGGACAATGCCATCCTCGAGTTCATTACCAGCGAGCGGTTCGACGAGGCGCGCATCGACGATCTGCTCAACGAGTTCGAGAACCCGGCCAAGATCCTTGACACCAATTGGTACGCCATCAAGCCGATGTACGAGAAGAAGTATCGCGAGCTGATCAACGACAAGAGCCGCTTTGTATCGATCAACGATATCCGGCTGTCGCGCGAATGTGTGAAGAAGGCGGTGAAGTACCTGCGCGAAATCTTCCGTCACCGTATCGGCAAGACCCGGGTGATCTCGCTGAACCAGCATACGGGCCGCGTTGATTATTGAAGGCTCGCCGCTTCCACTGAGCACGGCGGTGTAGTGGTGGGCGCGGGCCTGCCCCGCGATTGGGCTGCACAGCAGCCCATTACGCTTACGTAAACTGTTACCGCGCAGCCAAATCACTCACCCGACTGTTACCAACAGCCACCCCACGCTGCACGCCATCGCGCACCAAATAGATGCAGCTGTGCGTTTTCGCGCACCAAATCAGACCGTCTGTTTTTCCTGCATCACCACGAACGGCGAAACCACCACCGCCCAGATCTCGGGGTCACGCGCCTGAATGTCTAGCGCCTGCTCTGCGCTAAGGGCGGCGACAGTGCCATCACTGCGCCACTTGGCGAAGATTTCGCTGCGATTCTCGGCCATCGCTTCGGCAACCGCGATCAGAT
This sequence comes from Pseudomonas entomophila, assembly GCF_029193575.1. Classification (GTDB taxonomy): domain Bacteria; phylum Pseudomonadota; class Gammaproteobacteria; order Pseudomonadales; family Pseudomonadaceae; genus Aquipseudomonas; species Aquipseudomonas entomophila_G. The sequence continues at coordinate 199,298 of NZ_JARGCS010000022.1, read as the reverse complement.
CGAGGCTGGGCGCGACCCAAATCAGGTCACCCTTGGCCCAGAAACGCTCCAAGGCTTTCCACTCGATGGTCGCGGTCTCGCCGAGCAATTTGGCATAGAGGGTGCTTGTTTGATCAGTCATGGGTTTTCCTGCGCAACGGCGGCCAATGAAAAGGCCGGCATTTTTGCAGAAAAACCTGGTTTCAAATATGTAATTTGGTCGATCGGTCCCGAACCGGTAGGGCTGGACCAGGGATGGCAGCAAAGTGATGGCGCTTTTCTGTATCTTTATGTCGACCACGCGACAACCGCGGAGACAGGCGCTTTTCGCCCGCTTTTCAAGCGCTCGGACGGCGCTCTACACTGTACCGGTACAGTTCCGGGACATGTTCCGGGGGAAGGTGGGCTTGCGGCATGGCGTGGCCATGTCGAGGATCCCGCCCGGTCTGTAGCCCTGGCACCAGGACTATAAGAATTACAACAGAATGAGTGGAGCACTATGATCAAGATTTCCAAGCTGTTCGCCGCAATGGTCCTGGCCGGGGTTGCCAGCCATTCGTTTGCCGCCGATACCATCAAGATTGGTATCGCCGGCCCGAAGACCGGTCCGGTCACCCAGTACGGCGACATGCAATTCGTGGGCGCCAAGCAGGCCATCAAGGACATCAACGCCAAGGGCGGCATCGACGGCAAGCTGCTCGAAGCCAAGGAATACGACGACGCGTGCGACCCTAAACAGGCCGTGGCGGTCGCTAACAAAGTGGTCAACGATGGCGTCAAGTTCGTGATCGGCCACCTGTGCTCCAGCTCCACCCAGCCTGCGTCCGATATCTACGAAGACGAAGGCGTGATCATGATCACCCCCGCCGCCACCAGCCCGGAAATCACCGCCCGTGGCTACAAGCTGATCTTCCGCACCATCGGTCTGGACAGCGCCCAGGGTCCGGCCGCCGGCAACTACATCGCCGACCACGTCAAGCCGAAAGTGGTCGCGGTCCTGCACGACAAGCAGCAGTACGGTGAAGGCATCGCCACCGCGGTCAAGCAGACCCTCGAGAAGAAAGGCACCAAGGTTGCCGTCTTCGAAGGCCTGAACGCCGGTGACAAGGACTTCTCCTCGATCATCCAGAAGCTCAAGCAGAACAACGTCGACTTCGTCTACTACGGCGGCTACCACCCAGAGCTGGGCCTGATCCTGCGCCAGTCGCAAGAGAAGGGCCTGAAAGCCAAGTTCATGGGCCCGGAAGGCGTCGGCAACGACTCCATCTCGCAGATCGCCCAGGGCGCTTCCGAAGGCCTGCTGGTCACCCTGCCGAAGTCGTTCGACGCCGACCCTGCGAACAAGGCCATCGTCGACGCCATCAAGGCGGACGGCAAGGACCCGAGTGGCCCGTTCGTGTTCCCGGCCTACTCGGCTGTCGAGCTGATCGCCGAAGGCATCAAGGCCGCCAAGTCCGAAGACACCGCCAAGGTGGCTGAGGCCATCCACGCCGGCACCTTCAAGACCCCGACCGGCGACCTGTCGTTCGACGCCAAAGGCGACCTGAAGGACTTCAAGTTCGTGGTCTACGAATGGCACTTCGGCAAACCGAAGACCGAAGTCTCCCCTCAGTAACTGCGTGACTAATAGCTGACCGAGAAGCCCACTGTGCGAGCAGTGGGCTTTGTTTTACGAGGTTCATGGACCTGATTCCCGCGATCCGGGGGCTGGTCTACCTGAAAATCTTAAAACCGTCACCCGCGGTTTCCTGGCCGTGCCCAATCAAGATCACGTGGCGAAGACCACGAGAACAAGGGCCGGGGTCATCCCCCGCCAGAGAAATGCAAATCAGGTTTTTAGGAGCGCTGTAATGCCTGAGATCTACCATTTCCTACAACAACTGGTTAACGGATTGACCATCGGCAGTACCTACGCCTTGATCGCCATCGGTTACACGATGGTGTACGGCATCATCGGCATGATCAACTTCGCCCACGGCGAGGTGTACATGATCGGCTCCTACGTGGCCTTCATCGCCCTCGCGGGCCTGGCCATGATGGGTATCCATTCGTTGCCGATCCTGATGACCGTGGCCTTCGTCGCAACGATCTTCGTCACCAGTGCCTATGGCTATAGCATCGAACGGGTCGCCTACCGGCCGCTGCGCAATAGCAACCGTCTGATTCCGCTGATTTCCGCCATCGGCATGTCGATTTTCCTGCAGAACACCGTGCTGCTCTCGCAGGACTCCAAGGACAAGTCCATCCCCAACCTGATCCCGGGCGGTTTCTCCTTCGGCCCGGGCGGTGCGGAGGAAGTGCTGGTGTCCTACATGCAGATCCTGGTGTTCGTGGTCACCCTGGTGGCCATGACCTGCCTGACCCTGTTCATCTCCCGTTCCCGCCTGGGCCGCGCCTGCCGCGCCTGCGCCGAGGACATCAAGATGGCCAACCTGCTGGGTATCAACACCAACAACATCATCGCCCTGACCTTCGTCATCGGTGCCGCCCTGGCGGCGGTGGCGGCCGTGCTGCTGAGCATGCAGTACGGGGTGATCAACCCCAACGCCGGTTTCCTGGTGGGCCTGAAGGCCTTCACCGCGGCGGTACTGGGCGGCATCGGCAGCATCCCGGGCGCCATGCTCGGCGGGCTGGTGCTGGGCGTGGCCGAAGCGTTCGGTGCCGATATCTTCGGCGACCAATACAAGGACGTGGTGGCATTCGGCTTGTTGGTTCTCGTCTTGCTGTTCCGGCCGACCGGCATCCTGGGCCGTCCGGAGGTTGAAAAAGTATGAACAGAAATCTCAAACAGGCGTTCTTCAGCGCCTTGCTGGTCTGGGCCGTGGCCTTCCCGGTACTGGGCCTGAAACTGAGCATCGACGGCATCAGCCTGATCGTCCATAGCCAGGGCAGCTTCACCCTCAGCATCATCGCCGTGTGCTCGGTGTTGATGTTCCTGCGCGTGCTGTTCGACAAGCAGTGGAGCTCGGTGATGGGCAGCCGCTCGGAGCGTAAGCTCGTGCCGGCATCGGTCAGCAATTTCCTGACCCTGCCCAAGACCCAGCGCTGGGTGATCCTCGGCCTGATCGTGGTCGCCCTGGTGTGGCCGTTCTTCGGCTCGCGCGGCGCGGTCGACATCGCCACGCTGATCCTGATCTACGTATTGCTGGGCCTGGGCCTGAACATCGTGGTCGGTCTGGCTGGCCTGCTCGACCTGGGCTACGTCGGCTTCTACGCGGTCGGCGCCTACAGCTACGCGATGCTCTCGCACTACCTGGGCTGGAGCTTCTGGGTGTGCCTGCCGATCGCCGGCCTGATGGCCGCCACCTTCGGCTTCCTGCTAGGTTTCCCGGTGCTGCGCCTGCGCGGTGACTACCTGGCGATCGTGACCCTGGGCTTCGGCGAGATCATCCGCCTGTTCCTGCGCAACCTCACCGACTGGACCGGCGGCCCCAACGGCATCAGCAACATCGAGAAACCGAGCTTCTTCGGCCTCACCTTCGAACGCCGCGCCGCCGAGGGGATGCAGACCTTCCACGAGTTCTTCGGCCTGGAATACAACTCGATCAACAAGGTCATCTTCCTCTACCTGGTCGCCCTGCTGCTGGCCCTGCTGGCGCTGTTCGTCATCAACCGCCTGCTGCGCATGCCGATCGGCCGTGCCTGGGAAGCGCTGCGCGAAGACGAGATCGCCTGCCGCGCGCTGGGCCTGAACCCGACCGTGATCAAGCTGTCGGCCTTCACCCTGGGCGCCAGCTTCGCCGGGTTCGCCGGCAGCTTCTTCGCCGCGCGCCAAGGCCTGGTGACGCCGGAGTCGTTCACCTTCATCGAGTCGGCGATCATCCTCGCCATCGTCGTGCTCGGCGGCATGGGCTCTCAGTTGGGCGTGATCCTCGCGGCCATCGTGATGATCCTGCTGCCCGAGCTGATGCGTGAGTTCAGCGAATACCGGATGCTGATGTTCGGTGCGCTGATGGTGTTGATGATGATCTGGCGTCCGCAAGGCCTGCTGCCTATGCAACGTCCACACATGGAGCTGCCTCGATGAGCCGCGAAATTCTGCAAGTCAGCGGCCTGAGCATGCGCTTCGGCGGCTTGTTGGCGGTCAACGGCGTGGGCCTGACCGTCAAGGAAAAGCAGGTGGTGGCACTGATCGGCCCGAACGGCGCCGGCAAGACCACCGTGTTCAACTGCCTGACCGGTTTCTACAAGCCCAGCGGTGGCACCATCCTGCTCGACGGCCAGCCGATCCAGGGCCTGGCCGGCCATCAGATCGCCCGCAAGGGCGTGGTGCGGACCTTCCAGAACGTGCGTTTGTTCAAGGAAATGACCGCGCTGGAAAACCTGCTGATCGCCCAGCACCGCCACCTGAACACCAACTTCTTCGCCGGCCTGTTCAAGACCCCAGCCTTCCGCCGCAGCGAGAAGGAAGCGATGGAGCGTGCCCAGTACTGGCTGGAGAGGGTCAACCTGACCGAATTCGCCAACCGCACCGCAGGCACCCTGGCCTACGGCCAGCAACGCCGCCTGGAAATCGCCCGCTGCATGATGACCCAACCGCGGATCATCATGCTCGACGAACCGGCCGCCGGCCTGAACCCCAAGGAAACCGAAGACCTCAAGGCGCTGATCAGCTACTTGCGTGAATCGCACAACGTGACCGTGCTGCTGATCGAGCACGACATGAAGCTGGTCATGAGCATTTCCGACCACATCGTGGTGATCAACCAGGGCACGCCCCTGGCCGATGGCACGCCGGAAGAGATCCGCGGCAACCCTGATGTGATCAAGGCCTACCTGGGGGAGGCGTAAATGCTGAAGTTCGAAAACGTTTCCACCTTCTACGGCAAGATCCAGGCGCTGCACAGCGTCAACGTGGAAATCAACCAGGGCGAGATCGTCACCCTGATCGGCGCCAACGGCGCGGGCAAGTCGACCCTGCTGATGACCTTGTGCGGCTCGCCGCAGGCGCACAGCGGCAGCATCAAGTACCTGGGTGAAGAGCTGGTCGGCCAACCCTCCTCGCACATCATGCGCAAGAGCATCGCGGTGGTGCCGGAAGGCCGCCGCGTGTTCGCCCGCCTGACCGTCGAGGAGAACCTGGCCATGGGCGGTTTCTTCACCGACAAGGGCGACTACCAGGAACAGCTGGACAAGGTCCTGCAACTGTTCCCGCGCCTGAAGGAACGCTACGTGCAGCGTGGCGGCACCATGTCCGGCGGCGAACAGCAGATGCTGGCCATCGGCCGTGCCCTGATGAGCAAGCCCAAGCTGCTGCTGCTCGACGAGCCGTCGCTGGGCCTGGCGCCGATCATCATCCAACAGATCTTCGACATCATCGAGCAACTGCGCCGTGATGGCGTGACGGTGTTCCTGGTGGAGCAGAACGCCAACCAGGCGCTGAAGATCGCCGACCGTGCCTACGTGCTGGAAAACGGGCGAGTGGTGATGCAAGGGACCGGTGAAGCGTTGCTGACCGACCCGAAGGTGCGCGACGCGTACCTGGGCGGTTGAGCCTGCGGTAAAGAGAAAAGGCCTTCGGGCCTTTTTTCATGTCTGTGGATGGAGGGTGGCAGTACCGGCCCTATCGCGGAGCAAGCCCCCCACAGGACCCGGTTGATGTTGAATACAGCGGTGTACCTGTGGGGCGGGTTTACTCGCGCAAGGGCCAGTACTGTTCCTGCGGCCTCCCCCCTTGTGAAGCCGCCTCCCGCTGGGTAACGTGGCCCACTTCAACCCGCCGCGACCCCGGAGCCCCACCGATGCGCCTCACCCCTTCCCTGCTGCTTGCCGCCCTGCTGCCCCTGTTCGCCGGCTGCCAGACGCTCGGCGAGCCGCCCAGCGACCCAAACATCGGCACCACACGCATGCAGGGTGAACTGAGCGCCAGCGGCGGCCAATTGCTGTTCAAACCATGCAGCGAAGCCCGTCGTTTCGTGATCAAGGACGCCGCAGGCACCGGCGTGCTGCAGGAAGCCGCCAACCTCGCCGACAGCCCCAAGGACATCCTGTTCGCCGACCTGCGTGGCCGCCTGAGCGGCAGCAAGCAGGCCGGCAGCGACGGTCAGCTGGACGTGTCGCGCCTGTACCGTGTGGAATCTTCCAGCCAGGCGTGCGCCGACCCCAACTTCAAGCAATTGACCCTGCGCGCCGCAGGCCACGGCCCGGAATGGGACATCAAGGCCAGCGGCAAGGGCATGGTGATCAACCGCGAAGGCAAGGAGCCACTGCCGCTGCCATTCCTCGAAGAACAGCTGCCCGGCGGCGGCCTGAGCCTGACCAGCGAAGCCAACAACCAGCGCGTCGAACTGTGGGTGGCACCGCAACGCTGTATCGACCGCACCACCGGCGCCATGCGCCACCTCAGCGCCGAGCTGCGCATCGACGGCCAGACCCTGCAGGGCTGCGCCTATTACGGTGGTGCACGCGGCAACTGATCGCCGTATGCGTTTAACCTGCCAGTCAGGGTGGCGAACAGCTTATACTTGGCGGTTTGTGTAAAGCCGCCGGCCGCCCATGGCCGGGATACTGGACCCTGCCATGCTACGAATCACCGAACTGAAGCTGCCCCTGGACCATTCCGACGAAGCCCTGCGCGAGGCTATCGTCCAGCGCCTGGGCATCAGCGACGAGCAACTGCTCGGCTTTACCCTGTTCAAGCGCAGCTACGACGCACGCAAGAAGAACAGCGAACTGTTGTTCATCTACACCATCGATCTCGAAGCCAACAATGAAGCGCAGCTTCTCCTCAAGTTCGCCGACGATCGCAACATCAGCGTCGCACCCGACGTCAGCTACAAGTTCGTTGGCCAGGCCCCAGCCGGGTTGACCGAGCGCCCGGTCGTCGTGGGGTTTGGGCCGTGCGGCATCTTCGCCGGGCTGGTGCTGGCACAGATGGGCTTCAAGCCGATCGTGCTGGAGCGCGGCAAGGAAGTGCGCCAGCGCACCCAGGACACCTGGGGCCTGTGGCGCAAGAGCGTGCTCAACCCCGAGTCCAACGTGCAGTTCGGTGAGGGCGGCGCCGGCACCTTCTCCGACGGCAAGCTGTACAGCCAGATCAAGGACCCGAACCACCATGGCCGCAAGGTGCTGGAAGAGTTCGTCAAGGCCGGCGCGCCTGAGGAAATCCTCTACATCAACAAGCCGCACATCGGCACCTTCCGCCTGACCAGCATGGTCGAGAAGATGCGCGAGGAGATCATCACCCTGGGCGGCGAAGTGCGCTTCCAACAGAAGGTCACCGACCTGCTGGTCGAGGGCGAACAGCTCACCGGCGTGGTGCTGGAAAACGGCGAGCAGTTGCATTCGCGGCATGTCGTCCTGGCGCTGGGCCACAGCGCCCGAGACACCTTCCGCATGCTCCACGCCAAGGGCGTGTTCATGGAGGCCAAGCCGTTCTCCGTCGGTTTCCGTATCGAACACCCGCAATCGCTGATCGACAAGGCGCGCCTGGGCAAGTACGCCGGTCACCCCAAGCTGGGCGCCGCCGACTACAAGCTGGTGCACCATGCCAAGAACGGCCGCTCGGTCTACAGCTTCTGCATGTGCCCAGGCGGCACGGTGGTCGCCGCCACCAGCGAACCGGGCCGGGTGGTGACCAATGGGATGAGCCAGTACTCGCGTAACGAACGCAATGCCAACTCAGGCATCGTCGTCGGCATCGACCCCGAGCGCGACTACCCAGGCGGCCCGCTGGCCGGCATCGAGTTGCAAGAGCGCCTGGAGGCCCACGCCTACGTGATGGGGGGCAGCAACTACCAGGCACCGGCGCAGTTGGTCGGTGATTTCGTTGCCGGTCGCCCATCGACCGCGCTGGGCAGCGTCGAGCCGTCCTACAAGCCGGGCGTGACCCTCGGCGATCTGGCCCCGAGCCTGCCAGACTTCGCGATCGAGGCGATCCGTGAAGCGCTGCCGGCGTTCGACCGGCAGATCAAGGGCTACAACCTGCACGACGCCGTGCTGACCGGTATCGAGACGCGTACTTCGTCGCCGCTGCGCATCACCCGTGATGCGAGCTTCCAGAGCCTGAACCTGAAGGGGCTGTTCCCGGCGGGTGAAGGGGCTGGGTATGCCGGGGGCATTCTTTCGGCCGGTGTGGATGGCATTCGTATCGCCGAGGCGGTGGCGCGAGACATGCTCGGCCTCTGAAGGCTGTAGCGAAGCTATCGCGATACAAGCCCACTCCTGCAGGGACAGCGTGATCCCTTTAGGAACGGGCTTTGTCCCGCGATAGGGCCCACGAAAACACCAGAAATATCCGACCCATCAGTCAGAATCGCCCCAACCCCCTAATGCCCTGCCCCCTCTAGACTCTCGCATCCCTTCGGCAACCTTATATAACAAAATAGAATATAGTTTTTGTTCTAAAGAATATCCCCGCACGTTAGGGTGTACGCCGTTTCCATTTGAATACCGTACAGGAGAGGCTCTTGCCCGTGCGTAACCTAATCAATCGCTTCCTCCAGCTGGAAGCCGCCAGCGGCCTGCTGCTGATCGCCGCGGCAGTGCTCGCGCTGATCATCAACAACTCGCCCCTGTCGCACCTCTACGGTGCCTTCCTCGACGTCCCTGTCGCGGTGCAGGTCGGCGCGCTGCAAATCGCCAAGCCGCTGTTGTTGTGGATCAATGACGGCCTGATGGCCCTGTTCTTCCTGCTCATCGGCCTGGAGGTCAAGCGCGAGGTGGTCGACGGCCACCTGTCCAAACCCTCGCAAGTGATCCTCCCCGCCACTGCGGCGGTCGGCGGCATGCTGGTGCCCGCCCTGCTCTACTGGTTCATCAACCGCGACAATCCCGCCAGCATGGCCGGCTGGGCGATTCCCACCGCCACCGACATCGCCTTCGCCCTCGGCGTACTGGCCCTGCTCGGCAAGCGCGTACCCGTGTCGCTGAAGCTGTTCCTGATGACGCTGGCGATCATCGATGACCTGGGCGCGATCGTCATTATCGCGCTGTTCTACTCCGGCACCCTGTCGAGCCTGTCTCTGATGCTCGCCGGTGCCTGCCTCCTGGCCCTGCTGGCGATGAACCGACTGGGCGTGGTCCGGCTCGCGCCCTACCTGCTGGTGGGCCTGGTGCTATGGGTCTGCGTACTGAAGAGTGGCGTGCATGCGACCCTGGCCGGCGTGGCCCTGGCGTTCTGCATTCCGCTGCGTACCGCGTCGAAGAAACAGGCTCCGCCACTGCTGACCCTCGAACACGCCCTGCACCCCTGGGTGGCCTACGCCATCCTGCCGCTGTTCGCCTTCGCCAATGCCGGCGTGTCGCTGGCCGGTGTCACACTGGAAAGCTTCACCCACCCGGTACCGATGGGCATTGCCATCGGCCTGCTGCTGGGCAAGACAGTAGGCGTGTTCGGTCTGACCTGGCTTGCCGTCACGTTGCGCATGGCGGCGCTGCCGGCTGGCGCCAGCTGGGGCCAGGTGCTGGGGGTGGCGATCCTTTGCGGCATTGGTTTCACCATGAGCCTGTTCGTCGGCTCCCTGGCCTTCGTGCCCGGCAGCAGCGACTACGCCGGCATGGACCGCATGGGTATCCTCACCGGCTCGTTCTTCGCTGCGCTGATTGGCTACACGGTTACCGCCGTGGCCAGCCGCAAGTCCACCCCACTTGCCGCAGGCGTCGCGAGCAAGCACTGAAACGCCAGGCAATAAAAAACCCCGACCGGCCTAGCCGAGTCGGGGTTTTGTTTTTCGCCAGGTCAGTGGGTGACGCGGCTGGTGCCATCGACGGTCATGATGCGCACACGCTCGCCGACACGGAAGATCTCGTTCTGCTGCACCTGCTGCACGTAGGCGCGCATGCTGCCGTCGTCTTCACGCACAGTGATCTCGACGCCCTGGGTACGGGTCAGGCCCTCTTCGGCGGCCGAGCCCGCCAGACCACCGGCAACGGCACCGATCACCGCGGCCACGATGCTGCCACGGCCACCGCCGACGGCACTGCCGGCGACACCACCGACAATGGCACCCGCGCCGCCACCGATCGGGGTCTTGGTACCTTCGATCTTCACCGGACGCAGGGATTCGATGGTGCCCATGCGCACGGTCTGCACGCGGCGGGCCTCATCACGGGAATAGCTGTCACCGGTCAGGCTCGAGGCACAACCGCCGAGCAGCAACGACAGGGTGGTGAAGCTGGCCACCAGCAAAACGGACTTACGCATGGGTTGAATCTCCATAAGACAGGTTCCCATTAGACTCCGTGCGTTCACGAGTGTCACGACACATACGTTATAAAATTGTTTTCATTCAGCCAGGGTACAGAGAGGGTCAGAGCACAAGCGTGAACTCAAGGATAGTCAGGGATGGTGGGAGCGTCGTGCGTAACGCTCCCTTGCAGGCACATCCGTTGCTTAGGGGGCCAGGCGCTCGCGCTGCCACTGGGTGTCGACGAAGCGGTAGTTCAGGCGGTCGTGCAATCGGCTCGAACGGCCCTGCCAGAACTCGATGCGCTCCGGCAGCAGGCGATAGCCGCCCCAGTGTTCCGGGCAATGCGGCTGGGTGTCGGAGAAGCGCGCCTCGGTGGCCTTGACCAGCCCTTCCAGCTCTTCGCGATTGGCGATCACCCGGCTCTGCGGCGAAGCCCAAGCGCCCAGGCGACTGCCCAGCGGGCGTACCTGGTAGTAATCGTCCGACTCCTTGGCCGAGACCTTCTCCACCCGCCCTTCGATACGTACCTGGCGCTCCAGTGCCGGCCAGAAGAAGGTCATGGCGGCGAAGGGGTTGGCCAGCAGCTGCTGGCCCTTGGCGCTTTGGTAGTTGGTGAAGAAAGTGAAACCGCGCTCATCGAGCCCCTTGAGCAGCAGCACCCGGCAATGCGGACGCCCCTCGCCGTCGACGGTGGCCAGGGTCATGGCGTTGGCCTCCACCGGCGGTTGCTCGGTCTTCACCGCATCACCGAACCACTGGTGGAACAGCGCGAACGGCTCGGCCGGGGCCTGGGCCTCGGCTAGCCCCTCTCGGGTGTAGTCACGGCGCATATCGGCCAGGGATTGGGTCATGCTGCGAGTCCTTGACGGTCAGTTGGTCTTCGCCGGGGCGTTGGCGGCCACTTTCTTGTCGGTGGCGGGTTTCTTCGCCGCTGGCTTGGCCGGGGCTTTCTTCGCGGCAGTGGCTTTTGCCGGCGCCTTGGCCTTGGCGGCAGGCTTCTTCGCAGCAGGCTTGGCGGCAGCTTTGGACGCGGGCTTGGCTTCGGCAGCTTTGGCGACAGGTGCCTTGGCATCCTGGACCGCGACCATCGGTGCTGGCGCCGGGGCGGCCTGCTGGTATTTGGCCAGCAGCGCAACCATGGTTTCCTGCGGGGTCAGCAGCATTTCCACACGACGATTGAGGGCGCGCCCTTCGTTGCTGTCGTTGGCCGCACGCGGCATCACCGAGCCCATGCCCTTGAGGGTCAGGCGATCACGCTGCAAGCCGCTCAGGCGGAAGATCGCCGACACCGAGGCAGCTCGCTCCAGGCTCAGTTTCTGGTTGGCGACGGCAGCGCCGCTACTGTCGGCATGCCCCAGTACCAACACGGCAGTCTTCGGGTCGCCTTCGACTACCTTGGCGACCCGGGTGATCGGCCCCAGGGTTACCGGCAGCAGCATGTTCGGACGATCCGGGTTGTAGGCGCCATCGACCGGGATGGTGACCGCCAACACGTTATCGCGACGCTCGACCTCGAACTTGCTGTCCTTGACGGCTTCGCGCAGCTTCGGCTCGTACTGGTCCAGCCAGGCCTGGGTGGCCTTCTGGTCGATCTTCGGCACGGCCGGGGCAGTGCCGGCCTTCTTCTCGGCGTCACCGAACGGCCACCACCAGCGGCTGCCGCTCTCGGACTTGGCATCGGCCTTGGCCACCTTCTCGGTCACGGCCTCCTTCACTTCCTGCTCGGCAACCTTGTCCGAGCCGAACGGCCACCAGCTGTGACCGCCTTCCTTCGCGGCATCCGGGGACTGACTGGCGCAGCCGGTCATGGCCAGGCACAGAGCGAGTGCTAAGGTTTTTTGTGAAGACATCAGCGATACACCATGAATTAAAAAGAAATTTTGCCCACACACATCAGGCGTTGGCATTGAGGATAGTCAAAGGGCCCAGGCAACACCCGCGTTACCCGATCAAAGGCAACCGCCAAGCACCCGCACCAGCTTCTGCGCACGGGGGTCCATCAACACGTATGGGCCCAAGGTATTGGTGACGAAACCGAACGCCACATCGTGCTCAGGGTCGGCGAAGCCCACCGAGCCGCCCGCCCCCGGATGACCGAACGCGCGGGCGCCGAGGCCGAAGGTGGCATTGGCGACCTCGGGCTGGTCGAGCATGCAGCCCAGGCCGAACCGGGTCTGGGTCAGCAGGGTACGGTCCTGGCCTAGGCTGTGCTCACGGGTCAGCTCGTCGAGCAGTTCGGACTCCAGCAGGCTGCCGTCCAGCAAGCCGGCATAGAACCCCGCCACGCTGCGGGCGTTGCCGTGGCCATTGGCCGCTGGCTGTTGCATGCGGCGCCATTCGGGTTTGTTGGTGCTGGTGAGGATCGCCGGCGGGTTGGTGAAGGCCCGGGTCGACAGGGCTTCGGGTTCACGCAGGGTCACCTGCAACAGGCGCTGGGCGGCAGCGTCGCCAGGGTTGCCCTTGCCGCGCGCGATGTGCGCCACGCGGTGAAACTCTTCATCGGCCAGGCCGATATGAAAATCCAGGCCCAGCGGCTTGGCGGTACGCGCGACGATCGATTCGCCGGGGCCACGGCCATCGGCACGACGGATCAGTTCACCGACCAACCAGCCGTAGGTGATCGCTGCGTAGCCATGTTCGGCCCCCGGTGTCCACCAGGGCGCTTCGGCGGCCAAGGCAGTGGTCATCGCCTGCCAGTCATAGAGGGCTTCGGCCGGCAACAGCTCGCGTATAGCGGGCAGGCCGGCACGGTGGCTGAGCAGTTGGCGCAGGGTGACGGTGTCCTTGCCGGCTTGGGCGAACTCGGGCCAGTACCGCGCTACCGGGGTATCCAGCGCCAGCTTGCCCTCGCCCACCAGTTGCAAGGCGGTAACGGCGGCGAACGGCTTGGTGCAGGAGAACAGGTTGGCGAGAGTGTCGCTGTACCAGGCCTGCTGACCGTCCTTGTCGGCGCTGCCGGCCCACAGGTCGACAACGGTTTCCCCGCCGACCTGGATGCACAGTGCCGCTCCACGCTCTTGGGGTTCCTCGAACAACCCGGCGAAGGCATCGCGCACCGCCTCGAACTTCAGCTCATAGTGACCCTGAATCTGCACCCGCCTGCTCTCCGTACGACCTTTCCCACAAAGGCGTGCATTGTTTCAGTAGTTGGCGGTTTTGCAAACTGAATAAGTCTGAGCGGTCGTGGCAAAAAGTTCACGGCAGGGGCCGCGCTGCGGCCCTATCGCAGCGCAACGCCGGGCTCAGGGTTGCGCTGAATCTGCGGAAGCGCCCAGAGCCTTGCGCAGTTGCTCCATGACCAACAGGTTGCTGCGGCGCACAGCCTCGACGAAACCCGGATAGGCGATGTCGGTGATGGCCACCAGCCCCAGGTGACCGTTTTCGCCATCGAGCAGACGGCCACTGGCGGGCTGGTCGAGGTACTGGAACCAGTGCGCGCCAACGATCATTGGCTGGGCCAAGGCTGCCTTGAGGAAATTGCCGTAGGCCGGGCCACGGTCCTCTTCCCGCGCAACCTCCAACGGCCCTGGCCAGAACGGCCCGCGGTCACGCGAGCCGAACTGGAACTCCGAAACCAGTACTGGCTTGTCGAGCTCGGCCAGGCGGGCGAAGTCATAGCCATCCTCGGGCTTCAAGGTATAGAGGTTGAAACTCAGCACATCACAAAACTCGGCGCACGCCTTGACCGCTTCTGGCGTGCTGACCGCATAGCGACCGCCAAGCAGCAGGTGGTTGGGCGCGTGCCATTTCAGCGCATCGGAGATGGTCTTGAAGTAGGTCTCGGCGAACACCTGCTGGAAATGCTGGTAGTCGCGCTCGATCTCCGGGTGTTCCGGGTTGGGCAGCGGCGCCTCGAAGCCGGGGTCTTCCATCAGCTCCCAGGCCTGCAGGTCGATGCCCCAGGCCTTGGACAGGCCCTCCTGGTTACGGTACTTGTCGCGCAATTGCTTGAGGAACGCGCGCTTGGCCGGCACGTCGGTGGTCAGGCGCAGCGTGCCGTAGGCCAGCCCGTATCGGGCCTTGGGGTCATCGCCCGGCGCCGCCCAGGCCAGTTCGTTGTCGGCAAAGTACCCCATCAGCCAAGGGTCGTCGCGGTGGTCGCGAGCGGCGATGGCCACGGCGCGCTCAGTAGCCATGGCAAAGCGCGGGTCGAAGGGGTCGGGCATGCGCCCCCACCAGTCCATGCCGGTGCTGATGCTGGCGTAGTCACCCACGATCGACAACGGCAGGGTGTAAGGCATGCGCTTGGCCTGCAGCAGGGCTGGCTCGCTCCAGTTGCCCAGGGTATTGAAGCCCCAGGCCTGCAAGCGGTCCAGGGTATGCGCCTGCCAACGCGCAGCGTCCAGGCGCGCCGCGGGGCACGGTTCGGGCGCGGCCGGGCAGGGCTTGGCGTAGGTTCGCTGGAGGTTGGCGGCATAGAAGTCGAACCAGCGCCCCTGCTTGAAGCCGCGGCCTTGCGACGAAGCATTGCCGTCGTCGTTGTTGCCCTTGCCGTAGAACGCGGCCAATGCCTCGCCCTGCGCAGGCAACGCCTTGAACATGCCTTCGCGCCCCTCCACGTAGCTCTGCCCGCCGTCGGCGGCCACGGCATTGACACCCAGGGAATAGAACGGGTGCCCATCAGGGGTCACCAGGTACCAGCGGCCGTCACGCTTTTCGGTGCGGAAGAAACCCTTGGCCTCGAAAGCCGGACCAGCCAGCAGGCCGCCGTAGTGATCGAACTTGTACTTGCCACGCTCGGCCAGCCAAGCCTTGAGCTGTTGCTGTTCGCGGTTGTCGGCGGCTTTGAGCTGCTCGTCGCTGCTGACCTTCTCCAGCCACTGGCTGCGGGTGGACTGCCCATAGGCATCGATCAGCCCGCTGTAGGCAGCCTTGAAAGCCTGCTCGTCATCCTGCAGGCCCACCTTCTCGATCAACAGGCTCTGCGCCGCCCTAGGCGCGGGAATACTCAGGCTTACGGCGATCACTTGCTTGAGGTCGACCTCGCCGGTGCTGCTGGTCAGCAGCAATCGTTGCCCATCGTAGGTCCACGGCATGGGTGGACCGGCGCGCATGCCCTGGGCCAGCGGCGAGCTGGCCTTGAGCGGCACCATCACCGTCTGCGCCGGTCCCGCCGGCAGGTCGACGCGGCTGCTCAGCGTGCGGCCATCGCTGCCCTGCACCGTGACATCGACGGTCAGCGCCCAATCCATGGCACTTTGCAGGCGCAGGGTGAGAAACTGCCCCGCCGACCAGTCCCAGGCACCGCTTTGCGGGCTCAGGCGCAGGGTCGGGCGCGGAGCCGGGTTGAACACCACACGCCGCAACACCTCGCCTTCGGCCGTTTGCTCCGCGTTGTATTGCGGCATGCCGGCGTCCTCGGTGGTGACGTTGACCACCGAGGCAGGGCGCACGAAGCTGAAAAGCGTCTGCTGCCCGGCCAGCAGTGGCGAGCTGAACAGCAAGGTAACGAGGACGGGCAAGGTGCGACGGATCATGGGGCGGGGGTTCTCCTTCAGGGCCCTCATGGGCCCGTGACCGAGTAATGGACAACAGGGCCGGCGCTTCGTGCTCCGACCTTTATTCGATCTCCCGCCGGAACGGCGGCAGCGCGTTGAGGATAGCCTTGCCGTAGCGCTGGGTGACCAGGCGCCGATCGAGCAAGGTGATCACGCCTCGGTCCTGCTCGGTGCGCAGCAGGCGACCACAGGCCTGAATGAGGCGTAGCGAGGCATCGGGTACGGCGATTTCCATGAACGGGTTGCCACCACGGGCTTCGATCCATTCCGAGAGGGCGGCTTCCACGGGGTCGTCTGGCACGGCGAACGGAATCTTGGCAATGACCACGTGCTCGCAGTAGGCACCCGGCAGGTCGACGCCCTCGGAGAAACTGGCCAGGCCGAACAGCACGCTGTGCTGGCCGTCGTCGACCCGGGCCTTGTGCTTGTTCAGGGTCTCCTGCTTGGACAGATTGCCTTGGATCAGCACCAGCTTGCGCCAGTCGCGGTCCAGGCCGTCGAACACGTCTTGCATCTGCTTGCGCGAGGAGAACAGCACCAGCGCGCCGCGGGCGTCTTCCAGGATGTTCGGCAACTCGCGCACGATCGCTGCGGTGTGCCCCGGCACGTCGCGCGGGTCGGCGCCCAGGTCGGGAACCCGCAACAGGCCTGCGTCGCCATGCACGAATGGGCTGGGCACCACACAGGTGACCGCGTCGCGCGGCAGGCCCGAGCGCATGCGGAAGCGGTCGAACTTGCCCAGCGCGGTCAGGGTGGCCGAGGTCACCAGGGCGCCATGGGCGACGTTCCACAAGGTGCGGCGCAGCATCTCGGCGGCGAGGATGGGGCTGGCGTTGACCTCGATGTCGAACAGTGCGCCGCTTTCGGCCAAGGTCAGCCAGCGCGCCATGGGCGGGCTGTCCTCGGGGTCTTCGGCGGTGAAGGCGGTCCACAGCTCCCAGTTGCCCTGGGCACGGGTCACCAGGCTGCCGAACAACGGGTACCACTCCTCGGCCTGGTGGCTGGCGATGCCGATGTTGACCTCGCCGTCCATGCCTTCCTTGAGCAGGTCGGCCAGGCGGGTGAACAGGTCGTTCAGCCGTGAGAAACCTTTCTTCAGCTCGATGCCGACCTCGCGGATCTGCTCGGGCACCACCCCACCCTCGAACCGGTAGCGGGGGCGGTCACGGCCCTCCATGTCTTCACCGGGGCGGAAATCCGCGACCTGCTCGCACAGGGTGAACATGAACTGCTGCTGGGTGCGCACCTCGCGCGCCAGCTCCGGCACCTGTTCGATCAAGCGGCCCAGGTCTCCAGGGAGCGGGTGCTGGGCCAGCAGCTTGGTGAGGTTCTTGGCGGTCTGCTCCAGCCAGTCGGCGGTGGAGCGCAGCCGTGAATAGTGGGCGAAGTGGCCGATGGCCTTGTCCGGCAGGTGGTGGCCCTCGTCGAACACGTACATCGTGTCGCGCGGGTCGGGCAGCACGGCGCCGCCACCCAGGGCGAGGTCGGCGAGCACCATGTCGTGGTTGGTGACGATCACGTCGACCTTGCCCATGCCTTCACGCGCTTTATAGAACACGCATTGCTGGAAGTTCGGACAATGGCGGCCGGTGCATTGGCTGTGGTCGGTGGTCAGGCGTGCCCAGTCCTGGTCTTCCAGGGCTTCGGACCAACTGTCGCGGTCGCCGTCCCAGCGGTTGCCGGCAAGCTTCTCGATCATGCTGTTGAACAGCTTCTGGCTCTTCTCGTCGACCTCGATGCGAAAACCTTCCTCCTCGAACAGCTGGGCGGTGGCCGACTGGGCATGGCCTTCCTGCAGCAGGATGTCGAGCTTGGACAAGCAAAGGTAGCGGCCACGGCCCTTGGCCAGGGCGAAGCTGAAGTTCAGGCCGCTGTTGCGCATCAGGTCGGGCAGGTCCTTGAAGACGATCTGCTCCTGCAGGGCCACGGTGGCGGTGGCGATCACAAGGCGCTTGCCCGCGGCCTTGGCGGCGGGGATCGCGGCCAGGCTGTAGGCGACCGTCTTGCCGGTACCGGTACCGGCCTCGACCGCCACCACGGCAGGCTCACCCGCCCGGCGGCCTTCGTCGTCGCAGGCGATGTCGCCGAGCACCTTGGCCACTTCGGCGATCATCAGGCGCTGGCCATAGCGCGGCTTGAGGCTCTTGGCTTCGAGAAAACGCGAGTAGGCGCCCTGGATGGTGGCTTTGAGTTCGTTGCTGATCATGGTCTGCGGGCGCCCGGAGGGCTGGATATATTTTCAGTGTTTCGCATGGGGCGGCTATCATACCCCGCTATTGCCCTTTGTGCCGCATGGAGATCCCGATGCTCGCCTTTGCCCTACCCTACACACTGCATGTACTGGCCGCCCTTGTCTGGGTCGGCGGCATGTTCTTCGCTTGGCTGGTGCTGCGCCCAGCAGCGGTCGCAGCGCTGGAGGGGCCTGCCCGGCTACGCCTGTGGGTGGAAGTTTTCCGACGCTTCTTCGGCTGGGTCTGGCTGGCGGTGGCGGTGCTGGCGATCAGTGGTATCGGGATGTTGCACCTGCGCTTCAGCGGCTTTGAGACGGCGCCGCGCTATGTGCAGGTGATGATCGGCGGCGGGATCGCGATGTTCGCGCTGTTCATGCGGATTCAGGCGTTGTTGCTGCCGGAGTTGAAGGCGGCGGTCCAGGCAGAGGACTGGGCCGCGGGGGCCGGGGTGCTGGGCAGGATTCGACGGATGGTCGGGATCAACCTGCTGCTGGGGATCGGGGTGGTGGCGGTGGCCAGCTCGCGGGTGCTGGCCTGAGGGGACAGCGGCGGCCTCATCGCGGGGCAAGCCCGCGATGAGGCCCGAATACTCACAGCCGCTGCAGGATCAACTCTCCCGCCGCGCCCGCCAACCCAGCCTGCCCCGGCAGGCCATCGCGGCCCTTGTCGCCAGACTCGGTGTGGTAGACCAGGCACCCCTTGCTCGCACCGCCCTGCCCTGCCTTGCCGGCCGCGCCCGGTTTCCCTGGGGCGCCGCCATCCAGGCGCACCTGAATGCGCTCCTGCGGGAAGCCCGCCGGCACGGCCAGGCGGACGCGCCCGCCTGCGGCGCCGTCGTGACCGTTGCCACCATTGTCACCATTGGCCCCGCGGCTGGCTTGCCCCCAAGTGCAACCGCCCGGCTTGCCATTCGCGCCATCGAGCCCGACATAGCCTGGCGCACCGGCACCGCCACGGGCGTCGATCGAAAGCTGTGAGGCATCCAGCGCTTGCAGGCGCAGCTCCAGGTCACGACCGGGGCGCGCCGCGCGCTCGTAGGTACCCGGCGCGCCCGGCGCACTGATTTCACTGCCTTCCCCCAGTTGCGCACGTGTCGCCTGGATAACCAGCGGGCGCTCGGCCGGGGCGATGGCGATGCGCGCATCACGGCCCAGCTCCAGCTGGTCGATGGTCAATTCGGTCAGCGTGGCCGGCAGCAGCAGGGTCGCCGAGTCGGCCACCTGCAGGCGCTCCAGGTGCACGCTGGCGGACTTGTTCGGCAGGCGCAGCATCGAATGGGCGGCGACGTCCAGGCTTTCGGCCTGGGCCAGGGGCGTGGCCAACGCGGCCAGCAACATCAGTTTACGCATGGCGCGGGGCCTCTTGAGGACGGGGAATGGACATGACATGGAAGATGCCGGTGAGCAGGATCTGCAAGCGGTCGAACCAGCGGTGGCTGCGGCCCCGCAGGCTGGCGTTGAAGAACAGCACTTCCAGCGCATGCAGGCCCAGCAAGAGAATGCCCGCGGCGTTGATCAGCAGATTGAACGGCAGTGGCTGCGGCATCAGCAGATTGACCAGCACCACCCACCAGAAAACCACGGTCAGGGCCTTGCCCAGACCCAGGATGAACTTCATACCCGCCCCCGACTGTCTTGTTATGTTGGCGCGGCCCGTTCGAGCGGGCCGCGCAGCAACAGTAACGCCCCGCCAGGGCGCGCGCCAGAGGGGATCAGTTGAGGTGCAGCTCCACCCGTCGGTTCTGCGAACGACCGGCGTCAGTGTCGTTGTCGGCCACCGGTTCGCGTTCGCCACGGCCCTGGCTGGTCACCTTGCTCGGCGTCAGGCCTTGGCTGATCAGGTACTGCGCCACGCTGGCGGCGCGGCGCTCGGACAGCGCCTGGTTGTAACTGTCGGAGCCGACGCTGTCGGTATGGCCGATGACCTTGACGCTGACCACGCTCGGGTCGCCAAGCTTGGGCATCAGTGCTTGCAGGCGTTGCTGGGCACCGGCTGAAAGCGCGGCAGAGTCGAAGGCAAACAGCACCTGGCCCTGGTCGTCGAGGGTGATCACCTCGGCCACCACCGGCGCTTCGGCCCTGGGCGTGGACGGCGGATACTGCGGTAGCGGGCAGCCCATGTGGTCGACCGCCGTGCCCTTGGGCGTGTCGGGGCAGCGGTCGCGGCGGTCGAAGACCCCATCGCCATCCTCGTCGCCGTCCTGGGCATAGCAGATCAAGCCACCGGCGATCGCGCCGGCCACGCCGGCACCGGCGGCCCAGCTGGAACTCTCGATGGCGCCCAGGCCACCGCCGACCAACCCGCCAAGCAGGCTGCAGAGGGGCCAGGTGCGCTGGTTGAGGGGGGCGCTTCCGTCGCTATGGGTGGCGCAGCCGGCCAGCAGGCTCGAGGCCATCAGCAGCGGCAGCGCGGTCTTCGACAAAACACTCATGGTGAATGCTCCTGTGTCACCGGCCACTACCGGTCACACAGGAGTAAAGACGCGCCCACGCCACTTCTCAAGGCGTGGGCGCGCGGGCTCAACGCTGGATCTTGATCTCGGTGCGCCGGTTCATCGCACGGCCGTCGGCAGTGGCGTTGTCGGCCACCGGCTGGGTTTCACCGGCACCGACCACCGACACGAAGCTGCTGCGTGGCACGCCGCTGCTGACCAGGTAATCGGTCACCGAATGCGCACGGCGCTCGGAGAGCTTCTGGTTATAGCTGTCGGAGCCGACGCTGTCGGTGTGCCCGGTTACGCTCAGGCGGGCGCTTGACGCCTCCTGTTTCAAGCGCGTGGCGATGGTGTTCAGGCGTTCCTTGTCAGTGGCGGTCAGGCGCGCGGAGTCGAACTCGAAGTGCACGTCACGAATGACGATGACCTCTTCCTTCTCGACCACGGCCACTTCCTCGACCACCGCGACCGGCTCGGGCGGGCAGCCATTGGCATCGACCTGCACGCCGCGCGGAGTGCCTGGGCATTTGTCGCGGCTGTCGGGCACGCCATCGCCGTCTTCGTCGCCATCGCCATGGACCCAGCAGTAGGCGGCTGCCATGGTGCCACCGACCACAGCGCCCCAACCGGTCCAGCTGGAACTCTCGATGGCGCCCAAGGCAGCGCCGCCTACGCCCCCGACGGCAGCACACTTCGGCCAGTCGGTTTTCTGCAAACCTGCACAACCAGTCAACACACTGGTGAGCAGAACCAGGGGTAACGCTGTGCGTACTATGCTCATCTTGTTGCTTCTCCTAGGGGGATCGGTGCAAAACCGATGCTCTGGGAGTAAAGACCGCGTCTTCCCTCTCTGCCAGCAATAAGCCATGGCGTGGCGTCGCGCCTCTTTGCCCACAGCCTTGGGACCGTTAGTCTTGAGCGACCTGAACGAGGATTGGCAATGACCGACGGTTTTTCCCAACGTACTCCCCAGCAGGCCCTGGCGGCCCTGCTGGAGCGCTTCGCACCGCGGCGCCTGCTGCTGGTCGGCACGCGCTTCCCAGCCCTGGAGGCCTTTGCCCAGGCCCACCCGGACAGCGTGATCGAGGTCGCACCACCCGGCCCGTTGCCGGCCGAGCTGGCCGCGCAACGCTTCGACCTGGCCATGCTGGTGGACTGCCTGGAGCACCTGCCCCGACGCGGCGGGCTGGAACTGCTCGGCGGCATCCGCAATCTCAATGCCAACAGGGTCGCGGTATTGGCCGACCTCGCCGCCTGCGGTTGGCAGGACACCGATTTCTTCGCCCTGGCCCTGTCGGCCAGCGAGAAATTCCAGCGCGAGGCGCAGGTGCTGAGCCTGTTCACCTATGATCTACATGACTACAAGCAGGTCCCGGACTGGCTGAACGCCAAGTTCTGGGCCAACCCGGAAAACTTTGGCAAGTACTGGTGGTGATGACATGAGTGTCTCGGTTTGCCCCTGCGGCAGCGGCAACCTGCTCGACGCCTGCTGCGGGCATTATCACGCCGGCACCCCGGCACCAGATGCCCAGGCACTGATGCGTTCGCGCTACAGCGCCTACGTGCTGGGCCTGGTGGACTACCTGGTGACGACCACCCTGCCGGCCCAGCAGGCCGGCCTCGACCGCGCCGGTATCCAGGCCTGGAGCGCCCAAAGCACCTGGCTGGGTCTGGACGTGGAGAGCGCCGAGGTGTTCGGTGGCCAGCCGGAGCATGCCTTCGTGACCTTTACCGCGCGCTGGCACGACCGCGAGGGCGACCACCAGCACCGCGAGCGCTCGGCGTTCGTGCAGCACGGCGGTCACTGGTACTTCATCGACCCGACCGTGGGCCTGGATGCCGGCCGCAACGACCCCTGCCCCTGCGCCAGCGGGCAGAAGTTCAAGAAATGCTGCTCCAGTTATCTGGGTAGTTGAGCATGAGCGCCCTGGCCCGCGTGTTCCTGCTCAGCGCGCTGCTGGGCGTGCTGGCGGGCTGCGCGGGCTGGGGTGGCGACTGGCAGGAGCCCCAGGTGCACCTGGTACGGGTGGAAACGGTCAAGGCGCGCCTGCACCAGCAGGAGTTCGTGCTGCACCTGCGCGTCGACAACCCCAACGACAGCCGCCTGTTCATCCGCAATGTGGCCTACTCGGTGCGCCTGAACGACCTGCTGCTTGCCGAAGACGAGGCCAGCCTCTGGCGCAGCGTCGGCGGGCATGCCCAACGCACCTTCAAGATCACCGCGCGGACCAACCTGTGGCAGCACCTCAAGCCGCTGGCCAAGCTGCTCAAGAGCGGCGAACCGTTGCGCTACCGGTTGCAGGCCGAGCTGAATACCGGGCTGATCGTCCACCGGGGCCTGCACTTGTCGCGCAGTGGTGAGATAATCCCCGGCGATCTTCAACCGGAGTAACCCGTAATGACCCAGCAACCCCATGTCCATGGCCCCGACTGCGACCACGGTCACGATCACCACCACGACCACGGCCATGTGCACGGCCCGCACTGCAACCATGGCCACCAGGAGCCGGTGCGCAACGCCCTGAAGGACGTCGGTCGCAACGACCCTTGCCCGTGTGGCAGCGAGAAGAAATTCAAGAAGTGCCACGGGGCTTGACCTAGCCGCAAGCGACGAGTTGCAAGCAATGAGAGAAAGCAAGGCCTGCATGGCCCACCTCTTCTTGCAGCTCGAAGCGCTCCGCATGATACCTGGCACTTGCACGGCGCCCGCGCGCTAACTACCTTAGCGCCTTTCCAACCCTCGCCACGCCTCGCAGGAGCCTCTTCAATGGCCGCCCCCGTCCTCCCTCCCTTCCGTCCCCGGTTCGGCGCCAGCGCCCTGCTGCTCGGCATGCTCACGCTTGCCGGCTGCCAGATGGGCGGCCTGCAGGACAGCGTGCCGCCGACCACCGGCGTGCAACCGCTCAAGGGCCTGGCGCAGAACGTCTCGGTGCGGCGCAACGCAATGGGCGTGCCCCTGATCGAAAGCAGCAGCTTCCATGACGCGCTGTTCAGCCTCGGCTACGTGCACGCCGGCGACCGCATCGAACAGATGGTCGCCATGCGCCTGCTGGCCCAGGGCCGCCTGGCCGAGCTGGCCGGGCCCGACGCGCTGGACATCGACCGCCTGATGCGCGCCGCCAACCTCAAGCAGACCGCTGGCCAGCTGTACGCCGACGCCTCCCCGCGCCTGAAGCGGTTCTTCGAGGTGTACGCCCGCGGGGTCAACGCCTACCTGTTCCGCTACCGCGACAAGCTGCCGGGCGAACTGGCCCGCAGCGGCTACCGCCCGGAATACTGGAAGCCCGAGGACTCGGCGCTGGTCTTCAGCCTGTATGCCTTCAGCCAATCAGTGAACCTGCAAGAAGAGCTGGCCGCCCTGACCCTGGCGCAAAAGGTCGGCAGCGACAAGCTCGCCTGGCTGTTGCCGGGCGCGCCAGACGAACCGCTGGCCGAGGCCGAAACCGACAAGCTCAAGGGCATCAACCTTTCGACCCAGCTCCCCGGCCTCGCCCCGCTGGCCGCCGCCAGCCAGAAACTCGCCGACCTTGGCCTGCTAGGCAGCCCCGGCTCGGCCAACTGGGCCCTCGGCCCGCAGCGCAGCCGCAGCGGCAAGAGCCTGCTGGCCAGCGACAGCCGCGCCGCCTGGGCACTGAGCCCAGTGCAGGTGCACACAGGCAAGTACCAGGTCGCCGGCCTGTCGCTGCCGGGCCTGCCCATCGTGCTGGCCGGCTACAACGGCAAGTTGGCCTGGAGCAGCAGCGCGGTGATGGCCGACAACCAGGACCTGTTCCTCGAGCAACTGCGCCGTCAGGGCAGCCAGCTCAGCTACCTGGCCGACGGCAAGTGGCAGCCCGCGCGGGCGCGCAACGAGACGTTCTTCGTGCGCGGCCAGCGCCCGCAGCGCGAGGTGATGTACGACACCCGCCACGGCACCCTGCTCGGCCAGCCCGACAACGGCTACGGCCTGGCCCTGCACCTGCCGCAGCTCAAGGAGGACAAGAGCCTGGATGCGCTGTTCGACCTGACCCGCGCCAGCACCCTGGAGCGCGCCTTCGACAGCACCCGCGAGGTCGGCGCCGCCGCGCTGAACTTCGTGTTCGCCGAGCCCGAGCACATCGGCTGGCAGGTCAGCGGCCGCTACCCCAACCGCCGCGAAGGCCAGGGCCTGTTGCCCTCGCCGGGCTGGGACAGCCGCTACGACTGGGATGGCTACGCCGACCCGATGCTCCACCCCTACGACCAGGACCCGACCACTGGTTGGATCGGCCACGCCAACCAGCGCAGCCTGCCCAAGGGGTATGGCATGCAGCTGTCCAGCACCTGGTACTACCCCGAGCGTGCCGAGCGCCTGGCGCAACTGGCCGGCAATGGCCGCCACGACGCACGCAGCGTGATGGCCATGCAGAACGACCAAGTCACCCTGCTGGCGGCCAAGCTCAAGCAGATGTTCGACGCCCCCGGCATGGCCCAGCCGCTCAAGCAGGCCATCGACGCCCTGCCCGCAGCGCAGCGCGACAAGGCCCGCGAAGCCTTGGCCAGGCTCAAGGCCTTCGATGGCCGGCTGAGCCCGGTGTCGGCCGACGCCGCGCTGTATGAGCTGTTCCTCCAGGAAGTGACCCGCCAAACCTTCCTCGACGAGCTGGGGCCGGAGTCCGGTGCGGCCTGGCAAGCGTTCGTCAGCGATGCGCGGTTGTCGTACTCGGCCCAGGCCGACCACCTGCTTGGCCGCGAAGACAGCCCGTTCTGGGACGACCGC
The DNA here is from genome assembly GCF_029193575.1 of Pseudomonas entomophila. GTDB lineage: Bacteria > Pseudomonadota > Gammaproteobacteria > Pseudomonadales > Pseudomonadaceae > Aquipseudomonas > Aquipseudomonas entomophila_G. Next base: position 174,288 of record NZ_JARGCS010000022.1, on the reverse strand, counting down.
GGCACGCCGCAGAAGGAAGATAAACCGGCGATCCTCGCCCGCAGCCTGGCCGCCGCCGTGGATGCCGGCGTGGCGCAGTTGGGCGCCGACCGCCGCGCCTGGCAGTGGGGCAAGCTGCACCAGTACCGCTGGCCAGCCCCCGGCTACGCCGGCCTGGGCGACAGCCTCAGCCGCGCGCCGATGGCCGCCGGCGGCGACTTCAGCACCCTGGCCCTGACCCCGTACGCCTGGGGCAGCAGCTTCGACACCAGCCTGCCGGCCTCGGCGCGCATGGTCGTCGACTTCGGCCAGGCCGAGCCCTTGCAGGTGCTGACCAGCAGCGGCCAGTCCGGCAACCCGGCCAGCCGCCAGTACGGCAATGGGCTGGATGCCTGGTTCAAGGGCAGCTTCATGAGCCTGCCGCTGCAACCGCAGAACTTCGGGCGGGCCTACGGTAGCCAGCGCTTGACCCTGGTGCCGGGAAAATAAGCGCCCTTGCGTTGAACCTACCGACGCCATCGCGGGGCAAGCCCGCGATGGCGTGGGGCCTGACTCACCCCACCCGAACTTCCTCCCGCCGTCGCGCTCCTACCTTGTAACCCCATCAGCCAGCGCCGCGCCATGGACCTCGTGATCGCCCGCCCCGAAGGTCTGTACTGCCCGCCCGGAGACTTCTATATCGACCCCTGGCGCCCCGTCGCGCGCGCGGTCATCACCCATGGCCACGGCGACCATGCGCGCCGCGGCAACCACCACTACCTCACCGCCGCGCCCGGCGCCGGGGTGCTGCGCAGCCGCCTGGGCCAAGACATCGACCTGCAAACCCTGCCCTACGGCGAACGCCTGCTGCACCACGGCGTCACCTTGAGCCTGCACCCAGCCGGCCACGTGCTCGGCTCGGCCCAGGTGCGCCTGGAATACCAGGGCCAGGTGTGGGTCGCCTCGGGCGACTACAAGGTCGAGGCCGACGGCACCTGCGCACCGTTCGAGCCAGTGCGTTGCCATACCTTCATAACCGAGTCGACCTTCGGCCTGCCGATCTACCGCTGGCCCGCCCAGGCGCAGGTGCTGGCCGAGGTCAACGGCTGGTGGCGAGCCAACCGCGACCTGGGCAAGGCCAGCGTGCTGTTCTGTTACGCCTTCGGCAAGGCACAGCGCATCCTCCACGGGCTGGACGCACGCCTCGGGCCGATCCTCGTGCATGGCGCGGTGGAGCCGCTGAACCGGGTCTACCGCGAAGCCGGGGCGGCGCTGCCGCCGACCCTCTATGCCGGCGACATCCCACGCAACGACCCACGCCTGCGCGAGGCCCTGGTGGTGGCTCCGCCTTCAGCCGCAGGCAGCACCTGGATGCGCCGCTTCGGCGACTACAGCGACGCCTTCGCCAGCGGCTGGATGCGCCTGCGTGGCACGCGGCGGCGGCGCGGGGTGGACCGTGGCTTCGTGCTCTCCGACCACGCCGACTGGCCTGGCTTGCTGTGGGCCATCGCGCAGACCGGCGCCGAGCGGGTGATGGTCACCCACGGCTCGGTCAACGTGCTGGTGCGCTACCTGTGCGAGCAGGGGTTGGATGCGCGCGCCTTCACCACCGAATACGGCGATGAGGACGACGCCAGCGAGGGCACGTCATGAAGGCCTTCGCCGACCTCTACCTGCGCCTGGACGCCACCACCTCGAGCAACGCCAAGCTGCGCGCCCTGCAGGATTACTTCAGCCAGGCGCCCGCCGCCGACGCCGCCTGGGCGGTGTACTTCCTCGCGGGCGGTCGCCCGCGCCAACTGGTGCCGACCCGCCTGCTGCGCGAACTGGCCACGCGGCAGGCGGGGCTGCCGGACTGGCTGTTCGAGGAGAGCTACCAGGCGGTCGGCGACCTCGCCGAAACGATCTCGCTGCTGCTGCCGGACACCCCCCAGGCCAGCGACGAAGGCCTGGCCCACTGGGTCGAACAGTACCTGCTGCCGCTGCGGGGCCAGTCGCCAGAGGCCATCGCCATGCAACTGCCGTCGTTGTGGGCGCGACTGGACCGACCTGGCCTGATGCTGTGCCTGAAACTGATCACCGGCAGCTTTCGCGTCGGCGTCTCCAAGCTGCTGGTCACCCGCGCCCTGGCGCAGTTGGCCGGGCTGGACGCCAAGCGCGTGGCCCAGCGCCTGGTCGGCTACACCGACCTCAGCCACCGCCCGAGCGCTACGAGCTACCTCAAGCTGATCGCCGCCGAGTCCACCGACGAGCACGCGCAGCGCGGCGGCCAACCCTACCCGTTCTTCCTCGCCCACGCCCTGCAAGCGCCCACCGAGCAGCTCGACGCCCTGCTCGGCCCGGTCGAGGGCTGGCAGGTGGAATGGAAGTGGGACGGCATCCGCGCCCAGGTCGTCAAGCGCGACGGTCAATTGTGGATCTGGTCGCGCGGCGAGGAATTGGTCACCGAACGTTTTCCCGAACTGCACGGCTTGGCCCAGACCCTGCCCGACGGCGTGGTGCTGGATGGTGAGATCCTGGTCTGGAAGCCCGGCGCCAGCGCCGGCGACGTGGCGGTGCAACCCTTCGCCCTGTTGCAGCAACGCCTGGGTCGCAAGACCCTGGGCAAGAAGCTGCTGGCCGAGGCGCCCGTGGTGCTGCAGGCCTACGACCTGCTCGAATGGCAGGGCGAGGACTGGCGCAACCGCCCCCAGCACCAGCGGCGTGCCCAGTTGGAACGTATCGTCGAGCTACACCCCCTGGCGCCACTGCTGCTCTCCCCACTGCTCGATGACCAGGGTTGGGCCGATCTGGCTCGCCAGCGTGAGCGCTCACGCGGCCTGGGCGTCGAGGGGTTGATGCTCAAGCAGCGCGAAGCCCTGTACGGCGTGGGCCGGACCAAGGACATGGGCGTGTGGTGGAAATGGAAGATCGACCCCTTCAGCGTCGATGCCGTGCTGATCTATGCCCAGCGTGGTCATGGCCGGCGTGCCAGCCTGTACAGCGACTACACCTTCGCCGTGTGGGACGGCCCGCCCGGCACGCCGGGGCGCGCCCTGGTACCGTTCGCCAAGGCCTATTCGGGGCTGAGTGACGAAGAGATGCGCCAAGTGGACGCGATCATTCGCAAGACCACGGTGGAAACCTTCGGCCCGGTGCGCAGCGTGACCCCAACGCAGGTGTTCGAGCTCGGCTTCGAAGGGATTGCCCTGTCGAAGCGGCACAAGAGCGGGATTGCCGTGCGCTTTCCGCGGATGCTGCGCTGGCGACAGGACAAGCCGGTCGAAGAAGCCGACGACCTGGCGACGTTGCAGGGGCTGCTGGCCTGAAGGGCAAGCCCGCGTGCTGCAGGGTCTCGCCTCGCGATGGCCTCACCACAGTTATCGGTAATACCAAAGGCAAACATGCACAAACGCGGTCTTTGTGCTTCTATCTTCAGTCGCACGCTCACCAGCCACCAGGATCACCATGCACCACTCGACCCACGAACTGCTGTCTCCCGTCCCGGGCATCGCCCGCCAACTGCACAGCTTCCACTTCGGCCCGCGCGGCACCGGCAAGGTGTACATCCAGGCCTCGCTGCACGCCGACGAGCTGCCTGGCATGCTGGTGGCTTGGCACCTCAAGCAGCGCCTGGCCGAATTGCACCAGCAAGGCCGGCTGCGTCGCGAAGTGACCCTGGTGCCGGTGGCCAACCCGGTGGGCCTGGAGCAGGTGCTGCTGGATGCGCCCCTGGGCCGTTTCGAGCTGCAAAGCGGGGAAAACTTCAACCGCAACTTCGTCGACCTTTCGGATAGCATCGGCGACCAGGTCGAGGGCCACCTGAGCCAGGACCCCGCCCACAACCTGGCGCTGATCCGCGAATACCTGCGCCGCGGCCTGGACGCGCACCCGGTCAGGACGCCGCTGCAATCCCAGCGCCTGACCTTGCAACGCCTGGCTTGCGATGCCGACATGGTGCTCGACCTGCACTGCGACTTCGAGGCCGTCGAGCACCTCTACACCACCCCCGAGGCCTGGCCGCAGGTCGAGCCGCTGGCGCGCTACCTCGGGGCCCAGGCCAGCCTGCTGGCCACCGACTCGGGCGGGCAATCGTTCGACGAGTGCTTCAGCCTGGTCTGGTGGCAATTGCAACAGCGCTTCGCCAAGCGCTTCCCGATCCCCCAGGGCACGTTCTCGGTGACCGTCGAACTGCGCGGCCAGGCGGATGTCAGCCACGACCTGGCGCGTAAGGACAGCCAGGCGATCCTCGACTTCCTGACCCACGCTGGAGTGATCGACGGCCAGGCCCCGGCGCTGCCGCCGCTGCCCCATGCCGCCACCCCGCTGGCAGCCGTGGAGCCCTTGATCGCGCCGCTGGGCGGCCTGCTGGTGTTCCATGCCCGGCCAGGCCAGTACCTGGAGCCCGGGCAATTGATCGCCGAGGTCATCGACCCGCTCAGCGACCGGGTCACGCCCGTGCGAAACACCCAGGCCGGCCTGCTCTACGCCCGCAGTGTGCGGCGCATGGCAACCACCGGTATGGTCATCGCCCATGTCGCCGGCGAGCAGGTTTGCCGCAGCGGCTACCTGCTGGCCAACTGACCGGGTAAACCAAACGCGGTGACGGCGGGTCAGTAGAAGCACAGCCTTCGAAGGATCGCCCGCCCATGCCTGCACCTTCCGACCTCGCCAATGCCTGGTTCAGCCGCCACGGCTGGGCGCCCTTCGCCTTCCAACGCACGCTGTGGGCGGCGATCGGGCGCGGCGAGTCGGGCCTGCTGCACGCCAGCACCGGCAGCGGCAAGACCTATGCCGTCTGGCTCGGCGCCCTGCGGGCTTTCGCCAGCGCCACGGCGCCCGGCCAACCCGCGCCGTTGCAGGTGCTCTGGATCACCCCGATGCGCGCCTTGGCCAGCGACACCGCCCGCGCCCTGCAACGACCGGTGGACGAACTGGGACTCGGCTGGAGCATCGGCGTGCGCAGTGGCGATACCTCCAGCGCCGAGCGTGCGCGGCAAGCCCGACGCCTGCCCAGCGCCTTGATCACCACCCCTGAAAGCCTGACCCTGCTGCTGACCCGCGAGCGCGCCGCCGAAGACTTCGCCAGCCTACGCCTGATAGTGGTCGACGAGTGGCACGAGTTGCTCGGCAACAAACGCGGCGTGCAACTGCAACTGGCCCTGGCGCGCTTGCGCCGCTGGCAGCAGCGGCTGGTGGTGTGGGGGCTGTCGGCGACCCTCGGCAACCTCGCCCACGCCCGCGACGTGCTGTTGCCCGAGGGCGGGCGCCTGGTGCAAGGGCGCCAGGACAAGCCGCTTCGGGTCGACACCCTACTGCCGACGCGGATCGAGCGTTTTCCCTGGGCCGGCCACATGGGGCTCACATTGCTCGCGCAGGTCAGTGCCGAGATCGAGGCCAGTGCTAGTTGCCTGGTGTTCACCAACACCCGCGCCCAGGCCGAACTCTGGTACCAGGCCCTGCTCGATGCCCGCCCCGATTGGGCCGGGTTGATCGCCCTGCATCACGCCTCATTGGCCCGCGAGACGCGCGACTGGGTCGAGCGCAGCCTCAAGCAGGGTGCGCTCAAGGCGGTGGTGTGCACCTCCAGCCTGGACCTGGGGGTGGACTTCCTGCCGGTGGAGCGGGTGTTGCAAATCGGCTCGGCGAAAGGCATCGCCCGCCTGCTGCAACGCGCCGGGCGCTCGGGCCATGCGCCAGGGCGCACGTCGCGCATCACCCTGGTGCCGACCCACAGCCTGGAGCTGGTGGAGGCCGCCGCAGCGCGCCAGGCGCTGGCCGCCAGGCGTATCGAGGCGCGCGAGTCACCGCGCCTGTGCATGGACGTCTTGGTACAGCATTTGGTCAGCATGGCCCTGGGCAGCGGCTTCCGGCCAGCCGAGCTGCTGCAGGAAGTGCGCGCCACCTGGGCCTTCCATGACCTGTGCGAGCACCAGTGGCAATGGGCGCTGGATTTCGTTCGCCATGGCGGCGGCTCGTTGAGCGCCTACCCTGACTACCAGCGCGTCGAAGCGCACGCCGACGGCGTCTGGCGGGTGGCCAGCGAACGTCTGGCACGGCGCCATCGGTCGAGCATCGGCACCATCGTCAGCGATGCGAGCATCCACTTGCGGTACTGGAGCAAGGGCGGCGGCGGCAAAAGCCTGGGCAGCGTCGAAGAGGCCTTCATCGCCCGCTTGCGCCCGGGCGATAGCTTGCTCTTCGCCGGCCGCGCGCTCGAATTGGTGCGAGTCGACAACATGACCGCCTACGTGCGCCGCAGCACGGCGCGCAAAGCGGCAATAGCGCGCTGGAATGGCGGGCGCATGCCACTGTCGAGCGAGCTGGCCGACGCCTTGGTCGAACGCCTGGACGCCGCCGCACACGGCCGCTTCGAGGGGCCGGAAATGCGTGCGGTGCGCCCCTTGCTGGCCTTGCAGGCGGCCTGGTCGGCGTTGCCCACCCAACGCACGCTGTTGGCCGAGACGCTCACCTCGCGCCAGGGCGCGCACCTGTTCCTCTACCCTTTCGCCGGCCGCATGGCCAACCTGGGCCTGGCCAGCCTGGTCGCCTGGCGCGTGAGCCGCGTGCAGCCACTGTCGGTGTCGATCGCGGTCAACGACTATGGCTTCGAGTTGCTCAGCGCCACCCCGGTGGACTGGGCCACGCATCTGCCCGCTGCGTTGGGCACCGAACAGTTGCTGGAGGATGTGCTGGCCAGCCTCAACGCCGGCGAGATGGCCCAGCGGCGGTTCCGCGAGATCGCCCAGATCGCCGGGCTGGTGTTCGGCGGCTACCCGGCGGCGCAGAAGAGCACACGGCAGATACAGGCCTCCAGCGGGCTGTTCTTCGAGGTGTTTCGCAAGCACGATGCTGGCAACCTGCTGCTGGGGCAGGCGCGTGAAGAGGTGCTGCGCGAGGAACTGGAGATCGGGCGACTGCACCGGCAGTTGAGCAAGATGGCAGGGTTGCGGCTGGACCTGCATGCACTGCGAAGGCCTGGACCGCTGGCGTTTGCGCTGTTGGTGGAGGGTATGCGGGAGACGTTGAGCACGGAGAAGCTGGCTGATCGCATTGCCCGCATGGTCGCGGACCTGGAGAAAGCGGCGGGTGATTCGTGAGGGCTTGCCCCCCGCGATAGGGCCCCAACTGCCATAAGGAAAGCACAATGAACCACCTGGCCATCGACCACTGCGGCGAAACCCTATGGCTCCTGCCGGACCGAGCCATCTACTGGCCGGCCCGCCGCGCCTTGCTGGTGGCCGATGTGCACCTGGGCAAGGCAGCCAGCTACCGAGCGCTGCACCAACCGGTTCCCCGTGGCACCACCAGCGCCACCCTCGCCCGCCTGGATACCTTGCTGGCCGACTATTGCTGCGAACAGCTGATCATCCTCGGTGACTTCCTCCACGCCCGCAGCGCCCGTGCGGCCGCTACCCTCGCCCAACTGAGCACCTGGCGCGAACGCCACGCGGCCCTGCGCATCACCTTGATACGCGGCAACCACGACCGCCATGCCGGTGATCCCCCTGCGGAACTGGGCATCGACAGCCAAGACGAACCCTGGTTGCTGCCACCCTTCGCCCTGCAACACGAACCCACACCCAACCCCAGCTACCCGGTGCTGGCCGGCCATGTGCACCCGATCTACCTGTTGCGCGGCAAGGCGCGCCAGCGCCTGCGCCTGCGGTGCTTTCTGATCGCCGACACCGTCAGCCTGCTGCCGGCATTCGGCGAGTTCACGGGGGGATGGCAGGTCGAACCACGGCCAGGCACCCGCCTGTTCGTGGCGGGTGATGGCCAGGTGTGGGCAGTGCCGGGCTGATCAGGCCACGGGCGCGGGAGGCGGCTCGTCGGGCAGGGTAGGCTCGCCCGGCTCCATGGGCGGGGTGTCACCAGGTTGCGGCGGCTGCGGGGTGTCGGGGTCAGGCTGATGGGGCACACCGCCAGCCTGCATCGGCATAGGCGGGTGTGCGAGCAGCGACCACGCCAGCAAACCGATCTGGTTCGGCTGGAGGATGGCCAGCGTCTCGCTGATGGCGGGATGGAGTTTCATGGGCGGCTCCTGACGAAGGCCGGCACACGTCATGCGCACCGGCGGTTACTTCGTTGGAGTGCCTGGCGGGGCAGGAATTCCCGCTTTTCGTCGGTTCAGGTGCGCGGCAGGGTCACGCCGCGCTGGCCCTGGTACTTGCCGCCACGGTCCTTGTAGGACACTTCGCATTCCTCATCGGACTCCAGGAACAGCATCTGCGCCACGCCTTCATTGGCGTAGATCTTCGCCGGCAGCGTGGTGGTGTTGGAGAACTCCAGGGTCACATGGCCTTCCCACTCGGGTTCCAGCGGGGTGACGTTGACGATGATGCCGCAACGGGCGTAGGTGCTCTTGCCCAGGCAGATGGTCAGCACGTTGCGCGGAATGCGGAAGTATTCGACGGTACGGGCCAGGGCGAAGGAGTTCGGCGGGATGATGCACACGTCGCTCTTGACGTCGACGAAGCTGCCAGCGTCGAAGTTCTTCGGGTCGACGGTGGCCGAGTTGATGTTGGTGAACACCTTGAATTCGTCGGCGCAACGCACATCGTAGCCGTAGCTGGAGACGCCGAAGGAGATCACCCGGCTGTCGTGCTCGCCGCGCACCTGGCGCTCGACGAACGGTTCGATCATGCCGTGTTCCTGCGCCATGCGGCGAATCCACTTGTCCGATTTGATGCTCATGGCGGGGTGTCCTGAAGAGTACAAGGTGAAAAACGAGACGCGCATATTACCGGTCCCGGCGCTCGCGGCAAAGTTCCCCTGCCACACCCCACGCCATACGGGGCCTGCGGCGCCGCCGATCCGAATTTCGACAAACGGCCTTCAGACCATTGGCAGGTCGTGGAAAGTGGGTTAAGGTGGCGCCACTGTGCTGCACGTGACACCGAGAATCTGTTTGATGCACGATCCTGATCGGCCCATCGCTGAATTTTCCGCTCTCTTTGCACTCAGTCCCGGCCAGGGTCTTTCCTGAGCCGAAATCTACTTTGTCCAAGGAGACAGACACATGTCCAATCGCCAATCCGGTGTTGTTAAGTGGTTCAACGATGAGAAGGGCTACGGCTTCATCACCCCTCAGTCGGGTGACGACCTGTTCGTACACTTCAAAGCCATCCAGGCTGACGGCTTCAAAACCCTGAAAGAAGGCCAGGCTGTTACTTTCGTCGCTACCCGCGGCCAGAAAGGCATGCAGGCTGAAGAAGTTCAAATCGCCTAAGTCGATTTAGCTTCCTCGCTTCAGAAAAAACCCGCCTTTTGGCGGGTTTTTTTGTGCCTGAAGAAACAGGTCGCAGCGCCATTTATGAATGCAGCGCGGTACCTGTTGGGTCGGGCTTGCCGCGATGGCGCCGGCAGGTTCAGCAACGTGGCCTGCACCGGCGCTATCGCGGGACAAGCCCGCGCCAACAGGAAGAAACTCGCCTCAGTCTTCGCTGATGGTGATGCTCGGCATCGCCGGCGCCGCCGCTTCCTGCAACACGATCCGCGCGCCGACCTGACGCGCCAGCTCCTGGTAGACCATGGCGACCTGGCTTTCCGGCTCGGCGATGGCGGTCGGCTTGCCGCTGTCGGCCTGCTCGCGGATCAGCATCGACAGGGGCAGCGAGGCCAGCAGCTCGACGCCATACTGCGTCGCCAGCTTCTCACCGCCACCTTCGCCAAACAGGTGCTCGGCGTGGCCACAGTTCGAGCAGATGTGCACGGCCATGTTCTCCACCACGCCCAGCACCGGAATGTTGACCTTGCGGAACATCTCCACGCCCTTCTTCGCATCCAGCAGCGCCAGGTCCTGGGGCGTGGTGACGATCACCGAGCCGGCCACCGGCACCTTCTGCGCCAAGGTCAATTGGATATCGCCAGTGCCAGGCGGCATGTCGATCACCAAGTAGTCGAGGTCGTCCCAGGCGGTCTGGGTCACCAGTTGCAGCAGCGCGCCGGAAACCATCGGCCCGCGCCAGACCATCGGCGTGTTGTCGTCGGTGAGGAAGGCCATGGACATCACCTCCACGCCATGCGCCTTGAGCGGCACGAACCACTTCTGCTCGCGGACCTGCGGGCGGGTGCCCTCCGGAATGCCGAACATCACACCCTGGCTCGGGCCGTAAATATCCGCGTCGAGGATGCCGACCCGCGCGCCTTCGCGGGCCAAGGCCAGGGCCAGGTTGGCCGCGGTGGTCGACTTGCCCACACCGCCCTTGCCCGAGGCCACGGCGATGACGTTCTTCACGTTGGCCAACGCCGGCACCTGGGCCTGGGCCTTGTGCGCGGCGACCACGCAATCGATGCTCACCTGCGCCGAACCGACGCCCTCGAGGTTCTCGATGGCCGTCTGCAGCACCTGCGCCCAGCCATTCTTGAACAGCCCGGCGGCATAGCCGAGCTGCAGGCGGACGCTGACCTGGCTGCCCTGGATGTCGATGGCGCGCACGCAACCGGCGCTGACCGGGTCCAGGTTCAGGTAGGGGTCGGTGTACTGGCGAAGCACGCCTTCGATGGCGGCATGTGTGACGGCACTCATGGAGGCTCCCGTTGACGAACTGAAAGTGGAACAGGCGCCTATGCTAACCCGTCAGCCATCGGCGAGCGCGCCCGTGGGGTGAAATATATTTCCCAGGGCTTTATAGTGGCCGATCACCCTTCGTTTTCATGCACACCTGAGCAGATAGCCGAGCCACCATGTCCGAGCCACGTCAGATTCTCGTCACCAGCGCCCTCCCCTATGCCAACGGTTCCATTCACCTTGGCCATATGCTCGAGTACGTCCAGACTGACATGTGGGTTCGTTTCCAGAAGATGCGTGGCCACCAGTGCATCTACGTCTGTGCCGACGACGCCCACGGCTCGGCCATCATGCTGCGTGCCGAAAAGGAAGGCATCACGCCCGAGCAGTTGATCGCCAAGGTCCAGGCCGAGCACGCGGGCGACTTCGCCGACTTCCTGGTCGATTTCGACAATTTCCACTCGACCCACGCCGAGGAAAACCGCGAGCTGTCGAGCCTGATCTACACCCGTCTGCGCGACGCCGGGCACATCGCCAACCGTTCGGTGACACAGTACTACGACCCCGAGAAGGGCATGTTCCTGGCCGACCGCTTCATCAAGGGCACCTGCCCCAAGTGCGCGGCCGAGGACCAGTATGGCGATAACTGCGAGAAATGCGGCGCCACCTATTCGCCGACCGAACTGAAGAACCCCAAGTCGGCGATCTCCGGCGCCACCCCGGTGCTGCGCGACTCCCAGCACTTCTTCTTCAAGCTGCCTGACTTCCAGACCATGCTGCAGCAGTGGACCCGCAGCGGCACCCTGCAAGAAGCGGTGTCGAACAAGCTCGCCGAGTGGCTGGATTCGGGCCTGCAAGAGTGGGACATCTCCCGCGACGCACCGTACTTCGGCTTCGAGATCCCCGGCGAGCCGGGCAAGTACTTCTACGTCTGGCTGGACGCGCCGATCGGCTACATGGCCAGCTTCAAGAACCTCTGCGCGCGCCGCCCCGAGCTGGACTTCGACGCGTTCTGGAAGGAAGACTCCAGCGCCGAGCTGTACCACTTCATCGGCAAGGACATCGTCAATTTCCACGCCCTGTTCTGGCCTGCGATGCTCGAAGGCTCGGGCTTCCGCAAGCCGACCGGGATCAACGTGCATGGCTACCTGACCGTCAACGGTGCGAAGATGTCCAAGTCGCGCGGCACCTTCATCAAGGCGCGTACCTACCTGGACCACCTGCAACCGGAATACCTGCGCTACTACTACGCCTCCAAGCTGGGCCGTGGCGTCGATGACCTGGACCTGAACCTCGACGACTTCGTGCAGAAGGTCAACTCCGACCTGGTCGGCAAGGTGGTCAACATCGCCAGCCGCTGCGCAGGCTTCGTGCACAAGGGCAACGACGGCGTGCTGGCCGCCGGCGACGCCGCGCCGGAGCTGACCGAAGCCTTCGCCGCCGCCGCGCCGTCCATCGCCGAAGCCTACGAAGGCCGCGACTTCTCCCGCGCCATGCGCGAGATCATGGCACTGGCCGACCGCGCCAACGCCTGGATCGCCGACCAGGCACCGTGGGCGCTGGCCAAGCAGGATGGCAAGCAGGCTGAAGTACAAGCCATCTGCGCCCAGGGCATCAACCTGTTCCGCCAGTTGGTGATCTTCCTCAAGCCGGTGCTGCCGGTGCTGGCCGCCGACGCCGAGGCCTTCCTCAACGTCGCGCCGCTGACCTGGAGCGACCTGGGCTCGCGCCTGGAAAACCACAAGTTGAACCCCTTCAAGGCGCTGCTGAGCCGCATCGAGCCGGCCAAGGTCGAGGCGATGGTCGCCGCCAGCAAGGAAGACCTCGCCGCCACCCAAGGCGTGGTGCCCGCCGGCAACGGCGAACTGGCCAAGGACCCACTGTCCGCCGAGATCGAGTTCGACACCTTCGCCGCGGTCGACCTGCGCGTGGCACTGATCGTCAAGGCCGAGGCCGTGGAAGGCGCCGACAAGCTGCTGCGCCTGACCCTGGACATCGGTGACGAGCGCCGCAACGTATTCTCCGGCATCAAGTCGGCCTACCCGGACCCCGCCCAGCTCGAAGGGCGCCTGACCATGATGGTGGCCAACCTCAAGCCGCGGAAGATGCGCTTCGGCGTGTCCGAGGGCATGGTCATGGCGGCCGGCCCAGGCGGTGAGGAAATCTACCTGCTCAGCCCTGACAGCGGCGCCAAGCCCGGCCAGCGCATCAAGTAAGCCCACCCAATGCCCCGGCCACTTCGCCGGGGCTTTTCCATCCCCCGCCATCTGCCGGATAATCACGGCAGCCTCCGGCCTTCGGCATCCGCATGAGCGATTTCGTCCTGGTTCTGGTCAGCGCCGCGCTGGTCAATCACCTGGTCCTGCACACGGGGCCGCTGCCACGCCCGCGCCTGCATGCGCTGGGGCTGTGCAGCGCATTGACGATGCTGCTCGCACTGCCCGCTGCGGCGCTGCTGCCACATGTCGAAGGCCTGGAGCTGTGGTTCGCCCTGCCGCTGCTGGCCATCCTGGCCTGGGGCCTGCCACGCGTCCTGGCGCGCGTGCGTCCCGACTGGCCAGTGCATGGCCTGGCGCCATTGCTGCTGGGCAACGGCGCGGTGCTAGGCTTGTTCCTGCAACTGTCGAGCACGGCCAGCAGCCTGGGCGTCGCACTGGCCTGGGGGCTGTGCGCGGGCCTGGGGTTCTGGCTGGCCCTGGCATTGTTCGACGACCTGCGCCAACGCAGCGACCACCCAGACCTACCGCCCGCCTTGCGCGGGCTGCCTATCGAACTGATCGGTGCTGGGCTCATGGCCATGGCGTTTTCCGGCTTCAACGGACTCTTCACACAATGAGCCTGATTCAACGCATCGACGCCCTGCTGCCGCAGACCCAATGCGGCAAGTGCGGCCATGCCGGCTATCGGCCCTACGCCGAAGGCCTGGCAGCGGGCGAGGCAATCAACACCGGCTGCGACCTGTACCTGGCGCGCTGCCCGGTGGATTGCATCGACCTGCTGCCGCTGCCCGCCAACGCGGTGCCCATCATCGGCGGCCAGGCCCACACCCGCGAGCAGTTGGCCAACCGCACTCAACGCCGCGCCCAGGCCCGTCAGCGCCATGCACAGCGTGCGGCCCGCCTGGCCCGTGAGGAAGCGCGGCGCCAAGCCCGAGCGCAACGGTCCAGCGCCACGGAGGAAAGCGCCCCGGACCCGATCAAGGCCACCAGCGCCGACACGGCGCTCAAGCAGGCGATAGTCGCCGCCGCCATGGGCCAGACACAATTGAGCAAGGCCCGCAGTGCCTTCGGCACCCGCCCCAGCGACGCCCAGCAGATCCAATTGCAGGCCCTGGAGGCCGCGGCCAAGCGGGCCGAGCAACACCTTGAGTCGCTGCTGGCCGGGACAGGCCATGCCCGCGCCTGACCCGCGCCTGCGCGCCACCATGGGCCTGGTGCTGCTGGCCTGTGCGCCAGGCCTGTTGGCGTTATTCTGGCTGCATGGCTGGGGCGTGCTGCTGAACCTGCTGCTGTGCAGCAGCGCCGCCTTGGCCTGCGAGGCCCTGGCATTGACCCTGCGCGGGCAGCACCTGCGGCCGTTTCTGGGGGATGGCAGCGCACTGGTCACTGCGGTGCTGCTGGCCGCCGCCCTGCCACCCCTGGCACCCTGGTGGCTGCCGGTGACCGCCTCGGTGGTGGCCATCGGTATCGGCAAGCAGGCCTTTGGCGGTGTCGGGCGCAACCTGTTCAACCCGGCCATGGTCGGCTACGCCTTCGTCCTGCTGAGCTTCGCCCAACCCATGACCCATTGGCCCGGCGCGGCGCCCGGTTTGCTCGAGAGCCTGGGTCGAGTGTTCGGCGATCAGCCACAGGTCGACGCCTGGGCGCAGCCCACGGTCCTCGACGGCCTGCGCCACAACCGCAGCCTGACGATCGATGAACTGTTCGTCCGCCACCCGGGCTTCGGCGCCATCGCCGGACGCGACAGCGAATGGGTGAACCTGGCGTTCCTGCTGGGCGGCGCGCTTCTGCTGCAGCGCAAGGTGATCAGCTGGCATGCGCCGGCGGGGCTGCTGGGAGCGCTGCTGGTAGCCAGCCTGCTGTGTTGGAACGACTCGGGGTCGGACTCCAATGGCTCACCGTTGCTCCACCTGTTCGCCGGCTCGACCATGCTGGCAGCCTTCTTCATCGCCACCGAGCCGGTGTCCGGGCCGCGCCTGCCGCTGGCGCGGCTGCTGTTCGGCACCGGCTGCGGGTTGCTGATCTACCTGATCCGCACCTGGGGCAGCTACCCCGATGGCACCGCGTTCGCCGTCCTGCTGATGAACCTCGCCGTGCCGACGCTGGACCGGGTGGCGGCACGCTACCAGGCGGCCGCCCCATGAATGCCAGACTGCGGGACGGCCTGCTGCTGGTACTGCTCGCCAGCCTGGCGCTGGCGGTGACACTGGCCTGGCGCGATTGGACGGCACCGACCCTCGCCGAAGCCGAACGCCAGTTGCAACACACGCAATGGCTTGCGGCCCTGCCGCCTGGCAGCTACGACAACGATCCACTGCTGACGCCCATTTCTCTGCCCAATGCCTCCCTGCGCCACAGCCAACTGCTGGCCGCCTACCGCGCGACCCTGGCCGGCAAACCCACCGCCGTCTTGCTGCGCAGCAAGACCCAGGGCTACGCCGGCTCACTCGTGCTGTCGATCGCTATCGCTGCGAGCGGGCGGCTTATCGGCATCCACGTGCTGGAACAACAGGAAACCCCTGGCCTCGGCGGCCAGCTCGGCGTCCCGCAGCCTCCTTGGCTGGAACAGTTCGACCAACGCGACCTGAACGCTGGCTGGGCGCTGAAACGCGACCAAGGTGACTTCGACCAACTGACCGGTGCGACCGTCACCTCGCGAGCGGTCATCGATGCCCTGCAGGATGCACTGCGCTACTTCGACGAACACCGCACAACCCTGCTACAGGAGGCGGCCGATGAATAGGTTCTGGATATTGCCCACCGCCCTGGCGCCGCTGCTCGGCGCGACCACGAACCTGCTGCTGGCACTGGTCATGGGACTGTGCGCGGTCGCACTGCTCGCTTGCCACCAAGTGCTGATGGCACTGCCACGCCGACATCTCAAGGCCCCGGCATGCATCGCGGCGAGCCTGATCCTGGCAGTGATGCTCGCCACCTGCCTGCAACTGGGCCTGCGCGCCTGGGCGCTGCCTGTCGCCCTGGCGCTCGGCCATTACCCGGCATTGCTGTGCCTGTACCTGTTCACGGCAGATCGACTGTTGCCCGCACAGCAACGCTGGCGCACCCTGGCCGCGCACCTGGGCACCCTGCTGGCCGTGTGTCTGGCCCTGGGCGCCCTGCGCCAGGGATTGACCGATGGTGCCAACGCGCACCTGGCCACTCTCGCGCCCGGTGGATTGATACTGCTCGGCTTGCTGCTGGCCTTGTACAATCGCCTGCGTCCGGGCCCTGCCCCCACACGTCGTCAAGGAAACCTTTGACCCCATGAATGCCGCCAAACGCCTGGAGATCTTTCGCAGGCTGCACGAAGACAATCCCGACCCGAAGACCGAACTGGCCTACACCACCCCCTTCGAACTGCTGATCGCGGTGATCCTCTCGGCCCAGGCCACCGACGTCGGGGTCAACAAGGCCACTGCCCGGTTGTATCCGGTCGCCAACACCCCCGAGGCGATCTACGCCCTGGGTGTGGAGGGGTTGAGTGAGTACATCAAGACCATTGGCCTTTACAACAGCAAGGCCAAGAACGTGATCGAGACCTGCCGCCTGTTGATCGAGAGGCATGCCAGTCAGGTACCCCAAGAGCGCGAGGCCTTGGAAGCACTACCCGGGGTGGGGCGCAAGACCGCCAACGTCGTGCTCAACACAGCCTTCCGCCAACTGGCCATGGCTGTCGACACGCATATCTTCCGGGTCAGCAATCGCACCGGTATCGCGCCAGGCAAGACCGTGCTGGAAGTGGAAAAGAAACTGCTGAAGTTCGTGCCCAAGGACTACCTGCTGGACGCCCACCATTGGCTGATCTTGCATGGCCGCTACGTCTGCCAGGCGCGCAAGCCGCGCTGCGGAAGCTGCAGAATCGAGGATTTGTGCGAGTACAAGCAGAAGACATCCGACGATTGAAGCAATAGGGAAAATTGGCCTATTTCGATTGAAAAAATCTTTTTTACCGGGCTCATGATTCTCGCTATAAGGACGGCCAACGGCCCTTTGGCTTGGAGTGACTCATGAGCACCGATAAAGACGAGCTGATCGAAGATGATTTCGCCGCGGAGGACGAAGTCGAACCCCAGGTGGAACCCGCTAAAACCAACCTGAGCAAGCGTCGCACCATTGACAATCTTCTGGAAGAACGACGCCTGCAGCGACAATTGGCCGATTACGACTACGACCTGTAACCCTGCCAGCCAAGTACGCAAAAGCCTCCATCAAGGAGGCTTTTGCGTTTCAGGCCAGGCCGTGGCGCTGCGCCAGTTCTATGAGATCGACCAGTGATCGGGCGTTGAGTTTGAGTAACAGACGGGTCTTGTAGGTGCTGACTGTCTTGTTGCTAAGAAACATGCTGTCGGCGATTTCCTTGTTGGTGCGACCCCGTGCCAGTTGCTGCAGCACCATCATCTCACGCCCCGACAGGCGCTCGACCATTTCCGTCTCAGTGCCACTGCCAGCGCTGCCACGGGTTTTGTGCAACGCCTGGTTAGGGAAGTAACTGTAGCCTGATAGCACAGCCTTGATCGCGCTGAGCAGCTCGGTCAGTTCCTGTTGTTTGCACACATAGCCGGCCGCCCCCGCCTGCATGCAGCGCATTGAAAAATGCCCCGGCGCCTGGGAGGTCAGCACCAGTACCTTGCTGCCGGGACTTGCAGCGCTCATCCGGGCAATGACTTCAAGGCCATCGAGCTTGGGGATGCCGATATCGAGTACGACGATATCCGGCAGGTATTCCCGCATCAGTTGCAATGCATCCACGCCGTTGTCGCTCTCTGCCACCACTTCGTATCCATGCCGTTCCATCAGCATGCGTACGGCCAAGCGAATGACCGGGTGATCATCCACGATAAGTACTTTATTCATGGGAAAATCCATTGAACCATTTTTCTAGTTGTGACGCGTCAAGATAACCGAGCAACACCCTCGATGGCGCGATCATTCCCTCAGCACAGGCACGCAAAGATTAAACCTACAATAATCAGAGAAACTTCCTACGCTCCACCCTAATAGCAAAAGTCTTATGCGGAAGTTTGCGCAAGACACAAGAACGCTAGCATCGTGCCCGCACGCCATCCTAGGTAATATATGCCCCGCAAGATGCGGGACATTTCTCCTATTTCACCGAGGCACACCACCTGTTTTCCCAGATAGCCAGGAAAACCACGCTCCAGGGAAACGACCCACCATTTCCCTGCCGCCCCAATCCAGATAAAGATGCCTGTCATCCACACAGGTAAGCCTCATGAAACGCGAAGAGCCCATCAGCCCCCTGACCATCATTGCCATCTTCGCAGGCATCATCGAAGCTTCCGCGCTGGCTTCGCTGCCCTTCCTCAGCGCAGAAAGCCAGACCATCTACACCTGGTTCCTGGTGGCCTTTCCGTTTTTTCTCACCGTACTGTTCTTCCTGACCCTGAACTTCAACGCCGTCTCACTGTATAAGCCCGACCCTTCAAAACTGGCCGAACCCTCGACAGCCCCTGCCTTTCACGCGGGACATGACGCCGCGCCACAGGACCTCATGACCATCGCCCTGTCAGGCCCGGATACCCGCAAGACCATCGAGCAGCACATCCTGCGCACCCTCACGCATCGCCCCGTGCGACCGCGCCGCTGGCAGCTGTACAACCTCGACTGCCGAACCTGCATTCATCTGTCGGTGCGTCCGCTGGAGGAAGGCGAGGAGCTGCACGGCCCTTGAGCGACGTTTCGCACCCATAAAAAAACCCCGGCCAAGGCCGGGGTTTTCGGTCATTGCGCCAAGGTTCAGAGCGGCGAACGGCCCTTGTTGGCGGCAATGCGCATGCGCAGTGCGTTGAGCTTGATGAAGCCTGCGGCATCGGCCTGGTTGTAGGCGCCGCCGTCTTCCTCGAAGGTCGCGATGTTGGCGTCGAACAACGAATCGTCCGACTTGCGGCCGACGACAGTGACGTTGCCTTTGTACAGTTTCAGGCGCACGACACCGTTCACATTGACCTGCGACGCGTCGATCATCTGTTGCAGCATCAGGCGTTCCGGGCTCCACCAGTAGCCGGTGTAGATCAGGCTGGCGTACTTGGGCATCAGCTCGTCTTTCAGGTGAGCGACTTCGCGGTCGAGGGTGATCGACTCGATGGCACGGTGGGCGCGCAGCATGATGGTGCCGCCAGGCGTCTCGTAGCAGCCACGGGACTTCATGCCGACGTAACGGTTCTCGACGATGTCCAGGCGACCGATGCCGTTGGCGCCGCCGATGCGGTTCAGGTCGGCCAGCACGGTAGCCGGGCTTTTCTCGACGCCATCGATGGCGACGATGTCACCATTGCGGTAGGTCAGTTCGATGTAGGTGGCCTGGTCAGGGGCGTTCTCCGGGGAGACGCTCCAGCGCCACATGTCTTCCTCGTGCTCGGTCCAGGTGTCTTCCAGGACGCCGCCTTCGTAGGAGATGTGCAGCAGGTTGGCGTCCATCGAGTACGGCGACTTCTTCTTGCCGTGACGCTCGATCGGGATGCCATGCTTTTCGGCGTAATCCATCAGCTTCTCGCGGGACAGCAAGTCCCACTCACGCCACGGCGCGATGACCTTGACGCCTGGTTTGAGCGCATAGGCGCCCAGCTCGAAGCGCACCTGGTCATTACCCTTGCCGGTAGCGCCGTGGGAAATGGCGTCGGCGCCGGTTTCGTTGGCGATCTCGATCAGGCGCTTGGCGATCAGCGGGCGGGCGATGGAAGTACCGAGCAGGTACTCGCCTTCATACACGGTGTTGGCGCGGAACATCGGGAACACGAAATCACGCACGAATTCTTCGCGCAGGTCGTCGATGTAGATTTCCTTGACGCCCATTGCCTGCGCCTTCGCGCGGGCCGGCTCGACCTCTTCGCCCTGGCCCAGGTCAGCGGTGAAGGTCACCACTTCGCAGTTGTAGGTGTCCTGCAGCCACTTGAGAATCACCGAAGTATCAAGGCCGCCGGAATACGCCAATACGACCTTTTTTACGTCCGCCATGCCATCACTCCACGGGGTTGTACGGAAAGCCTTCGATTCTACCGACGTCGCCGGAGAATTTACAGTGGGGCGACAGCTTGTGATGACAAAGCGACAGGAAATGTCGTGAGCGCGACCAACGGTCGCACTCAGGCCTTCTTCGCCGCCGCTGGCGTGGCGGGGGACGTGAGCGGAGCCGCCGGGGTGGCGGGCGCGGGGGCTGCAGCGGCCGGTTGAGCGGGTTTCTCCTGCGGTTTTTCCACGGGTTTCTCGATCGGGGTGACGCGGTCCAGCTGAATGTTGACCCGGCGGTTGCGCGCACGGTTGGCGGCGCTGTTGTTCTTGGCCAGCGGGTAGCGCTCGCCATGGAAGCGCACGGTGATCTGCTCGTCCGGCACGCCATGGGCCTTGAGGTAGTCGGCCACCGCCAGGGCGCGACGGCGCGAGGCGTCACGGTTGGTCAAGCGGTTGCCGCTGTTGTCGGAGTGGCCATCGAGTTCGATATGGTTGACCGATGGATCAGCCTTCAAGTAGTCGAGGATCACATCCAGGCGCGCCCGCGCCGAGGCATCCAGCTCCAGGGCCGTGCCGGGGAAGCCGACCTGGGTCTGGCGGATCTGGTCGTAGTTCATCGGCAACAGCTTGCCGGCGCAGGCCTGGTAGTCGCTGTAGGCCTTGGCGAAACTCACCGGCAGCACATGCACTTCCATCGGTCGGCCGCCTTCGCCGGCGTAACTGCGCACCACCGTGCTGCGACCATCGAGCAGGCCGTTGATCAACCGGCTGGCCTGCCCCTGCGAGGAACTGAACAGCACGCCGCTGCGGTTCATGCGGATGGCCCCCAGGTTGATATCGCCGCGCCCCGGTTGCCACGGCGCGGCGGCCGCCAGCAGGGTCGCCGAGCCTGCGCCCAGGGCGTTGCTGTCCGAGCGCAGCTGGAACACCGGCTGCTCGCCAGCCCGGCGCACGAACTCACCGCTGCCGAAGCCGTCGATCGGCTGGATCAACCGGCACTCGAACTGGTCGCCTTCGACCTTCCAGGCGATGTTCTCCATGCGGGTCTGGAAAGTCAGTGCCCCGGCCGGCAGGCTGGCAAACAAGGTCAACAGGGCTAGGTAACGCTGGCGCACGGGCGGCTCCACAGATTCTGACGGCTTACAGGCAGGCTATCGGACACTTGCCGGAAAACTTGATAGCCGTGCTCGGCCCGGGGTTTTCCGGTAGCATGGCGGCTTGAGTTCGACCCGCCTGGAAACCCCAATGTCCGATCGCCTGACCCTCCTGCGTCCCGACGACTGGCACATCCATCTGCGCGATGGTGCCGTCCTGCAACACACTGTCGGCGACGTGGCGCGTACCTTCGCCCGCGCCATCATCATGCCCAACCTGGTTCCGCCGGTGCGCAACGCCGCCGAAGCCAGCGCTTACCGTGAGCGCATCCTGGCTGCCCGGCCAACCGGCAGCCGCTTCGAGCCGCTGATGGTGCTTTACCTCACCGACCGTACCAGCCCCGAGGACATCCGCGCGGCCAAGGCCAGCGGCGTGGTGTACGCCGCCAAGCTGTACCCGGCCGGCGCCACCACCAACTCCGACTCCGGCGTGACCAGCATCGACAACATCTTCCCGGCGATCGAAGCCCTGGCCGAGACCGGCATGCCGCTGCTGGTGCACGGCGAGGTGACGCGTTCGGAGATCGACGTGTTCGATCGCGAGAAGCGCTTCATCGACGAGCACATGCGCCGTCTGGTCGAACGCTTCCCGACCCTGAAGGTGGTGTTCGAGCACATCACCACCAGCGACGCCGCGCAGTTCGTCAGCGAGGCCCCGGCCAACGTCGGCGCGACCATCACCGCCCAGCACCTGCTGTACAACCGCAACCACATGCTGGTCGGCGGCATCCGTCCGCACTACTACTGCCTGCCGATCCTCAAGCGCAACACCCACCAGGTGGCACTGCTGGACGCCGCCACCAGCGGCAACTCGAAGTTCTTCCTCGGCACCGACTCCGCGCCCCATGCCAAGCACGCCAAGGAAGCCGCCTGCGGCTGCGCCGGCTGCTACACCGCCTATGCGGCGATCGAGCTGTACGCCGAGGCGTTCGAGCAGCGCAACGCACTGGACAAGCTCGAAGGTTTCGCCAGCCTGCATGGCCCGGCCTTCTATGGCCTGCCGGCTAACACCGACCGCATCACCCTGGTGCGCGAGGAATGGACCGCCCCGGACAGCCTGCCCTTCGGCGACCACACCGTGATCCCGCTGCGCGCCGGTGAAAAACTGCGCTGGCGCCTGCTGGAGGACAACGCGTGAGCGAAGACCTCTACGACGACGACCAGGACGCCCAGGTCAGCAGCGGCTCGCGCCACCCCATGGCCGAGCGTTTTCGCGGCTACCTGCCGGTGGTGGTGGACGTCGAGACCGGCGGTTTCAACAGCGCCACCGACGCCCTGCTGGAAATCGCCGCGGTGACCATCGGCATGGACGAGAAAGGCTTCCTGTTCCCGGAGCACACCTACTTCTACCGGGTGGAGCCGTTCGAGGGCGCCAACATCGAGGCGGCAGCGCTGGAGTTCACCGGCATCAAGCTGGACCATCCGCTGCGCATGGCGGTGAGCGAGGAAACCGCGCTGACCGACATCTTCCGTGGCGTGCGCAAGGCGCTGAAGGCCAATGGCTGCAAGCGGGCGATCCTGGTCGGGCACAACAGCAGCTTCGACCTGGGCTTCCTTAACGCCGCGGTGGCGCGCAACGACCTCAAGCGCAACCCCTTCCACCCTTTCTCCAGCTTCGACACTGCCACCCTGGCCGGGCTCGCCTACGGCCAGACCGTGCTGGCGCGGGCCTGCCAGAGCGCCGACATCGACTTCGACGGGCGCGAGGCGCACTCGGCGCGCTACGACACCGAGAAGACCGCCGAGCTGTTCTGCGGCATCGTCAATCGCTGGAAGGAAATGGGCGGCTGGCGCGACTTCAACGACTGAACACCGCCGCTCTCCCTGTGGGAGCGGGTTTGGCCCTGATGGGCACACAAAAAAACCGGCCACATGGGCCGGTTTTTTTGTGTCACGCCTGGCGCTTACAGCTTGCCAGCGTTCTCGCTCAGGTAAGCGGCAACGCCTTCCGGCGAAGCGTTCATGCCCTTGTCGCCTTTCTTCCAGTTGGCCGGGCAGACTTCGCCGTGCTCTTCGTGGAATTGCAGGGCGTCCACCAGACGCAGCAGCTCGTCCATGTTGCGGCCCAGTGGCAGGTCGTTGACGATCTGCGAGCGAACGACACCGTTGGTGTCGATCAGGAAGGCGCCACGGAAGGCCACGCCGCCTTCGGACTCGACATCGTAGGCCTTGCAGATTTCGTGAGTGATGTCGGCAGCCAGGGTGTACTTGACCTGACCGATACCGCCGTTGTTGACCGGGGTGTTACGCCAGGCGTTGTGGGTGAAGTGCGAGTCGATCGACACGCCGATCACTTCCACGTTGCGCGCCTGGAAGTCAGGGATGCGGTTGTCCAGGGCGATCAGCTCGGACGGGCAGACGAAGGTGAAGTCCAGCGGGTAGAAGAACACCAGGCCGTACTTGCCCTTGATGGCCGAGGCCAGGTTGAAGCTGTCGACGATCTCGCCATTGCCCAGCACGGCTGGAACGGTGAAGTCGGGGGCTTGTTTACCAACGAGCACGCTCATTCGTTTATCTCCTGATGATGGTGAAAAATCGTTGCCCAGGCAGGCGGGCCTGCCCGGCATCCAACAAAGGCCGACCATCATACACAGGTTCGCGTGACAGTCCGAATCCAACCGCCGGTCGCTCAAGGATGGGGCTTACACGAAGTGTTTTGACAAGCATTCTCATTACCATTAAGCTCCAACCCATCGACTCAACCCGCGATGGCCTGACTTTATGTATGTGTGTCTCTGTGTCGGCGTAACCGATGGACAGATCCGCGATGCGATCTATGAAGGATGCTGCAGCTACAAGGACGTCCGTGCCGCTACCAATGTGGGCAGCCAATGCGGGAAATGCGCCTGCCTGGCCAAGCAGGTGGTCCGGGAAACCCTGACCGAACTGCAGCTCAGCCAGCAAGCCGCCCTGCCCTACCCGGTGGAATTTAATGCGGCCTGAAATACCCCATTTCGAAGAACCGGACCTCGTGTCCGGTTTTTTTATGCCTGAAATTCAATAAGTTAGCGCCATAACGCGGTTCACAAACATTCTTATTCCTATTAAATTTCACTTATTATTCAATAACTTAGGTTTGACATGCGAAGTTGCGGGGCTCAAACTTCCCTGTATTGGCACACTTCTACAGGGCAGGAACCCGACATGAAAGGCGACGTAAGCGTCATCCAGCATCTCAACAAGATCCTCGGAAACGAGCTGGTCGCGATCAACCAGTATTTCCTGCACGCGCGCATGTACGAAGACTGGGGCCTGAACAAGCTCGGCAAGCACGAGTACAAGGAATCCATCGACGAGATGAAGCACGCTGACAAGCTGATCAAGCGTATTCTCTTCCTCGAAGGCATCCCCAACGTGCAGGACTTGGGCAAGCTGCTGATCGGCGAGCACACCAAGGAAATGCTCGAGTGCGACCTGAAGATCGAGCAGAAGGGCCTGGTGGACCTGAAGGCGGCCATCGCCCACTGCGAAACCGTCGGTGACTTCGGTTCGCGCGAGCTGCTCGAAGATATCCTCGAGTCCGAGGAAGAACATATCGACTGGCTGGAAACCCAACTGGGTCTGATCGACAAGATCGGCATCGAGAACTATCTGCAGTCGCAGATGGGCGAAGAGTAAGGGCCAACCTGTAGGCCGCTATCGCGGGACAAGCCCGTTCCTACAGGTAAGCCACAAAAAAAACCCGCCTAGGCGGGTTTTTTCATACCTGCGGCGAATGCCGGATCAGGCCTCGGAAGCCTTGGCGTTGGCGGCCGCTTCCTTGATCAGGGTCTGCAGCTCACCCTTCTCGAACATTTCCAGCACGATGTCGCTGCCGCCGACCAGCTCACCGGCGACCCACAGTTGCGGGAAGGTCGGCCAGTTGGCGTACTTGGGCAGGTTGGCACGAATTTCCGGGTTCTGCAGGATGTCGACGTAGGCGAACTTCTCGCCACAACCCATCACGGCCTGCGAGGCCCGTGCCGAGAAGCCACACTGCGGGGCATTCGGCGAGCCTTTCATGTAAAGCAGAATGGTGTTGTTGGCAATCTGCTCTTTGATTGTTTCGATGATATCCATGAAGCACCTCGGCTGAACTTTCCGACGCAACTGTCGGCACGGTGACGCATTGTATCGGAAAGCCGAGCGGCGCGCTCGGTAATGCCGGTAGAGGTCAGTGAAGGGCCCCGCGACAGGGCCGATACAGGCTCACGCTGCCTCAACTTGAACCGGCACGCCATTCAACGCCGCATTCCCCGACACCCCATCGCGAAACCGCTCGTCAGTCAGGTCATTGGCACTCACCCCGGGCTGGGCATGGGCGATCTGCATGCGCACGCCCTGACGGCCATGGCCGTAGCCATGAGGCAGGCTGACCACCCCAGGCATCACCTCCTCGCTGGCCTGCACCTGCACTTCCAGGCTGCCGGTACGCGAACGGATGCGCACCCACTGCCCGTCCTCCAATTGCCGGCTCAGCAGGTCCTGCGGGTGCATCAGCAACTGGTGGCGGGGTTTGCCTTTGACCAGGCGATGGAAGTTGTGCATCCAGGAATTGTTGCTGCGCACATGACGACGACCGATCAGCAGCAGTTGGTCCGAGGGCGGCGGCAGCGCCTGGGCCAGGCGCTGCAGGTCGTCGAGCAGCGCCTGGGGCGCGGCCTCGACCGCCTGGCTGGCAGTGCGCAAGCGTGCTGCCAGGTTCGCTTGCAGCGGCCCCAAGTCCAGGCCGTGGGGGTGCTCGTCCAGCGCCTGTAGCGACAGCCCCCATGGCGACGCCTCGCCGCGCGGCCCCTTGCGCAGCGCCAGGTCGATCATCTGCGCCGGGGCCATCGTCGGTTTCAGTTCGACACCCGCCCGCGCGGCAAAGGCCCGGGCCAGGCCGACGAAGATCTCCCAGTCATGCAGCGCCCCCTCGGGCTTGGCCAGGATCGCCCGGTTGAAGCGCGTCACGTTGCGCACCGCCAGGAGGTTGAAGGTGCTGTCGTAGTGGTCGTTCTCCAGGGCCGAAGTGGACGGCAGTATCAGGTCGGCGTGACGGGTGGTCTCGTTGATGTACAAGTCGATGCTGAGCATGAACTCAAGCCCGTCCAACCCCTGGTCCAGTTGCCGCCCGTTGGGCGTCGACAGCACGGGGTTACCGGCCACCGTCACCAGGGCGCGGACCTGCCCTTCGCCCGGGGTGAGCATTTCCTCGGCCAAGGCCGCCACCGGCAACTCGCCGCCGTACTCCGGAAGCCCCGAGACGCGACTCTGCCATTGGTTGAAATGCCCGCCCGAGGTGCTCGCCACCAGGTCCACCGCAGGTTCGGTGCACAGCGCGCCGCCCGCGCGGTCGAGGTTGCCGGTGACCAGGTTGATCACCTGCACCAGCCAGTGGCATAAGGTGCCGTAGGCCTGGGTCGAAACACCCATGCGGCCGTAGCACACCGCGCGCTCGGCGCTGGCGAAGTCGCGGGCCAGCTGGCGAATGTCCTCGGCCTCGATACCGCAACGGGCGCTCATGCTGTCAGCGCTGAACGGCGCGATCGCTTCGCGCACCTGCTCCATGCCATTCACCGGCAGGTGCGACCCCTTGGCCAAGCCTTCGGCGAACAAGGTGTTGAGCACACCGCAGAGCAGCGCGGCATCGCCGCCCGGTCGGATGAACAGGTGCCGGTCGGCCATGGCCGCGGTCTCGCTGCGCCGCGGGTCGACCACAACCAAGCGGCCACCGCGTGCACGCAAGGCTTTGAGACGTTTTTCCACGTCCGGCACGGTCATGATGCTGCCGTTGGACGCCAGTGGGTTGCCGCCGAGGATCAGCATGAAATCGGTGTGGTCGATGTCGGGGATCGGCAGCAAAAGGCCATGGCCGTACATCAGGTGGCTGGTCAGGTGCTGGGGCAACTGGTCCACCGAGGTGGCGGAAAAGCGGTTACGGGTCTTGAGCAAGCCGAGGAAGTAGTTGCTGTGGGTCATCAGCCCATAGTTGTGCACGCTCGGGTTGCCTTGATATACGGCGACGGCGTTGCGCCCGTGGGCCTGCTGGATGCTCCACAGGCGCTCTGCGGCCAGGGCGAAGGCCTCGTCCCAGCCGATCGGCTCCCAGCGCTCGCCCACGCGCCGGTGTGGCTGACGCAGGCGGTCGGGGTCTTCCTGGATATCCTGCAAGGCCACCGCCTTGGGGCAGATATGGCCACGGCTGAAGGGATCCTGGGCGTCGCCCTTGATCGAGCTGATCGTCGCCCGACCGTCGACGTCGTGGCTGACTTCGATGTTCAGGCCACAGATCGCCTCGCACAGGTGACAGGCACGGTGATGCAGGGTCTTGGTCATGGCCGCCTCTGCCTTGTTGTTCTGGAGCCTGGAACTATGCACCCGCCCCGTCGCTGGCGCCACGCAGGTTCGTGGCGTGAATCCCACGACATCAGGCGCACGATTCACGACAGCAGGTTTGCCAAATCCCCGGCAAGCCGTGTAAAACCCCTGTAGAAAATAAAAAACAGCACGCCCAGAAGGGTTTACGACACCCTTTGAAACAGGGCCGCTGTTTCCCCTCTTGGTTTGAGGCGACATTTAATTATAGTATTGCGCCTTTCCCTATTCCGTCCGCCCCGTGCGGCTTACGCCGCAGGTCACTCCCGTTGTCAAGAAAACCCATACGGTCGACCTGCAAGACGTTGCAGATAAGGTAGTCAATCATGAGCACCAGGCACTTTCTCTCCCTGCTGGATTTCACTGCTGACGAATTGCTCGGCGTGATCCGTCGAGGCATCGAGCTGAAGGACCTGCGCAAACGAGGCGTGCTGTTCGAGCCCCTGAAAAACCGCGTACTGGGAATGATCTTCGAAAAGTCGTCCACCCGTACCCGCGTATCCTTCGAGGCGGGCATGATCCAGCTGGGCGGTCAGGCGATCTTCCTGTCGCCGCGCGACACCCAACTGGGCCGTGGCGAGCCGATCGGCGACAGCGCCATCGTAATGTCGAGCATGCTCGATGCGGTGATGATCCGCACCCACGCCCACAGCACCCTCACCGAGTTCGCCGCCCATTCGCGGGTACCGGTGATCAACGGCCTGTCCGACGAGTCGCACCCCTGCCAACTGCTGGCCGACATGCAGACCTTCGTCGAACACCGTGGCGCGATTCAGGGCAAGACCGTGGCCTGGATCGGCGACGGCTTCAACATGTGCAACTCCTACATCGAGGCCGCTCGCCAGTTCGACTTCCAGCTGCGCATCGCCTGCCCCGAAGGTTACGAGCCGGATGCGCGCTTCCTGGCGCTGGGCGGTGACCGCGTGCAGATCGTGCGCGACCCGAAGGAAGCCGTGCGCGGTGCCCACCTGGTCACCACGGATGTCTGGACTTCCATGGGCCAGGAGGAGGAAACTGCACGGCGCCTGGCGCATTTCGCGCCTTACCAGGTCACCCGCGCACTGCTCGACCTGGCGGCACACGACGCCCTGTTCATGCACTGCCTGCCCGCCCACCGTGGCGAGGAGATCAGCCAGGACCTGCTCGACGACCCCCGTTCGGTCGCCTGGGACCAGGCCGAGAACCGCCTGCATGCGCAGAAGGCCCTTCTGGAATTCCTTGTAGAACCGGCTTACCACCACGCATGAGTCAACCCTTACTGCTCAACCTGCGCAACCTCGCCTGCGGCTATGGCGAGCAGCGCATCGTCCAGAACCTCAACCTGCACCTGAACGCAGGCGACATCGGTTGCCTGCTGGGCTCCTCGGGCTGCGGCAAGACCACCACCCTGCGCGCCATCGCCGGCTTCGAGCCGGTGCACGAGGGCGAGATCCAGCTGGCCGGCGAGGTCATCTCACGCGCCGGCTTCACCCTGGCGCCCGAGAAGCGCCGTATCGGCATGGTGTTCCAGGACTACGCGCTGTTCCCGCACCTGACCGTGGCGCAGAACATCGCCTTCGGCATCGGCAAGCACCCGCGTCAAGCCGAGGTGGTCGAGGAGATGCTCGAGCTGGTCAAGCTGGGCGGCTTGGGAGGTCGCTATCCCCACGAGTTGTCCGGCGGTCAGCAGCAACGTGTCGCCCTGGCCCGTGCCCTGGCTCCGCAACCGCAGTTGCTGCTGCTCGACGAGCCGTTCTCCAACCTCGATGTGGAACTGCGTCGACGCCTGAGCCATGAAGTCCGCGACATTCTCAAAAGCCGCGGCACCAGTGCCATCCTGGTCACCCATGACCAGGAAGAGGCCTTCGCGGTGAGCGACCATGTCGGCGTGTTCAAGGAGGGCCGCCTGGAGCAGTGGGACACCCCCTACAACCTCTATCACGAACCGCAGACGCCGTTCGTGGCCAGCTTCATCGGCCAGGGTTATTTCATTCGCGGCCAGATGAGCAGCCACGAGGCGGTCAGCACCGAACTGGGTGAACTGCGCGGCAACCGGGCCTACATCATGGCGCCGGGCAGTTGGGTGGACGTGCTGCTGCGCCCGGACGACATCGTCCATGCGCCAGACAGCGAACTGCGCGCGCGCATCGTCGGCAAGAGCTTCCTGGGAGCCTCGACCCTGTACCGCCTGGAGCTGCCGACCGGCAGCCAACTGGAAGCGATTTTCCCAAGCCATGTCGACCACCTGGTCGGCCAGGACGTCGGCATAGCGGTGGCGGCCGACCACCTGGTGCTGTTCCCGGTGCCGGGCAGTATCGCGGCGCAGCTGCCGCGCCAGGAGAATGGCGTGCGCCGGTACAGCTCCGCGACCTGACGCACCCTCGGGGCTGCTATGCGGCCCCGCAATCGACACCTGGACTCATCAACCCCGCCCGATATTGGCGAACTTGCCCTGGGTATGCTCGGCCAATACCGCCGCCGCCAGTTCCACCTCCAACCCACGCCGTCCGGCGCTGACATGAATGCTGCCGAACTGCTGCGCCGACTCATCGATGAAGGTGCGCAGGCGCTTCTTCTGGCCCAACGGGCTGATCCCTCCCACCAGGTACCCCGTAGCGCGCTGTGCCGCCGCCGGATCGGCCATCTCGCACTTCTTAACCCCCGCCGCCTGGGCCAGGGCCTTGAGGTCCAGGGTGCCGACCACCGGCACCACCGCCACCAGCAATTCGCCCTTCTCACTGCTCGCCAGCAGGGTCTTGAACACCTGCTGCGGGTCGAGCCCAAGTTTCTC
Organism: Pseudomonas entomophila; assembly: GCF_029193575.1. GTDB lineage: Bacteria > Pseudomonadota > Gammaproteobacteria > Pseudomonadales > Pseudomonadaceae > Aquipseudomonas > Aquipseudomonas entomophila_G. The sequence continues at coordinate 144,390 of NZ_JARGCS010000022.1, read as the reverse complement.
CGCCGCCTCCAGGCCATAGGAAGCAGTCTTGGGGTCGTGTTCGTAGCTGTGCACGCGGTGCTCGGCGCGTGCCTTCTTCAGCAAGTCCAGTGCGGGGGTCATGTAAGGCTCCGGTCGATAACGGCTCGGGCGCTACTTTAGGGGAAATCCCAGGGGGCGGCCAGCAAGCGGCGAAGGGGTGGAAAACAGGCGATCGCCGTGGCTGGAAATGGCCGGTCAGAATGTGGCTGAAGGTTCAGTTTCGACCTTTGACATCCGCGTTTCTTGTCTATATTTTTTCGTTTACGAATAAGCCATGCACAGAAAAGGTGCATGACGCTTAACTCCGAGTGCTGTTCATGGGGATGGACAGCACGTGTTGCCGCCGAGCGCCCAGCGCCTCACAACAACAAGAACCGAGGTCATTCATGACGAATGCTGCAAGACAACCCACGCTTTCCGGCCAATGCATGGCCGAGTTTCTCGGGACCGCGTTATTGATCTTCTTCGGCACCGGCTGCGTCGCCGCGCTCAAGGTCGCAGGCGCCAGCTTCGGCCTGTGGGAAATCAGCATCATCTGGGGCGTCGGCGTGAGCATGGCGATCTACCTGAGTGCCGGCGTGTCCGGGGCGCACCTGAACCCCGCAGTGAGCATCGCCCTCACCCTGTTCGGCGGCTTCGACAAACGCAAGCTGCCTTTCTATATTCTCGCCCAAGTGTGCGGCGCGTTCTGCGGCGCGGCGCTGGTCTACACCCTGTACAGCACGCTGTTCTTCGATTTCGAACAGGCCCACGCGATGGTCCGTGGCAGCCAGGCCAGCCTGGAGCTGGCCTCGGTGTTCTCCACTTACCCGCACCCGGCGCTGTCGGTCGGCCAGGCTTTCCTGGTCGAGGTGATCATTACCACCATCCTGATGGCGGTGATCATGGCCCTGACCGACGACGACAACGGCCTGCCGCGCGGCGCCACCGCGCCGCTGCTGATCGGCCTGCTGATCGCGGTGATCGGCAGCGCGATGGGCCCACTCACCGGCTTTGCGATGAACCCGGCGCGCGATTTCGGGCCAAAGCTGATGACTTTCCTGGCCGGCTGGGGCGAAATCGCCTTCACTGGCGGACGTGACATTCCGTATTTCCTGGTGCCGGTGTTCGCACCGATCCTCGGTGCCTGCCTGGGCGCGGCCCTGTACCGCGGGCTGATCGCCCGCAACCTGCCGAGTGCGCATACCACCCAGGCACAAGGCAACGATAATGCCCAGGGCGACACCCAAGTCTCCTGACCTCCGGCCCTGACTACCCCATTCCTGCAAGGCGACGACCATGACAGACACCCAGGATAAGCACTACATCATCGCCCTGGACCAGGGCACCACCAGCTCCCGCGCGATCATCTTCGACCGCGATGCCAACGTGGTCGGCACCTCCCAGCGCGAGTTCGCCCAGCACTACCCGCAGGCCGGCTGGGTCGAGCACGACCCGATGGAGATCTTCGCCACCCAAAGCGCGACCATGGTCGAGGCCCTGGCCCAGGCAGGCATCAGCCACGCCCAGGTGGCCGCCATCGGCATCACCAACCAGCGTGAAACCACCGTGGTGTGGGACAAGGAAACCGGACGCCCGGTGTACAACGCCATCGTCTGGCAGTGCCGGCGCAGCACCGAGATCTGTGCCCAGCTCAAGCGTGATGGCCACGAGGCCTACATCCGCGAGACCACTGGCCTGGTCACCGACCCGTATTTCTCCGGCACCAAGCTCAAGTGGATCCTCGACAACGTCGAGGGTGCCCGCGAGCGCGCCGAGCGTGGCGAACTGCTGTTCGGCACCGTCGACAGCTGGCTGATCTGGAAATTCTCCGGCGGCAAAGTGCACGTCACCGACTACACCAACGCCTCGCGCACGCTGATGTTCAACATCCACAACCTGCAGTGGGACGAAAAGCTCCTGCAGATTCTCGACATCCCCCGGCAGATGCTGCCCGAGGTGCGCTCCTCCTCGGAGGTCTACGGCCACACCAAGAGCGGCATCGCCATCGCCGGTATCGCCGGTGACCAGCAATCGGCTCTGTTCGGCCAGATGTGCGTCGAGCCCGGCCAAGCGAAGAACACCTACGGCACCGGCTGCTTCCTCCTGATGAATACCGGCGACAAGGCGGTGACCTCCGCCCACGGCCTGCTCACCACCATCGCCTGCGGCCCGCGCGGCGAAGTGGCCTATGCCTTGGAGGGCGCGGTGTTCAACGGCGGCTCCACCGTGCAGTGGCTGCGTGACGAGCTGAAGATCGTCAACGACGCGCTGGACACGGAATACTTCGCCAACAAGGTCAAGGACAGTAATGGTGTGTACCTGGTACCGGCCTTCACCGGCCTGGGAGCCCCCTATTGGGACCCCTATGCGCGGGGTGCGCTGTTCGGCCTGACCCGCGGGGTCAAGGTCGATCACATCATCCGCGCGGCGCTGGAGTCGATCGCCTACCAAACCCGCGATGTGCTCGACGCCATGCAGCACGACTGCGGCCAGCGCCTGTCGGAGCTGCGCGTCGACGGCGGCGCGGTGGCCAACAACTTCCTCATGCAGTTCCAGGCCGACATCCTCGGCACCTGCGTGGAGCGGCCGAAGATGCGCGAAACCACCGCCCTCGGCGCAGCCTACCTGGCGGGCCTGGCCTGCGGCTTCTGGAGCGGGCTGGATGAGTTGCGCGACAAAGCGATCATCGAGCGCGAGTTCAGCCCGCAATTGGACGAGACGAGCAAGGAAAAACTGTACGCTGGCTGGAGAAAGGCCATCGAACGGACCCGAGACTGGGAAGATCACGAGCGTTGATGGCAACAGGGCTGGCCCTGCAACGGGGCCGCCCGCGCCTGCGGGTGCAGCGCCGTGTTCAGGAATGCGCTGTACCTGTACCCCACACTGGCCCTGACCTCCTTCCTACGGCATCATTGCAGCATTTGTCCGGCAGCCCCGAAGGACCGCCCATGAATCTGCCTCCCCGCCAACAACAAATCCTCGAACTGGTGCGCGAGCGCGGTTACGTCAGTATCGAAGAAATGGCGCACCTGTTCGTCGTCACTCCCCAGACCATCCGCCGCGACATCAACCAGTTGGCGGAGGTCAACCTGCTGCGCCGCTACCATGGTGGCGCGGCTTACGACTCGAGCATCGAAAATACCGCTTATGCCATGCGCGCCGACCAGATGCGCGACGAGAAGCAGCGCATCGCCGAAGCCGTGGCGCGGCAGATTCCCGACCATGCCTCGCTGTTCATCAATATCGGCACCACCACCGAATCCATCGCCCGTGCCCTGCTCAACCATAATCACCTGAAGGTCATCACCAATAACCTGCACGTGGCGTCGATCCTCGGTGCCAAGGATGACTTCGAGGTGCTGGTGGCCGGCGGCACCGTGCGCCGCGATGGCGGCGTGGTCGGCCAGGCCAGTGTCGACTTCATCACTCAGTTCAAGGTGGACTTCGCCGTGGTCGGCATCAGCGGCATCGACGAAGACGGCAGCCTGCTGGACTTCGATTACCAGGAAGTGCGGGTGTCCCAGGCGATCATCGCCAATGCCCGGCAGGTGATCCTCGCCGCCGACTCCAGCAAGTTCGGCCGCAATGCCATGGTGCGCCTGGGGTCGATCAGCCTGATCGATTGCCTGGTGACCGACCTGGCGCCGACACCGGCACTGACCCAGTTGCTGAACCAGCACAAGATTCGTCTCGAAGTGGTTTGACCCTCTCCGAAACACCGCCTCCCTGTGGAGCGGGCTTGCACCGCGATGAAGCCCGCACCGCCAACCGATCTCGTCTGCAATGACGCCATCGCGGGGCAAGCCCGCTCCTGCAGCGAACGCCTTTATGTTCGTTAATGTTCATTTTCTTGTCATCTGATCAGCTTTTTCTATAAGGACTGACTGGCGAGCGCCTTTCCATTGCGCTAACATTTTCGCAAACGAACATTGATGTTCACATTCGCTGTGAACCGCCCCAGGAGGCCTTGCCCGTGTCCCAGCCCATCCAGCCCCAGCCGCCCCTCGCCGATTGCTATGACCTCGCCGTGATTGGCGGCGGCATCAATGGCGTCGGCATCGCCGCCGACGCTGCCGGGCGTGGCTTGAAGGTGTTCCTTTGTGAAAAGGATGACCTGGCCCAACACACCTCCTCGGCCAGCAGCAAGCTGATCCACGGCGGCTTGCGCTACCTGGAACACTACGAATTCCGCCTGGTGCGCGAAGCCCTCGCCGAGCGCGAAGTGCTGCTCGCCAAGGCACCGCACATCGTCAAGCCGATGCGTTTCGTCCTGCCGCACCGCCCGCACCTGCGCCCGGCGTGGATGATCCGCGCCGGCCTGTTCCTCTACGACCACCTGGGCAAGCGCAAGCGCCTGGGCGCCTCGCGCAGCCTGCGCTTCGGCCCGGGCAACCCGCTCAAGCCGGCCATCACGCGCGGTTTCGAATACGCTGACTGCGCGGTCGACGACGCCCGCCTGGTGGTGCTCAACGCCATGTCGGCCCGTGAAAAAGGTGCGCACATCCACACCCGCACCCGCTGCCTGCGCGCCGAGCGTGTCGACGGCGCCTGGGAAGTCGAACTGCAGCATGCCGACGGCAGCCTGCAAACCATCCGCGCCCGTGCCCTGGTCAATGCCGCCGGCCCCTGGGTCGCCAGCTTCATCAAGGATGACCTCAAGCTCGACGCGCCCTACGGTATTCGCCTGATCCAGGGCAGCCACCTGATCGTGCCGCGCCTGTACGAAGGCGAACATGCCTACATCCTGCAGAACGAGGACCAGCGCATCGTCTTCGCCATCCCTTACCTGGACCGCTTCACCCTGATCGGCACCACCGACCGCGAATACAGCGGCGACCCGGCCAAGGTGGCGATCACCGAAACCGAGACCGACTACCTGCTGAAGGTGGTCAACGAACACTTCAACCACCAACTGGGCCGCAGCGACATCCTGCACACCTATTCCGGCGTGCGCCCGCTGTGCAACGACGAGTCCGACAACCCCTCGGCGGTGACCCGCGACTACACCCTGGCGCTGTCCGCCAGCGAGGGCCAGGCGCCGCTGCTGTCGGTGTTCGGCGGCAAGCTGACGACCTACCGCAAGCTGGCCGAGTCGGCCATGGACGAGCTCAAGCCGTACTTCACCCAGATGCGTGGCAGCTGGACCGCAAGCGCTCCACTGCCGGGCGGCGAGAGCATGACCAGCGTGCAAGCCCTGGTGGACGCCGTACTGGCCCGTTACGGCTGGCTGCCAGTAGAGATCGCCAAGCGCTGGGCCGTGACCTACGGCAGCCGCGTGTGGCGCCTGCTCGAAGGCGTGCAAGGCCCGGAAGACCTGGGTCAGGCCATCGGTGGCGGGTTGTTCAGCCGTGAGGTGGACTACCTGTGTGGCGAAGAGTGGGCGGTGGGTGCCGACGACATCCTGTGGCGCCGGACCAAACTGGGGCTGTTCACCAGCGCGGTGGAGCAGCAAGCGCTGGTGGATTACTTGCAGAGCGCCGAAGTCAATCGAGCGCGGGTGCGCGCGGCCTGAGTTCGAACGCTAAGACGCAATCGCGGGGCAAGCCCGCTCCTACCGGGATGGTAGGAGCGGGCTTGCCCCGCGATGCTTTTCGTCAGGAAAAAACGTGTTACGCCCCGACCTAAACCCATTCGGATTTCCGAACGGACCCATTCCACCCGTTCGGAAACCCGCACGAACACTCTCTGTAAAAATACGTCATAAAATATTAATTCGCCGTATTTTCAAGGCGTTATGATCTGAGCCAGGGCTTGGCACGAGTCATGCTCTACACTTGGTAGCCGAATGCACACACCGCTTCACGTTGTGTTCGTTGAACGAAGAGTCCGCCAACGGCTCCATAAAAAAAACAAACGTCGAGGAAAATTTGATGCGTATCGTTCGTCATCTGTTGGGCGCCGCCATCGCAGCCGCCGTCATCGCTTCCCCAGCCATGGCCGAGGAGCTGACCGGCACCCTGAAGAAGATCAAGGATTCCGGTTCCATTACCTTGGGCCACCGTGACTCCTCCATTCCGTTTTCCTACCTGGCCGGTGGTTCCACCCCTGTCGGCTATTCCCATGACATCCAGCAGGCCATCGTCGAGCACCTGAAGAAAGAGCTCAACGTTCCCAACCTGAACGTCAAGTACAACCTGGTCACCTCCCAGACCCGCATCCCGCTGGTGCAGAACGGAACCGTCGACGTGGAATGCGGCTCCACCACCAACAACGTCGAGCGCCAGCAGCAAGTCAGCTTCTCCGTCGGCATCTTCGAAGTCGGCACCCGCCTGCTGACCAAGGTCAAGGACGGTCAACCCTCCTACAAGGACTTCCCGGACCTGGCCGGCAAGAACGTCGTGACCACCGCTGGCACCACCTCCGAGCGCATCCTCAAGGCGATGAACGCCGACAAGCAGATGAAGATGAACGTGATCTCCGCGAAAGATCACGGCGAAGCCTTCAACATGCTCGAAAGCGGCCGCGCCGTGGCCTTCATGATGGACGACGCCCTGCTCGCCGGTGAAATGGCCAAGGCCAAGAAACCGACCGACTGGGTCATCACCGGCACCCCGCAGTCCTACGAGATCTACGGCTGCATGGTTCGCAAGGATGACCCGGCGTTCAAGAAAGCCGTCGACGCCGCCATCGTCTCGCTCTACAAGTCGGGCGAAATCAACAAGATCTACGACAAGTGGTTCCAGCAGCCGATCCCACCGAAAGGCCTGAACCTGCAGTTCCCGATGAGCGACGAACTGAAGAAGCTGATCGCCGAGCCAACCGACAAGGCCGCGGACGAAAAAGCGTCCTGATCTCCCAGATCGTGGCCCGCACATGAATTAACCGCGCGGGCCACCCGTTAGTGTCTAACCTTTACCTCCGAGGGCGCCCGCCGCCCTCGGATGCTCGAAGGTGCCCGTGAAACAACCGTCTGAGGGGAAATCCCGATGAATTACAACTGGGACTGGGGCGTGTTCTTCAAGTCCACCGGCGTGGGCAGCGAAATCTACCTGGACTGGTATGTCACCGGCCTGGGCTGGACCATCGCCATCGCCATCTCCGCCTGGATCATCGCCTTGCTGCTGGGCTCGCTGCTCGGCGTCATGCGTACCGTGCCAAACCGCCTGGTGTCAGGGATTGCCACCGCCTACGTCGAATTGTTCCGCAACGTGCCACTGCTGGTGCAGTTGTTCATCTGGTACTTCCTGGTGCCGGACCTGCTGCCAGAAGGCCTGCAGGAGTGGTTCAAGCAAGACCTCAACCCGACCACCTCGGCGCTGATCAGCGTGGTCATCTGCCTGGGCCTGTTCACCGCCGCACGTGTCTGCGAGCAGGTGCGCACCGGCATCCAGGCGCTGCCCCGTGGCCAGGAATCGGCCGGGCGCGCGATGGGCTTCAGCCTGTCGCAGATCTACCTGAACGTGCTGCTGCCCCAGGCCTACCGGATCATCATCCCGCCGCTCACCTCCGAATTCCTGAACGTCTTCAAGAACTCCTCGGTGGCGTCGCTGATCGGCCTGATGGAACTGCTGGCCCAGACCAAGCAGACCGCCGAATTCTCCGCCAACCTGTTCGAGGCGTTCACCCTGGCCACCCTGATCTACTTCACCCTGAACATGGGCCTGATGCTGTTCATGCGCATGGTCGAGAAGAAAGTCGCGGTGCCTGGCCTGATTTCCGTGGGGGGCAAGTAAATGGACATGGATTTCAGCGAAATCATCCCCGCCCTGCCCGCCCTCTGGGACGGCATGGTCATGACCCTGCAACTGATGGTCATGGGCGTGGTCGGCGGTATCGTGCTGGGTACCATCCTGGCCCTGATGCGCCTGTCATCGAACACGTTGCTGTCCAACGTGGCCGGCGCCTACGTCAACTATTTCCGCTCGATCCCGCTGCTGCTGGTGATCACCTGGTTCTACCTCGCGGTGCCGTTCGTGCTGCGCTGGATCACCGGCGAAGACACCCCGGTGGGGGCATTCACCTCCTGCGTCGTGGCCTTCATGATGTTCGAGGCGGCCTACTTCTGCGAAATCGTGCGTGCCGGCGTGCAGTCGATCTCCAAGGGCCAGATGGGCGCCGCCCAGGCCCTGGGCATGAGCTACGGACAGTGCATGCGCCTGATCATCCTGCCCCAGGCGTTTCGCAAGATGACCCCGCTGCTGCTGCAACAGAGCATCATCCTGTTCCAGGATACCTCGCTGGTCTACACCGTGGGCCTGGTCGACTTCCTCAACTCGGCACGTGCCAACGGCGACATCATCGGCCGCTCCCATGAGTTCCTGATCTTCGCCGGTGTCGTGTATTTCCTCATCAGCTTCACCGCTTCGTGGCTGGTCAAGCGCCTGCAAAAAAGGATCACCGTATGATTTCCATCAAGAACGTCAACAAGTGGTACGGGGACTTCCAGGTGCTGACCGACTGCAGCACCGAGGTCAAGAAAGGTGAAGTGGTGGTGGTCTGCGGCCCCTCGGGCTCGGGCAAGTCCACCCTGATCAAGTGCGTCAACGCGCTGGAGCCGTTCCAGAAGGGCGACATCGTGGTCGACGGCACCTCCATCGCCGACCCCAAGACCAACCTGCCGAAACTGCGCTCGCGCGTGGGCATGGTGTTCCAGCACTTCGAGCTGTTCCCGCACCTGTCGATCACCGAGAACCTGACCATCGCCCAGCGCAAGGTGCTCGGCCGCAGCGAGGCGGAAGCCACCAAGAAGGGCCTGGCCCTGCTTGATCGCGTGGGCCTGGGCGCTCATGCCAAGAAGCACCCTGGGCAACTGTCCGGTGGCCAGCAGCAGCGCGTGGCCATCGCCCGCGCGCTGTCGATGGACCCGATCGTCATGCTGTTCGACGAACCGACCTCGGCGCTCGACCCTGAGATGGTCAACGAAGTACTGGACGTGATGGTCGAGCTGGCCCACGAAGGCATGACCATGATGTGCGTGACCCACGAGATGGGCTTCGCCCGCAAGGTCGCCAACCGGGTGATCTTCATGGACAAGGGCAACATCATCGAGGACTGCCAGAAAGAAGACTTCTTCGGCAACCCCGAAGGTCGCCACGAACGCACCCAGCACTTCCTCAGCAAGATCCTGCAGCACTGAGCAATGCCAGCCCGCTGCCCGGCCCCACCGGGCAGCGGACGCTGGTGGTGACAAGGCCACTGTGATGAAATGCGACCCTTCGCTACTTCTCCCTGCCCAGCCTGCCGTGAAATCCCGCCTGATCCGCCAACTGTTCCTGCCACCGCTGATCATCCTGCTGATGGTCGGCCTGGGCTTGGTCGGCTACATGGTCAGCGAGACCAACGGCATCCGTCTCTTGAGCGAGAACGGCGAGCGCCAGCTCGAGCTGCACGCGCGCACGGTGGAAAGTGAAATCAGCAAGTACACCTACCTGCCGAGCCTGCTGGAGCTGGAAGACAGCGTCTCGCAACTGCTCACCGACCCTGATGGCGGCGCCCGGCAGACGGTCAACGAATACCTCGAAGGCCTGAACCGCCGCAGCCGCAGCCGGGCGATCTACGTGCTCGACACCACCGGCCGGGTTCAAGCCACCAGCAACTGGCGCGACGTCGACTCCTACCTGGGCGAAGACCTCTCGTTCCGCGCCTACTTCCAGGACGCCGTGCGCGGCCAGCCCGGGCGCTTCTACGGCATCGGCAGCACCACCGGCGAGCCCGGCTACTACCTGGCCCACGGCCTGGAGGAGCACGGCAAGATCATCGGCGTGGCGGTGATCAAGGTCCGCCTGGAAGCCCTTGAGGAACGCTGGCAGCGCGCCCGCCTGGAAGCCTTCGTCAGCGACGAGAACGGCATCATCATCCTTTCCAGCGATCCGGCGCGGCGGCTCAAGTCGGTGCGCCCGCTGACCCCGCAGATCAAGGAAAACCTCGCCCGCAGCCTGCAGTACTACTGGTGGCCGCTCAACGAGCTGGAGCCACTGGCGCGCGAGACCCTGGCCGACGGCGTGGAGAAGCTGACCTTCCCCGCCAACGCCGAAACCGTCCAGGGCAAGCCCCACGAAGTCACCTACCTGGCCCAGACCCGGCGCCTGGCCGACACGCCCTGGCACTTCACCCTGCTCACCCCGCTGCAGGACCTGCGCCGCGAATCCATGGTGCAGGGCATTCTGGTGGGCGTGGCCTTCGCCCTGTTGGCGATCCTCGGCATCGCCTGGAACGAGCGGCGCAAGGTGATCGCCACGCGCCTGGCCGCGCGTGAGGCGCTGGAGGAAGCCAACAGCCAGCTGGAGCGGCGCATCGCCGAACGCACCGCCGACCTGCGCGCCAGCAACGAGCGGCTCAAGGGGCAGATCCGCGAGCGTCGCCATGCCGAGCAGACCCTGCGCCACGCCCAGGACGAGCTGGTCCAGGCCGGCAAGCTGGCGGCCATCGGGCAGATGTCCACCAGCATCGCCCATGAGCTCAACCAACCCCTGGCGGCCCTGCGCACGCTGTCGGGCAACACCGTGCGCTTCCTCGAGCGCGGCGCGCTGGAAATCGCCAGCACCAACCTGCGCACCATGAACGAATTGATCGACCGCATGGGCCGCATCACCGCCAGCCTGCGCTCGTTCGCCCGGCGCGGCGACGACAGCGGTCAGGCCTCGCTGGCCAAGGCGGTGGAGGCTACCTTGCAGGTGCTCGGCAACCGCATCGCCGGCTGTCACTTGCAACTGCACAGCCACTTCGACGACCAGCAACTGGCCATCGACCAGACCCGCCTGGAGCAGATCCTGGTCAACCTGATCGGCAACGCCCTCGACGCGATGGCCACCCAACCGCTGCCGCAACTGTGGCTCGAGGGCGAGCCGCAGGGCGACAAGTACCGTCTGCGGGTGCGTGACAATGGCCACGGCATCGACGCCGAGGCGCGCAAGCACCTGTTCGAACCCTTCTTCACCACCAAACCGGGCGAACATGGCCTGGGCCTGGGCCTGACCTTGTCGGCGAGCCTCGCCACCGCCGCCAAGGGCACCCTGAGCGTCGAACACCCCGCCGGTGGCGGCACCGCGTTCGTCCTCGCCCTGCCCCTGGTCACGCCACCCAACGACACGGCAGAGCATCCATGACCCCAGCACCCTTGACCGTACTGATCGTCGAAGACGACCCCCATGTGCTGCTCGGCTGCCAACAGGCCCTGGCCCTGGAAGACATCGCCTGCGAAGGCGTGGGCAGCGCCGAGCAGGCGCTGGAGCGCATCGGCGATGACTTCGCCGGCATCGTCGTCAGCGACATCCGCCTACCCGGCATGGATGGCCTGGAACTGCTCAACCGCCTCAAGGCCCGCGACCGCAGCCTGCCGGTGGTGCTGATCACCGGCCATGGCGACATCGACATGGCGGTCGGCGCCATGCGCAACGGCGCCTACGACTTCATGGAAAAGCCCTTCTCGCCCGAACGGCTGGTCGACGTGGTGCGCCGCGCCCTGGAGCAGCGTGGGCTGTCACGCGAGGTGTTCGCCCTGCGCCGCCAACTGGCGGGCCAGAGCACCCTGGAGGGGCGCATCATCGGCCGCTCGCCAGCGATGCAGAACCTGCGCGAGCTGATCGCCAACGTCGCCGACACCTCGGCCAACGTGCTGATCGAAGGCGAGACCGGCACCGGCAAGGAACTGGTCGCCCGCTGCCTGCACGATTTCAGCCGACGCCAGGGCCAGCCATTCGTGGCGCTGAACTGCGGCGGCCTGCCGGAGAACCTGTTCGAGAGCGAGATCTTCGGCCACGAGGCCAATGCCTTCACCGGCGCGGGCAAGCGGCGCATCGGCAAGATCGAACACGCCAATGGCGGCACGCTGTTCCTCGACGAAGTCGAGAGCATGCCGATCAACCTGCAGATCAAGCTGCTGCGCGTATTGCAGGAGCGCACCCTGGAACGCCTGGGCTCGAACCAGAGCATCCCGGTCGACTGCCGGGTGATCGCCGCCACCAAATCCGACCTTGACGCCATGGGCCAGGCCGGGCAGTTCCGCAGCGACCTGTACTACCGCCTCAACGTGGTCACCCTGGAACTGCCGCCGCTGCGCGAACGGCGCGAGGACGTGCTGCAGCTGTTCGAGCACTTCCTGCAGCAGTCGGCGCTGCGTTTCGACCGCGAGGTGCCGGAGCTCGATGGCCAGACCCTGTCGCGGCTGATGGCCCACGACTGGCCGGGCAACGTGCGCGAACTGCGCAACGTCGCCGAACGCTACGCCCTTGGCCTGCCGGCGTTCAAGAAGAGCGGCGCCGTGGCCAACCAGGGCCTGGGCTTCGCCGAGGCGGTGGAGGCGTTCGAACGCAACCTGCTCAGCGATGCCCTGCAGCGCACCGGTGGCAACCTCAGCCAAGCCAGCCAGGAACTGGGCATGGCCAAGACCACGCTGTTCGACAAAGTGAAGAAGTACGGGCTCGGCTGAGTCCAAGAACGCTGACGTGGGTGTTGAACCTGCCGCGGGGCCGCCGCTTCAAAGCCGGGCAATATGCGTCATGTCCTGTCGATGTGATTTGAGATAGGGCAGCACCACCGCCAGCAACGGCGCCTTGAACGGCTCCTGGAAACGGTGCGCCAACCCCGGAATCAGGCGCAGTTGGCTACCCTGGATATGCGCCGCCAGGTGCACGCCATGCATCACCGGCAGCAGCGGGTCTGCCGTACCGTGCACCACCAGCGTCGGCACGCGCAGTTGGTTGAGCAATGCCACCCGGCTCGGCTCGGCGAGAATCGCCATGATCTGGCGCTTGACCCCCTCCGGGTTGAAGGCCCGGTCGTAGGCCAGCGCCGCCTGCTGCAGCAACACCGTGCGGTCGTCATGCACCTCGGGGCTGCCCAACGCTGACAACAGGTCGGCCTGCTGCTCGATGGCCACCTCGCGGCTGGGCGCGCTACGCCGCGCCAACAACTGCACCAATGCCGGGCTCGGCGCCGGCAGGCCCGCAGCGCCTGAGCTGCTCATCACCAGCGTGAGGCTGCGGACCCGCTGTGGCGCCATCGCCGCCAGGTGCTGGGCGATCATCCCGCCCATGCTCACCCCCAACACGTGGAATTGCTCGACCTGCAGTTCGTCCATCAAGCGCAGGCCGTCACTGGCCATGTCAGTCAGGGTGTAGGGCGCCGCCACCGGCAGGCCGAGCTTGTAGCGCAGCAGCTCGACCGTGAGGTTGGCCGAGGCCGGCGGCAGGTTCCAGCGCGACAGGCCGACATCGCGGTTATCGTAGCGAATCACCCGAAAACCCTGGCGGCACAAGGCCTCGACCACGTCATCCGGCCAATGGATGAGCTGCCCGCCCAGGCCCATCACCAGCAGCAGCGCCGGGTCGCTGGGCGCGCCGACGCTCTGGTAGACCAGGCTCACCTCCCCCAGCTCGGCCCGTTGCACCGGCACGTGGGCGTCGCAGCGCCCAGCGGCGAAGCCGGCCGGCGCGCCGCACAGCAAGAAAAGAACGATCAGAAAAACCCGCATGAACGAAAACACCAGAATGCAAATCCCCAGTAGAGCGCGAGTCTGATGAAAATCGTTCGGGCGCGCTGCCACAGTTGCGTGACAGTTTGATGAACTCTGCCCAGTGGTCATTGCCAGGACGCAGTCGACAGCACACTGCAACATGAGGGAAACTCAACCTCATCAATTGTTTACCAAGTGTTTCCCCCGGAGTTCGTCGTGCTGGAAATCCGCCACCTGAAAACCCTTCATGCCCTGCGCGAGGCCGACAGCCTGGTGGAGGCCGCCGAGCGCCTGCACCTGACCCAGTCGGCGCTGTCGCACCAGTTCAAGGAGCTGGAAGAACGCCTGGGCCTGCCGCTGTTCGTGCGCAAGACCAAGCCGATTCGCTTCACCAGCGCCGGCCTGCGCCTGCTGCAACTGGCCGACGCTACCCTGCCGCTGCTGCGCGGCGCCGAGCGCGACATCGCCCGTCTGGCCGGCGGCACCGCCGGGCGCCTGCACATGGCCATCGAATGCCACAGCTGCTTCCAGTGGCTGATGCCGACCATCGACCAGTTCCGCGACGCCTGGCCCGAGGTCGAGCTTGACCTGGCCTCGGGCTTCGCCTTCGCCCCGCTGCCGGCCCTGGCCCGCGGCGATCTCGACCTGGTGGTGACCTCCGACCCGCTGGACCTGGCCGGTATCACCTATGTGCCGCTGTTCACCTACGAAGCGATGCTGGCGGTGGCCAACCAGCACGCGCTGGCCAGCAAGCCGTACATCGTGCCCCAGGACCTGATCGACCAGACCTTGATCACCTACCCGGTGGAGCGCGACCGCCTGGACATCTTCACTCGCTTCCTGGAGCCGGCGGACATCGAGCCAGCCGCCGTGCGCACCTCGGAGTTGACGGTGATGATGATGCAGTTGGTGGCCAGCGGCCGTGGCGTGTGCGGCATGCCGCACTGGGCGCTGCACGAGTACAGCGCGCGCGGCTACGTGAAAGGCAAGCGCCTGGGCGAGAAGGGCCTGTTCGCCACGCTCTACGCGGCGGTGCGCACCGACATGCTCGATGCGCCTTACATGCGCGACTTCCTGCTGACCGCCAAGGACACTTCGTTCGCCACCCTCGATGGGGTCAGCGCGGTGCGTTGAGGCCCTGGCGGTACAGCGGCAGGATCAGGTCGCGGGTCAGCGGCGCCAGCGTCAGGGCGGGCGTCTCGTCGGCGGCCAGCCACACCACTTCCTCGATCTCGGCGGCGGGGGCGACGGGCTCGGCGCTGTCGACGCGGAACAGCTCGCACTGCACTTCGAAGCCTGGCTCGTTGGCGGCCGGGGCGCTGAATTGGCCGAGGTACACGGCCTGCTGCACCGCGACAGTCAGGCCGAGTTCTTCATGTAGCTCACGCACCAGGGCTGCCAGCGGGGTTTCGCCGGCGTCGATCTTGCCACCGGGCTGCATGAAGGCCTGGGTGCCGCGTTTGCGTACCAGCAGGGTGCGGCCGGCGGGGTCGACCAACAGGGCGGCGGCGATGCGGATTGTCTTGCTCATGGGCAGGGCCTGGATAAAAGGGCGGGCAAGGATCACACGCCGTCCATGGCGACGCAATCGCGGGGCAAACCCGCACAGCTACCCTGCTGATTTTGGATACAGCGGGGTACCTGTGGGGCCGGGCTTGCCCCGCGATTGAGCCGCACCGCGGCCCCTTACCTGGCCTTTCCGGCAAACCCGGCAAAGCGCTTGTTGAACCCAGCCACACGCCCTTCCACCGTGGTCTTGCGCTGCTGCCCGGTATACACCGGATGCGAGGCACTGGACACATCCAGGGCCACGTAGGGGTAGGTTTTGCCATCGCTGTATGGCTGGGTACGGTCGGTCTCCACCGTCGAGCCGATCAGGAAATACACGTCCGCCGCCGTGTCGTGGAACAGCACTGGCCGGTACGCGGGATGGATGTCGGGTTTCATGAGCGTCTGCCTCCATTGGCGAGTTGATACTTTATAACATAATCAATACGAATGATTTTTGATACCTGAATTTTCATTCTCGCCAGGCCTCCCCACGCTGGCCTAATGCCGCGCAACCGGGCTAAGGTCTGGGTTTGCCAGGCCCTGAGCCTGACCGATTCATTCGCAAGGATTCCGTATGAGCCTGTCACTTCTCAGCCGCTACGCCTTCTTCGCCGCCTGTGTGCTGTTCACCCTGGCCAGCCTGCCGTTGCTCCACCACGAATGGCTCTGGCCGTTCACCCTGACCACCGCCGTGCTCAGCCTGATCGGGGTGTTCGACCTGTTGCAACAACGCCATGCGGTACGCCGCAACTACCCGATCCTCGGCAACATCCGCTACCTGGTCGAGGCCATCCGCCCGGAAATCCGCCAGTACCTGCTCGAAGCCGACAGCGACGCCCTGCCCTTCTCCCGTGCGCAACGTTCGCTGGTCTATGCGCGGGCCAAGAACGAAGCCTCGGACAAACCCTTCGGCACCCTGATCGACGTCTACGAATCGGGCTTCGAGTTCATCGGCCACTCCATGCGCCCGGCGCCGCTGGCCGACCCAGCCAGTTTCCGAGTCGTGGTAGGCGGGCCGCAGTGCAGCCAACCCTACTCGGCGTCGATCTTCAACATCTCGGCCATGAGCTTCGGCTCGCTCAGCGCCAACGCCATCCGGGCCCTGAACCAGGGCGCCAAGCTGGGCAATTTCGCCCATGACACTGGCGAGGGCAGCATCAGCCCCTACCACCGCGAGCACGGCGGCGACCTGACCTGGGAACTGGGCAGCGGCTATTTTGGCTGCCGCACCGCCGATGGTCGCTTCGACCCCGAGCGCTTCGCCGAGCAGGCCCGCAACCCGCAGGTGCGGATGATCGAGATCAAGATGAGCCAAGGCGCCAAACCCGGCCACGGCGGCATCCTGCCCAAGCACAAGGTAACCCAGGAAATCGCCGAGACCCGCGGCGTGCTGATGGGCGAAGACTGCATTTCGCCGTCTCGCCACAGCGCGTTCTCCACCCCTATCGAAATGATGCGGTTCATCGCCCAGTTGCGTGAACTGTCCGGCGGCAAGCCAGTGGGCTTCAAGTTCTGCCTGGGCCACCCATGGGAGTTCATGGGGATCGCCAAGGCGATGCTGGAAACCGGCATCCTGCCAGACTTCATCGTCGTCGACGGCAAGGAAGGCGGCACGGGCGCCGCACCGGTGGAGTTCACCGACCACATCGGCGTGCCGCTGCGCGAGGGCCTGCTGTTCGTGCACAACACGCTGGTTGGCCTGAACCTGCGCGACAAGATCAAGCTCGGCGCCAGCGGCAAGATCGTCAGTGCCTTCGACATCGCCAGCGTGCTGGCCATCGGCGCCGACTGGGCCAACTCGGCGCGTGGTTTCATGTTCGCCATCGGCTGCATCCAGTCGCAGAGCTGCCACACCAACAAGTGCCCGACCGGCGTCGCCACCCAGGACGCCCTACGCCAGCGCGCCCTGGTGGTGCCGGACAAGGCCCAGCGGGTGCTGAACTTCCACCACAACACCCTGCGCGCCCTCGCCGAGATGCTCGCCGCCGCCGGGCTGGAGCACCCGTCGCAGTTAGAGGCCAAGCACCTGGTGCGGCGTATCTCGGCCACCGAGATCAAGTTGTTCTCGCAGATGCACGTGTTCCTCAAGCCCGGTGAACTGCTCACCGGCGAGGTGAACGGGCAGTTCTACTCGCGCATGTGGCAACTGGCGCGAGCAGACAGTTTCGAACCGCACGCAGAGGCGGCGGCCTGACCGGCCTCATCGCAAGCCCACAGGTACACCACCGTTCTCAGGGACTGTGCTGTACCTGTGGGGGCGGGCTTACCCCGCGATAAGGCCATAACGAGCACCGCAAACAGCCGTTCCCCACAAATTTTTCACCATCTGCGGCCAACGTCTAAGCTTCAGACAAGCAAGACGAATTTCCCTGGCCGGACTGAACACTATGGGCGCACTGTGGCAATCGGAACCAACCAGAACGGAAGCACCCGAACCCCCTCTGGCCGAGGCCCCACAGCCAAAGACTCCCCGTCAACGTAGGCTCTGGTGGCGGCTGATCCTGCTGATCCTGCTGGTGGCCATCGTCGCCATCGGCTACGCCGCCTATGACGAGATGCAGTCCTCCAACCTGCAATCGCGCGAATTCAGCCGCCTGGCCAGTACCCTGACGTATTCCCTGCACCCCGGCCCAAGCGACGCCATCGTCTACCCCGGCGAAGGCCCGTTCGACAAACGCCTGGGCTACAGCGCCCTGGGCGAGTTCCTGCCACGCCTGCTCAAGCGCGACTACCTGATCAGCCAACAGGTGCGCTTCTCCCCGGCGCTGATGCGCTACGTCGACCATGGCCTGTTCGTGCCCTACGTGGAGAAAATCCAGGCCGGCCTGTCGATCACCGACTGCCGTGGCGACACCCTCTACCAGTACCACTACCCCCAGCACCTGTACCCGGACTTCGCTTCGATCCCGCCAGTGATGGTCAACAGCCTGCTGTTCATCGAGAACCGCGACCTGCTCGACAGCAAGGACCCCAAGAACAACCCGGCAGTGGACTGGCCGCGCTTCGCCAAGGCGGCCTATAGCCAGGTCGCCAAGTACCTGGCCCTGCCCGGCCAGTCGGCCGGCGGCAGCACCCTGGCCACGCAATTGGAGAAATACCGCCATTCGCCCGACGGCCTGACCGTCTCCGGCACCGAGAAGCTGCGCCAGATGTTCTCCGCCAGCGTGCGCGCCTACCAGGGCGGGCCAGACACCACTGAGGCGCGCCAGCGCATCGTGCGCGACTACCTCAATAGCGTGCCCCTGTCGGCGGTGCCTGGGCACGGTGAGGTGCATGGCATGGCCGAGGGGCTGCGGGTGTGGTACGGCGCCGACTTCGACCAGGTCAACCAAGCGTTGAACGCCACCGCCAGCGACGAGAAAAGCCTGGCCGAACGCGGCCTGGCCCTGCGCCAGGTGCTGTCGCTGATGATCGCCCAGCGCCGGCCGTCGCATTACCTGTCCAAGGGCCGCCTCGAGCTGGCCGAGCTGACGGACTCACACATCCGTGTGCTTGCCGCCAACGGCATCGTCGACCGCCCGCTGGCCGACGCCGCGCTAGCCAGCAAGGCGATCTACCGCGACTGGGTGGCCCAACCGACCATCGTGCCGATCATCACCAACAAGGGCATCAGCCTGGCCCGCAACCGCCTGGCGGCCATGCTCAACCGCCCGCTGTACGACCTCGACCGCCTAGATGTGTCGGCCACCAGCACCCTGCAGGCCGACCTGCAGACCCAGGTCAGCCAGTACCTGAAGAACCTCGCCGACCCCGAGTTCGCCGCGCAGATGGGGTTGATCGGCGAACGCCTGCTGACCGCCAAGACCACCGACCAGGTGAGCTACAGCTTCACCCTGTTCGAACGCACCGCCGATGGCTCGCGGGTGCGGGTGCAAACCGACAGCACCGACCAGCCGTTCGACATCAACGAAGGCAGCAAGCTGGAGCTGGGCTCCACCGCCAAACTGCGGGTGCTGACCACCTACCTGGAGATCATCGCCGAGTTGCACGGCAAGTACGCCGGCAAGCCCGTGGCGGAATTGAAGAAGGTCGAAGTGGCCGACCTCGACCGCATCACCCAGTGGTCGCTGGAGTGGCTGATGCAGAACGCCAAGGACCAGAACCTCGACGCCATGCTCGACGCCGCCCTGGAGCGCAAGTATTCGGCCAACACCGGTGAGGCGTTCTTCACCGGCGGCGGCATGCACGTGTTCAACAACTTCCGCAAGGAAGACAACAACCGCAACCCAACCCTCAAGGACGCCCTGCGCGAGTCGATCAACCTGCCGTTCATCCGCCTGATGCGCGACCTGGTGCGCTACGTCACCTACCAGCAACCCTATAACCGCGAGCCGATCCTCAAGAACGATGCCGACCCGCGCCGCCAGGAGTACCTGGCGCGCTTTGCCGACCGCGAAGGCACCAACTACCTGATGCGCTTCTGGCGCAAGTACCAGCGCAAGACCTCGCAACAACGCCTGGACACCTTCCTCGACAGCATGCGCGTGACCCCGCAGCGCCTGGCCGCGGTGCACCGCTACCTGTTCCCCGAGGCCGGCCAGGAGACCTTCAACGCCTTCGTCCGCGCCCACACCGCCAAGGACAGGATCGCCCTGGCCAAGCTCAGTGACGGGCGCCTGTCTGAGATGTACGTGGCCTACGGGCCCGGCAAGTACGACCTGCCCGACCAGGGCTACATCGCCAAGGTGCACCCGCTGGACCTGTGGCTGCTCGGCTACCTGTTGAAGAACCCCGGCGCCTCGATGACCGACATGGTCAACGCCAGCCGCTTCGAGCGCCAGGAAGTGTACAGCTGGCTGTTCAAGAGCCGTCACCAGGGCGCGCGCGACAGCCGCATCCGCACCATGGTCGAGATCGAGGCATTCCTCGACATCCATCAGCGCTGGAAGCGCGTGGGCTACCCGTTCGACCACCTGGTGCCGTCGCTGGCCACCGCCATCGGCAGTTCCGGCGACCGCCCCGCCGCGCTCTCGGAGCTGGTCGGCATCATCCAGAACGACGGCGTGCGCCTGCCGACCCTGCGCATCGATACCCTGCACTTCGCCGCCAACACCCCCTACGAGACCCAGCTGATCAGCGACCCGGACCGTGGCCAGCGGATCCTTCCGGTGGAAGTGGCCAGGGCACTCAAGGGCGCGATGTCGCAGGTGGTCGATGCCGGTACCGCGCGGCGCATCTCCGGCAGCTTCAAGCTGCACGACGGCACGTTGCTGGTGATGGGTGGCAAGACCGGCACCGGCGACAACCGCCTGCAAAGCTACGGCGCCGGTGGCCGGCTGATCGGGTCGCGCTCGCTGAACCGCACCGCCACGTTCGTGTTCTTCCTGGGTGAGCACCACTTCGGCACCCTGACCGCCTTCGTGCCAGGGCGCTCCGCGGAGACGTTCAAGTTCACTTCCGCGTTGCCGGTGCAGGTGTTGAAGGGCATGGCGCCGATCCTGATGCCGTACCTGGAGCCAGGCAGCGCGACCGAGTGCAAGCCGCCGCAACTGGCAGGCACTGCACACCCCCTGTAGGAGCGGGCGTGCCCCACGATAAGGCCCGCTTCGACAACACCGTTGTTCCTGCAGACGCGGGGCAAGCCCGCTCCCAACGATCGCGTCATTATCGATTTCGTTGATGATAATCATCTGCATTTAAAGGCTTGTGTTTCGATATATCTGGCGTAATATCTTGCGATATATCGAAACACACGGAGCCTTCCGAATGCGTGACCACGACCCCTTCGAACGCCGCCCTGGCCGTGGCGAACGCGGCCCACGGGTGTTCGCTCCCGGCGACCTCAAGCTGCTCATGCTGTCGCTGCTGGCCGAGCAACCCGGCCACGGCTACGACCTGATCCGCCAGATCGAGAACCTGTTCGACGGCAACTACACCCCCAGCCCCGGGGTGATCTACCCCACCCTCAACTTCCTTGAGGAAGCCGAGCTGATCACCGGCCAGGCCCAGGGCAGCAAACGCCTCTACGTCATCACCGCCAGCGGTCGCAGCGCCTTGGACGAACAAGCGGTCGCGCTCGACGGCGTACGCATGCGCATCGAGGTGAGCAAACGCGCATTGCGCGGCCATGAACGCCCCCCAGAAATCCACGAGGCCGTGGGCAACCTGCGCCACGCCCTGCACATGCACAACGGTCGCTGGACCCCCGAAGAAATCGAACGGGTACGCGACCTGCTCAACGAAACCGCCAAGGCCATCGCCTCCGGGCCGGCCGCTTCCGTTCAGGAGACCACCCCATGAGCGACACCATCCACCGCGTCAACCACGCGATCAAACAGCGCCGCCTTCAGGTGCTGCGGGTCACCGACCTGACCCCGCGCATGCGCCGCATCACCCTCGGCGGGCCGGAACTGGCCGGTTTTACCAGCGTCGGCAGCGATGACCACGTCAAGCTGCTGTTCGCCCGTACCCCCGAGGAACGCCAGGCGATCGACGCCCGCGACCTCGGCCGTGACGGCGGCGTGCGCCCGACGATGCGCGAATACACGCCACGGCGCATCGACCTGATGGCTAACGAGCTTGACATCGACTTCGTCCTGCACGGCGACGGCCCGGCCTCCACCTGGGCAGCCCAGGCGACGGTCGGACAGACCCTCGACATCGCCGGCCCGCGCGCCTCGATGGTGGTGCCGGACATCTTCGACAGCTACCTGCTGGTCGGTGACGAAACCGCCATTCCCGCGATCGCCCGGCGCCTGGAGGAACTGCCAGCGGGCCGCCAGGTGCTGGCGGTGATCCAGGTGGAAGACGAGCAGGAGCGCCAGCCGCTGGCGAGCAAGGCACAGGTCGAGGTGATCTGGGTGCGCCGACACGGGGAAGACCTGCTGGCCCTGCTGGGTAACCTGGCCATGCCCCAGGGCCGGCTGTACAGCTGGGTGGCCCTGGAAAAAGGCCTGACCCGACAGGCCAAAGCGCTGTTGCTGGAGAAAGGCGCGCAGGAAGATGCGCTGAAGGCCGCCGCCTATTGGCGCCTGGACGGCGCCGCCGACGAGGATTGAGACAATGCCGGCCCTATCGCGGGGCGACCCGACTTGCCCCGCGATAGGGCCGGCACAGACTCACCGCCGCCACCGATCCACACCGATCACCACCCACCCAATCACCCAGAACCCCGTCAGCACCCCCAGCGCATTCAGCAGCACCCGCCCATACCCCAGGCTGGCCACGTCGAGGAACGGGTACGGGTACACCCCGATTTCATGCCCGCGCCACAGCGCGAACAAGAAATACACCAGCGGATACAGGGTCCAAGCCCCCAAGTGCCTGGCCCGCAGTTGCCCCTTGGGCACCTCGAGCCACCAGTACAGGACGAACACCAGCGGCATCACATCGTGCAACAGTTCATCGGCCAACCACTGCCAGCCCTGCGGCTGCCACAGGTGTCGCAGCAGCAAGCTGTAGGCCAGCGCCACCAGCACGATGCTCACCGCTACCCCGGAGCTCACCTGCGGTGAGAGGAAGAACCGCCTGGCCGGCGTTTCTCGGCCAAACGCCGCCTGGCTCAGCACCGTCGCCACCAAGGTATTGGTCAGCACGGTGAAGTAGCCGAACAGGTTGATCAGCCCGCCGATCAGGCTGGCCTGCTCCTGCCAACGGGCGATCAGCACCAGGTACAGCTGGATGGCCAGCGCGCTCCAGCCCAGGCAGGCGGCCAGGGTCAGCCAGGGGCGCGGCACCCGTCAGGCCTTGCGCTGCAACTTCACGTACAACTGCTCGACCTTCTCCCGGGCCCAAGGGGTCTTACGCAGGAAGGTCAGGCTCGACTTGATGCTCGGGTCGCTGCGAAAGCAGCGGATATCGATGCGCTCGGCCAGGCCCTGCCATTGGTAGTGGGCCACCAGCTCGGTGAGGATCTGCTCCAGCGTCTTGCCGTGCAGCGCGTTGTGTTGGGCCGTGCTCATGCCAGTGCTCCCGCGTTGAAAGATGCGCACCTTACACGAGTGTAGTGGGCCACGCCGCTGCATTGGCCATGCCGGCCCTGTCGCAGGGCAAGCCCAATCCCACAGGTACAACTGTCCACACAGTCAGTGGTGAACCTGTGGAAGCGGGCTTGCCCCGCGATAGGGCCGGCCTCCCATCACAAAACCCCTGGCCAGAGACCTCCCGCCCATGCTGAAATAGATATGTTATATAGTAACAACAACCAATCCTCTGCCACGGAACGTCACCCCCATGCTCCCCCTGCGCCTCTCCCCCCTCGCCGCCGCCCTCTGGCTGGCCGCCACGCCCAGCCAGGCCGTCGAACTGGAACCCCAGGTCATCACCGCCAACCCCCTCGGCAACCGCCAACTGGCCGCCCCCAGCACCGTCCTCGAAGGCGACGGCCTGCTGCAACAGCAGCACGGCAGCCTTGGTGAAACCCTGAACAAGCAACCCGGCGTCGCCTCCACCTGGTTCGGCCCCGGCGCCAGTCGCCCGGTGATCCGTGGCCTGGACGGCGACCGCATCCGCATCCTGCGCAACGGCGTCGGCGCCCTGGACGCCTCGTCGCTGTCCTACGACCACGCCGTGCCGCTGGACCCGGTGAACGTCGAACGCATCGAGATCGTGCGCGGCCCCGCCGCGTTGCTCTACGGCGGCAATGCCATCGGCGGGGTGGTCAACACCTTCGACAATCGCATCCCCGACGCGCCCATCGACGGCATTCACGGCGCCGGCGAACTGCGCTACGGCGGCGCCGACACCACCCGCAGCAGCGCCGGCAAGCTGGAAGCCGGCAATGGCGCCTTCGCCCTGCACCTGGATGCCAACAGCCGCCAGTTCAACGATCTGCGCATCCCTGGTTACGCCCGTAGCGCCAACGTCCGTGACGCCGATGAGCCCGGCAGCAAGCACCGCCTGGAGAACAGCGACGGCCGCCAGGACGGTGGCGCGATCGGCGGTTCCTACCACTGGGAGCACGGCTACACCGGCCTCTCCTACAGCCGCTACGACAGCAACTATGGCTCGGTGGCCGAACCCGGCGTGCGCCTGGACATGCAGCAGGACCACTACGCCTTCGCCTCGGAACTGCGCGACCTGGACGGCCCGTTCAGCTCGGTCAAAGTCGATGCCGGCTACACCGACTACCAGCACCGCGAGATCGAGGAAGGCGAGGTCCACACCACCTTCAAGAACAAGGGCTACGAGGCGCGCATCGAGGCGCGCCACCAGCCGCTCGGCCCGGTCGAGGGGGTGATCGGCGCGCAGGTCAGCCGCAACGAGTTCTCCGCCCTTGGCGAAGAAGCCTTCGTGCCACACACCGACACCGACAGCCTGGCGCTGTTCATGCTCGAGCAGTGGCAAGCCACCGAGCGCCTGAACCTGAGCCTGGGCGCACGCCTGGAGCACACCCGGGTCGACCCGGACGCCAAGGGCAACGAAACCTTCGTCGATGCCGACAAGGCCAGCAGCTTCAACGCCGCGAGCCTGTCCTCCGGTGCGGTGTACCAACTCAACCCGGTGTGGGCGCTGGCCGCGAGCCTGGGCTACACAGAGCGTGCGCCGACCTTCTACGAGCTGTACGCCAACGGTGCCCACGTGGCCACCGGCGCCTACGAGGTAGGCGACCCGAACCTGAACAAGGAAAAGGCGATTTCCGGCGACCTGGCCCTGCGCTTCGACAACGGCACCCACAAGGGCAGCGTCGGGGTGTTCTACAGCCACTTCCGCAACTACATCGGCCTGATCGGCAGCGGCAACCTGCGCGAAGGACATGACCACGACCATGGCGACGAGGACGATCACGACCACGATCATGACGGCCTCCCCGAGTACCTTTACCAGGGAGTGCGCGCGCGCTTCTACGGCATCGAGGCCCAGGACCGCTGGCAACTGGTGGAGAACCGCTACGGCAGCTTCGCCCTCGAGCTATCCGGCGACTACACCCGGGCCAAGAACCTCGACAGCGGCGAGCCACTGCCGCGCATCGCGCCGCTGCGCCTGAACAGCGGGCTGGTATGGGAATTGGACCGCTGGCAGGCACGTCTCGATGTGCAACACGCCGCCTCGCAGCGCCGCAAGCCGGAGAACGAGACCCGCACCGACGGCTACACCACCCTGGGCGCCAGCGTGGGCTACCGCTTCGACATCGGCCAGAGCCAGTGGCTGGCATTCGTGCGCGGGGAGAACCTGACGGACCAGACGGTGCGCTATGCCAGTTCGATCCTGCGGGATATCGCACCGGCACCGGGGCGCAGTGTCGAGGTCGGGTTGCGCACTCGCTTCTGACCTTGAAAGGGGCCGCTTTGCGGCCCAGTCGCGGGGCAAGCCCGCTCCTACACCGCCATCCTTCAGCACGGCGGGGTACCTGTGGGAGCGGGCGTGCCCTCGATAGCGGCGCCCCTCTGCAAACTGTTACCCCACCCGCAACAATCCCCTGCGACATTTTGTCTTTTTTTCTTACAACTTCCCCTATATCCTGCCTGCCACAAGCTGAAACGCTTCACTTAATAAATCTTGTCTTCATCTCCATCGATCAATCCGATTGACCGATGTTTTCGGCATTTCTTAAAAATCAAAAGACAGCGCTATCTCATGTTCCAACTGCCCACCCATCGTTACCCCGCTATGGCCCTCGCCACCCTGCTCGGCAGTGTCTCGCCCAGCGCCAGCGCCAGCGAACCCTTGGCCAACGACACCCCCTGGATGCTTGGCGACTGGAACGGCACACGCAGCGCGCTGAAGGAACAAGGCTACGACTTCACCCTCGGCTACGTCGGCGAAATGGGCAGCAACCTGCACGGCGGCTTCGACCACGACCGCACCGCGCGCTACAGCGACCAGTTCACCGTGGGCAGCCACCTCGACCTGGAAAAGCTCCTCGGCTGGCACGCCGCCGAGTTCCAGCTCACGGTTACCGAGCGCCATGGCCAGAACATCAGCAACGACCGCATCAACGACCCAAGGGTCGGCGGCTTCACCTCGGCCCAGGAAGTCTGGGGCCGGGGCCAGACCTGGCGGCTGACCCAGTTGTGGGTCAGGCAGAAGTACCTCGACGACGCCCTGGACGTGAAGTTCGGCCGCTTCGGCGAAGGCGAGGACTTCAACAGCTTCCCCTGCGACTTCCAGAACCTGGCGTTCTGCGGCTCGCAAGTCGGCAACTGGGTCGGGGGCATCTGGTACAACTGGCCGGTCAGCCAATGGGCGCTGCGTGTCAGATACCGCCTGCACGACGACCTCTATGCCCAGGTCGGCGTGTTCGAGCAGAACCCCTCCAACCTCGAACGCGGCAACGGTTTCAAGCTGAGCGGCAGCGGCACGCAAGGCGCGCTGATGCCAGTCGAACTGGTGTGGAGCCCGCGGGTCAATGGCCTGGAAGGGGAATATCGCGCCGGCTACTACTACAGTAATGCCAAGGCACAAGACGTTTACAAGGATGGCAACGGGCAACCGGCGGCCCTCAGCGGCCAGGCCTACCGAAGCAGCGCCAGCAAGCAGGGTTTCTGGCTCGGCGCACAGCAGCAGGTCACCTCGCTCGCCTCGGACGCCTCGCGCGGCCTGAGCCTGTTCGCCAACGCCACGTTGCACGACAAGAAGACCAATGCCATCGACAACTACGTTCAGGCGGGTGTGGTGTACAAGGGGCCTTTCCAGGCCCGGGCCAAGGACGACATCGGTTTCGCCCTCGCCCGCGTGCACGTCAACCCCGCCTACCGCAAGAACGCTCGCCTGGCCAACCTGGCCCGGGGCCTGGACGACGATCACGACCCGGCCTTCCTGCCCGTGCAGGACACCGAATACAGCGCCGAACTCAACTACGGCATCCACCTCGCCGACTGGCTCACCCTGCGCCCGAACCTGCAATACATCCGCCACCCGGGCGGTGTGTCGCGGGTCGATGACGCGCTGGTCGGCGGCGTGAAGATCCAAAGCAGTTTCTGAACCCTATTTCTGAACCTAACGGAGAACATGCGATGAGCACTGACGGTGCCAACACTGGAACCCGCTGGCTACCGCGCCTCGTAGGCGTGCTGCTGTTGCTGATGGGCCTGGCCCTGTTGGCCGGCGGCATCAAGCTGAGCCAGCTGGGTGGATCCCTGTACTACCTGATCGCCGGTATCGGCTTCGCCGTGTCCGGCATCCTGCTGCTGGCCCTGCGCCGCATCGGCCTGGGCCTGTATGGCGTGGTGCTGCTGGGCAGCACCGCCTGGGCGCTGTGGGAAGTCGGCCTGGACTGGTGGCAACTGGTGCCGCGCCTGGCCATCTGGTTCGCCCTGGGCGTGGTCCTGCTGCTGCCCTGGGCGCGCCGGCCGCTGGTCGGCCCGTCGAGCAAGGTCAACGGCGCGCTGCTGGCCGTGGCCGTGGTCGCCTCTGGCACCACCGCCGTCGGCAGCCAGTTCACCCACCCAGGCGAAGTGTTCGGCGAACTGGGCCGCGACAGCAGCGAAATGGCCAGCGCCGCGCCGTCCATGCCGGACGGCGAGTGGCAGGCATACGGCCGCACCGAACACGGCGACCGTTACTCGCCACTGCGCCAGATCACCCCGCAGAACGCCTACCGCCTGGAAGAGGCCTGGCGTATCCGCACCGGCGACCTGCCGACCGACAACGACCCGGTGGAGCTGACCAACCAGAACACCCCGCTGAAGGTCAACGGCATGCTCTACGCCTGCACCGCGCATAGCCGCCTGCTGGCCCTGGACCCGGACACCGGTGCCGAGATCTGGCGCTACGACCCGCAGGTCAAGAGCCCGGTCGGCACCTTCAAGGGCTTCGCCCACATGACCTGCCGCGGCGTCTCGTACTACGACGAAAACCGCTACGTCAGCCGCGACGGCAGCCCCGCGCCGAAGATCTCCGACGCCGGCCAGGCCGTGGCCCAGGCCTGCCCACGACGCCTTTACCTGCCCACCGCCGATGCCCGCCTGATCGCCATCAACGCCGACAACGGCAAGGTCTGCGAAGGCTTCGCCAACCAGGGTGTGATCGACCTGACCCGCGGCATTGGCCCGTTCACCGCCGGTGGCTACTACTCCACCTCACCGGCAGCGGTCACCCGTGACCTGGTGATCATCGGCGGCCATGTCACCGACAACGAGTCGACCAACGAGCCGTCCGGCGTGATCCGCGCCTACGACGTGCACGACGGCCGCCTGGTGTGGAACTGGGACAGCAACGCCCCCGACGACACCCAGCCGCTGGCTGCCGGCAAGACCTACAGCCGCAACTCGGCGAACATGTGGTCGATCGCCAGCGTCGATGAAGAATTGGGCATGATCTACCTGCCCCTGGGCAACCAGACCCCCGACCAGTGGGGCGCCGACCGCACACCCGGCGCCGAGAAGTACAGCGCCGGCATCGTCGCCCTGGACCTGGCCACCGGCAAGGCACGCTGGAACTACCAGTTCACCCACCACGACCTGTGGGACATGGACGTCGGCAGCCAGCCGACCCTGGTGCACCTGAAGACCGATGACGGCATCAAGCCTGCACTGATCGCCCCGACCAAGCAGGGCAGCCTGTATGTGCTCGACCGCCGCGACGGCACGCCGATCGTGCCGATCCGCGAGATCCCCGCGCCGCAGGGCGCGGTCAAGGGCGACCGCACCGCGCCGACCCAGGCCCGCTCCGACCTGAACCTGCTAGGCCCGGACCTCACCGAGCAAGCCATGTGGGGGGCCACGCCCTTCGACCAGATGCTGTGCCGCATCCAGTTCCGCGAGCTGCGCTACGACGGCCAGTACACCCCGCCGTCCGAGCAGGGTTCGCTGATCTACCCAGGCAACGTCGGCGTGTTCAACTGGGGCAGCGTGTCGGTCGACCCGGTGCGCCAACTGCTGTTCACCTCGCCGAACTACATGGCGTTCGTCTCCAAGATGGTGCCGCGCGAGCAGGTCGCCGCCGGCAGCAAGCGCGAGAGCGAGACCAGCGGCGTGCAGCCGAACACCGGGGCCCCCTACGCGGTGATCATGCACCCGTTCATGTCGCCGCTGGGCGTGCCATGCCAAGCGCCGGCCTGGGGCTACGTGGCGGCCATCGACCTGTTCACCAACAAGGTGGTGTGGAAGCACAAGAACGGCACCACCCGTGACAGCACCCCGGTGCCGATCGGCCTGCCGGTGGGCGTGCCGAGCATGGGCGGCTCGATCGTCACCGCCGGTGGCGTGGGCTTCCTCAGCGGCACCCTGGACCAGTACCTGCGCGCCTACGACGTGCACAACGGCAAGGAGCTGTGGAAGTCGCGCCTGCCGGCCGGCGGCCAGGCCACGCCGATGACCTACACCGGCAAGGACGGCAAGCAGTACGTACTGGTGACCGCAGGCGGGCATGGCTCGCTGGGCACCAAGATGGGTGACTACATCATCGCTTACAAACTGGCCGAGTAGCGCCAGCTTAAGGGGCTCATGGCCCCCATCGCGGGTCAAGCCCCGCTTCTACAGGCCCCCACCGATTTCATGAACGGCGGGGCACCTGTAAAAGCGGGCTTGCCCCGCGATGACGTCTTCACAGCCCCCCCCACCCACTTCGACTACCATTGAAACCCATCCCCCACCGCCCCATCTAAGCACCATAGTCATTCACGCAGGTGCCCCATGAGCGACCAGCAGGATTTCCCGGAACACCCCGACGCACACCGCGAAGTCGAACACCTCGACAGCAAGGCCGACACCGGCCATGCCCTCGCCCTGCCCGGCCAGCAACTGCCGGACAAGGTCTACGTGATCCCGATCCACAACCGCCCGTTCTTCCCGGCCCAGGTACTGCCGGTGATCGTCAACGAAGAACCCTGGGCGGAAACCCTCGACCTGGTCGCCAAGACCCCGCACCACGCCCTCGCGCTGTTCTTCATGGACACCCCGCCCGAAGACCACCGCCACTTCGACACCAAGGCCCTGCCCGAATACGGCACCCTGGTGAAGGTGCACCACGCCAGTCGCGAAGGCGGCAAGCTGCAATTCGTCGCCCAGGGCCTGACCCGTGTGCGCATCCGCACCTGGCTCAAGCACCACCGCCCGCCGTACCTGGTGGAAGTCGAATACCCACGCCAACCCAGCGAACCGACCGACGAGGTCAAGGCCTACGGCATGGCCCTGATCAATGCGATCAAGGAACTGCTGCCGCTCAACCCGCTGTACAGCGAAGAGCTGAAGAACTACCTCAACCGCTTCAGCCCCAACGACCCGTCGCCACTCACCGACTTCGCCGCCGCGCTGACCTCGGCCACCGGCAACGCGCTGCAGGAAGTGCTCGACTGCGTGCCGATGCTCAAGCGCATGGAGAAGGTGCTGCCGATGCTGCGCAAGGAGGTCGAGGTCGCGCGCCTGCAAAACGAGATCTCCGCCGAGGTGAACCGGCAGATCGGCGAACACCAGCGCGAGTTTTTCCTCAAGGAGCAACTCAAGGTCATCCAGCAGGAGCTGGGCCTGACCAAGGACGACCGCAGCGCCGACGTCGAGCAGTTCCAGCAACGCCTGCAAGGCAAGACCCTGCCGGACGCTGCGAAAAAGCGCATCGACGAGGAAATGGGCAAGCTGGCGATCCTCGAGACCGGCTCGCCGGAGTACGCCGTCACCCGCAACTACCTGGACTGGGCCACCGCCCTGCCGTGGGGCGTGTACGGCGCCGACAAGCTCGACCTCAAACATGCACGCAAGGTCCTTGACCAGCACCATGCCGGCCTTGACGACATCAAGGAGCGCATCCTCGAATTCCTCGCCGTCGGTGCCTGGAAGGGCGAGATCAGCGGCTCGATCGTGCTGCTGGTGGGCCCGCCGGGCGTGGGCAAGACCAGCATCGGCAAGTCCATCGCCGAATCCCTCGGCCGGCCGTTCTACCGCTTCAGCGTTGGCGGCATGCGCGACGAGGCGGAAATCAAGGGCCACCGCCGCACCTACATCGGCGCCCAGCCGGGCAAGCTGGTGCAGGCGCTGAAGGACGTCGAGGTGATGAACCCGGTGATCATGCTCGACGAGATCGACAAGATGGGCCAGAGCTACCAGGGCGACCCGGCCTCGGCGCTGCTGGAGACCCTGGACCCGGAACAGAACGTCGACTTCCTCGACCATTACCTGGACCTGCGCCTGGACTTGTCCAAGGTGCTGTTCGTGTGCACCGCCAACACCCTGGACTCGATTCCTGGCCCGTTGCTCGACCGCATGGAAGTGATCCGCCTGTCGGGCTACATCACCGAGGAAAAACTCGCCATCGCCAAGCGCCACCTGTGGCCCAAGCAGCTGGAAAAGGCCGGCGTGGCCAAGACCAGCCTGAGCATCAGCGACAGCGCCCTGCGCCTGGTGATCGAGGGCTACGCCCGCGAGGCGGGCGTGCGCCAGTTGGAGAAACAGCTGGGCAAGCTGGTGCGCAAGGCGGTGGTCAAGTTGCTGGAAGACCCCGACGCGAAGCTCAAGATCGGCACCAAGGACCTCGAAGCGGCCCTGGGCATGCCGGTGTTCCGCAGCGAGCAGGTGCTGGCTGGCAAAGGCGTGATCACCGGCCTGGCCTGGACCAGCATGGGAGGCGCCACGCTGCCGATCGAGGCCACACGCATCCATACCCTGAACCGCGGCTTCAAGCTCACCGGCAAGCTGGGTGACGTGATGAAGGAGTCCGCCGAAATCGCCTACAGCTACGTCAGCTCCAACCTCAAGCAGTACGGTGGCGACCCAGGCTTCTTCAACGAGGCATTCATCCACCTGCACGTGCCCGAGGGCGCCACCCCCAAGGACGGTCCCAGCGCGGGCATTACCATGGCCAGCGCCCTGCTGTCGCTGGCCCGCGACCAGGCACCGAAGAAAGGCGTGGCGATGACCGGCGAGCTGACACTGACCGGGCAGGTGCTGCCGATTGGCGGGGTACGCGAGAAGGTGATCGCCGCCAAGCGGCAGAAAATCTTCGAACTGATCCTGCCGGAGGCCAACCGCGGGGACTTCGAGGAGCTGCCGGATTACCTGCGTGAAGGGTTGACGGTGCATTTCGCCAAGCGCTTTGCCGACGTGGCGAAAGTGTTGTTCTGAGAAGAACCCCGGGCCGCTGTGCGGCCCATCGCGGGGCAAGCCGCTCCACAGGCACACCGCCCCCTTGAGAACGGCGGGGTACTGGTGGGCTTGCCCCGCGATAGGGCCCTCACAGCCCCCACACACTCCAGCGCATCGGTTATCCTCAGGCCATTGCCCGCCTCAGGAGCCACCATGACCCTCCCCCGCCTGCTGCTCCCCCTGAGCCTCGCCCTAGTCGCCGCCTGCGCCCAACAGCCCCGGCAAACCGTCGAGCTGGACGCCGAAAGCGAATGCCCCAAGCGTTTGCAGGTCGGTCAGAACCTTACCCTCACCCTGCCGAGCAATCCCACCACCGGCTATCGCTGGTTGGTGCAGAGCCCGGCATCGAACATCCTGCGCAGCCTGGGCCCAGAGGTCTACAGCAGCCCCGAGGAAGCCGGCCTGGTGGGCAGCGCAGGCGTGTCCACCTGGCGCTTCCAGGCCAGCACCGCCGGCGAGAGCCACCTGATCCTGGTCTACCAGCAACCCTGGGCGCCGGAAGTGCGGCCGGTGCAAACCTTCGATTGCGCGATCCGGGTGAAGTAGGGCCACGGCGCTTTCGGTCAGCCAGCCATGCATCCTCAGCCAGGTTTGGCTAGAATGCCGGCCCTCGATACGCGTTGAACCTGGACCCGCCGTGAGCAAAGAACCCGATCGCCTATTCGCACAGCCCCTGGAGCAGGTGCCCGACTTCGTCTTCAACGAAGACGTGGTGCGGGTGTTCCCGGACATGATCAAGCGCTCGGTGCCCGGCTACCCGACCATCGTCGAGAACCTCGGCGTGCTCGCCGCGCGCTTCGCCCAGCCGAATACCGCGCTGTACGACCTGGGCGCCTCGCTGGGCGCGGTGACCCAATCGCTGCGCCGCCATGTGCGCGCCGAGGGTTGCCGGGTGATCGCCGTGGACAACTCGGCGGCGATGGTCGAGCGTTGCCGCCAGTACCTCACCGCCCAGGACTCGATGTTCCAGGAGCTGCTGCCGGTCCAGGTGCTGGAAGCCGACATCCTCGCCCTGCCCTTCGAGCCTGCCTCGGTGGTGGCGATGAACTTCACCCTGCAGTTCATCGCCCCGGAGCAACGCCTGGCACTGCTCGCACGCATCCGCCAGGCGCTGCTGCCAGGCGGGGCGTTGATCCTCTCGGAGAAACTGCGCTTCGCAGACGACCAGGAACAGGCGCTGCTCAACGACCTGCACCTGGACTTCAAGCGCGCCAACGGCTACAGCGACCTGGAAATCGCCCAGAAGCGCAGTGCCATCGAACACGTGATGAAACCCGACACCCTCGAAACCCACCGCGAACGCCTGCTGGCCGCCGGGTTCTGCAAGGTGGTGCCGTGGTTCCAGTGCCTCAACTTCACCTCGCTGATTGCCCTGCCATGATCGACCTCTCCCCCCTCGTCCGCCGACTGGCGGGCACCCCACTGGCGTCCTGGTCCCAGGGCCTGCAAGCGCAACTCGAAGCCAAGCTGGAGAAAGGCCATGGCGACCTCGACCGCTGGCGTGGCGCGCTGGAGGCCCTGCCCGCCTTGCAGCCAAGCGAGATCGACCTGGTCGACGGCCTGCGCCTGGACACGCCCTGCGATGACGCGACCCGCGAGCGACTGCACAAGGCCCTGATGGGCCTCTCGCCCTGGCGCAAGGGCCCGTTCGACTTGTTCGGCGTGCACGTCGACACCGAATGGCGCTCGGACTGGAAGTGGTCACGGGTCAGCCCGCACCTGGACCTCAAGGGCAAACGCGTACTGGACGTGGGCTGCGGCAACGGCTACTACCAGTGGCGCATGCTCGGCGCGGGCGCCGACATGGTGGTGGGCGTCGACCCCAACTGGCTGTTCTTCTGCCAGTTCCAAGCGGTACAGCAGTACCTGCCCGAGCTGCCGGCCTGGCACCTGCCGTTCGCCCTCGAAGAGCTGCCCGCCAACCTGGAAGGCTTCGACACGGTGTTCTCCATGGGCGTGTTCTACCATCGTCGCTCGCCCATCGAGCACCTGCTGGCGCTCAAGGACTGCCTGGTCAAGGGCGGCGAGCTGGTGCTGGAGACCCTGGTGATCGAGGGTGATGAAAACCAGGTGCTGGTGCCCGAAGACCGCTACGCGCAGATGCGTAACGTATGGTTCCTGCCCTCGGTGCCCGCGCTCGAGCGCTGGCTGCGGCGTGCCGGATTCAGCGACGTGCGCTGCGTGGACGTCAGTGTCACCCGCGTCGAAGAGCAGCGCAGCACCGAGTGGATGCGCTACCAGTCGCTCGCCGACTTCCTCGACCCCAGCGACCACAGCCGCACCATCGAGGGCCTGCCGGCGCCGCGCCGGGCGACGTTGGTGGCGCGCAAATAAAAAGAGCGCCCGAGGGGCGCCCGAATTCACCTGCGCGGCCGGAGCACCGCAGCGCAGGGAGTTGCGCTCAATCCTGGGCCACCGCGCGGGCCCTCTCTTCCTGCTGCTTGCGTTCGCGCTCGGCCACGGCCTGCGGCGTGTCGCCGTGCAGACGCTGCTGGTCTTGCAGGAACGTCTGCACGAACAGCCGCGAGCGCTCGGCGCCGCCTTCTGCCAGGGCCGCGGAACTGCCTACGGCGAGGGTCGCCAATAGCAGGTACTTGATCAGGTTCATGGTGCTTGCCTCGTGATAGCGGTTCAGACAGCGCCATCCTAGCCAGGGCAAGCTAACGCCAAGGTGAGACGGACATTACAGTGCTGCAAGGGTCATGGGCCCTATCGTCACCGCAGGAGCGGGCTTGCCCCGCGATAGGCGCCGGACCTGTCACCCACATGACCCGCGCATTACAAATCGGCAATCCCCGCAACCTCCCCCGTCTCATGCCGTAACATCCCCGCGCTTGACCCTGATCCCGCTACAAGGTCGAGAATCGCCCCCTTTTCCCACACCGAGCCCGCCCATGCGCCTACTGATCATCGAGGACGAACCCCGCACCGCCGACTACCTGCAACAGGGCCTGCGCGAAAACGGCTACGTGGTCGACTGCGCCCACACCGGCACCGACGGCCTGCACCTGGCCCGCCAGCAGCCCTATGACCTGGTGATCCTCGACGTCAACCTGCCCGAGCTGGACGGCTGGAGCGTGTTGCAGCGCCTGCGCGCCGAGTCGCCCACGCGAATCATGATGCTCACCGCCCACGGCCGCCTGGCCGACCGGGTCAAGGGCCTGGACCTGGGCGCCGACGACTACCTGCTCAAGCCCTTCGAGTTCCCCGAGCTGCTGGCGCGCATCCGCAGCCTGCTGCGGCGCAACGACCAGCGCCTGCAGCCGAGCACCCTCAGGGTCGCCGACCTTGAGCTCGACCCCGGCCGCCACCGCGCCTGGCGCAGCGGGCAGCGCATCGACCTGACCGCCAAGGAGTTCGCCCTGCTGCACCTGTTGATGCGCCAGAGCGGCGAGGTACTGTCGCGCACGCAGATCATCTCGCTGGTGTGGGACATGAACTTCGACTGCGACACCAACGTGGTCGAGGTGTCGATCCGCCGCCTGCGGGCAAAGATCGATGACCCCTTCGAAGACAAGCTGATCCACACCCTGCGCGGCGTCGGCTACGTGCTGGAGGCGCGTGCGTGAAGGCCGCCAGCTTGTCCCTGCGCCTGGGGCTGTCGGTGACCCTGATGGGCGCCGCGCTGGTGCTGCTGCTGGCATGCCTGGCGGTGTTCGCCCTTGACCACGAGCTGGACAGCCGCGCACACCGCGACCTCGCGCGCAAGATGCTGCAAGTGGAGCACAACCTGCGGGTGGACCTACGCAGCGACGATCTAGGCGCCCGCGCTCACCCGCTGCTCGACCTGGTGATGGGCCATGACAACCTCAGCCTCAACGTGCTGGCCGTCAGTGGCCGCCACCCGCCACTGCTCAGCCTGGGACCTGCGCTGGAGGCGGACGCCTTGCGCCAGCTGGGCACTGGCGAGCCGTTGAGCTTCCAGGAATGGCGCGACCACGACGGCCGGCAACTGCTCACCGCCAGCCGCCTGATGCGCCTGCGCGACGACATGCCGGTGCGCGTGATGATGTCCCTCGACCGCGCCGACGACAACGCCCTGCTCCAGGCCTACCTGAACTCGACCCTCTTGGCCCTGCCGGTACTGCTGCTGCTGATCGGCCTCGGCGCCTGGAAGCTGGTGCAGCGCGGGCTGGACCCGCTGCGCCGGTTCCGTCGTATCGCCGGGCGGGTCTCGACCGAGAACCTGGAGCACCGCCTGCCGGTCGCGGGCCTGCCGCAGGAGCTGGCCGAGCTGGCCGCAGGCATCAACGTCATGCTCGACCGCCTCGACCAGGGCGTGCGCCAGCTATCGCAGTTCTCCGACGACCTGGCCCACGAACTGCGCACGCCGATCGGCAACCTGATGGGCAAGGCCCAGGTGACCCTGGCCCGCGAACGCGACAGCGGCAACTATCGCGAGGCGTTGGAAGACAGCGTCGAGGAACTGACCCGACTCAACCGCATGATCAACGACATGCTGTTCCTCGCCCAGGTCAGCCAGCCGCAGGCGCAACTGACGCTCAAGCCGGTGGCGCTGGCCGAGGAGGCTGCGCGGGTGATGGAGCTGTTCACCTTCGGCGCCGAGCTAAAGGCCATCGAATTGCGCTTGCATGGCTGGGGCACGGCGCTGGCCGATCGGCTGATGCTGCAGCGGGCGCTGTCCAACTTGCTGAGCAATGCTATTCGCCATAGCCCGGAGGGGCACGCGATAAACCTGGGGATCGAGCGGCAGGCGGGCGAGGTACGGTTGTGGGTGGAGAACCAGGGCGCGGGGATTGCCGAGGCGCATCAGCCGCATCTGTTCGAACGCTTCTACCGCGTGGGTAGCGGGCGTTCGCGGCTGGACGGGGGGACTGGCCTGGGGTTGGCGATCGTGAGGTCGATCATGCAATTGCATGGGGGGCGGGTCGAGCTGAGTAGCCAGGTGCAGGGGCCAACGCGGTTTACCCTGGTGTTTCGGGCGGAATGATGAGGGTGGTCACACCGGCTCAATCGCTGGGCAAACCCACACAGGTACCGCGCGGTCCATGAGGACAGCGTTGTACCTGTGTGGGTTTGCCCCGCGATTGGGCCGGCATTGATCAGCGCGAACCAGCCGCCACGATCAGCGCCTTCATTTCCGCCACCGCCGCCTTGAACCCAACGAACAGCGCATGCGCCACCAGCGCATGGCCGATGTTCAGCTCGTTGATGCCCTTGATCGCCGCCACCGCCTCGACATTGTGGTAGTGCAGGCCGTGCCCGGCATTGACGATCAACCCCTGGCCAACGCCAAACGCCACGCCATCGACGATACGCTTGAGCTCCTCGGCCACGTCGGTCGGCGTCTCGGCATCGGCGTAGCGCCCCGTGTGCAGCTCAATGGCGGGCGCACCGACGCGGCGCGACGCCTCGATCTGCCGCTCGTCGGCATCGATGAACAGCGACACCTCGGCACCGGTGCGCGCCAGGCGCTCGACCGCGGCCTTGATTCGGGCTTCCTGACCGGCGACATCCAGGCCACCTTCGGTGGTCAGCTCCTGGCGGGTTTCCGGCACCAGGCAGATGTGCGCCGGGCGGATGCGTTCGGCGAACGCCATCATTTCTTCGGTGACGCCCATCTCGAAGTTCATGCGGGTCTGCAGCACGTCCTTGAGCAACAGCACGTCGCGTTCCTGGATGTGCCGACGGTCTTCGCGCAGGTGCACGGTGATGCCGTCGGCCCCCGCTTCCTCGGCGTCCAGCGCGGCCTTGACCGGGTCGGGGTAACGGGTGCCCCGAGCCTGGCGCAGGGTCGCCACGTGGTCGATGTTGACGCCGAGAAGCATGCGGTTGCTGTGAGTCACGGAAGGCTCTCCTGAAGATTTAGCGCCACAGCATACGATGTGCTCAGCGCTTGCGAAACAGTTCCCGACTGACCAGCGGCTTGGGCCCCAGGTGCACCGCCAGGGCCTGGCGCATCAGGCGCTTGGCCGCGAGCAACGCACCGGGGGCTTCCCAGTCGGCCTCGGCCAGTGCCAGCAGCTCGGCGCCGTTGAACAACCCTGGCTGGAACAGCTCGACACGTTCCAGCCCCGCATCGACCTGCAGACGGTACAGCCCTTCGGCGACGATGGGCGCGTCGTTGACGTCATGGTCGAGGGCGAAGGCGTAGCCGAGTTCGTCCAGCAAGCGCCATTCGAACGAACGCAGCAGTGGCTCCAGCGCACGGCCGGCGGCCAGGGCTTGCAGGGTCAGGGTGTAATGCTCGAACAGCGCCGGGTGCGGCGCCTCGGCCGGCAGCAGGCGCATCAGCAGTTCGTTGAGGTACAGGCCGCTGAACAGCGCGTCACCATGCAACCAGGCGGCGATGCCGACCGTCTCAAGACGCCCGACGTTCTTCAGCTCACCGCGCCCGCGCAGTTCCACTTCCAGGGGCACGAACGGGCGCACCAGGCTGCCGCCCTTGCCACGCGCGCGACGCAGCACGGCGCGCATGCGGCCTTGCGGCGTGAGGAAGTCGACCAGCGCACTGGTTTCCTTGTAGGCGCGGCTGTGCAGGACGTAGGCGGGTTGGGGAGCGGGTTGATCCATCGGGAAGGGCTCGTTGGCGGGCGATGATGGCGTCGGCTCGGGCCCTATCGCGGGGCAAGTCGGATCGCCGCACCACCGCTCCTACAGGGGAACGGGGGTTAAGCGAAGCGGCCCGGAAAGTCCGGGCCGCTTGGGGGTTACAGGTCGCCGTAGCCCAGCGAACGCAGGGCGCGTTCGTCGTCGGACCAGCCACCCTTGACCTTGACCCAGAGGTTGAGCATCACCTTGGCGTCGAACAGCACTTCCATGTCCTTGCGCGCGTCGGAGCCGATGCGTTTGATGCGCTCGCCCTTGTCGCCGATGATGATCTTCTTCTGGCCATCACGCTCGACCAGGATCAGCGCATGGATATGCAGCACGTGCCCCTGCTGCTTGAACTCCTCGATCTCCACGGTGATCTGGTAGGGCAACTCCGCACCGAGCTGACGCATGATCTTCTCGCGCACCAGTTCGGCGGCGAGGAAACGGCTGCTGCGGTCGGTGATCTGGTCTTCCGGGAAGAAGTGCTCGTTTTCCGGCAGGTGCTTGGCGATCAGCGCTTCCAGCGACTCGAGGTTGTGCCCCTGCTGGGCGGAGATCGGCACGATCTCGGCGTTCGGCAGTTGCTGCTGCAGCCACTGCAGGTGCGGGATCAGCTCAGCCTTCTCGTCCATGCGGTCGGTCTTGTTGACCGCCAGGATCACCGGGCCGCTGACGTACTGCACCCGCTCCAGCACCAGTTGGTCCTCGTCGGTCCAGCGGGTGCGGTCGACCACGAAGATCACCACGTCGACGTCCTTCAGGGCCGCCGAAGCGTTGCGGTTCATGTAGCGGTTGAGGGCCTTGTCGTTGGCCTTGTGCATACCGGGGGTGTCGACGTAGATCGCCTGCACGTCACCCTCGGTCTTGATGCCGAGCATGTTGTGACGGGTGGTCTGCGGCTTGCGCGAGGTGATCGCCAGCTTCTGCCCGAGGATGTGGTTGAGCAAGGTCGACTTGCCCACGTTGGGGCGGCCGACGATGGCTACGTAGCCGCAGCGGGTCGGGTTGTTGTCAGTCATTGCCATTCTCCACGCCCAGGGCGATCAATGCGGAAGCCGCGGCGACCTGCTCGGCGATACGCCGGCTAACGCCCTGGCCACGGCTTTTGTTGTTCAGCAGCACCACTTCGCACTCGACGAAGAAGGTCCGGCAGTGCGGTTCGCCCTGGATGTCCACCACCTCGTAGCGCGGCAGCTCGCAACCGCGCGATTGCAGGAACTCCTGCAGGCGGGTCTTGGGGTCCTTGTTGGTGTCGACCAGGGTCAGCCCGTCGAACTCACCGGCCAGCCAGGCCAGGATGCGCTCGCGCGCGGTGTCCATGTCGGCGTCCAGGTAGATGGCGCCGATCAGCGCCTCCAGGGCATCGGCCAGGATCGATTCGCGGCGGAAACCGCCACTCTTGAGCTCGCCCGAGCCCAGGCGCAGGTATTCGCCCAGGTCGAAGCCCCGAGCCAGGCGGGCCAGGGTCTCACCCTTGACCAGGCGCGCGCGCAAGCGTGACAGCTGGCCTTCGCGCGCCTGCGGGAAGCGCTCGAACAGCGCCTCACCGGCGACGAAGTTGAGAATGGCATCGCCCAGGAACTCCAGGCGCTCGTTGTTGCGCCCGGCATAGCTGCGATGGGTCAGGGCCAGCAGCATTTGCTCCTGGTTCTTGAAGGTGTAGCCGAGCTTGCGCTCCAGACGGGCAAGGGAAGCACTCATGCGGCCACCCGTGGGTTGTTAAACGCGTTCAAATCAACATCCTGAAAGACTGTTTGGCTGTGGTTCGTCGTTCAAGAACGGCGAATCTCCCGATCCTTGAGAACACAGCCTATGTCAGAAATGCATTCGGCGCTGTCCGCGGGACAGCGCCGATGGGTATCAATGGATCAGGCCGACCCGTGACAGGTTGGGGAAGTGGCTGAGCTTGGGCTCTGGCCAACTCATCCATACCGCGAAGGCCTTGCCGACGATGTTCCTGTCCGGAACCATGCCGTGCAGTTCCTTGGGAATGTTCGGGTCGTCCCAGTAACGGCTGTCGTTGGAGTTGTCGCGGTTGTCGCCCATCATGAAGTAGTGGCCGGCCGGCACGGTCCATTGCTGGTCCGGTGGCATGCGGTAGCGGCTCATTTCCTTGCGGATCAGGTGCTCGGCCTCGCCCAGTTTCTCTTTGTACAGCTCGGCGCTGCCCAGGGAACCGGCTTCGGCGCCAACCAGCTGTTCGGCGATCGGCTGGCCGTTGACGAACAGTTGCTTGTCGCTGGTGTAGCGCACCACGTCGCCCGGCAGGCCGACCACACGCTTGATGTAGTTGACGTTCGGGTCGCTTGGGTAGCGGAACACCATGACGTCGCCGCGTTGCGGGTCACCGACCTCGATGACCTTCTTGTCGATCACCGGCAGGCGAATGCCGTACGAGAACTTGTTCACCAGGATGAAGTCACCCACTTCCAGGGTGGGCTTCATCGATCCCGAGGGGATCTGGAACGGCTCGACCAGGAACGAACGCAGCACCAGCACGATGAACAGCACCGGAAAGAACGACTTGCCGTACTCGACCAGCAACGGCTCCTTGTTCAGGCGCTCGACCACGGCCACTTCGGGCTGGTTGACGCTGCCCTGGTAGTTGGCGACCGCCGCCCGCCGGCGCGGGGCCAGGAACAACAGGTCGATCAAGCCCAACAGACCGCAGACGGCAACGG
This sequence comes from Pseudomonas entomophila, assembly GCF_029193575.1. Taxonomy (GTDB): domain Bacteria; phylum Pseudomonadota; class Gammaproteobacteria; order Pseudomonadales; family Pseudomonadaceae; genus Aquipseudomonas; species Aquipseudomonas entomophila_G. The sequence continues at coordinate 103,252 of NZ_JARGCS010000022.1, read as the reverse complement.
CGATGACTAGCAACAGCGGGAAATTTAGCGACATAGGACCTAGCTATCCAACCTGAGCACGGCGAGGAAGGCTTCCTGTGGAATCTCCACGTTACCCACCTGTTTCATGCGTTTCTTACCGGCCTTCTGCTTCTCCAGCAGCTTTTTCTTACGGCTCACGTCGCCACCGTAGCATTTAGCCAGTACGTTCTTTCTGAGCGCCTTGACCGTGGTCCGCGCGATGATCTGGCCGCCGATAGCCGCCTGGATCGCCACGTCGAACATCTGCCGAGGGATCAGTTCCTTCATTTTTTCGGTCAACGCACGGCCTTTGTAGGCGGCGTTGTCGCGATGCACGATCAATGCCAGGGCATCGACCTTGTCGCCGTTGATCAGTACGTCCAGCTTGACCAGGTTGGCCGACTGGTAGCGATCGAAATGATAGTCCAGCGAGGCATAGCCGCGGCTGGTGGATTTGAGCTTGTCGAAGAAATCCAGCACCACTTCGTTCATCGGCAGGTCGTAGCGGACCTGCACCTGGCTGCCGAGGAACTGCATGTCGCGCTGCACGCCACGCTTCTCGATGCACAGGGTGATGACGTTGCCCAGGTGCTCCTGGGGCACGAGGATGGTGGCGGTGACGATCGGCTCGCGGAAATCGGCGACCGCCGAGACGTCAGGCAGCTTCGAGGGGTTGTCGACGACGATGGTTTCGCCGGTCTTGAGTTCGAGCTCGTAGATCACGCTGGGCGCGGTGGTGATCAGGTCCAGGTCGTACTCGCGCTCCAGGCGCTCCTGGATGATCTCCATGTGCAGCATGCCGAGGAAGCCGCAACGGAAGCCAAAGCCCAGTGCGTCGGAGCTTTCCGGCATGTATTGCAGCGACGAGTCGTTGAGCGTCAGCTTCTGCAGGGCGTCGCGGAAATCTTCGAAGTCGTCGGAGCTGACCGGGAACAGGCCTGCGTAGACCTGCGGCTGGATCTTCTTGAAGCCAGGCAGGACTTCGACCTCGGGGGTCGTGGACAGGGTCAGGGTGTCACCGACCGGGGCACCGTGGATGTCCTTGATGCTGGCGATGATGAAGCCCACTTCACCGGCCTTGAGGTCGGCGGTCTGGGTGTGTTTCGGGGTGAAGACGCCGACGCTGTCGACCAGGTGCACCTTGCCGGTGGACTTGACCAGGATCTTGTCGCCTTTCTTGACGCGGCCGTGTCGCACACGCACCAGGGAAACCACACCCAGGTAGTTGTCGAACCAGGAGTCGATGATCAGCGCCTGCAATGGCGCTTCGATATCACCTTCTGGCGCGGGAATGCTCTGCACCAGGCGCTCAAGCACCTCGTCGACGCCCATGCCGCTCTTGGCGCTGCAGGCCACGGCGTCAGTGGCGTCGATGCCGATGATCTTCTCGATCTCGTCCTTGACGCGATCAGGGTCGGCCTGGGGCAGGTCCATCTTGTTCAGGACCGGCATGACCTCCAGGCCCTGCTCGATGGCGGTGTAGCAGTTGGCCACGGACTGGGCCTCGACGCCTTGACCGGCGTCCACCACCAGCAGCGCACCCTCGCAGGCGGCCAGGGAGCGGCTGACTTCATAGGTGAAGTCGACGTGGCCGGGGGTGTCGATGAAGTTCAGCTGGTAGGTCTTGCCGTCCTGGGCCTTGTAATGCAGCGTGACGCTGTGGGCCTTGATGGTGATACCGCGCTCGCGCTCAAGGTCCATGGAATCAAGGACCTGGGCTTCCATTTCGCGCGCCGACAGGCCACCGCACATCTGGATGAAACGGTCGGCCAGCGTCGACTTGCCATGGTCGATGTGGGCGATGATGGAGAAATTGCGGATATGACTCAAATCACTCACAGGTCAACACTCGAAAAGGCTGCGAGCCGGACGCCCGCCGAAAAATAGCCGGGAATTGTACCTCAAGCCGAAGGGATATGGGAGCGTCCTCATCGGCCCATGCCCGCCCCCTGTAGGAGCGCGCTTGCCCGCGATAGTGACGGCGTAGACACCGATGTCGCCTGGTCAGACGCCATCGCGGGGCAAGCCCGCTCCTGCAAGGAACGTATCGCCTCGTAAAAAGGGCAGCCGAAGCTGCCCTTTTCCTACATCACTCCCGGCTTATTCCGCCAGCTTGAAGGTAATGAAGCTGGCGCGCCCCTGGCGCAGCACTCGCATGGACACCGAACGGTTCTTCGGCAGGTCCTTGGCGATTTCAGTGAACTGCTTGGCGTTGCCGATCGCCTGGTTGTTCAGGTGGCTGATGACATCACCCGGGCGCAGGCCGATCAGGGCTGCCGGGCCATCCTGGACTTCCTTGATGACCACACCGCCCTTGAGTTCCAGGGATTTCTTCTGCTCGTCGGACAGGTCGGCCACCGACACGCCCAGGCGGTTGCTACTGCGCTCGGCGCCACCCTGGCCGCCAGTGCCGATGTCGGCATCGTCGTCCGGCAACGCACCAATGGTGATGTCGAGGTTCTGGCGTTTGCCTTCGCGGATGATCTCCAGCTTGGCCTTGTCGCCATCCTTGAGACCGCCCACCAGGTGTGGCAGGTCGGCCGACATGATGATCGGCTGGCCGTTAAGGCTGAGGATCACGTCGCCCACCTGCAGGCCGCCCTTGGCTGCGGGGCCGTTCTCCAGCACCTGGGCCACCAGGGCGCCCGCCGGCTTGTCGAGGCCGAAGGATTCGGCGAGGTCCTTGTTGACCTCCTGGATCACCACGCCGAGCCAGCCGCGGCTAACCTTGCCGTCTTTCTTCAGCTGGTTCGAAACATCCAGCGCCACATCGATCGGGATGGCGAAGGACAGGCCCATGAAGCCGCCGGAACGGGTGAAGATCTGCGAGTTGATGCCCACCACCTCGCCTTTCATGTTGAACAGCGGGCCACCGGAGTTACCCGGGTTGATCGCCACGTCGGTCTGAATGAACGGCACATAGGTGTCATTGGGCAGCGTGCGGCCCTTGGCGCTGACGATACCCTTGGTCACCGAATGGTCGAAACCGAACGGCGAGCCAATGGCTAGCACCCATTCGCCAACCTTGAGTTTCTCGGAATCACCCAGCTTCACGGTCGGCAGGTTCTTGCCGTCGACCTTCAGCAGGGCGACGTCGGTGCGCGGGTCGGTGCCGACCAGCTTGGCCTGCAGCTCGCTGCGGTCGGACAGTCGGACGATGATCTCGTCGGCGTCAGCGACCACGTGGTTGTTGGTCAGCACGTAGCCATCGCTGGAGATGATGAAGCCCGAGCCCAGCGACTGCGCCTCCCGCTGGCGGTCGCCACGCGGCGAACGCGGTTGTTGCGGCATGTTGCGCTCGAAGAACTCGCGGAACATCGGCGGCAGCCCCTCGAGGTCGGGCATCTGCCCAGCGGCGACGCGGCGGTCCGGCAGCTTCTGCTTGGTGCTGATGTTGACCACGGCCGGCGAGGCCTGCTCGACCAGGGTGGTGAAGTCCGGCAGGGCTTCCTCGGCCTGGGCGGTGAGCACCTGGCCGAGCATCAGCACGGCGGCGAACATCGATAGGTAGGATTTCAAGCGTGGTATTGACATACGGCTCCCGTCACAACGAGCGTAGTTAGCAGAAGGGCCCCTGCAGAAGCAGGAAAGGCCAGACTCCAAGAAGCCTGACCTATAGAAAATTTACCAACGGATTGCAAATGACAATGCTTTAATTTCATGTCAGCCGAAGGTTCTCACGGCTGCGGGAGCAGGCGCCAATCCTCATTGGCGCGCCTGCGCATCCTGGGCGCGCATCGACAGTGCGACGCGTTCGGCGGTGCCCAGCGGGATCTCCCCGACCACCGTGACCATGACCTTGCCCTTGGGTGTGGTCAGGTGCCGCGAGACCGCCACGGTCGGCCCCAACTGGGCGCGCGTGTCGATGCCGGCGTCATCCTTGATCGGCTCGAGGAACACCGAGAAACGCGCCAGCCCATCGTCGTACATCAGGCTGCTGACCATGCTGTTGCGCTTGGGATCACGGCGCACCGCGCTGTTCACCAGTTCGAAACCTGGCGGCAGCCAGTCGGAGCGCCAGCCGGCGGCGGCTTCGGCGGTGGTCGGAGCCACTCGCTCAACCGCCTTGCATGCCGCACTGGCCTGCAGGTCGCTGTCGGTAGGTAGGTCTTCAGTGTCCAGACGAGTCATCTGGAAGCGCTCCAGCAACTGCCCTTTGTCGTTGAGCATCAACGAGCGCAGCGGCAGGCCGGTCTGGCGGTCCAGATGCAGTTCGAAAGCATAACGGTGCTGGTCACGCGGGGTCAGGGTAACGATCACCGCGTCGCGCCCGGCGACGCGTGACTTGCCTGCCACGCTCAGGTCATACCAGCTCATCAACTTGAGTGGATCGAGCACCCGCGGCGCAGAATCGGGTGGGGTACCCACGCCGCTGACCAGGGACCCACTGACGCAGTGCACCTTGCCATCGACCCGCACGATCTCCTGTGCGGCGCCATCGAGCTGCAACAACCGCTCGCTGACCTTGCCATCCTGGACGCGATGCCAGATGTCGTGGGTGGAAAAACTGCCATTGCGTTCGTAGACGAAGGAACCCTGGTAACTCTGCCCTTGCTCAGCCCGTGCCAGCTTGTTCAACCACTCACTCGCCTCGGGCGAGGAGTTGGCCGCCAGCACTGGCAGCGTCAGGGAACTGCCGAGCAATATCGACAGAAGAGGTAGCGCGCGCATGATCCTCCTTACTTGGCGGGTTCCAGGCTGGCGGCGCGTGCGTAGGGCAGTGCGGTTTCAGTGCCCTTGAGCGCAGATTCCTGGGCATGCTGGCGCAGGTACCCTGGCAAGCGCTGATCCCAGCCTGCCTGGTTCTGCAGCACGCCGTTGGCCATCGGCCCGGTCGGTTGCTCACTGCTCTCACTATAGCCTGCCAGAACGGCAGGGCCCTGCGCCTGTGGCAGGCTCAAGCCTTGCTGGGCAGGTTGCTGGGCGGCGAGCTCGGCACCCGTGATTTCATCCTGGTTGTACAGACGCACACCAGCGAGCACGGCGACGGTGACCGAAGCTGCCACGGCCAGACGACCGATGCTGCGCCATGGGCCAGTTTTGACCTTGGCTGGCACGGCCTCGTCGGCCAGGGCAGCGGACACCGCGGAGGCGATGTCCAGCTTAGGCAGCAGCAGTTCCTTGTGCATGGCCGCGCGAGCGATCTGGTAGCGTGACCAGGTGGCACGGGTTTCGGCATCGTCGACGGCGTTCAGCACCCGACGCAGTTCCAATTCGTCCGCTTCGTTATCCATTACCGCGGACAGCGATTCCTGCAAAGCTTCACGACTCATGGCGGTTCCTCTCTTGGCTGTCGCCGCTGTCTCAGGTTTCCTGCAACAGAGGCTGCAGGGCTTTGTCTATGGCCTCCCGAGCGCGGAAGATTCGAGAGCGCACGGTACCCACCGGACACTGCATGACGCTGGCAATGTCCTCGTAACTCAGACCGTCGAATTCACGCAACGTCAGGGCCGTGCGCAAATCTTCAGGCAGTTGCTGGATGGTGCGATGGACAGTGCCTTCGATTTCATCCCGCAACAACGAGCGCTCTGGGGACTCGAGATCCTTGAGACCATGATCGCCGTCGTAAAACTCCGCATCCTCGGAGCTCACATCGCTGTCTGGCGGCCGTCTTCCACGGGACACCAGGTAGTTCTTCGCCGTGTTGATGGCGATGCGGTACAGCCAGGTATAGAAAGCACTGTCTCCGCGGAAATTGCCAAGCGCACGGTAGGCCTTGATAAAGGCTTCCTGCGCCACATCCTGGGCTTCGTGGGTGTCGTGGACGAACCGCACGATCAACCCGAGAATCTTGTGCTGATACTTCAGCACCAACAGATCGAACGCTCGCCTGTCTCCGCGTTGAACGCGCTCGACAAGCTGCTGATCCTCTTCCTGGGTTAGCATGAACACTCCTCAATGAACTCGAAGGAGCGTTGCGACAGCCATCGTTCAGGCTTGCAAACATAGACTCGGGCTTTGCGCAAAAGTTCTCCCCTCCAAGCAAGTTTCCTGCGGCCCTTGGTCGGCTCGCACGAAAGACGCAGCGCGGTCACGGCCGGCTGCGTCGATAAACGGTGTCTCGAATACGCAGGTGTCAGCCCGGGTAGAGCCTACTGCCCTGCGTCGCCGCGGCAATTGTGGCGTGCGGGCAGCCTTCATAGGATTTCCTGGGCCACTGGAAAGTTCCCACGAAGATTGCCGTCGCGGCGCAAGCGCCATTGGAAAATGGCCACCGGGGGCTGCTATAAAGGCAGCCCGGTCGCTTTTCACGATAGTTTCACAATGCCATCTGCGCCTGACTATTGTGCCGTGCCCCTCCCTTTGATTACTAGTGTCCCGACATGAGCCAACAATTCCAACATGATGTCCTGGTGATCGGCAGCGGCGCCGCCGGTCTCAGCCTGGCACTGAACCTTCCCAGCCACTTGCGCATCGCCGTGCTGAGCAAGGGCGACCTGGCCAACGGCTCGACCTTCTGGGCTCAGGGAGGCGTCGCCGCCGTGCTGGACGACACCGACACCGTGCAGTCCCATGTCGAGGACACCCTCAACGCCGGTGGCGGCTTGTGCCATGAAGATGCCGTGCGCTTCACCGTAGAGCACAGCCGCGAGGCCATCGAGTGGCTGATCGAGCAAGGCGTGCCCTTCACCCGTGACGAGCACTACAGCGTCGACGATGGCGGCTTCGAGTTCCACCTGACGCGCGAGGGCGGCCACAGCCATCGCCGCATCATCCATGCCGCCGACGCCACTGGCGCGGCGATCTTCACCACCTTGCTGGAACAGGCGCGCCAACGCCCGAACATCGAACTGCTGGAACAACGCGTGGCGGTCGACTTGATCACCGAGCGGCGCCTGGGCCTGCCGGGCGAGCGCTGCCTGGGCGCCTACGTGCTGGACCGCAACAGCGGCGAGGTCGACACCTTCGGCGCACGCTTCACCGTGCTGGCCACTGGCGGAGCGGCCAAGGTCTATCTCTATACCAGCAACCCCGATGGCGCTTGCGGCGACGGTATCGCCATGGCCTGGCGCGCAGGCTGCCGCGTGGCCAACCTGGAGTTCAACCAGTTCCACCCCACCTGCCTGTACCACCCGCAGGCCAAGAGTTTCCTGATCACCGAGGCCCTGCGTGGCGAGGGCGCGCTGCTGCGCCTGCCGAACGGCGAGCGCTTCATGCCACGCTTCGACCCACGCGAGGAGCTGGCGCCCCGAGACATCGTCGCCCGTGCCATCGACCACGAGATGAAGCGCCTGGGCGTGGACTGCGTATACCTGGATATCACCCATAAGCCCACCGACTTCATCAAGCATCACTTCCCCACCGTCTACGAACGTTGCCTGGCATTCGGCATCGACATCACCCGTCAGCCGATCCCAGTGGTGCCAGCGGCCCATTACACCTGCGGCGGAGTGGTGGTCGACGAGCGTGGCCACACCGACGTGCCGGGCCTGTACGCCATCGGCGAAACCAGCTTCACCGGCCTGCACGGCGCCAATCGCATGGCCAGCAATTCGCTGCTCGAGTGCTTCGTTTATGGCCGCGCCGCCGCCGCCGACATCGAGGCGCACCTGGAACAGGTGCAGATGCCCCGCGCCCTGCCCTGCTGGGATGCCAGCCAGGTCACCGACTCCGATGAAGACGTGATCATCGCGCACAACTGGGACGAACTGCGGCGTTTCATGTGGGACTACGTGGGCATCGTGCGCACCAGCAAGCGCCTGCAGCGCGCCGAGCACCGCGTGCGCCTGCTGCTGGACGAGATCGACGAGTTCTACAGCAACTACAAGGTCAGCCGTGACCTGATTGAGTTGCGCAACCTGGCGCAGGTGGCGGAGCTGATGATTCGCTCGGCGATGCAGCGCAAGGAGAGCCGCGGGTTGCATTACACGCTGGATTATCCGGGAATGCTGCCGGAGGCGAAGGATACCGTGCTCAAGCCGTCCTGAGGGACGGCGCTGAACCTGCAGGAGAGGGCTTGCCCAGCGATAGGCCGCTCAAATTTCGCGCTGATATTCGACCCATCGCCGCCGACTGAACTTCAACCGCACCCGCAGGCGCCGATGCTCGTCCGCTGCCAGCGCATCCCAGGGAATGCATTGGCTTTCCCCCAGCCAACGCGCCTCGCGCACGAACCTAAGCACCACCAACCCCGGCAACGCCAGGCTGTCTCGGCATAATCGCGCCGGCTGCCAGCCCTGGGCACGGCTAAACAGTTGCCAGCCGTGCGGATCGCGGCGCAGGCCGGTGATGGCTTCAGGGTGGGTCAGAAGGATACGGCGGGGAATGGCCCAGCAGGCGTGGGCAAGGCAGGCCATTGCGAGGGACATGATCAGCCAGCTGGGTATCACGCTCGAAACCAGCGCCGTGAACGCCAGCGACTGGACGACGAGGTAGGCCGCCAGCAGCAGGCGCGAGCCCTGCCAACGGCACTGGAAACCGTCACTTGGGCTGGACACGGTCCAGGATGATACGGACCATGCGCTGCAACTCCGGGTCCTCGGACTCGCTGCGTTCCATGAACCAGCCGAACATATCCTGATCCTCACAGGTCAGCAGGCGACGGTACAGCTCGCGGTCGCTTTCGCTGAGGGTGGCGTAGACTTCCTGGGTGAATGGCACCAGCAGCACGTCCAGTTCCAGCATGCCGCGGCGGCTGTGCCAGAAAAGCCGGTTGAGTTCAGTTTGTTCGACCATGGGGCCCTCCTCGAATGGCCCGCCAGTATACAGGGCGATGGCCAGGGAGGTACTAGGCGTTGGTCTGCTCACCTACCTATTTTGTTACCGGCGTTCTATGATGGCCGCCAGTCTTTAGCAATCGCGATGACCCATGGCCGACTCCGCTTTCTTCACCCCCCTGTCCCACGAGGGCATCCTTGCCGTGCGCGGCTCTGACGCCGGCAAGTTCCTGCAAGGCCAGCTGACCTGCAACCTCAACTACCTCGACCTGGAACACGCCAGCCTCGGCGCGCGCTGCATGGTCAAGGGCCGCATGCAGTCGAGCTTCCGCATCCTGCCCGAGGGCAACGGCTACCTGTTGGCCATGGCCAGCGAACTGCTCGAAGCGCAATTGGCGGACCTCAAGAAGTACGCGGTCTTTTCCAAGGCCACCCTGACCGATGAGAGCGCCGCCTGGGCCCGCTTCGGCCTGCAGCAGGCCGATGCCGTGCTGCAGGCACTGGGCCTCTCGCTGCCGGAAGAAGCCGGCGCCACCGTGCGCCATGACGGCCTGATCGCGGTTCGCGTGTCCGAAGGCCGCGTCGAACTGTGGGTGCCTGCCGAACACGCCGCCAACGTGCGCGCGACCCTCGCCGGCGCGCTCCCCGAAGTCACCCTGGACGCCTGGCTGCTCGGCCAGGTGCGCGCCGGCATTGGCCAGGTGATGGGCCCGACCCGCGAGCTGTTCATCCCGCAGATGATCAACCTGCAGGCCGTCGGCGGCGTGAGCTTCAAGAAAGGCTGCTACACCGGACAGGAAATCGTCGCGCGCATGCAGTACCTGGGCAAGCTCAAGCGCCGCCAGTACCGCCTGGCACTGGCCCAGGAGCAGGCGCCGGCCCCAGGTGCGGAAATCTTCTCGCCCACCCACGGCTCGTCGGTGGGCGAGGTGGTGATCGCCGCACGCAATGGTCAGGGCTGCGAGCTGCTGGCGGTGCTCAGCGCCGATGCGGTGGAAGACGACAACCTGCACTTGGGCAGCCTCGAAGGGCCGCGCCTGGAGTTGCTGAGCCTTCCCTATGAACTGGATCGCGATCGGGAAATCCAACGCTGACCAGCCTGCCCCGTCGTCACGACGGGGCCGTTCCACCACTGCGGTAGAGAAGTCCATGAACAACCTGGCCGAGATGGTTCAAGCGCAATTGCTCGCCGCCATCGACAACGACGACCTGGTCCTGCCCACGCTGCCGGAAGTGGCCTTGAGCATTCGCGAGGCCGCCGAGGACAGCGAGATCAGCGTCGCCGCCCTGAGCCGTGTGATCGGCCGCGACGCGGCCTTGTCGGCGCGCCTGATCAAAGTGGTCAACAGCCCGCTGTTGCGGGCCATGGTGGAAGTCACCGACCTGCACACCGCGATCACCCGCCTGGGCGTCAACTACAGCTGCAACCTGGCCATCGGCCTGGTGATCGAGCAGATCTTCCATGCCCGCTCGCCGGCGGTGGAGCAAAAACTGCGAGATATCTGGGAAAACAGCCTGGAAGTGGCGGGCATCAGCTACGAAATCTGCCGTCGCTACACCCACCTCAAACCCGACCAGGCGACCCTCGGCGGGCTGGTCCACCAGATCGGCGCGCTGCCAGTGCTGATCTACGCCGAGGAGCACAACGAGCTGCTGTCCGACCCGGTGTGCCTGCACTACGTGATCGAGCAGATCCACCCGGTGCTGGGCGACAAGATCCTCAGCGCCTGGGAGTTTCCCGAGCAGTTGGTCAACCTGCCCAGCCAGGTCCAGGACCTGGAGCGCGAGACCGACAGCATCGATTACATCGGCATCGTGCAGATCGCCCGCTCATTGAGCCTGCGCGGACGCGGCAGGCCGCTGACCACCCTGCCCGCCTACCAGCACCTGCGCTTGCCCGAGGGCAAGGACCTGGACCTGACCGAGCTGCTCGAAGCGCGGGACATGCTGCGCGGGTGACCGTGCCGACCTAGTCGGCGATGAAACTCACCCGCACCTTCAACCCCCCCTTCTCGCCATCATGCAGGCTGATCTGCGCCAAGTGCGCCCGGCAGATCTCGCCGACGATGGCCAGCCCCAGCCCACTGCCCTGCATGCTGCGCCGATAGAAGCGCTCGAACACCCGCTCGCGATCAGCCTCGGGAATCCCCGGCCCATCGTCCTCCACCTCCAGCACCGCCGGGGCCAGCACCCGCAGGATCACGTTGCCCCCCGCCGGGGTATGCGCCAAGGCGTTGTCCACCAGGTTGCTGAGCAACTCGTTGAGCAAGGTCGGCTCGCCCTTGAGCCACACCGGCGCTTCGGCCTCCAGCGCCAGGGCCACGCCACGGGCATGGGCCAGCGGGGCCATGGCCATGCCCAGCTCACGGGCCAGCTGGCTCAAGTCCAGGCGCTGGGCGCCACCCTCGGCGATGGCCCGCGCGCCGTTTTCCACCCGCGCCAGCGACAGCAACTGGTTGGCCAAGTGGGTCAGGCGGTCGGTGCCCTGGACAGCGGACTCCAGGGTCTGGCGCCACTCCTCAGGCTCGCGCGAGCGCAACCCCAGTTCGACCCGCGCCTTGAGCGCCGCCAGGGGCGTGCGCAGTTCATGGGCGGCGTCGGCGATGAACTGCGCCTGGCGCTCGAACTGCCCACGCAAGCGCTCGGTGAAGTGGTTCAGCGCACGCACCAACGGCCCCAGTTCGTGCTGCACCTGCACCACCGGCAAGGCCCGCAGGTCGTCAGGCTGGCGCTCCTCCACAGCCGTGCGTAGCCGCTCCAGCGGGCGCAACGCGGCGCTGATGGCGAACCACACCATCACCAGCGCGCCCAGCGCCAACATGCCCAGGCGCAGCAGGGTATCGGCCATCAAGCCACGGGCCATGCTGACCCGCGCCTCCTCGGTCTCGGCCACGCGAATCTCCGCCATACCGTTCATGTTCGGCTCGCTGACCGCCTTGAGCAGGCTGACCACACGCACGTCCTGGCCCAGGTAGGTGGCGTTGTAGAAGCGTGCCAGCGCCGGGTAGTCGTCGGTGCGCGGCGTGCCGGGCGGCGGCGGTGGCAGGTTCTCGTAGCCAGAGATCAGCTTCTGGTGGATGTCCAGCACCTGGTAGTAGATGCGCCCGGCACTGTCGTAGGCGAAGGTGTCCAGGGCCACGTAGGGCACATCGGCGCTAAGGGTGCCATCGCGCTGCGACAGGCCCGCTGCGATGGTCCGCGCCGAGGCCAGCAGGGTGCGGTCGTAGGCGGTATCGGCGGCTTCACGGCCGTTCCAGTAGGCGCTCAGGCCGCTGGCCAGCATCAACACCACCAGCAGCAGCGCCAGGTTGCCCAGCAGGCGCCCACGCAGGCTACCGGTGTCACGCATCGCGGTGCTCCAGCAAGTAGCCAAGCCCACGGAAGGTGACGATCGCCACCGGGTGGCCATCGAGCTTCTTGCGCAGGCGGTGCACGTAGATCTCGATGGCGTCGGGGCTGGCCTCCTCGTCCAGGCCGAACACCTGGGCGGCCAGTTGCTCCTTGCTCATCACCCGACCAGGACGGGCGATCAATGCCTCGAGCACGCTTTGCTCGCGGGAGGTGAGGGTCAGCGGCTCCTCGCCGAGGGTGAAGCGCCGGGTATCGAGGTCGTAGACCAGCGGCCCGCAGCGCTGCTGGCGCTCGCCACCGAGCACGCTGCGGCGCAGCAGGGCCTTGACCCGTGCCTCCAGCTCGGTCAACTCGAACGGCTTGGCCAGGTAATCGTCGGCGCCCAGGTTCAGCCCGTGCACACGGTCCTTGACGTCGCTGCGCGCGGTGAGCATCAGCACCGGCAGGGTCTTGCCCCGTGAGCGCAGGCGCGCCAGCACCTCGAAACCGTCCATGCGCGGCAGGCCGACATCCAGCACGGCCACGGCATAGTCCTCGCTGGCCAAGGCCAGGTCGGCGGCCACGCCATCGTGCAGCACGTCCACGGTCAGGCCATGGCTCTTGAGGGCCTGGGCCACGCTTTCAGCCAGTTGCAGGTGGTCTTCGACCAGCAGCACACGCATCGGATTCTCCCTGCTCGGGTGGGGCGGTGGCGCGGAGTGTACCGCCGTCGGGAGGGCTGTGAAGCCCCTTGTCACAAACCTTTCACGCTGAAAGGTTAGCGAAAGGTTGATTGCCTAGCATCGCACCACGGTCGCCCCACGCGCCGAAAAAAGCACCAGCAAGGTGCATACCAATAAGAACAATAAACGGAGTCAGACGACGATGCAGTCAATGCAGCCGCAGGCGTTCGCGCCTATCCGATCCTTCACCGCCCGCCCCAGCGCCATGGCCGGCGCGCTCGCCCTTGCCGGCGTCGCCCCGATGAGCCAGGCCGCGTTCTTCGAAGACAGCACGGCCACCTTCGAAACCCGCAACATGTACTTCAACCGCGATTTCCGCGACGGCACCAGCGCGCAGCAATCCAAGCGCGACGAATGGGCCCAGGGGTTCATGCTCAATTTCGAGTCTGGCTACACCGAGGGCACCGTGGGGTTCGGCCTGGACGCGCTGGGCATGCTCGGCATCAAGCTCGACTCCAGCCCCGACCGTACCGACACCGGCCTGCTGCCGACCCATGACAACGGCAAGGCCGCCGATGAATATTCCAAGCTCGGCCTGACCGGCAAGGTCAAGGTGTCGAAGACCGAACTGAAGGTCGGCACGCTGATCCCCGAACTGCCGACCCTGCAGCCCAACGACGGGCGCATCCTGCCGCAAACATTCGAAGGCGGCCTGCTGACCTCCAACGAGATCAAGAACCTGACCTTCACCGGCGGGCGTCTGGAGAAGGCCAAGGACCGCAACGACACCAACTGGGAAGACCTGGCGCTGAACAACAAGAATGGCCGCTTCGGCGGCACGTTCTCGGCCGACCACTACGACCTGGGCGGGCTGGACTACAAGTTCACCGACCGCATCACCGGCAGCTACCACTTCGCCCAGCTCGACGATATCTACCGCCAGCACTTCGTCGGCCTGGTCGCCACCCAGCCGTGGGGCCCGGGCACCCTGGGCGCTGACTTGCGTCTGTCGAAGAGCGACGAGCAGGGCTCGGCCCTGGCCGGCAAGATCGACAACACCACCGTCAACGGCCTGCTCAGCTACACCCTCGGCGGGCACAAGTTCAGCGGCGCTTACCAGCACCTGTCGGGCGACAGCGCCTTCCCGTACATCGATGGCGCCGACCCGTACCTGGTCAACTTCGTGCAGATCAACGACTTCGCCGGCGCCGACGAGCGCTCCTGGCAGGTGCGCTACGACTACAACTTCGCCTCCCTGGGCATCCCCGGCCTGACCTTCATGACCCGCTACATCAACGGCGACAACGTCAGCCGCGCCGATGGCAGCGAGGGCAAGGAGTGGGAGCGCAACACCGAGTTCAAGTACGTGGTGCAGAGCGGCCCGTTGAAAAACGTCGCCGTGCGCCTGCGCAACGCCACGTTCCGCTCGAACTTCGCCCGCGACGCCGACGAAGTGCGGCTGCTGGTGAGTTACAGCCTGGCCTTGTGGTAACCCATAACAACAACGCTCACGGAGATAGACGATGAACCTTTCACTGCGCCGCCTCGCCCTGGCCACCGGGTGCCTGCTGCTCGCCGGCAACGCCCTGGCCGCCGAACCGAAACGCCCCGAATGCATCGCCCCGGCCTCGCCCGGCGGTGGTTTCGACCTGACCTGCAAGCTGGCGCAAAGCGCCCTGGTCAACGAGAAGATCCTCAGCAAGCCCATGCGCGTGACCTACATGCCCGGCGGTGTCGGCGCGGTGGCCTACAACGCGGTAGTCGCCCAGCGCCCAGGCGATGCCGGCACCCTGGTGGCCTGGTCCAGCGGTTCGTTGCTCAACCTCGCCCAAGGCAAGTTCGGCCGCTTCGACGAGAACGCGGTGAGATGGCTGGCCGCAGTCGGCACCAGCTATGGCGCGATCGCGGTGAAAAGCGACTCGCCCTACAAGACCCTCGACGACCTGGTCGCGGCCCTGAAGAAAGACCCGGGCAAGGTGGTGATCGGCTCCGGCGGCACCGTTGGCAGCCAGGACTGGATGCAGACCGCGCTGATCGCCAAGGCCGCCGGCATCAACCCGCGCGACCTGCGCTACGTGGCCCTGGAAGGCGGCGGCGAGATCGCCACCGCGCTGCTCGGCGGGCACATCCAGGTCGGCTCCACCGACATCTCCGACTCCATGCCGCACATCCAGAGCGGCGACATGCGCATCCTCGCGGTGTTCTCCGAACAGCGCCTGGACGAGCCAGAGATGAAGAACATCCCCACCGCCAAGGAGCAAGGCTACGACATCGTCTGGCCGGTGGTACGCGGCTTCTACCTGGGGCCAAAGGTCAGCGACGAGGACTACGCATGGTGGAAGGCCTCCTTCGACAAGCTGCTGGCCTCCGAGGACTTCGCCAAGCTGCGAGACCAGCGCGAGCTGTTCCCGTTCGCCATGACCGGCGCGGAGTTGGACACCTACGTGAAGAAGCAGGTCGCCGACTACAAGACCCTGGCCAAGGAATTCGGCCTGATCCAGTAAGCCGCCACGATCCCTGTAGGAGCGGACTCGCCCGCGATAGCGGCAGCACGGACAACACCGTTGCTGCCACTGACGCTATCGCGGGGCGAGCCCGCTGCCACAGGCGCCGTGCCCCAAGATCACGCACGAGGATTGCCCCATGATCCTGCAACGCCTGTTCGCCCTGGCCCTGCTGGCGGTTTGCGCCGCCCTGGCCGTGATGGCCTGGCCCTACCAGGCCGCTTTTTCCTATGAACCGGTGGGCCCGCGCGCCTACCCGCTGCTGATGCTCGGCCTGATGAGCCTGGGCCTGCTGTACCTGGCTATCCGCCCGACGCCCATCGTGCACAAGGATGACGAGTTGCCGCTGGACCGCGAGACCCTCACCAAGATCACCGCCTGCGTCGGCCTGCTGATCGTCTTCGCCGCCACCTTCGAGCCGCTGGGCTTCATCCTCAGCGCCAGCCTCATCGGCCTGCCCATGGCCCGCCTGTACGGCGGCCGCTGGCTGCACAGCGCCATCGTGGTGGTGGGCATGAGCATCTTCCTCTACTGGCTGTTCGACCGGGTGATGGACGTACCCCTGCCCCTCGGCCTGCTCGACGTACTGGAGAACTGACACATGGATACCTTGAGCTACCTCGGCCAGGGCTTCGGCGTCGCCCTGAGCCCCTACAACCTGGTCACAGCCCTCATCGGCACCCTCATTGGCACCGTCGTCGGCCTGCTGCCGGGCCTCGGCCCGATCAATGGCGTGGCGCTGCTGATCCCCATCGCCTTCGCCCTCGGCCTGCCACCGGAATCGGCGCTGATCCTGCTGGCCGCCGTGTACCTGGGCTGCGAGTACGGCGGGCGCATCAGCTCGATCCTGCTGAACATCCCGGGCGAAGCCTCCACCGTGATGACCACCCTCGACGGCTACCCCATGGCCCGCCAGGGCCTGGCAGGCGTGGCCCTGTCGCTGTCGGCCTGGAGTTCGTTCATCGGCGCCTTCATCGCCACCTGCGGCATGGTGCTGTTCGCGCCGCTGCTGGCGAAATGGGCGATCGCCTTCGGGCCGGCGGAATACTTCGTGTTGATGGTGTTCGCCATCGTCGCCCTCGGCGGCATGGCCGGCGACAAGCCGCTGAAGACCTTCATCGCCGCGTTGATCGGCCTGTTCCTCTCGGCCGTGGGCATCGACGCCAACAGCGGCGTGTATCGCTTCACCGGTGACAGCGTGCACCTGGCCGACGGCATTCAGTTCGTCGTCCTGGTGCTGGGCCTGTTCTCGATCAGCGAGATCCTGCTGCTGCTGGAGAAGACCCACCACGGCCACCAAGCGGTCAAGGCCACCGGGCGCATGCTGTTCAACCTCAAGGAAGCGGCCTCGGTGTTCGTCGTCAACATCCGCTGCGGCCTGCTCGGCTTCTTCATGGGCGTACTGCCCGGTGCCGGCGCGACCCTGGCCAGTGCGGTGGCGTACATGACAGAGAAGCGCATCGCCGGCGCCAAGGGCAAGTTCGGCAAGGGCGACGCCCGCGGCCTGGCCGCCCCGGAAACCGCCATCGGCGCCTCCTGCTGCGGCGCCCTGGTGCCGATGCTGACCCTCGGCGTGCCGGGCTCGGGCACCACGGCGGTGATGATCGGTGCATTGACCCTGTACAACATCACCCCCGGCCCACTGCTGTTCCAACAGCAACCGGACATCGTCTGGGGCCTGATCGCCTCGCTGTTCATCGCCAACATCATGCTGGTGATCCTGAACATCCCGATGATTCGCATCTTCACCCGCATCCTCGCAGTGCCGAACTGGGCGCTGGTGCCGGTGATCGCGATCATCACCGCGATCGGTGTGTACGCCGTGCACGCCACCACCTTCGACCTGTTCCTGATGGTCGGCATCGGCATCATGGGCTACATCCTGCGCAAGCTGGACTTCCCGCTGTCGCCAATCCTGCTGGGCTTCATCCTCGGCGGGCTGATGGAGCAGAACCTGCGCCGCGCGCTGTCGATCTCCAACGGCGAGCTGGGCATCCTCTGGTCGAGCCCTATCAGCATGAGCGTGTGGGTCCTGGTGTTCTGCATGCTGAGCCTGCCGCTGCTGCGCATCTGGCGCAAACGCAGCCTGCAACGCCGGGCCGTGGCCGATGCCTGATCGGTCGTTGCCACTGTTCTGGATGACCGGGCTGGTCGGGCTGGCGGGCGGGTTTCTCGCCAGCCAGGTCGGCTGGCCTTTGCCCTGGATGGTCGGCTCGTTGCTGGCGATCATGCTGGTGCGCTGCCTGACGCCCTGGCAGTTGACGGAAATCCCCAATGGCCGCAAATGCGGCCAATGGATCATTGGCATCGGCATTGGCCTGCACTTCACCCCCGAGGTGATCGAGCAGGTCGCCAGCCACTTCGGTTTGATCTTCTTCGGCGCGCTGGTGACCACGGCTTCCAGCGTGATCGGCGTGTGGCTGCTGCGGCGCACCGGGGAAGACCGGGCCACGGCGTTCTTCGCCAGCATGCCGGGCGGGTCGGGGGAGATGGTCAACCTGGGCGCGCGCAACGGCGCGGTGCTCAGCCAGGTGGCTGCGGCCCAGAGCTTGCGGGTGCTGGCGGTGGTGTTGTGCGTGCCGGCGCTGTTCAAGCTGTTGCTCGGTGATGGCGCAGCGCTGAACCATGCTGCTGGCAGTGTCAGTTGGGGCTGGCTGGCGCTGATCGCGCCACTGGGTGTGTTGGCCTCGTTGCTCTGGCAGCGTTTGCGCCAGCCCAACCCCTGGCTGTTCGGGCCGCTGGTGGTGGCCGCCAGCGTGTGCCTGGCGGGCGACCTGCAGATCGCCCTGCCCAATGGTGCCAGCCAGCTCGGCCAGTGGCTGATCGGCAGCGGCCTGGCCTGCCACTTCAATCGAGCCTTCTTCCGCCGTGCACCGTCGTTCCTGGGGCGCACCCTGGTGGCGACCGCGCTGTGCATGCTGGTGGCCGCAGGCGCGGCCTGGGGCCTGAGCCTGCTCACCCACCTGGACCTGCGTTCGCTGACCCTGGGCATGATGCCCGGCGGCATCGCCGAGATGAGCCTGACGGCCGAGACCCTGCAGTTGTCGGTGCCGCTGGTGACGGCGCTGCAGGTGATGCGCTTGCTGTTCGTGCTGTTCCTGGCCGAACCGATGTTCAGGTACTGGGCCAAGCTGGATTAGTGGGTGTGGCCATCGCGGGACGAGCCCACGCCTACAGGTTCGAAGGTGAACCTGTAGGCGTGGGCTCGTCCCGCGATGAGGCCGCCACGAACAGCGCCCTTCCCCTCCGTCAACTGATAGTTCTGCCAGTTTCCTGAACGCGCATCACGGCGTTGAATAGCTCGGGAACCCGCACCCAGGGCAAGCGCCATGTCGATGATCAGCCTGCATAACCCCTTCACGCTCAAGTCGCTGCTGGAGCGCTACGAGCACCATCGCCCGTCGCTGCTGCTGATCCGCTCGGAGAGCTGCCCGCCCTGCGTGGAATTGCACCCCCAGCTTGAAACCCTGGCCGGGCAATGGCCCCGGGTCGATTTCTACGAGTTCAATGTCGACACGTGTGCCGACCCACAGCAGGATTTCGAACTGACCCAGTTATTCCAGTGGTGGGGAGTGAAGTACCTGCCTTCGCAGATCTTCCTGGCCACAGGGCTGACACCGGACATCATCAGCACACGACGGCTGGACGTGATCGAGCGCAAGTTGCACGCACTGTCACGGCCAGCCGCCGACTTGACACCACCGGGTATTCAGCCGCGCTGAACAGCCGCGCTATCAGAACTCGAAGCGCACGCCCAGGTTGACACCATAGGGCTGCTCGATGTGCTTGCCATTGCTGTACTCGACATCGGCATGCACCTGGAACTGCTTGGAGACCTGCCAGGCCACGCCCGCGCCCAGTTCGCCACGCGAGCCGGACAGGTCGTTGTTGAACCGGTTGTCGTTGACCCGCACCTCGTTGCGCTGGGCGAACTCATGGGCGTAGGCCGCCTTGAGGTAGGGCTGGAGCATGCCGCCGCCGTCCAGCGGGATGGTCTTGCCGACGGTGGCGCCCACTTTGCCGAGCACCGACTTGGCCGTGTCGCCTTCGGCGCGCAGGCCGTTGCTGAAGGAGTAGTCCTTGCCGGCAACGACGACGGTGGCTACCTGGGCGAAGGGTTCGACGAAGTAGCCGTCATCGAGCTTGATGTGCTTGCCCGCCTCGACCGACGCACTCACACCGTGGGTGTCGTAGTCGCCCTTGGAACGGCTGCCGTCGCTCATGCCAACCTTGGCGTTGTTCTGGTAGCGGTTGTACTTGACCACGGTGTCGACGTAGTAGCCGGTCTCGCGGTCCAGCCAGGTGGCATAGCCACCCAGGTAGTAGCTGTCGACGCTACCCGAGGAGCCTTTGGCCAGGTTGAGGTCCGAACGGCTGCTACCGGCCAGCACACCCAGCAACCAGTCGCTTTCACCCAGCTGTAGGTCGGCACCCAGGCTCAGGCCGCGCTGGTTCTGCTGGTAGCCCGCGCCCGACGTCGAGCCGCTGACGTTGTACTGGTTGCCATAGCCGCGCATCCACAGGCCAGCGTTGCGGCCTTCGCTGTAACGCAATTCGCCCATGCGGCTGCGCAGCGAGCTGAGCTCGCCGTAGGCGACGGTGATGGGGGTGTTGAACAGCGCCATGGCCGACAGGGTGATAGGTGCCACGGTGCGGGTTTCGCGGTCCAGAACCCAGTCGGTGCCGTCCTGCTTCAAACCGTAGGAGAACGCACCCACTTCGACCTTGTCATCGGTGTTGAGCAAATGGAACTGCGCCCCACCGTCGGCCGTCTGTACCAGCCTCAGGCTCTGCACACTGGCTTCCTGGCCGCTGCTGGCCATCAACAGGCCGTGGTTGCCACTGGAACTGCCGGTGACGACCAGTTGGTCCGCCTGGCCGGTGACGAAATCGCCATTCATGTGGAAATTACCGGTGCCCGAGAGGTTGTTCACGGTCAGGGTATGGAAACTGGAACCGTCCCCAAAGACCACAGTGCCATCGTTGATTGCCAGGTCACCGACATCGCTGTTGCCGATCATGGTCCAGCGGGCATCCGAGCCGATGCTGGCCTGAGCGACCGCAGTGGTAGAACCGGTCAGTTGAGCGCCACTGTCCAACGTCAGCGACTGCACGTTGCTGACGTTGCCCGTCATCCGCGTGTCGTCGGCCAAGGCCAAGGAAACCGTGCTGCCGGCCTCGCCTGTGACATCCCCTTGCAAGATGGAGCGTCGCAGGTCGAGGCTCGCCCGCCCGCCGGAAAGCACACTGACGTTACCCGTGATGGCGGAGTCAGCTGCCGTGAGTGCAAGGTTGGAGAAGCCTGCCACCACGACCGCCGTACCATTGCCTGAAGTGATAGATGAACGGTTGCGCAGGTCGATAATCGCGTCGCTGCGTGTACGAACATCGACCCCTGGCCCCGCGACACTGGAGACCGAACTGCCATCCAGATTCAGGGTAGCCACGGTCGGCCGGGCGATTTCGGTCAACATCCACACCCCAGCGCCTTGCCCGGTGATGCTGCTCCCGGTGACTCGAGCCGTGCCGCCCTGAAGCCGCATGCCGTTGCCATTTGCCGCAGTTGCGGTCATCTGCGAACCAGAAATGTCGAGCACACCGTCGGCGTTCACCTGCAACGCGGCCGTGCCGCCCTGAATCCGGCTGTTAAGCACGGTTGCCGACGAACCGGCACCTGCGGAATGCGCAAGCAACAGACCGACGCCATTAGTGCTGGTGATCGCAGCATTGGCGATATTCGCTTGGCTGTCCACCAAGCTGATCGCTGTGCCATTGGTTACTTGGCTGTCGCCACTGAGAATGTTCAGCCGTGAGTTGTTGACCGAAATGCTGGAGGTTTGCCCACCGTTGACGGTCAGCAACGATTGATTGATCAGAACGTAATTGGTGCGCGGCTCAGCTGGCGTGATGGTCATGGTCTGGTTGTCCAGAACGACCGCTGAGACGTGTGGACTGAGTAGACCCAAGGTCAGCAAACACGCTAACCGGGTTAAAGCGAAACCTGAAACAGTGTGAATTCTTAAGCTATGGATGTCTTGCATGGAGGGTACCTTTCAAAGCAGATTTTTGCTCGCCCCAGTGGCGTTGAAAGAAGCGGCGCAATCTTAGGAAGCCCCGAGAAGCAGATCTGTAGGAAATTTCCACAACTAGTGGGGATTTCCCTACAACTCACCCAGCAGAATCCCACTGGATGAGTTGTAACTTCATCAAATGGCTCCTCAGTTAACGACCCAACCCGAACACACCAGCCCCCCTTGGCGGGTGTTGTACTTGACCAGGCACGGCCGAGAGATCCACGAGCTCGCCCCTCGACGAATCGAGAACCTGCAGACGATTGAATCGGCCGCCGGGGCCGGCGGGTTTGTGGTCTGGTTGAATAGATCGTTGGTGTAACGGACCTGGTACCGCACCCCGGCAGCCGCGTTGTAGCTCGCTGGAACCTCCAGTTCATGCAAGGTACGTTGGACCGTCGGCGGACTCACCTCACCCAGGGACGAACCGGCGTGGTACTCCCAGAACACGGTCAGGATGTCACCAGGCTGAATACTCACCGAAGCCGGTGGGTTGGCTGCCTCGTCCGGCAATTCAGGGTCGGTGGGGCGGAAGTCGCGCAGGATCAGGTTGATGGCGTTCCACGGCGCACTGGAACAATTGATCACGCCCGTCAGGTTGGTAGTGGTGCCTGGGCGTTTATTCTGTCGGGCACTCGGCACGCTCTGGGTATAGTCGAACCAGACGAAGTTACGCATCAGCACGGTAATGGCACTGACATTCACCCGGGTATTCAACGACTGCTGGGCGTTGCCGGATGTGGCAGATTCTCGAATCGTGTAATAGGCCAGAACCACGCCGTTACCTTGCGCCTCGATCACTGCCCAAGGCAGCGGGAATTCGATGCTATCCCCAGGAACTTCGCCGACGAGGGTCAGGGTACTGACTTGTTGCGTACCGTAGAAAATGGTCACGATATGACCCGCGCTAGCGCCTTCATACACCGTGAAGCGGATGGTGCCGTTCAACTCAGCATCCAGCGGCGTGATGAAGTTGTTGGGTGAGTTGCTGCTGCCCCCGACCACAGTTAACAAGGTCAGTGCTGGGTTCACCGGGTCCGGTTCGTTAGGATTCACCGGGCCCACGATCCGCAGGTCTACCCGAGGGTTAGCATCTGGCGATGGACCAAACGGCTGACCGTTGCGCACGACCTGGTAGTTGACCGTGGCGGTATAAAGCGCCCGCGAATCGGGTGTAGACAAAAATGCCCAATTCACGGTAGTCCTGCCATCCGAGAAGGGAAACGCTGGCAACTGACGCGCGTTGCCACTACCGTCGACCCAACTGACGACGATTTCATCGGTCGGCTGCGCATTGTCATAGGACGGGATGGTGATCTTCACAACGCTCGTGAGGGGGAACAGGTCCGCCCGCAGGATCGGTGTCTTGATCTCAGGTCTCAACAAGTTCGTCGGCTCCGCCTCCAGGCGTACACGGAAGTTGAACCCAGCCGATTTACCACTTGGGTTGCCAACGCGGTCGCTCAGGATATACACCAGTTGCTGACCGCCATTGCCCAACGCAATCAGCGCCGCAGCGGGGACCGCGATTTGCGGCTGGGGCCTGACGGCTTCGGTTTCTGGCCAGATGACCGTTAGCGGCAAGACTTCCGACTCGTTCAAACCGTTGAGCAGAGTGATCCCGTCGCCTGCACGAGCGATCGTATAGCCCGGTGGGATGGGGAAGGTAATGATCGGGTTGGCGTCCATGTATTCCCTGGTGAAGACCGGCACGCCATTCTCAATGGGTGGAGCAACGGTAGGCATGAGCAACGCGGCTGGCGTCACACCATTGGAGGGTGCTATTCGATCAAGGGTGAAACGCTGAGGTAGCGAAAAATCCTCGTTCAGGGCCTGATCGTTGACGACGATGTAGCTAAGTCGGTGAATGCCCTCACCCAGGCTCTCGAGCATCTTCGGCGTAATCTGGATCTCTACGGGAAAGGGTTGACTCGGCTCGATCGGATACGGGAGGCTGAACGGCTGGCCACGCCGCTCCTCTTCTTCCGGCTCCTCCTGATCTCCGTCCTCCCCCATGTATCGCCAAGGGATCCCGTCAAACATCAAGCGCACTTCATCACGTGAGTCTTCGTAATCGATTCCACCGCTTTCCGCCCAGCGCGGCACTTGTATGTAGACATAGTCGTTGTCGTTGCCATCGACATAAGCGGTGATGGGAAATTCGTTAGCACGAACAACGGCGTTGTTGGGCAATGTGCCCACAAAGGAAAACTCATCGGCTAACACGTCGGCGACGCCGAACATGCCCAGTCCTCCAGCCCCCGCCTTGCTGATGATCGTTGGCTTGCCTGAGCGGGCTTCGATAATTCTGTTGCGTTCCGCCTCGAACGCGGCCTTCGACTCGAGTTCCTGAGTATCCTGCTCCCCTGCGGACAATTCGCTCGGTACAGCTTTGCCCTCTTTTTCATATGCACCCATGACCAATCTCCTGAACTGTGATAGTTACTTCTACGTCGTCATCCAAGGCCCACTGCAAACCCTGCCACCTGGCTGTTGTAGCGAAACCTTAATCACCTCCACGCTGGAGGGACGCCAAGGTCCCGCCTGTGTTCGAACGCGGTAGATCACCCTGACCGAGCCTTCGAAGGCATCGACCCCGGGTTGGAACACTTTCTCGAACTCCTTGACAATCAGTTCGTTGATAGAGGGCATGACGACAAGGCCATCCGCGCGCAGCGGCTCGGCCGGAAGAAGTGAGGCGTCGGAGATCGGATCTTCACCGTGTAGATCGCGGCACATCTGCCAAATGAGCTGCACAGGGTCACCAACACTCACGCCCTCCAAGGGCAACGGCACACGGAAGCGCATACCTCGTGGGATGCCAGGGTCAGGCCAGGGCTCACGCGTAGCTCGTTCGAGCGAAGCGCAATTGATCCAGCCAAAGAAGCTCACGAAGTCCGGCTCGATACGCTCGATTGGGGGCAGTTCACCGCCTACGAGATCGACCGTGACATCCAGCAGGTTGGAGCCTCGGTTGACATTCCCCGCCCGGTCCTGCAGCTGGCAACTGACCTCGAAGCGCCCCTTCATCAGCAGGGATTCGGCAATCAGCAAGGGGATGATCGGCAGGTCGCGGTTGGCCTGATCGATGTCAACGACGATAAGCGGAGTTGCAGGAGGCGCTTCCCCCTCCCGGCGGAAGAACAGCAGTACCCGGTCCTCCAGGCGGAGGTCAGGCCAGCGTGGCAGCTCGAACCGAGCGAAACCACCATTGGCGTCCAAGTGCTCACGATCGATCAGCGAAGGCCCAGATAAACCGAACGGCGAGTTCTCGTTGGGGGCGGTGCGGTCGTAGTACACCTGGCTTGGAGCAGACCTGACGCCGTTCTCGATCTCCTCGATCCACTGGTCATAGCTGATGGCGAACTCGCGATCGCGTAGTGGCGACGGTGCGGGCAGTTGAAGTTCGACTGGGAACAGCTCGGCGGGGTCGGCGGTCATTGCGCGGATGACCGGCAGGCCAATGTGCTGGCCGTCGCGTACGACCTGGAACACTACACGGGGGTTGACGAAACCACTCTCTATCAGCGTCCGGTAATCCTCCTCGTAGCCGTCCCAGACATCGACTTCGAAGCGCAATGGCTGCACCTGTGCAGCTAGAGGCCGGGTGTAGACGCCTTGTTCGTCGTCCAGGAGGGGTAGTACACCGAGTAAGCGAGGAGCTTTCAGCTCCAGTATCCTTGCGCTCGCCAAGTGCAGATGGCTAGAGCCCTTCTTTTGAACAAGTATGGTCATCGCGCCCTCCAGCCAGTGGGGGTTCGACCGTTGCGTGTCGAACCGTGAACCCACTGTATGGCGGAGATTTACCGCGCGAAACTGACAAAAATACTAGGTGACAGGCTTTACAGCAGCGGCAACGCCCAGTCGATAGGGGCCAGCCCACGCTGTTCCAGGAACCCGTTGGCACGGCTGAAATGCCCACAACCTAAGAACCCGCGATAGGCCGACAACGGCGAAGGGTGTACCGACTTGAGCACCAGGTGGCGGGTACCATCGATCAATGTCTGCTTGCTCTGCGCGTGCGAGCCCCACAACAGGAACACCACGTTCTCGCAGCGCTCGCTGACCAGTTGGATCACCCGGTCGGTGAACGGCTGCCAGCCGGCTTTGGCGTGCGAAGCGGCGGCGCCGCGCTGCACGGTCATGGTCGTGTTGAGCAGCAGCACGCCCTGGTCGGCCCAGCTCTGCAGGTAGCCGTGGTTGGGAATCGGCAGGTTCAGGTCGCGCTGCAGCTCCTTGTAGATGTTCACCAACGACGGCGGCGTAGGCACGCCTGGCTGCACCGAGAAACACAGGCCGTGGGCCTGGCCGGGGCCGTGGTATGGGTCCTGGCCGAGGATCACTACCTTGACCTTGTCCAGCGGCGTGGAATTGAGCGCATTGAAGATCAGCGGCCCCGGCGGATAGATCTCCTTGCCGGCCGCGTATTCCTGGCGCAGGAACTCGCGCAACTGGCGCATGTAGGGCTGGTCGAACTCGGCGCGCAGCGCGGCCTTCCAGCTGGGTTCGAGCTTGATGCGATCGTCGTCGGTCATGGGGCCTTCCTGAATCAGAGTGGCGCGACACTAGGAAAGCCGCCCCGGCTTGTCAATCGCCCCGACCAGCGACCGGCGCGTTCGCTCAGGCAGGCCATACTTGTGCGACGATCCGCACGAGGTAGACCATGAGCATTCAATGCGAGGTACTCACCGGCGCCGACGGCGCCCGCATCGGCATCGCCACACTGGATGCGCCCAAGGCACTCAACGCCCTGAGCCTGCCGATGATCGAGGTGCTCGACGAGCGCCTGCACGCCTGGGCCGGCGACCCAGGCATCGTTTGTGTGCTATTGCGCGGCAATGGCCCGAGGGCCTTCTGCGCCGGCGGGGACGTGCGTGCGCTGGTCAATGCCTGCCGCGAACACCCCGGCAGTGTACCGCCGCTGGCCGCCACCTTCTTCGCCGCCGAGTACCGGCTCGACTATCGCCTCCACACCTACCCCAAGCCGCTGTTGTGCTGGGGCCACGGGCATGTACTGGGCGGCGGCATGGGCTTGTTGCAGGGCGCGGGGGTGCGCATCGTCACACCCAGCAGCCGGCTGGCGATGCCGGAGGTCAGCATTGGCTTGTACCCGGATGTCGGCGCCAGTTGGTTCCTCAGCCGTCTGCCCGGCAAGCTTGGGCTGTTCCTCGGCCTGACCGGCGCGCCGATCAACGCACGCGACGCCCTCGACCTGGGCCTGGCCGACCGCTTCATGGGCGAGCGGCAACAGGAGAACCTGATCGACGAACTGCTGCAGCTCAACTGGCAGGAGCAGACCGCACTGCAGCTCAACAGCCTGCTCAAGGCCGAACAGCACCGCGCCTGGGGCGAACTGCCGGAAGCTCAGTGGCTGCCACGCCGGGCGCTGATCGATGAAGTGCTGGACGTGGCCGACCCGGTGTCGGCGTGGCGCGCCTTGTGCGGGTTGCGCACGCACCGCGACCCGCTGCTGGCCGAGGCAGGGCAACGCCTGCACGAAGGCTGCCCGCTGACCGGGCACCTGGTGTGGGAACAGATTCGCCGGGCCAGGCACCTGTCCCTGGCCCAGGTATTCCAGATGGAATACGCCATGAGCCTGAATTGCTGCCGTCACCCGGAATTCAGCGAAGGTGTACGCGCGCGCCTACTGGACAAGGACAACCAGCCGCGATGGCACTGGGCGGATGTCGCACAGGTGTCCGCGGCGGTGGTGGAGGCGCATTTCAGCAAGGTGTGGGAAGGGCGGCATCCGCTGGCGGATCTGGGGTGAAATCGAGGGCCCTCAACGGCACCCACGATCACCGCTGCCAGCGACGATCCCGATCCCCTCGCCCATTGGAGTGCCGCCGATCGTCCCAACCCCGCCGGTCCTGGCGATAGTCATGCCGGTCACGGTCACGCCCATAGTCATACCGGTGCCGGTTGCCATAGTCGTTGCGCGGGTTGCCGTGCCACTGGTTCACCCCCGGCGATGGGTATGGCCGGTAGTGCGGCACAGGCGCCGGGCGGTAGTAGCGGGGCGCGGGCTGGTAGTAGTAACGCGGTTGCGGCGCGACGTAGTAACGGTCTTGGCGATAGTAACCCGGGTAGGCGTAGCGGTCGGCGGTGTAGTACTCGCTACGGTAGTAGCCCCCGCTCCCGTAGTAGGGCGCGCAGGCGGAAGTCATCAGGCCCAGCAGGGCGACCAGCAGCATTCGATAGGACATGGCGGCCTCCTGGACCGCTAGGGTGCCCGTGCAGCGGCGCTGGCGGGCGTCGATCGGCACACGTTGATCGACATGGATTAAGACCGCTACGGCGAGGTCCGGTGCCGTTTACGCAACAAATTGAAACAGACTGACTAATCCAGAAAAACAAAAAAACGCCTCATCACCCCAGCCCCGCAACCCCGCCCGCGCCGGATATACTCTCGCCCCGCCACCCACCTGGGAGCCGACCATGACCGACAGCCAGCATTGCCCCGCCTGCGGCGCCGCCAACCAATGTGGCCTGGCCGACCCGCGCAGCGCCACCCAAGGCTGCTGGTGCTTCGGCGTGACCATCGACCCGGCGCTGCTCCAGGCCCTGCCCGACGAACTGCGCAACAAGGCCTGCCTGTGCCCGCGCTGCGCGGCGGTCGACGAACAGCTCAAGACCGGCCGCCCCACTCGCTGATACCACCAAGACCTCGCCATGCGCCTCGATCGTTTCCTCACCAACCTGCCCTGCTACAACCGCCAGCAAGTACGCCTGCTGCTGATACAGCGGCGTGTGCGGGTGGACGGCGAGGTGGTGGCCGACCCGCTGCACGAGGTGCGCGAATTCAACCGCGTCGAGGTCGACGACCAACTGCTGCAGGCCGGCCGACCGGCGCGCTACCTGATGTTGCACAAGCCCGCCGGCTGCGTCAGCGCCACCCGCGACCCGCAGCATCCGACGGTGCTCGACCTGCTGCCCGCTGAGCTGCGCGACGACCTGCACATCGCCGGGCGCCTGGACTACAACACCACCGGCCTGCTGCTGTTGACCAATGACGGCCAGTGGTCACGGCGCCTGACCCAGCCCACCACCAAGCAGCCGAAGGTCTACCACGTCGAGACCGAGGACGAGATCGGCGCGCATTACGTCGAGACCTTCCGCGAAGGTTTGTATTTCGCCTTCGAGGACCTCACCACCCTGCCCGCCCAACTGGACATCCTCGGGCCGCGCCGGGCACGGCTGGCGATCGTCGAGGGGCGCTACCACCAGGTCAAGCGCATGTTCGGGCATTTCGACAACAAGGTGGTGGGGTTGCACCGAGAGCGCATGGGAAGTATCTGCCTTGACCCCGCGTTGGCGCCGGGGGCGTTCAGGGCGTTGACGGACGAGGAAGTGGCTGCGGTTTGAGGTGGTCTGGTCGGGCCCGGCGATAGGGCCCGACCAGACACCCCGCCAACCACAGCCCAGAGATTTTTCCTACACAATCCCCCGAACGGCACTTGCACGATCCCGCCCCTGCTGCTTGAATCCAAATCGTCGGTCTGCATGTGACTTGCCAGTCACGAACGCAGTCCAAGACGCCTTTTCGCTGGCCACCCAAGGTCTTGATACCTTGGGGCACGGCGAATCGCCCGCACAACAACACCCGTCGACCAGCGTGCCAAGGATCGACACTGGGCCCCCCGGTTTCACTTCAAGGCGTATGCCTACCTGTCATGAAGAACGTGCACCCTAGGTGACGCGAATACCCTTTTTGCGCCAGGAGTCGATGACATGAGGCCAGAAATTGCTGTACTTGATATCCAAGGTCAGTACCGGGTTTACACGGAGTTCTATCGCACACATGCAGCCGAGAAGACGATCATCCTGATCAACGGCTCGTTGGCCACCACGGCCTCGTTCGCCCAGACGGTGCGCAACCTGCACCCTGAGTTCAACGTGGTGCTGTACGACCAGCCCTACGCCGGCAAGTCTAAGCCACACAACCGCCAGGAACGCCTGATCAGCAAGGAGACCGAGGCGCACATCCTGCTGGAGCTGATCGAGCACTTCCAGGCCGACCACGTCATGTCGTTCTCCTGGGGCGGCGCCGGCACGCTGCTGGCGCTGGCGCACCAGCCACGGCGGGTGAAGAAGGCCATCGTCAGCTCGTTCTCGCCAGTGATCAACGAACCGATGCGCGACTACCTGGAGCGCGGCTGCGAGTACCTGGCGGCCTGTGACCGCTACCAGGTCGGCAACCTGGTCAACGACACCATCGGCAAGCACCTGCCGTCGCTGTTCAAGCGCTTCAACTACCGCCATGTCAGCAGCCTGGACAGCCACGAGTACGCGCAGATGCACTTCCACATCAACCAGGTGCTGGGGCACGACCTGGAGCGCGCACTTAAGGGCGCACGCAACATCGACATCCCGGTGCTGTTCATCAACGGTGACCGTGACGAGTACACCACCGTCGAGGATGCCCGGCAGTTCGCCCGGCACGTGGGCCGGAGCCAGTTCAGCGTGATCCGCGACGCTGGCCACTTCCTCGACATGGAGCACAAGGGCGCCTGCGAGGCCACCCGCTCGGCCATGCTGGGCTTCCTCAGGCCGACCGTGCGCGAGCCCCGTCAACGCTACACGTACGTACAGGGGCACCATGCACTGGCCATCTGAGCGCATCGGCGACCTGTAGCCCTCCTCACCCGCAGGCTACGGGCCGCCGACAGGCTTTTTTTCCACCCTGGGGTTCTCATGGGCCGAGGGTTCTGGTAAAAAGTCGGGCTCCGAAGCGGGTGTAGTTCAATGGTAGAACTGCAGCTTCCCAAGCTGCTAGCGTGGGTTCGATTCCCATCACCCGCTCCATCTCGTTTTTCCGCGTGACGTCCCGGTGGCGTCAGCGTCCGTCTCAAGGAGCCTCGGCTCCTTTTTTCGTTTCTGCGGTGTTCGTTCCGGCCCACATATCCCGCTTGCGCAACCGCCCCGTTCAGCGCCTATCCTCCCTGGCATCCGCGAAACATTATCCAAAGGACTGCGCATGTTTCTTTCCCGCTGGCTGCCGGGCCTGGCCAACCTGCTGCATTACCGTCGCGAGTGGTTCCACGCCGACCTGCAGGCTGGTTTGTCGGTGGCCGCGATCCAGATCCCCATCGCCATCGCCTACGCGCAGATCGTCGGCCTGCCCCCGCAATACGGCCTGTACGCCTGCGTGCTGCCGATGATCGTCTACGCCCTGGTCGGCAGCTCGCGCCAACTGATGGTCGGCCCCGACGCCGCCACCTGCGCGATGATCGCCGGCGCCGTGGCGCCGCTGGCCATGGGCGACCCGCAGCGCATCGCCGAGCTGTCGGTGATCGTCACCGTGCTGGTCGGCGTGATGCTGATCGCTGCCGGGGTGGCGCGGGCCGGGTTCATCGCCAGCTTCTTCTCGCGACCGATCCTGATCGGCTACTTGAACGGCATCGGCCTGAGCCTGATCGCCGGGCAGCTGTCGAAGGTGGTGGGGTTCAAGATCGAAGGCGACGGCTTCATCCTCAGCCTGGTCGATTTCCTCCAGCGCCTGGGCGAGACCCACTGGCCGACCCTGGCCATCGGCCTGGCGGGGCTGGCGCTGCTGATCTGGCTACCCCGCCGCTACCCACGCCTGCCCGCCGCCCTGGTGACCGTGGCGGTGTTCACCCTGCTCGCCGGGCTGTTCGGCCTGGACCGCTTCGGCGTGGCGATCCTCGGCCCGGTGCCGGCGGGCATCCCGGAGCTGGCCTGGCCGCAGAGCAACCTGGCTGAAACCAAGAGCCTGCTGCGCGACGCCCTGGGCATCGCCACGGTGAGCTTCTGCAGCGCCATGCTCACCGCCCGCAGCTTCGCCGCCCGGCATGGCTACGCGATCAACGCCAATCATGAATTCGTCGCCCTGGGCGTGAGCAACCTGGCCGCCGGTGTGTCCCAGGGCTTCGCCATCAGCGGTGCGGATTCGCGCACTGCGGTCAACGACATGGTCGGGGGCAAGAGCCAGCTGGTGGGCATCATCGCTGCGCTGGTGATCGCGCTGATATTACTGTTCTTCACCGCGCCCATGGCGTGGATTCCCCAGGCCGCGCTGGGCGCAGTGCTGCTGATGGCCGGCTGGGGGCTGATCGACGTGAAGTCGCTGGGCAAGATCCGGCGCCTGAGCCGCTTCGAGTTCTGGCTGTGCCTGCTGACCACCGTCGGCGTGCTCGGCCTGGGCGTGTTGCCGGGCATCGTCTTCGCCGTGACCCTGGCGATCCTGCGCCTGCTCTACAGCATCTACCAACCCACCGACGCCGTGCTCGGCTGGGTCCCTGGCATCGAAGGCCAGGTCGACATCCGCCAGCACCAGGACGCCCGCACGGTGCCGGGCCTGGTGGTGTACCGCTTCGACGACGCGATCCTGTTCTTCAACGCCGACTACTTCAAGATGCGCCTGCTCGAGGCCGTGCAGCGCGAGGCCAAGCCCCAGGCCGTGCTGTTCGACGCCGAGGCGGTGACCAGCATCGACGTCAGCGGCGTCGCCGCACTGCGCGAGGTGCGCGATACCCTCGCCGCCCAGGGCATCCACTTCGCCATCGCCCGCGCTCGCGGCACCTTCCTGCGCATGCTGGTGCGCTCGGGGATGGCACGGGAAATGGAGGAGAAGTTGCTGTTCGGCTCGGTGCGGGCGGGGATACGGGCGTATCGGGTGTGGCGTAATCGCAGCCGAGGGGCAGGGGCATCGTCTGAGCCGACGCCATCGCGGGGCAAGCCCCACACAGATGCCCCACCGCCTTCGGATTCAGCAGAGGGCCTGTAAGAGCGGGCTTGCCCCGTGAAAGGGCCGCAACGCGGCCCCAACCCTCTCAATACCCCAGCTTCTTCAGCAATTGCGCCTCAGGCTCCCCTGCAGGGCGCTTATAGAAACGCAACAACTCCCCGGCACGGTTGGTGAAGATGCCATCCACCCCCGCCCGCATGGCCTTGTCGAAGTCCACCGCGTCATCAAGGGTGTACACGTGCACCAGCAAACCCCGCTCATGGCTGGCCTGGTTCATCCATGGCTGGATCAGGTCGGCGTAGCTCTGTTCGCCCAGGTTGCTGCGCACCGCCGACGGCCCGGTGCCGATGGCCCCGCCTTGCTTGGCGTAGTCGAGCCAGCGCTCGAACTCGGCCTGCGACTTCGGCTGCTGGCGGGCGTAGAACGCGGCCTTGTCATGCTCGCCGGAGTCGGCGAAGTCCTTGCCCGAAGCCGGCTCGATGCTGCCCTTGCCAATCCACAGCAAGAGAATCTTCGGCACCTTGGGCATCGCTTCGTGCAGCAGCGCCAGGCTGTTGCGGTCGAAGGTCTGCAGGATCACCCGGCCCGGCTTGTCGAGCCAGCCGCGCGCCTGGAGGCGCTCCTTGAGCTGCTGCTCGATACCGGGAAACTGATGCGGCTCCTTGGTCTCGATGTACAACCCCGGATGGCGCTGCGGGTCGCCTTCGGCGATGTCGATCACCTCGTCCAGGGTCAGGATGCGCAGGTTGCTGAAGCTGTCGCGGGCCCGTGCCGGGTAGGCCTTGTTGAACCAACTGCCGGCGTCCAGCGACTTGAGCTCGGCCAGGGTGAAGGCGCTGACCGGGCTGGCCTTGCGCTCGGGGAAGCGCTCGGCGACATCGCTGGTGCGGGCCAGCACGTCGTCGTGCACCACCACCAGCACGCCGTCGCGGGTGCGTTGCAGGTCGAGTTCCAGGTAGTCGGCGCCCAGTTCGCGGGCCAGCAGATAGGCCGCAGTGGTGGATTCCGGCGCATCGTAGGAGGCGCCGCGATGGGCGATCACTGCCGGGTGCGGGATGCCTTGAGCCTTGGCCAGAAGGGCCGGGGCCTCGCTGGCGCCGGCGCTGAAAGTGGAGAGCAAAGCCGCCAGGCCCAAGGCCTGGATGAAGGGTGTGCGCATGGATCGTTCCTTTCACAGTGGTCCCTGCACCTGCCCTTGTAGGCGCGGGCTCGCCCGCGACTACAAGGGCAGGTGCAACAGGGGTGCATTTCCTTGGACGGGCAAGCGTCGCACGTTTGCATGACATGCTAAAGTCCCCGCGTTTTTCGCCACGCCGTTTTTCGCCATGCCTCAGGGAACCCCGATGCCCGCTCTCGATACCCAACTGGCCGCCTGGCCCGACCTGCACGACCGCCACCCCTGCCACGCGCTGCTGCTGGGCAACGGCGCCAGCCGCGCGCTGTGGAAGCCGTTCGGCTACTTCTCGCTGTTCGAGGAGGCCACGCGGGTGCGCCATCGCGCCCTGGGGGTCAGCGACCAGGCGCTGTTCAAGGCCCTGGGCACGGAATTGTTCGAGCCGGTGCTGAGCACCCTCAACACCACGGTGCGGGCCAACGCCGCGCTGGCCATCAACTCGACCGCGCCGCTGAACCGCTACTACTCGATCAAGGAAGCGTTGATCCACGCCGTGCGCGCCGTGCACCTGCCCCACGCCTTGCTGCCAGCGCCCACCCTGGCCTCGATCAACCAGGCGCTGCGCCAGTTCCGCCGCGTCTATACCAGCAACTACGACTTGATCCTGCCCTGGGCGATGGGCACACAGCCCGAGGGCTTCGCCCGCCTGTTCGACGACGAAGGCTTCTTCGACGTGCGCCGCACCGCCGCGCAAGGCACCCGGGTGATGCACCTGCATGGCGGCCTGCACCTGCTCAAGCTGCCCGATGGCAGCACGCGCCAGCGCAGCGCGCAGGGCGCCGAGCTGCTGGATGGCTTTGCCGTGAACATTCCCGGCGAGGTGCCGTTGTTCATCAACGAGGGCCGCAGCGAGCATAAATTGCGCGCCATTCGCGCCTCGGATTACCTGGGCTGGTGCCTGGGGCAACTGGCCACGGAACACCAGGGCCTGTGCCTTTTCGGGCAGCACCTGGATGCCAGCGACGAGCACCTGCTCGACGCCATTCGCCACGCCCGTCCGGCACATCTGGCGATCGCCATACGACCGCTGAGCGAAGCCTCGATCATCAACCAAAAACAACACTTCACCCAGCGTTTCGCCGACCTTAAAAGCACTTCGCTGCATTTTTTCGACGCCACCAGCCATCCACTGGCGCACCCGGCATTGACTATCGCCGTCCCCCCGGAACACAGTCGCCGTCGCTGAATCGTTACAAACGAAACATGGCAAATGTAAATAATTCTCGATAAGATCCGCACCCTTTCCTCCCCAGGCCAGCCCCGGAAAGCGTGCATGCAGCGCCTAAAGCCCGACCCTGCCACCCAGGACACCTGCCGCGGTTTCTACGCCGACATCCTGCATTTCCTGCGCAAGCGCATGGACAACGCCAGCGATGCCGCCGACATGACCCAGGACGTGTTCACCCAGTGGCTGGGCTACCGCGACCGCGCCAAGGTCGAGCAGCCGCGGGCGTTCCTGTTCCAGGTGGCACGCAACCTGCTCAGCGACCACTGGCGCCGGCAGAAGGTGCGCCATGCGGCGTTCACCGACGAGGCCAGCGCCGACGACGCGCTCGAGGCCGACAACGACCCGCTCCACCACGCCCAGCGCGAGCAGCGCCTGGGCCAATTGCGCCAAGTGCTTGCCGAACTCTCGCCGCGGCGCCGAGAAGCCCTTATGCTGCACCGCTTCGAAGGCCTGACCCAGGCGCAGATCGCCGAACGCATGAACATTTCCATCAGCATGGTCGAAAAGCACATCGCCGCCGCCCTGCTGCAGTGCAAGCAACGGCTGGACAGTGACAATGGCAGGGAGCGGCCAGAATGACCCCCATCGACGACGACCTCGAGCAACGCCCGATCGACGCCCAGGCCGCGAGCTGGTTCACGCGCAACCGCAACAACCCCTCACGCGAGGCGCGCAGGGCGTTTGCCCAGTGGGTGCAGACGCCGGAGCATGCCCGCGCCTACCGTCAGTTCGAACAGCTGTGGGACGACCTGGCCGCACTCAAGCAGGCCAGCCAGCCGGTGCCGCTGCCGGTGGCGCGCCGAGCACCGTACTGGCGCCCGGCCCTGGCGGTGGCGGCGGCGCTGGTGTGCGCAGTGCTGGCGGGCAACCTGGGCAGCGGTAGCGAAGCGTTCCAGGAACACCTGGCTGCCAGCCCCACCCTGCGCACCCTGCAACTGCCCGATGGCAGCCAGCTGTACGTCAACGCCCAGACCCAACTGCGCCTGGACTTCACCGCCGAGCAACGGCTGATCCAGCTCGATCGCGGCCAGTTGTACATCGACGTGGCGCCCGACAAGGAGCGCCCGCTGTACATCGACGCCGGCAGTGCCCGGGTGCGGGTGGTCGGCACCGGCTTCGACCTGCGCCGTGGCGAGCGCGAGCTGGTGGTCAGCGTCGCCCATGGCCTGGTCGCCTTCGCGCCACAGGGCGAACACCAGCCCCCCGCATTGCTGGGCGCAGGCCAGCGCGCGACCTACGAGCCGGCGCGCGGCACCCTGACCCGGCAGGACCTGGGCGGCCAGCCGATTGCCGACTGGCGCGACGGCCACGTGAGCTTCCGCAACCGCGAGCTGGCCAGCCTGATCGACGAAATGAGCCTGTACCGCCAGCAGGCGGTGCTGCTCGCCGACCCCAACCTGGGCCGCTACAAGGTCTCGGGCAACCTCGACGTGCACGACCCCGACGCCCTGCTCAACGCCCTGCCCGCCCTGCTGCCGGTGAAAACCACGCTGCTCGGCGATGGCCGCCTGCGCATCGATCACCGGGCAAAATAATTTTGAGAATTTTTATCATTCGCAGGTGAGGGTTTTTCGCAACGCGGCGTCTTCCTCCCCGCCTGCCGCATGAATGGCGGGTTTTTTCCGGCCTTTTGCCGATTGGGGGAATCCATGTTGTCCGCGCTGCGTCCGTTGAAATCCTTGCCCACCCGCCCAACCCTGCTGGCCCTGTGCCTGGCCATGAGCCTGGCCGCCCAAGCCGCGCCGCTGCAGTTCGACCTGCCCGCCCAGCCCCTGGCCCATTCGCTGAGCCAACTGGCCCAGCAGGCCAAGGTACAGCTGCTGTTCGACGAAGCCGTGCTGCGTGACACCCAGGCCCCGCCCCTGCATGGCGCCTTCGAGGCCCAGGAGGCCATCGCCCGGCTGCTGGCGGGCAGCCGCTTCAGCGTGGTGCGCATGGGCAATACCTTCGTGGTGCGCCTGAACGACGAACAACCCGCCACCGACAACAGCATCCAGCTCGGCGCACTGAGCATCGTCGGCGACGGCCAGCAGGTCGACCCAGGCAACGTCGGCCGTTCGACCCTGAACCAGGAGCAGATCGACCGCTACCAGCCCAGCAACATTCCCAGCGTGCTCGCCACCCTGCCCGGGGTCAACATGGGCGGTTCGGCCAAGCCCGGCGGGCAAACCATCAACATCTGGGGCCTGGGCGACGCCGAAGACGTGCCGATGACCGTCGACGGCGCCACCAAGAGCGGCTTCGAGCGCTACCAGCAAGGCACCATTTTCATCGAGCCCGAGCTGATCAAGCACATCGAGGTGGAGAAAGGCCCGCACTCGGTGAAGACCGGCAACGGCGGCTTCGGCGGCAGCGTCAACATGACCACCAAGGACGCCACCGACCTGCTCCAGGAAGGCCGCAACAGCGGCGCCATGCTCAAGTACGGCTATGGCAGCAACGACCACCAGCAGGTCTACAGCTCGGCGCTGTTCGGCCGCAGCGACGATGGGCGCTTCGACGGGCTGGCCTACCTGACCAAGCGTGACGGCGGCAATATCAAGCTGGCCAGCAACCTGCCCGACCCCAACGGCCAGTACCCGATCAACCCCACGCGCCTGCCCTACAGCGCCCTGGACCTGGATGGCGCACTGCTCAAGGGCAACGTGCACTTCAACGAAGAACACAGCCTGGGCTTGTCCTGGTCGCGCTCCGAAAGCGAGCGCTGGACGCCGTTCTCGTCCACCGCCTACCCCACGCCGCCGACCGCCGCGGACATCAAGAAATACGGTTACGAAGGCGCGCTCAAGCGCTTCCTGGCCAACCGCCGGACCGTCGACACCACCTGGTCGACCACCTACAAGTACCAGCCAATCGACAATCGCCTGGTGGACCTGGAGGTGAAGTACTCCGAGTCCGACACCAAACAGACCGACGAACGCGAGGCCACGGCGTTCTTCCAGCCGGCCACGGGCGGACGCAAGATGGACACCGAGTACCAGGACCGCATGCTCGCGGTCACCAACACCAGCCTGTTCGAGACCGGCCCGCTGGAGCACGCCCTGACCGCCGGCGTGCAGGTGCGCCGCCACGACCGCGACACGCAGATGTGGATGCCCGGCGGCATCTACGAGGTGCCCAGGTACAACTACGGCCATTACCAGCCGTACTTCATGCCCAGCGGCAAGGTCGAAAGCCAGGGTTATTACTTGCAGGACGCGGTGACGATTGGCGATGTGACCATCACCCCGTCGCTGCGCTACGACCA
This sequence comes from Pseudomonas entomophila, assembly GCF_029193575.1. Classification (GTDB taxonomy): domain Bacteria; phylum Pseudomonadota; class Gammaproteobacteria; order Pseudomonadales; family Pseudomonadaceae; genus Aquipseudomonas; species Aquipseudomonas entomophila_G. The sequence goes on along the minus strand of NZ_JARGCS010000022.1, from coordinate 65,650 downwards.
CGTGACCAACGAAGGCAAGCCCAACGACGCGCCGCTGTACGACAACCCGGCCGCCGGCCACGACTACAGCGACAAGACCTACACAGGTTGGTCGCCGCGCCTGTCGGTGTTCTGGAAGGTCACCCCGCAAACCGCGCTGTTCGCCGACTACAGCAAGACCTGGCGCGCCCCGGTGCTGGATGAACAGTACGAGGTGCAAGGCAGCGGCAGCCGCACCGCCACCAGCCGCGACCTCGACCCGGAGCGCATCACCGCCCTGCGCGTGGGCAGCGTGTTCGACTTCGACAACGTGCTGTTGCACGACGACAGCGCCCAGGTGCGCACCACGCTGTTTCGCAACCACATCGAGGACGAGATCTTCAAGGCCACCGGCATCGGCTGCCCGCAGCAGTTGGTCACCGGCGGCACCATCGCCAACACCTGCGGCAACGGCTTGATGTCCAACTACCGCAATATCGGCGACGTGGTGATCAAGGGCTTCGAAATCGAGAGCTTCTACGACTCCACCTACCTGTTCGGTTCGGCGTCGTTCTCATGGATCACCGGCCGTCACCAGGGCGCCTACACCAACCCGTGGGGCCCGGACGTGTGGGCCAAGGACATCCCGGCGCCGAAGTGGATCACCACCCTGGGCGTGAAGATCCCGGCGTGGGATGCGCGCATCGGCTGGACCGCGCAGTTCGTGCGCCAAACCGACCGCCTGCCCAGCGACAAGTACTACGAAGGCCCGGCCAGCGTGCTCGGCGACCGCTACTATGACCAGTACGCCAACGACCGCTACCAGATCCACGGTCTGTTCGCCAACTGGAAGCCGCAGCAGGCCTACCTGAAGGGCACCGAGGTCAATTTCACCGTGGACAACCTGTTCAACAAGGCGGTGCGTCCGGAGCTGTCGGGGGAGAACGCCTACACCCAGGGGCGCAATGCCAAGGTCAGCGTGACGCGCTTCTTCTGAGCCAACGCATCGCGGGGCAAGCCCCCCACAAGTGCCCGCCGAGCGTGAGAACAGCGGGTACCTGTGGGAGCGGGCTTGCCCCGCGAAAGGGCCGCACAACGGCCCCGGCGCCCATCAACCGGGAATCAACCCATCCGCCCGCAGCAGCGTCTCCAGGCAGTGCTCCTTGACCCCATAGAACGCTTTGAGCTCGCCGATCTTTGCCAGCAGCGCGGCGTTATCCCCCGCCTGCCGGCGCTTGACCGCAAGAATCATCTTGTTCTTGTTGGTGTGCTCCAGGGAGATGAACTCGAACACCTTGGTTTCGTAGCCACAGGCCTCCAGGTACAGCGCGCGCAGGCTGTCGGTCAGCATCTCGGCCTGCTGGCCCAGGTGCAGGCCGTATTGCAGCATCGGCTGAAGCAGCCCTGGGCTGTGCAGTTGCGGGCGGATCTGCTTGTGGCAGCACGGCGAGCACATGATGATCGAGGCGCCGCAGCGGATGCCGGTGTGGATGGCATAGTCGGTGGCGATGTCGCACGCGTGCAGGGCGATCATCACCTCGATGGCCTCGGGCACCACGCTGCGCACGTCGCCGCACTGGAACACCAGGCCAGGGTGATCAAGGCGCGCAGCGGCGGCGTTGCACAGCTCGACCATGTCCGGACGCAATTCGACGCCGGTAACCTGGGCCTCGCGCCCCAGGGTGTCGCACAGGTAGTCGTGCATGGCGAAGGTCAGGTAACCCTTGCCCGAGCCGAAGTCGGCGACCCGTAGCGGCTGCTCGGCGCCCAGCGGCGCGCTGCTCAGGGCGTGGTCGAAGACCTCGATGAACTTGTTGATCTGCTTCCACTTGCGCGACATCGACGGGATCAGCGCGCCCTGCGCATCGGTCACGCCAAGGTCGCGCAGGAAGGGCCGCGACTGTTGCAGGTAGCGCTTCTTCTCACGGTCGTGCGCGGATGCCGACGCTTCACGCGGGGGCTGGGCGGTGTGGTGTTGCAGCAGGGGCTTGCCCTTCTTGCTGAAGCTCAGCTGCACCTCGCCTTCGGCGGTGAACAGGTGGGCGTTGCGGAAACTTTCCGGCAGCAGCTCGGCGACCAGCGCCTGGGCCTGGTCCAGCGGCAGATTGCGGGTGATGTCGCGGGTCTGATGGCGGTAGACCAGCGACAGGCAACGCTGACCCTTGACCTGCACGGGCTTGGCGATGATCCGTTGCAGGGTCTGGTCGGCGCCGACGTGGCGCGCCAGCACCAGTTTGACCAGGGTATCGGCGTGCAGGGCGTCGCTCAGCAGGGCCAGGAACTGGCTGCGGGCGTCTGGGGTGGAGGGGGTGGCGGACATGGAACGGGATGCCTCGAAGTGCGCAATGGCCGGCATTCTACAGGGTTTGAGGAAGGGGTGGCTGTGTCGGCCCTATCGCGGCAAGCCCACTCCCAGCGTCGCTCCGGAGAGCAGCTCGGTACCTGTGGGAGCGGGCTTGCCCCGCGACAGGGCCCGCACAGCCACCCTCAATCCAGGATCACCAACCGGTTCGGCAACTGGTTGCGCCGCGCTGTCGGCGGCACATCCTGGCTGAGCAGCTCGCCGCAGGCATCGATGCATTCGACGAACCCTTGCAACGTGCGCCCCTCGCTGACCTTGGCCGTAAACCGCGCCACCAGTTCGGCGCGGGTGCGCTCGTCCAGGTGCCGGGCAATGCCCTCGTCGGCCAGGATGGTCACGTAGCACTCGGCCTCGCTGACGAAGATCAACACCCCCGTGGCGCCCTCGGTGCGCTGCAGGTGCTGCTCGCGGAACTGCTGGCGCGCCAACTGCGCGGCACGGCGCTGGCGCAACACCCGTGGCACCAGCCAACCGGCCAGGCGCGGGTTGCGCAGCAACAGGCAGAAGGCGATGAAGGTCAGCATCTGGGCCACCAGCAGCCCACGCAACCCCGGCCAGCCCAGCGACAGTTGCACCAGGCCAGGGAGCGCCAGCGCCAGCAACACGGCCCACAGCAGCGGCAGGTAGGCATAGTCGTCGGCCCGACGCGCCAGCACGGTCACCAGTTCCACGTCGGTACGCCGTTCCGCGCGGGCGATCGCCTCGGCGACCTGGCGCTGTTCGTATTCATTGAGAAGGGTCATGCCTTCGGTCTCTCGATCGTTCTTATAGTTGTTGGCCCGGCACGCGGTTGGCGGGAGTGTATCTCATCGACCCCCACTTATAAGGCATAATCCGCGGCTGCCGCAGGAGGATGGGGGAGCGACCCGTTACACCACCAGCGGCCTTGACAACAACAGTCGTCCGAAAAATCGGCCGCGAGCGTACCACTCGACAACGGAATTGATGATGAAACTGTCCTTGCTGGGCCTGGCCATGGGCCTCGCCAGTCAGGCGGCCGTGGCCGCCACCTCCGCACCGCCCCTGCAAGACAAGCGGGCATTCATCGACCACCTCATCAGCCAGATGACCGTCGACGAGAAGATCGGCCAGTTGCGCCTGATCAGCATCAGCCCGGAAATGTCTCGCGAGAAGATCCGTGAAGAGATCGCCGCCGGTCGCATCGGCGGTACCTTCAACTCGCGCACCGCCCCCGAGAACCGGCCGATGCAGGACGCCGCCATGCGCAGCCGCCTGAAGATCCCGATGTTCTTCGCCTACGACACGATCCACGGCGAGCGCACCATCTTCCCGATCAGCCTGGGCCTGGCCGCGACCTGGGACATGGACGCCATCGCCAAGGTCGGCCGCACCTCGGCCATCGAAGCCTCGGCCGACGCCCTGGACATGACCTTCGCGCCGATGGTCGACGTCGCCCGCGACCCACGCTGGGGCCGCACCAGCGAAGGCTTCGGCGAAGACACCTACCTGACCTCGAAGATCGGCCAGGTGATGGTCAAGTCGTTCCAGGGCACGAGCCCTGCCAACCCCGACAGCATCATGGCCATCGTTAAGCACTTCGCCCTGTACGGCGCGGTGGAAGGCGGACGCGACTACAACACGGTCGATATGAGCCTGCCGAAGATGTACAACGACTACCTGCCGCCCTACCGCGCCGCCCTAGACGCCGGTGCCGGCGGGGTGATGGTGGCGCTGAACTCGATCAACGGCGTGCCCGCCACCTCCAACACCTGGTTGATGAACGACCTGCTGCGCGGGGAGTGGGGCTTCAAGGGCGTGACCATCAGCGACCATGGCGCCATCCAGGAGCTGATCAAGCACGGCGTGGCCCGCGATGGCCGCGAGGCGGCGAAGCTGGCGATCAAGGCCGGCATCGACATGAGCATGAACGACACCCTCTACGGCCAGGAGCTGCCGGGGCTGCTCAAGTCGGGTGAAGTGACCCAGGCCGAACTGGACCAGGCCGTGCGCGAAGTGCTCGGCGCCAAGTACGACATGGGCTTGTTCAAGAACCCCTACGTGCGCATCAGCAAGGCCGAGGACGACCTCAAGGACTACTACGGCAACGACCGCCTGCACCGCGACGCCGCCCGCGACGTGGCACGCCGCAGCCTGGTGCTGCTGGAAAACCGCGCGCAGACCCTGCCACTGAAGAAGGCCGGCACCCTCGCCCTGGTCGGCCCGCTGGCCGATGCACCGATCGACATGATGGGCAGTTGGGCCGCCGACGGCCGTCCGGAGCACTCGGTGACCGTGCGCGAAGGCCTGGCGCGTGCCCTCGAAGGCAAGGCCAAGGTGCTCTACGCCAAGGGCTCGAACATCACCGGCGACAAGGCGATCTTCGACTACCTGAACTTCCTCAACTTCGCTGCTCCGGAAATCATCGACGACCCTCGCCCGGCCGCGGTACTGATCGACGAAGCGGTCAAGGCTGCCCAGCAGTCCGACGTGGTGGTGGCGGTGGTCGGTGAATCGCGCGGCATGTCCCACGAATCGTCGAGCCGCACCACCCTGGAGATCCCGGCGGTGCAACGCGACCTGATCAAGGCACTCAAGGCCACCGGCAAGCCGCTGGTGCTGGTGCTGATGAATGGCCGGCCACTGTCGATCGGCTGGGAGCGCGAGCAGGCCGACGCCATCCTGGAAACCTGGTTCAGCGGCACCGAGGGCGGCAACGCCATCGCCGACGTGCTGTTCGGCGACTACAACCCTTCCGGCAAGCTGGCCATCACCTTCCCGCGCTCGGTCGGGCAGATCCCGATGTACTACAACCACCTGAACATCGGTCGCCCGTTCACCCCTGGCAAGCCGGGCAACTACACCTCGCAGTACTTCGAGGAGCCCAACGGCCCGCTGTACCCGTTCGGCTACGGCCTGAGCTACACCCACTTCGAGCTGTCGGGCCTGAGCCTGTCGCAGCAGGACCTCAAGCGCGGCGACAGCCTCGACGCCAAGGTGACGGTGAAGAATACCGGCAAGGTCGACGGCGAAACCGTGGTGCAGCTGTATGTGCAGGACGTCAGCGGCTCGATGATCCGCCCGGTGAAGGAGCTGAAGCACTTCCAGAAGCTGATGCTCAAGGCCGGCGAAGCACGGACCTTGAACTTCCGCATCAGCGAGGATGACCTGAAGTTCTACAATGGCCAGCTGCAACGCGTGGCCGAGCCTGGGCAGTTCAATGTGCAGGTCGGGCTCGACTCGCAAACGGTGCAGCAGCAGAGCTTCGAATTGCGCTGAGGCATCGCGCCCTATCGCGGGGCAAGCCCGCGCCTACAGGCTGCGCGGTACCTGTAGGCGCTGAGGCCCCGCGATAGGGCCGCCCCCGAAAACCAACCTCCCACAGCTCACCCCCAGGACCCGCCCCATGAGCGTCACCTTCCGCGCCCTGCGCCTGGGGCTGATCGTCCTGCTGATCCTGGCCGGCACCGCGCTCAGCGCCGGCTGGGCCATGCACCACGCCAAGCGCCAGGCGATGCAGACCGATGCGCGCCGCGCCAGCGAACAGCTGGCCCTGTACGCCAACGCCCTGCACACCCTGATCGAACGCTACCGCGCCCTGCCCGCCGTGCTGGCGCTGGACCCTGAACTGATCGACGCCCTGCGCGGCCCGGTCAGCGAACCGGTGCAGGACGCCCTGAACCACAAGCTCGAACGCATCAACGGCGCCGCCAACTCCTCCACCCTGGAACTGCTAGACCGCACCGGCCTCGCCGTGGCGGCCAGCAACTGGCGCCTGCCGACCACCTACGTCGGCTCCAACTACGGCTTTCGCCCCTACTTCAAGCAAACCCGCAGCCAAGGCAGCGGCCGTTTCTACGCCGTCGGCGTGACCAGCGGCGTGCCGGGCTACTTCCTCTCCAGCGCGGTCAACGACGAACACGGCCGCTTCCTCGGCGCCATGGTGGTCAAGCTGGAGTTCCCCGAACTGGAACGCGAATGGCGCCAGGGCAGCGACACCCTGCTGGTCAGCGATGCGCGCGGCATCATCTTCATCGCCAACCAGGACGGCTGGCGCTACCGCGAACTGCAACCGCTGAGCGCCGCCGACCGCGCCGAGCTGGCCGAGACGCGCCAGTACGATAAGCAACCGCTGGTGCCCTTGCAGCACCAGACCCTGGTGCGTTTCGACGAACACAGCCGGCTCACCCGCGTGCAGGGCCCGGAAGGCACGGGCGAATACCTCTGGGAAAGCCTGCCGCTGGCCACCGAAGGCTGGACCCTGCACCTGCTGCGCAAACCCCAGGTCGCCCAGGACGGTCGCGACGCCGCGCTGGGCGCTGCGGCCGTGTGGCTGAGCCTTGTGTTCGCCATCCTGTTCGTCAGCCAACGCCTGCGCCTGGCCCGCTTGCGCCAGCGCAGCCGCGAGGAGCTCACACGCCTGGTCGAAGAGCGCACCCGTGAACTGCGCACCGCCCAGGAGGGCCTGGTGCAGTCGGCCAAGCTGGCGGCCCTGGGGCAGATGTCCGCAGCGCTGGCCCATGAAATCAACCAGCCGCTGACCACCCAGCGCATGCAGCTGGAAACCCTGCGCCTGTTGCTCGACCACGGCCGCTACGATCAAGCCCGCCAGGCCCTGGAGCCGCTGGAGCAGATGCTCGCGCGCATGGCCGCATTGACCGGCCACCTCAAGACCTTCGCCCGCAACAGCCCCGGCGGGCTGCGCGAGCGCCTGGACCTGGCCACCGTGGTCGACCAGGCCCTGCACCTGCTCGACACGCGCATCCACGCCGAGGAGGTCGAGGTGGCGCTGTACCTGGCACGCCCCGCCTGGGTGCGCGGCGACGCGATCCGCCTGGAGCAGGTGCTGATCAACCTGTTGCGCAACGCCCTCGACGCCATGGCCGACAAGCGCTACAAACGCCTGGAGATCCGCATCGAAGCCGAGGGCGCGCACTGGCGCCTGAGTGTGCTCGACTCCGGCGGCGGCATCCCCGAAAGCGACCTGCCGCGCATCTTCGACCCGTTCTTCACCACCAAACCGGTGGGTGAAGGGCTGGGCCTGGGGTTGGCGATTTCCTATGGCATCGTCGCCGATGCCGGCGGCCAACTGCAGGTCGAGAACCTGGCCGGCGGCGCACGCCTGAGCCTTACACTGCCCCGCGACCTGGAGCCTGTATGTTGAATTCAGTGATCGTCGTCGACGATGAAGCGAGCATCCGCACTGCGGTGGAGCAATGGCTGAGCCTGTCCGGTTTCAGCGTGCAACTGTTCGCCCGTGCCGAGGACTGCCTGGCGCAACTGCCGCCACATTTCCCCGGCGTGGTCATCAGCGACGTGCGCATGCCCGGCATGGGCGGGCTGCAACTGCTCGAACGGTTGCTGGGCGACGACCCCGACCTGCCGGTGATCCTGCTCACCGGCCACGGCGACGTGCCTATGGCGGTGGAGGCCATGCGCAGCGGCGTCTACGACTTCCTGGAAAAACCCTTCACCCCGCAGAACCTGTTGGGCAGCCTGCGCCGTGCGCTGGACAAGCGCCAGCTGGTGCTGGAGAACCGCCGCCTGCACCAGCAGGCCGACCTCAAGGCGCGCCTGGAGACCACCCTGCTGGGCATGTCCCAGGGCCTGCAACAGCTGCGCCGCCAGGTGCTGGAGCTGGCGGGGCTACCGGTCAACGTGTTGATCCGCGGTGAAACCGGCAGCGGCAAGGAGCGCGTGGCGCGCTGCCTGCACGATTTTGGCCCGCGCGCCGACAAGCCCTTCGTCGCCCTGAACTGCGCGGCGATCCCCGAGACGCTGTTCGAGGCCGAGCTGTTCGGTCACGAGAGCGGCGCGTTCACCGGCGCCCAGGGCAAGCGCATCGGCAAGTTGGAGTACGCCAACGGCGGCACGGTGTTCCTCGATGAAATCGAAAGCATGCCGCTGGCCCAACAGGCCAAGCTGCTGCGGGTGATCCAGGAGCAGAAGCTCGAGCGCCTCGGTGCCAACCAGAGCATCAGCGTCGATTTGCGGATCATCGCCGCGACCAAGCCCGACCTGCTCGAAGAGGCCCGCGCCGGGCGCTTTCGCGAAGACCTGGCGTACCGCTTGAACGTCGCCGAGCTGCGCTTGGCGCCACTGCGCGAGCGGCGCGAAGACATCCCCCTGCTGTTCGAGCATTTCGCCCGCACCGCCGCCGAGCGCCTGGGCCGCGAGGCACCCGCGCTGTCCGGGGCGCAACTGGCGCAACTGCTGGGGCATGACTGGCCGGGCAACGTGCGCGAGCTGGCCAATGCCGCGGAGCGGCATGCGCTGGGGCTGGGTTCGGCGAGCATCGAAGTGACGCACACAGGGCAGTCGCTGGGTGAGCAAGTGGAGGCGTTCGAGGCCCAGTGCCTGCGCGCCGCCCTGCGCCAGCACAAGGGCGAGATCAAGGGGGTGATGGAAGCCCTGCAACTGCCGCGTCGTACCCTGAACGAGAAGATGCAGCGGCATGGGTTGGCGCGTGAGGATTTTCTCGAGCGCGAATGAGCGGTTTTTTGCCAGCCAGCGCCGCTCAATGAGCGGAAATCCGCTTATCAGTTAAGCATTCGGGTCCAGGGGCGCTTTATCGCGGTGCCAGCCCGCACCTCCAGGAGGCGCGTCGCGACTGGCTTCGCGCCCCCAAATGAACCACCGTGCATCCATTTGGCACACCTTCTGCAAAACCCCTCGCAAGCCGCGGTCCCGCGCGCCTCACAAAAACAACGAGAAGGTATCCCTGATGGATAACGCCACGACCCTGCCCGCCGGGGCGGCCACTGCGCCCGCCACGGAAAAAACCACCGCCAGCCGGCTGAAGTCGATCTTCAGCGGTTCGATCGGCAACATGGTCGAATGGTACGACTGGTACGTCTACGCCGCATTCTCGCTGTACTTCGCCAAGGCCTTCTTCCCGGCTGGCGACACCACCGCCCAACTGCTCAACACCGCCGCGATCTTCGCCGTGGGCTTCCTGATGCGCCCGATCGGTGGCTGGCTGATGGGCCTGTACGCCGACCGCAAGGGCCGCAAGGCCGCACTGATGGCGTCGGTGCTGCTGATGTGCGCCGGCTCCCTGGTCATCGCCCTGACCCCCGGCTACGAAACCATCGGCGTCGCTGCGCCCGTCCTGCTGGTGATCGCGCGCCTGATGCAGGGCCTGTCGGTCGGCGGCGAATACGGCACCTCGGCGACTTACCTCAGCGAAATGGCCAGCAAGGAACGCCGTGGCTTCTTCTCCAGCTTCCAGTACGTGACCCTGATTTCCGGCCAGCTCATCGCCCTGGCGGTGCTGATCATCCTGCAGAACACCCTGACCACCGAAGAGCTGTACGCCTGGGGCTGGCGCGTGCCGTTCGTGATCGGCGCGCTGTGCGCGGTGGTCGCGCTGTACCTGCGCCGTGGCATGGAGGAGACCGCCTCCTTCACCAAGAAGGAGAAGTCCGAGGAAAGCCTGATGCGCACCCTGCTGCGCCACCCCAAGGAACTGCTGACCGTGGTCGGCCTGACCATGGGCGGCACCCTGGCCTTCTACACCTACACCACCTACATGCAGAAGTACCTGGTCAACACCGTCGGTATGAGCATCAGCGACTCGACCACCATCTCGGCGGCCACGCTGTTCCTGTTCATGTGCCTGCAGCCGGTGATCGGCGGCTTGTCCGACAAGATTGGCCGACGCCCGATCCTGATCGCCTTCGGCGTGCTCGGCACCCTGTTCACCGTGCCGATCCTCAGCACCCTGCACACCATCCAGACCTGGTGGGGCGCGTTCTTCCTGATCATGGCGGCGCTGATCATCGTCAGCGGCTACACCTCGATCAACGCCGTGGTCAAGGCCGAGCTGTTTCCCACCGAGATCCGCGCCCTGGGCGTCGGCCTGCCCTACGCGCTGACCGTGTCGATCTTCGGCGGCACCGCCGAGTACGTGGCCCTGTGGTTCAAGAGCATCGGCATGGAGACCGGCTTCTACTGGTACGTCACTGGCTGCATCGCCTGCTCGCTGCTGGTCTACGCGACCATGAAGGACACCAAGCAGCATTCGCGGATCACCACTGACTGATCCGGCCTCACGGCAATGAAAAGGGGCGCCCCGTCAAACGGGGCGCCCCTTTTCATTGATGGGGGTGCCGAGCCACGGCGAAGCGGCTGCCGTGGGTGTCAGTACGGGTTTGCCCTGGGGTTGGGCATAAGACCCTTCGTCGCCCTCTCGCCAGTTTCCAATCGCTTAATTTCGCATTAATCCCACTCCGGCACTCTGCCATGGCTGGTGGAAACAAGCGCCCACGCCCAATACCCACGCTCGATAGCTGTTCAAGAGACAGGCCTGACGGCCTGTATCAAACGCAACCAGCGCACAAAATATCGATAAAATAGATTTTTAAAGGCAATTTTTTGCGCTTTTTAATCAAATTAATAGGCGTAGCATTGAACCCATAGCAACAACAAACCCCCGAACCTACTGGAGCAACGACCATGAAAAAGCAACTGATCCTCACCCTGGCCCTCTCGGTTTTCGCTGCTGGCGCCTTTGCCGAAGATGGCTTTGACCGCACCCAGAGCCACACCTTCAGCGCCGTGCAGACCCCGTCGGCCACCTATGCCGAAGATGGCTTCGATCGCACCAACGGCAACCGCTTCGCCGAAGACGGCTTCGATCGCACCAACGGCAACCGCTTCGCCGAAGACGGCTTCGACCGCACCAACGGCAACCGCTTCGCCGAAGATGGCTTCGACCGCACCAACGGCAACCGCATCAGCTGATCACTGATGCGTGCTCCCAGCCCGGCTTAGGCCGGGCTTGATCATTTTCAGCCGGCCCAAGGCTTGGCACACTAGGCGCCTCGTCCATCCCAGAGGAAGGGCCACGGCCCTGCGCAGATGTACTACTACGAACCCGCCCAAGGCCACGGCCTGCCCCACGACCCGTTCAACGCCATTGTCGGCCCCCGGCCCATTGGCTGGATCTCCTCCCAAGACCGCGAAGGCCGCCTGAACCTGGCGCCCTACAGCTTCTTCAACGCCTTCAACTACATTCCGCCGATCGTCGGTTTCTGCAGCGTCGGTCGCAAGGACAGCCTCAACAACATCGAACAGACCGGCGAGTTCGTCTGGAACCTGGCTACGCGCCCACTGGCCGAGCAGATGAACCAGAGCTGCGCGGCCGTCCCGGCTGAGGTCGATGAATTCGTACTGAGCGGCTTGACCCCGGCAGCCTCGCGGGTGGTCGCGGTGCCGCGGGTGGGCGAAAGCCCGGTGAACTTCGAGTGCAAGGTGAGCCAGATCATCCAGCTCAAGCGCGCCGACCAGGCGCTGGTGCCCAGTTGGCTGATCCTCGGCGAGGTGGTGGCGGTGCACATCGCCGAGCACCTGCTCAAGGACGGTATCTACGACACCGCCGCCGGCGAGCCGATTTTGCGCGGCGGCGGCCCGGCGGACTACTTCGAGCTGGGCAATCTGTTCAAGATGGGCCGCCCGAAGGCGTGATCAGAAGCGCAGTTCGCCTTCGTCGCCGACGCCTTGAAGGCGTTCGAGTTCGGCGGTGGCCGCCGCATCGGCCGCCACCGCCGAGGTGAACAGCTGGTCGTCGAGGACCTTGTGGAAGCGCGGTGCGCCGCCCATGCCCAAGGCCTTCACGGCGATCGCCGCGTGGTAGCCACCGCCTTGGGCCGGCACCATGGCCGAGACGGCTTCGAAGCCTGGGAATTCCCTGCGTGCCATTGCAATGCACTCCTGCTGTTGATCGAGGGCGCGCATTCTACCGCAATCGCGGGGCAAGCCCGCTCCCACAAGTTCAGCGCTGACAGAGGGTACGAGGTGAACGGGTAGGCCGGAACAGCCACTGCACATCAGGCAAAGGTATGCAGGTCAAGGCTCTCCACCACCCGCTCCTGCACCAGCTCGCCGAATACCGCCAGCGTCGGCGAGGCGAAATACCCGCTCATCGCCTGCTGGTCCTGCCAACTGCCGCTGAGCATCCACAGGTCGCTATCGGCCTGCGAGCACTGCACGGTGAAACTCAAGCAACCTGGGGTGCGCAGCGTAGGCTCCAGCAGGTCGCGCAGGCGCATGCCGAGTTCCGCCGAACGACCATTGCTTGCACGGATGAAAGCCAGGTGAGTGACCGGTTGGTTCAGGGTCATGAACGATCTCCTTGAAGCGGGCGGGACGTAAAGGCCAGGCTGCCAAGGTTAGGGCACGCCCCGCGCGCAGCGTTAGGCCAATACTGCTCGCCGATTGCCTGATCCTGCCGCAGTGCAGGATCAGGCAATCCACGTGCAGCATTCGACTAGCGCCCGCGCGGGCCCCAACCTATGCTGGCCCGGTCCCTGGAGGAACACCTCATGACCGCCCCTTCGTCTCCCGCCAAGCCCCTCGACCCCACCCTGGAAGCCCAGCGCCAGGAGCTCGCAGGCCTGATTCAGCGTCACGCCACCCACCCGCATGGCACGGTCTCGGCCATCGAGGCCCTGTACCTGTCCAGCTACCAGGAAAACGTCCGCTCGGTGCCGGGCTTGGCGCTTCCGGCACTGTGCGTGCTTGCCCAAGGCAGCAAGAGCCTGTTCCTGGGCGACGAGCAGTACGCCTACGACCCACTGAACTACATGGTGGTCTCGGTGACCATGCCGATCAGCGGGGTCAAGCTCGACGCCAGCCCTGAGCAACCGGCCCTGGGCCTGCGCCTGGACCTGGATGCCGCCGAGATCAGCCGACTGATCGCCGAAAGCGGGCCGATGCTGGTGCCCAACCTGCCCTCAGGGCGCGGCCTGTATGTGGAAAAGCTCGACCCGCACCTGCTCGACGCCATGCTGCGCCTGGTGCGGCTGCTCGACACCCCGCGCGATATCCCGATGCTCGCGCCGCTGATCCGCCGCGAGATCCTCTACCGCTTGCTGCGTGGGCCACAAGGGTATCGGCTGTATGAAATCGCCCTGGCCAACAGCCAGACCCATCGGGTGAGCCAGGCCATCACCTGGCTGAACAACCACTTTCACCTGCCGTTGCGTATCGAGGAACTGGCGCGGGAAGTCAACCTGAGCACGTCGACCCTGCACCATCGGTTCAAGGCAGTGACGTCCATGAGCCCGTTGCAGTACCAGAAGCAGTTGCGTTTGCAGGAAGCGCGGCGGCTGATGCTCAACGATGGGCTGGAGGCGGCGGTGGCCGGGTATCGGGTGGGGTACGAGAGCCCCTCGCAGTTCAGCCGCGAGTACAGTCGGCTGTATGGCGCGCCGCCGCTTCGGGATGTGGCGCGGTTGCGCGCCAGCGCGGGGTGACACGGGCCCTCTCGCGGGGCAAGCTCGCACAGGTGCCGCGCCGCTTTTCAAAACGGCAAGGCATCCTGCGCGATGACTCGCTTTAGCCAGCCACTGCCGCCTGCCACTGCGCCTGGTCGACCTGGATCAGCGTCGGCCCCTTGCGCTCCACGGCCTTGGCCAACGCCGCCTGCAACTGCGCCACGTCACCGACGTTCTCGGCTGCCGCGCCCAACGCCTGGGCCACGCCGATGAAGTCCGGGGTGTGGATGTCCACGCCCACCGGCTCGATGGCGCGGTTGACCATGTACTTCTTGATTTCCTCGTAGCCCTGGTTGTTCCACAGCAGCACGATCATCGGCACCTGGGCCTCCACCGCGCTGGCCAGCTCCGGCAGGGTGAACTGCAGGCCGCCGTCGCCAATCAGGCACACCGACGGTGAGCGTTCGGCGATGGCCTCGGCGCTGCCGAGCCAGGCGCCCATCGCCGCCGGCAGGGCGTAGCCGAGGGTGCCGTAGCCGGTCGAGGCGTTGAACCAGCGCCGCGGGCGGTCCAGGTCGAGGGTCAGGTTGCCGCTGTACACCGGCTGGGTCGAGTCACCGACCAGAATCGCGTCCGGCAGGGTTTGCAACACAGCGGTGAGCAGGCGGGTCTGGCTCAGCGTCGGGTGGTCCCAGGCGCCGGCCAAGTCCTGGCGCAGGCGCGCGGCGCGGGCAGCGCCCCAGCTGGCCTCGCGTGGCGGTTGCGGTTGCGCGGCCAAGGCGCCGAGCAAGGCGTCGGCGGCCTGTTCGGCATCCGCCACCAGGGCCAGTTCGGGCAAGTAGTTGCGCACCGTCTGGTCCGGGTCGATGTCGATGCGCAGCAGGCTGCCGGGGATCTCGAAGCCACCCTTGAAGGTCACGTCGTAGTCGGTTTCGGCGAGCTCCGTGCCGATGGCCAGCACCACGTCGGCCTCGGCGACCAGCGCCCGGGTGGCTGGCAGCGATTGCGTAGAACCGATCTGCAACGGGTGCGCGGCAGGCAATAGGCCCTTGGCGTTGATCGTCAGCGCTACCGGGGCTTGCAGGTGCTCGGCGAGTTTCGCCAGCGCCGCGCCTGCCGCCAAGGCGCCACCCCCGGCGAGAATCAGCGGGCGACGGGCATTGGCCAAACGCTCAGCCATGCGCGCCACCGCCTGCGACGCGGCGCCGGCGCGTTCGGTGCGCACCGGGCGGGCCGGCAGCAGGTGGTCGGCCGGCTCGACCAGCACGTCCAGCGGGATCTCGATGTGCACCGGGCGTGGGCGTGCGCCGTCGAACACGGCGAACGCTCGGGCCAGCACCTGGGGCAGGTCGTCGGCGCTCATCAGGGTTTGCGAGAACGCGGCCACACCGGCCACCAGCGCTGACTGGTTAGGCAACTCGTGCAACTTGCCACGGCCACCGCCCAGCGCCTCGCGCGACTGCACGCTGGAAATCACCAGCATCGGGATCGAGTCGGCATAGGCCTGGCCCATCGCGGTGGTGATGTTGGTCATGCCGGGGCCGGTGATGATGAAGCACACCCCCGGTTTGCCACGGGTACGCGCATAACCGTCGGCCATGAAGCCAGCGCCCTGCTCGTGGCGCGGGGTGACGTGGCGGATCGACGAGCCCGCCAAGCCGCGATAGAGCTCCACGGTATGCACACCGGGAATTCCGAAGACATGGTCCACGCCATAGCCTTCGAGGAGTTTGACCAGTACTTCGCCACAGGTTGCCATCGTCTTCACCCTGATTCTTGTTGAAATCAGTGCTCATTGGACCCAAGGCGCCGCTACCGCCACAATGCAAAAAAACACATACTAGCCATGTCTCCAGATCATGGCTCGCCGCGATGAAACGACTCCCGCCCCTGCCCGCCCTGCATACCTTCCTGGTCACTGCCCAGCACTGCAACTTCACCCGCGCGGCGCAACAGCTGCACCTCACCCAGGGCGCGGTCAGCCGGCAGATCGCCGGGTTGGAGGAGCACCTGGGCTACGCCCTGTTCCAGCGCCAGGCGCGCGGCCTGAGCCTGACCCGCGAGGGCCAGGACTGGCTGCCCCGGGTGCAGCAAGTGTTCGGCCTGATCGAACAAGGCGTTCGCGAGGTCGGCGGGCGCAGCGCCACCTTGCAGCTCAAGGCGCCGACCTGCGTGATGCGCTGGCTGCTGCCACGGCTGATGGAGTGGCAAGCGCTACACCCGGACGTGCCAGTGGAGCTGACCACCACCGTGCAGCACGGGGTGGACTTCCGCCATGAAGGCTTCGACGCGGCGGTGGTCTACGGCAGCGCTCCGAACCACGGCTTGCAGGTGCGCAAGCTGTTCGACGAGCAACTGACGCCGGTGTGCGCCCCCGCCCTGCTCGACGGTCGCGTACCGTTGCAGCGCTTGGAAGACCTGGAGCGGCACATGCTGCTGCACCCCTCGCGTGACGAGCGCGACTGGCAGCTGTGGCTGCAGGCGGCGGGCGCGGGGTTCGAGCCGCACGGGCCGAAGCAGCATTTCGAGACCTTGGACATGGCGATGGCCATGGCCTCCCAGGGCACCGGGGTGGCGATCGGCGACTGGGCGCTGATCGGCGATGACTTGCGCAGTGGCCGGTTGTGCATGCCGTTCGGGTTGAAGGTGATGACCGGCAAGGGGTATTACCTGGTCAGCCCATCGAAGGCGATGCCTGCGGGGTTGGTGGCGTTGCTGACGTGGCTGGAAGAACAAGGTCGGCAGTGAGCACCCGCCCCCTGTAGGAGCGGGCGTGCCCCGCGATGCAGACGCCTCAATACCCGACGGTGAACCGCTGACGCGAATGCGCCGGCTTCTCCAGTTCGTCGATCAACGCGATGGCGTAATCGGCAAAGGTGATCCAGCTCTTGCCGTCCCCCCCGATCAGCAGATGGTCCTGCCCCACCCGGTACTGCCCGCTGCGCTGCCCTTCGACGAACTCCGCCGACGGCGACAGGAACGTCCAGTCCAGCTCCGCCTCCTGGCGCAGTGCCTCGAGAAACCGCACCCCACCGTTGGCCTCGGCCTTGTACGCCTCGGGGAAATCCGGGCTGTCGATCACCCGCTGCCCCGACGGCAACAGCAGGCTACCGGCCCCGCCCACCACCAGCAGGCGCTCGACCCCGGCACGCTTGAGCGGCGCGATCACCGCCTGGGGCTCAAGGGTGGAGAAATGCGCCGCGCTCAGCACCGCGTCCACGCCACTGACCGCCGCCTGCAACGCGGCAGCATCGTTGGCATCCAGCGCCTTGACCGTGACACCCGCGCGCCCTTGCAACGTCGACGGATCACGGGCGATGGCGACCACCTCGTGTCCACGGCGCAGGGCCTCTTCCAGCAGTTGGCTGCCTGCGCGGCCCGTTGCGCCGATGATTGCGATCTTGCTCATGGGAAACACTCCATCAGGGTTGAAAAGGGGTTACCACTTCATTTCGCCCTTGGCGACCTTGGCGCCAAGTTCCAGCGAGCTTTGCTCGGCCAGGCCGGGGTAGCGCTTGTTCATCGCCGCCACCAGCGCGGCAGCGTCAGCGGCCTTGGCCGTTTCGGCGTCGAAGGCGCGGATGTAGTCGGCGGTGAAGCGCACCGCGTCCAACGAGCGGCTGGGCTGGCCCAGGTAGTGGCCGGGGACCACCGTGCGCGGGCCGAGTTGCTCGATGCGGGCCAAGGTGCCGAGCCAGTCGGCGTGGGATTGAGGCGACTGGGTGTCGGCCATCCACACGTGGATATGCTCGGACACCACCACGCCACCGACCACCGCCTTGATCGTCGGGATCCACACGAAACTGCGGTCCGGCTGCGGGCCGTCCAGGCCGATGACCTCCAGCGCCTGGCCTTCGAGTTCGAGGCGATTGCCGTCCAGCACCTGCGGCACGATGAGCCTGACGGGTTTGTCGGCGCCCATTTTCGGGCCCCAGTAGGCAAGCTTGGCATCCATGGTCTGGCGGATGTGCGCCACGGTGGCGGCCGAAGCGACCACCTTGGCCTGGGGAAAAGCGCGGGTCAGGGTGTCCAGGCCGAAGTAGTAGTCCGGGTCGCCATGGCTGATGTAAATGGTGGTCAGGCGCTTGCCGCTGGCGCGCAGGCGCTCGGCCACCTGCTCGGCCTGGGCCTTGCCGAACTGGGCGTCGACCAGCACCGCGTCGCGCTCGCCGCTGACGATCACTGAACTGACCGGGAACAGCGCGTCCTGTCCGGGGTTGTAGACATCCAGTTGCAGCGGCGCGGCGGCCAGGGCCTGGCCGGCCAAGGCGGCGCAGGCCAGCAGCACGCCGCGCAAGGGGGTGAGGATCGACATCGCAAGGTCCTGTGAGCGGAAAGATGGAACACAGCTTAGTTGCCCGATCCGTCACAAAAAATGCGATGCTTGAACATAGTTTGTTTCTGAAATCGGGCAAATCATGGACCGTCTGAACGCCATGCGCGTGTTCGTCACCGTCGTCGACCTCGGCAGCCAATCAGCGGCGGCGGATCACCTGGAAATGTCACGCCCTGTGATCTCACGCTACCTGGCCGAGCTCGAGGAGTGGGTCGGGGCACGCCTGATGCAGCGCACCACGCGCAAGCTGAGTTTGACCGCCGCCGGCCAGGAAACCTTGCCCCGCTGCCGCCAGCTCCTGGATTTGGCTGGCGACCTGCAAACCGCCGTGCGCCACCCCGACGACGCCCCGCGCGGCGAACTGCGCATCAGCGTCAGCACCTCGTTCGGCCAGGCGCAGTTGGTGGATGCCGTGGCCGACTACGTGCAGCGTTACCCAGGCGTGAAGGTGGAGCTGCAGATGCTTGATCGCACGGTCAACCTGGTGGACGAACGCATCGACCTGGCGATCCGCACCAGCAACGACCTGGACCCGAATCTGATCGCCCGACGCTTGAGCGTATGCCGTTCGGTCATCTGCGCCGCACCGGCCTATTTGCAGGAGCGGGGCATGCCGACGCAGGTAGAGGAACTGAGCGCGCACAACTGCCTGACCCATGCCTATTTCGGGCACAGCCTTTGGCATTTCGAGGTGAACGGGCAGTCGGTGGCGGTGCCGGTGCAGGGCAACATCAGCGCCAACGAGGCCATGACCTTGCAGAAGGCCGCCATCGCCGGAGCCGGTATCGCCATGTTGCCGACCTATTCGGCGGCCCAGGCGTTGCGCAGTGGCGAGCTGGTGCGCGTGCTGCCCGATGCACGGCCACGGGAACTGAGGCTGAACGCGGTTTACACCTCGCGCAAGCACATGCCGGCGACACTGCGCAGCATGCTGGATTTCCTCGCGCAGCGGTTCAGTGATGAGCCGGCGTGGGACCGAGACCTGCACCCCCTGTAGGAGCGCGTGCGTTCAGGCAACACGGCCCTGAAACCTCGCCTATGCTTACGACACAACCTGTTGCAATAGCAGGAGGTAAGCACCATGGGCATCAAGTCCCGCCGTTGCCTGATCGTCGTAGGCCTGCTCGCCGTGGCTGGCCTGTACGGGTCGGCCTGCTGGCGCGTCGAGCTGCTGCGCAACCAACCCAATGCCTCGGCCACATGCGTGCACGAGCATTGCGTGCCTCACACCGCGACCTTGAGCGCCCTCAGGTAAGTCAGCGGCGCGTGCCGCTCACTCCTCGACGCTCATGTATTCCTTGGCCCAGCGGATGTAGTCCTCAGGCTGGGTGTAGGTGTGCGAGAGCTCGGTGGCGCTGAGGTTCTCGGATTTGTTCTGCTCGCCACGCTGCAGGCGCAGGCAGTCGTAGGTCGCCTTGATCGCGGCGAAATAGGCGGCGTGACCGTCGACCACGATGCGCACGCCCAGGCGCGCCAGGCGCGCGTCGTCGCGCAGGTTCGGGTTGCCGTAGCTGACCAGCATCAGCGGCACGCTCAGGTGCTCGGCGATCTGCTCCAGTTGCTCGAAATCCTTCACCCCGACCATGCAGATACCGTCGGCACCGGCCTTCTGGTAGCTCTGGGTGCGGACGATGATTTCCTCGGTGGTCAGCACGCCAGCATTGGTCCGGGCGATGATCGACAACGCTGAGTCGACCCGCGCCTCGAGGGCCGCGCGAATCTTGCCGACGCCCTCCTCGACCGGAATCAGGTCGGTGGACTTGCGGCCGAACTGCGCGGGCAGCAGGGTGTCTTCGAGGGTCAATGCGGCCACACCGGCGCGCTCCAGCTCGATCACCGTGCGCATCACGTTGAGCGCATTGCCATAGCCATGGTCGGCGTCGGCGATCACCGGCAGTTGGGCCACACGACCGATGCGGGTGGCCTGCTCGACGAACTCGCTGAGGCTGATCAAGGCGAAGTCAGGAGCCGCCAGCACCTGCAGCGAAGCGACCGAACCACCGAGGATGCCGACCTCAAAACCAAGGTCTGCGGCAATGCGTGCCGACATGGGGTCGAAAACCGAGGCGGTGTGATAGCACGAGCCTGACGCGAGCAGCTCGCGGAAGGCAAAACGCAGATCGTGGTGGGAAGCCTTGGGCATGATCACTCCGCATGAAAAATGAAATGTTGAACTGTCTGACTATCGACCCCGGGTCGGGTCTACCTGATCTGTTTCCAACCGTCGCCATCAGGGCGGTCATGCTCGACATGCAGGCAGAGGAATAGAACGCGTGGGGAGCAGCGGCACGGAAACCCTGCGCTGAAAATGCACCAAAGCAGTGCAATATCGCGGGTTTGGGCGGCTGCGGTACTGCAACGATATCACGCGGCCATGCGCTACCGGATGAAAGCGCCAATGCCGATCGTGCATAGGGGATGCAGATAGTACATAGGAAGCTACCTAAATCAGGTTACAATTTGTGTCGCCTTCATCGCGGGCAAGCCCCACAGGTTCACCACCGTCCCTGCAGGAGCGGGCTTGCCCCGCGATCGCGTCGGCACAAACACCCCGCCACCACCCTGACAACAAGGTGCCCCCGCCGTGACCGCCGCCCTTCCCCCCGCCGTCTTGCGCAGCGTGCTCAGCGCGCTGATGCTGGCGATTCTTCTCGGAGCGCTGGACCAGACCATCGTCGCCGTCTCCTTGCCGGCGATCTCCGCCCAGTTCAACGATGTCGGCCTGCTCGCCTGGGTCATCTCCGGCTACATGGTCGCGATGACCGTGGCCGTGCCGATCTACGGCAAGCTCGGCGACCTGTATGGGCGCCGGCGCATGATCCTCACCGGTACTGCCCTGTTCACCCTGGCCTCGATATTCTGCGCCCTGGCCCAGAACATGGAGCAACTGGTGCTGGCGAGGGTGCTGCAGGGCATTGGCGCCGGCGGCATGGTGTCGGTGAGCCAGGCGATCATCGGCGACTTCATCCCGCCGCGCGAGCGCGGCCGCTACCAGGGCTACTTCAGCAGCATGTACGCGCTGGCCAGCGTTGCCGGGCCTGTGCTGGGTGGGTGGTTGACCGAATACCTGTCCTGGCGCTGGGTGTTCTGGATCAACCTGCCGCTGGGCATATTGGCCTGGTGGGTGATCCGCCGAGCGCTGATCGGCATGCCGGTGACGCGCCGTGAGGCCCGCGTCGACTACCTCGGCGCCCTGCTGCTGATCCTCGGCCTGGGCAGCCTGCTGCTGGGCGTTACCCTGGTCGGCCAGGGCCACGCCTGGCTGGCGCCGCCCGTGCTGGCGCTGTTCGCCTGCGCGCTGCTGGGCCTGGCCTTGTTCGTTGCTCATGAGCGCCGCTGCGAAGAGCCGCTGCTGCCGCTCAAGTTGTTCGGCAACCGCGTCGCGGTGCTGTGCTGGGCGGTGATCTTCTCGGCCAGTTTCCAAGCGATCTCGCTGACCATGCTCATGCCCCTGCGCTATCAGAGCATCACCGGGGCCGGCGCCGACAGTGCCGCCCTGCACCTGCTGCCGCTGGTCATGGGGCTACCGATGGGTGCGTTCAGCGCCGGACGCCTGACCACCTTCAGCGGCCGCTACAAACCGCAGATTCTCACCGGCGCCGTACTGATGCCGCTGGCCATCGTCGGCATGGCGCTGACGCCGCCGCAGTCGGCACTGCTCAGCGCGCTGTTCATGCTGCTCACCGGCATCGCCTGTGGGTTGCAGTTCCCCACTTCGCTGGTGGGCACGCAGAATGCGGTGCAGATGCGCGACATCGGCGTGGCCACCAGCACCACCAACCTGTTCCGCTCGCTGGGCGGGGCGATGGGCGTGGCATGCATGTCCAGCTTGTTGCTGGCGCTGCTGCACCAGGGTGGGCTGGAACTGGTCGGCGATCCGCTGCTGGGGAGCCTGAAAGCCGGCGAGGTCGACCTGGTGACCCAGGGGCATCTGCTGGAGACGTTCAAGGTCTTGCTGCTGGCCAGCGCGGGGGCGGCGGGGGTGGGGTTGCTGGCGGCGCTGGCGTTGCCGGATCGGCAGTTGCGGGGGCATTGAGGGGGAGAGTACGCGGTGGGTCCCATCGCGGGGCAAGCCCGCGAAGGGTCCTACAACATCGGTAAACAGTTCCTCACAATCCTTAACAAAGTGTCATTTGCGCAAGGCAGGGCTCAGGCGCAGCATATCCAGCCCGGTGTCGACCCAGTGTTCGGCACCACCCAGCAGGTCGAAACTGTCCGGCAGCAGCAGCCAACGCCCGATCAAGCCATCGACGTAGGCGAACATGGCGATCGCCGCCCGCTCGACATCCAGGTCGGTGGGCAGCTGGCCACGGCGCACGGCGTTGCCCAAGGCGCGAGCGATGCCCTCGTGGCACTCTACGATCGCCCCCTGGCGCTGCTGGCGGATCTCACACATGTCATCGGTGAACTCGCACTTGTGATGCAGGATTTCATTGATACGCCGGGTCCTGGCGTCGAGCACCAGCTCGCTGAACACTTGCAACAGCAGCTTGCGCATGCAGCCGAGCGGGTCGAGTTCGTCCTCGCTCTCGCTGGCCCGTGCCAGGTGGTCATGGGTCTCGTGCAGGCTGTCCAGCAGCGCCTGCACCAAGTCGGCCTTGTTGCTGAAATGCCAATAGATGGCCCCTCGGGTCACGCCCGCCAACTCGGCGATATCGGCCAACGTGGTTCGCGCAACCCCGCGCTTGTAGAAAGCCTTTTCCGCCGCCTCGATGATCTGCGCGCGGGTTTCCTGGGCTTCCTCTTTGGTACGACGGACCATGGCAGCTCAACCTCATTTGGGCCCGGCGCCTCGAGCGCACGGGTATCGGGCCGGGGTCGCCTCTGCAGGGCGTCTCCCGGGGATTAATCACGTTATGGGGTAGTAGCCAGGTACCACCACCGGCTATTTACAAACAACCATGAATGTAAGTATATTCCTTAGCATCCTACTTATCCACCCGATAACCACTTTCCGACAATACTCTTCCACTATTCTTGAGCTCCCCCGCTCCAGCGACCCGAGGATCCTCATGCAATTCAAGCCAGCCGTAACCGCCCTGGTTTCCGCCGTCGCCCTGGCAACCCTGCTCAGTGGCTGCAAGAAAGAAGAAGCAGCGCCAGCGGCGCAGGCTCCTCTGGTCGGCGTGGTGACCCTTCAGCCGCAAGCCTTCACCCTGACCTCGGAACTGCCGGGGCGCACCAGCGCCTTCCGCGTCGCCGAGGTCCGCCCGCAGGTCAACGGCATCATTCTCAAGCGCCTGTTCAAGGAAGGCAGCGACGTCAAGGAAGGGCAGCAGCTCTACCAGATCGATCCCGCCGTCTACGAGGCCAACCTGGCCAACGCCCAGGCCAACCTGCAAGCCACCCGCTCGCTGGCCGAACGCTACAAGCAGTTGATCGACGAGCAGGCGGTGTCCAAGCAGGAATACGACGACGCCAATGCCAAACGATTGCAGGCCGACGCCTCCCTCAAGAGCGCGCAGATCGACCTGCGCTACACCAAGGTGCTGGCGCCGATCAGTGGCCGTATCGGCCGTTCCACGGTGACCGAAGGCGCGCTGGTGAGCAATGGCCAGACCAACGCCATGGCGACCATCCAGCAGCTCGACCCGATCTACGTCGACGTCACCCAGTCCACCGCCGAGCTGCTCAAACTGCGCCGCAGCCTGGAAAGCGGTCAGTTGCAGAAAGCCGGCGACAACGCCGCCAAGGTGCAACTGGTGCTTGAGGACGGCAGCCTGTTCAAGCAGGAAGGCAAGCTGGAGTTCTCCGAAGTCGCGGTCGACGAGACCACCGGTTCGGTGACCCTGCGCGCCGTCTTCCCCAACCCCGACCACACCCTGCTGCCCGGCATGTTCGTGCATGCCCGCCTGCAGGCCGGGGTCGCTGCCAACGCCATCCTGGCGCCACAGCAAGGGGTCACCCGCGACCTCAAGGGCGCGCCGACCGCGCTGGTGGTCAACCAGGAGAACAAGGTCGAACTGCGCCAGCTCAAGGCCAGCCGCACCCTGGGCAGCGACTGGTTGATCGAGGAAGGCCTCAACACGGGCGACCGCCTGATCACCGAAGGGCTGCAATTCGTGCGCCCCGGCGTCGAGGTCAAGGTCGGCGAAGCCACCAACGTCAAGAAGCCGGCCGGCCCGGCCCAGGCCAACGCAGCGAAAGCAGACGCCAAAGCGGAGTAAACCATGTCGAAGTTCTTTATCGATCGCCCGATCTTCGCCTGGGTGATCGCCTTGGTGATCATGCTGGTCGGCGCCTTGTCGATCCTGAAGCTGCCGATCAACCAGTACCCGAGCATCGCGCCACCGGCCATCGCCATCGCCGTGACCTACCCGGGCGCCTCGGCGCAGACCGTGCAGGACACCGTGGTGCAGGTCATCGAGCAACAGCTCAACGGTATCGACAACCTGCGTTACGTGTCGTCGGAAAGCAACTCCGACGGCAGCATGACCATCACCGCCACCTTCGAGCAAGGCACCAACCCCGACACCGCGCAGGTGCAGGTGCAGAACAAGCTGAACCTGGCCACCCCGTTGCTGCCGCAGGAAGTGCAGCAGCAGGGTATCCGCGTCACCAAGGCCGTGAAGAACTTCCTGCTGGTGATCGGCCTGGTGTCCGAAGACGGCAGCATGACCAAGGACGACCTGGCCAACTACATCGTCTCCAACATGCAGGACCCGATCTCGCGGACCGCAGGCGTGGGTGACTTCCAGGTGTTCGGCGCGCAGTACGCCATGCGTATCTGGCTCGACCCGGCCAAGCTGAACAAATTCCAGCTGACCCCGGTGGACGTGCGCACCGCGGTCTCGGCGCAGAACATCCAGGTATCGTCCGGCCAGCTCGGTGGCCTGCCTGCGCTGCCGGGCAACCAGCTCAACGCCACGATCATCGGCAAGGTGCGCCTGCAGACCGCCGAGCAGTTCGAGAAGATCCTGCTCAAGGTCAACAACGACGGCTCCCAGGTGCGCCTGGGCGACGTCGCCACCGTGGCCCTGGGCGGTGAGAACTACGCGGTCAGCGCGCAGTTCAACGGCAAGCCGGCATCGGGCCTGGCGGTCAAGCTGGCCACCGGGGCCAACGCCCTGGACACCGCCAAGGCGTTGCGCAAGACCATCAGCGACCTGGAGCCGTTCTTCCCGCCAGGCGTGAAGGCCGTGTTCCCGTATGACACCACCCCCGTGGTCACCGAATCGATCACCGGCGTGATCCACACCCTAATCGAGGCGGTGGTGCTGGTGTTCCTGGTGATGTACCTGTTCCTGCAGAACTTCCGCGCCACCATCATCACCACCATGACCGTACCGGTGGTGTTGCTCGGCACCTTCGGCATCCTCGCCGCCGCCGGCTTCAGCATCAACACCCTGACCATGTTCGCCATGGTCCTGGCCATCGGCCTGTTGGTGGACGATGCCATCGTCGTGGTGGAGAACGTCGAGCGGGTGATGTCCGAGGAAGGCTTGCCGCCCAAGGAGGCGACCAAGCGTTCGATGGGGCAGATCCAGGGCGCCCTGGTGGGTATCGCCCTGGTGCTCTCGGCGGTACTGCTGCCGATGGCCTTCTTCGGCGGCTCCACCGGCGTGATCTACCGGCAGTTCTCCATCACCATCGTCTCGGCCATGGGCCTGTCGGTGCTGGTGGCGCTGATCTTCACCCCTGCCCTGTGCGCGACCATGCTCAAGCCGCTGAAGAAGGGCGAGCACCATGTGGCCAAGCGCGGCTTCTTCGGCTGGTTCAACCGCAACTTCGACCGCAGCGTGCAAGGCTACGAGCGCAGCGTCGGCACCATTCTGCGCAACAAAGTGCCGTTCCTGCTGGCCTATGCGCTGATCGTGCTCGGCATGATCTGGCTGTTCGCCCGCATCCCCACCGCGTTCCTGCCCGAGGAAGACCAGGGCGTGCTGTTCGCCCAGGTGCAGACGCCGGCCGGCTCCAGTGCCGAACGCACCCAGGCGGTGGTCGACCAGATGCGCGAGTACCTGCTCAAGGACGAAGCCGACACCGTCGCCTCGGTGTTCACCGTCAACGGCTTCAACTTCGCCGGTCGCGGCCAGAGCTCGGGCATGGCGTTCATCATGCTCAAGCCATGGGGCGAGCGCTCGAAGGAGAACAGCGTGTTCGCCCTCGCCCAGCGCGCGCAGATGCACTTCTTCAGCTTCCGCGACGCAATGGTGTTCGCCTTCGCCCCGCCCGCTGTGCTGGAGTTGGGCAACGCCACCGGCTTCGACGTGTTCCTCC
The DNA here is from genome assembly GCF_029193575.1 of Pseudomonas entomophila. Classification (GTDB taxonomy): domain Bacteria; phylum Pseudomonadota; class Gammaproteobacteria; order Pseudomonadales; family Pseudomonadaceae; genus Aquipseudomonas; species Aquipseudomonas entomophila_G. The sequence goes on along the minus strand of NZ_JARGCS010000022.1, from coordinate 39,597 downwards.
AGGACCGCGCCGGGGTTGGCCATGCCAAGCTGATGGAAGCGCGCAACCAGTTCCTGGCCAAGGCCTCGCAGAGCAAGATCCTCAGCGCGGTGCGCCCGAACGGCCTGAACGACGAGCCGCAGTACCTGCTGACCATCGACGATGAACGCGCCAGCGCCCTGGGCGTGACCATCGCGGACATCAACAACACCCTGTCGATCGCCCTCGGCGGCAGCTACGTCAACGACTTCATCGACCGTGGCCGGGTCAAGAAGGTGTACATCCAGGGGCAACCCAGCGCCCGGATGAGCCCGGAAGACCTGCAGAAGTGGTACGTGCGCAACGGCGCGGGCGAGATGGTGCCGTTCTCCTCCTTCGCCAAGGGCGAATGGAGCTACGGCTCGCCGAAACTGTCGCGCTACAACGGCGTCGAGGCGGTCGAAATCCTCGGCACCCCGGCACCGGGGTACAGCACCGGCGAGGCCATGGCCGAGGTCGAGCGCATCGCCGGCGAGCTGCCGTCGGGCATCGGCTACTCCTGGACCGGCATGTCCTACGAGGAAAAACTCTCCGGCTCGCAGATGCCGGCGTTGTTCGCCCTTTCGGTGCTGTTCGTGTTCCTCTGCCTGGCAGCGCTGTACGAAAGCTGGTCGATCCCGATCGCCGTGGTGCTGGTGGTGCCGCTGGGGATCATCGGTGCGCTGGTCGCCACCAGCCTGCGCGGGCTGTCCAATGACGTGTACTTCCTGGTCGGCCTGCTGACCACCATCGGCCTGGCGGCGAAGAACGCGATCCTGATCGTCGAATTCGCCAAGGAACTGCACGAGCAGGGCCGCAGCCTGTACGACGCGGCGATCGAAGCCTGCCGCATGCGTTTGCGCCCAATCATCATGACCTCGCTGGCATTCATCCTCGGCGTTGTACCGTTGACCATCGCCAGCGGCGCGGGCGCCGGCAGCCAACACGCCATTGGCACCGGCGTGATCGGCGGTATGATCAGCGCCACCGTGCTGGCCATCTTCTGGGTACCGCTGTTCTTCGTCGCAGTGTCGTCGCTGTTCGGCAGCAAAGAGCCGAAAGCCGACGCCACCCCTGAAACTCCACGTTATGAGGCTGGGCAATGACCAAGTCTTTGTTGTCCCTTGCGGTAACCGCGTTCATCCTCGGCGGCTGCTCGCTGATTCCCGACTACCAGGCCCCCGAAGCCCCGGTGGCCGCGCAGTGGCCGCAGGGCCCTGCGTACTCGCCGACCGAGTCGGCCGACGTGGCCGCCGCCGAGCAGGGCTGGCGCCAGTTCTTCCACGACCCGGCGCTGCAGAAGCTGATCCAGACCTCGCTGGTGAACAACCGCGACCTGCGCGTCGCCGCGTTGAACATCGACGCCTACCGCGCGCAGTACCGCATCCAGCGCGCCGACCTGCTCCCGGCCGTTTCGGCCAACGGCAGCGGCAGCCGCCAGCGAGTGCCGGGCAACCTGTCGCAGACCGGTGAGTCGACCATCACCAGCCAGTACTCGGCGACCCTGGGCGTCAGCGCCTATGAGCTGGACCTGTTCGGTCGCGTGCGCAGCCTGACCCAGCAAGCCCTGGAGACCTACCTCTCCAGCGAGCAGGCGCGTCGCTCGACGCAGATCAGCCTGGTGGCCAGCGTGGCCAACGCCTACTACACCTGGCAGGCCGACCAGGCGCTGCTGAAGCTGACCGAAGAGACCCTCAAGACCTATGAGGAAAGCTACAACCTGACCCGCCGCAGCAACGAGGTCGGCGTGGCCTCGGCGCTGGACCTGAGCCAGGCGCGCACCGCCGTCGAAGGCGCGCGGGTCAAGCTGTCGCAGTACCAGCGCCTGGTCGCGCAAGACCTCAACAGCCTGACCGTGCTGCTCGGCACTGGTGTGCCAGGCGACCTGCCGGCACCGTTGAAGCTCGACGCCGACCAGTTGGCCGAAGTGCCGGCGGGCCTGCCGTCCGACCTGCTGCAGCGGCGCCCGGACATCCAGGAAGCCGAGCATCTGCTCAAGGCCGCCAACGCCAACATCGGCGCGGCGCGTGCGGCGTTCTTCCCGAGCATCAGCCTGACCGCCAACGCCGGTACCCTGAGCCCGGACATGGACGGGTTGTTCAAGGGCGGTTCCGGCACCTGGCTGTTCCAACCGCAGATCAACCTGCCGATCTTCAACGCCGGCAGCCTGAAGGCCAGCCTGGACTACTCGAAGATCCAGAAGGACATCAACGTCGCCAAGTACGAGAAGAGCATCCAGACCGCCTTCCAGGAAGTCTCCGATGGCCTGGCCGCGCGCAAGACCTTCGAAGAGCAGTTGCAGGCCCAGCGCGACCTGGTGGCCGCCAACCAGGACTACTACCGCCTGGCCGAGCGCCGCTACCGTATCGGCATCGACAGCAACCTGACCTTCCTCGATGCCCAGCGCAACCTGTTCAGCGCCCAGCAGGCACTGATCAGCGACCGCCTGTCGCAGCTGACCAGCGAGGTCAACCTGTACAAGGCGCTCGGGGGTGGCTGGTACGAGCAAACCAACCAGCAGGCGTCGGTGGCCACACCGAAAGGCTGATTGGCCTGGCAGCAGCATCGAGCCCACCCTTTGCGGTGGGCTTTTTGTTTTTGTGGTGTCGCCGATGCCCCGCGATAGGGGCATCAGCGACAGCCAATTAACCACCCGGAACATTGCGTTCGATTATCGCCCGTAACCGCTTGCAACGAATTGCCACCCCACCACCCTTCCGCGCACCATCGCTCCCGCAACGTTGCACAGTTCATCCCCCAAAAAGCGTCGACCTGCAGGCCCGCACCCTGCAGCGCACCGACTCGCCCATAAAAACAAGAGATCCACGACAGATGAGCACTTTGCAACCCGCACGCCAGCTCCTTCCCGGGCTGTTGGCCCTCGCCTGCGCCCTGCCCGCCCTCGCCGCCGACGGTGGCTTCCTGGACGACGCCAAGGCTTCCCTCAACCTGCGCAACTTCTACATCAACCGCAACTTCGTCGACCCCGCCAGGCCCCAGGGCAAGGCCGAGGAATGGACCCAGAGCTTCATCCTCGACGCCCGCTCCGGCTTCACCCAGGGCACCGTCGGCTTCGGTGTCGACGTGCTCGGCCTGTACTCGCTCAAGCTCGACGGCGGCAAAGGCACCGCCGGCACCCACCTGCTGCCGGTGCACGACGACGGTCGCCCGGCCGACGACTTCGGCCGCCTGGGCGTGGCGTTCAAGGCCAAGCTGTCGCAGACCGAGCTCAAGGTCGGCGAGTGGATGCCGGTGCTGCCGATCCTGCGTTCGGACGACGGCCGCTCGCTGCCGCAGACCTTCCGCGGCGGCCAGCTCACCTCCAAGGAGATCGACGGCCTGACCCTGTATGCCGGCCAGTTCCGCGGCAACAGCCCGCGCAACGACGCGAGCATGGAAGACATGTCGCTGTTCGGCCGCCCGGCCTTCACCTCCGACCGCTTCAACTTCGCGGGCGGCGAGTACAGCTTCAACGACAAGCGCACGCTGATCGGCCTATGGGATGCCCAGCTCAAGGACATCTACCGCCAGCAGTACCTGAACCTGGTGCACAGCCAGCCCCTGGGCGACTGGACCCTGGGCGCCAACCTGGGCTATTTCCTCGGCAAGGAAGACGGCGCCGAACGCGCTGGCAAGCTCGACAACCGCACTGCCTCGGCGATGCTTTCGGCGCGCTACAAGGGCCATACGTTCTATGTCGGCCTGCAGAAGGTCAGCGGCGACGACGAGTGGATGCGGGTCAACGGCACCAGCGGCGGCACCTTGGCCAACGACAGCTACAACGCCAGTTTCGACAACGCCAAGGAACGCTCCTGGCAACTGCGCCACGACTTCAACTTCACCACCGTCGGGGTGCCGGGGCTGACCCTGATGAACCGCTACATCAAGGGCGAGGATGCCCATGTGGGCACGGTCACCGATGGCAAGGAATGGGCGCGCGAGACGGAGCTGGCCTACGTGGTGCAGTCCGGCACGTTCAAGGACCTGTCGCTGAAGTGGCGCAATTCCACGATGCGGCGGGACTTCAACAGCAACTCGTTCGATGAGAACCGGTTGATCGTGAGTTACCCGTTGAATCTGCTGTGAACCCATCGCGGGGCAAGTCGGATCGACGCACCGCCGCTCCTGCAAAGAACAGCGCTACCTCTGTAGGAGCGACGGTGCGGCGATCCGACTTGCCCCGCGATGGCGCCTGCCCCGACAACAAATAACAAAATCACCTAACAACCTAACAAATCCAACGTTGACGGAATATGTAACAAAGACTAAAAACGACACCTCAACGCCCGCCGCAGAGCCTCGCCATGGACCTTCGCCAACTGCGCTACTTCATCGCCCTCACCGAGTACCGCAGCTTCGTCCGCGCCGCCGAGGCCATGGGCATCACCCAACCCGCCTTCAGCCGTGCCATCCAGGGCCTGGAGCAGGAGCTGGGCTGCGCCCTGGTCGACCGCGCCAGCAAGGCCCTGCAACCCACTCCCGAAGGCCAGGTAGTGCTGCAACACGCCCGCCGCCTGGTGCAAGGCGCCGCGCAACTGAGTAACGACGTCTTGCAGATGACCAAGCTCGACGCCGGCGAGCTGCACTTCGGCAGCGGCCCGGCCCTGGCCGTGCGCCTGGTGCCCGAGGCGCTGCGGCACTTCATCGAGCACCACCCAGGCATCCGCACCGCGCTGCTGGTGGACAATGCCGAACGCCTGGGCCAGGCCCTGCGCCGCGAGCAGATCGAATTCTTCGTCGACGACGTGCGCCCGTTCGAGGCCGACCCGAACTTCCACACCGAACCCTTGAACCCACGCCCGGGCCTGTTCTTCTGCCGCCCCGGCCACCCGTTGCTGGGCAAGGACAGCCTGTCGACCAACGACCTGTTCGCCTACCCGCTGGCCAGCGCCCTGCTCACCCCCGGGGTGCGCAAGCGCCTGGCCAACCTCAGCGGGCGCAGCGACTTCACCCCGCACTTGCAGACCGAGCACCTGGCCGTGCTGCGCAGCGTGGTGCTGAGCAGCGACGCGATCGGCAATGCCAGCGAGGAGGCGGTGGCCGAGGACCTCGCCGCCGGCAACCTGGTGCGCCTGCACTGGCGCAACCTGCCACCGGGCCTGGAAGTGCTGAGCGTGCGCTGCGGGGTGGTCAGCCGCGCCGGCTACCGGCTCTCGCCCGCCGCCCGGGCGATGATCGACACCCTGGTCAACCTGGATGCCCGGCCATCTGCCGCAGGCGTGGCGCATCGAGGATCAGCACCTCGCCGTAGCCCAACCGCACAACGCCCGCCTGCTCAAGGCTCCTGAGGATCTGGTTGATGGTCTGGCGCGACAGCGACAGCATCAGCGCCAACTGCTCCTGCGACACTTGCAAGCGCCATTGCGGCACGTCGCGCTCGCCATAGCCCTCGGCGATCTGCAACAGGCGGTGGGCCAAGCGCGGCGCGGCCGCCAGCAAGTGCTGCTGCTCCAGGGCGACGAACACCCAGCGCAGCTTGTGGCTCATCAGCAGGGCCAGGTCGCGCCAGTGCCGGGGGTGGCGCTCAAGCCAATCGAGCAGGCCCGCCTGGGGAACCCACAGCAACTGCGTGGCGCCTTCGGCGAAGGCATCGTGGGTGCGCGGCTGGCCATCGAACAGGCTGATCTCGCCGAACCAGTACGGCGACTCCACCAGGGTCAGCAGCGCCTCCTTGCCATCGCTGCTCACCGCGCCCACACGCATGGCGCCGGCCAGCACCGCATACAGGCCGCACGGTGGGTCGCCACGCTGGAACAGGCACTGCCCGGCCGCCAGCTCGCGCGGCCGGGCCAACGCCAGCAGGCTATCCTGAATGGAAACGGGCAACTGCTTGAACCACTGGCCGTGCAGCAGTTGGGCGCGCCAGGCGCTCGGGTTGTCCATGAAACCTCGCTGGGCGGACTCTGTCGGCCAGGCGACAGACGACGGCGGATGGACGGGGCAAGCTGCGCCTACCCCGGTTGGAGGAACAACAATGAAAAACCTCGTCGATCACCTGAGTCAATACGCGGCGTATCACCGCGACCCGCGCAATATCCACAGCCACTTCATCGGCATCCCGCTGATCGTGCTGGCGGTGAGCATCCTGCTGTCGCGCCCTGGCTGGGAGGTGGCGGGTATCTGGTTGTCGCCGGCCTTGCTGCTGGCGGCCTGGTCGGTGTGGTTCTACCTGCGCCTGGACCTGCGCTTCGGCTTGGTGATGGGCGTGCTGCTGGGGCTGTGCCTGTGGGCCGGGCAGATGCTCGCGGTGCAGGCTACCGGGCTGTGGTTGAGCGCGGGCCTGGGCGCCTTCGTGGTGGGCTGGGTGATCCAGTTCGTTGGGCACTATTACGAGGGGCGCAAGCCGGCGTTCGTCGATGACCTGAGTGGGTTGATCATCGGGCCGCTGTTCGTGGTCGCCGAGTTGGCTTTCATGATGGGCTGGTGCGGTGAACTGAAGAAGGCGGTGGAGGCCAATGCCGGGCCAGTGGCGCTGCGGCAGAAAAAGGCAGCGGTGTAGGGCTGGTTTGCGATGGCAGTGCCGGCCTCGTCGCGGGGCCGGCACTGACCCTTATTTACGCGACTCGACCCCCAGTTCATCCCACACCGACTCGGCCAGGTGGAACGTCGCATTCGCCGCCGGGATCCCGCAATAGATCGCGCTCTGCATCAGCACTTCCTTGATCTCGTCACGCGTCACGCCGTTGTTGGCGGCGGCGCGCAGGTGCAGCTTGAGTTCCTCATTGCGGTTCATGCCGATCAGCATGGCGATGGTGATCAGGCTGCGGGTGTGCCGCGGCAAGCCTGGGCGTGTCCAAATATCGCCCCAGGCGTGCCGGGTGATCATTTCCTGGAACTCAGCGTTGAAGTCGTTGAGCTTCTCCAGGCTGCGGTCCACGTGGGCATCGCCGAGCACGGCGCGACGCACTTGCATGCCGGCGTCGTAGCGTTGTTTCTCATCCATCGCGGTGTCCTCAGTGGGCCAGCAGGAAGTCGAGCACGCGGCGGCTGAACGGCGCACCGATCTCGACGTTGGACAGGTGCGCGGCGGGGAACTCGACGTACTCGGCGCCCGCGATGCCGTCTTGCATGAAGCGCCCGTGTTCCGGGGTGGTCACCGCGTCCTCGGTGCCGGCGACGATCAGCGCCGGCAACTGGACCTGGCCCAGTTGCGCGCGGTAGTCGGCATCGCGCACCGCGGCGCAGCAGGCGGCATAGCCCTCGGGCGAGGTCTGCGCCAGCATCTCGGTGATGCGCTGGGCCTGGGCCGGTTCGGCGGCGGCGAAGGCCGGGGTGAACCAGCGGGCAATCGAGGCATCGCGCAAACCGACCATCGCCGCGCGGCCGCCCTTGAGCACGGTGTCGATGCGGGTGTTCCACACCTCGTCGTTGCCGATCTTCGCCCCGGTGTTGCACAGGGTCAGGCTGAGCAGGCGATTACCGGCGTTGATGCCCAGCCACTGGCCGATCAAGCCGCCCATGGACAGCCCGACGAAGTGCGCCTTGGCGATGTCCAGCGCATCCAGCAGCGCCAGCACGTCGCGGCCCAGTTGCTCGATGTTGTAGAAGCCTGGGGTGACCAACGAGGCGCCATGGCCGCGGGTGTCGTAGCGCAGCACACGGAAATGCTCGCTCCACAGCGGCACCTGCGTGTCCCACATGCGCAGGTCGGTGCCCAGCGAGTTGGACAGCACCAGCACCGGGGCGTCGGCCGGGCCATCGAGTTGGTAGTTCAGTACACCATCGGCCAGTTGCAGTTGCGCCACAGCGGTCTCCTTCAGGCAGTGAAACGTTGATGATCGGCCACGGCGCGCGCCACCCAGACGCGCGCCTGGCCGAGGTAGTGGGCGGGGTCGAGCAGGTGGTCCAGCTCGTCGCCCGTGAGGTGTTCGGTGACCTGCGGCTCGTCGCCCAGCACCGCGCGCAGGTGGCGCTGCTCGGCCACCGCACGCTGGCAGCATTGCTCGAGCAGGTGGTGGGCGCGGTCGCGGCCCAGGCGCTGGGCGAGCACGATGCTCACCGCCTCGGCCAGCACCAGGCCCTGGGTCAGGTCGAGGTTGCGGCGCATGCGCGGGGCATCCACCTCCATGCCCTCGGCGATCAGTTGGGCCTGGCGCAGGGCGCCAGAGACCAGGCAGCAGATGTCGGGCAGGGTTTCCCATTCGGCGTGCCACAGGCCGAGGCTGCGCTCGTGCTCCTGGGGCATCGCGGCCAGCAGCGTCGAGACCAGGCCCGGCACGCGGGTGGCGGCGCCGATCAGCACCGCCGCGCCCACCGGGTTGCGCTTGTGCGGCATGGTCGAGGAGCCGCCCTTGCCCGGGGCCGAGGGTTCGAACAGCTCGCCGGCCTCGGTCTGCATCAGCAGGCTGACGTCACGACCGAACTTGCCCAGGCTGCCGGCCACCAGGCCCAGCACCGAGGCGAATTCCACCAGGCGGTCGCGCTGGGTGTGCCAGGGTTGTTCGGGCAGGCTCAGTTGCAACTGCGCCGCCAGCGCCTCGGCCACCGGCAGCGCCTTGCTGCCCAGCGCCGCGAGGCTGCCGGAAGCGCCGCCGAATTGCAGGCACAGCAGGCGCGGGCGCAGCTCCTTGAGGCGCTGGCGGTGGCGAGTCAGCGCACCGAGCACGCCCGCCAGCTTCATGCCCAGGGTCACCGGCGTGGCATGTTGCAGCCAGGTGCGCCCCACCAGGGGGGTGTCGGCATGCTGCAAGGCCTGGCGCGCCAGGGTATCGGCGAGCTTGCCCAGGTCCGCGTCGATCAGCCCCAAGGCATCGCGCAGTTGCAGGACCAGGCCAGTGTCCATCGCATCCTGGCTGGTGGCGCCCAGATGCACGTAGCGCTCGGCCTCGGGCACGCCACTGGCGATCACCTTGCCCAACGCCTTGACCAGCGGGATCGCCGAGTTCCCGGCGATGGCGATGGCGTCGGCCAGGGCGCGGGCGTCGTAGCGCTCGGCCTTGCACGCCGCCTCGATCGCCGCCACCGCGCTGTGCGGCACCAACCCCGCATCGGCCTCGGCGCGCGCCAGGGCGGCCTCGAAGTCGAGCATGCCCTGCAGGCGGCCACGGTCGCTGAACACCTCGCGCATGGCCGGGGCAGTGAAGTAGGCGTCGAACAGTTGGTTGCTCATGCAACGTCCTTAGTGGTCATGGTGCAGGTAGGCCGCCTGTTTCGGCAGGCGCAGGCTGAACAGGAAGGCCACCGCCATCATGGCGGTCACGTACCAGTAGAAGGTGTTCTCCATGCCCAGGGTTTTCAAGCCCAAGGCGACGTATTCGGCGGAACCGCCGAACAGCGCGTTGGCCACCGCGTAGGCCAGGCCCACACCGAGGGCACGCACGTGTGGCGGGAACATCTCGGCCTTCACCAGCCCGCTGATCGAGGTATAGAAGCTGACGATGCACAGTGCCAGGGTCACCAGCACGAAGGCCATGAACGGGCTGCTCACGGTCTTCAGGGCTATCAGCAGCGGCACGGTGAACAGCGTGCCCAAGGCGCCGAACAGCAGCATCGAGTTACGCCGACCGATGCGGTCGGAAAGCATGCCGAACAGCGGCTGCATGCACATGTACAGGAACAGCGCGCCGGTCATCACGAAGCTGGCGCTCTTGGCGTTCATGCCGGCGGTGTTGACCAGGTACTTCTGCATGTAGGTGGTGAAGGTGTAGAAGATCAGCGAGCCGCCGGCGGTGTAGCCGAGCACGGTGATGAACGCCGCGCCGTGGTTGCGCAGCAGGCCGCCGATGGAGCCGGCGTCCTTGTCCTGGCGGGTCTCGGCGCTGCTGGTTTCCTTCAGCGAGCGGCGCAGCATCAGCGAGATCAGCGCGGCCACCGCGCCAACCACGAACGGGATGCGCCAGCCCCAGTCGCGCAGGTCCTGCTCGGTGAGGAACTGCTGCAGGATCACCACCACCAGCACCGCCAGCAACTGGCCGCCGATCAGGGTGACGTACTGGAACGAGGCGAAGAAGCCGCGCTGCCCGCGCAGTGCCACTTCACTCATGTAGGTGGCGGTGGTGCCGTACTCGCCGCCTACCGACAAGCCTTGCACCAGGCGCGCGAACAGCAGCAGCGCCGGGGCCCAGGCGCCGATACTGGCGTAGGTCGGCAGGCAGGCGATGAGCAGGGAGCCGGCGCACATCATCAGCACCGAGATCATCAGCGAATTCTTGCGCCCATGGCGGTCGGCCAGGCGGCCGAAGATCCAGCCGCCGATGGGGCGCATGAGGAAACCCGCGGCGAACACACCGGCGGTGTTGAGCAACTGCACGGTGGGGTCGTCGGAGGGGAAGAAGGCGGGCGCAAAGTAGATGGCGCAGAAGGCGTAGACGTAGAAATCGAACCATTCCACCAGGTTGCCCGAGGAGGCACCGACGATGGCGAAGATGCGTTTGCTGCGTTCTTCGCCGGTGTAATAGGCTGAGGTCATGGCTGTTTTACTCCTGGAAGGTCACTGCTAAGTCTAGACACACCCAGTAACAATCTCGTTCCGCAGGGGCGGCCCTGTCGCGGGACAAGCCCGCGCCTACAGGCACCGCGCCGTTTCCTGGCCAGCGGAAACCTTGTGCGAGCGGGCTTGCCCCGCGATGGGGCCGCCCGCAACGATCAGACCCGCTCGATCGCCAGTGCCAACCCTTGGCCAACACCGACACACATGGTCGCCAGGCCCTTGCGCCCGCCGCTCTTCTCCAACTGGTGAAGGGCGGTGAGCACCAGGCGCGCGCCACTCATGCCCAGCGGGTGACCCAGAGCGATCGCGCCGCCATTGGGGTTCACCTGCGGCGCGTCATCCGCCACACCGAGCCCACGCAGCACCGCCAGGCCCTGGCTGGCGAACGCCTCGTTCAGCTCGATCACGTCGAAATCCGCCACGGCGATGCCCAGCCGCTCGGTCAGTTTCTGCACCGCCGGCACCGGGCCAATGCCCATCACCCGTGGTGCCACACCGGCGCTGGCCATGCCCAGCACCCGGGCGCGGGGGGTCAGGCCATGCTTCTTCACCGCCTCGGCCGAAGCCAGGATCAGCGCAGCTGCACCGTCGTTGACGCCCGAGGCGTTGCCGGCGGTGACGGTTTTGTCGGCACCGTTGACCGGCTTCAACTTGGCCAGGGCCTCGAGGGTGGTGTCAGGGCGCAGGTGCTCGTCCTGCTCGACCACGGTCTCGCCCTTCTTGTGCGCGATGCGCACCGGCACGATCTCTTCGGCGAAGAAACCGGCGGCCTGGGCGGCGGCGGCACGCTGCTGGCTGCGCAGGGCGAAGGCGTCCTGGTCGGCGCGCGACACCTGGTGGTCGTCGGCGACGTTGTCGGCGGTCTCGGGCATCGCGTCGACACCGTACTGGGCCTTCATCAACGGGTTGACGAAGCGCCAGCCGATGGTCGTGTCTTCCAGCTTCATGTTGCGCGAGTAGCCGCTTTCGGCCTTGCCCATGACGAATGGCGCACGCGACATCGACTCGACGCCACCGGCGATGGCCAGCTCCATTTCGCCGCTGGCGATGGCGCGGAAGGCCGTGCCGATCGCGTCCATGCCCGAGGCGCACAAGCGGTTGAGGGTCACGCCCGGCACGCTTTGCGGCAAGCCGGCCAGCAGCAGGGCCATGCGCGCGACGTTGCGGTTGTCTTCACCGGCCTGGTTGGCGCAGCCGAGGAACACTTCGTCGAGCTGCGCCCAATCGACCTGCGGGTTGCGCTCGACCAGCGCCTTGAGCGGGACCGCCGCCAGGTCGTCGGCACGCACGCCAGCCAGGGCGCCGCCGAAGCGACCGATGGGGGTGCGGATGGCATCGCAGATGAATACGTCGCGCATCAGGCTTCTCCGACGGTCTGGCCATGGGCGGCGGCGGTGCGCGCCTCGAGGTCGCGCAGGGCCGACAGTTCGGTGTCGCTCGGCGCCTCGGTGGTCTGCACGCTATCGGCAAAGCGGATCGGCCAGCCGGTGGCGGCGACGATCTGCTCGCGGGTCACGCCCGGGTGGATCGAGGTGACGACGAATTCGTGGCTGCCGGCTTCCGGTTCCATGATGCACAGGTCGGTGATGATGCCGACCGGGCCTTCGCCCGGCAGGCCCAGGCGTTTGCGCGAGTCGCCGCCTTCGCCATGGCCGACCGAGGTGATGAAGTCGAGCTTGTCGACGAAGGCGCGCGGCGATTGCTTGAGGATGATCAGCACCTGCTTGGCGGAACCGGCGATCTCCGGCGCGCCACCGGCACCCGGCAGGCGGGTCTTGGGCGCGTGGTAGTCACCGACCACGGTAGTGTTGATGTTGCCGAAGCGGTCGACCTGGGCGGCGCCGAGGAAGCCGACGTCGATCCGCCCGCCCTGCAGCCAGTAGCGGAAGATCTCGCCGGTGGGCACGACGGTGTCGGCGGTCTCGGCCAGCTCGCCATCGCCGATCGACAGCGGCAGCACGCTCGGCTTGGCGCCGATCGGGCCGGATTCGTAGATCAGCACCACGTCCGGCGAGGAGGTCAGGCGGGCCAGGTTGGCGGCCTTGGACGGCAGGCCGATGCCGACGAAGCACACGGCACCGTTGCGCAGGCGGCGGGCGGCGGCAACGGTCATCATTTCAGAAGTGGAGTAGCTCATTGTGCGGCCTCCAGCTTGGCCTTGAATTCGGTGAAGTCGGCGGTGCCACGGATGTAGGTGTCGATCCAGGCGCTGAACGACTCACGGTTGCGGGCGATCGGGTCCCAAGCCTGGTAGAAGCGGTTGTCGCGCTCGTAGTAGCCGTGGGCGTAGGACGGGTGGGCACCGCCTGGCACCAGGCACACCGCGCTCAGGGCCCAGGTCGGCAGCACGCAGGCGTTCATCGGTGCCTGCAGGTCGTCGACGATTTCCTCGACGGTGACGATGCAGCGCTTGGCCGCCAGGGCCGCTTCCTTCTGCACGCCGAGGATGCCCCACAACAGCACGTTGCCCTTGCGGTCGGCCTTCTGCGCGTGGATCACGGTGACGTCCGGGCGCACCGACGGCACTGCGGCCAGCACTTCACCGGTGAACGGGCAGGTGACGCTCTTGATCAGTGGGTTGACCTTCGGCAGGTCGGAGCCGGCGTAGGCGCGCAGCACCGCGAACGGCAGGCCGGAGGCGCCGGCGACGTAGGCGTTGGCCAGGTCCGCGTGGCTGTGCTCCTCGATCTCGATGGCGTGCGGCCACTGCTTCTCCACCGCGTCGCGCAGGCGATGCAGCGAGCCGACACCGGGGTTGCCGCCCCACGAGAAGATCAGCTTGCGCGCGCAACCGGCGCCGATCAGCTGGTCGTAGATCAGGTCCGGGGTCATGCGCACCAGGGTCAGGTCACGCTTGCCCTGGCGGATGATCTCGTGACCGGCGGCGGTCGGGATCAGGTGAGTGAAACCTTCGAGGGCAACGGTGTCGCCATCGTGGACGAACTGCTTCACGGCATCGTGAAGCGAGAGGATTGCTGCCATTTGGAGACTCCTGGTCAGGCTGAGTCGGGTCAGGTGCAGTCGCGCTGCGATGAGCTCAGATTAAGGAGGCGGCTGGGACGGTACAATCCGATAATCGACGATGTGTGCGGTTATCGAACAATTTGTTGCCCTCCTATCAATCGCCTAAAACCCCCTCCGCCCCCCGTAGGAGCGCGCTTGCCCCGCGATGGCGTCAGGCAGGCCGACCGAGATCGACCTGCCGACGCCTCGCGGGGCAAGCGCATGCCCACGGGAGCGGCGGGGTGAGGTAACTCAGGTCGCGTCGGCGTGGCTCACCAACCCCTTGACGATCACCCCCACCGTCGCCAGTGCCGCCGGCACCAGCAGCGCGGTCAACACTTGCTCGAAGGTCCAGCCCAGCCCGAGCAGGGTCGCCCCGCTCCAAGCCCCGAGAATCGCACCGAAGCGGCCGATGCCGAGCATCCACGACACGCCAGTCGCGCGGCCCTGGGTCGGGTAGAAGCGCGCCGCCAGCGACGGCATCGCCGATTGCGCGCCGTTCACGCACATGCCGGCGACCAGCACCAGTACCGCCAGCAAGGTGATGTTGCCCAGGCTCTGGCCCACGGCGTAGGCGAATACCCCGGCCAGCAGATAGAAGAGGCCGATCACCTTGTGCGGGTTGAAGCGGTCCATGGCCCAGCCCACCGCCACCGCGCTGAGCACGCCGCCGAACTGGAACAGCGCACCGATGAACGCCGCCTGCTCGAGGCTCGCGCCGCTGTCGCGCATCAGCGTCGGCAGCCAACTGGTCAGCAGGTAGACGATCACCAGGCCCATGAAGTAGGTCAGCCACAACAGCACCGTGCCCAGGCCGTAGGTGCCGGAGAAGATCAGCGCGAAGACGTTGCGCGACCCCACCGCCTTCTGCTCCGGCACGCTGAAGCCCGAAGCGTGGGCCACCACCGCCGGGGCGATCGGCGCCAGGGTCTTGCGTACCTTGTCGGTGCCACGGTTACGCACCACCAGGTAGCGCGCCGACTCTGGCAGCCACACCAGCAGCACCACGGCCAGCACCAGCGGCAGCACGCCGCCGAGCACCAGCAGGCTATGCCAGCCGAAGGCCGGAATCAGCTTGGCGGAAATGAACCCGCCGCCGGCCATGCCCAGGTTGAAACCGCAGAACATGCTGGTCACCAGCAGCGACTTGAGCCGTTCGGGGGTGTATTCGGAGAGCAGCGTGGTGGCATTGGGCATGCCTGCGCCCAGCCCCAGGCCGGTGAGGAAACGCAGCACCAGCAGCTGGTCGACGTTGCTGGCGTAGGCCGAGGCCAGGCTGAAGCCGCCGAACACCAGCACCGCGCCGACCAGCACGCCCTTGCGCCCGAAGCGGTCGGCCAGCGGGCCGGAGCCGAGGGCACCGAAGACCATGCCGATCAGTGCGGCGCTCATGACCGGGCCGAGGCTGGCGCGGTCGATGCCCCACTCCTGGGACAAGGCCGGCGCGATGAACCCCATGGCGGCCGTGTCCAGGCCATCGAGGAAGACGATCAAGAAGCACAGGATCACCACCCGCCATTGGTAGCGGGACAGCGGTTGTTGATTGATGAAGGACTGGACGTCAAGGCAGTTGCCGACGGGGGTGTGCGGTTGGTTCATGGTGGTAGTCCGGAAGATGGGCGCAAGTACGCCACTGCGACAGGTTAACGTGCAGGGCTGTGGATGTTCAGGTACGAGCGACCGGGGGTCAGCCGGAGGACAACGGTACTGCGCGCGGGTGCGGCCGCTGCAGCGATGGGACAGTGGTCATGGGTGGTGCCTCTTAGTTGTTATTGTTCGGTCGGCACGGCCGACCGATGCGAGAGACATTAATCAGCGCCCGAAGGCGGCGCAATTGACCCGAAACGACATTGTGCGTTTATCGAACAGGAACTGTTTTCGTGCATGCCGGCCCCATCACGGGGCAGGCACGACACTACCCAAACAACTGGTGGCACAAGTCCCGACTGGCCGCCAACAGGATCGGCAGGAACCGCTGCTCCAGTTCGCTGCGCGTCACCCGCCCGACATGGGTACTGACGTTCAACGCCGCCAGCACCTGCCCCGAGGCGTCGTAGATAGGCACCGCGATCGACCGCAGCCCCTGCTCCAGCTCCTGGTCGACCACGCACCAGCCCTGCGCCCGCACCTGCTGGATGCAGGCGAACAGCGATTCCGGGTCATGCAGGGTGCGGGTGGTACGAGCCTTGAGATCAGCGCGCTCGAAATACTCGCGCAGGCTAGTGTCGTCCAGCGCCGCCAGCAGGATCCGCCCCATCGACGTGCAGTAGGCCGGCAGTCGCCCACCCACCGACAGGTCCACCGAGATCAACCGCTCCACCGTGGCCGAGCGGGCGATATAAAGAATATCGTCGCCTTCGAGGGTCGCCATGTTGGCGGCTTCGTGCAGTTGGTCGCTGATGCGGTCCAGGTACGGCTGCGCCGACACTGCCAGGGGCGTCGACGAGAGATAGGCATGGCCCAGGGTCAGCACCTTGGGCAACAACGAATAGGTGCGCCCATCGGTGGTGGCGTAGCCCAGCTTGATCAGCGTGTGCAGGCAGCGGCGCACCGCCGCCCGAGGGATTTCCGTGCGGTGGCTGATCTGCGCGATCGTCAGGTGGCGCTTGCGCTCCTGGAACGCCTGGATCACCGCCAGACCGCGGGCCAGCGAAGTCATGAAGTCCGGGTCGCCGGTGAACGCCTGGATACGCTTGGCCGGCGACGCAACGATCGGTGGCGCCAGGGAGGTAACGGCGGCGCGGCCCGGTTCGGTGCTGGCGGATCCCTTGGTTTCTTCGCTCATCGGCTGACCTCAAAAAATCTGCAGTTCGTGCGATTATCGAACAAACGGCCGATAATCGCAATTGACCGCTGACACGTTTACTTATACCTTTCTCCTGCCACTTGTGGCTTCTTTGGAGAGACTGGTCAGGTACCCACCGTAGAAGTCCCTAGGCAACGGCCTCGCCCAACCGCGAGGCCGTTTTCATTTCTGCTTGCCTGTGCGAACTTTCCGTCGAACGCCTGGCTGCAACTTGAAGTTGCCGGGATAAATAAAGCGTTGATACACACGCAACTTCAACCCTGGACTTGTCAGGCAGCGTAAAGACCGATGTTCCCCGAGCGGTCGATTGCTATACTCCGGCAAGTCAGGTCGGATTCTGTCGCATGAATGGATCCAATACCGCCTGCATCGCCGAAGATCGGCCAACTTCATAGCCGCCTGACTAAGGCATAGACGTAGTCTTAGCGCTTGTCAGTGTGCCAGTGAAAACCGTCGCGACGGGCAGGCTGCCCATGACGGTCGTTATCCTTCAATTCAACCTGAACAGGTCGTTACTGTGACGAAAGATGAACTGCGCGCGGAGCTCGAGCGCCAGGCTGAACGTTACAAGGAAGTTTATGGTGGTGAAGTCACCACCTATGCCGCCCAACCAGAACCGGAACGCAAACCCTGGCGCAAACGTGCCAGTCTCCTCGACCAAGCCTTTTCCGAGGAGCTAGAACGGATGGAGAAGGAACGAGGTAGCGAGGCCCCCTGACGCTGCCGTCCCGATTGCGCCGTGTCATCGCCTGGCAGGCTTGGCGCGGCGCCGATCTTTACCCAAGCACCTGGATGAAATGGAATTACACAAATTTCATACACCCGTTTGAATAGCACGAGGTGCGCACGTTTCCTTCAAAATCAATGACATTCGTCGATTTTGCCCCATAGCTCCCAGCCATTTTCCCGACACGCCCCAGCGCCCCTTCCAGCCTTTTAGCGATGAAAACCTGCCATCTGTCTGTCGTAGGTGCATCGATTGCCATGGTTTTCTGGCATAATTCGCGCCCCCTACGAACCGCCAGAAAACCTTCATGATCGATTTATTCAGCGGACTTGATGCCTGGGTGGTGGTGAGCCTGGTGCTCGCACTGACCTTCGTGCTCGCATTCGAGTTCATCAATGGCTTTCATGACACCGCCAACGCGGTAGCCACCGTCATCTATACCAAAGCCATGCCACCGCACCTGGCCGTGTTTTTCTCCGGCGTGTTCAACTTCCTCGGTGTCCTGCTCGGCGGTGTCGGCGTGGCGTATGCCATCGTCCACCTGCTACCGGTCGAGTTGTTGATCAACGTGAACACCGGGCATGGCCTGGCCATGGTCTTCTCCCTGCTCGCCGCGGCCATCACCTGGAACCTGGGCACCTGGTACTTCGGTATCCCCGCCTCCAGCTCGCACACCCTGATCGGTTCGATCCTCGGCGTTGGCCTGGCCAACGCGCTGATCAACGACATCCCCCTGGGCGATGGCGTCAACTGGCAGAAGGCGATCGACATCGCCATGTCGCTGGTGTTCTCGCCAATGGCCGGCTTCGCCGTTGCGGCACTGGTGCTCTTGGGCCTGAAGTGGTGGCGTCCGCTGTCGAAGATGCACAAGACCCCGGAACAGCGCCGCAAGCTCGACGACAAGAAGCACCCGCCGTTCTGGAACCGCCTGGTGCTGGTCATGTCGGCCATGGGCGTCAGCTTCGTGCACGGCTCCAACGATGGCCAGAAGGGTATCGGCCTGATCATGCTGGTACTGATCGGCATCGTTCCGGCGAAGTTCGTACTGGACCTCAACAGCACCACCTACCAGATCGAGCGCACCCGCGACGCCACCCTACACCTGAGCCAGTTCTACCAGCGCAACGCCGCTACCCTGGGCGAGTATCTGGCGCTGGGCAAGGCCAAGTCGGGCGACCTGCCGGAGCAGTTCAGCTGCAACCCGCAGCAGACCGAGCCGACCATCGCGGCCCTGCAATCGTCGCTGGCCAGCGTCACCGACTACCGCGCCCTGACCGCCGAGCAACGTGTTGAAGTCCGCCGCTACCTGCTGTGCCTGGACGACACCGCCAAGAAAGTCGGCAAGCTGCCGGGCCTGGAAAGCCGCGAAAAGGCCGACCTGGAGAAGCTGCGCAAGGACCTCACCGCGACCACCGAATACGCCCCGTTCTGGGTGATCGTGGCCGTCGCCCTGGCCCTGGGCCTGGGCACCATGGTCGGCTGGAAGCGCGTGGTGCTGACCGTCGGCGAGAAGATCGGCAAGCAAGGCATGACCTACGCCCAAGGCATGTCGGCACAGATCACCGCCGCCTGCGCCATCGGCATGGCCAACATCTTCAGCCTGCCCGTGTCGACCACCCACGTGCTGTCGTCGGGTGTGGCCGGCACCATGGTCGCCAACAAGAGCGGCCTGCAAGGCGGCACTGTGAAAACCATCCTGCTGGCCTGGGTGCTGACCCTGCCCGCGTCGATGGGCCTGGCCGCCGGGCTGTTCTGGCTGGCCTCGAAGGCGATCAGCTGAGGGGCTTCCCCCAGAACGAGAAAGGCGCCCCCAGGGCGCCTTTTTTGTGGCCATTACGGTACTAAGCGGTCTGTGGAAGCGGACTTGCCCCGCGATCGGGCCGGCACATTCAGCGCCGCTTCCCGCCCAACAGCGACCCCATCAGCCCCCGCACCAACTGGCGCCCCAGCTGGTTCGCCGCCTGGCGCACCGCCGACTTGATCGCCTGCCCCGCCGCGCTCTGCAGGAACTCCCCCGCTTTATCCGTGAAACTCTCCTCATCGGCCTTAGGCACCGGCGTCGGCTCCACCGGCTCACCCTTGCGCCGGGTCAACATTTCATAGGCCGACTCACGATCGATCGGCTTGTCATAGCGCCCCGCCAACGGCGAGGCGCTGATCAGCACGCTACGCTCAGCAGCGCTCAACGGCCCGATCCGCGACTGCGGTGGCGCCACCAACACCCTCTGCACCACCTCCGGCGTGCCTTTGTCCTGCAAGGTGCCGACCAGCGCCTCGCCAATGCCCAGCTCGGTCAGCACCGCCAGGGCGTCGAAGGCCGGGTTTGGGCGAAAACCCTCGGCTACCGCCTTGAGCGACTTCTGCTCCTTGGCGGTGAAGGCCCGCAAGCCATGCTGGATGCGCAGGCCCAGCTGTGCCAGCACCGCGTCCGGCAGGTCGCCCGGCGATTGGGTGACGAAGTACACCCCAACGCCCTTGGAGCGGATCAAGCGCACCACCTGTTCGAGGCGGTCCTGCAGGGCCTTGGGGGTGCCGTTGAACAGCAGGTGCGCCTCGTCGAAGAACAGCGCCAGCACCGGCTTGTCGGCATCGCCACGCTCGGGCAGTTGCTCGAACAACTCGGCCAGTAGCCACAACAGGAAGGTCGCGTAGACCTTCGGCGCCTCGTGCACCAGGCGGCTGGCGTCGAGCAGGTGGATGCGCCCACGGCCGTCGCCGTCTGGGCGCAGCAGGTCTTCGAGTTGCAATGCCGGCTCGCCGAACAACGCCTCGGCACCCTGCTGCTCCAAGGTCGCCAGGCGGCGCAGCAGGGCCTGGGTCGAGGCGCTGGTCATCAATGCGCTGTCCTCGCCCAACACTTGCGGGTTGTCGCGCAGGTGCCCGAGCAGCGCCTTGAGGTCCTTGAGGTCGAGCAGCAGCAGGCCCTCGCGATCGGCCACCTTGAACGCCGCGTACAACGCGGTTTGCTGACTGTCGGTCAACTCCAGCAAGTTGCCCAGCAGCAGCGGCCCCATCTCGCTCAGGGTGGTGCGCAACGGGTGGCCTGATTGCCCGGCGATGTCCCACAGGCTCACCGGGTAGGCCTGTGGCCGGTGCTGCAACCAGGGCATGCCGGCGATGCGCTCGGCCACCTTGCCCTGGGGCGCGCCCGCCGCGCCCAGCCCGCACAGGTCGCCCTTGACGTCGGCGGCGAACACCGCCACCCCGGCGTCGCTGAACACCTCGGCCAGGCGTTGCAGGGTGACCGTCTTGCCCGTGCCCGTGGCGCCCGCCACCAAGCCATGACGGTTGGCCAGGCGCATGGCCTGGCACACCGGCTGGCCATCCAAACCAGCACCTACAACCAATTGCGAAGAATCAGACATGCTCTTTCATCCTCTGCTCAAGCTTTGCCGCCTAGCGGCCAATAGCCCCAGTTGAAACTCACCCGATATAAAGGAATAGCCCAACAACGCCGCTTCCTTCGACAACCGCTTCCTCCAGCGTAATGCCATTCGCGCGAAACCGGCGCGCTATCTGACACAACCACTGCCGCAACGGGCTCGCTTCGCCATGCGCCCACCAACCCCGATCGAACAAACTATTCTTCAGGAAGGTCAACCTTTAGGCGCGTCATCGCCGGCCAGCCCGCGCTCGATGACAACCCCGAAGACGATCCCGGAGGGATGCTGATCGTGCACATCGCTGACATCACCATGTTCTACGCCCCGGCCAGCGGCGGCGTGCGAACCTACCTTGATGCCAAACACCGCCGCCTCGACGCCATGCACGATGTGCGTCACAGCCTGTTGATCCCCGGCCCCAGCGCCCGCCATGCCAATGGCATCTACCAGGTCCCCGCCCCTCCCCTGCCCTTCGGCAACGGCTACCGATTCCCGGTGCGCCTGGCGCCCTGGTGCAACGTGCTGCGTCGACTCAAGCCCGACCTGATCGAAGTCGGCGACCCCTACCTCACCGCCTGGGCCGCCTTGGAAGCGCGGCGCAAGCTGGATGTGCCGGTGATCGGTTTCTACCACTCCGACCTGCCGCTGCTGGTCAGCAACCGCATGGGCAATTGGTTCATCCCCAACGTCGAGGCTTACGTCAGCAAGCTGTATGGCCATTTCGACCGTGTCCTGGCGCCGAGCCAGGTGATGGCCGACAAGCTGCGCCGCCTGGGCGTGCGCGACGTGCACGTGCAGCGCCTGGGCGTGGACCTGGCGACCTTCAACCCGGAGCACCGCGACGCGCGCCTGCGCGCCGAGCTGGGCATCCCCGACACCCGCCGCCTGCTGGTGTTCGCCGGGCGCGGCTCGCGGGAAAAGAACCTGCCGGTGCTGCTCGACTGCATGGCGCACCTGGGCCAGCCCTACCACCTGCTGCTGGTCGGCTCCAACATGCCGGCCAGCGTGCCGGCCAACGTCAGCGTGATCGACCACTTCTGCCCGCCGCAGGAAGTCGCCCGGTTGCTGGCCAGCGCCGACCTGCTGGTGCATGCCGGCGACCAGGAGACCTTCGGCCTGGTGATCCTCGAAGCCATGGCCAGCGCCACGCCGGTGGTGGCGGTGCGCGCTGGCGCGTTCGGCGAGATCGTCAACGAACACTGCGGCCGCCTGTGCCCGCCCAACGACGGCCAGGCGATGGCCAACGCCGTGCGCGAGGTGTTCGAAGAAGGCGTGCGCCGCCTGGGTAGCCAGGCGCGCCGCCATGTGGAACAGCAGTATTCGTGGGACAGCGTGGTCGGCGGCCTGCTGCTGCACTACCAGGCCGTGCTCGGCCATCAGCCGCAGGCCCGCGCCCATGGCTGAGGCCCTGGGCAGGCCGCGCAGCCTGATGCTGGTGCTGCACGACGTCGCGCCGGAAACCTGGCCCGACTACCAGCCGTTCGTCGAGGCGATCGACGCCCTGGGTAATGTACCGATGACCTGGCTGGTGGTGCCGGACTTCCATCACCGCAATGCCCTGGCCCGCTCGCCGACCTTCTGCCGCCTGCTGCAACGGCGCCTGGCGCGTGGCGATGAACTGGCCCTGCATGGCTTCTACCACGCCGACGACGGCCCAGCCCCGCGTGGGCCGGGCGAGTACTTCATGCGCCGTGTCTATACCCATGAAGGCGAGTTCTATGGCCTGGATGAGCGCGCAGCCCTGCAACGCCTGGAAGCCGGCCTGGCACTGTTCGCCACTCAGGGCTGGCCAGTGGCGGGCTTCGTCGCCCCTGCCTGGCTGATGAGCGAAGGCACGCGCCAGGCGCTGCGCCGCCTGCCACTGCGCTATACCAGCACGCCCCGGCACCTGTATCGCTTGCCGGAGTTCACTGCCATCGAGGCGCCGGGCCTGGTTTGGAGCGCGCGCAGCGCCTGGCGCCGTGGCGTGTCGCGGGTGATCTGCGACTGGCAATGTCGACGCTGGCGCGAGGCCGAGACCCTGCGCCTGGGCCTGCACCCGGTGGACATGCGCCACAGCGCGTCCCGGGATTACTGGCTGCGCACGCTGGGCATGCTGATCGGCCAGGGGCGCGAGCCACTGACCAAGTCCGCCTGGCTGGAGCGCCAGGTCAGCCCATGAGCCGCCTGGGCTGGTTTGGCCTGGCGCTGGCGTTCGCGGTGGCGGTGCCGACACTGCTGGGCGGCAGCGAGCTGCTGCCGCGCCTGCGCGCCTTTGCCCCGGCGCTGATGCTGGCACTGCTGGGGATGATCCTGCTGTGCTGGCTGATCAACGCCGCGCGCCTGCGCTTGCTGCTCGGCCAGCAAGGTGCCCGGCTGGGGCGGGTACGCAGCCTGGGCGTAGTGATGGCCACCGAGTTCGCCATCTGCACCACGCCCGGTGGTAGCGGCGGCCCGCTCACGCTCATGGCCTTGCTGGCCCGCGAACGCATCGGCCCGGCACGCAGCGGTGCGGTGTTCGCCATGGATCAGTTGAACGACCTGCTGTTCTTCTTCTGCGCGATGCTGGCGATTGCCGGCTATGCACTGTTCCATCGCCTGGGGCACAGCCAGCAAAGCATGCTGCTGGGCAGCGCCTTGCTGCTGTGCGCGGCGCTGGCGGCGATCCTTGGGCTGCTGCGCTACCGGCGCGGCTGGATGCGCGGCAATGGTCGCCTGCTGCGGCGCCTGGGCATGGCACCGGCGCGACAGCGGCGCTGGGCGCGCAAGCTGCTGCGCTTCGTGCGCGCCCTGGCCGAAACCTGGCGCCTGCCCAAGCGCACCTTGGCGCTGGTGTTCGCCCTCACCTGCGTGCACTGGGGCCTGCGCTACAGCGTGCTGTACCTGGTGTTGCGGGGGCTGGGAGTGGAGCTTGCATGGATACCGAGCTTCCTGGTGCAGATGCTCTCGCTCAGCGCCGGGCAGTTCAGCCTGCTGCCGGGTGGGGCCGGTGCCGCCGAGCTGACCTCGGCCACGCTGCTGTCACCGCTGGTGGGCAGCTCGACGGCGGCGGCGGCGATCTTGATCTGGCGTGCGGTTACTTACTACTTCTATCTGGTCGCGGGCGGGCCGGTATTCGTCTGCCTGCTGGCGCGTCCGCTGCTGGAGCGCTGGCGTCGTCAGGCGGATTGAGCTGCTGCCAGAGTTCGGCAGCGCCTGCGAAGTCGGTGCCATCGTCGTCGGCCAGAGCATCGGGGTCGTAGCGCGCCAGGCAGCCTTCGCCGAGGGTGGGGGGTGGTGAGGCGGTGGGTTTGTTGCGTGTGGCCATCTGGGGTGATCCTATCGGTGCTATCGCGGGGCAAGCCGGACTGCCGTAGCGCCGCCCCTACAAGTTTCGCGCCGTTCTTCAGGGTAGCGCTGAACCTGTGGGAGCGGGCTTGTCCCGCGATGAAGCCACCACGCAATCAGTCGAACACCACGGTCTTGTTGCCATGCACCAGCACGCGGTCTTCCAGGTGATAGCGCAAGCCGCGGGCCAGCACCATCTTCTCCACGTCACGCCCGAAACGCACCATGTCCTCGATGCTGTCGGCATGGTTCACCCGCACCACGTCCTGCTCGATGATCGGACCTGCGTCCAGCTCCTCGGTGACATAGTGGCAGGTCGCGCCGATCAGCTTCACGCCACGCAGGGCCGCCTGGTGATAGGGCTTGGCACCGACGAACGACGGCAGGAAGCTGTGGTGGATGTTGATGACGCGCTCGGCGTACGCCTCGCACAGCTGCGGCGGCAGGATCTGCATGTAGCGCGCCAGCACCACGACATCGGCGCCGTGCTCGTTGACCAGGCGCGACACTTCGGCGAAGGCCGGGGCCTTGTCCTTCGGGTCGACCGGCACGTGGAAGAACGGAATGCCGTGCCACTCGACCATGCTGCGCAGGTCGTTGTGGTTGGAGATCACGCAAGGGATCTCGCAGTCCAGCTCATCGGTGTGCCAGCGGTGCAGCAGGTCGGCCAGGCAGTGCGACTCGCGGCTGGCCATCAGCACCACGCGCTTCTTCTGCGCCGAATCGGTGATGTTCCAGGTCATGGAGAATTCTTCGGCGATTGGCGCGAACGCCTCGCGGAACGCCTCGATACCGAACGGCAGCGATTCGGCGCGGATTTCATGGCGCATGAAGAACCAGCCGCTGTGCTCGTCGGAGTGGTGGCTGGCTTCGTTGATCCAGCCGTTGTAAAGGGCCAGGAAATTACTGACTTTTGCCACGATGCCGACACGGTCGGGGCAAGCAATCGTCAGACGATAGGTGCGCATGAATGAGACTCCAGAACTTCGCAAAGGCGCACATTCTAGCCATCTGCCAGGAAAAACGCAGTAACCATTGGCCCCGCGTGCGCTTGCCCGCGACTGCCGGATCAGCGGCCATCGCTCGTCGTCAATGATGGCAATTCGTAAAATTTTTTTTACCGAAGCGTTATGTTTCACGCGTCAATTAACACTTCATGGCTTTTTTAATTGTTTACTTGAGAGTATCGCGTGTCTATTATTAGGCGCACTGTCTCTCTGCACATTCAACAAGGAATACTCATGTCCCTGATCAACGAGTACCGCGCGACCGAAGAAGCCATCAAGGAACTTCAAGCCCGTCTGGCCAACCTGTCGCAAGATGACAAGCTGAAGAAAGAGCTGGAATTCGAAGGCAAACTGCGCGCACTGATGGGCGAGTATTCCAAGTCGCTGCGCGACGTGATTGCCCTGCTCGACCCTGAATCCAAACTGAGCAAAGCCCCACGGGGTGCCGCCAAGCCAGTGGCCACCAAGCGTGCGCGCAAGGTCAAGCAATACAAGAACCCACACAATGGTGAAGTGATTGAAACCAAGGGTGGCAATCACAAAACCCTGAAAGAGTGGAAAGCCAAGTGGGGCGGTGATGTGGTCGAAGGTTGGGCCACCCTGCTGGACTGATCCGGCAACTACCACAACGCTGCACAAACAAGAACGCCGGCTGATCGCCGGCGTTTTTGTTTTCCAAATGTTTACAACTGCAACGTCGCACGCAGTTGCCGAACATGCACCTGCCAGGCGTCCAGCACCCGCCGCCCGGCCTCGTCGCTCGTGGCCACGCTGCTCTGGGCCGCCGCTTCGAAACCCTCCAGGGTATTCGGCGCACCGTACCGCGGGTCACTCAGGCGTTGTTGAACGAACCATTGCCAGCGTTGCCGCTCCTCGTCGCTCAAGGTGTCGAAGAAGTTGCGGGCGCGGTAGCGGAACAACAATTCGCTCATGCGCGGGTCATCGAACATCCACTGCCCCTGCGCCAATTGCCGAGGGTCGGCATTGCGCACTTGCTCGCACAAACGCCGATCACGATCACCGAGGAATCCGTCGTACAACTGTTGTTCCGGATCTTCACTGGGGGCGAATTCATCACCGCTGTAGACGCTCTCCAGCTTGTCGCGCCAATCGTCCGCGTGAGAGATCAACTGTTCAATGCGCCCTTGCAACAACGCCATATCCACCCCCAGGCGCTGTTGATCCGCCGCGCGCAATACCGACAACGGCGCCAGTACCGGACAACGATTGATGTGCACTAACTTCAATGGCACCGGTAATTCACCGTCAGATAACTCGTCACGGCGCGTGTACAAACGTGTGCGCAATGCCTGGGCACTTTCCCTTATTAAAGGCAGGGTTTCCAGGTGCAGGTCGCAGACAATCAGGGCATTGCGATTACGCGGGTGCCAGGCCAGCGGTAATACCACGCCCAGGTAGTTGCGCTCGGCAGAGAAACGCCCGGATATATGTACCAACGGTTGCAGCAGGCGCACCTGCTCCAACACCTTGTGCTTGCTGCGCAATTGGAACAGCCAATCGTACAGCTTGGGTTGGCGCTCACGGATCAAGCGCGCCAGGGCGATGGTCGCGCGCACGTCGGAAAGCGCCTCATGGGCATGGCCATGCTCGATGCCATTGGCCTGGCTGAGCAGCTCGAGGCGCAGGCTGGTGCGACCGTCCTGCTGAGGCCAGACGATGCCCTCGGGGCGCAGGGCATAGGCGGTGCGCACCACATCGATCAGGTCCCAGCGGCTGTTGCCGCCTTGCCATTCACGGGCGTACGGGTCGAAGAAGTTGCGGTACAGGCTGTAGCGGGTGACTTCGTCGTCGAAGCGCAGGGTGTTGTAGCCGGCGCCGCACGTGCCCGGACGGGCCAGTTGCTCGTGCACCCGGGTCATGAACTGCGCCTCGCCCAGCCCACGGCTGGCCAACTGCTCTGGCGTGATGCCGGTCACCAGGCAGGCCGCCGGGTGCGGGAGGATGTCGTCGGAGGGTCGGCAATAGAGGTTGACCGGCTCCTCGATCTCGTTGAGGTCAAGGTCGGTGCGCACACCGGCGACCTGCAGGGGGCGGTCGCAGCGCGGGTTGATACCGGTGGTTTCGTAGTCGTGCCAGAAGATGCTGGAGCTCACGGGGTCGTCCTGTAGCAAGGTCGACGGTGAGTCTACCCCAGCACGCCTCAGGCGGAAGCGTTCATCGGCCGGAAGCTGAAGAAGTCGCGCAGGGAACGCACGAACGCGTCGTACTCATGTGGTGCCTGCAGCAGCATGAAGCCCGAATCGTAATGCCCCGGGGTCTGGTCCTCGCGGCACCACAGGCAACTGGCGGTGAGATTGATGAACTGGTGACCGCCGCCCGACAGGGGCACGCGCAATTGCAGCTCGAAATCCGGCCCGACCAGCACCGGGAGTTGGCTGATCAGCATGAGCCCGTCCTCGGAGGCGTTGCCCAGGTAACCGAGCTGTTGGTCGGTGAACCGGTTGTACACCTTGAGCACACAGGGCAACTGATGACGTTCTATATGGCGTTCGATAAACATGCTGTCCGTACCTTGTGCCAGGAAGACCAGGTACTGGCGGTGATCGTTACATCCATTTAACAGATTAGCCCAGCTCGCCTGGCAATTCCTGTGAAATCATTGTCACCTTCGTATTAGCGCCAAGGCGTGGCGCCCGCCGGGCTCGCGATGGCCGCCTCGCCGCCACGCACATGCCCGAGCTGCTCCAGCGTCTGCAGGCGCGCCCTGGCGCGGTAGGCGTATTCATTCTGCGGGTAGCGCTGGATCAGGAACTGGTAAGTCTGCGCCGCGTCGACGTAGAGCTTCTGGCGCTCCAGGCACTGGCCGCGCAACATCGCCACCTCGGGGTGGATGAACGGCCGCGCGCGACTGGCGCGGTCGACCTGCGACAGCTCCAGCATCACGCGCTGGCAGTCGCCGCGGTCGTAGGCGCGGTAGGCGTTGTTCAGGTGATGGTCCATGGACCAGCGGGTGCAGCCGACGACACTGGCCGCCAGGGCGAAAACGATCAGGGCTCGCATGGGAAATCTCCTTTGATGGGCGGTTTATCGGCGCGCAACGGGATTTCTACAGTCTCGAGCCGCACGCCCCAAGCAGCAAGAAAAAGCCACGCGTACTTCAACCTGTAGCGTGGAGCTTATAGCGTGCAGCCAGCGGTGCAACCGCCCTTCCCACACCACGCAAGGTAGTGCAACGGAACAATGACTACAGCGCAATTGAGGAGTAGCCTTTCGCTGCGCTTCACTATAGGAGTCTGTGCATGACCATCCGCCGTACCAAAATCGTCGCCACCCTCGGGCCCGCCAGCAATTCGCCGGAAGTGATCGAACAGCTGATCCTCGCCGGCCTGGACGTGGCACGTCTGAACTTCTCCCACGGCACCCCGGACGAGCACAAGGCCCGCGCCCGCCTGATCCGTGAAATCGCCGCCAAGAATGGCCGCCACGTCGCGCTGCTGGGCGACCTGCAGGGTCCGAAGATCCGCATCGCCAAGTTCAGCAACAAGCGCATCGAACTGAAAGTCGGTGACCGGTTCACCTTCTCCACCGCCCACCCGCTCACCGAAGGCAACCAGGACATCGTCGGCATCGACTACCCCGACCTGGTCAAGGACTGCGGCGTCGGCGACGAGCTGCTGCTCGATGACGGCCGCGTGGTCATGCGCGTCGAAACCGCCACCGCCGATGCCCTGCACTGCGTGGTGATCGTCGGCGGCCCGTTGTCCGACCACAAGGGCATCAACCGCAAAGGTGGCGGCCTGACCGCACCGGCCCTGACCGAGAAAGACAAGGCCGACATCAAGCTGGCCGCGGAAATGGACCTGGACTACCTGGCCGTGTCGTTCCCGCGTGACGCCAAGGACATGGAATACGCCCGCAAGCTGCGCGACGAAGCCGGCGGCAGCGCCTGGCTGGTGGCCAAGATCGAGCGTGCCGAGGCCGTGGCCGACGACGAGACCCTCGACGGCCTGATCGCCGCCTCCGACGCCGTCATGGTTGCCCGTGGCGACCTGGGCGTGGAAATCGGCGACGCCGAGCTGATCGCCATCCAGAAGAAGATCATCCAGCACGCCCGCCGCAACAACAAGGCGGTGATCGTCGCGACCCAGATGATGGAGTCGATGATCCAGAACCCGATGCCGACCCGCGCCGAAGTCTCCGACGTGGCCAACGCCGTGCTCGACAACACCGACGCGGTGATGCTGTCGGCCGAGAGCGCCGCCGGTGCCTACCCGATCGAAGCGGTGCAGGCCATGGCGCGCATCTGCCAGGGTGCCGAAAAGCACCCGACCAACCAGAAGTCCAGCCACCGCCTGCACACCACCTTCGAGCGTTGCGACGAGAGCATCGCCCTGGCGGCGATGTACACCGCCAACCACTTCCCGGGTGTGAAAGCGATCATCGCCCTCACCGAAAGCGGCTACACCCCGTTGATCATGTCGCGCCTGCGCTCGCACGTGCCGATCTTCGCGCTGTCGCCGCACCGCGCCACCCAGGCGCGCGCCTCGCTGTTCCGCAACGTCTACCCGATCGACTTCGACCCGGCCTCGCTGCCGGCCGACAAGGTCAGCCAGGCGGCCGTCGACGAACTGCTCAAGCGTGGCCTGGTGGAACAAGGCGACTGGGTGATCCTGACCAAGGGCGACAGCTACCACACCATCGGTGGCACCAACGGCATGAAGATCCTGCACGTGGGTGACCCGCTGGTCGGCTGATAGCTGGCACGGGCCGCATTGCGGCCCCATTGCGGGGCAAGCCCGCTCCCACAGAGACCCCGCTGGTTTCGAAACCAGCGGGGTCTCTGTGGGCTTGCCCCGCGATGAGGCCCGCGAAAACGCTCCCCCTCAGGCATGCTCGCTGAACACATCGGCAAGCACCTGGTTCCTCGGCACCCCGGCAATGAACAGCCGCCGCGCGATCCGCTCCACCCGCCCCGGCGCGCCGCACACCAGCGCCACCGTCTGGCGCGACGACAGCCGCAACCCCGCCAGCGCCTCCTCGAAACCCTCGCTGTCGACCAGCTCGACACTTACCTGCTCCCCGGCCAACATCCGCAACGCCTCGGCCAGATAGTGCTCGTGCGCCACATGCAGCACCTTGATCGGCCCCTGGTGCCCCTGGCGCAGCGCCTCGCGCAGGATGCCCCACAGCGGCGCCAACCCGGTTCCCGCCGCCAGTAGCCAAAGCGGCCGCGCCTGCCAGTCCGGGTCATAGTGCAGCGCCCCACCCCGCAGCTCGCCCAGGCGGATTTCGTCACCCACCCGCAAGTGCCGAGCCTGGTCGCAGAACGCCCCCGGCTGCCGACAGTCCAGGTGAAACTCAAGGTAAGGGTCTTCGCCCGGCAGGCTCGCCAAGGAATAGGGTCGGGCAACCTCACCCAGCCACAGCAGCAGGTGCTGGCCGGCCTGATAACGCAGTGGCCGCTCGGGTTGCAGGCGCAGACGCAATACCGCGCCCAACCACTCCACGCCACAGACCCGCGCGGGCAGGCCGTCGCTCAAGGGGTCGAACACCGCCACGCGCACGTCGCCGATCACCCGGCACTGGCAGGCCAGGCGCCAGCCCTGCTCGCGCTTTTCCGCCACCAGGGCCTCGGGCAACGCGTCGTCGGGCTGCCCGTCGAGGCAGCGCACCAGGCAGGCGTGGCAACTGCCGGCACGACAGCTGTAGGGCACGGGGATGCCGGCGCCGTTGAGGGCGTCTAGCAGGTTGCTGCCGCTGGGCACCGGCCAGCAACGGTCGCCGACGCAAAGTTCGGGCATGCGCATGTCATCTCCAAGTATCACATTGCCACTCTACGGCAACGCCACGACGTCAGCAAAAAGGGTGCCCGTCGGCAGGCGACCTTGGTCCAGACCACGCGCAGGTGTGTCGCGCCGGGATGCGCGCTATACTGCCGCGCCTTTTTCGCGCCGGCCTGACCTGCCGACGCGCCTTGCAAAGCGTTCCGGCACGCTGGTCGGCACCGTCGGAAGGCCCTTACGAATGTTCCCGTCTTTAAGAGGAGCGCGCTGCATGACCGTGATCAAGCAAGACGACCTGATTCAGAGCGTCGCCGACGCCCTGCAATTCATCTCGTACTACCACCCCGTCGATTTCATCCAGGCGATGCACGAGGCCTACCTGCGTGAAGAGTCGCCCGCCGCGCGCGACTCCATCGCCCAGATCCTGATCAACTCGCGCATGTGCGCCACTGGCCACCGCCCGATCTGCCAGGACACCGGTATCGTCACCGTGTTCGTGCGCGTGGGCATGGACGTGCGCTGGGACGGCGCGACCCTGAGCCTGGACGACATGATCAACGAGGGCGTGCGCCGCGCCTACAACCTGCCGGAAAACGTCCTGCGCGCCTCGATCCTGGCCGACCCGGCCGGTGCTCGCAAGAACACCAAGGACAACACCCCGGCGGTGATCCACTACTCCATCGTCCCCGGCGACAAGGTCGAGGTCGACGTCGCGGCCAAGGGCGGCGGCTCGGAGAACAAGTCGAAGATGGCCATGCTCAACCCGTCCGACTCGATCGTCGACTGGGTGCTCAAGACCGTCCCGACCATGGGCGCTGGCTGGTGCCCGCCGGGCATGCTCGGCATTGGCATCGGCGGCACCGCCGAGAAGGCCGCGGTCATGGCCAAGGAAGTGCTCATGGAGTCGATCGACATCCATGAACTGAAGGCCCGTGGCCCGCAGAACCGCATCGAGGAAATCCGCCTGGAGCTGTTCGAGAAGGTCAACCAGCTGGGCATCGGCGCCCAGGGCCTGGGTGGCCTGACCACCGTGCTCGACGTCAAGATCATGGACTACCCGACCCACGCCGCCTCGCTGCCGGTGTGCATGATCCCCAACTGCGCCGCCACCCGCCACGCGCACTTCGTGCTCGACGGTTCCGGCCCGGCCGAACTGGAAGCGCCATCGCTGGACGCCTACCCGGAGATCGTCTGGGAAGCCGGCCCGAGCGCGCGACGCGTCAACCTCGACGCGATCACGCCGGAAGAAGTCGCCAGCTGGCAACCGGGCGAGACCATCCTGCTCAACGGCAAGATGCTCACCGGCCGCGACGCTGCGCACAAGCGCATGGTCGAGATGCTCAACCGTGGCGAGGAGCTGCCGGTCGACCTGAAAGGCCGCTTCATCTACTACGTCGGCCCGGTCGACCCGGTCGGTGACGAAGTGGTAGGCCCTGCCGGCCCGACCACCGCCACGCGCATGGACAAGTTCACCCGCCAGATCCTCGAGCAGACCGGCCTGCTGGGCATGATCGGCAAGTCCGAGCGCGGCCCGACCGCCATCGAGGCGATCAAGGACAACAAGGCCGTGTACCTGATGGCCGTCGGTGGCGCCGCCTACCTGGTGGCCCAGGCGATCCGCAAGTCGAAGGTCCTGGCCTTCGCCGAGCTGGGCATGGAAGCGATCTACGAGTTCGAGGTCAAGGACATGCCGGTCACCGTCGCGGTCGACAGCAAGGGTGAGTCGGTGCACATCACCGGGCCTGCGCTGTGGCAGAGCAAGATCGCCCAGAGCCTGGCAGTCGAAGTGAAGTAACGCCATTTCATCGCGTCAATACAACGCCCGGTATTCACCGGGCGTTTCTATTTCTTTTTCAAGCGTTTGCTGAAAAGCCGCGCCCCACGACAGCGACAGGGTGCCGATAAAACTAGTATTTTTGTCAGTATCGACCGCCTGATCGATCGCTATACGCTTTCCGTGCCATCACCCACGGAGAGACGGACATGTCCAACAGCGACCTCGACCTCGCGCCCTCAGGGGCATCGCCCTGGCTCGACGAGTTCAGTATTTTCCTGACCTCTCGTAGCGACCGTGTCTATAACAACGGCCGCCAACAGATAGAGGTGACCTTACTGGTAGTACCCGCCGAGGGCCAAACGCTTACCGATGCGCAATATGACTCCATCGGCCTGGCCTATCAGACCGCACATGGCGCATGGGTCGACCTGAATGAAACCGTTGAGGACACGCAATGGTTTTATCAAACCGCGCACGACGACCGCTACGACTACTACCCCTCGATCGTCAATATGGCTGTGCCCGTGGAAGTGCCCGGCGAAACAGGCCGTGCCCGCCTGAAGAGGCTCTATGTGCACAGCAGCGCGGCCGCTGGCGCGTCAATAACCTTGCGCGGCACCCTCATGCGAACGCCAGACACGGTCGTGCGCACGCACAGTGACCTTGAGCCCGCGCTTCTTGCTGAACCATCCCCCACCTACAGTTTCCCTGAAGATTATCACTGGCAGCAAAAAGTCAGAGTCGGCGAGCGCTTGTTCGACAAAACGATGGTGCGAGATGACCGCTTCGCTTTCGAATATGCCTTGCGTCCAAAGAACATTGAATTTTCGTCTGCAGGCTTTCCCTCGCAACGCCCACACGCCAGCCACCTGATCCGCTGGGACGATCATCAACCTTCGTACAATCGGGCGACCGTCGTGAGCGTCGCGTTTCCCCACTCAACAAGCGTTGCGCTCGATCCATCGATTCAGTCCAATGCCACCTTGAGCGAGCGGTTGCTCAAACAGGTGATTACGCCTAACGATGGCCAGGTGGTAGTGCTCGTCCAAGGCGAGCCTGACGTGCCTCGTACACTAGCGGGTAATGGCCCGCATCAACCGTTGGTGATCGAGGCATATGACCGGCACGGCACCCTGCACCAGTTGGCGGTAGATTTCGAAACCCCCGAAAACCGTATGCAACTTCGCGTAGCCCCCCTACCGGCAGCAGAGACGCAAGACATCAGCAATATCACTTATTTCAGAGTGGCTGGGCGAGGACTGGCGCAGGACGCGGCCAGGTGCCTGCTTTATAACAATGGTTATCAGCAGACCTATGTCCAGATCCTACTGGAAGCGGTTGACAGCAGGGGGCAAGTCACCACTATTCCGGAGAGCGTATTAAACAACCTCACACTGGTGAACTACTATACAGGCGAAAAACTGCCTAGCAACTGTACAGCGAGCCGCACACAAAGCGCTGTAGACAAACGCTTTATTTATTACCAGAACCAACCGGCGAGCGAAGGGTTACCGGCATCCAAAACAATGCGTCAAGAAGTAACATTTTTCATCAAAACATCCAGCACGCAAAACCATCGGGTCGCTGCCAAATTAGTCCTTGGTTCAAAAACCTATCATACCTACGATGTTTCACTTACCGCCGGCGATGGAAAAACCGTCGCCGGCAGATCAAACACCTCCGCCATCGTGGAAGCCAAAGCCCAGAATTACCATTACGACGAACCTAGCTTTTATACCTATAACAGAATCGACACCAACGATACTAAAGCGCCCGCTGTCATCGACATTGACCGGTACGATCTAAAATTCCATGGCACTAGCGGACACCGCATAGCTTATTACGGAGGCCCGACCCGCCCGTTTGGCTGGGATTATATTGGAAGTACAAAAACCAACTGGATTCATACATTCGAAGTGACGGGGAAATCGTCTATAGCGGCTATAAAAAGTGACATCACACAAAGCATTAGAATCCCCGACAACGCCTTTTGCCAAGCCCGCATAAAAGTTTCCAAAAAATGGACGGAGGGCGAATGCAATAAAAACCTATCGATCAGGTACTGGTTCCAGGACGAAAATGGAAACTCCCATACCATTTGCATCACTTCGACAGATGAAATGAACTCCATGCGTCATACCTAGCAACCCTGTCAGGTCTCGAGCGGCTCCTTTACCCTGCGCTCTCATGAGAGGTATTAACATGCACGCAAGTAACAATGACCCAGGCCTCTGGCTCGCAACATTCAAGGTCGAACTGTCCTCCGCCAGCGCCAATTTGTATGGCAATACCCGCCAGCAAGCCGAACTCAGGCTGACCGCCGAAGTACAGCCCGGCCAACCGCCACTCACCACAGATCAGCTTTCCAGCCTGCTGCTGGTGGTTGAGCTCGCCGATGGCACCTATGAGCAACTTCCTTATTCCGGTACAGGGACACTGGGCTGGTGGCAGTCACTTGAGCGCGATACGCGTTATGACCTCATGCCTGGAGCCGGGAATGCCACATCTTCTTCCACGGGCAATACTTCCGTGGCCAGCAAATTACTTTATGTCTCGACCCACCACGCAGGCGGCAGCAATGTCAAACTGCGCGCGCAAATCAAGAAAGACGCCAACACAACTTACTACACCGACGCTGCTGCAGGTTTTGAGACGTATGTGACGCTGACCACGGTACACCCCCCCACCTTTTCAGAAAGCGACTACCAATGGCTAAAGGCAATTGATGAAGGCGATATCAACAACATGTTTCTTCATGAGTACGCGTTACGCCTGAAGATGCTGGGGTTTTCATCGCCTTCCGTGCTAGATGTGACAGGGATGATCCGCTGGCATCGAAACGAAAGTTCTGAGACCTACGCAACTTATGTAGGCATGGCATTGCCCGGTGTCGAAAAAACGGTTCATTACAACGAGGCGATCCGGACAGGCCCTGATTTCAAACCGAATTCAACGGCCAAGTCACCGGACAGTGATGCGCTGATACTGGTGCTACAAGGCGCGGACAACATTCCTTTCAACCGGGAGGGGCTGGACCATGGCGGCCCCTGCAAGGTCAGGCTTGTCGATCGCCACGGTAATGACCACTACGTGCTGTTTCGGTTCTCCAGTGAAGGCAGCGACCTCGACAGGCGGACGAACATCGTTGTGAGTTATTCCGTCGTCGAATAACCCTGTGGTCAAGCCGCTGGGTGGCATAAGCACTACCCAGCATGGTTTTTACCCAATGACGAAGACTATCCCTATGCCAGCCTCCACTGTCAGTAACTCCCCTGCGCCATCCTCGACCCTGAACGCAGGCAACATCCACACCCAGGGCAACAACTTCCTGCAGGCAGTGCAAACCAGCGCAGATCCGCGCACGGGCCAATTCAACCTGGCAATCGTCATTCCCCTCGGGCAAGCCAATGACATGGCAGGGCCTTCCTGGTCGTTCACGTTGGCGTACAGCGCCCTGGCGTCCCAGCAAGACAGCGGCTTCGGCCTGGGGTGGTCACTGCAGTACACGCAACTGACCCGGCAGCAGGACGTCTGGATATTGCGGCTCTCGTCTGGGGAGCAATTCTCGGTGGACCTCCCCAACTCCGACTTGCAACCCGGCGGCCAGCTGGCGTTCCACGATTTCAAACTTCAATCGATGCAGGTAACGCGACTGGAAAGCGATGACCCCAATGGCGAGATGACCTTCAGAATTGTGCATAAAAGCGGGGAGATGGAGTTCATCCGACGGCACAATGCCACTGGCGACACCTACCCGGTACACGAGATCCGTAGTGCGGAGGGCCACAGCCTGCATTTCGATTGGCTGCGGATAAATAACGTGCTCCACCTGGTGGCGGTTCGCGATCAGCAGCGGACACTGGTGCAATACGACCGGCTGCTCAGGCGCTTGACGCTGGAACCGGGCTCGACCGATCAAGCGGTCGTCCAGTTCATCCAGGGCAACAGCGAATTGGCGGGTGTGTTGTTACCCGAGATCGATACGCCCTTCACCTTCCGATACGACAACCAGGCAGTCGGCGACCAGTGGTTGCGACTGCCCGTCGAGGTGAGCAGCCCGTTAGGTGCGACGGACACCGTCAACTGGAGCAAGACCCTGGAATCGTCCCACCGCCTGCCGAGCAAGGCACCCATCGTCTTCATGCCGCGCGTCGTCAGCTGGCTACACCGTGATGGGCCGCAAGCAGCCGCCTTGTTACACCGGTATGCATGGACCGGGACGCGCAACTATCTAGGCGGGGGCAGCCCACAGGAATTCGATTGGCAAGCGGGTCATGATTCGCTGTACCGCTTGATGACACGCTATGAATACAGCAGTACCGAAACCCAGTTCAGCGGCGATGAGCGCCTGCTCCTATGGCTGCAATCGAACGAGCGAGTCAACGCGGCAATCCCACAAATCGACGCGGACGCCTTGCTGGCGACTTCGATAGCGTCGGGCGCCGTCACCGAACTGACTACCATCGTCCGGACCTGGGATCGACATCACTTGCCCATCAAGGAAGTGACGCTTACCGGCAACTGTGAAACTACCAGCGAAACCACCTACGGTGTCGACTACGCACAGAGTTGGGAGAACCAGCCGCCTCAATGCCAGTTACCGCACGCTATAAAGAACACCTACCGAGACACCCAAACCGACCACGCATACAGCGAAGAGACGGTGCATGAATACGATGAGTTCGGTAATACGCTGCGCACGCTGTTGCCCACTCAGGTCGAAGAAATCAGCGAGTACTATCCCGCTTCCGGTGAACTAGCCGGCTGCCCGCTGGACGCTTCCGGCATGGTGCGTTATCTGCAACGAAAAACCATCTATCCGGCACCCGGCTGCCTTGGCAACGCACCGATCCTCTACACACGCTACGAGTATGAGGCGCTGCCTTCACTGATAAGCGGCGACCCTGACCATGCCGTGGTTTGCCTGGAGGAATTGGGCAACCACACCACCGGTGAAGTGTTGGAAAGCACCCGGCAAACCTATGAGCACGAGGATCAAGCACACTACGGCCGACAGAAAACAGCGATAACCACGCTGAACGGCAAGGCGACCTCAACGCTATACGAATATGAAATTACACGCGTTCCAGGCGAAACGCCTTTGCTCTGGACCCGTACCCTTATCAAGGGCTTCGAAAACAGCGCTCTGGCCACATCGGCAAGCGCAGATGCCCGTTCCCTGCTCACCGGCTTGACCCACTGCGAAGTCAGCGCGGCGGGTGCTCGCACGCTCTATACGTATGACCGGCTGGGCCGCATCGTCCGCACGGCGATCGCAGAGGGGACCTGCTATGAAGCTGAACGCACCTGCAGCTTTCATCTGGATGATGACTTCATCGCGCGGTACGCGCCGCGTATCGGCAATGACCTGGCAGTAGGCGCCGGCATCGAGGAGGCGGACGCCACAGGTCAGCGCAAGCGAACCTGGCTCGACGGTAGCAGCCGGGCCGTGCTGGTACAGCTCGAAGACCTCGACAATGAGGCTGGCGTGTTCCGCGAGATTGCCACCACGCGCTATGACGCCTGGGGGCGTGAAATCGAGCAGGTCAACAAGGATTGGAATGCCGACGGCGAATGCCTGTTCACCCTGACGTCCACGACTGCCTACGATGACTGGGGCAACGTGTGCCGCCAGACCGACGCTACCGGCGTTGTCACTCACACCATCAACGACCCGATCCGGCGCAGTGTCGAGCGCTGGCAAGAAAGCACCGCCGGTAAGCTGAGCGGCAAGCAGGTGACTACGTTGAACGCTGCGGGCAGCCCGCTCGAAAGCGTGCTGTTCGATGATCAGGGACATGCTGTGCGCACCACTCACTACACCAGGGACGGCCTCGACCGTGTCGTCGAGCAACGCACCTTGCCTCGCGACGGCACGCCTCGCGTCACGCAATTCGAATATGACGGCTATTCACGAATCACGGCGCGCCTGGAGCATTTCCAAGAGGAGGACGGACAGCTGATTCGAGTGGTTCGTTGGCAGTACGCTGCGCATAGCGACGGCGATCATCCTGAATCAGTAGGCGTGGAAATCGCCAAGGCGGTGATCAATGGATAGTGCCCCGAACGCCCGTTCTCCCGCCATTGGCCAACAAACCTTAGACGGCCTGGGCCGCCTACTCAGCGTCGTCGTCGGTGGGCGCACCACCGGCTTCGAGTACCTGCCCGGCCAACTTCCGCCCAGTGCCAACCGCTTGCCCGACGGCACGCGCGTCGCCTACACCTACGAGGCCGCCCTCGACAACCAGGTGCTCAGCATCACCCCTGCTGGCGAACCCGCCAATACCTTCACCTACCACCCCCGCCTCGGCCAGCCCGACACCAGCAGCGGCCCCCTCGGCACGCTCGACCTTACCTACACCCCCTCCGGCAAACCGCTAGAGGACACCTGGACCGTCGAGGGCAACACTCACGCCACCACCTGGCGCCACTCGCTCAATGGCCTGCGCCAGGGTCTCGTCGATAGCCACGGCAGCGACCACCGCTACGAATACGACCGCTTCGGCCGCCTGGAAAAACACCTGCAGGACGACGTCACCACCGCCTTCACCTTCGACACCTTTTCCCGTGTCGAAACCGTCACCACCACCGACGCCAGCAACCGCCTGGTCCAAACCCTCACCTACGACGGCCTCGGCCGCGAGCACACCCGCACCTTCGCCGCCACCACGGCCGGCAGTACCCGCACCTGCACGCAGACCTTGCTGTATTCCGACTTGGACCAAGTGGTTTCGCGGGCCTGGGAAGACGGCGCCATCCAAGGCCAGGAAACCTTCGACTACGACAGCCTTGGCCGCCTGACCACCTACACCGCCGACGCCGCCGTCGCGCCGCAAGACCCCTTCGGCAACCGCATCATCGAACAGGTCTTCACCTTCAACGCCCTGGACGGCTACACCCAGGTCGACAGCACCTTCGCCGACGGCAGCACCGACAAGGCCACCTTCACCTACGACAATACCCAAGACCCCACCCAGGTCACCACCATCGCCCATACCCATTCCAGCTGGCCAGCGTCGATTACCCTCGACTACGACGCTTGTGGCCGGGTCATCGCCGACAGCCTCGGCCGCACCCTCACCTGGGACGCCCAGGACCGCCTCACCCGGGTCCAGTACAACGGCCAGACCTGCGACTACCGCTACGACCCCAGCGGCAACCTCACCGACCGCGTGCTCGACGGCACCCTCACCCGCAGTTTCTTCAGCGCCGGCCTGCTCACCCACGAGCAGACCGGCGATGACCTGCTCCAGCGCATCGGCGAAAACGGCGCGCTGTTCGCCCTCAACCGCATCACCGCCGGCGTGCGTCGCGTCACCCTGCTCGGCTGCGACGCCCAGGGCAGCGTGCGCCTGGAGGCCGACGACGCCGTGCGTACCCGGCACTACAGCGCCCATGGCGCCGAGGCCGAAGACCCC
>NZ_JARGCS010000021.1 GCF_029193575.1 Pseudomonas entomophila | reverse complement strand
GGCTTCGAGTACCTGCCCGGCCAACTTCCGCCCAGTGCCAACCGCTTGCCCGACGGCACGCGCGTCGCCTACACCTACGAGGCCGCCCTCGACAACCAGGTGCTCAGCATCACCCCTGCTGGCGAACCCGCCAATACCTTCACCTACCACCCCCGCCTCGGCCAGCCCGACACCAGCAGCGGCCCCCTCGGCACGCTCGACCTTACCTACACCCCCTCCGGCAAACCGCTAGAGGACACCTGGACCGTCGAGGGCAACACTCACGCCACCACCTGGCGCCACTCGCTCAATGGCCTGCGCCAGGGTCTCGTCGATAGCCACGGCAGCGACCACCGCTACGAATACGACCGCTTCGGCCGCCTGGAAAAACACCTGCAGGACGACGTCACCACCGCCTTCACCTTCGACACCTTTTCCCGTGTCGAAACCGTCACCACCACCGACGCCAGCAACCGCCTGGTCCAAACCCTCACCTACGACGGCCTCGGCCGCGAGCACACCCGCACCTTCGCCGCCACCACGGCCGGCAGTACCCGCACCTGCACGCAGACCTTGCTGTATTCCGACTTGGACCAAGTGGTTTCGCGGGCCTGGGAAGACGGCGCCATCCAAGGCCAGGAAACCTTCGACTACGACAGCCTTGGCCGCCTGACCACCTACACCGCCGACGCCGCCGTCGCGCCGCAAGACCCCTTCGGCAACCGCATCATCGAACAGGTCTTCACCTTCAACGCCCTGGACGGCTACACCCAGGTCGACAGCACCTTCGCCGACGGCAGCACCGACAAGGCCACCTTCACCTACGACAATACCCAAGACCCCACCCAGGTCACCACCATCGCCCATACCCATTCCAGCTGGCCAGCGTCGATTACCCTCGACTACGACGCTTGTGGCCGGGTCATCGCCGACAGCCTCGGCCGCACCCTCACCTGGGACGCCCAGGACCGCCTCACCCGGGTCCAGTACAACGGCCAGACCTGCGACTACCGCTACGACCCCAGCGGCAACCTCACCGACCGCGTGCTCGACGGCACCCTCACCCGCAGTTTCTTCAGCGCCGGCCTGCTCACCCACGAGCAGACCGGCGATGACCTGCTCCAGCGCATCGGCGAAAACGGCGCGCTGTTCGCCCTCAACCGCATCACCGCCGGCGTGCGTCGCGTCACCCTGCTCGGCTGCGACGCCCAGGGCAGCGTGCGCCTGGAGGCCGACGACGCCGTGCGTACCCGGCACTACAGCGCCCATGGCGCCGAGGCCGAAGACCCCACCAACGGTCCCTACGGCTATGCAGGCGAGCGCCGCGAACCCTTGACCGGCTGGTACATCCCTGGCGGCTACCGACCCTACGACCCTATCGTCATGGGCTTTCTCAGCCCCGACAGCGAGAGCCCGTTCGGGCGCGGTGGGCTGAACCCCTACGCCTACTGCGGCGGCGACCCGGTCAACCGTATCGACCCGGATGGCCACAGTTGGTGGGGGTGGGTGAAGTTTGGCGTAGGCATGCTCCTGGGAGTCGTGGGGACCGCTATCAGCTTTGGCGCTTTAGCTCCCGTATTCGCTGCTGGCCTGGGTGCCCTGACGGTGAGCGGGGCGCTCGCCATAGCCTCCGCTGGTTTCGGCGCCATTTCCGTCGGTACCGCCATTTCCGCTGCGGTGCTGGAAGCGACCGACACGGATGCCAAAGCTGCCGGCATACTGGGTTATGTCTCCCTTGTCACGGGATGGGTCAGCACGATAACGGGGTTTGGGCCAAAAGCGATCAAGCTGCACAACGCCCGAAAAGTCACCAATCGCTTTCCCACTACCGGCGTGGACAAGCTCAGCGTAGGTAGAATTCGACAACCCGCGTTCGACGGTGCGCCGCGTAGCCCCTCACTTGGCCGCGGCACTGCTCCCTCTTCACCTGCCAGGGTTCCCGCGTCGCACTCAGGCGCTCGTGCCCTCAACAGGCAAGGCGCTTTACCCTCCGATCCCCCTGATATGGAGATGGTCGTATTCAAACGCGCGAGCGCGCCTGAGGTTGCTAACCCTGTCACGGATATTGGCCCGCGCGCGCCCCAACCAACGGCTCCCCTCAAGCAAGCCGGCAGCGCCCAGAAAACGGCGTTATCGCCCGAGGGGCAGGGTGCGACATCCGGGGTTAGCCAACGTGTAGAGAACATCGTCAGACGTTCGAGCACCGATTTCTACAGAACGGACGATCGTGTGAGATTCGACCGCGCGTCCCCGCTGCGCAGGCCCGTCCGTCGAAGATTCGCCCCCCCTGATAGCAATAACCCGTGATCATCACTGAATGGGGGTCATAGCCATGGCAGCATCCACTCCTATCGGTCTTGCCAAACAGACCTTCGACGGCCTGGGCCGCCAGCTCAGCGTCGTCGTCGGCGGGCGCGCCACTGGCTTCGAGTACCTGCCCGGCCAACTTCCGCCCAGTGCCAACCGCTTGCCCGACGGCACGCGCGTCGCCTACACCTACGAGGCCGCCCTCGACAACCAGGTGCTCAGCATCACCCCTGCTGGCGAACCCGCCAATACCTTCACCTACCACCCCCGCCTCGGCCAGCCCGACACCAGCAGCGGCCCCCTCGGCACGCTCGACCTTACCTACACCCCCTCCGGCAAACCGCTAGAGGACACCTGGACCGTCGAGGGCAACACTCACGCCACCACCTGGCGCCACTCGCTCAATGGCCTGCGCCAGGGTCTCGTCGATAGCCACGGCAGCGACCACCGCTACGAATACGACCGCTTCGGCCGCCTGGAAAAACACCTGCAGGACGACGTCACCACCGCCTTCACCTTCGACACCTTTTCCCGTGTCGAAACCGTCACCACCACCGACGCCAGCAACCGCCTGGTCCAAACCCTCACCTACGACGGCCTCGGCCGCGAGCACACCCGCACCTTCGCCGCCACCACGGCCGGCAGTACCCGCACCTGCACGCAGACCTTGCTGTATTCCGACTTGGACCAAGTGGTTTCGCGGGCCTGGGAAGACGGCGCCATCCAAGGCCAGGAAACCTTCGACTACGACAGCCTTGGCCGCCTGACCACCTACACCGCCGACGCCGCCGTCGCGCCGCAAGACCCCTTCGGCAACCGCATCATCGAACAGGTCTTCACCTTCAACGCCCTGGACGGCTACACCCAGGTCGACAGCACCTTCGCCGACGGCAGCACCGACAAGGCCACCTTCACCTACGACAATACCCAAGACCCCACCCAGGTCACCACCATCGCCCATACCCATTCCAGCTGGCCAGCGTCGATTACCCTCGACTACGACGCTTGTGGCCGGGTCATCGCCGACAGCCTCGGCCGCACCCTCACCTGGGACGCCCAGGACCGCCTCACCCGGGTCCAGTACAACGGCCAGACCTGCGACTACCGCTACGACCCCAGCGGCAACCTCACCGACCGCGTGCTCGACGGCACCCTCACCCGCAGTTTCTTCAGCGCCGGCCTGCTCACCCACGAGCAGACCGGCGATGACCTGCTCCAGCGCATCGGCGAAAACGGCGCGCTGTTCGCCCTCAACCGCATCACCGCCGGCGTGCGTCGCGTCACCCTGCTCGGCTGCGACGCCCAGGGCAGCGTGCGCCTGGAGGCCGACGACGCCGTGCGTACCCGGCACTACAGCGCCCATGGCGCCGAGGCCGAAGACCCC
>NZ_JARGCS010000020.1 GCF_029193575.1 Pseudomonas entomophila | reverse complement strand
GGGGTCTTCGGCCTCGGCGCCATGGGCGCTGTAGTGCCGGGTACGCACGGCGTCGTCGGCCTCCAGGCGCACGCTGCCCTGGGCGTCGCAGCCGAGCAGGGTGACGCGACGCACGCCGGCGGTGATGCGGTTGAGGGCGAACAGCGCGCCGTTTTCGCCGATGCGCTGGAGCAGGTCATCGCCGGTCTGCTCGTGGGTGAGCAGGCCGGCGCTGAAGAAACTGCGGGTGAGGGTGCCGTCGAGCACGCGGTCGGTGAGGTTGCCGCTGGGGTCGTAGCGGTAGTCGCAGGTCTGGCCGTTGTACTGGACCCGGGTGAGGCGGTCCTGGGCGTCCCAGGTGAGGGTGCGGCCGAGGCTGTCGGCGATGACCCGGCCACAAGCGTCGTAGTCGAGGGTAATCGACGCTGGCCAGCTGGAATGGGTATGGGCGATGGTGGTGACCTGGGTGGGGTCTTGGGTATTGTCGTAGGTGAAGGTGGCCTTGTCGGTGCTGCCGTCGGCGAAGGTGCTGTCGACCTGGGTGTAGCCGTCCAGGGCGTTGAAGGTGAAGACCTGTTCGATGATGCGGTTGCCGAAGGGGTCTTGCGGCGCGACGGCGGCGTCGGCGGTGTAGGTGGTCAGGCGGCCAAGGCTGTCGTAGTCGAAGGTTTCCTGGCCTTGGATGGCGCCGTCTTCCCAGGCCCGCGAAACCACTTGGTCCAAGTCGGAATACAGCAAGGTCTGCGTGCAGGTGCGGGTACTGCCGGCCGTGGTGGCGGCGAAGGTGCGGGTGTGCTCGCGGCCGAGGCCGTCGTAGGTGAGGGTTTGGACCAGGCGGTTGCTGGCGTCGGTGGTGGTGACGGTTTCGACACGGGAAAAGGTGTCGAAGGTGAAGGCGGTGGTGACGTCGTCCTGCAGGTGTTTTTCCAGGCGGCCGAAGC
This sequence comes from Pseudomonas entomophila, assembly GCF_029193575.1. Classification (GTDB taxonomy): domain Bacteria; phylum Pseudomonadota; class Gammaproteobacteria; order Pseudomonadales; family Pseudomonadaceae; genus Aquipseudomonas; species Aquipseudomonas entomophila_G. Next base: position 4,909 of record NZ_JARGCS010000020.1, on the reverse strand, counting down.
GGTCGTATTCGTAGCGGTGGTCGCTGCCGTGGCTATCGACGAGACCCTGGCGCAGGCCATTGAGCGAGTGGCGCCAGGTGGTGGCGTGAGTGTTGCCCTCGACGGTCCAGGTGTCCTCTAGCGGTTTGCCGGAGGGGGTGTAGGTAAGGTCGAGCGTGCCGAGGGGGCCGCTGCTGGTGTCGGGCTGGCCGAGGCGGGGGTGGTAGGTGAAGGTATTGGCGGGTTCGCCAGCAGGGGTGATGCTGAGCACCTGGTTGTCGAGGGCGGCCTCGTAGGTGTAGGCGACGCGCGTGCCGTCGGGCAAGCGGTTGGCACTGGGCGGAAGTTGGCCGGGCAGGTACTCGAAGCCGGTGGTGCGCCCACCGACGACGACGCTGAGTGGGCGGCCCAGGCCGTCGAAGGTTTGGTTGCCCAGCACCTGTGCAGATGCATGACGTTGTATGCGAGACATCAGCTCCCCCTGGGCCCCGTCGGTGACGAACGTACTCATGGAGCCGGTCTGCCGGGAGTCTAGGGTGAGGCACTGGTTGGCGCACCTGGCAAAAATATCAGGTCAGGTGCCTTTGGCGTGGGCGGGATGCAGGCTCATTGAACCTGCTCGACCCAGTCAGTGAGGTTGTAGTAGTTCGTCACCCGCGCGATCTTCCCACAGTGGATATAGAAGAACGCCCCCGCCGACAGCACATAGGTCTGCCCCTGCGCCGGCGGCAATCCTTCATCGTCCGCCAGATATTCCCCATGCACGGTGAACTCCGCGGCCGCCCGGCTGCCGTCGGCGTTCTGCATCACCACGATGTCCGCCAGGCGTTCGCGGTAGCAGCGGTTCATCTTGTCCATGAAGCGCGCGAACGTTGCCTTGCCCATCTGCCGCTCGCCCTGGTTGATGTCGTGGATCACGTCCTCGCTGAGCAGGGCGAGGAAGGCTGGCATGTCGCCGGCATTGAAGGCAGCGTAGTAGGCGTGCACCAGTTCGGTAGCGGTCATGGCAATGTACCTGTCGTGTTCGGGAAAGGGCGGGGCGATGGCTGGATGATAGGGTTTCCCCACGAGCCCGACTTAGCCGAGGGCGTCATCCACATCGACAAAACGACCGCCTCGCATGGAAATTCGCCTGCTCCACGGCGCTGCCATCGCGCCTTACATCGAAGACCTTGCCCGCCTGCGCCTGACGGTGTTTCGCGAGTTCCCCTATCTCTACGACGGCACCTCGGACTACGAGGCCGATTACCTGTCGAGCTACGTCGACTCGGAGCGTAGCCTGGTCGTGCTGGCGGTGGACGACGGCCAGGTGGTGGGCGCTTGCACCGGCCTGCCGCTGGCCGACCACACCCGCGAATTCCAGCAGCCCTTCCTCGAGCAGGGGCGCGACCCGAGCACGGTCTACTACTTCGGCGAGTCGGTGCTGCTGCCGGCCTATCGAGGGCGCGGGCTGGGGGTGCGTTTCTTCATCGAGCGCGAGGCCTACGCGCACAAGCTGGGGAGCTTCCATTACTGCGCTTTCTGCGCGGTGGAGCGACCCAACGGCCATCCGCGGCGCCCTTTGCACTACAAGCCGCTGCAAGGTTTCTGGCGCAACCGCGGCTTCCTGCACCAGCCCGCGCTGCGCATGGTCTATGCCTGGCGAGACCTGGACGAGCCGCAAGCGTCTGCTAAAACCCTGTCTTTCTGGCTCAAGGAGCTGCTGCCATGATCCGCCTGGCCGCCTGCCAATATGCCATCGAGCTGCATGAGTGCTGGGATGCCTACGCCGCCCATTTGCAAAGCCTGTGCGCCGAGGCCGCCAGCGCAGGCGCGCAACTGCTGCTGCTACCCGAGTATGCCGGGCTGGTGCTCAGCGGCCAGTTGCCGGCGGTGCAGCGCAGCGACCTCAAGGGTTCGATCGCAGGCATCCAGCCACTGGTCGGGCCTTGGTTGGCACTGTGCGAAGGCATTGCCCGACGCTTGGGCGTGTACTTGCAACCCGGCACGCTGCCCGTGCTCGATGCCGATGGCCGATACCGCAACCGTGCTTGGTTGTTCGGCCCGGAGGGGCGGCTGGGGCATCAGGACAAGCTGATGATGACGCGTTTCGAGCGGGAGCGGTGGGGCATCGCGGCGGGGCAGGGGCTCAGGGTGTTCGATACGGCGCTGGGGCGGTTGGGTATCCTGATCTGCTACGACAATGAGTTTCCCCTGCTGGCGCGCCGCCTGGCCGAACAGGGTGCCGACCTGATCCTCGCGCCCAGTTGCACGGACACGGCCGCCGGCTACCACCGCGTGCGCATCGGCGCTCAGGCGCGGGCGCTGGAGAACCAGATCGCCGTGCTACAGAGCCCCACGGTGGGGCTGGCGCCCTGGTCGCCGGCGCTGGATGAGAATGTCGGGCGGGCGGGGCTATACGTTCCGCCTGATCACGGCATGCCGGACGATGGGGTGATCGCCGAGAGTGCGCAACAGATGCCAACTCGCAGTCAGTGGCTGATCTGCGAGCTGGATCTGCGCAGCGTCATTCGCCTGCGCAAAGAGGGGCAGGTCCTGACGCGACGTGATTGGCCGGAGCAATGGGCAAATACGTGATGTCGCTTCGTCGGTGAGCGCCAGGCTATCGAGGAAAATAGATACCCCATACCGCGTCCACATATTCACTCTGGGAGGCGATATGGGATCTAGTGATTCCCGGTATCGTCGACCTTCTCGAAAGTATCTTGCCGTACCCATTACCCGAGAGCATACGCTGTGCGGTCGCTGGAAAGTCTTCGACTTTCAGCACCCCCTGCGGGCTTAACACCGGTCGCTTGATCACATTGGATACTTGCTGTGCAGCACCTGAATTGCCAGCATTGCAAGCGATTAGAACTAGAGGACTTTGCGAGTCCGTATAACCGGCACCGACGAATAACGCGAGTTCCGGCTCGATGAATTCTCGAGCGAGCATTTCACCCTGAAGCCACCTGCCATCCTTGGCCAGTAAGTTCCCCTGTCGGTCCCCATGCGTAAGAACCGCTGGGGTTTTCTTACCGTCGTAGTCTGGGAAGAAGAAGACATCTTTCGTCTGATCTACCGTTTCACGTGGCAGCGTAACGCTTCTACTCTGCCGTGACGTTTTGGTCAGTGACTTCCCGGCAGATCGCCCCAGCTTGTTGGCCACTGTGCCAAGCGCTTTGGGGGCAATCTCCAACGCGGTTCCCACCAGCCCTGTCCCCAATGAGACCCACCCGAGGATGCTCGCCGCCTTGTCGTCATGCCCGGTGGCTTCCAGCACCGTGGAGGCGATTCCGGTTCCCAACGAAATGGCACCCAAGGTCGCCGCCGCGATAGACGCCGCTCCGCTGGCCGTAAGGGCACCAATACCCCCGGCCGCGATCGCCGCGAAGGCCGGTGCGGCAGCGCCGAAGCTGGCGACCGTGGCCACCACACCCAGGGCCGTGCCGATACCGGCGACCAGCCACGTCCACCAAGCATGGCCATCCGGGTCGATGCGGTTGACCGGGTCGCCGCCGCAGTAGGCATAGGGGTTTAGCCCGCCGCGCCCGAACGGGCTTTCGCTGTCGGGGCTGAGGAAACCCATCACGATAGGGTCATAGGGGCGGTAGCCGCCAGGGATGTACCAGCCGGTCAAGGGTTCGCGGCGCTCGCCTGCATAGCCGTAGGGACCGTTGGTGGGGTCTTCGGCCTCGGCGCCATGGGCGCTGTAGTGCCGGGTACGCACGGCGTCGTCGGCCTCCAGGCGCACGCTGCCCTGGGCGTCGCAGCCGAGCAGGGTGACGCGACGCACGCCGGCGGTGATGCGGTTGAGGGCGAACAGCGCGCCGTTTTCGCCGATGCGCTGGAGCAGGTCATCGCCGGTCTGCTCGTGGGTGAGCAGGCCGGCGCTGAAGAAACTGCGGGTGAGGGTGCCGTCGAGCACGCGGTCGGTGAGGTTGCCGCTGGGGTCGTAGCGGTAGTCGCAGGTCTGGCCGTTGTACTGGACCCGGGTGAGGCGGTCCTGGGCGTCCCAGGTGAGGGTGCGGCCGAGGCTGTCGGCGATGACCCGGCCACAAGCGTCGTAGTCGAGGGTAATCGACGCTGGCCAGCTGGAATGGGTATGGGCGATGGTGGTGACCTGGGTGGGGTCTTGGGTATTGTCGTAGGTGAAGGTGGCCTTGTCGGTGCTGCCGTCGGCGAAGGTGCTGTCGACCTGGGTGTAGCCGTCCAGGGCGTTGAAGGTGAAGACCTGTTCGATGATGCGGTTGCCGAAGGGGTCTTGCGGCGCGACGGCGGCGTCGGCGGTGTAGGTGGTCAGGCGGCCAAGGCTGTCGTAGTCGAAGGTTTCCTGGCCTTGGATGGCGCCGTCTTCCCAGGCCCGCGAAACCACTTGGTCCAAGTCGGAATACAGCAAGGTCTGCGTGCAGGTGCGGGTACTGCCGGCCGTGGTGGCGGCGAAGGTGCGGGTGTGCTCGCGGCCGAGGCCGTCGTAGGTGAGGGTTTGGACCAGGCGGTTGCTGGCGTCGGTGGTGGTGACGGTTTCGACACGGGAAAAGGTGTCGAAGGTGAAGGCGGTGGTGACGTCGTCCTGCAGGTGTTTTTCCAGGCGGCCGAAGCGGTCGTATTCGTAGCGGTGGTCGCTGCCGTGGCTATCGACGAGACCCTGGCGCAGGCCATTGAGCGAGTGGCGCCAGGTGGTGGCGTGAGTGTTGCCCTCGACGGTCCAGGTGTCCTCTAGCGGTTTGCCGGAGGGGGTGTAGGTAAGGTCGAGCGTGCCGAGGGGGCCGCTGCTGGTGTCGGGCTGGCCGAGGCGGGGGTGGTAGGTGAAGGTATTGGCGGGTTCGCCAGCAGGGGTGATGCTGAGCACCTGGTTGTCGAGGGCGGCCTCGTAGGTGTAGGCGACGCGCGTGCCGTCGGGCAAGCGGTTGGCACTGGGCGGAAGTTGGCCGGGCAGGTACTCGAAGCC
>NZ_JARGCS010000002.1 GCF_029193575.1 Pseudomonas entomophila | reverse complement strand
CGCGAACACGCCGACGCGGTGGCGGTGAGCTTCGACGGCCAGCAACTGACCTACGCCCAGCTCAATGGCCAGGCCAACGCCCTGGCCCATGAACTGATCGCCCGTGGCGTCGGCCCGGACGTGCTGGTCGGCCTGGCCGTGGAGCGCAGCCTGGAGATGCTCGTCGGCCTGCTGGCGATCCTCAAGGCCGGCGGCGCCTACGTGCCGCTGGACCCAGCCTACCCGCAGGAGCGCCTGGCCTACATGATCGAGGACAGCGGCATCGCCTTGCTGCTGGCCCAGCCACAGGTGCTGGAGCGCCTGCCGCTGCCCGAGCAATTGCCGGTATTGCTGCTGGGCGACAGCGCCTCGCGCGACGACGACCCGGTCACCGCAGTCGGCCCGGACAACCTGGCCTACGTCATCTACACCTCCGGCTCCACCGGCAAGCCAAAGGGCACCTTGCTGGCGCACCGCAACGTGCTGCGCCTGTTCAGCGCCACCGATCAGTGGTTCGACTTCGGCCCGCAGGATGTCTGGACCCTGTTCCACTCCTACGGCTTCGACTTCTCGGTCTGGGAGATCTTCGGCGCGCTGCTCTACGGCGGCCGCCTGCTGGTGGTGCCGCAGGACGTCACCCGCTCGCCGCGCGAGTTCTACCAACTGCTGTGCGAACAGGGCGTCACAGTGCTGAACCAGACCCCGTCGGCCTTCAAGGCGTTGATGCAGGTCGCCTGCACCGAACCGGGCGAACAGCAACTGCGCCAAGTGATCTTCGGTGGCGAAGCGCTGGACGTGAAAAGCCTGCGCCCCTGGTTCGAGCGTTTCGGCGACCAGGCCCCGCAGTTGGTGAACATGTATGGCATCACCGAAACCACCGTGCACGTGACCTACCGCCCGCTGGCCCTGGCCGACCTGGAACGGGAAGCCAGCAGCCCGATCGGCGAGCCGATCCAGGACCTGTCGTGGTACCTGCTCGACGGCGACCTCAACCCGGTGCCCAAAGGCTGCGTCGGCGAGCTCTACGTCGGTCGCGCGGGCCTTGCGCGTGGCTACCTGAACCGGGGCGACCTGAGCGCGACGCGCTTCATCCCCGACCCGTTCGGCAACGACGGCGGCCGCCTGTACCGCACCGGCGACCTGGCCCGTTACCAGGCCGACGGCGTGATCGAGTACATCGGCCGTATCGACCACCAGGTGAAGATCCGCGGTTTCCGCATCGAACTGGGCGAAATCGAAGCGCGCCTGCTGGCCGACCCAGCGGTGGGCAGTGTGGCGGTATTGCCGCATGGCGAAGGCGAGGCGCTGCAACTGGTGGCCTACGTGGTGCCGAAAGATGCAGCGCTGGCCGACGCCAGCCCCGAAGCCCAGGCCGACGCCCGCGACCAGCTCAAGGCCGGCCTGCGCGGCCAGCTGCCGGAATACATGGTCCCGGCGCACCTGCTGCTGCTCGCCGAACTGCCGCTGACCACCAATGGCAAGCTCGACCGCAAGGCGCTGCCAGCCCCGGACGCGAGCCTGCTGCAACAAGCCTACGTGGCCCCGCAAAGCGACCTGGAACAGCGCCTGGCGCTGATCTGGCAGGACGTGCTCGGCGTCGAGCGGGTGGGCCTGAACGATGATTTCTTCGCCCTTGGCGGGCACTCGCTGCAACTGGTGATGCTGCTCTCGCGCCTGCGCGGCGAACTCAATGTGGAACTGAAGATCCGCGAATTCCACGGCCTGCGCACGCTTGGCGAGCTGGCCGCGCACCTGGCCCAGGACACCTCGGCGCAAGCGCGCGAGGCGGAGCTGGACCAGATCTTCGGCGTCCTGGATGAACTGGAGATGGACAATGTCTGAACACGCAGGGCGCAACCAGCAACTGGTCGAGCGCATCAAGGGGCTGGGCGGCGACAAGCGCCGCCAGCTTTTCGCCAAGCTGCACGACATGGGCATCGACGTGGCCCGGCTGCCGATCGTTCCGGCCGCTGCCGGCGAGCGCCTGCCGCTGTCCTATGCGCAGCAGCGCCAGTGGTTCCTCTGGCAACTGGAGCCCACCGCCAGTGCCTACCACATTCCCACCGCGCTGGTGCTGCGCGGCGCGTTGGACATCGCCCGCCTGCAGGCCAGTTTCGCCTGCCTGGTCGAGCGCCATGCCAGCCTGCGCACGCGCTTCGTCGAGGTCGACGGGCAGATGACCCAGGTGATCGACGCCAGCGCCCCGGTCGTCATCGAGCAGACCACGCTCGAGGCCAGCGGCGCGGACCGCGAGCAACGTCTGCGGGCCTGCGTGGCCGAGCTGACCGCGCAACCGTTCGACTTGCAGCACGGCCCGCTGTTGCGGGTGCGCCTGGCGCGCCTGGGCGAGGGCGAGCACCTGCTGGTGCTGGTGCTGCACCATATCGTCACCGATGGCTGGTCGATGTCGGTGATGGTCGAGGAACTGATGGCCGGCTACGCTGCGGTCGAAGGCCAGCTGCCGGCATTGCCGGTGCAGTACGGTGACTTCGCGGCCTGGCAGCGGCAGTGGATGGAGTCCGGTGAGCGCGAGCGCCAGCTGGGCTATTGGAAGGCCCAACTCGGCGACCCCGAGCAGGTGCTGGAGCTGCCCATCGACCATCCACGCCCGGCCAGCATGACCTTTGCCGGCGCGCGCCTGGAGGTCAGCGTGCCGCCAGCGTTGCAGCAGGGGCTGCGCACGCTGGCGCGAGGGCAGGGCGTGAGTCTGTTCGTGCTGCTGCTGGCGTCGTTCCAGGCGCTGCTGCACCGCTACAGCGGCCAGGACGAGGTCCGTGTCGGCGTGCCGGTGGCCAACCGCAACCGCCTGGAAACCGAGCGGTTGATCGGGCTGTTCGTCAACACCCAGGTGCTGGCGGCCCAGGTGCGTGGCGACGAGGGCTTCGCCGCCTTGCTGCGCCGGGTCGAGCAGCAGGTGCGCGAGGCGCAGGAGTATCAGGACCTGCCGTTCGAGCACTTGGTCGAGGCGCTGGGCGTGACGCGCAGCCTGAGCCACAACCCACTGTTCCAGGCGATGTACAACCACCAGGATGCGGTGCGTCAGGCGGATGCGCTGGCCTTGCCGGGGCTCTCGGTCGAGGCGCTGGCGTGGGATGCCGGGACCGCGCAGCTGGACCTGACCCTGGAAACCCAGGACTCGGGGCAAGCGCTGAGCGCGGTGCTGATCTACGCGAGCGATCTGTTCGAGCGCGCCAGCATCGAGCGCATGGGGCGGCACTGGATCAACCTGCTGCACGGCATCGTCGCCAACCCTGAAGCGAACGTGGCGGAGCTGCCGTTGCTGGACGCCGAGGAGCAGGCGTTGATCGTCGAGCAGTGGAACGACACCGCCGTGACCAACTACCCGCTCGATACCCCGGTGCATCACCTGATCGAACAGCAGGTGCTGGCCACCCCGAATGCCCCGGCCTTGCGCTTTGGCGCGCAGGAACTGAGCTACGTCGAGCTGAACCAGCGCGCCAACCAACTGGCGCACCAGTTGATCGCATTGGGCGTTGGCCCCGAGGTGCTGGTCGGTATCGCCGTCGAGCGCAGCCTGGAAATGGTCGTCGGCCTGCTGGCGATCCTCAAGGCCGGGGGCGCCTATGTGCCGCTCGATCCTGAGTACCCCGAAGACCGCCTGGCCTACATGATCGAGGACAGCCGCATCGGCTTGCTGCTGACCCAATCGCACCTGACGCTGCCGTGTCCCGAAGGGCTGCCGTTGCTGGCGTTGGATACCCTGTCGCTCGAAAGCTTCTCGGTAGAAACCCCCTCCGTTGAAGTCGCGCCCGAGCATTTGGCCTACGTCATCTACACCTCCGGTTCCACCGGCAAACCGAAAGGCGCTGGCAACCGTCATCGCGCGTTGACCAACCGCCTGTGCTGGATGCAGCACGCCTACGGCCTGGGCCTTGGCGACACCGTGCTGCAAAAGACCCCGTTCAGCTTCGACGTCTCGGTCTGGGAGTTCTTCTGGCCGCTGATGACCGGCGCCCGCCTGGCCGTCGCCGGTCCTGGCGACCACCGCGACCCACGCCGTCTGGTCGAGCTGATCAACGAGCACCAGGTCAGCACGCTGCACTTCGTGCCGTCGATGCTGCAGATGTTCCTGCTCGATGAGCAGGTCGCCTCCTGCACCAGCCTGCGCCGCATCGTGTGCAGCGGTGAAGCGCTGCCGGTGGATGCCCAGGACCAGGTCCTGGCTCGCTTGCCGAACGCGGGCTTGTACAACCTCTACGGCCCAACCGAAGCCGCCATCGACGTCACCCACTGGACCTGCCGCGACGAAGGCCGCGATGCCGTGCCGATCGGCCAACCGATCGCCAACCTGCAAACCTACGTGCTCGACGCTGAGCT
>NZ_JARGCS010000019.1 GCF_029193575.1 Pseudomonas entomophila | reverse complement strand
GGGTATTCGGGAAAGGTTGTTGATTGAGCCCTTTCAGTAGGGCTCTACAAATCGTTTTTGCTTACGGGAAATCTTGTTGACACACCGCCTTGGGCTGGGTACCGTGTCCCCGTCGCAGTAAATCCTGCGGCCTGGGATTGGCCTCCCGGTATTCGTTGGCGGACACAACCGCCCTAGAGCGGTTTTTTTGTGTCCGAGGCATGGCTGCACCCGCGTTATGGGTGGGCCGTGTGGGCACTCGCAAGAGTGGCCGGTGCCAACGACCGGTAGGCCAACCCGCACGGTTCCACCCTCCCAATTGGCCTTGGGAAGGTGGGCACACAGCCAGAATCGTTGGAGATGCCCCATGAACGCAGCCAAAGTCATCCCGTTCCAGTTTGAAGCTCGCAAGGTCCGCGCCCTGTTGATCGACGACCAGCCGTGGTTCTTCGCCATTGATGTCTGCTCCGCACTCGCGCTGAGCGACACCAATAAGGCCTTGCTTGGACTGGATAGCGACGAGAAGTGCGAACACGAACAGTATTCGGGTTCGGGTCGCAAGCCGATCCTGATCAATGAGTCCGGGCTCTACAGCCTAATCCTTCGTAGTCGCAAGGCCGAGGCGAAGCGCTTCAAGAAGTGGGTTACCGCCGAGGTTCTGCCTTCGATCCGCAAGCATGGCCGGTACGAAGACACCGACAACCGCATGGCTACGCTCGTAGGCCAAACCATCGGCACCGATGGCTTCCACATGCTCGGTTCGCTAATCAAGGGCAAGGTGTCCTCGCTGCCGCAGGATGTACGCCGGCGAGCCACCATGAAGATCTGGTCGCAGACACACGCCGCCTTCGGCGTCCGTTCCGCTGCCGACATCCCTGCCGAGCAGCTCGACTCTGCCCGTAACTTCATCGCGGCGTATGCGCTGGAGGGCGAGTGGCTGCCGAAGGACGAGATCAAGGGCTTCGGCACCCTGATCGGTCGCCCGCTGGGTCGCATCGAACGCTGGATGGTCTCCACCGACTACAAGGGCGAGGAGCAGTACACGCTGATCCCCACCGATGCCTGTGTGATGAGTCACCATGACCTGATCAAGGCCATGCTCACCCCTGGCGACCTCCCGGTCTCCACCGACGAGATGTTCGAGTTCGCCCAGGCGGCGCTGACGAACCTCAAGACCCGCGCCACGGTGCAGCAGCACCAACTGCGACAAATGCGCCAAGGAGCCAAGCAGTGAACGCCCCTACCAGCCTTCTCCACCCTCTGCGAGCCCAGGTGCTGAGCTTTGAAGAGGACGAGCACGATTACCACTTCCAGGTGGAGTATCCCGATCCGCCCGCCTGCCACACCTGCGGCACGGTGGGGCAGCTCGTCCGCTTCGGCAAGAAGCAGGTGAAATACCGGGACGTGCCCATGCATGGAAAGCGAGTCTCGCTCTGGGCCGTGCAGCGGCGCTTCCAGTGCAAGAGCTGCGACTCGACGTTCACGCCGAAGTTTCACGAGATGGCCGAAGACCACCGCATGACGCGGCGCTGCTACGACTTCATCGTGAAGCGCTCCCTGGCCAACACCAATGCCAGCGTGGCACATGAGGTCGGCGTGGACGAGTCGGTGGTGCGCGCCGTCATCAAGGCCTACTGCGAGGTGCAGGCCTACGGCTACCGGCCCACCCTGCCGCGCGTGCTGGGCATCGACGAGCTGTACCTGAACCGGCAGTTCCGCTGCGTCCTGACCAACATCGAACAGGGGACGATCATCGACATCCTGGAGTCCCGCCAGTTCGACGTGCTCTACAACTACCTGGCCAACATGCGGGGCCGGGAGAACGTCCAGATCGTCTGCCAGGACATGTGGAAGCCGTACCGCGACGTGGCCTCCAAGCTGTTCCCCAAGGCGGCTATCGTGGTGGATCGGTTCCACATCCAGCGAATGGCCAACGAATCGCTGGAGGTGCTGCGCAAGGGCATCAAGAAGGAGCTGACCCAGCACCAACGGCGGCAGCTCAAGGGCGACCGCAAGCTGTTGCTGATGCGCCGCCGCGACCTGAACCCGATGAACGAGCTGGTCATCCACACCTGGCTGGATCAGTTCCCCGAGCTGGGGGTGGCCTACAAGCTCAAGGAGGCGTTCTTCGATATCTGGGAGTCCAGCACCGAGGCTGAGGCCCGGTCACGCTACCAGCAGTGGCTGAGCATGATTCCCGAGGGGCACAAGGCCCACTGGAAGCCGCTGATCACCTCGATGACGAACTGGGAGAGGGAGATCTTCGCTTACTTCGGCCCTGCCCAGCGCAACACCAACGCCTTCACCGAGTCGATCAACCGGCAGATGCGCGACCTGAACCGCAATGCCAGGGGCATGTCCTTCGAGATGTTCCGGGCCAAGACGTTGTTCAGCCTGGAGCACAAGGTGATTAAGCCCAAGCCGAAGCGACAGTCTCCGTTCGTGATGCGGGACATCTTCACGATGGACCCGAGCGAGATACCTACCGATTACGGCGTGCCGATCGAGGCCATTCTCAAGGCCACCCAGGGCGCCCAATAGGGCGTCCATCAACACGACCATCAATTTGAGATTTTGGGATCGGGAAGCCTGCTTACAACAGGATTTCCCGAATACCCTTTAATACTTCGACCTTTTTTCGGTTTTAGTGTTATCTCTAGCGAGTCTAATTCGTCAGCGTCGCTGTCTGCATTTATAACGCTCAGAATGTTGCGCGCAAGGCTGTTTTCACGCTTTACCTCGATTGTAGTTTTGCCGATGTAATTCATTTTCACGGCCTCGTCCCTAGTCGCTTGATGCACTAGGGGATTCACGCAAAAATCCCATGCTCCATTGCCGGTGTACGATAATAGAGAGTTGATGATGCTGCAAAATGCGTCAAATTTCGGAGACAGCGAAGACGAGGCAAAGCCGAAGAAATTCGGCTTAAGTATTATGTAGGAGGCGAATCCTAGCTTTTCATCTTCACCCAATAGCTGCTTAAACTCTGAAATGGACATTTTTGATGTGTCGATCTTTTTGAATTTTTCAGCATCTCGAGTCATTGCAAAAACGCAGACGTTTCCTGCGAGTTTCTGGAGGTAGATGTTTTCTGAGTTGTAGAATAGCCGTCCTTTGAGGTTGGCATCTTCGCACTCGGCAAAAGATAAAATGAATTGGGAGAGGTCAACTAGATGCCTTCCGTAGTTCATTTTGTGAGTTAAGTAGTACCCGTAGTAACTAAGTCTCATTGAATCCTTTCCATGTTACATGCTGCTATATTTTACGTGCGTTCCAAACCAGCAGGACTTTTGCATGGATGGTAACGTCATCGAATCTGGCTGGTTGCTTATCGTATATTTTGTTATCAGAAATCAACCAAACATGATCCTCATCCTTACGCTGCAGGCGCTTGATCAGCAGATCGCCATGCCAAGTGAGCACATACACGCCTTCACCTTGGTAATCGTTCACGCCGCGGTCAACGATCACCGGATCTTTGTCGTTGATCGTCCCCTCCATGCTCTGCCCCCATCCTGTGATCATCGACAGCGCCTGCGCTGAGGTGTAAGTCACACCTTTCTCGCGCAGCACCTCTTCGCGGATTACCACATTCCTGATGACTTCGTTGTACTCGGCCGGCACCTGGCCGTGGCCCATCGCGGCTCGAATGTCGTACTGGGGGATTGAGATATCGCCATGACCTGGTGCGAACATTTTTGCCGCCTGGCTGGTCACTGCTGACGGACTCGAAGATTCGGACAGGCTGTCGGCGACCGCCCTCGCAATCTTGTCCTGGGCCGTTGCATCCAGCGACTTGCCGCCATGTTTGCGCAGCATCTCTAGGACCTTTTCAGCTGCCGTGCTCCCAGTGTTTTCAGCACTCTCCACCTGGGCACCCTGCATCTGCGCTAGCTCAGCAGCCAGGCGAGGACTGAACCGATCCACAGGCTCTTGAAGAAGCTTAGAGAGCACAACGGCGAATTTCGCATTCAGGGGGTTGGTGCCATTCAGGTACATGGCGACGCCTGCCGGCGAAATGTCAGCAGCCTCGGCCACCTTTGCCTGCGTCAGGCCCAATGCATTTTTCTTCTGAGTGAACAGCCTCTTGGCTGCGTCGCACTCGGCCTTCAGTTCCGGGGAAAGATCTTTCTTTTTCGTCATGCGCGGAATTTAACCGGAGGTTAATTTAACTGCCTCAACCGCCGGTATTGAAGAAATGCTAACCGGCGGTTAACATCATGCGCATTCACCACTGAGGCAATGCCATGAACCGAACACTGCTGCCTGAGCTTGTTGAGCGAATCGGCCAGACCGCCGTCGCCAAGGGGCTTGATGTGAGCGCCCCTGCCATCGCCAAGGCGATGAAGGCTGGCCGGGTGATTTTCGTGATCGAGAACGAAGACGGAACGATGAGCGGGGAGGAACTGCGTCCGTTTCCGAGCCGGCCGTCTTCGCTGCACGCTGGTGCGTGTGAGAAGGATTATGGGTGACTTGGCCTTGCGCCAGTAGTGAGTTCGCCCCGCTGTTCATGCATCCAGTGCCCGAACAGCAGGCGAAAAAAAACCGCCTGGCAGGGCGGTCTTCTGTAACAAACAACGAGGTCGATTATGCACCGCGAAGACGATGCAGGCAACACCGCGCATTCCGCATCAGATTTCGATGATTCGCTGAGTCTGACGAATCAGGTTCATGGCAAGGGAGGGCGTCTGTAATGGCTCGTATCCGCACCATCAAGCCGGAGTTTTGGACCAGCGAACAGGTCATGGAGTGCTCGGCGATGGCTCGACTCCTCTTCATCGGTCTCTGGAACTTCTGCGATGACGCAGGCAACCACCCGATGTCTCCTAAGACCATCAAGGCGCTCGTGTTCCCTGGCGACGATATCACCGCGCAGGCGGTCGATGGGCTGCTCACTGAGCTGGTGGCGAACCGCTTGATCACCCCTTACGAGGCTGCGTCGAAGCAGTACCTGCACGTCAATGGCTGGCGCCACCAGAAGATCGACAGGCCTACCGTAAAGCACCCGGATTTCGTTGAGCCCTCGACGAGTGATAGTCGAGGCATAGACGAAGGCTCGTCTAGCGATGTTCGAGGCCTCACCCCCGGAAAGGAAGGGAAGGGAAGTAATACACACTCTCCGCGCGAGCCGTTCGCAATGTTCCTCGAGTGGGTTCCTGACCAGGTGCAGCTTGAGGCTTACGCCAAGCGCTCGGGCGTCCCTATCGCAGAGTTCTCGGAAAAGGCCACTGCGCAGTTCGTTGTCCATCACGACGCCAAGGGGCTAGCCAAGACCGAGAGTCAATGGATTGCCGAACTGGTCGGTTGGATCAAGCGCGATCTTGCGAGCGCGGCCAAGGTCGTACCGCTGCGCACTGCCAATGGCGGGCAGCCGTTCGATGACGGCGACACGTCATGGATCGAGAGCGGGGGTGTCCAGTGAATCCGGTTGCCGTCGTCACGCATGGGTTGTGGGCCAAGGTGCAGTCCGGCCAACACATCTCGACAGGCTACGAGTTGCCAGCTGACGTCAAGGCCGAACTCAACCGCAAGACCGCGGCGGTGATCAACGACCTGTTCCGCGATCTGCGTTCGATCTGTACCGCATGGAAGCAAGCGTGGCCAGACCAGGCGACCTACACCGCCTCCAAGCAGCAGTGGCTGACAGCCTTCCTCGAGGCTGGAATCAGCAGCCCCGAGCAGCTGCAGTTCGGCCTCATGCGGTGCAGGCAGTCGGGCGCGGCGTTCATCCCGCCACCCGGCGAGTTCATCGGATGGTGCCAGCCATCCCCCGAAATGCTCGGCTTGCCGACTCAGGAAGCCGCCTTCCGCGAGGCCACCCGCAATGCTCACCCGGCCATGGCAGGGAAGGGCAGATGGAGTCATGACGCGGTATGGCACGCCGCCAAGGAATGCGGGTTCGAGAACCTGAACAAGCTGCCCGCCGATGCCAGCTCGAAGCTGTTTGAGCGCAACTACACCATCGCGGTGCGCCGGATTATGGCCGGGGAACCGCTGCAGAAAATGCCACTGGCACTGCCCGCCGAGGTGGCCGGAACACGCACACCAGAGGTTGGCAATTCCGCTCTGGCCGCCATGCGCGCCCGCCTGGCTGGCCGCTGATCAATCAACCTGCAAGGAGGCGACGTCGTGCGCCAGACCAAACTGACCAAGGCCGCGCGCGGCCGGGAGTGCCAGGTGCGCATCCCTGGCGTGTGCAACGGCAATCCTGAAACCACCGTGCTCGCCCACTACCGCCTGGCCGGCACCTGCGGCGTCGGAAAGAAGCCCCACGACCTGCAGGGCGCATGGTCTTGCAGCGCCTGCCACGATGCTTGCGACGGTCGCAGTCGTGCGATTGATCGCGAGACCGCCCGCCAGTACCACGCCGAGGGCGTCATGCGCACCCAGGCGGCGCTGCTCAACGAGGGGGTGCTGGTCGCGTGAAGCCGCCAACCATTCGCCCGCACAAGCCGCGCGCCGCGCGCGCCAAACCCGTCGACCGCGAGGGCCTGGAGCAGGCCGCGCTGATGCAGGAGCTGCAAGTGCGCTTCCCTGAGGCCTACGCCCTGATCTACCACGTCCCGAACGGTGGGCACCGCGTCAAGGCCGTGGCCGCCAAGCTGAAGGGGCAGGGCGTCAAGGCGGGCGTGCCGGACCTGGTCCTGCCGATGGCCCGCGGCGGCTGGTTCGGCCTGTACATCGAGTTCAAGGCCAACCCGCCGTTTGACGCGCCGGTGTCGCCGAGCCAGGACGCCTACCTGCAGAAACTGCACCGCGAAGGTTACCTGGCGGTGGTGTGCCGGGGCAGCATCGACGCGGTACAGACCATTCGCAGCTACCTGCTGCAACCCGCAACGGTGTCCGCATGAGCGCGACCCGTGAAGTGAAGCTGAGCGAGGCGGAGGTGCGCCGCCAGGCCGCCGACCTGTCCGTGCGCGATCTGCGTGACCCGCGCCACCCCGGCCTGTACCTGCGTTTCTGGAGCAACCGTGAGCGTGCTACCTGGCACCTGGTGCGCGGCAAGAAGTGGGTGCCGGTCGCCCGCTGGCCCGAATTGAGCGTGGCGGCAGTGATTGCCGAACTACCTGCTCTGCGTCAGCGCCTGCTGCGCTCCCCGGCCACTGCGCCCGTCGTCTCGGGCATGGCGACGGTAGGGCAGCTGCTCGACTGGTACGTTGACCGAATGGCCCGCGACCGTTCCCTCTCGGCGAAGCGCAAAGCAGCAACCCACGCCGCAGTGGGTCAGCATCTGCGGCCGTGCCTGGGCGATCTGCCAGTCAAGTACGTCACCGCTGAGTTGATCGACAAACACCTTATCTGGCCATGCCAGGCCAAGCTGTCGCTGTCCTATATCCGGCAGATGTTCGGGATGCTGCTCACTGCCTTCCGCCAGGCTCTGAAGCTGGAGATGATCGATAGCAACCCCATGGCGGGAGTGCGGTTCAGTGACTTCACCAAGGCACGGATCACCGCAAAGGCGGCCCGGCTGCGGGGCGTGCACCTGCCCGAGCTGATGCAGCAGCTGGCCCAGGCATTCGAGGCAAGCCCCGGCGACGCGATGCTGGCCTTGATGATGCTGGCTCACGGCACGCGAATCGGTGAGACCCGCATGGCGCGCTGGAGCGATGTCACCTTGGCTGCTGCCGAATGGTTCATTCCAGCCGCCCACACAAAGAATCGCACCGAGCACCGCTTGCCGCTGACCGACCAGATCCAGGCCCTGCTGATCCGCTACCGCGCCATTCAGCAGGCCAAAGGTTACGGAGGGGCATACCTGTTCCCGAACCGTCGCGGCCAGCCATTGAGCGAGACCCAGGCCAGCATGGTGTTTACCCGACTGGGGCAGGGCGAGTGGACCAGTCACGACCTGCGCAAGGTCTCCCGCACCACCTGGACCGACCTCGGCATCGACGGCCACATCGGCGAGATGCTGCTCAATCACTCGTTGGGCAAGATCGCCAGCACCTACATCCACACGCAGGCCATGGAGCAGCGCAAGTTGGCTCTGGAGAAGTGGCATGCGTGGCTTGATCGGATCGGCTTCACCGCCATTCACGGCCTTACCGAGGCCTTATTTGAAATCCCGCAGAATTCGGCACAGGCCAATGGTGGCGAGGCTTCGGGCGACCTTAGCAAATTAGTTATTAGCGAGGATTCGAAAGCATGAACAACAACGACTTGATCGACAAAGCCCGAGCCATTTGCGGCTGCATGTCCTACGACCAAACAACCGCCAACGGCAGCCCAAAGGCGGTGATCACAGAGCTCTGCCACCGCATCGGCTCTCGCACCGTGCGCATCAAGAAGGAGCCGCTCGGTTACACCATGACGAGTCTGTATGGCCGCATGCGCTACCTGACCAAGACGGAGGCATTCATGTGGCGCCTGTTCGGCTGGCCGCCTCGCGGCTGCGAGGTGCTGGGTGAGGCGGGAGACTGGTGAAAAAGCACGGCCCTGCCTTCAAGAAGGTCGTGATCGAGCTGGACAGGTGCCCATTGTGCCGTGGGAGAGCGGTCACCACGGGCGTGTTTCACGAACTGCCATGCGACCACTGCAACGCCTCGGGCTGGGTGGTGGCTGCAACCGGCGAGGCCCTGGCCCTGGATGAACTGGTGACCCAGCTCAGCATGAGGCTGCAGGCCGCGGCACGGCAGATCGAGCAGTTGAAGAACCCTCAGGCATCCGGGCCTGAGGCGACATATCAGGGAAGCAACCGGCGCGGCGCCGGCGGCACCAACCACACCGGGGATTGAGGGGGGAAGGACATGAGCCATTTGGAAAGAAGTGCCGAGGAGCTGCTGGAGAACTGGGGCAGGTGGGCCGTCTTGGGGTCTGGTGTGGCTTCGTGCGCATCCCGGGAGAACGCCACCCTGGACGCGGTGATCACCGACGACGAGGCACTGGTCATCGATCGCCTTATTGGTCGCCTCTGTCAGCGCTACCCCGAGTGCGGCGCGGTTCTCATGAAGTACTACATGGCGCGGGATCTGTCCCTGCGCGATGCGGGGCACAAGCTTGGCTTCAAAGAGGAGAAGACCCGCCAGTTGTGGAAGGCAGGCGTGGCCTGGGTTGATGGTGCGCTGGAAGTTCGGCGTGAGGCCGCTTGACATCCCCGGTCCTCACCCGTATCTTTCGTGTTACTTTGCGGTAGGTGCGCGAGAGCAAACTCGGCATCACCGACATCCACCATAAGCCTCGGCACTTGCCGGGGCTTTTTCGTTTCTGGAGAAGCCGATGAGCACCTGGGCCAAGATGCAACAGACCATTGACGAGCTGCGCGCCGAGCTGAATTCGATCCAGACGACTACCGCCTGGCTCGACGGCGCCCTGGTCGAGCGAGTCGCCAGGGAGCACAAGTACACCAGCACCAATGGTGCCGTAGAGCTGAACTGCGCTACCGGCGAGATCAAGCTGGCCGGAGTGGGGGTGGCCGTCGAAGAGCAGGCCGGCCTGTGCATTGACCCTGGCCAAGAGGTCGAGCCGCTGCGCATGGGCAAAGTCACCTTCTACGGCGAGTCGGCCCGGCAGATCCGCGCCGCGAACGCAGTTCTCCAGTCTGCCGGAGCGGGGCAGCTCGAGGTCGTGAAGCGTGACGAAGATCTGGTTAAGGCATTCGCTGTCGAGGGTGGTCGGGTGTTTGTGCTTGACCGATTCGTGGCCCAGGCCGGGTTGCGCACCGCAGTCACCGAACAGGGCAAGCGCGTCGCCACCGGTATCGGCCTCGGTGAGCATCGGTCGGAGTCGACTGCTGAACTTGCCGATGCAATTGCCAGCCTTATCAGTCCTGCGGACTTGAAGATCACCAACCCAGCCGACCATATCCGCCAGGTGCTCCGCGACGAGCTCAAGCCAGGCGGCATGCTTCACCGCGGCTGAAATCATTCACAAGCTCCCCGCAACGGGAGGAACCGAGATGCCAAACATGCCCGAGAAGGATCCTGGCCTGTGGGCCGCTGTGCTCACCTGGGTGCTGGCCCATCAGCCTCAGTTGTATGCCGCTGGCTTGTCAGTCGCCATTGCCGTCCTCCGGGTGGTGTATGGCGGTGGCACCCGCCGGCAGATGTTCTTGGAGGGCGCCTTGTGCGGCCTCATCACCCTGGCCCTGGTGCCGCTGCTCGAATGGATGGGCTTGCCGCAGGGCATGGCCACCTTCGCCGGCGGCATGGTCGGGTTCATGGGGGTGGAGAAGCTCCGCGGCTACTCCGACCTGTTCCTGTCTCGCAAGGCGCAAGGGTGACCAGATGATCACGCTGACCGACATCAACCGCCGCCAGCACTTCCTGGCACCAACCGCGATTGCTCGCGTACAGGAAGCAGGCACCAGCTCCCAGTGGCACGGCGTCTGCGCCATCGTCCATACGTTCGATGGCCAGGTGCTGGAGGTGCGTGAACGCGCTGCCGATATCGCGCAGCAATGCAGCATGCGCAGGGCCGAGTGATGGCCTGCAGTGGATGCGCCGCCCGGCGCGATTGGATCAAGAAGTGGACGAGGATTGCACATGAGCGAGCAAAGCAAATCGTTGGCGGTGGCGACCATCGTGCCACCGCCAAAGACCAACACGGACTGCGCCCACCTGGCGATGGGAACCAAGGTCCTACTGAGTGATGGTAGTGAGCTGGAGGGCGTAACCAGCGTCGAGCTGAAGGCATCGGTGGATAGCGGTGTGTGGCAGGCTGTCATTACCGTACTGCCCCGCGAGATTCCAGTGCTGGCCGCAGAGGCCCAAGTGGTAGAGCTGGATGTCACCAGCCTCAAAGACGAATCTCGCCAGAATGCGCGGGTGGCTCGATGAGCCAGACCGCAGAGCAGTTGCTGGAGCGGATCTTGGCTGAGCAGCAGAAGCAGACCGCTCTGCTGGAGACGATCGCCGGCCAGAACCTGGCCCTGATCGAAGCACTGGCAGACGGTGACGGCGCAGACCCTGACGCCCCGCCATCGACCTACCTGAGCGGCGCACCCGTTCTGGCTGGACGGTGATGGGCAAGCTCAACACCCTCAAGGCCCAGGTCAAGATGCTCGAGGCAGCACCCGTGCAGCAGGTACAGCAAACGCAGTGGGGTTCTGGTCGCGGAGGCAGGCCATGGCGCCGTATCCGTGAGCGCATCCTGCTTCGTGATCAGTACACCTGCCGCGGATGTGGCGTGGTCACCCATGAGCTGGAGGTCGACCACATCATCAACGTCGCCGAGGGCGGCAGCGATGACGATTCGAATCTCCAAAGCCTGTGTGTCCCGTGCCATCAGTCGAAGACGGCGGCCGAGGCGGCAAGAGGTCGTGGGCCGGGCGCCTGAAGCGGGCGAGCCGCATGCCGGGCGCATCATTATGGCGCGTGAAGGGTGGGGGTAGGGTCAGGTCTCAGAAACGTTTTCTCTCGGACACCGCGCCCAACTCATTCGCAGATTTTTTCCTCTCTGGAGTTTTTTGTTAATGGCTTTAACACCCAAAAAGCGTCGGTTCATTGACGCTGTCAGGGGAGGTGCGTCCAACCGAGACGCAGCCATTGCAGCTGGATGCCCAGAAAAGACGGCGTCTGCGGCCGGTTCCCGGCTGGCAAAAGACCCTGACGTGGTCAATGAGCTGCACAAGCTCAATGCACTACATCCTGTTAAAGGTGGTGTTAAACCACCGCCGTCCGAGGAGACCCAGGAAGCACCTGATGACGATGTCGAGCCAGCTGGCTTCGACCTGGGCGCAGCCCTGCTTCATCGAGACCCGAAGGATTTCCTGCTGGCCGTGATGAACGATGCCCGCTCAGAGCCAAAGCTTCGAGTTGATGCAGCCAAGGCGCTGATGCCGTTCCTTCATCCGCGCAAAGGCGAGGGCGGTAAGAAGGAGGAGCGGCAGAAGGCGGCTGAGCAGGCCGCGAGCAAATTCACTCGTCAGGCGCCGCCCCGCCTGGCTGCCGCAAACGGTAAGAAGGTGTAGCGATGGAATGGACCACCGCATGCCTGGATTGGGAAAGGCGGTTGGTTCGTAGGCAGTCGATCATCCCGCCGCCGATTTTTGCCGATGAGGCCGAACGCGCTGTTCAGATCTTCAAGGAGCTCAAGGTTCCGGATCTTCCCGGCAAGCCGCGAATGGCGGACTGCTGTGATGAGTGGGTTTTTGATTTCGTCCGGGCAATCTTTGGTGGGTACGACGCGGAAACCGGCAAGCAGCTGATCCGCGAGTTCGGCCTGCTGATCAGCAAGAAGAACACCAAATCCACCATTGCCGCCGGCATCATGCTGACGGCGCTGATTCTGTGCTGGCGCGAGGAAGAGGAGCACTTGATCCTGGCGCCAACTCGAGAAGTTGCCGACAACGCCTTTAAACCCGCAGCGGCGATGGTTCGCGCGGACGAAGAGTTGTCAGCGATGTTTCACGTTCAGGACCACATCCGGACGATCACCGATCGCACGACGCGCAACAGCCTGAAAGTCGTAGCGGCAGACACCGACACGGTGTCAGGCAAGAAGTCTGGCAAGGTGCTGGTGGACGAACTTTGGGTATTCGGCAAAAAGCCAGGAGCCGAAGCGATGTTCATGGAGGCGCTGGGCGGCCAGATCTCCCGGGACGAAGGGTGGGTTATTTACCTGACCACCCAAAGCGATGAGCCACCAGCTGGAGTGTTCAAGGAGAGGCTGCAGTATTGGCGGGATGTTCGTGATGGCGTCATCGAGGATCGCAAGACGCTGGGGATTCTCTACGAATTCCCCAAGGGTATGATCGAAGGCCGATCGTACCTGCATCCAGAGAATTTCTACATCACCAATCCCAACCTGGGGCGCTCTGTCAGTGCCGAGTGGCTGCAAGACGAGCTGCGCAAAAAGCAGGGCGCCGGCGATGGTTCGCTTCAAAAGTTCCTCGCGAAGCACCTGAACATTGAGATTGGCCTGAATCTTCGCTCAGACCGATGGACTGGGGCTGATTTCTGGGAGGCTCAAGCCGATGAGTCGCTAAGTCTGCAGGCGCTGCTCGATCAGTCAGAGGTCGTCACCATCGGTATCGACGGTGGCGGCTTGGATGACCTTCTCGGCTTCACTGTGATTGGTCGGCGGCGGGGAGGGGATGAATGGCTATCCACCTCCATGGCCTGGGCTCATCCAGTCGCTCTTGAGCGGCGAAAGTCTGAGGAGTCCAAGTACCGGGACTTCGAGCGAGACGGCGACCTGGTCATCATCAAGGAATTGCCGGGCGATGTCGCGGCGGTGGCGGACGTTGTCGAGATGATCTACGGCACCGGCCTGCTGGCGGCTATCGGCATGGACCCTGAGAAGACTCACAAGGTTATGCTCGAGGAGCTGCTCAGCAGGAACATTGACGAGAAGATAATTTTTGGCATCCCGCAAGGCTGGAAGCTGGTGGGAGCCATCAGTATCGCAGAGCGTAAGTTGGCAGAGCGCAAGCTGTTCCATGCCGACCAGCCGCTGATGGACTGGTGCGTCGGTAATGCCCGGATCGAGTCGCGAGCCAACTCGGTGTTGATCACCAAGCAGGCCAGCGGCACCGCCAAGATCGACCCTGTTATGGCATTGCTCAACGCTGTGTCGCTGATGGCGACGAACCCTTCGCCGCCTGGCAAGAAGTACCAGATGTTTTTCCTCAACTCGTAGCTGATGCGCTACGCCAAGCCCGCCGAGTGCGGGCTTTTGCATTTCTGGGGTAACCAATGAACAGAGCCTACAGCCTCCTTGAGATCAAGGCGGTGGACGATGACGCGCGCGTGATCACCGGCATTGCCACCACCCCGTCGCCTGACCGCATGGATGATGTGGTTGAGCCCAAGGGTGCGCAATTCAAGTTGCCGATCCCTTTTCTGTGGCAGCACAACCACGACCAGCCAGTGGGTCACGTCACCAAGGCGACCGTGACTGATGCCGGTATTGAGGTGACTGTCGAGCTGGCCAAGGTCGACGAGCCCGGCGCCTTGAAGGATCGGCTCGATGAGGCCTGGCAATCCATCAAGGCGAAGCTGGTCCGAGGCCTCTCCATCGGATTCTCGCCGATCGAGTCGGCCAACATCGACGGCAGCTGGGGGCGTCGCTTCCTGAAATGGGAGTGGCTGGAACTGTCCGCCGTGACCGTTCCAGCAAACGCTGGTGCCAGCATCCAGACCATCAAATCCATCGACCGAGAGCTGCGCGCCGCGACTGGCAATAGCGCGCTCCCGGTCGTGCGCATCACCCCTGCCGGCGCTTCGGCACCCATCACAAAATCCGCGAAGCCCGAGGAGGGCGATATGAACATTCAGGAACAAATCAAATCCTTCGAGAGCACCCGGGCCGCGAAGGCTGCTCGCCTCGAAGAAATCATGGCCAAGGCTGCCGAGGAAGGCCGCACCCTGGACGCCTCCGAGTCCGAGGAATACGACACCATCGAGGGCGAACTGAAATCCGTCGATGGTCACCTGGCGCGCCTGCGCGGCCTGGAGAAGTCCATGGCTTCGAATGCCAAGCCGGTGGAGCCAGGTCGCGTTAACAGCGTGTCGAAAGGTCACGAAGTTCGTGACAACGCAGTGATCCGCGTCGAGCGTACCCTGCCCAAGGGTACTTCCTTCACCCGCTATGCCATCGCGCTGGCGCGCTCGAAGGGCAACCTGATGCAGGCGGTCGAGGTCGCCAAGGGCTGGGAGGAATCCACCCCCGAGGTCGTGACCGTGCTGAAGGCCGCGGTTGCCGCTGGCACCACCACCGACCCGGCCTGGGCGGCGCCGCTGGTCGAGTACCAGACCATGGCGAGCGAGTTCATCGAGCTGCTGCGCCCGCAGACCATCATCGGCAAGATCCAGGGTCTGCGCCGTGTACCGTTCAACATCAAGATGTCCGGTCAGACCTCCGGCTCCAGCGTGAACTGGGTTGGCGAGGGCAAGCCCAAGCCGGTTTCCGCCCTGGCGTTCGACACCACTACCCTGCGCTTCACCAAGGCCGCTGGCATCGTGGTGCTGACCGATGAGCTGGTGCGCTTCAGCAACCCGAGCGCCGAGGCCCTGGTGCAGGCGGACCTCACCGCATCGATGGCGCAGTTCCTCGATGTGGCCTTCGTAGACCCAGCCATTGCCGAGGTGGCCGAGGTTTCGCCCGCATCGATCACTCACGGCGTAACGCCGATCGTCGCCAGCGGCACCACCGCCGATGCGCTGAAAGCGGACGTGAAGCGACTGTTCGCTGCCTTCCTGGCTGCCAACATGACCCCGGCTGGCGCGGTCTGGATCATGACCCCGACCATGGCCCTGACCATCGGCATGATGACCAATGCCCTGGGCCAGGCTGAGTTCCCAGGCATCGACATGAACGGCGGCACCTTCATGGGTCTGCCGGTCATCGTGTCGGAAAGCGTTCCGGCTAACCCTGGGTCGGGCAGCCCGGTTACCGGTGCCGGCCAGCGGCTCATCCTGGCCAAGGCATCGGAGATCCTGCTGGCTGACGATGGTGGCGTGACCATCGACGTGAGCCGTGAGGCGTCCCTGCAGATGGACAGCGCCCCTGCAGCTGGTGCTACCGAGTTGGTCAGCCTGTGGCAGAACAACATGGTGGCCCTGCGCGCCGAGCGCTTCATCAACTGGAAGCGCCGTCGCCTGCAGGCGGTGGGCTTCATCGACTCGGCTAATTACGAGTCCTGATCCATCAGGGCCGGGGGTAGCTCCCGGCCCTACCCGGAGGGAAGTCACCATGCAGATGGTTGCTCTGAAAGAATTCCGCTACGCCGGGCGGCAGTTGTTCCCGGGTGATGCGTTCGAGGCCCGTGATCGCGATGTCAGGCTGCTGAAGGCGATCGGCAATGCTCGGCTTGACGATGAAGCTGGCGCCTCAACTGAGCAGGAACAGAAGGGATCGCCAACCCCCGCGAAGCGCACCTACAAGCGCCGCAACATGAAGGCCGAATGACAGATGGAGCCGCGATGAAAATGTTCAACTGGGGAGCTCGGACTGAGCAAAAGGCCTTGCGACCCGCTGACAATCGTGGCGGCTGGCTAGGCGTGATCCGCGAGTCCTTTGCGGGAGCATGGCAGCAGAACGTAGAGGTTGATCAGGATACGGTCCTGGCGTTTTCGGCTGTGTTCTCCTGCATCACGCTGATTGCTTCGGATATCGCAAAGCTTCGGGTCAAGTTGGTTGAGTTCACGAAGGACAAGGTGTGGGAGGAGACGACAAGCCCGTCATTTTCGCCGGTTCTGCGCAAGCCGAACCATTTCCAGAACCGCATCCAGTTCTATGAATCGTGGATGACATCGAAGCTCACGAACGGGAACGCCTACGCATTGAAGCTGCGTGATGCGCGAGGTGTCGTGACGAAGCTCTACATCCTTGATCCGCGGCGCGTCACCCCCTTGGTGGGTGATGACGGCAGCATCTTCTACGACCTCAAGGCGGACAATCTGTCCACGCTCGAGGAGGGTGTGGTCGTGCCGGCCAGCGAGATCATCCATGACCGGATGAATTGCTTGTTCCACCCGCTGGTGGGTGTCTCGCCGATCTACGCCTGCGGCCTGGCCGCGATGCAGGGCAACGCGATCCAGAACAACTCGGCCAGGTTCTTCCAGAACGGCTCCAAGCCCGGTGGCGTGCTCACAGCGCCAGGGTCCATCAGCGAAGACACTGCAAAGCGCTTGAAGGCGCACTGGGATAGCGAATACACCGGCCAGAGCGCCGGTAAGGTCGCCGTCCTGGGCGACGGATTGAAGTATGAGGGAATGGCCATGTCGGCCGCCGATTCCCAGCTGATCGAGCAGTTGAAGTGGTCAGCCGAGATCGTCTGCTCAGTGTTCCATGTTCCTGGCTACAAAGTAGGTGTAGGCGTGCAGCCGACCTACAACAGTGCCGAAGTTCTCAACCAGGTGTATTACTCGGACTGCCTCCAAACTCTGATTGAGGCGTTAGAACTGTGCCTGGATGAGGGGCTGGAGCTTCCGTCGCAGTACGGGACAGAGTTCGATTTGGACGGATTGCTCCGCATGGATACGGCTGCGCTCTACAAGGCGAACAATGAGGCCGTCAGTGGTGCGTGGATGAAGCCGAACGAGGCCCGCCGGCGTGCAGGGCTGCCCCCTGTTGAAGGTGGCGACTCGCCAATGATTCAGCAGCAGAACTACAGCCTGGCAGCGATCGCCAGGCGTGACGCGCAGGCTGACCAGCCTGCCACTGCTCCAGCCGCACCAGCACTGCCGGTACCCGCTCCGCCCTCCGAACCATCCAACGAAGAACTGGACGACCAGGCACGAATGTTCGCGCTCCTGGTTGAGAAGGAGTTGAACATTGAATCTGCGTGAGCTTGAGGCACAGGCGAAAGCACTGGCGCCGATCTTGAAGGGGCTGGTCGAAAAAGCGCTGGCCGCATTTCGGGATGGCCTCACCAACGACTTGGATAAGCGTGATGCCGGCCTGCGCAAAGAGCTCTCGGAGGCACTAAAGGGAATCCCTGCGCCTGATGTTGAGACGATCGCTGCGCAGGCTGCCAAGCTCGTTCCTGTGCCTGAGAATGGCAAGGACGCCGATCCTGAAGTGATGCGCCAGGCCGTCGCGGATGAAGTGGCCAAGCTACCTGTGCCGAAGGATGGCGAATCAGTAACGGTCGAGGACGTGGCGCCGATGATCCGTGATGCCGTCCAGGGAGCGGTCGCCGCGTTGCCGCCGGCTGAGCCCGGTGCGAGCGTGACGGCCGAGGATCTGCGCCCTCTGATAGCTGAGGAACTGGCCAAGGCTATGGCCGGTCTGGAGCCGCCAAAGGACGGAGAACCGGGCCGCGATGCGCTTCAACTTGAAATCCTTCCCGAAATCGACTTGGAGAAATCCCACGTTCGCGGAACCTTCGCGAAGCACGCCGGCGGACTGTGGCGCGCCTTCGAGCGAACACATGGCCTGAAAGGCTGGGAGTGCATCGTGGAAGGACTGGCGGGGGTCGAGGTCGAGCAGAGTGGCGAGCGCGGGCTGGACGTGGCTCTAACGCTGTCCAGCGGCGCGCAGGTGCGCAAGGCGCTTCAACTGCCAGTGATGATCTATCGCGGCGTGTTCAGTCCTGGCGACTACGTGCCGGGCGACACGGTGACCTGGGGCGGCAGCCTGTGGCACTGCGACGAACCCACGACCGACAAGCCTGGCGAGGTTGGGAGTAAGGGCTGGACCTTGGCGGCGAAGCGCGGCCGCGACGGGAAGAACGGCACCAACGGCAAAGACCTGACCAAGGGGGTAGCGGCATCATGATGTTCATCACGCTGGAGCAAGCAAAAGCCCAACTGCGCGTGGATGACGACGCCGATGACGATGACATCCGAGACAAGGTGCTCGAGGCGAGCGACCTGGTCAGGGGCTATCTCAAGTCCGCCGCGGATGCCTATCTGGATGCAGACGGCGAGGCCATTCCCGGCAAGGTTCCCTATGCAGTGAAGGCAGCGACCAAGCTCATGCTCGGCTACCTGTACAACCAGCGCGACAACGACCAAGGCCGAGAGTTTGAGCAGGGCATGCTGCCCAGGCCCGTCACGGCGCTTCTCTATCACCTTCGCGACCCGGCACTGGCATGAGTATTCAAGCGGGCAAGTTGAGGCACCGAATTGAAATCCAACACAAGGTCACGCCGCGCGACCCTGTGACATTGGAGTTCGGCGAGCCAGAGTGGCAGTTATTTGCCAAGGTGTGGGCGCAGGTTTCCCCGTTGTCTGCCCGCGACCTGATTGCCGCCCAGGCCGCACAGTCAGAAGCGACCGCCAGGATCGTGATCCGCTACCGTTCAGGGGTGCTACCCAATATGCGCATCGTCTATCGAGACGAGTTGTACAGCATTGTTGGCCGCCCTTTGGAGGATCCTGATTCGGGCCGTGAGTACCTCACAATCCTCGTGTCGAAGGGGGTGAAAGATGGCTGAAACGATCGAGTTCAGCCTGACTGGGCTGGACAGCCTGCTGGGCAAGCTTGACGCCGTCAGCTACGACGTAAAGCGCAGGGGTGGGAGGTCGGCGCTGCGCAAGGCTGCCCAGGTCATCGTCGAGAAGGCCAAGGAGGGCGCCGAGCGAATCGACGACAAGGAGACCGGCCGATCGATCTCCGACAACATTGCCTTGCGCTGGAACGGCAGCTTGTTCCGGGCATCCGGCGACCTTGGTTTCCGCATCGGTGTTCGGCACGGCGCCCTGCTCAAG
The DNA here is from genome assembly GCF_029193575.1 of Pseudomonas entomophila. Lineage (GTDB taxonomy): Bacteria > Pseudomonadota > Gammaproteobacteria > Pseudomonadales > Pseudomonadaceae > Aquipseudomonas > Aquipseudomonas entomophila_G. Next base: position 172,010 of record NZ_JARGCS010000019.1, on the reverse strand, counting down.
GACGGCGGTGACCTGAGCCCGAACGCACCGACGCCGCACTGGCGCCTGATCGAGTTCGGCACCGAGAGGATGGCGGCAGCTCCGTTCATGCGCCCCGCGCTGGCCGACAACATCAGCCAGGTCACCAACACGTTCATCTCCGAGTACGAAAAGGCTATTGACCGCGCGATCCGGCGCGCCGCGAAGAGGGCCGCATCGTCATGAAGCCTCCCATTGAACTGGTTTGCGCAGCAGACGCTGGCGTCACGGCACTGCTCGGTGCCGGCGTGAACCTGCGCCTGTACCCGTTTGGCGAGGCGCCGGAGGGCGTGGCCAAGCCGTATGCCGTTTGGCAGCTGGTGCGGGGCCGCTCCGATAACTACCTGGCTGGTCGACCTGATGTCGACGGCTTCACGCTGCAGGTGGACGTGTACGGCACCACCAGCGGATCTGTGCGCCAGGTGCGTGACGCGATCCGCGATGCAATCGAATTGCGCGCTTACGTCACCCGCTGGGGTGGCGAGTCGCGCGATTCTGCGACCAAGCACTACCGCACCAACTTCGACGTGGATTGGATTGTCCCCCGCTGACCCGCCGCAATGAACCCGGCCCGCCTTGAGCGGGTTTTTTTATGCCCGACATTTGGAGAACGCTATGTCGATCATCACCCAAGGAACCCAGATCTACGCCCTGGTGCCGCCGCTGTCCGGTACCGGGCCATACACCGTCATGGAAGTGGAGTGCGCCACCAGCTTCGAGCCCGGCGGCGCGCCGGCCGAGCAGATCGAGGACACCTGCCTCGTCGCCAAGGAGCGCAGCTACAAGAAAGGCCTGCGCACCCCTGGCCAGGCTTCGATGGGCCTGAACGCCGACCCGAACAACCCGAGCCACATCCGCCTGCACCAGTTGTCCGAGGACGACGGCGATACCACCCTGCGCTGGGCGGTTGGCTGGGCCGATGGCACCGCCGCCCCGACCGCTGTCGCCGCTGGCAGCCTGGCGCTGATCACCGTGACCAACGCCGGTAGCGGCTACACCAGCGCACCAACCGTCAACATCACCGGCGGCGGCGGTACCGGCGCCACTGCGACGGCCGTGGTCGATGGCGGCGAGGTCGTGGGCATCAACATCACCAACCCAGGCAGCGGTTACACCAGCGCGCCGAACATCGCGTTCACCGGCGGCGCCGGCACTGGCGCGGCGGGCGCGGCCGAGGTCAGCCAGGAGTCGGACTTCGTCCTCCCGCCTTCGCGCACCTGGTTCACCTTCTCCGGCTACGTTGCCGACTTCCCGTTCAACTTCGCGCTGAACGCCGTGGTGGCGTCCACTGTCGCGATCCAGCGCTCGGGCGGTTCCGCCTGGATTCGTAAGGTGGCCTGACGATGGAACTGAGTATCTCCAACCTGAAGAAGTCCAAGGCCTTCACTGCTCGCCCGGTGGCCAAGGAAATCGAGTGGGACGGCAAGAAGTTCACCTGCTACGTGCGGCCGCTGTCCTACCAGACGGCCATTGGCGATATCGCTGCTCACCGCGGCGCCGACCCGCTGGCCTGCCGTATCGCCTCGAGCATCTGCGATGCAGAAGGCAAGGCGGTGTTCACCGTCAACGACATCACCGGCGAGGCCGATCCGGAGAAGGGCGCTCTCGACGCGGACCTGACCAACCTGCTGCTGATCGCCATCGGTGAGGTACAGAACGGCGCCGTCGCGGGAAAGAAGAAGCGCTAGAGCCGATCGACGAACTGTGGTGCGAGCTGGTGATGAACGGGATAGGCGGCCGCACCATTGCCGAGGCGCAGGAGAACATGACCTATCCCGAGTTTCTGACCTGGGTGAAGTTCCGCCATAAGCGCGGGTCGCTTCACCCGGGGATGAGGCTGGAGACTGCTCTGGCCCAGTTCCAGGCCATCTACTTCAACAGCAAGACCGGCGAGTCGGCGCCGAAGCTGTACCCGCAGGACTTCGCCCCGCACATGGACCCACGGGTCGAGACGCTGGAGGAGGCCATGGAAAACTGGGTGTGATGGCTGCCAGATGGTAAAGTCGCGATCTTTGAATTGGAGAGAGCGGCCATGGACTATCTCATGGAGAACTGGCAGATCATCCTGTTTTTCTGGTTCTGGTGTGGCGCGATATGCGCATACGTTGCAGCCGGTAAGTCCAGAAGCGCTTATGCATGGTTTGTTATCGGCTTCGTTTTTCCGATTGTCGGGATCATTGCGTTGGTTCTTCTTGGCCGCCCCGAGAAAGCCCTCGATGCCAGAAGCAAGGAAGTTGCAATTGAGATCGGCGAGTCGGCAGATTATCGAAAGTGCCCATTCTGTGCTGAGGCTATCCGGAAGGAGGCTGTGAAGTGCAGGTGCTGCCATTCTGATGTGCCTCCACTTGAGTCGAGCAGTATTTAGAAATCAATGAACCAGAAAGAACCCGCCATGAGCGGGTTTTTTTTCGCCTGGAGGATTTATGTCCGGATCACTTGGCACTCTGACTCTTGATCTGATTGCCAAGATCGGAGGTTTTACTGGGCCGCTGGATCAGGCTGGAAGGTCGGCAAGAAAGTCTTCGAAAGAAATGGTTGATGCGGCCAAGGAGGCTTCGGCAGCGTGGAGCGCTCTAGCCGGAGCCGCTGCAGGCGTGGTTGGTGCATTTTCTGTTGCCAGCATATTTGGCCGGTTCCTCACTGAAACCCGAAATGCGGAACAGGAGCAAGCTCAGCTTGGCGCTGTGCTCCGATCTACGGGGGAGTCTGCTGGTTTCAATCGAGACCAACTCAACGAGATGGCCGGCGCGCTTGAAAAAGCCACCACCTTCTCTGGTGGCGACATCAACCAGGCACAAACTACCCTTCTGGCCTTCACCGGGATTGTGGGCAACCAGTTCAATCGCGCGCTTCAGGCTGCTGCTGACATGGCTGCTCGGACGGGGATGTCGGTTAAAGACGCAGCGGAAACTATTGGTCGAGCCCTGGACGTGCCATCCAAGGGGCTCACTGCTCTTAGCAAGCAAGGATTCCGATTCACCGAAGACCAGAAAAAAATGGCGCTGGCGATGGAGTCGACAGGTAACGTCGCCGGCGCCCAGGGCATCATTCTTCAGTCGCTCGAAGAGTCTTATGGTGGTGCCGCAGCCGCCGCTCGAGATACTTTCGGCGGCGCAATGGAGGCCCTGCAAAACACAATCTCTGGTCTGCTGACTGGAGAGGACAGCCTGACCACGGCCAAGGACGTGGTTGAGGTGCTCAACAAGGCTCTCGGATCGCCTGAAGCAAAAGTTGCGTTGGAGGCGACAGCCAAGGCCGCTGTAGTTTTGGCTGGAGTTCTCACTGTTCGGCTAGCAGCGGCAGCGGCAAGCACTGCGGTTTCATTTCTTGCAGCCCAGATTGAGGCTGCTCGTTATCAGGCGACACTGGCAAGAATGGCCGGTGTGTCTGCCACTGCTGCTGCCGGAATCACGGCTGTGGGCCTTGCTGCTCGAGCGGCATCTGCGGCTATGGGGCTTCTGGGCGGGCCGGCAGGGATAATCATCGCTGCAGGCGCCGCGCTGACTTACTTCGCTACCAAGACGAAGGATGCGAGGCAGTCGCTGGTCGATATCGGAACCCCGATCGACGAGATCGCCGAGAAGTTCAGAAATCTGGGGCGTGACCAGAAAGCAGCGCAGCTCGCTCAATACACCGCTGATTTCGAGAAGGCGACGCAGGACCAGGCAGACGCGTACAGCATGCTCATGAAGCGGGTGAATCGTGATCTGGGCAGTTCGCTCTTCCCCCGAATCAAGAAAGAGTTCGACGATGCTTACGCGGCAGGGCAGCCACTGTCTGTGGTCATTGAAGACCTGTCGCGGCGTTTCCGCCTCAAGCCGGAGGCTCTGCAGGCTTGGGTGGCACAGTCTGGCGCAGTTGCCGAGGCCGGCGAGAAAGCGTCCTATGCCGCCAGCTTGGTCAAGCGCCTCACCGATGAGTTCAACGCCAACACTGCGGCAGCTACTGCCAATGCCGGTGCCGTTCCCGAGCGATCAAAGGTCTACGAGGATCTTTCCAAGAAGATCAGGGAGCAGCTCGTCCTTGCAGGAAAGCGCACTGAGGCGGACAAGCTAGAGGCAAGAATCAAGGCTGGCCTGGTCGATGGATTGAAGGACGGCGAGGGTGAACTGCTGGTTGCGGAGCAGCGTCGAGCTGACGCAGCAAACAGAGCAGCCGATGCGACGAAGAAGGCCGAGGAAGACGCCAAGTCGAGGGCCAAATCAGCAGCAGAAGCACTGAAGAAGCGCGGTGTGGACGCCGAGGAAGGTTACCGCCGACAGATCGCCCTGATCGACGAGACCACCGGCAAGCAGGGCAAGGCTACCGAGGTGGCCAAGCTTGCCTTCGAACTGGAGACCGGGAAGCTTAAGGGTGTCAGCGCTGAGCGCCGCAAGGTGCTGGAAGGCCTGGCCGCCGAGCTCGACGCCAAGATCAAGCTGCAGAGGCAGAACCAGGAAGACCTGAAGCTGGCCACCTACGCGGCCAACCTGAAGGACAGCAACACCATTGTTCGCCAGGGCTTCGAACTTGAGATCGCTGGCGCTGGCCAGGGTGAGAAGCTGCGCTCGCGGATGCGGGAGAGCCTGGCGATCGAGCAGGAATTCGCCAAGCAGCGCGGCGAGCTCTACAAGCAGTACAAGGAAGCGGACCTTCTCGGCGATCCTGACGCCAAGGCGCGGTACGACAAGGAGACCGCACTGCTTCGTGATGCAATGGCCGAGCGGATGGAGATCCAGCAGGATTACTACGCCAAGCAGGACGAAATGCAGAGCAACTGGCTCGATGGCGTAAGTGACGCTTGGCAGAATTTTGCTGACGAGGCTCAGAACTACTCGGCTATGGCCGCCGATGCCACTACCTCGGTTCTCGGCAGTGCAAGGGGCGAGCTGAGTTCGTTCCTTTCCGACGTGGCCACCGGCTCGAAGGATGCGGGTGATGCGTTGATGGACATGATCACCGGTTTCGCCAAGGCCGGCATCAGGGCGCTGACTGACATGGCCGCGCAGTGGCTGGTGTACCAGGCTGTGCAGTTGGTTGTCGGCAAAACGACACAGTCAACTGCTGGGTTGGCCATGGTGGCGAATGCGCAGGCTACAGCGTTCCAGGCAAGCCTTGCGGCTTTCGCTTCCACTGCTGCTATCCCAATTGTAGGGCCGGCTGCCGCACCTGCAGCGGCTGCCGCTGCGGCAGCCGCCACGGCGCCTATGGTGGCGGGAGTAGCTTCCGCCGCCCTGACCGGCATGGCGCACGACGGTATCGACAACATCCCTCGTGAGGGCACTTGGCTGCTCGATGGCGGCGAGCGGGTGCTGAACCCGAACCAGAACCGCGACCTGACACAGTACCTTCGCAGCGCGAACGACGCCGGTGGTGGTGCAGGGCAGGGCGGCGGTATCACGATCAATGCGCCGGTGACCGTGCAGGCCCAGGCTGGGATGAGCGAGGCCGATGCCCGCCGGCAAGGTGATCTGATGGGGCAGGCGGTCACAGAGCAGGTGCGCGATGTGCTGTACCGGGAAATGCAACAGGGCGGGCTTCTGTGGAGGAACAGGTAATGGCAGAGACATTCAACTTCTGCACCCGGGTCGGCGCCTCGGGAGATATCAAGCAGCGCGTGTGGGAGAACGACTTCGGCGACGGCTACACCCAGTCCGGCGGCACCGGTATCAACGGAAAGTCGGAGGAATGGACGCACCAGGCTATCGGTAGCCTTGAGGAGGGCCAGGAGCTACGCCAGATGCGTGACTTCATCGACCGCCATGAGGGCTACAAGTCGTTCTTCTGGACCTCGCCAAGCGGCTTGCACGGCCGCTTCAAGGTCAACGGCTACAAGCTGGACCCGCTGGGAGCGGGGCAGACCAGGATCAGCTTCACGATGAAGCAAGCCTTCACCCCTTACTGACCACGCCTATGCGGGGTTTCTTTTTTCAGAGGCTCTGATGACTTTCGAGAACGATATCCAGAAGCTCGAGCCGGGCAATCAGATCCGGCTGTACGAGGTGGACGCCACGCGGCTTGGCGGAAACGTCATGCGCTTCCATGGGCACGCCCAGGAGGGCGACATCATCTGGCAGGGCCAGGCGTACTCTGCGATCCAGATCGAGGCCAAGGGGTTCGACATCCGCGGCGACGGTCGCCCGGCCCAGCCCACGCTGCAGCTGTCGAATGAGATCGGTGGCGTGCGCGGCGCTGTCACAGCGCTGTGCTTGGCCCTCAAGGATCTGGCGGGGGCGAAGGTTCGCGTGATCGAGACCTTCCGGCACTTCCTGGATGCGGCCAATTTCCCTGACGGCAACCCCAACGCCTCCAACCAGGCGCGAGAAAACCTCTGGTTCATCGAGCAGAAGACCGAGGAAACCCGTGACCAGGTGACGTTCCAGCTGTCGAGCCCGCTCGACCTGGGTGGTGTGCAGTTACCAAGCCAGCAGATCACCAAGCTCTGTCGCTGGGCCACGCGAAACGGCTACCGCGGCGAGGCCTGTGCCTACACCGGCGCCGCGATGTTCACCAAGCAGAACGAGCCCACCGACAACCCGGCGCTCGATCGCTGCGCGGGCCGCTGGAACAGCTGCAAGCTGCGCGGCAATACCCGCCGTTTCGGCGGCTCCCTGGGCGCAAGCCTGATCGCAAGTTCGAGGTAACTATGCGCATCAACCAACAGCTGCAGGCCGCCATCCGCGAGCACGCCGAGCGCGAATACCCGGCGGAGGCGTGCGGCGTGCTGATCAAGACAGACCAGGGGCGTGCCTACGTTCCTTGTCGCAACCTGGCGAAGACCCCGCGTGAAAACTTCCGGCTTCACCATGAAGACCTGGCTGCCGCCGAGGACCAGGGCGAGCTGCTGGCAATCGTGCATAGCCATCCCGATGCCGCACCGACGCCGAGCATGGCCGACTTGGTCAGCTGCGAGCTGCACGAAGTGCCGTGGGGCATTGTCGGATGGCCTGGCGGTGAAATGCAGTGGTTCAAGCCATCGGGCTACCAGGCACCGCTGCTGGGCCGCGAGTTCTCCCATGGCCTGCTCGACTGCTGGGGCGCCTGCCGGGATTGGTACGCGCGTGAGGCGGGCTTGGTGCTGCCAAACTTCGAGCGCGAAGACCTGTGGTGGGAGCAGGAAGACGGCCCCAGCCTGTACGAGGCGAACTTCGCTGCCACGGGGTTCTACCAGGTTGATTCGCCCAGACGAGGGGACATGCTGGTGTTCATGGTCCCGTCGCCTGGGCGGCCGTGCTACCACCCGAACCACGCTGCGATCTACCTGGCCGACGAGCCGGCCCTGGCCAGCGAAGACGCTCCGGCCCTGGGCGGCTCCGGCCCGTTCATCTACCACCACATGGCTGGCCGCGCCTCGACCCGCGAGGTGTACGGCTGGTCGATGGCCAACCGCTGCCGCTTGATCCTGCGGCACAAGGAGTATCGGCAATGAAGCGTCTGGTGAGGCTCTATGGCGTGCTGCGCAAGCACTTCGGCCGCGAGTACTTCCTGGAGGTCGACAGTGCACGCGATGCAATCACGGCCCTGTGCGAGCTAAAGCCCGGCTTCCGGCAGTTCCTGGCCACCGCCGAGGAGCGCGGGTTGGTCTTCACGATCTTCTCCGGGCGCCGAAACCTCGGGCCTGAGGAGGTTGATCTGCGTGGCGGGGACTCCGAGGTCATCCGCATTGCGCCGATCATTCAGGGCAGCAAGCAGGGCGGCATGTTCCAGGTGATTCTTGGCGCTGTCCTGATCGTCGCCGGCGTGTTCACGGGCGGCACGACCACCGGCCTGGGCATGGCATTGCTGGCGGGCGGCGGCGCCCTTGCCCTGGGGGGCGTGGTGCAGATGCTGTCGCCCACGGCGCAGACCGGCAGTCTCAACCGCAACGAAGACGGCAACAACCCCAGCTACGGTTTCGGCTCTGCCGTGACGACCATTGCGCAAGGCAACCCCTATCCAGTGCTCTACGGTGAGCGCGAGGTGGGCGGTGCCGTTGAGTCTGGCGGCATCTACACCCAAGACCGGCTGTAGACACAGCCATCAAACAACCCGCTTCGGCGGGTTTTCGTTTTTCTGGAGGAATCGAATGGGCGAAGCACTGAAGCGCGCGCCTGCGAAACGCCGCGCCGTATCCGGCAGCAAGGGCGGAGCGAAGAAGCAGAAGCAGCCCGTCATCGCCTCCAACAGCACGCCCTCGATCGCCACGGTGCGAGCGGTGTACCTGTGGAGCTGGGGGCCGATCGTCGGCCCAGTCAACGGCCTGCGCTCGGTCAAGCTGGATGGCACGCCGATCATGGCGGCCGACGGATCGATGAACTTCCCAGGGGTGAAGTGGCAGTTCAGGTCTGGTGAGCTGCACCAGGCCCGCCTGGATGGCGTCAGCGAGTCGAGCAACGAAATTCAGGTGTCGCAGGAGCTGCGCACCACCTCGCCCTGGGTCCACTCGATCAATAACCCCGTGATTGATGCGGTGCGGGTGCGCTTTTCCTGGCCAGTGCTCCAGGCACAGGACAGCGGCGGCAACATCGACGGTGTGCACATCGACTATGCGATTGACGTGGCCACCAATGGCGGCCCCTACCAGCAGGTGCTGGCCGCAAGCGTCGAACGCAAGAACGTGACCAAGTACGAGCGCTCGCATCGTATTGAGCTGCCCGAGGGCAGTAGCTGGACAATCCGTGCGCGCCGCCTGACGCCGGAAGCCAACAGCTCTTTGGTGCAAGACGGCATGATCGTCGAAGCGGTCGCTGAGGTTGTCGACAGCGACCAGCAGTACCCGCTGACAGCAGTGGGCTGCATCGAGTATGACGCCGAGCAGTTCGGTGGCGACATCGCCAAGATTGCCGTGCTCATGCGCGGTCGCATCGTTCGGGTGCCGATGAACTACGACCCCGCGACCCGCACCTACGCCGTCTCCGGCGCCGGCACTACCAACGGGGTGTGGGATGGGTCGTTCAAGGAGGCGTACACCAACAACCCGGCCTGGGTGTTCTACGACCTGGCCCTGCACCCGTACTACGGGCTTGGCGATCGCATCGACGCGAGCATGATCAACCGCTGGTCGCTGTACCGCATTGCGCAGTGGTGCGACCAGCTTGTGCCGGACGGGAAGGGCGGCCAGGAGCCGCGCTTCACCTGCAATCTCTACCTGCAAAAGCAAGCCGATGCCTGGGCGGTGCTGCAAGACCTGGCGGCAATCTTCCATGGGCTTGCCTACTGGGACGGCAATCAGATCACTGTCAACGCCGACATGCCCCAGGACCCGGTGTACACCTACACCATGTCGCAAATCCTTGGTGACGGCGCCATCAAGTACACCGGCAGCAAGCTGCGCGATCGGCACAGCCTTGCAATCGTCTCGTTCGACGATCCAGGCCAAGGGTTCGAGACCGACAAGGAGCCGGTTTTCGACGAGGAAGCAATGGCCGAATACGGTGTGCGCGACGTGTCTGTCGAGGCCGTTGGTTGTACCAGTCGCGGCCAGGCCCAGCGCGCCGGCAAGTGGGCATTGCTCACCGAGCAGCTGCAGACCCGCGGCGCGACAATCAATGTCGGGCTCGATGGTTACATCCCGAAGCCTGGCACGGTGATCACCCTGTCCGACCCGATGCTTGCCGGCCGAGCAAATGGTGGCCGGATCGCTTCTGTCGCGGGTCGCGTCGTGACGCTCGACCGTGACATTGAAGTACCAACCGGTTCCCGCCTGCTGGTCAACCTGCCGAGCGGGAAGGCCGAAATCCGTCAGGTGCAATCGGTGTCGGGTCGCCAGGTCACCGTGGTGGCCAACTACAGTGAGGCGCCCCAAGCGGAGTGCGCCTGGGCCATCGACTACGATGACCTCAAGCTGATGCAGTTCTACGTGCGCAACGTCACCCGGCCTGACTGGAAAAGCTTCCAGCTTGACCTCATCCAGCACGAGCCGAGCAAGTTTTCGGCCATCGACTACGGCACGATGATCGACAACCGGCCGATAAGCGTGTTGCCGCCCGGGGTTCAGGAGGCGCCGGCGCGGGTGCTCATCAGCAGCCACTCGGCCGTCGCCCAGGGCATTGCCATCACCACGATGACCATTGGCTGGGATGCCGCCCCGGGGGCCGTGGCCTACGACGTGGAGTGGCGCTGGGGCTCGCGTGACTGGATCAAGGTGCCGCGCACCGGCGAGCTTGCGGTGGACGTGCGGGGCGTGTATGCCGGGCAGTACCTGGCCCGCGTGCGCGCCATCAACTCGATGGATGTGGCGTCTATCCCGACCAGTTCCATGCTTACCGATGTGGCGGGCAAGACCACGCCGCCGCCCGCCGTGGCGTTCTTGCACTCGGAGTCGGAGATATTCGGTATCCGGCTGAAATGGGGGATCCCTGCAGGCGCCGAGGACACCCAGCGCACGGAAGTCTGGCGTAACTCGATCAACGACCTGGCCACGGCGACCAAGCTTGCCGACCTTGCCTACCCGCAGTCGGAGTACGTGCTTTCGGGTTTGTCCGCTGGCGCTTCATTCTTCTTCTGGGCGCGCCTGGTGGACCGGACGGGCAACATCGGCCCCTTCTTCCCGGTGCCGCCTACCGCAGTTCAAGGCATCGCTCAGACCGACCCCGGCCCGATCCTCGACATGATCAGCGGCGAGATCGACGAGTCGATGCTCGGCGAGGAGTTGAAGAACAAGATCGACGGCCTGCAGGGCCAGATCGACGCGCTGGACGGCCTTAAGGCATACGACAAGGACTCTCCCTACGAGAAGGGCCAGATGGTCGTTGTCGATGGCCGGATCTACCAAGCGGTGCACGACGTGCCGGCCGATGCCAGCGGGGCAAATTCGCCACCCAACGTCGCGTTCTGGATCGATGTTGGGCAGTCAATCGAATCAGCCAACGGCCTGGCCCAGCAGGTGGCGATCAACACCACGAAAATCACCGAGGTCGACGGCAAGACCACGTCAACTGCGGAGAGCCTGCAAGCGCTACGTGCATCTTACCGAGACGACAACGCGGACGGCGATCTGGTTGGTGCACTGCAGCGGTGGGATTCAACAGCAGCCTTCGCTACCGAGGTTAAAGCCACGGCGACCCGCGAGGCCGCGCTCGCGCTAAAGACCGAGACGCTCGAGGCGACGGTTGGCGAGGCCAGTGCAGCGGTTCAGGTCGTCAGCAAGGCCCAGGCAGCCCTCGATGGCAAAGCAAGCGCGATGTGGGCGGTCAAGCTGCAGGTGAATGCACAGGGCCAGTACGTCGCAGCCGGTATCGGGCTTGGTATCGAGAACGGACCCGCCGGGCTGCAAAGCCAGTTCTTGGTCTCTGCCGACCGCTTCGCCGTGGTGAACAACATAAACGGCACGCTCACCTCGCCGTTTACGGTCCAAGGCGGCCAGGTGTTCATCAGCCAAGCCTTGATCGGCACCGGCTGGATCACAAACGCCATGATCGGCGACACGATCCAGTCGAACGACTTTATTTCCGGTCAGCGCGGTTGGCGCATCCAGAAGACCGGCGCGATCGAGATCAACGGTACCGGTGTCAGTGGCGAACGGCTGACGATCACGAATAGCTCGGTGAACACCTACTACCCGAACGGCCGGGTGGCCACGAAGATGGGGATCAACATCTGATGGCTACCGGTTTTCTGGCATATGCGCAGGACGGAACGCTCCTAGTTGATATGACGTCGTCTATCAGCCAAATGCTGGGGTACGTGGATACAAGCGCGGCGAACGGATCGGCTGTAGTGCCGCCGCCGCCGGCCGGGAAGACTCTCTTCTATGCCGTGTCGGATCTGAGCATCCAGGACCGGAATCTCGGCAAGCGCCCCGGTATCACACTGAGCGGAACGACGCTCAGCTGGGCCTATTCGTATGCCGACGGCTGGGGCTTTTACTCGATGAACTGCCGTATCCATTACGGCTACTACTGAGGTCGTGTCGTGAGTTCAGGATTCATTTCGTACAAAGAGGACGGAAGCATTTTGTACGACACTAGCAAGGTGTCGTATGGGCTGCTGAAGAGTGGCTATCTGTCGCTTCAAACGCACTGGCCCAGGCTTGATTTGAGGTCGATGCAGTTAGATCCAAGCTCGCCATCCAGTTGGGCAGAAAGCAGCACGACCGAGCCTGTTCTTGGGTTTTCAGTCAATGATGCAGTGGCACCGATCGTTTTCATATCGGGCAGCGGCGCGCCTTGCGGTTCGTCTCGCTCAGGAAGCACAACGACGTTCTACTTTATCGCCGCCAATACTTCGACGAAGTACTTCTACTTCGACACGATGCGGGATACCGGGCCTGTCACAGGGATGAAATGCTTTCGAGAAGACGGCGTGCTGACGTTCAACTCTGGCCAGAGGCCGCTCAATATAGTGGCCTCAGTTACGGCTCCCGCGCCAGGGCCGATAGTGATCGGTGATCGCTACCGAGGGACACCCTACATCGGCGGTTCGCGCACTCAAGGGCCTGTCTATCCAGGCGGGCCTGCAAACACAATCACCAGAGTCCGAATGCCACTCCAGGCGGGCGAAGAGTATGCCGCATATGTGAACTTCACGCGGACGGCTGGCTTTGGTTCTTCACCTGGCTACTACCCGTTCCTTGTCGCACTTCAAGAAGGTGCATATGGAGTTGTTGGCGGGGTCGAGTTCATGTTTTGCACGGCTGCTCGATCGACACTTCTTCCGCAGCAACTGACGCCAATTGAAAGCTACCAGGTGTACTTTGATGTCCCCACCGACAGATACCCAGTCGCGCTGGCAATTAAAACTAGCGGATACCCCTTTCCGTATAACTGAGGAGGCAGTCAATGCCATGGTATAGAGCTGGAACGGTGTCGATCACCGCCGGACAGACGACAGTGACCGGCGCCGGCACAAACTTCGCGCTGAACGCCCGTGTGGGTGATGCATTCCAGGGGCCTGACGGACGCTGGTACGAAGTTGCCAACATCGCTAGCGCGACGGTCATGGGCATTTTGCCTGCCTACCAGGGATCAACTGTCGCAGCTGGCACTTACGGACTGGCGCCGATGCAGGGCTACGTCAAAGAATCCGCTGACCGCTTGCTCCAGGTCGTTGATCAGTGGGGTTCGACGCTTGCCAGCCTCGGCGCCGTGGCGACAGAGAACGTCGTTCCGGTGTCGAAGGGAGGGACCGGCGCAATCAATCAAGCGGATGCACGAATGAACCTCGGCCTCGCTAACGCCGCCGCCCCGTTCTCTGGCGCAAGTAGCGTCTCGGCTGGTACACCAGGGCTCGTTCCAGCGCCGTCCGCCGGGGATCAATTGAAGTTCTTGACCGGTGGAGGCGCATATGCCGCACCACCCGCCACGTCCTGGGGCCAGATTGCCGGGGCGCTGGAAGATCAATCTGATATTCAGGCCGTTCTCACTGCGCAAAACTCCAAAATTGCAAGCCTCGAAAGCCTCCGGCCGGTGGCCATGCTGACTTTCGATGGGGCTTCAGCGACGCCCGCCATTATTTCTCAGAAGGGTATTAAGGTTGCATCTATCTCGAGAGTTGCGACCGGCGTACATCGACTAACGTTTTCGTCAAACATTGCCTCCGCGACCAACAAAATCTTAGTGCTAACCTGTCCCGTGCGCACAACTAGCACTTTTTTGAGTAATTTTTGGTTTGATGCGTCGTCACCCAGCTCGATCGATATCAACACGTTTACTTACTCGGGTGGTGTAAATACTAATATTTCCCCGATACCGATCATTATTTACGAATTGCCCTGAGGGTAACCTATGAATGTTCTATTCAGTATTGAAGGATGGCCGACAGGGCTAGGGGATGGCGTAACCATTGAGGATTACATCAGCCAGTTCGGTGGATCGCTGGTTTCCATGCGTGGCGAACAGCCGACACCGGACCACCAGCCCTGTCCGGATGGAGAGTGGAGAATCCCGCCCGAAGTTATGAGCTCCAGGGAGGCCGAGTGGGTAGCCAGCGAAATCCCCATCATCAGTCGTCAACTTGAAGCGCTAGAGGAAGACGAGGCGGGCGAGCCCCCTGGCGATCTTCTGCCCGGCACGCGCGCACAGTGGCTTGGGTACCGTGGCAGGGTCCGCAACTGGAAAGAAGGCGCTGAGGGCTTCCCCGACATTGAGCAGCGCCCAGTGCGCCCCGCCTGACCCGTACCAACACCACCGACCGCCGCCTGGCGGTATTTTTTTGCCTGGAGAAACCATGGCCAGACTCACCGAAGCCCAGGCCGGAGGCGCGAACGTGCTCCGTTTCCTGGATCTGATCGCCTTTTCTGAAGGCACCTCGACTGTCAAAGGCAGCGACGATGGTTACAACGTGCTGTACGGAGGCGGCCTGTTCCAAGGCTATGCCGATCACCCGCGGCGCAAGCTGACATTCCCTATCAACGGCAGGCCGGTGACCAGCACGGCAGCGGGCCGGTACCAGCTGCTCGAGCGGTACTGGGATGCGTACCGGGTCAGTCTTCGCCTGGCGGGCGGGTTCACGCCGGATAACCAAGACCGTATCGCCCTGCAGCAGATCCGCGAGCGCCGCGCGCTGGATGACATCAAGGCCGGCCGCATCGCTGATGCGATCGCCAAGTGTTCGAACATCTGGGCCAGCTTCCCGGGAAACACCTACGGGCAGAACCCGCATCGCCTGGACAAGCTGCTTGCGCAGTGGGCGAAGCTGGGCGGGGTGTTGGCGTGAACTGGTTAGGCGCGGTACCGGCCTGGTGCTGGTGGCTGATCGGCCTAGTGCTGGTGGCCGGCGGCCAGCAGTACCGGGTGGTGGTTGCCCAGGTCGATGCTCAATCTGCCCGCGGCGAACTGGCCGACTACCGCCTGCAGGTTGCCGAGCGCGATCGCCGAGCGGTGGCTCAGGCCAGAACTGAAGAACGGCGCCGCCAAGCCGTGGCGGACGAGGAGGGCGAGAGTGCACGACAACAACTGGAACTGGCCCAAGGCCGTGCCGCTGCTGCTGAGTCTGCTGCTGGCGGGATGCGGGGTGAAATCGCCCGACTGCGCAACGGTCGAGCAGCAACCTGCGGTGCCATCGCTGCCCAGCAGCGCCAGGCAGGAGCCTCTGCCGTCGTGGTGCTCGGGGGATTGCTTGAAGACGCTGACCGAATGGCGGGAAGCCTCGCAGAAGCGCTTGAGCGAAGCCGAATAGCCGGCCTGGCGTGCGAGAGGACCTATAATGCCCTGAGCAAGCCACCGGGGTAGGGTCGTGAAGCGGACAATCGAAGGGATGATAGAGGTGGGCGAGCCCTTGATGCATGAGGCGATCGCTGCGCTTCGTCGGTATCACGAAGCCCAGGCCGCCGGCGAGGCGGCTGATCAGGTTGAGCGCCTGCGCGTCATCGCGGAGTCGGCGTACCAGGCTGTGACCGACTACCAGTTGTACGCGCTTGGCCACCAGCCGTTGATTCGTCACTGAGCAGGTTCGATCAGCTCCGGCCCCTGGTTTCTCACGTTTCCAACGGCAGTGCCAACCCGATACCACTCGAAGGCTTCGGCCGGTTCGCCCAGGTTTAGAACCAACTGCTCGGCATGCTCGCCGGGCTCTCCCGCTGAAATCCACTCGCGGGCCAGTTCAGGCCCAAGCACTACTGGCCGTCGGTCGTGCACGTCGACCAGGCCGCCCTGGGCGTCGGCGGTGATGATCACGAAGCCGTCGTGCTCGTTGCCAGCGAACTGACCGATTGACGCGCAAAGGGAAGGGCGCCCGTCGCGCCGTCGGATGTAGTAGGGCTGCTTCTTCGGCCCGCCCTCATCAACCCACTCATACCACCCATCCACGGGCGTGATCGCTCGGTGCGGCCAGATCGCGCGGAAGAATGGGCCGTGCGCCACTTTCTCTACCCTGGCGTTGATCGGCGCTGCGCGATCGGTAGCCCAGTGCGGCCTCCACCCCCACCTAACCAGGTCTGCTCTTGGGCCTCCATCATCGACCCGCAGGACGGCAACAGACGTGCTCGGCGCCACGTTGTACCGTTCCAGAGCCTGGTCGCCGACATTGTTCCGCCACGCCTCGGGCATGCTCAGCACTGCAACGAAGTCGTGTATGCCACGGTACTGGCTGAGCCTTCCGCACATACCCATCCCTCCTCTCGAACTGAAAGCATAGCCCGCCGGGCGGTACTGGCGCATGCTGCGCTCATGGTGCTGAAATACTGTATCTATATACAGTTTTGGTGTGCCCATGTACTTCCTCCTAGTCCGCCGCAGGGAGCGCGGCGTAGCAATCCCTGCCGACAAGCTCAAGAAGGTCCAGCCGCTGCGCGCTGACGTGCACATTTACTACAGCCACTGCCAGTTGCTGGGGCGCCCATGCATAGAGGCCTGGGTGTTCAGCCCAAGTCCCGGCGAGGACATCATTCCGAGGCTCTACGATGCCAGCGTGAACGGGATGGCCCAGGGCGGCATGAACATCAACGGTTTTGAAGAGATCGACGGGGCGCTGTACGCCCAGTCGTGGTGGTGCCGTGTTGATCACTGACAGCGGAAGCCTGCCGCGCGCATGGCTCGATGAGCTGTGCGACCACGTGGCGTTCATCGCTGACCCGGAAGGGCGAGCCGAGGTTATGGTGGCGATGGCCATGGCCGCGCATCGTCGTGGCGATGTCGACGACGGGCAGTTGGCCGACATGCTGGAGCTGGCCGAGGCCGGCCGCGAGTGGGCTCTGGAGCATGGAGGATCTGGTGGGGATTTGTGACGCCAACCAGGACGGTGGGCTTGTCGGCAGAACGCCGTGGGCGATGTGTGACAGAATTGTGCCGCACGCGCGGCATGATGTGACACAGAGTGGTACGATTAGTACAGGCTAGACGATTGCGGGCGTCATAACATGTTGATTTTATTGATCTAATGGCGAACCTTCATGATTTAGGTTCCAGCGGCGCAAGCTGTAAGAGTTCGAGTCTCTTCGTCCGCACCATCTCTCGCTTTGCGTTGCCTGTCTCGGCGCTGCAAGGCTTCCAAAAATGCCGCTTCGAGCGGCATTTTTCATTTATATCTGCTGTTCGGGTCGGGTAGGTCGTGCGCCTGCGTGGCCTGTTCGTCATGTTGTCGGCGTTGGTGCTCGCGGCTTGTCAGTCGCCGCGTGAGCGGCTGGACCGGCTGGCTGCGGATTATCGATGGTCTGTCGAAGTGCTGTCGGTCGCCGACTTCCCGTTGCTGATCGCTGCGTCTCCCTCGCTTTCTTCGTCATCCGTGCTTCGGGTCTACCTGGAGGGCGATGGCCGTGCCTGGGTCACGCCATCGCAGCCAAGCCGTGACCCAACGCCGCGCGCCCTGCTGGTGGCGACGCTGGCGATGCGGGACCCGATGCCTTCTATATATATGTCGCGACCCTGTCAGTTCGTGCGCGCCGTGGGCTGCACGCCAGCGCTATGGACCAGTCGGCGCTTCTCGCTCCAGGTGGTGGACGGCCTGTCTCAAGCGCTCGACCAATTGAAGCGACGCCATGGCAATCGCGCATTCGAACTGGTGGGTTATTCCGGCGGCGGTGCTCTGGCGTTGCTGTTGGCGGCGCGGCGCGACGATGTCGTGCGCGTGCAGACCCTGGCGGGCAATCTAAGCCCGGCGCAGTGGGCTCGGCAATTGGAGCTCATACCCTTGGAAGGGTCGTTGGAACCGCTGCTGTACCGTGAGCGGTTGGCACAGGTTGCGCAGCGGCACTTGGTGGGTGAGGCCGACCGCCAGATGCCGGCGGCCGTGGCGGCTTATTACGGGCGCCAGTTGGGTGAGTCGCGCTGCCTGGAGTTCGTGATGCTGCCGGGGGTAACCCATGCCCAGGGGTGGGAGCAGGCCTGGCGCCATTGGCGCGATCGTCCGCTGGGCTGCGCGGCACCCGTGCAGGCTCCCTGACGTGCGCTGCCCTCTGGTGGCGGCGACCTAAAAGCTGATAGATTTCAGCCGGTTGAAATACCGGCCCATGGTCGGCAGAGGAAATGCCCGATGATTGCAAAAGACGCACGCCAGGCCCTGGCGCTGCAACGTTTCGCCGAGGCCAACCCGCAGTTGCTCGAGGAAATCCGCGCGCTTGATGTGCGTGAGCAGGCCCAGCAGATCGAGTGGGCGTTCGAGGATGCGGCGCAGGAGCAGGGTATCGAGCCCTGGGAGTTGGCGCTGCAACTGATCGCTGAAAGCCCCGAGCAGCTGCAGGCCATGCGCCTGGAGACTCATCGCGAGGTGGCCGAGGCGCTGGGCATGTCCTGGGATGAGTACTGCCAGTTCAACGAAATCGATCCTGAGTAAGAGGTTGGTTTCGGCGGCCTGTTTGTATGACAGGTTTTTTCGGTGCGCGGCCTTTTGCAGGCTGTGCGGCCCTTTAACAGCAAGGCCGGGAGGCGTTTGGCCCGGCCTTGTGAACGAAATAGACCGGCGAGGTTTCCCGTCGTCCTGGGTGGGGTGACTTCTGGTGCGTGAGTCACTAGAATATTTGCCCTTGATTCTGGAGTCGGGCTATCGCCGGCTAACGTCTGTGCAACGAGGAATATCCATGCAAGTTTCTGTTGAAAACACTTCCGCTCTCGAGCGCCGCATGACCATCGCCGTTCCGGCCGAGCGCGTCGAGACCGAAGTCAACAAGCGTCTGCAACAGACTGCCCGTCGCGCCAAGGTTCCAGGCTTCCGCCCGGGCAAGGTGCCAATGAGCGTGATCCGTCAGCGTTACGAAGACGCCGCTCGCCAGGAAGCCTTCGGTGACCTGGTCCAGGCTTCCTTCTACGAAGCCGTGGTCGAGCAGAAGCTGAACCCGGCCGGTGCTCCGGCGGTAGAGCCGAAGTCCTTCGAGAAGGGCAAGGACCTGGAGTTCGTCGCCATCTTCGAAGTCTTCCCGGAGTTCGCCGTCGCTGGCTTCGAGTCGATCAACGTCGAGCGCCTGAGCGCCGAAGTGGCTGACGCCGACCTGGACAACATGCTGGAAGTGCTGCGCAAGCAGAACGTCCGCTTCGAGGCCGTCGAGCGTGCTGCGCAGAACGACGACCAGGTCAACATCGACTTCGTCGGCAAGATCGACGGCGAAGCCTTCGCCGGCGGTTCGGCCAAGGGCACCCAGCTGGTACTGGGCTCTGGCCGCATGATCCCGGGCTTCGAAGACGGCCTGGTTGGCGCCAAGGCGGGTGAAGAGCGCGTCGTCAACGTGACCTTCCCCGAGGACTACCAGAACCTTGACCTGGCCAACAAGGCCGCCGAGTTCACCATCACCGTCAATAGCGTCTCCGCCCCTGTGCTGCCTGAGCTGAACGAAGCCTTCTTCGGCCAGTTCGGTATCAAGGAATCGACCCTGGAAGGCTTCCGCGCCGAAGTTCGCAAGAACATGGAGCGTGAGCTGCGCCAAGCGATCAAGGCCAAGGTCAAGAACCAGGTCATGGATGGTCTGCTGGCCGCCAACCCGATCGAAGTGCCGAAGGCGCTGCTGGAAAACGAAGTCAACCGTCTGCGCGTCCAGGCTGTTCAGCAGTTCGGTGGCAACATCAAGCCTGAGCAACTGCCGGCAGAGCTGTTCGAAGAGCAGGCCAAGCGCCGCGTCGTCCTGGGTCTGATCGTCGCCGAAGTGGTCAAGCAGTTCGAGCTGAAGCCGGACGAAACCAAGGTTCGCGAGATGATCGAGGAAATGGCCTCGGCCTACCAGGAGCCTGAGCAGGTCATCACCTGGTACTACAAGAACGACCAGCAACTGAACGAAGTCCGTTCGGTTGTGCTGGAAGAGCAAGTTGTAGATACTGTCCTGCAGAAAGCGACTGTGACCGACAAGTCGGTCTCGTACGAAGAAGCAGTCAAACCAGCACAGGCTCCTGCCGAAGCTGAGTGATTTTGCTACTCTCGTAGGAAAGCCCCACAAGCCAGCGTTCGCGCTGGCTTGTGTGTTATTGAAGCCATGACTATTTGGGAGTGAGTGCAGGACATGTCCCGCAATTCTTATATTCAGCAGAGCTCTGACATCCAGGCCGCAGGCGGCCTGGTCCCGATGGTTATCGAGCAGTCCGCCCGTGGCGAACGTGCCTACGACATCTACTCGCGCCTGTTGAAGGAGCGTGTGATCTTCCTGGTGGGGCCGGTCGAGGACTACATGGCCAACCTGGTAGTGGCGCAACTGCTGTTCCTGGAAGCGGAAAACCCGGACAAGGATATCCATCTGTACATCAACTCGCCGGGCGGTTCCGTCACCGCTGGCATGTCGATCTACGACACCATGCAGTTCATCAAGCCGGACGTCTCGACCATCTGCATCGGCCAGGCCTGCAGCATGGGGGCCTTCCTGTTGGCTGCGGGCGCCGCCGGCAAGCGTCACTGCCTGCCGAACTCGCGGGTGATGATCCACCAGCCGCTGGGCGGCTTCCAGGGCCAGGCCACCGACATCGAGATCCATGCCCAGGAAATCCTCAACATCAAGGCGCGCCTGAACGAGCTGCTGGCCCATCACACCGGCCAGGATCTCGAGACCATCAAGCGCGACACCGAACGCGACAACTTCATGAGCGCTGCGCGCGCGGCTGAGTACGGCCTGATCGACTCGGTCTACGACAAGCGGCAACTGGTGTCCTGAGCCCAGGTGCCAGAGCGGGTGGGCGCTGAAGGCGCCTACCTGCGGACTTGAAAAAGCCCGCAATTGCCTTCATCTTGTGTTGCAAGCCTACCGGATTGGATCGATCGAATGACTGACACCCGTAACGGCGAGGACAGCGGCAAATTGCTCTATTGCTCCTTCTGCGGCAAAAGCCAGCACGAAGTGCGCAAATTGATTGCCGGGCCCTCGGTATTTATCTGCGACGAGTGCGTCGACCTGTGCAACGACATCATCCGTGAGGAGGTGCAGGAAGCCCAGGCCGAGAGCAACGCGCACAAATTGCCTTCGCCGAAAGAAATCAGCGGTATCCTGGACCAATACGTCATTGGCCAGGAACGCGCCAAGAAGGTGCTTTCCGTAGCGGTGTACAACCACTACAAGCGCCTGAACCAGCGTGACAAGAAGGGCGACGAAGTCGAACTCGGCAAGAGCAACATCCTGCTGATCGGGCCGACCGGCTCGGGCAAGACCCTGCTCGCCGAAACCCTTGCGCGCCTGTTGAACGTACCGTTCACCATCGCCGACGCCACCACCCTGACCGAAGCCGGTTACGTGGGTGAGGATGTCGAGAACATCATCCAGAAGCTGCTGCAGAAGTGCGACTACGACGTGGAAAAGGCCCAGATGGGCATTGTCTACATCGACGAAATCGACAAGATCTCGCGCAAGTCGGACAACCCGTCCATCACCCGTGACGTCTCGGGTGAGGGCGTGCAGCAGGCGTTGCTGAAACTGATCGAAGGCACTGTTGCCTCCGTGCCGCCACAGGGTGGCCGCAAGCACCCGCAGCAGGAGTTCCTGCAGGTCGACACGCGTAACATCCTGTTCATCTGTGGTGGCGCATTCTCGGGCTTGGAAAAGGTTATCCAGAACCGTTCCACCAAGGGTGGTATCGGTTTTGGCGCCGAAGTGCGCAGCAAGCAGGAAGGCAAGAAGGTCGGCGAGTCCCTGCGTGAGGTCGAGCCGGACGATCTGGTCAAGTTCGGCCTGATTCCGGAGTTCGTCGGCCGTCTGCCGGTGCTGGCGACCCTCGACGAGCTGGACGAGGCTGCGCTGATGCAGATCCTCACCGAGCCGAAGAACGCCCTCACCAAGCAATACGCCAAGCTGTTCGAGATGGAAAGCGTGGACCTCGAGTTCCGCAGCGACGCCCTCAAGGCCGTCGCACGCAAAGCCCTGGAGCGCAAGACCGGCGCCCGTGGCCTGCGTTCGATCCTCGAGGGCGTGCTGCTCGACACCATGTACGAGATTCCTTCGCAGAAGGACGTCAGCAAGGTGGTGATCGACGAGAGCGTCATCGAAGGCACGTCGCAGCCGCTGTTGATCTACGAGAACAGCGAGCCGCAAGCCAAGGCCGCGCCTGACGCCTGAGTCGGGTCAGCGCAGTGTGAAGGGAAGGGGCCTACGGGCCCCTTTCTGCTTTTCTGGCGTCAGTGCTTGTATTTTTACAGACCTGCCCCCACATTAAGCCCAAGCACTATTTCCACCGGTTTCCGGCCATAAGGCCGCTGTAGAGGCGAAATCATGAAGACCACCCTCGACTTGCCTCTTTTGCCATTGCGCGATGTCGTAGTCTACCCGCACATGGTCATCCCGCTGTTCGTGGGACGCGAGAAGTCCATCGAAGCCCTCGAGGCTGCGATGACGGGCGAGAAGCAGATCCTCCTGCTGGCCCAGAAGAATCCAGCTGACGACGATCCGGGCGAAGACGCCCTGTACCGCGTCGGCACGATCGCCACCGTACTGCAATTGCTCAAACTGCCCGATGGCACCGTCAAGGTGCTGGTCGAGGGCGAGCAGCGTGGCGCTATAGAGCGTTTCATCGAAGTTGAAGGGCATGTGCGTGCCGAAGTCAGCCTGATCGACGAAGTCGAGGCCGCCGAGCGCGAGTCCGAGGTATTCGTGCGCAGCTTGCTGTCGCAGTTCGAGCAGTACGTACAGTTGGGCAAGAAAGTGCCCGCCGAAGTGCTGTCCTCGCTCAACAGCATCGACGAGCCGGGTCGCCTGGTCGACACCATGGCCGCGCACATGGCCTTGAAGATCGAGCAGAAGCAGGAAATTCTTGAAATCATCGACCTGCCAACGCGCGTCGAGCACGTGTTGGCGCTGCTGGACGCGGAAATCGACCTGCTGCAGGTCGAGAAGCGCATCCGCGGCCGGGTCAAGAAGCAGATGGAGCGCAGCCAGCGCGAGTACTACCTGAATGAGCAGATGAAGGCTATTCAGAAAGAGCTTGGCGATGGCGATGAAGGTCACAACGAAGTCGAGGAGCTGAAGAAGCGTATCGACGCCGCAGGCCTACCCAAGGACGCCCTGGCCAAAGCCCAGGCCGAACTGAACAAGCTCAAGCAGATGTCACCGATGTCTGCCGAGGCCACGGTGGTGCGTTCCTATCTCGACTGGCTCGTGCAGGTGCCGTGGAAGGCCCAGAGCAAGGTGCGTCTGGACCTGGCCAAGGCCGAGGAGATCCTCGACTCGGACCACTACGGCCTGGAGGAGGTCAAGGAGCGCATCCTCGAATACCTCGCCGTGCAAAAGCGCGTGAAGAAGATTCGCGGCCCGGTGCTGTGCCTGGTCGGCCCGCCTGGCGTGGGTAAGACCTCGCTCGCCGAGTCGATCGCTGCCGCCACCAACCGCAAGTTCGTGCGCATGGCCCTGGGCGGTGTGCGTGACGAGGCTGAAATTCGTGGCCACCGGCGTACCTACATCGGTTCGATGCCGGGTCGGCTGATCCAGAAGATGACCAAGGTGGGTGTGCGCAACCCGCTGTTCCTGCTCGACGAGATCGACAAGATGGGCAGCGACATGCGGGGCGACCCGGCTTCGGCCTTGCTGGAGGTGCTCGACCCCGAGCAGAACCACAACTTCAACGATCACTATCTCGAAGTCGACTACGACCTTTCGGACGTGATGTTCCTGTGCACCTCGAACTCGATGAACATCCCGCCGGCGCTGCTCGACCGGATGGAAATCATTCGCCTGCCGGGCTACACCGAGGACGAGAAAGTCAATATCGCGGTCAAGTACCTGACGCCCAAGCAGGTCAAGGCCAACGGCCTGAAGAAGGACGAGCTGGAGATCGATGTCTCGGCGATCCGCGACATCATTCGCTACTACACCCGCGAAGCTGGTGTGCGCGGCCTGGAGCGGCAGATCGCCAAGGTCTGCCGCAAGGTGGTCAAGGAGCACACCGGGCACAAGCAAGTGAAGGTCAAGGTCACCGGCGAGCAGCTGGAGCACCTGCTGGGCGTGCGCAAGTTCCGCTATGGCCTGGCCGAACAGCAGGACCAGATCGGTCAGGTGACGGGTCTCGCCTGGACCCAGGTCGGCGGCGAGTTGCTGACCATCGAGGCGGTGGTGATTCCTGGCAAGGGCCAGTTGATCAAGACCGGCTCGTTGGGCGATGTGATGGTCGAGTCGATCACCGCCGCGCAGACCGTGGTGCGCAGCCGTGCGCGCAGCCTGGGTATCGCGGCGGACTTCCACGAGAAGCACGACGTGCACATCCACATGCCCGAGGGCGCCACGCCCAAGGATGGCCCGAGCGCGGGTATTGGCATGTGCACGGCGCTGGTCTCGGCGCTGACCCAGATTCCGGTGCGCGCCGACGTGGCCATGACCGGGGAAATCACCCTGCGCGGGCAGGTCCTGGCGATCGGTGGGTTGAAGGAAAAACTGCTGGCGGCACACCGAGGTGGGATCAAGACGGTCATCATTCCCGAGGAAAATGTTCGCGATCTGAAGGAGATTCCTGAAAATATCAAACAGGATCTGCAGATCAAACCGGTCAAATGGATTGACGAAGTCCTGCAAATTGCGCTGCAATACGCCCCGGAGCCCTTGCCAGATGTGGCTCCGGAGATTGTCGCGAAAGATGAAAAGCGCGACGGCGATGCTAAGGAAAGAATCAGCACGCACTAGTTCGTATTTCACGGGGGGGCCTTCCTTGACAGTTTTTTCGAGGCCTTGCTATAAAGCGGCACGCCAGTGTCATCAGGCCACCCAGTGCTCGTTTCATAAGCTTTTCATTACATACTTAGAAACAAACTCAATAGAGATATAAGGGGACTTAGAGTGAACAAGTCGGAACTGATTGACGCTATCGCTGTATCGGCTGACATTTCCAAGGCTGCCGCCGGCAAAGCCCTGGACGCTGTGATCGACTCCGTGACCGGTGCCCTGAAAGCAGGCGACGACGTCGTCCTGGTTGGCTTCGGTACCTTCTCCGTCAAAGAGCGCGCTGAGCGCACCGGTCGCAACCCGCAAACCGGCAAGGCGATCAAGATCGCTGCTGCCAAGGTTCCAGGCTTCAAGGCTGGCAAAGGCCTGAAAGACGCCGTCAACTAAGTCGTCTCTTTCAGCCGGACCAGGCCTTGCCCGGTCCGAGCACGTGGCGGCGGGGGCCGCAAACGTTCCCGCCTGACACGTTTGCTAAGAAAAGGCGCATCCTCGGATGCGCCTTTCTTTTATCAGGATTCTACCCACTCTCCGCGGTTGTCGATGCAGTGGTACGACCGTTTCTGGGGGACGCATGCTGCAGAATATCAGGGACAATTCACAGGGTTGGATTGCCAAGACCATCATTGGCCTCATCGTCATGCTGATGGCATTGACCGGTTTCGAGGCCATTTTCCAGGCGACCAGCCACAGTCAGGACGCCGCCAAGGTGAACGGCCAGACCATCAGCCAGAATGAGCTGAGCCAGGCTGTCGACATGCAACGCCGCCAACTGATGCAACAGCTGGGCAAGGATTTCGATCCAGCGCTGCTGGATGAAAAGATGCTGCGTGACGCCGCGCTCAAGGGGCTGATTGAGCGCAAGCTGCTGTTGCAGGGTGCCGAAGACGCCAAGTTCGCTTTCTCCGAAGCCGCGCTGGACCAGTTGATCCTGCAGACGCCTGAGTTCCAGGTGGACGGCAAGTTCAGCGCCGAGCGTTTCGATTCGGTGATTCGCCAGATGGGCTATGGGCGCATGCAGTTCCGCGAGATGCTGGGGCAGGAGATGCTCATCGGCCAACTGCGTACCGGTCTTGCCGGCAGCAGCTTCGTCACCGATACCCAGGTCGAGTCGTTCGCCCGCCTGGAAAAACAGACCCGCGATTTCGCCTCCCTGACCTTTAAGGCCAACCCGGCCGCGGTCAAGGTCGGCGACGACGAGGTCAAGGCCCACTACGACCAGCACGCCAAGGAGTTCATGACCCCCGACCAGGTGGTCATCGACTACATCGAGCTGAAGAAGTCGGCCTTCTTCGACCAGGTCAAGGTCAGCGACGACGCGCTGCAGGCCCTGTACGAGAAGGAAATCGCCAACCTCGCCGAGCAGCGCCGTGCCGCGCATATCCTGGTCGAAGTCAACGACAAGACCAGCGATGCTCAGGCCAAGGCTCGCATCGACGAAATCCAGCAGCGCCTGCAGAAGGGCGAGGACTTCGCCAAGCTGGCCAAGGAGTTCTCCCAGGACCCTGGTTCGGCCGCCACCGGTGGCGACCTTGGCTTCGCTGGCCCGGGTGTCTACGACCAAGCCTTCGAGGACGCGCTGTACAAGCTGAACAAGGACCAGGTCTCGGCCCCGGTACGCACCGAGTACGGCTACCACCTGATCAAGCTGCTGGGCGTCCAGGCGCCTGAAGTGCCGACGTTCGCCAGCCTCAAGGACAAGCTGACCCGTGAGCTGAAGACCCAGCAGGTCGAGCAGCGCTTCGTCGAAGTGACCAAGCAGCTGGAAGACGCCGCCTTCGAGGCCTCCGACCTCAGCCAGCCGGCCCAGGACTTGGGCCTGAAGGTACAGACCTCGGCAGCGTTCGGCCGCGAAGGCGGCGAAGGCATCACCGCCAACCGTTCGGTCGTGCAAGCGGCGTTCAGCGAGGAAGTGATGGACGAGGGCGCCAACAGCAACGCCCTGGAGCTGGACCCGGAAACCGTGGTGGTGCTGCGCGTCAAGGAGCACCGCAAGCCGGAGCAACTGCCGCTGGAGGCCGTGGCCAAGAACATCAGCGGGCACCTGGCCCGCGAGAAGGCGACCGCCGAGCTCAAGGCCAAGGCCGACAAGCTGATCGCCGGCCTGCGCGACGGTTCGATTGCCCCAGGCACTGCCCAGGACGGCCAGAGCTGGAAGGTTCAGGAAGCGGTGAGCCGCGGCCAGGACGGTATCGACCCGGCCGAGCTGCAGGCGGTGTTCCGCCTGGGCAAGCCTGAGGCCAAGGACAAGCCGGTGTACGGCAGTGTGGTCCTGGCGGACGGCAGCCTGGTGGTGCTGCAGCTCAAGGGCGTCAACGAAGGTGCCGCGGCCACCGACGAAGAGAAGCAGCAGATTCGCCGCTACCTCGCTTCGCGCGCCGGCCAGCAGGACTTCGCGGCGTACCGCAAGCAGCTGGAAACCCGTGCGGACATCACCCGCTACTGAGTGACGAAACAGGCCGCGAATGCGGCCTGTTTTTTTGTACCTGTGTAAGCCCGCGCACCCTGTAGGCGCGGGCTTGCCCCGCGCTACTGCCGTTCCCCCTCGTAATTGTCCAGCGTATCCCGCGCAATCTCCCGCCCCAGCGCGATCAACTCCGGCGCTTTGTAGAACTCGAAGAACCGGCATACCCGCTTGGGTACGTTGATCAGCACATCCGGTGGATACCCAGCGATCTTGTACTGCGCCAGCGACGTCTGCATCACCTCGAAGCTTTGGTTGATCAAATCCAGCAATGACGCGGGTCCGACGTTGTCGATAATGAACGATCCGGTGGCCGACTTCGGCGCACCCTCGCGTTCCGGCGCCGCAGCCGGCTGCTGCGCTTCCGGGTCGGCCGGCTCGCTCAGCCAGGGATTGGCCTCGGCGACGATCTCCTGCTCGATGCGGATCAACTGTTCTGCCGGTTTACGGCGGAATGGCAGGCGCGACCCCAACGAACTGATGACCGAGTCGAAGCGCATCTTGAACGCCGCCGGGCGCTCGATCACCGGCAATTGGTACTGCTTCTGGTTGGTGGCATTGAGGTTGACGGCGATGATCAGGTCGCAGTGGCTGGACACCACCGGCACGATCGGCAGTGGGTTGAGGATGCCTCCGTCGACCAGCATGCGGTTGCCCTGCATCACCGGGGTAAAGAGGCTGGGGATCGCCGCCGAGGCACGCATGGCCTGGTGCAGGCAGCCTTCCTGGAACCAGATTTCCTGCTGGTTGGTCAGGTCGGTGGCCACGGCGGTGTAGGGGATGCGTAACTGCTCGATGTTGATTTCGCCGACGATCTTGCGGATCTGTCCGAAGACCTTGTCGCCACGAATCGCCCCGAGGCGAAAGCTCACGTCCACCAGACGCAGCACGTCCAGGTAGTCAAGGCTCTCGATCCAGCGGCGGTACTGGTCGAGCTTGCCGGCGGCGTAGATCCCGCCGATCACCGCGCCCATCGAGCAGCCGGCGATGCAGGCGATTTCGTAGCCGCGTCGCTCGACCTCCTCGATCACCCCGATGTGCGCGTACCCGCGTGCGCCCCCCGACCCCAGTACCAGCGCCACACGTTTGCTCATGATCTTTCCCCCACGACCGTGCCACCCTGCTGCAACAATGCACCCATTGCGCCCCACGCTTCAATCCAATCCGCGCTGGGCTACGCTTTGCAGGGCACTTTTGTTTCAATTGGCCGTCGAACGGCCACTCCTTTTTGACCTTGAGGTATCACCCGATGAAAGCCTGGATCTACCTTCCCCTGATCGTTCTGGCGCTGGCTGGCTGCGCGGGCAAGACCGCCTACCGCGACAGTTGCGCGAATCAGCTCGACGCTGCCTGGAAGGAACTCGACCTGGCCAAGGCCGAAGGCTTCGCCGGCACCGTCAGCTACTCCAAGGCGCTGTCGCTGCTGACCGGTGCCAAGACCCAGCAGCAGTTCGAAGGCTTCGAAGGCTGCACCCGCAAGGCCGAACGGGCGCGTTTCTATATTCGTGAGTCCCGTGCCGGGCGTTGAGTGAGGAGCGCCTATGTCCGCCATGCTCGATCATGTGGTAGCCCAGGTACTGGCCCTGCAGGTGCGCCTGCTGGCCTGCCGGGAACGCCTCGTCGCCGACACCGACAGCGAGGCATTGCACGATCTGCGCACCAGCCTGCGGCGCCTGCGCAGCCTGTTGCGGCCCTTGCGTGACCTGCCGGGTGTCGAGCAACTGGAGGGCGCCGCGAAGTCACTGGGTACCCTGACTACGCCGCTGCGTGACCACGAGGTGCTGGCCGCACAGTTGCTTGCCCGCGGCCATGGGCAGGCTGGCCAGCGGCGCCTGGAGGGCAGGGCGCGGACCTTCGCCAGTGTTGCCGACAGCCCGCAGTTGAAGCGGGTGTTGGCGATTCTCGACTCATTCCCGATGTTCTTGCGCGCCGCGCATCGCGAGGGCCTCACCCGCGGGCTGGCGCGGCGTATCGACAAGCGCCTGGGCAAGCAGTGGCGGCAACTGGAGAAGGCCATCGAAGACCCGGCTCACGACCGTCACCGCCTGCGCTTGCTGATCAAGCGCGTACGCTACGGCGATGAGGCCTACCCCCAGCTTGACCATGCCGGGCGCAAGCTGCGGCGCCTGCTCAAGCGTGCCCAGGGCGACTTGGGCGACTGGCACGACCGGGTGCAATGGCTATTGCAGGCCCAGGCGCATGCCGACCTGGCACCCTGCAAGGCCATCTGGGAGGCCGAGCTGCACCAGGCCGAAGGCAAGGCGGACAGCACCCTGGAGGCGCTGCGTAAGGCCCTGGCGCGTCGATAACCCCCTGCAAATGACCGATATGCGGGCTGCCGTGCCGCAGCCCGCTGGTTACTATCGTCCTGCCCCGTGCCATGACCGGCCTGAACCCAAGGACTCCCTCCATGAATTTCCCCCAGTTGCTCGATGCTGTGCGCAGCCATCCCGAATCGGTCAGCATTCCCGCCGACTGGGCTCAGGGTCGCGCCTCGTTCGGTGGGTTGATGGCCGCTTTGGTATTCGAGACGATGCGCCTGAAGCTCAGTGACGACCGTCCGGTGCGCTCGCTGGCGATCAGCTTCGTCGGCCCAGCGGCGCCGGAGTTGCCGATTCGTTTCGAGGCCGAGGTGCTGCGCGAGGGCAAGGCGGTGAGTACGCTGCTGGGCCGTGCGGTGCAAGATGGGCAAGTGGTGACGCTGGTGCAGGGCAACTTTGGCGCTGGCCGACCTTCGGCGGTGCAGGTGCAGGCACCGCCGGCGCGGGCGATGAAGCCGCTGGAGCAGTCGGCGCCGGAGTTGCCCTACATCGAGGGCGTTACGCCGCAGTTCATGCGTCATGTGGCCCTGCGCTGGGCGATTGGCGGGTTGCCGTTCAGTGGCAATGAATCGCGGCTCATGGGGGGGTGGGTGCGTTTGCGTGACGTGCCGCAAGAGCCGCTTGACGAGTCTCACCTGCTCGCGCTGGTGGATGCCTGGCCGCCGAGCCTGATGCCGTTCCTCAAGCGGCCAGCGGCCGGCAGCACGCTAACCTGGACCATCGAGTTCGTGCAGCCGGTGGCCAGCCTCACGACCCTGGACTGGTGCTGGTATTGCGTGGAGACCGAGCACGCGCGTGATGGATATGGGCATGCGGCGGCGGGGCTGTGGACAGCGGAGGGGGAGTTGCTGGCGATGAGCCGGCAGACCGTGACGGTATTTGCCTGATACTCGAGAAGCCCCGTTCGCGGATAAGCCCGTGAACGGCGCAGGGCGGTCTTTCAGCGGCGGTGCTTGTGTCGTTCGCGCCAGGCGCGCCACCAGGCTCCGCTCAGCACGAAGCGCGGGAAGGTGATGAACTGCTCGGTCAGCAGGCGCTTCACGGCATCCTGACGATCAGTGAACGGCTCCGGCTGCTCAGCTTCCAGCCGGTGTCCCTGGCGCTGCATGCCCAGGCCGGCGATCAGCGCGATGACGCCGACGGCGATCTGCGACAGGTCCAGGGCAAACAACCCCGACAGCACCAACAGGGCGCCGATGATGAACAGTGGCACGGCGATAAGGTGCAGTACCAGATTGGTCGGGTGACGGTGATTCTGGTGGTAACCCCGCCATTGCCACGCGGGCAGATTGGGCAGACGTTTGCTCATGGGCAGTTCCTCGCGGTCATGCCCAAAGCTTAGTGCGGCGCCCCGGCAGGGGCCAATCGACGCTGTTTATGGTGGCTATAGCTTGAGCTGACCGATGGCCTTGTTCAGCTCGCCGGCCAGGGTCGCCAGCTCGCTGCTGGTGGTGGCCGAGCCGACCGTCTGCTGCACGGTTTCCTCGGTGACGTCGCGGATGCTCACCACCGCCCGGTTCATTTCCTCGGCCACTTGGCTCTGCTGCTCGGCGGCCACGGCGATCTGCGTGTTGCTCTCGCGCATCTGCGCCACCGCGCTGGTGATCTGCGCCAGTGCCACGCCGGCCTCCTGAGCCTGGCGTACGCAATCATCGGCCTTGAACGAGCTCTCCTGCATGAACTCCACCGCATCGCGGGTGCCGTCTTGCAGTGCCGAGACCATGGTGGTGATCTCGTCGGTGGAGCTTTGCACACGCTTGGCCAGGTTACGCACCTCGTCGGCCACCACGGCGAAGCCCCGCCCCAGGTCGCCGGCCCGGGCCGCCTCGATGGCGGCGTTGAGGGCCAGTAGGTTGGTCTGCTCGGCGATGCTATGAATCACCCCGACCACGCCGTTGATCTTCTGGCTGTCGTCGGCCAGTTGACGAATCATCTCGGCGGTCTGCTGCACGCCGCTGGAAAGCCCGGAGATCGAGTCCTGCACACGGCTGACCACCGCCTGGCCGCTGCCGGCAAGGTCGTCGGCGCTCTGCGACAGGTCGCGAGTGGCGCCCGCGTGCTGGGCGATGTGGTGCACGGTGGCGGACATCTCGTTGATCGCGGTGGCAGCCTGGTCGGTCTCGCTCTGCTGGCCAATCATGCCGTGGCGTACCTCGTCCATGCTCGCGGCGAGGCGCGCGGCGCCCGAGTCGAGCTGGGCGGCGGTGCGCGCCACGGTGCTGACCACTCGGTGGTAGGTGGCCTGCATGGCGTTGAAGGCGCCGGCCATCTGCCCGACCTCGTCGCCGCAGGCCAGCGGCACGCGAGCCGACAGGTCGCCGGTCCTCTCCACGTGCAGCATGACGTCCTTGAGGGTGTTGAGCTGGCTGAGCAGGAAGCGGATCAACAGTTGCGAGGCGCCGAGCATGGCCAGCATCAGGATCAGCACGCACATGGCGTAATGGGTGAAGCGTGCGAGGAACACCTGGCGCAGGCTGGGTGACTGGGCCAGCACGGCGAGGTGGTGATCGCCCTGGCGCACAACCTGGGCGCCACGCAGCGGGGTGTCGCCGAGGATCCATGGCGCTGGCAGCGCGACCCAGCCATTGGCGTCGCGCAGGGCGTCGAGCGGGGCGCCGGCGAAGCTTGGGGTTTGTCCGGTCTGCCAGCTGAGTACCTGGGGCTGGCGGGGGAACGGCTGGCCGACGGGCCAGCGGGCCAGCAGCTCGGCCTGGGCGACGGCCTGGGTCTGGGCGGCCTCGGCGCGGGCCTGCTGCTCCAGATGCACGGCGTAGAGCACCAGCAGCAGGGTGGTGACGAAGGCCACCGCATTGACGGCCCAGAACTTGTACTTCAGGGAGATATTGCTAAGCCAGGCACCCATGGTAGGTCTTCTCTGAGTTGAGCGGAAACAGTATTGGCAAGGTGCCATCATTGTGTCCGGTCGAGGCGCTGCTGGCGTTGATGTGTGTCAAGAAAGGGTGGGCTGGGAGGCGGGGGGTAGTGGAGGCCCTATGCGGGCCCGCCCCGCGATAGGGCCGCCCCGTTGTTGTTCAATTCAGGCCAAAAAACGCTTGCGCCGCCGCTGTGGTATGCACTGCCACCTGTTCCAGCGTCTCACCCCGATGCAACGCCACCTCCCGCAGTACCTCCGGTAGGAACGCCGGCTCATTGCGCCCATTCTTCGGCTTCGGCCGCAAGCTGCGCGGCAGCAGGTACGGTGCATCGCTTTCCAGCATCAACCGCCCGGCAGGAATGTTGCCGACCAATGGATGCAGGTGCGTGCCACGACGCTCGTCGCAGATCCAGCCGGTGATGCCGATGTGCAGGTCCATGTCCAGGTAATCGAACAGCGCCTGGCGCTCACCGGTGAAGCAATGCACCACGGCCCCGGGCAGGTGGTCGCGGTAGTCCTTGAGGATCGCCAGCAGTCGCGCGCTGGCCTCGCGTTCGTGCAGGAACACCGGCAAGTGCAGCTCCGCGGCCAAGGCCAGATGTGCTTCCAGGGCCTTCTCCTGCTGTGGGCGAGGGGAGAAGTCGCGGTTGAAGTCCAGCCCGCATTCGCCCACGGCGCGTACCCGATCTTGTGCCAGTAGTTGGCGCAGCCTGCGCTCGCTGGCTGGCTCCCAACGGCTGGCGTCGTGAGGGTGCACGCCGGCGGTGGCGAACAGGTGCTGGCCGGCCGCATCCAACTTCAGGCACAACGCCAGAACCTCGTCGCTGACGGCCAGGCTGGTGCCGGTCAGCACCATCTGCGTCACGCCCGCCTCGATGGCCCGTTCGACGATCGCTGCCTGTTGGTCATGGAAGCTTTTGTTGGTCAGGTTGACGCCGATATCGATCAGTTGCATGGTGCTACCTCCTGCCGCGGGGGCGGCCAGCATAGCAAAAACCAGGAACTCTCGAAAAAGCCAAGAACTTCAAACGTTTGCCATGGTCTTTTGGCGTCATTTATCACGGATCGATTCGTGCCAGACCTGCGCAGATGGTCCCTGCCCAACAGCCCTCGGACGCCATCCTTCATGCTGCGACCTTTCCTGACCGTGCTGATGCTCGCGTTGCTGGCCACCGGCCCAGCCCTGGCCCAGCAACCCGGGCCGCCCCAGAGCGTGCCGCCCAGCCAGGTGCGTGACCTGGCGCAGATCCGCGCGAGCAAGGTGCTGCGGGTGCTGGTGAACCAGAGCCGCAACAGCTCCGGCGAGGTCAAGGGTGAGCCGGTGGGCCTTGAGTACTACCGCCTGCGTGCCCTGGAACACTACCTCAACGCCCGCGTCGGTGATGACCAGGAACTGACCGTCAAGCTCATTCCCCGGGCCAAGGAACAACTGCTCGGCGCCCTGCAGCGCGGCGAGGGTGACCTGGCCGCACCGGGCGAACTGCTCGACCCGGGGCTGGTCACTGGGGTGGGCGTCAGCGCCCCGGTAGTCGACCAAGTGCCGCTGTTGCTGGTGGGGCGCAAGGGCGAGCGTGGCTTCAGTCGGGTCGAGCAGTTATCCGGGCGAACCATCGCCCTGACCAGCGCCAGCGCCGCTGGCGCGGTAATCCAGCAGCTCAACCAACAATTGGCCCTGCGCAAGCGGCCACCGATCAAGGTCGAATGGGTCGACCCGACCCTGGCGGTGGAGGACGTGCTGGAAATGGTCCAGGCCGGCATCTACCACCTGACCGTGGTGGAGCGTCCCATCGCCCAGCGCTGGGCGCGGGTGATGCCGCGCCTGCGCCTGGATACCCAGCTGCGCCTGAGCCAGCCTGAGGCCATCCGCTGGTATGTGCGACGCGATGCGGCCACGCTGCTGACCACGGTGGATCATTTCCTCGCCAGCTACCGCGCCCCAGATAACCAGGATGCCGCCTTCGAGCGCATCTACCGGCGCCAGTATCGTGTGCACGACCCCCTGGCGCGTCAGGATCGCCAGCGCCTGGAGGCGGTGCGTCCGGTGTTGCAGAAGCACGCCGGCGACCAGCAGATCGACTGGCTGAACCTGGCGGCGCTGGCGTTCAAGGAGTCCACCCTCAACCCCCAGGCGCGCGGCACCGGCGGCGCCCACGGGCTGATGCAGATCACCCCCTCGGCGGCGCAGCGGGTCGGCGTCAGCAACACCGCCACGGTCGATGGCAATGTGCAGGCCAGTGCCCGCTACCTGGCGTTGATTCGCCGCAAGTTCTTCGCCAGCCCGCAGCTCAACGAGCGTGAGCGCATGGCGTTCATCCTCGCCGCCTACAACCTCGGCCCGGAGCGGGTCCAGGCCATGCGTGCCGAGGCGCGGCGACGCGGGCTCAACGGCAACCAGTGGTTCTTCCAGACCGAGCGCATCGCCATGGAGCAGGTGGGCATGGGGCCGGTGAACTTCGTCAACAGTGTCAACAAGTACTTTCTGGCGTTCAACCGCGAGCGTGACTCGCTGGAGCGGGTGGCTAAACGCTTATAAATCGATTTATTCGATTTTAATGTTGGGTTTTTTGCGATTTAACTATCTGAAGGTTTGATTAAGATGGCGCCCATCCCAACCAAACACTTCAAGGAAGCTCGCAACATGAACCCTTCGATCAAAGCCCTGCTCGCCACCCGCGCCGGTTTCGGCCTCAGCATCATCCGTGTGTTGGTCGGCGTCATTTTCATGGCCCACGGCGCACAGAAACTCTTCGGCCTGTTCGGTGGCTACGGCCTGGAAGGCACCGGCCAGTGGATGGAAAGCATCGGCCTGGCACCGGGCTACCTGATGGCGCTGTTGTCCGGTAGCGCCGAGTTCTTCGGCGGCCTGGCCCTGGTGGTTGGCCTGCTGGCGCGGCCGGCGGCGTTGGCGCTGAGCGTGACCCTGGTGGTGGCGATCTTCTCGGTGCACATTGGCAACGGTTTGTTCATGTCCAACAACGGCTACGAGTTCGCCCTGGCGCTGCTCGGCGGCACGTTGGCGGTGCTGATGGAAGGGGCAGGGCGCCTCTCGCTGGACCGCCTGATCGCCCGCTGACACGCGGCTGCAATACCGCCACGGCAAGCTGCAAGTGAACACCCACTTGCAGCTTGCCGTTCGACGCTCTAGGATACCGCTTGCGCCGATTTAAACAGCTACTTGCGGGGCGCGGGACGGCCCCACGGGGTTCTCCGAAATACCGCTAAAGCGCTGGTTCGGTGACGCCTCCCACCGCTGCCCAGCGGGATCTGCGAGGCGGAGAGATACTCCATGAGTTGTCCACGTACCAGTGTTTGCCTGACCCCCCTGCCTGTTGGCCTAGCGGCCCGCACGCCGCGCATCCTGCTCGGCGGCCAGCACCAGCCCACCCTGCTGCGCAACCTCGACGGTTTTTCCCGGCGCAAGGGTCAGGCCCGTGCCTTCCTCATCCAGTTCGCCGAAGCCGCGTGCAACCTCGCGCAGTACGGCAACGACCGTTTCGACCTCGCGGTGATCCAGGCGCCCAGCGCCGAGCAGGCCGTCGACGTCATCGCCCACCTCACCCGCATCGCCCGCCAGGGTCTGATCACGCGCCGTTGAGCGGGCGTGTCGGGCGGCGGTTTTTTCGGTTAGGCTCGGTGCCTCGGCAAGCCCCTGTCGCTTGCCGCGGATGCGCCGAGGAGAACCTGGCTTGAGCACCAACATCATCACCACCGAAGGTCATCAGGCTCTGAAGCAGGAGCTCGATCACCTGTGGCGGGTGTACCGCCCCGAGATCACCCAGAAGGTCGCCTGGGCCGCGTCGCTGGGCGACCGCAGTGAAAACGCCGACTACCAGTACAACAAGAAGCTGCTGCGCGAGATCGACCGCCGTGTGCGCTACCTGCGCAAACGTCTCGAGGACGTCAAGGTGGTGGACTATTCGCCGCAGCAGGAAGGCAAGGTATTTTTCGGCGCCTGGGTCGAGATCGAGAACGACGAGGGCGAGACCCTCACGTTTCGCATCGTCGGCTACGACGAGATCTACGGGCGCAACGACTACATCTCCATCGACTCGCCCATGGCCCGCGCCCTGCTCAAGAAAGAGGAAGGCGACGAGGTGCTGGTGCACACGCCCACGGGCGAGGCAACCTGGTACGTCAACCGTATCCGCTACGGCGATCAGCCCAGCTCGGCGAGCACCTGACGGTAGGCGTTGACCAGCCTCCCTGCCGCGACGACGATCTGCGCGTCGCTCAATGACGCATAGCCGATCAGCACCCCAGGCGGCCAGGCATGCTCGTGGGTGAACAGCCCCACCGGTTGCAGCATCAGGCCGTTGCGCCGGGCCAGCAGGCAGAACCGCCGTTCGCACGCACCTTCAGGCAGCCAGAGAATGAAATGCAGGCCAGCCTGCTCGCCGCTGATCCTCACCGCGAGGTGTTGGCGCAGGCGCGCGAGCAGCAGGTCGCGGCGGCGCTGGTAGGTCTGTCGTGCCACGCGCAGGTGGCGGGCATAGTGGCCGTTGTCGAGCATCCGTTGCAGGGCGTGCTGACCCAGCACGCCCGGTGCCTGGCCGGATAGCGCCAGGCAAGCCAGCCAGGCCTCGCGCAGCCGCCGCGGGACCACGGCGAAACCCAGGCGCAAGTGACTGAACAGGGTTTTGTTGAAGCTGCCGCAGAACAGCACCCGGTCATCCGTGTCGATCGCCCTGAGCGCCGGCAGCGGTGCGCTGGCGTAGTTGTACTCGCTGTCGTAGTCGTCCTCGACGATGTAGGCGTCCTGCGCCTGGGCCCAGGCCAGAAGGGCCTGGCGTCGCTCGACGCCCAGGCATAAGCCCAGTGGTGCCTGGTGCGCAGGTGTGACGTGCACTGCGCCGACGTGGGGATGCCCAGCCAGTGCGTCGACGCGCAGGCCCTCGCTGTCGATGGGGATGTACACCAGTTCGTGACCGCCCTGGGTGAAGATACGTCTGGCCCAGGCGTACCCTGGGTCCTCCACGGCCACTGCACGCTGCCGGTCGAGGATTCGGCTGAACAGGTCCAGGGTATGGCGGATGCCGTGGGTGATGACGATGTCGTCGGGTGTACAGTCGATGCCACGGTACACCTTGAGGTGCGCAGCGATCGCCTGGCGCAGGGGAGGGTTGCCCTGAGTGGACGCCCCCGCTAGCAGTGCGGCGCCGTCGAGGCGAGCGTGGAAATGAGAGGGTTCCAGCAGGTCCGGGTCGGGCAGGCGGGCGACGAAGGGCACCCGGGCCTGGACCTGAGCCTCCAGCGCTTGCGCGTCGACCGGGGCTGGCACTGGCGGTACGGCGCAGGCGATTGCCGGGTCGCCGGCGGCGATCAGCTGATCGGGCAGGCGCGCCGCCACCTGCGAGCCTGCGCCTTGTCGGCGCTCGATGTAGCCTTCCAGCTTCAGTTGTTCGAACACCGCTTCCAGTGTGCCGCGGGCAACGCCCCAGCGCGTCGCCAGGGTGCGTGTCGACGGCAGCAGGCTGCCCGGTGGCAGGTGGCCGCTGACCACCAGGGCCTGCAGAAACTCATGGAGCACCTGGTGCTTGCCACCGCTGCCAGCGGACAACGCGACGGGCAGGGCGATGTCGAGGGCGATCGCCTGTTTGCCTCTGGCCATAGTGGTCCACACGCGAGAAGGGTTAATGGGCCTTCATCTTAAGCAGGTGCCTCAATAACCTCAACGACGCGGCGCAGAGCCTTTTTCGGGCGATACGCCACGTCGTTGACGTTTCGAGGGCCGGTGAATCATGCGTATCGAGGAAGGCCTGGCACGGCCTGGGTTGCCGTTGGCGTTGTTGAGCGCGGTAGTGGTGCCGCAGGTGGGGCTTGGGGTAATCGTGCCGGCGTCGACGTCGCTGGCGGCGCAGCTTGGGGTGGCGCTCGCGCAGGTGCAGAACACCCTGGTGCTGTACATGGTCGGCTATGCCTTGTCGGTCATCTTCGCGGGGCTGCTGTGCGACCGCTTCGGCCCGCGTCAGGTGCAGCTGGGTGGGCTGTTGTTGGCGACGCTCGGGACCGCTCTTGCCGCCTGCGCGACGTCGTTCATGCCGTTCATGCTCGGTCGCCTGTTGCAGGCGCTGGGCGGCTGCGTGGGCACGGTGACGACGCGGCTGGTGGTCAGGGAAGCGTTCGCCGAAGGGCAGCGCATGCGTATGCTCACCACCTTGGCCTCGGCCATCGCGGTCACACCGTGCCTGGCGCCGTTGCTGGGGGGCGTGTTGCTGCCGTACGTGGGCTGGCGCGGGGTGTTGGTGTTGGTCGGGGTGTTCAACCTGCTGGTCTGGGTGTTGTGCTGGCGGTTGATTCCGGCGCTGCCGTTGCCCCGGCAGGCGACCGGTTCGCCGCTGGCCATTGCCCGGGTGTACCTGCGCAATCTGCGCAACGGTGCCTTTACCTATTACGCCGCGTGCATCAGCCTGGTGTGGATGAGCTACTTCGGGTTCCTGTCGTCGTCGGCCTACGCCTTCCAGGTGCTGCTGGGGTTTGGTGAGTTCGAGTACGGCGCTTTGATCGCTACCTGTGCGCTTGGCTACGTCAGCGGCAGTTTTCTGGCCCGGCGTATGAGCCGCCGTCATGACCTGGCGCGAATTCTCGCGGTGGGTGCGTGGGTGGGAGGGCTAGGCGGGGTTGGGTTGTTGCTGGCGATCACCTGGGCAGGCCAGGTCGTGGTCGCTTTCGTGATGCCGATGATGGCCATCCTGCTGAGCACTGGCATGGTCATCCCCGCCAGCCAGGCCGGGTTGCTGCGCTGCTTGCAGCAGGATGTCGGCGTGTCGACAGGGCAGTTCTTCTGCCTGCAGATGCTGAGCGGGGCCGCCTACGGCCTGCTCGCCAGCCATTGGCCGCAGCTGGATGTTTGGCAGTTGGCGCTGCTGGTTGGCGCCCCGGTGCTGTTGCTGGCCGGCCTGGTTGGCGCGGCCAGCGGGCACCGGCGCATCAGGTCTCGCGCAGCACGCTCAGCGGCGTGGCATTGAGTGCCCGGCGCGTGCCGAACACCCCGGCGCCACCGACCAGCATGGCGCCCACCAGGGGCAGCACCAACAACCAGGGGTGTGGCGCCCACTCAAGGTCGAAAGCGTAACGGTACAGGGCCAGGGTGATCAGCTCGCAGCCCAGGGCCGCCAATAGGCCGCTGGCGGCGCCGAGCAGGCCGAACTCGATGCGCCGTGCCTTGACCAGCAATGGCCGGCCTGCCCCCAGTGCACGCAGCAGCGCGCCCTGGCGGATGCGCTCGTCGAGGGTCGCCTGCAGGCCAGCGAACAACACCGCCAGCCCCGCGGCGAGGACGAACAGCAGCACGTACTCCACCGCCAGGGTGACCTGGGCGAGGATGCTGCGCAGTTGGCCGAGCAGGGCGTCGACCTGGAGGATGGTCACCGCCGGGAACGCCCGGGCCAGTGCCACCACGTCGAGGTCATGCCCCGGCGCCAGGTAGAAGCTGGTCAGGTAGGTGGCCGGCAAGCCCTGTAGGGTTCCTGGCTGGAAGATCATGTAGAAGTTCGGTTGGAAGCTGTCCCAGTGTACGCTGCGCAGACTGCTGACCCGGGCCTGGCGCTGCTGGCCGCCGATGTCGAAGGTCAGCAGGTCGCCCAGTTGCAGCTTCAGGCTCGCCGCCAGTTCCGCTTCCACCGAAACGCCGGGCGGGCCATCGCTCGGCGGCGGTGCCTGCCACCAGTTGCCAGCGCTCAGGGCGTTGCCCTGGGGCAGCTCGGCGGCCCAGGTGAGGCTCAGGTCGCGCTGTACCGCACGGTCGCCGGTGGACTCCTTGCTGACGATCTGCTGCACCGGTTGCTCGTTGATGTGTGTCAGGCGCCCGGGGATCACCGGGTACAGCGGCGCCGAGGTGGCGTTGACCGCGTGCAGGCGCTCGACGAAGGGCTCGCGCTCGTCGGGCAGAATGTTCAAGGCGAAGTGGTTGGGTGCGTCCTTTGGCAGTTGCGCCTGCCAGTTGTCGAGCAGCTCGGCGCGCAGCAGCGCGACCAGGGCCATGGCCAGGAGGATCAGGCCGAATGCCAGGGCCTGGCCGGCCGCTGCCAGCGGATGGCGCAACAGTTGACCTAGGCCCAGGCGCCAGGCCAGGGGCGAGCCGGCCAGCAGGCGCCGCAGGCTGCGCAGGCCGAGCAGCAACAGACCACCGAGTGCCAGGGCGGCGACCAAGCCGCCGCCCAGCAGGGCGAAGGTCAGCAGCAGGTCGAGGCTCAGGCGCCACAT
This sequence comes from Pseudomonas entomophila, assembly GCF_029193575.1. Lineage (GTDB taxonomy): Bacteria > Pseudomonadota > Gammaproteobacteria > Pseudomonadales > Pseudomonadaceae > Aquipseudomonas > Aquipseudomonas entomophila_G. Next base: position 131,694 of record NZ_JARGCS010000019.1, on the reverse strand, counting down.
GATCAGGCCGAGGGCGAGCAGCGCGGCACCGTACACCAGCCAACTGCTGGTCGGGATCGGCAGCAGGTCGCGGCGCAGTACCCGTAGCGGCGGCACTCGGCCCAGCGCCGCAAGCGGCGGCAGGGCGAAACCGGCCAGGGCCACCAGCCCCGTGCCGATGCCGGCCAGTGCCGGGGCGATGCCGCCTGGCGGCACGGTGCTGGGCAATAGCCCTTCGAGCAGGTGGAACAGCCCCAGTTGCGCCAGCCAACCGAGCAGGGCACCGGCGATGGCGGCCACCAAGCCAAGCATTGCCAGTTGCAGGCAATACAGGCCCAGGGCTTGATGCCGTGACAGGCCCAGGCAGCGCAGCAGGGCGCTGGCGTCGAGGCGGCGAGCGGCGTAGCGGCTGGCCGACAGGGCCACGGCAACCCCGGCCAGCAGCACCGCCACCAGGCTGGCCATGTTCAAGTAGCGCTCGGCGCGGCCCAGCGCGCCACCGATCTGGCGATTGCCGTCGCGGGTATCGAGCAGGCGCTGGTTGGCGGCCAGATGCTTTTCTACTGTCTGGCGGTACTGCGCCAGTGCGTCCGGTTCGCCACGCCAAAGTTCGCGGTAGGTGACCCGGCTGCCAGGCTGGACCACACCGGTGGCCTCCAGGTCGGCGAGATTCATCAGCACCCGGGGGGTGAGGCTGTAGAAGTTGCCGGCGCGGTCTGGCTCGTAGGTCAGCACCCGCGTCATGCGCAGTGACTTCATGCCAACGTCGATGCTGTCGCCCAGCGACAACCCCAGCGCCGCCAGCAAACGTGGCTCGACCCAGGCCTCGCCCGGGGCTGGCCCGCCGCCGGGCGTTTCCGTGCCGTAGGGGGTATCGGCGCTGCGCAGCTGACCGCGCAGCGGATAGGCGTCGTCGGCGGCCTTGATGCTCGACAGCTGGATGCCCGCGTCGGTGGCCACCACGCTGCTGAACTCCACCACCCGGGCATGCGCCAGGCCGGCTGTGGTGCCGACGCTGACCTGGGTCTCCAGGGCCGGGGAGGAGCCCTGCAACACCAGGTCGGCGGCGAGGAATTCGCTGGCGCGCAGTTGCATGGCGCCATTCAGGCGGGCACCGAAGTAGCCGATGGCCGTGCTGGCCGCCACCGCGACCAGCAAGGCGAAGAACAGCACGCGCACTTCGCTGGCGCGGGCATCGCGCAACAGCTGGCGCAGGGCCAGAGCGCCCAGACGTGGGAAGGAGAGGCGGGTCATCACGGCTCCAGGGGGGCCACCAGGCGGCCAGCGTCCAGGCGGATCAGGCGGCGGCAGCGCTTGGCCAGGCGCTCGTCATGGGTCACCAGCACCAGGGTGGTGCCGCGTTCCTTGTTCAGTTCGAACAGCAGGTCGCTGATGCGCTCGCCGGTGTGGCTGTCGAGGTTGCCGGTGGGTTCGTCGGCGAACAGCACCGCTGGATGCGCGGCGAAGGCTCGGGCAATCGCCACCCGCTGCTGCTCACCGCCGGAGAGCTGGCGCGGGGTGTGGGTCAGGCGCTTGCCCAGGCCTACCCGCTCGAGCAGGTTGCGCGCCTGTTCGCGGGCATCGCCGCGGCCGTCCAGCTCCAGCGGCAGCATGACGTTTTCCAGGGCGTTGAGGCTGTCGAGCAATTGGAACGACTGGAACACGAAACCGACGTGCTCGGCGCGCACCCGGGCGCGCTGGTCTTCATCCAGCGGGCCGAGGTCCTGGCCGGCAAGGATGACGTTGCCCGCGCTGGGGCGGTCGAGGCCGGCGAGCAGGCCGAGGAGGGTCGACTTGCCGGAGCCGGAGGCGCCGACGATGGCCAGGCTGTCGCCCTGGTCGAGAGCCAGGGACAGCGCGTGAAGGATGGTCAGGTCGCCTTCCGCGCTGGGAACCACTTTGCTAAGGTTCTGCGCAACGAGAATGCTGGGGCTCATGGAGAATCCGATGCGAGTGTGGTGGTTGAGTGCCGGTCTGGCCCTGTGTTGCCTGGCCCAGAGCGCGGCGGCGGGAACGTTGCTGGTCGTCGGCGATAGTATCAGCGCCGGTTTTGGCCTGGATACCCGCCAGGGGTGGGTTTCCCTGTTGCAACAGCGGCTGAAGGACGAGGGTTTCGATGACCGCGTGGTCAACGCCTCGATCAGCGGTGACACCAGCGCGGGGGGCCAGGCACGGCTGCCGGCGCTGCTTGCAGAGCACAAGCCGGAGGTCGTGGTGCTTGAGCTGGGGGGGAACGATGGCCTGCGTGGGCAGCCCCCACAACAATTGCAACAAAATCTTGCCTCGATGATCGACAAGGCCCGCGAGGCGGGTGCCAAGGTGGTGTTGCTGGGCATGCGCCTGCCACCCAACTATGGGGCGCGCTACACCACCGCGTTCGCCCAGGTCTATGAGCAACTGGCGACGCAGAAACAGGTGGCGCTGGTGCCCTTCTTCCTGGAGGGGGTCGGCGGGGTGCCGGAGCTCATGCAGGCCGATGGCATCCACCCGGCGCAAGGCGCCCAGCAACGCTTGCTGGAAAATGCCTGGCCGACGATAAAACCCTTGCTCTGACGCTTTTATCGGGGCCGTCTTTCGGCTAATGTTGCGCCCCCCGATTGGAGCCCCCGATGCCGCGTCCCGCCTGGTCCCTGTATGCCTACCAACTGATCGAGCCCGATGAGCAGCTCGATCTGTTCGCCTGCCAGGAAGTCCGTGTCCATCTGGTTACCCGCCAGCTCGAGTTGGGTGCGCCGGTCGACCGTACGCTGTGCGGCGGCCTGTTGCCGGCGCAGCCGCGTTGGTCGGTGGTGCAGCGCTCGGTATATCGCGACGGCCGCCTGTGCACCTTGTGCAAGGCCATCCTCGAAGCCCAGCGGCGCGGTACGCGGCCGGTCTGGCCGGAACTCTGACGAACCTTTCATCATCTGAAACGTTTACAGGCCCTCGCGATGCCTCCCGCAGGCGTGCGGGCGGGTGTACAATCGTCAATCTTGACCACCTTTCGAAGGATTTACCGGATGTTGCCGCGCTTTCCCGCCGTCACCCGTTGCCTGTCCCTGGCCGCTCTGCTAATGACCGGCCCCGCTGTCGCGCTGGAACTGCCATTGCCGTCTCCCGGTGAAGACGTCGTCGGCCAGGTCCGGGTGATCAAGGCCAAGTACGAGGACACTTTCGCCGACATCGGCACCGCCAACGACCTCGGCTACCTGGAAATGATCGCCGCCAACCCGGGTGTCGATCCCTGGTTGCCGGGTGCTGGCACCGAGATCATCCTGCCCACCCGCTACGTGCTGCCGCCAGGGCCGCGGGAAGGCATCGTCATCAACCTTGCCGAGTACCGCCTCTACTACTACCCGAAAGGGGAGAACGTGGTGCACACCTTCCCGCTGGGTATCGGTCGTGAGGGCTGGGGTTCGCCAATCGCCAACACCAAGATCACCGCCAAGACGCCGAACCCGACCTGGACGCCCCCGGCCTCGATCCGTGCCGAGCACGCTGCCGATGGCGACATCCTGCCGGCCGTTGTGCCTGCTGGCCCAGACAACCCACTGGGGCCTTTCAAGTTCACCCTCGGCGTGCCGGGCTACCTGATCCACGGCTCGAACAAGAAGTTCGGCATTGGCATGCGCACCAGCCACGGCTGCTTCCGCATGCTCAACAACAACGTGCTGGAATTGTCGAAGATGGTCCCGGTGGGTACCCCGGTGCGCATCATCAACGAGCCGTACAAGTTTGGCCTGAGCGGTGGCAAGGTCTATCTCGAGGCCCACACTCCGCTGGACGATCATGGCGATCCGTCGGTGGTAGACAAACACACCGCAGTTATCAATGCGTTACTCAAGCGTGAAGACCTGGCCAACAACCTGCGCATGAACTGGGACATGGTGCGTGACGTGGTCGCTGCCGAAGATGGCATCCCGGTGGAGATCGCCGTACCGAGCGACGGCGCCGCACCGATGGTGTCGAGCATTCCGCCAGAACTGCAGTAAACGCATCGCGCGCGAAAGGCCTGCTTAGTGCAGGCCTTTTTGTTTTTCCGTCAAGTGCGTTTGCCAGGCAATAAAAAAGCCGACCCACAAGTGGGTCGGCTTCATAACAACCGGTGAGGGTTATTATTTGCGGCTGGCTTTGTCCAGCATACGCAGAGCGCGCTCGTTGGCTTCGTCAGCGGTCTGCTGAGCCTTCTGAGCGGCTGCCAGAGCGTCGTCAGCCTTACGGTAGGCTTCGTCGGCACGGGCTTGAGCGCGAGCTGCTGCGTCTTCGGTCGCAGTCAGACGGGCTTCGGTTTCTTTGGATACGCTGCTGCAACCGGTAGCCAGAACTGCGGCCAGAGCCAGAGCAGAGAATTTCAGAACGTTGTTCATCGTGTTCCCCTTCAAGGACTTTCTATTAAATAGCCATCTCTCGGAAAAGAGAAACTGGCCGGCGTACATAGTACCCATTACTTGTAGTAAGTAAACTGACAGAGCGCAAGAACTGCAAAAAAAATGTTGTCAGGGGGTTAGGGCGACAAGCTTTGTAGGGAAATGGTGAAAATCCTCCACAGGTGACGCAAGCGGTTGTAGCACAGAAACTTTTTGTTGAACTAAAGGTGACTTCGACGGTCCTTCTGCGTCTTAAAGCTAGTACATCCGGCATGCTGTTTAGAGTCCGTGGGCCGCGACGGCTACCCCCGTTCCCCTGGATTTTTTACCCGCTGGCACCTTGAGCAATCCCGCCCGGCACGCCTACTATTTGGGGTGTCCCGCGCGCCGAACGATTGCCTGCGCGGCGCTGTCCAAGGGGCAATGACGTGGCGTAGAGGTTCCTCCGCCGGATAAACCCATCGGTTAAGGTAAAGGTCTGCCGACCAGACTTGCGAGGAGTAGTGATGAGCGAAGCGCTGACCATCCACCATGACCAGGCCGGTCATCAGTTCGAGACCAGCGTGGACGGTCACCGTGCCTACCTGACGTACATGGACCTGGGCAAGCAGACGCTGGACATCTACCGCACGTTCGTGCCTAACGCCCTGCGCGGCCGGGGCATCGCCGCCGCGTTGACCGAAAAGGCCCTGGAATACGCCGAGCAGATGGGCTACACCGTGATTCCGTCGTGCTCCTACGTCGAGCGCTACATGGAGCGCCATCAGCGCCACTCGACCAAGGCCTGATGACCTACACAAACGAAAACGCCGGGCAATGCCCGGCGTTTTCGTTTGTTTGTACGTATTGGGCTGCTATGCAGCCCCAGGCCCTCAGCCGCGCTGACGCTGAGGCAGGACATCCTTGAGCTTGGCACGCATGCTGCGCAGGGTCTTCTCGGTGGCGGCCCAGTCGATGCACGCGTCGGTGACGGAGACACCGTACTGCAGCTCGTCGAGGTTCTTCGGAATCGCCTGGCAGCCCCAGTTCAGGTGGCTCTCGACCATCAGGCCGATGATCGACTGGTTGCCTTCGAGGATCTGGTTGGCGACGTTTTCCATCACCAGCGGCTGCAGGGCCGGGTCCTTGTTGGAGTTGGCGTGGCTGCAGTCGACCATGATGTTGGCCTTGATCTTCGCCTTCGCCAGGTCCTGCTCGCACAGGGCAACGCTGACCGAGTCGTAGTTCGGCTTGCCATTGCCACCGCGCAGTACCACGTGGCCGTAGGCGTTGCCCTTGGTGGTGACGATGGACACGCCACCTTCCTGGTTGATGCCCAGGAAGCGGTGTGGCTTGGAGACCGATTGCAGGGCGTTGATCGCCACGGTCAGGCCGCCATCGGTGCCGTTCTTGAAGCCGACCGCCGAGGACAGGCCCGAGGCCATTTCCCGGTGGGTCTGGGATTCGGTGGTGCGCGCGCCGATCGCCGACCAGCTGATCAGGTCCTGCAGGTACTGCGGGGAGATCGGGTCAAGGGCTTCGGTGGCGGTGGGCAGGCCCATCTCGGCGAGGTCCAGCAGCAGTTGGCGGCCGATGTGCAGACCGTCCTGGATCTTGAACGAGTCGTCCAGGTACGGGTCGTTGATCAGGCCTTTCCAGCCCACGGTGGTGCGTGGCTTCTCGAAGTACACGCGCATTACCAGGTACAGGGTGTCGGAAACTTCTTCAGCCAGCAGCTTGAGGCGCTCGGCATATTCGTGGGCGGCCTTGATGTCGTGGATGGAGCAGGGGCCGACCACGACGAACAGGCGATGGTCCTTGCCGTCGAGGATGTTGCGCACCACTTCGCGGCCGGCAGTCACGGTCTGCAGGGCCTTGGCGCTGAGGGGGATTTCCTTCTTGAGCTGATCGGGGGTGATCAGGGTCTCGTTGGAGGCAACGTTGAGGTCATCGATCGGTAAATCAGCCATCGTGTTACTCGTCAGGTCACGGGTGCCGGCCGCCAGCAAATCCCCGTGCGGCCCAGCAGCAGATTGTTCGCAGCGGGGAGCCGAACCTTAGCGCGTTACAGGGGGCGCGACAATGGGCTGGCCCCTGTCTGGGTGGGGTTTTTGCCGTTTTCGGTGCTGGGCGGGTCGCCGGCTTGGCGCTAGCATGTGGGCGGTCTTGAGTTTTGTTGCGCCAGTGGCGGCCCTATCGCGGGCCAAGCCGTTCCTAGAGGCGCCGCGGCTGGCTGTTGGCGGGCGGACACATTCACATTCGACAGGAGCATGGCATGGACCCTCGCAACACCCGCATCGGCATCATTGGCAGCGGGGCTATCGGTGGCTTCTATGGCCTGATGCTGGCCCGCGCCGGTTTCGACGTGCATTTCCTGCTGCGTAGCGAATTCGCCGCCGTGCAAGCGCGTGGCCTGGCGGTGGACAGCGCCGTCCACGGGCAATTGCATATGAGGGTGCAGGCGTACGCCAGTGCCTGCGACATGCCGCCGTGCGACTGGCTGTTGGTGGGCGCCAAGGCCACCAGCAATGATGAGCTCGCGCCGCTGATCGTCCAGGCCGCGGCGCCGGGCGCAAAGGTGGTGCTGCTGCAGAATGGCTTGGTGTGGAAGAGCAGTTGCGTCCAGCCTTGCCCGCTGACCTGCACTTGCTTGGCGGCTTGTGCTTCATCTGCGTCAATCGCCAGGAACCCGGTGTGATCCGCCACCAGGCGCTCGGCGCGGTCAATCTGGGGTACCACAGCGGCCTGGCGCAGGATGGTGGCGCCGCAGTGTTGGCACAGGGGGCTGAGTTGTTCCGTATGGCGGGCGTGGACTCGCAGGCCATGGAAAACCTCGCTCAGGCGCGTTGGCAGAAGCTGGTGTGGAACGTGCCTTACAACGGCCTGTCGGTGCTGCTGCAGGCCAGCACCACGCCCTTGATGACCGACCCGGCCAGCCGCGAGTTGATCCGCGCTCTGATGGCCGAAGTGGCGCAGGGCGCTCGCGCCTGCGGGCATCCATTGCCCGACGGCTACGCCGAGCACCTGTTCCGTGTCACCGAGCAGATGCCCGACTATTGGCCGAGCATGTACCACGACCATGCCCAGCAGCGCCCGTTGGAGTTGCAGGCCATCTATGGCGAGCCGCTGGCGCGTGCCCGTGAAGCCGGTTGCAGCCTGCCGCGCATGGAGGCGCTGCATCAGGCCCTGGCCTTCATCGATCGACGCAATCAGCAGGCCTGAGCTGCCCGCACGGCCTGCGCCGGATGGCCAGGCGCCCCGGCATGACGCTGCTAAGCTGAAGCTTGCTCTGCCGCTGCGGCAGTCGAGGAGGTCGAATGATCCGTTCCATGCTGTATGCCACCGACCTCGGTGTTTATGCGCCCTTCGTCATGCAGCACGCCCTGGCCCTGGCGCGCACCTTCGGCGCGGAGCTGTATGTGATCCATGCGGTGGAGCCCATGGGGCAGTTCGCCGAATCCCTCCTGCAAAGCTACCTCGACGAGCAGACCCTGGATGAGTTGCACAGCGAGGGTGTCAACACGGTGATGGCCAACATCGAGCAGCGGGTGCTGGAAAATTTTCGTGACGAGTTGGGCGAGGAGGCCGACCTGGCCTTGATACGCGCAGTGCGGGTGCGCCAGGGCGACCCGGCCCAGGTGATTCTTGAACAGGCCCAGCGCCTGGCCGTCGATTTGTTGATCTTCGGTAGTCATAGCCATGGTGCTGGTGTCGATGTGCCGATCGGTCGCACAGCAGTGCGACTGCTTCAGTTATCGGCGGTGCCGGTGTACATGGTGCCGCTGGCACAGCATTTGGGGCGTAGGAAAGGGTGAAACTGGCAGTAAGCCTTTTCCGCTGATCGTAACAAAATAGTTCTAGATTTATTTCTCAAACCACTAATATAGTTATAAATCGTCGCTGCCAGCAGCCGGTGACTTACCGCTGATTTGAGGGATACCTATGAAGCTTCAGCAACTGCGCTACATCTGGGAAGTGGCGCACCATGACCTCAACGTCTCCGCGACTGCGCAGAGCCTCTATACCTCCCAGCCGGGGATCAGCAAGCAGATCCGCCTGCTCGAGGACGAGCTGGGCGTCGAAGTCTTCGCCCGCAGCGGCAAGCACCTGACCCGCGTCACCCCGGCCGGCGAGCGCATCATCAACACCGCTGGCGAGATCCTGCGCAAGGTCGAAAGCATCAAGCAGATCGCCCAGGAGTTCTCCAACGAGAAGAAGGGCACGCTGTCCATCGCCACCACTCACACCCAGGCGCGCTACGCCCTGCCGCCGGTGATCAGCAACTTCATCAAGCAATACCCGGAAGTGGCCCTGCACATGCACCAGGGCTCGCCCATGCAGATCGCCGAGATGGCGGCCGACGGCACTGTCGATTTCGCCATCGCCACCGAGGCGCTGGAGCTGTTCGGCGACCTGATCATGATGCCGTGCTACAAGTGGAACCGTTGCGTGGTGGTGCCCCAGGGCCATCCACTGACCAAGCTGCCGAAGCTGACCCTCGAGGCGGTCGCCGAATACCCAATCGTGACCTATGTGTTCGGCTTCACTGGCCGTTCCAAGCTCGATGAGGCGTTCAACCACCGTGGTCTGACCCCGAAGGTGGTGTTCACCGCCGCCGACGCCGACGTGATCAAGACTTATGTGCGCCTAGGCCTGGGCGTGGGTATCGTGGCCAAGATGGCGGTCGACCCGAAACTCGACAGCGACCTGGTTTGCCTGGATGCCAGCGAACTGTTCGAGGCCAGCATCACCAAGATCGGTTTCCGCCGTGGCACGTTCCTGCGTGGCTTCATGTGCGACTTCATCGAGAAGTTCGCGCCGCACCTGACCCGGGAAGTGATGGCCAAGGCGATCCAGTGCCACAACAAGCAGGAGCTGGAAGAGCTGTTCGAAGGGGTTGAGTTGCCGGTGCACTAAAAGCAGCTGCGAGCCATAGAGAAAGAGCAGGTCGCGATGCGGCCTGCTCTTTTTTATTGTCGCTCGTTATTCGCCGTTGTTTTTCAACCCTTGCTGATCAGGTTGCCGGCGTGCAGCCCGCATTCCTTCTGGGTCGACTCTTCCCACCACCAGCGGCCTTCGCGTTCGTGCTGGTTCGGCAGTACCGGGCGGGTGCAGGGCTCGCAGCCGATGCTGATGAAGCCGCGCTCGTGCAGGCTGTTGTAGGGCAGCTCAAGCATGCGGATGTAGCCCCAGACTTCCTCGCTGCTCATCTGCGCCAGCGGGTTGAACTTGTACAGCGTGCGCTCGGGGGTGGAGAAGGCGCTGTCGATCTCCAGTGCGGCCACCTGGCTGCGGGTGCCGGGGCTCTGGTCGCGGCGCTGGCCGGTGGCCCAGGCGCTGACGGTAGCCAGCTTGCGACGCAGCGGCTCGATCTTGCGGATGCCGCAGCATTCGCCATGGCCGTCCTTGTAGAAGCTGAACAGGCCCTTTTCCTTGACGAAAGGGTCGAGTTTGGCGCGGTCGGGGCTGAGAATCTCGATCGGCAGGTTGTACTGCTCGCGCACCTGGTCGATGAAGCGGTAGGTCTCAGGGTGCAAGCGGCCGGTGTCGAGGCTGAACACCTTGACCTGCTTGTTCAGCTTCCAGGCCATGTCCACCAGCACCACGTCCTCGGCGCCGCTGAAGGAGATCCACAGGTCGTCGCCGAAGTGTTCGAAGGCGAGCTTGAGGATGTCCTGCGGGGACTTGCTGGCATAGGCCGCGGCCAGGGCGGCGACGTCGAAGGGTTGGCTCATCAGGCGGTTTCCATCGTGTGTATGGCGCTGTGCGCTCGTAATGGGGCGATGGTAACAAAAAAATGGCGGGCTAGACGTTCCGGGATGATGGAGTGGGGGAGGTGGTGGCCCTATCGCTCCTCACAACCCTTGCAGCGTCTCCAGCAACACCCGCACCTTGGCGATCGACTCCTCATATTCCGACTGCCACTGCGAATCCGCCACCACGGCGCCGCCGCCCCAGCAGCTCACCTGGCCATCCTTGACCAGCAGGCTGCGGATGGCGATGGAGCTGTCCATCTCGCCCCGCACATCCAGGTACAGCAACGACCCGCAGTACAGCGCCCGGCGCGTGGGCTCCAGCTCGTCGATGATCTGCATCGCGCGGATCTTTGGCGCGCCAGTGATCGAGCCGCCTGGGAAGCTGCCGGCGATCAGGTCCAGGGCGTCCTTTTCGGCGGCCAGGCGGCCGGTCACGCTGCTGACCAGGTGGTGCACGTTCGGGTAGCTCTCCAGGCTGAACAGTTCGGGTACCCGCACCGAACCGATCTCGCAACTGCGCCCCAGGTCGTTGCGCAGCAGGTCGACGATCATCAGGTTTTCCGAGCGGTCCTTGGGGCTGGCGCGCAGCTCGTCGGCGTTGCGTGCATCCTCGGCCGGGTCGGTGGCGCGAGGGCGGGTGCCCTTGATCGGGCGGGTCTCCACCTGACCTTGGCTGACTTGAATGAACCGCTCTGGCGAGAAGCTCAGCAGTGCGCTGCCATCGGTCAGCTGCTGGAAGCCCGAGAAGGGTGTCGGGCAGGCTTTGCGCAGCGCCTGGTAGGCGTGCCAGGGGTCGCCCTGGCAGGGGGCTCGGAAGCGCTGGGTAAGGTTGATCTGGTAGCAATCACCGGCCTGGATGTAGCCCTGCACCCGGTCGAAGGCGGCCTGGTATTGCGCGGGCTGTAGGTCGCCGCGCATGGGGGCGAGCAGGCTGAAGTGGCCGCTGTCGTCTCGTTGCGGGGCTTCGAACAGCTGGGCCAGACGCTCGCGCTCAGAGGCGGGCAGGCTGGGGTGGAACACCAGTTGGGTGGTGGCCAATTGGTGGTCGCTGACCAGCGCCCAGGCATACAGCCCGAGCAGGGCGTCCGGCAGGTCGAGGTCGTCGTTGGCGTGACTGGGCAGATGCTCCAGGCGCCGGCCGAAGTCGTAGCTCAGGTAGCCGATCAGGCCGCCGGCGAAGGGCAGCTCCAGGCCGTCGGGTAGTTGTGCCGGGCCCAGGTCGGCCAGTGCTTGGCGCAGGCGCTGCAGGTAAGCCGTGCCGCTTTCCCCTGGGGTGGCCTGCAACTGCCGCATAGGCCAGGCACTGAGCAGGTCGAAGCGTCCACGCTCGGCCACCGGGCGGGCGCTGTCGAGCAGGATTGCCCCGGGTGCCTGGCGCAGGCGGCTGAAGTACGGCGCGGGGTCAGGCTGGTAGGGCAGGGGGTGGAGCGTACAGGTCGGCATGCGCGTGGACGGTGATCAAAGCGTGGAGGGCGATTGTAGTCGCGTGTAGGAAAAGCTCCTAGCGTTGGGTGCGACATGGTGGGTGGCCAGGGGCGACGCCATCGCGGGTCCAGCCCGCTCCTACAGGTTTGGCGTGTAGGAGCGGGCTTGACCCGCGATGGGTTCACCGCGGCTGCACGTGCCCGAACAACCCTTGTGCGACCTTCACGCGCTGGTCTGCATCTTCCGTGGCCCCGTCCTTGGCCAGTGCCTCCAGGTGCGCCTCGATGGCGTGGGTGCGCTGGGTCAGGCCGCAGTCGTTGGCGATCTGGATGTTCAGGCCGGGGCGGGCGTTGAGCTCGAGGATCAGCGGCCCCTTGTCCTGGTCCAGGACCATGTCCACGCCAATGTAGCCCAGGCCGCACAGCTCGTAGCAGCTGGCCGCAAGCTTCATGAAGCCGTCCCAGTTCGGCAGTTGCACACCGTCCACGGCGTTGGTGGTGTCTGGGTGCTTGCTGATGATCTTGTTCAGCCAGGTGCCGCGCAGGGTCACCCCGGTGGCCAGGTCGACACCCACGCCGATGGCGCCCTGGTGCAGGTTGGCCTTGCCGCCGGACTGGCGGGTCGGCAGGCGCAGCATGGCCATTACCGGGTAGCCCATCAGCACGATGATGCGGATGTCCGGCACGCCTTCGTAGCTGATGCTCTTGAAGATCTGGTCCGGGGTCACGCGGTATTCGATCAATGCGCGGTCGCGGTGCCCGCCGAGCGAGTACAGGCCGGTGAGGATGCTGGAGACCTGGTGCTCGATCTCTTCGTGGCTGATGATCTTGCCCGAGACCGTGCGGTAGCGGTCCTCGAAGCGGTCGGCGATCACCAGGATGCCGTCACCGCCGGCGCCCTGGGCCGGCTTGATGACGAAGTCGCTGCGCCCGCCGATGATTTCGTCGAGCTTCTCGATCTGCTTTTCCGTCTCGATGATGCCGTACATCTCCGGCACGTGGATGCCGGCGGCGAGGGCGCGCTCCTTGGTGATGATCTTGTCGTCGACGATCGGGTACAGGTGGCGCTTGTTGTACTTCAACACGTAGTCCGCGTTGCGCCGGTTGATACCCATGATGCCCCGGGCCTCCAGGGCTTTCCATGTCTTGATCAGGCCGAACATCAGGCGTCAGCCTTCTTCAGGAAAGCCTTGAAGCGCACCAGCTCGGTCAGGCGGTAGCCGCGGTAGCGGCCCATCGCCAGCATGAAGCCCACCAGGATCAGCAGCACCGCTGGGAAGGTGAAGACGAAGTACACCGCTTCCGGCACGGTCATCAGCAGGTGCGCCAGCGAGGCGGCGAACAGGGTGCCGATCGCCACCTTCATGGCATGGCCACCGCCACGCTCTTCCCAGGTGATCGACAGGCGCTCGATGGTCATGGTCAGGATCACCATCGGGAACAACGCCACCGACAGCCCACGCTCCAGGCCCAGCTTGTGGCTGAACAGGCTGATCGCGGCGATCAGCACCACCACGAAGGTCAGCACCACCGACAGGCGCGGCAGCATCTGCAGCTTCAGGTGCTCCAGGTACGAGCGCAGCGACAGGCCCAGCGCGGTGATCACGGTGAACAGCATGATGCCGAAGCCCAACTGGGTTTCGCGGAACGCCAGGGCGATCAGCACCGGGGTGAAGGTGCCGAGCGTCTGGATGCCGATCAGGTTGCGCAGCACCAGGATCACCAGCACGCCGATCGGGATCATCACCATGATCATGAACGTCTGCTGGGTCTGCAGTGGCAGGCCGTACAGCGAATATTCGAGGAAGTCCGCGTCGGTGTTCTCGTCGGTCAGCTTGGCCAGGCGGATGGCGTTCATCTCGCTGTTGTTCATGCTGAAGGTGACGGTGGCTTTCTTGCCGCCATCGACGCTGATCAGGCTCTCGTCACCGGTCCACCACAGCAGGCGGTCGCTGGGCAGGCCCTGCTCGCCGGTCTCGGGGTTGAAGTACAGCCAGTCGTTGCCATTGAAGCTGCGCAGCCACAGTTCCGGGGCCTGGGGCGTGTCGGCGACCAGGCGGATGGTGTGGACCTTCTCCATCGGCACGTGAGCGATCGACAGCAGCAGGTCGATGATCTTGGCCTTGTTCATGGGGGAAGCGTCACCGGCCAGCAGCAGCTTGACGTTGTCGTCATTGAGGTTGTTGACGCGCTTGATGGTCTCGCTGACGAAGGTCTCGACGTCGGCCGAGTGCTGGCGGATCGGCGCCATCAGCGCTTCGGCGGCGATCTTCTCAGGGCCTTCGACGGCCATGCTGTCGCGGAAGGTCGGGCCTTTGACCTTGGTCTTCTCGTTGCTGTAGCGCTTGGTCAGCACCAGGCGGTAGTAGAGGGTCTGGTTGCCGTTGGCGCGGCGTGCCGACCAGGTCACCTTGCGGTTGCCGTCGGCGCGGTTGACGCTGACCCCGTAGTTGTTGGAGATGAAGCTCTCGTTGAGACTGACGTAGTCGCGGTTCAGAGGCGGCACGAACATCTGGATCTTCACCGGGTCCTTCGCGCTGGCGACGAACTCGACCTTGGCGTCGATGTTCCACAGGTCGTCCGTCTCGTCCTCGGTCACCGGGATGCCGAGGACGAAGATCTGGTAGCAGGTGACCGTCACGCCCAGTAGCACCAGGATGGTGATCAGGACTTTCAGGTGAAGGGTCAGAGAGCGCATCGGAATTACTCTACTTTGGGAGCTTCGGTGGCGCAGGCAGGTTTGCCGGCCGCGTATTTGAGGCTGGGGTCGACCAGCGCGTCGAAGTGCTTGAGCGCCTCGGAGCCGATCAGCAGCGGAAACTGGAAGGCGCTGCGGTCGGTGAGGTTGACTTCGATGGTGCGCACGGCATGGCCCATGCAGATGTTCAGTTCGATGACCGGCCGGGCGGTGTAGGCCTTGCCTTCGTCCGGGTTGTAGTCACCGGCGCGGCGCTTGATCTTGCTGACCCGTGCCAGGGGGCGTTCGATGGGGTGCGAATGGGCGGCGTCGACGGCCAGGTAGAAGCGCACCCAGCTTTCGCCATTGCGCTTGAAGCGCTTGATGTCGCGCGCGCTCAGCGAGGCGGTCTTGGCGCCGGTGTCGAGCTTGGCCGCCACCTCCAGGTCGAGGTCGGCCAGGCGGGCGTATTCGTTCAGGCCGTACACGGTCTTCTCCGCGGCATGGCCAAGGGCCGGCAGCAGGGCGAGGCAGAACAGCAGTGAATAAAGCGTGGGTCTCATAGTCCTGGCGCAGTGCTGTCGGGTTCAGGGGGCGCTATCGCCTCGTTCATCTGTCAACAGCATGAAATGATGACAGGCACACTATCCGGATTCCTTCGGAAGCGCGGCATTCTATCACGCCGACGTCTTGACGCCAGCGCGCTGCGTTCTGACAGCGCTTGGCCGGATGAGTTCGTTATTAGACAATTGTCGACAATGTTCTTTTTGTCTTTGACTATGCCCCTCTGTTTAGCTAGGTTTGGCGCTATCGATTTAAAAGGTGTCGACAATCATGCTGGACACATCCCCGACCCTGCACCCTGTCGCGGACGAGACGGAAACCTTGTCCGAAAACGTCTTCCGGCGTATCCAGGCGGCTATCGTCAAGGGCGAGATCGCGCCGGGCAGCAAGATCTCCGAGCCTGAGCTGGCGCGCACCTATGGCATCAGCCGCGGCCCGCTGCGCGAGGCGATCCACCGTCTGGAGGGCCAGCGCCTGCTGGTGCGGGTGCCGCATGTCGGGGCGCGGGTGGTGTCGCTGAACCATGCCGAACTGGTCGAGTTGTACGAGATCCGCGAGTCGCTCGAAGGCATGGCCTGTCGCCTGGCCGCCGAGCGCATGAGCGTAGCCGAGATCGACGAGTTGCGCCGGGTGCTCGATACCCACGAGCGCGATGCCGCGTTCCAGGCCGGGGTCGGCTACTACCAGCAGGAAGGCGACTACGACTTCCACTACCGGATCATCCAGGGCAGCGGCAACCAGACCCTGGTCAAGATGCTCTGTGGCGAGCTTTACCAACTGGTGCGCATGTACCGCCTGCAGTTCTCCGCCACGCCCAACCGGCCACGCCAGGCCTTCGCCGAACACCACCGCATTCTCGATGCCATCGCCGACCGTGACGGCGAGCTGGCCGAACTCCTGATGCGCCGCCACATCGGCGCCTCCAAGCGCAACATCGAGCGTCATTACCAAGGCGCCGCCAACAACAGCCCACGAGGTGATTCATGACTTTGAAGAGCACGCCCGGCCAGCGTTTCCGTGACGCGGTCGCTGCCGAACATCCGTTGCAAGTGGTCGGCGCCATCAACGCCAACCACGCCCTGCTGGCCAAGCGCGCCGGTTTCAAGGCCATCTACCTGTCCGGTGGCGGCGTCGCTGCGGGCTCCCTGGGCCTGCCGGACCTGGGTATCAGCAACCTGGACGACGTGCTCACCGACGTGCGCCGCATCACCGATGTGTGCGACCTGCCGCTGCTGGTGGATGTCGACACCGGCTTTGGCGCCTCGGCGTTCAACGTCGCCCGCACCGTGCGCTCGATGAGCAAGTTCGGCGCCGCGGCGATCCATATCGAGGACCAGGTCGGCGCCAAGCGCTGCGGGCACCGGCCGAACAAGGAGATCGTCTCGCAGCAAGAGATGGTCGACCGCATCAAGGCCGCGGTCGATGCGCGCAGTGATGACAGCTTCGTGATCATGGCGCGCACCGACGCGCTGGCCGTCGAAGGCCTGAACGCCGCCCTGGACCGCGCCGCCGCGTGCGTCGAGGCCGGTGCCGACATGATCTTCCCCGAGGCGATCACCGAACTTGCGATGTACAAGACCTTCGCCGACCGGGTGAAGGCGCCGATCCTGGCCAACATCACCGAGTTCGGCGCGACGCCGCTGTATACCACCGAGGAACTGGCGTCGGTCGACGTTTCGCTGGTGCTGTACCCGCTGTCGGCCTTCCGCGCCATGAACAAGGCCGCTGAGAACGTCTACACCGCCCTGCGCCGCGACGGTACGCAGAAGAACGTGATCGACACCATGCAGACCCGCATGGAGCTCTACGATGCCATTGGCTACCACGCCTTCGAGCAGAGCCTCGATGCGTTGTTCGCGCAGAAGAAAGGGTAAGCCATGAGGACTGTGTCGGCCCCGCGAGAGGGCCGGCACGATCCCCGCAGATTAGCCAGACCGACTTCATAACAAATTCAAGAAAGGAGAAACCCCATGGCCGAAGCAAAAGTACTCAGTGGCGCAGGCCTGCGTGGCCAGGTGGCCGGCCAGACCGCGCTGTCGACCGTGGGCCAGGCCGGTGCCGGCCTGACCTACCGCGGCTATGACGTGCGTGACCTGGCCGCCGCTGCCGAGTTCGAGGAAGTGGCCTACCTGCTGCTCTACGGCGAACTGCCGAGCCAGGCCGAAGTCGCTGAATACAAGCGCAAGCTCAAGGGCCTGCGCGACCTGCCGCAGGCGCTCAAGGAAGTGCTCGAGCGCATCCCGCGCGATGCGCACCCGATGGACGTGATGCGTACCGGCTGCTCGGTGCTGGGCACCCTGGAGCCGGAGCTGACCTTCGAAGCCCAGCGCGAGAAGACCGACCGCCTGCTGGCCGTGTTCCCGGCGATCATGTGCTATTGGTACCGCTTCACCCACCATGGCGTGCGTATCGATTGCACCAGCGACGAAGACACCCTCGGCGGCCACTTCCTGCACTTGCTGCATGGCAAGAAGCCCAGCGCGCTGCACGTCAAGGTGATGAACGTCTCGCTGATCCTCTACGCCGAGCACGAGTTCAACGCCTCGACCTTCACCGCACGGGTATGCGCCTCGACCCTGTCGGACCTGTACTCCTGCGTCACCGCCGCCATCGGCTCGCTGCGCGGGCCGCTGCACGGTGGTGCCAACGAGGCGGCGATGGAGCTGATCGAGCGCTTCCAGAGCCCGCAGGAGGCCACGGCCGAGCTGCTGCGCATGCTCGAGCGCAAGGACAAGATCATGGGCTTCGGCCACGCGATCTACAAAGAGTCCGACCCGCGCAACGAGGTGATCAAGGGGTGGTCGAAGCAACTGGCCGATGAGGTGGGCGACAAGGTGCTGTACCCGGTGTCCGAGGCCATCGACAAGACCATGTGGGAGCAGAAGCGCCTGTTCCCCAACGCCGACTTCTACCACGCCTCGGCGTACCACTTCATGGGCATCCCGACCAAGCTGTTCACCCCGATCTTCGTGTGCTCGCGCCTGACCGGCTGGGCCGCGCACGTGTTCGAGCAGCGCGCCAACAACCGCATCATCCGCCCGAGCGCCGAGTACGTGGGCGTGGAGCAGCGCCAGTTCGTGCCGATCGACCAGCGCTGACAAAAGGCGCGCCGCGCGCCTTGCAGGAGCGGGCTCGCCCCGCGATAGCGCCAGCCCCGGCAATGCTTTGAACCTGCTGGCGCCATCGCGGGGCGAGCCCGTTCCTAAAAGAGCGGCGGGCGGCCCTTGGATAACCGTGACCGAGCCTGATAACGATATGAACACCGCATTCCGCAAGCTCCTGCCAGGCACCGCCCTGGACTACTTCGATACCCGCGCGGCGGTCGAGGCGATCAAGCCCGGCGCCTACGACGGCCTTCCCTATACCTCTCGCGTGCTCGCCGAAAACCTGGTGCGCCGCTGCGACCCCGCGACCCTCGACGCCTCGTTGGGACAGCTTATCGAGCGCAAGCGCGACCTCGACTTCCCCTGGTTCCCCGCCCGCGTGGTGTGCCACGACATCCTTGGCCAGACCGCCCTGGTCGACCTCGCCGGCCTGCGCGATGCCATCGCCGACAAGGGCGGCGACCCGGCCCAGGTCAACCCGGTGGTGCCGGTGCAGTTGATCGTCGACCACTCCCTGGCCGTCGAGTGCGGGGGCTTCGACCCGCAGGCGTTCGAGAAGAACCGCGCCATCGAAGACCGTCGCAACGAAGACCGTTTCCACTTCATCAACTGGACCAAGCAGGCGTTCAAGAACGTCGACGTGATCCAGCCGGGCAACGGCATCATGCACCAGATCAACCTGGAGAAGATGTCGCCGGTGATCCATGCCGACCATGGCGTGGCCTACCCGGACACCTGCGTCGGAACCGACAGCCACACCCCGCACGTCGATGCGTTGGGTGTGATCGCCATCGGTGTCGGCGGTCTTGAAGCCGAGAACGTCATGCTCGGCCGCGCCTCGTGGATGCGCCTGCCGGAAATCGTCGGCGTCGAGCTGACCGGCAAGCTCGCCCCGAACATCACCGCCACCGACCTGGTGCTGGCCCTGACCGAGTTCCTGCGCAAGCAGAAGGTGGTTGGCGCCTACCTCGAGTTCCATGGCGAAGGCGCGCGCGCCCTGACCTTGGGCGACCGCGCGACCATCTCCAACATGGCCCCGGAATACGGCGCCACTGCGGCGATGTTCGCCATCGACCAGCAGACCATCGACTACCTGCGCCTGACCGGCCGCGACGAGCAACAGGTCAAGCTGGTGGAGACCTACGCCAAGGCCGCTGGCCTGTGGGCCGACAGCCTGGCCCGCGCCGAATACGAGCGTACCCTGAGCTTCGATTTGTCGAGCGTGGTGCGCAACATGGCCGGCCCGTCCAACCCGCACGCCCGTGTGGCCACCAGCGACCTGGCGGCCAAGGGCATCGCCGGGGCCTGGGAAGAGGTGCCAGGGCAGATGCCTGACGGCGCGGTGATCATCGCCGCGATCACCAGCTGCACCAACACCAGCAATCCGCGCAATGTGATCGCCGCGGGCTTGCTGGCGCGCAACGCCAACCGGCTCGGCCTGGTGCGCAAGCCTTGGGTCAAGTCGTCCCTGGCGCCTGGCTCGAAGGCCGTGCAGCTGTACCTGAAGGAGGCGGGGCTGGAGCAGGAGCTGGAGCAACTGGGCTTCGGTATCGTCGCCTTCGCCTGCACCACCTGCAACGGCATGTCCGGTGCGCTGGACCCGGCGATCCAGCAGGAGATCATCGACCGCGACCTGTATGCCACCGCCGTGCTTTCGGGTAACCGCAACTTCGACGGGCGCATCCACCCTTACGCCAAGCAGGCGTTCCTTGCCTCGCCGCCGCTGGTGGTGGCCTACGCCATCGCCGGGACCATCCGCTTCGACATCGAGAAGGATGTGCTGGGCGTGGTCGATGGCAAGGAAATCCGTCTCAAGGACCTGTGGCCGAGCGACGAGGAGATCGACGCCGTGGTGCGTGCGGCGGTCAAGCCCGAGCAGTTCCGCCAGGTGTACATCCCGATGTTCGCCATCGAGGAGCACACCGGGCCGAAGGTCGCGCCGCTGTATGACTGGCGCCCGATGAGCACCTACATCCGCCGCCCGCCGTACTGGGAAGGCGCCCTGGCCGGTGAGCGCACCCTGCGCGGCATGCGCCCGCTGGCGGTGCTGCCGGACAACATCACCACCGACCACCTGTCGCCGTCCAATGCCATCATGCTCGACAGCGCCGCTGGCGAGTACCTGGCGAAGATGGGCCTGCCGGAGGAGGACTTCAACTCCTACGCCACCCACCGTGGCGACCACCTCACCGCGCAGCGCGCGACCTTCGCCAACCCCAAGCTGTTCAACGAGATGGTGCGCAAGGAAGACGGCAGCGTGAAGCAGGGCTCTCTGGCGCGCATCGAGCCGGAAGGCAAGGTCACGCGCATGTGGGAGGCGATCGAAACCTACATGGCGCGCAAGCAGCCGCTGATCATCGTTGCCGGTGCCGACTATGGCCAGGGCTCGTCCCGCGACTGGGCGGCCAAGGGCGTGCGTTTGGCGGGGGTCGAGGCGATCGTCGCCGAGGGCTTCGAGCGCATCCACCGCACCAACCTGATCGGCATGGGCGTGCTGCCGCTGGAGTTCCAGCCGGGCACCACGCGCCTGACCCTGGGCCTGGACGGTAGCGAAACCTACGACGTGGTCGGTGCGCGCACGCCGCGCGCGACCCTGACGCTGGTGGTGAACCGTCGCGACGGCGAGCGTGTCGAGGTGCCGGTGACCTGCCGCCTGGACACCGCCGAAGAAGTGTCGATCTACGAAGCGGGCGGGGTGCTGCAGCGCTTTGCCCAGGACTTCCTCGAAGCGACGGCCTAAACCCCACCCGTACCCCGTGGGTGCGGGCTTGCCCCGAGAGGGTGTCAGCACCGGCAGCGATGTCGCTCCTGCCGGCGCTGTCGCGGGGCAAGCCCGCGCCTATGGCGGCGGGCCTTGAAGGATGAGTCTCCATGGCATATGCAGCGCAAGTGAAAATCCCCGCCACCTACATCCGCGGTGGCACCAGCAAAGGCGTGTTCTTCCGCCTGCAAGACCTCCCCGAGCGTGCGCGGCAACCCGGCCCTGCCCGCGACGCCCTGCTGCTGCGGGTGATCGGCAGCCCCGACCCCTACGGCAAGCAGATCGATGGCATGGGGGGCGCCACCTCCAGCACCAGCAAGACGGTGATCCTTTCGGCCAGCACGCGCCCAGGGCATGACGTCGACTACCTGTTCGGCCAGGTCGCCATCGACAAGGCCTTCGTCGATTGGAGCGGCAACTGCGGCAACCTCTCGGCGGCGGTCGGCTCGTTCGCCATCGCCAGCGGTCTGGTGGACCCGGCCCGCGTTCCGCGCAACGGCATCGCCACCGTGCGCATCTGGCAAGCCAACATCGGCAAGACCATCGTCGCCCACGTGCCGATCACTGACGGCGAGGTGCAGGAGACCGGCGACTTCGAGTTGGACGGTGTGACGTTCCCGGCGGCCGAGGTGCGGCTGGAGTTCCTCGACCCGGCGGCCGATGAGGACGGTGACGGGGGGGCGATGTTCCCCACCGGTAATCTGGTCGACGACCTGGTGGTGCCGGGTGTCGGCACCTTCAAGGCGACGTTGATCAATGCCGGCATCCCGACCATCTTCGTCAATGCCGCTGACATCGGCTACACCGGCACCGAGCTGCAGGAGGCGATCAATGGCGATGCCCAGGCGCTGGCTCGGTTCGAGACCATTCGCGCCTATGGCGCGGTGCGCATGGGGCTGATCGAGCACGTCGACGATGCCGCCAAGCGCCAGCACACACCGAAGGTCGCCTTCGTCGCGCCGCCTTCGTCGTATGCCGCCTCCAGTGGCAAGACGGTCGAGGCGGGTGATGTCGACCTACTGGTGCGGGCACTGTCGATGGGCAAATTGCACCACGCGATGATGGGCACGGCAGCGGTGGCCATTGGCACTGCGGCGGCGATCCCTGGCACTCTGGTGAACCTGGCGGCCGGTGGAGGGGAGCGTAGTGCGGTGCGTTTCGGTCACCCCTCCGGGACGTTGCGGGTGGGGGCCGAGGCGCGGCAGGTGGAGGGTGAGTGGGCGGTGACCAAGGCGATCATGAGCCGCAGCGCCCGTGTATTGATGGAAGGGTGGGTGAGGGTGCCTGGCGACGCCTTCTGAGGCGATGTGAGGCGCAAAACCCCCAGCCACGAAAAAGCCCCGGTATCGCTACCGGGGCTTTTCATTTACAACTGCAACTCAGCTTACGCCTGGACCACCGGGATCTTGGCGTTGGCCGCCGCTTCGCGGAACTCGGCGATCTGGTCGAAGCTCAGGTAGCGGTAGACGTCGGCAGCCATGCTGTCGATGTCCTTGGCGTACTGCAGGTACTCCTCGACGGTCGGCAGCTTGCCGATGATCGAAGCGACTGCGGCGAGCTCGGCCGAGGCCAGGTAGACGTTGGTGGCGTCGCCCAGGCGGTTCGGGAAGTTACGGGTCGAGGTGGAAACCACGGTCGAGCCGGTCTGCACACGTGCCTGGTTACCCATGCACAGCGAGCAGCCTGGCATTTCCATGCGCGCACCGGCCTTGCCGTAGATGCCGTAGTAGCCTTCTTCGGTCAGCTGGTGGGCGTCCATCTTGGTTGGCGGGGCCAGCCACAGGCGGGTCGGGATACCGCCCTTGACCTTGTCCAGCAGCTTGCCGGCGGCGCGGAAGTGACCGATGTTGGTCATGCACGAGCCGATGAACACTTCGTCGATCTTGTCGCCAGCGACGGTGGACAGCAGACGCGCGTCGTCCGGGTCGTTCGGCGCGCAGAGCACAGGCTCCTTGACGTCGGCCAGGTCGATCTCGATGACGGCGGCGTACTCGGCGTCGGCGTCGGCTTGCAGCAGCTCAGGCTTGGCCAGCCAGGCTTCCATCGCCTGGGCGCGGCGCTCCATGGTGCGGGCATCGCCGTAGCCTTCGCTGATCATCCAGCGCAGCAGGGTGATGTTCGACTTCAGGTATTCGGCGATCGCGTCTTCCGGCAGCTTGATGGTGCAACCGGCGGCGGAGCGTTCGGCCGAGGCGTCAGACAGCTCGAAGGCTTGCTCGACGGTCAGGTCGTTCAGGCCTTCGATCTCCAGGATGCGGCCGGAGAAGATGTTCTTCTTGCCCTTCTTCTCGACGGTCAGCAGGCCCTGCTGGATGGCGTAGTAAGGGATGGCGTGGACCAGGTCACGCAGGGTGATGCCCGGTTGCAGCTTGCCCTTGAAGCGCACCAGCACCGACTCCGGCATGTCCAGCGGCATGACGCCGGTGGCGGCGGCGAAGGCCACCAGGCCGGAACCGGCCGGGAACGAAATGCCGATCGGGAAGCGGGTGTGCGAGTCGCCGCCGGTGCCGACGGTGTCAGGCAGCAGCATGCGGTTCAGCCAGCTGTGGATGATGCCGTCGCCAGGACGCAGGGACACGCCGCCACGGGTGCGGATGAAGTCCGGCAGGGTGTGGTGGGTGGTGACGTCGATCGGTTTCGGGTAGGCCGCGGTGTGGCAGAACGACTGCATGACCAGGTCGGCGGAGAAGCCCAGGCAGGCCAGGTCTTTCAGCTCGTCGCGGGTCATTGGGCCAGTGGTGTCCTGGGAGCCCACGGTGGTCATCTTGGGCTCGCAGTAGGCACCTGGGCGCACGCCCTGGCCTTCCGGCAGGCCGCAGGCACGACCGACCATCTTCTGCGCCAGGGTGAAGCCCTTGCCGGTGTCGGCAGGCTGCTCTTGCTTCTTGAACAGGTCCGAAGCACCCAGGCCCAGTTCGGCGCGGGCCTTCTCGGTCAGGCCGCGGCCGACGATCAGCGGGATACGGCCGCCAGCGCGGACTTCGTCCAGCAGCACTTCGGTTTTCAGTTCGAAGGTGGTGACCAGCTCGCCGCTGTCGTGACGCTTGACTTCGCCCTTGAACGGGTAGACGTCGATGACGTCACCCATGGCCAGGTTGGTGCAGTCGAATTCGATCGGCAGGGCGCCGGCGTCTTCCATGGTGTTGTAGAAGATCGGGGCGATCTTGGTGCCGAAGCAGAAGCCACCGGCGCGCTTGTTCGGCACGTAGGGGATGTCGTCGCCGAAGAACCACAGCACCGAGTTGGTGGCGGATTTGCGCGAGGAGCCGGTACCGACCACGTCACCGACGTAGGCGACCGGGAAGCCCTTGGCCTTGACCGCTTCGATCTGTGCCAGCGGGCCGACCGAACCCGGTTGCGACGGCTCGATGCCGTCGCGGGCCATCTTCAGCATGGCCAGGGCGTGCAGCGGGATGTCGGGGCGCGACCAGGCGTCCGGGGCAGGGGACAGGTCGTCGGTGTTGGTTTCGCCAGGCACCTTGAACACGGTCAGGGTGTATTTCTCGGCGATGGCCGGGCGGGCGGTGAACCACTCGCCGGCGGCCCAGGAGTCCAGCACGGCCTTGGCGTGGACGTTACCGGCCTTGGCTTTTTCCGCCACGTCGTGGAAGGCATCGAACATCAGCAGGGTGTGCTTGAGCTGTTCGGCCGCGACGGCGCCGAGCTCGGCGTCATCCAGCAGCGCGACCAGGGTCTCGATGTTGTAGCCGCCCTGCATGGTGCCCAGCAGTTCTGTGGCGCGCTTGCGGTCGATCAGTGGGGACTTGGCTTCGCCCTTGGCGACGGCGGAGAGGAAAGCGGCCTTGACGTAGGCGGCTTCGTCGACTCCTGGGGGAACGCGGTGGGTGATCAGGTCTACGAGGAAGGCTTCTTCGCCGGCCGGCGGGTTTTTCAGCAGCTCGACCAGGCCTGCGGTTTGTTCGGCGTTCAGCGGCTGGGGCACGATACCCAGAGCGGCACGCTCTTCGATGTGTTTGCGGTAGGCTTCAAGCACAGTTATTACCCTCATCAGTGGTCCCTAAAGGGAGTCCGGGACGCTCATCCAGCATTCTCATGCACCCATGCGCGGTGACGGCTTCGTGAGCCGCACAGCCAGGGTCGCAGAGAATCCTTACAGAAGCTGCTTTCAAAGTTTTACGCCTGTAGAACGGGGCGCTGATGAGGGGTTGGCCCGGGCCTGAGGGGAGGATGGCCCGAACCAACGCCGTTCTACCGGATCAACTGTGCTCGTGACGCTTTGAAAACAGCTTCCAACGGACATTGGTGCCTTGAAAAGGCGGAGTGATTCTACGGCAAAAAAAGCCGGAAGGTAAGGCGCCGTGGATGACTTTAACGAGTGACCCTGGTTAGACAAAGGGCTAACATGGTCCGGTGTTCCACCGCCAAGCCGTTGTTTTTCATGTCCAACCAGTCCATCAAGACCCCTTGCGTCGGCCTTTGCTCCACTGTCTACGGCGACACGGTGTGCCGTGGCTGCAAGCGTTTCCATCACGAAGTGATCAACTGGAACGGCTACGACGAAGACCAGAAGCGCGCTGTCTGGCTGCGTCTGGAGCAGCTGCTGGTGCAGGTGATGATGGCCAAGCTGGAAGTATTCGACAAGGATCTGCTGCGCCAGCAACTGGAGCAGCGCTCGATCCGTTTCGTGCCGCAGCAGTCCGAATATTGCTGGGCCTATCAGTTGATCGCGCGTGGGGCCCGCCTGATCCGCGACCTGGAAGCCTACGGCATGGTCCTGCTGCCGGAGTTCCGTGGCTGGGAACTGCCGCAATTGCGCGACGCCATCGATCGCGAGTTCTTCCTCCTTTCAGAAGCGCACTATCAGCGCTACATAGCCCCGGCCTTCCTGCGCCGGACGCAGGGGGAGGGTTTCTAGATGCCCAAGGGCGCTCAGGGGGCCTAGCGTAGGTGTTCCCCTCACGCCAAGGAGCACCCTGATGACCACGCTTGAATTCCAGCCCGAAATGAGCTTTATCGCCCGTTGCCACTGGCAACTGCATGACCGTCCCGTTGCACCTGGGCAATGGGACCAGACCAGCGACCTGTTCCGACCGTTCTGGGTCGAATTCAACGACTGGAATGGTGATGATGGCTGGTTGATCACCAGCAAGGATTACGGCGATGAGGCGATCCTGTCGTTTCTGGCCGACGAGGTGGTCGGCAAGGGCGTGCGTCGACGTTACGTGACCGACAGCTTCTGGTTCGGGGTCTACCGCCACGCTGACGGCTACGTGTACGAGATCCGGCCAGCTTATGACGCTCGGAACGTGCATGCCTGGCCGAACCTTGACTATTGGCTGGACGTCAGCCGCAACGGTTACCTGGGCTTCTATACCGCCCTTTCTCCGGCAGGCGTGTGTGTGAACGAGAAAGCCAGGGTCGTGCTAAGGAACCCTCAGGGCGTCTCGGTCGAGTTGCCCATCTCTCCACCTTTCCGTATAGCGACCCCGCTATATACCCTGACGTGCGACCGTCGCACGCCTCTATGGCATATTCCTGACCTGAACCCCTCGGCTCTACAAGAACACGACGTGTTCTCGAACCTGACGCTTTATAGCCCGCACGGGTATGTAGTCAGGCGGCGGACGGAGCATGTGGCCTATCTCAACGACAAGGTCGGTAAGCGGGGCGCTTTCACATTGGTCGTTAGCAATCCCTGCGTACCGCCGCACCCCAAACCGCAACCCTGAAACGCCTGCCGGTCAGTCCCCGGTGTATTCACAGCCACTGGTGCAGGTTTCATGGATACGTACTTTGGAAAGCTCCGGTAGCAGCGGCTTGACCTGCTCCCAGATCCACTTGGCAATGACTTCGCTGGTGGGGTTTTCCAGGCCGGGGATGTCGTTCAGGTAGTTATGGTCGAGGCGCTCGTAGATCGGCTTGAAGATCGCCTTGACCTCGGCGAAGTCGCGAATCCAGCCGGTATGTGGGTCGAGCGGGCCGGTCAGGTGCAGGGCGACCTTGAACGAGTGGCCGTGCAAGCGGCCACATTTGTGTCCGGCTGGTACGTTGGGCAGGCGGTGGGCGGACTCGAAGGTGAACTCTTTGAAAATTTCCACGCGGATAGCTCTGTAGGAATCATTACTGGTGCGCAGTCTACCAGCAAGCCCGTTACAAGGCTTGCAGCCGATCGTGCAACCGCCCGGTGGCGATCAATTCCAGCAGTTCGTCACCCAGCCGCTGGCTTTCGGCGATGGCCTGGTACCAGTAGCGCTTGCGACCCGGCGCATCCCCCATGAAGCGCTTGAAGTCGTTGCGGTCCGGCAGCTTGCCGTAGGGCAGGGCGGCCAGGTACTGCGGCGAGGGGGTCATCAACAGCACGTTGCGCAGGCGTGTGGCGTCGCCGCGGCGCCAGGGCAAGGCCTTGTCGAACCACCCAGGCACCACCTTGCCAGTGAAGTGCGGGTAGAGCACCAGGTCGTCGCCTTGGTACGGCAGGTCCAGGTGGTAGTCCAGCAGGCCGCCGTCGCGGTAGGTGCCTTGGCCGACGCCGGGGATGTCGCGCACGCCATTCATCACCATGGGGATCGAACCCGAGGCGAGCAGGGCCTGGCGCAGGTTGGCCAGGTCCAGGGGCAGGCAGCGCGAGGGGAAGTCGGTCAGCGCTTGCAACGGCGGGGTGGCGCGCGCGTCGTGCAGGATGATGCGCTCGAAGTGCCGGGCCAGGCGTGGGCGGCCCAGCAGGTTGCTGGCGATCACCGACGACAGGCCAATGCCCAGGCGGCCGCGCTGGTCGTGGGCAAGCTGGCCGTGGCTCTTGACCACGAGAATGTTCAGGCGGTAGTGCGCGTTGGTGAGGATCTGCCCGTCGCGGCCCTGGAGCAGGTCGTCGAGCATGCGTTGACAGCTGTGGCTCACTTCAGCCTGGGTCACGCCCTTGGCGAAGTCCTGCTCGGTGTACAGCTCGCCCAGGCGGCGCAGGCCCGCGACCGGGTCGTCCAGGCACGCGGCGGCGAAGTGCCAGGAACCGATCGAGGCGCCGATCAGCGCGCGCTGGCGTGGCGCCGACGGCAGCCACTGGCCGAACAGGGCCAGGTCCAGGCCTTGGATGCCCAGCGGTTTGGGGCCGCCGGCGGCGCCGGGAAGCACACCGACGTCGGCGGCCTGCAGACCGCGTTCGCGTATCCGCGCCAGGGCGCGGTGGCCGGCCTTGAAGGTCAGTGCGGGGTATTTGATGTGGATGGCGCTCATGGCGACCTCTTCGAGGCAGAGCGGGCATTATAGGGGCCAATCGCCAGGCGAGCCCGCACCTGCTGTACGGCGCTGCGCCCGGGTGCGCTATCATCCCGCCAGCTGTTTTCAGGTTGAGTTAAGGACCGGTGGTTAATCTTAACCCCGTAGACAACTTGTACATCTCGATGGAGAGACCCCATGAAAACCCTGACCGCACTGTTCACCGCCGCTGCCCTGGCCTTCGGCGCCAATGTCGCCCTGGCCAAAGACGTCCAGCCGGACGAAGTGGTCAAGCTGGTCAACGCCAAGACCATCAAATCGCTGGACGAGCTCAAGGCCGCCGCCGTGGCCAGGCACCCAGGCGCCACCGTCACCGACTCCGAACTGGAGAACGAGTACGGCCGCTACATCTACAAGGTCGAGCTGCGCGATGCCCAGAACGTCGAGTGGGACGTCGACCTGGACGCCAAGACCGGTGAAGTCCTGAAGGACGAACAGGACCGCTGATGACCACCATCCCCCGAGCGGCGCGCTGGCTGGCGCTTGCCCTGATGACCGTCTGTTCGCTGGCGCTGGCCCGCGACCTGGATCAGGACGAGGCCCTGGAACTGCGCCAGCAAGGCATCATCCTGCCGCTCGAGCACCTGCTCGAAACCGCCCTGGGACGTTACCCCGGGGCGCGTCTGCTGGAGGCCGAACTCGAGGAAAAGCACGACCGCTATGAGTATGAAGTCGAGCTCTTGACCCCTGCCGGGGTGGTTCGCGAGATCAAGCTCGATGCCCGTACCGGGGTCCTGCTCAAAGACGAGGAAGACGACTGAATGCGCCTGCTGCTTGTCGAGGACAATGTCCCACTGGCCGATGAACTGACTGCCGGCTTGCAGCGCCAGGGTTATGCCGTGGACTGGCTGGCCGATGGTCGCGACGCCGTGTACCAGGGCCAGAGCGAACCTTACGACCTGATCATCCTCGACCTTGGCCTGCCCGGCCTGCCGGGGCTGGAGGTGTTGGCCCAGTGGCGCGCGGCCAACCTGGCCATCCCGGTACTGATCCTGACCGCGCGCAGCTCCTGGGCCGAGCGCATCGAAGGGCTGAAGGCCGGGGCTGATGACTACTTGACCAAGCCTTTTCACCCCGAGGAACTGCAACTGCGTGTCCAGTCGTTGCTGCGCCGTGCCCGTGGACTAGCCAATCAACCCCGCTTGGAGGCCGCCGGCCTGCACCTGGATGAAGGACGCCAGTGCGTGATACGCGACGGCGTCGACATCCAGCTGACGGCCGCCGAGTTCCGCTTGTTGCGCTATTTCATGCTGCACCCGCAACAGGTGCTGTCCAAGAGCCACTTGGCCGAGCACCTCTATGACGGTGAGACCGAGCGCGATTCCAACGTGCTCGAAGTGCACGTCAATCACCTGCGCCGCAAACTCGGGCGCAGCGTCATCGAGACCCGCCGTGGCCAAGGCTATGTCTACGCCGGGAGCACCGCGTGAAGTCGATTCAGGCGCGCCTGAGCCTCGGTCTGGTGGCGGTGCTGGTGGTGGTCGGCCTGGCCTTGGCGCAACTGACCCTGTTTCTGTTCGAGGTTGGGCTGCAGCGCTACCTGGAGGCGGGCCTGCGCAAGGAGAGCGAGAACCTGCTGGTGGCGCTGGTGCGTGGGCCGACGGGGTTGCAGTTGGATGAGCGGCGTGTGTCGGCGGCCTACCAGCGACCGTTCTCCGGTTACTACTTCCGTATCGACTTCGACCAGGGTACCTGGCGCTCCCGCTCGTTGTGGGACCTGGACATGCCGAAACTGGCGCGCCCAGGCCTGGAGGATGGCCATGAGCTGGGGCCGGAGGGCCAGCAATTGCTGGCTTATCGCGCCGACTACCGGCGTCTGGGCCAGGACATTTCGATCAGCGTGGCCCAGGACTATTCCCCGGTGCGCGAGGGCTTTCGTCGCTTGCAGCAGATCGGCCTGGGCATGGGGGTGGTGGCGCTGGTGCTGGTGCTGGTGCTGCAGCGCATCACCGTGACCCGCTCGCTGCGCCCGCTCGAGCGCGCGCGCCAGCAGATCGCCCAGTTGCAACAGGGCCAGCGCTCGCAGCTGGACGCTGAAGTCCCCAGCGAGCTGCAACCGCTGGTGGACCAGATCAACCACCTGCTGGCCCATACCGAAGACAGCCTGCGCCGTTCACGCAATGCCCTGGGCAACCTTGGCCATGCCCTGAAGACGCCGTTGGCGGTGCTGCTTAGCCTCGCCGCCAGCGAGCGCCTGCGCGACCTGCCCGAGGTGCGTGCGCAGATGCGCGAGCAGTTGGAGCAGATCCAGCAGCGCCTGGCCCGCGAGCTCAACCGTGCCCGCTTGGCCGGCGACGCGCTGCCCGGCGCGCAGTTCGACTGCGACGCCGAGTTGCCAGGGCTGCTGTCCACCTTGGGGATGATCCATGGCGAGGGTTTGTCGCTCGAACGCGAAGTGCCGCCTGGGCTGCTGCTGCCGTGGGACCGCGAGGACCTGCTGGAGCTGCTCGGCAACCTGTTGGATAACGCCTGCAAGTGGGCCGACAGCGAAGTGCGCCTGGGTATCGCGCTGGGCGCCGAGGGTTATCGGTTGTGGGTGGACGACGACGGCCCGGGGATCCCCGAGGCGGCCCGGCAGCAAGTGTTGGAGCGCGGCTCGCGCCTGGATGAGCAGGTTGATGGGCATGGCCTGGGCTTGGGGATCGTGCGCGATATCGTCGAGGCCTGGGATGGGCGCATCGCATTGCTGGAAAGCCCGTTGGGCGGGTTGCGGGTAAGTATCGAGTTGCCACGCAAGGTGCGCTGAAGCGCACGGCCCGCGAGAGGGTCGGAAAAATGGCTGCACCCTTGATCCAGCAAAAAAACTGCACTTCAGGCGCATTTTTTTGAATTTGCCCCAAAACGGTGCGTGCAGCACAATCCACGCCACGAAACTTCCCAGTTTCCATCGTCTCCTTGTAGGGAGCTTTCAAGCCCAGGCCGGTTCGGCTGGGCTTTCTTTTCCAGACCAAGAACACGCTAACCCGATGCCTGCCTCGCGTCCTCAATCCCGTTGGCAGCGCCTGCTCCCGGCGCCGCTCAACACCCCTCCCCGGGAATGGCTGCGCGCCAGTGTCGGCGCGCTGCTGGGCCTGCTGCTCGCCGGTTGGCTGTGCAGCCTGGCCTATGGCCCCGCTATCGCCCTGCACCTGCTGGGCCCTCTGGCCGCGTCGGCGGTGCTGCTATTCGCCGTGCACTCCGGCCCTTTGGCCCAGCCGTGGCCGGTGCTGGGCAGCTACCTGCTGTCGGGCATCGTCGGCCTGGCCATACGCCAGGGGCTGGGCGCTGAACTGTGGGTCGCGGCTGCCGCGTTGGGGGTTTCCCTGTTGCTGATGTGCCTGTTGCGCTGCCTGCACCCGCCCGGCGGTGGCGTCGCGGTGAGCGCGGTGCTGGCCGATTCCGGGCTGGTGGCGCTGGGTGACCACCTGCTCGAACCGGTGCTGCTCAATGCCCTGATACTGGTGGCGGTGGCGGTGCTCTACAACCGCATGACCGGCGTGCATTACCCCAAGGGCGCGATGCCGCGCAAGGACCTGCACCATACCCACGACCCGCTGCCCGGCGAACGGGTCGGTGTCAGCGGCGAAGACCTCGACCTTGCCCTCGAAGAGTTGGGCGAGTTCGTCGATGTCACCCGCGACGAGCTTGAACGCATCATCCTGGCCACCGAGCAACATGCCCTGCGGCGCAGCCTCGGCGGCCTCACCGCAGCGTCGGTGATGGCCCGCGACGTGCAGTGCGCGGCGCCGTCCACCACCCTGGAGCAGGCCTGGAAGATACTCGCCAGCCACCACCTGAAGACCCTGCCGGTGCTGGAAGGCGGCAAGCTCGTGGGCATCGTCAGCCTCAGCGACCTGGTCGGCCCGGCCCTGGCCCGTGACCGTTTCAACTGGCGTGGGCTGTTCGCGCGTCAGCCGGTGCGCCTGGGCCAGGTGATGACCCGCAACGTGCTCAGCGTCCCCCGCGAGCACCCGTTGGAGCGTCTGCTGCCATTGTTGAGCGACCATGGCCTGCATTGCTTGCCGGTGCTCGAGGGCGACACCCTGGTGGGCGTGATCACCCAGACCGACCTGATCGCGGGCCTCAAGCGCCACTTGCTCAGGGCTGCGGCGCAGCGTTCAGGCGAGCGGGTCCCAGCGCTGTGACCAGTCGCTGGCACCGTCGGCTATCTGCCTGCGCAGCACCGCCAGGGCCTGTTGCAGGGCCTCGCTGTCACGCTCGCGGGCGTACACCAAAAAGGTCGGGTAGGTGAACTCCGGCGCCTGCGGCACCCGCTCGAACACCCCGCTGTCCAGGTACGCCTGCACCACCCGAGTGCGGAAATAGCCGCTGCCCCCCTGGTCGAGGATGAACTGCAAGGCCAGTGGCCCTAGGTTGAAACTCAGCGTCGCACGTGCGCAGTCGGGCAGGGCGGCGTCATGGCGGCGACGGAAAGCCTCGCCCCAGTCGATGTAGATGTACGGCTCAGGGCGGCCGACGCGGCGCACACGGATGAGTTTTTCCTCCATCAACTGCTCGACCTGTAGCCCCGGGCCGTAGGTCGGCTGATAGACCAGCGCGGCGTCCAGCAGGCCCATCTCCACCTTGCGCAGCAGCGACCCACCGTCGCTTACCTCGCTGCGGATCGCGTGGACTGGCAACTCCCGGTGCAGGGCGCTGGCCCAGTCGAGCATCAGCGGGTTGCCCAGGCTGACCTCGCCACCGAGGTGCAGTGCCTGCTGGGTGCCCGGCGGCAGGGGCAGTTCGCGTCGTGCCGCTTCCCAGGTCTGCACCAGCTGGTTGGCGAAGGGGATGAACGCCTCGCCATCTGGGGTCAGGCTGGCGCCGCTGCGGTTACGTACGAACAACTGGCAGCCCAGTTGCTGTTCCAGGCGCTGCACCCGCGCGGTAATCGCCGTCTGCGACACGAACAGCCGCTCGGCGGCGGCGACCAGGCTGCCGCAGCGCACGATTTCCAGGAAGGTACGAGCTTGATCGATGTCCATGGAGCGCTCGCTGGAGAAGAAATGCCCACATTCTGTAGGAGCGGGCGTGCCCCGCGATAGCGTCCGTTGCAACGGCATCGGCGAAGCGGCCTGCGACCATGCAAATTTGCAGGTCCGATAGGCCTTTAGTCGCATGGCGTGGCGCGTTTGCAGAGCCATACTCAAGGTTGCCCTTCAATAACAACAAGTACCGGGTTGCAACCAACATGACCTATCAGCACAGCTACGCCCGCTCCATTGAAGACCCCGCCGCTTTCTGGGCCGAGCAGGCCGAGCACCTGGCCTGGCAGCGAAAGCCTTCCCTGACCCTGCAGGAAAACCCCGATGGCACCCATCGCTGGTTCGCCGATGGCCGTCTGAACAGCTGCCACCTGGCCCTTGACCACCAGATAGCGCAGGGGCGTGGCGAACAGGTGGCGTTGATCTACGACTCGCCGGTGACCGGCACCCAGCAGCGCTTCACCTACCACCAATTGCGCGACGAAGTGGCGCGCCTGGCCGGGCTGTTGCGCAGCCTGGGCGTGAGCAAGGGCGATGGGGTGATCATCTACATGCCGATGGTGCCCCAGGCGGCCATGGCCATGCTCGCCTGCGCGCGCATCGGCGCGGTGCACTCGGTGGTGTTCGGTGGCTTCGCCGCCGTCGAGCTGGCGGCGCGCATCGACGATGCCCGGCCAACGCTGATGCTCACCGCCTCCTGTGGCCTGGAGTTCGACCGGGTGATCGAATACAAGCCGCTGGTCGACCGTGCCCTGGCGCTGGCCCGGCACCAGCCGAAACAGGTGTTGGTGCTGCAACGCCCGCAGGCCACCGCCACCTTGCAACCCGGTCGCGACCTGGACTGGCAGGCGGCCATGCAGGGCGTCGAGCCGGTGGCGCCGGTGACCCTGGAGGCCAGCGACCCGCTGTACATCATGTACACCTCCGGCACCACCGGAAAACCCAAGGGGATCGTGCGCGAGAATGGCGGTAATGCGGTCGCCTTGTGCTATGCCATGCGGCATATCTATGGCATGCAGGCCGGTGACGTGTGGTGGGGCATCTCTGACGTGGGCTGGGTGGTCGGTCATTCGCTGATCGTCTACGGCCCGTTGATGAGCGGCTGCACCACGGTGTTCTACGAAGGCAAGCCGATCCGCACCCCGGACGCTTCGGCCTACTGGCGGGTGGTCGAGCAGTACCGGGTCAACGGCCTGTTCTGCGCCCCGACCGCGATGCGCGCGATCCGTAAGGAAGACCCGGAAGGCGAGTTGATCGCCCGCCACGACCTGAGTTCGCTGCGCCAGCTGTTCCTCGCTGGCGAGAAGCTCGACTCCAGCACCCATGAGTGGCTGGAGCGCGTCACCGGCAAACCGGTGCACGATCACTGGTGGCAGACCGAGACCGGCTGGCCGGTCACCGCGCCCTGCGTGGGTCTGCCCGGCAGTGCGGCGCGCCCCGGTTCGAGCAACCGCGCGGTGCCCGGCTACCATGTGCGCGTGCTGGACGACGACGGCCACCTGCTGGGCCCCAACCAGCAGGGCGCGATCGTCATTGCCCTGCCGTTGCCGCCGGGGTGCAGCCAGACCCTGTGGGGTGACCACGAGCGCTACCTGCAGGCGTACCTGCGTACCTACCCTGGCTACTATCACACCGGTGATGGCGGCTACCTGGACGATGACAGTTTCGTCTACATCATGGGTCGCACGGACGATGTGATCAACGTGTCCGGGCATCGGCTGTCCACCGGCGAGATGGAAGACCTGGTGGCGCGCCACACGGCGGTGGCCGAGTGTGCGGTGATCGGCGTGCACGACGAGATCAAGGGGCAGGTGCCTTTGGCGCTGGTGGTGCTCAAGGACGGCGAGGACATCGGCGAGGCGCAGTTGCAGAGCGAGCTGGTGGCCAGCGTGCGCGAGCATATCGGCGCCTTGGCCTGTTTCAATCGGGTGCGGCTGGTGAAGCGATTGCCGAAGACGCGGTCGGGCAAGATCCTGCGGGCGGTGCTGCGCAAGATCGCCGATGGGCAGGACTACCTGCCGCCGTCGACGTTGGATGATCCGGCGGTGTTGGCGGAGATCGAGGGGGTGCTGGCGGACCTGCCCAGGGCGGGGTGATGCCTGGACCGGTTCAGGCCGCGCCGCTCTCAGGTGCGACCTGGCGCAGCTGCCCCAACCGGCTGCGCGTTCGCATCAGGTCGGCCAGTGCGCCGCCCAGGCTTTGTTCCAGCGGCCGGGTGGCGATCACCAACAGTTCATTGTCCTGGTCGTACAGCACGTCCACCAGGTTGGCGAAGCGCTGCTGCGCCGCCAGCGAACACTCCGCCAGGTCGTCCAGCCCGTCGATGATCCAGCGTTCGTAGCGCCTCGCAAGTTCCAGGTAGTCGATCACCGCGGTGGCTTGCTCGCACAGGTCGGCGAAGGCGAACATCACTTGCCCTGGCGCGCTGTGCAGCGCCCGCAACGGCCGGCGGTTGACCTCCAGCAGCACCGGTTGCGCAGCCGGTATGTCCAGCGCCTGGCGCTGCGGGGCGCTTCCAGGCCAGAGGTAGTGGCCGTGCGTGAAACGCTGGTGCTCGCGATTGGCGGGCAGGCTGCGAAAGTCGGTGTCGCCGCCCACTTCCAACACCTGCATGCGGCTGTTGATCAGGCGGATCACCGGCAGGAAGCGCTCGTGGTACAGCGGATTGGGCAGCAAGCCCTCGGGTGCGTAGTTGGAGGTCACCAGCAGGACGACGCCGCGCCCGAACAGGGCCGTGAACAGACGCGTCAGCAGCATCGCATCGCCGATGTCGTGCACGTGGAATTCATCGAAGCACAGTACCCGGCAGTCGCCCAGCAGTTCGTCCAGGGTCGCGCCCAGGGCATCGTCCAGCGCGCGATGGCGGTGCATGCCCTGGTGCAGACGGGCGAAGAAATCGTGGAAGTGCAGGCGTCGCTTGGCGGTCGTCGACACGGCCAGGAAGAAACCGTCGAGCAGCCAGCTCTTGCCCCGACCCACCGCCCCATGCAGGTACAGGCTGCGGGCTTGGCCCTGCTCCAGGGCCGTGAGCTGCTCGGCCATGCAAGCGATCACCCGGCGCTGGCCCTTGCTCAGGGTGTAGCCGCGCTGGCCCGCAGCGGCCTCGAAGCGTGCCAGCAGGTCTTGGTCGCCGACGGTTGGCGCGCGCAGGCGCTGGCCGAGCTGGCGCAGTGGGGACGGGATCCAGGCGGACAAGACGGGCTCCTAACGGGCAAGGGCAGTGCGCAGCATGCGCGAGCGGGCGCATTTTGACCAATCGGGAATGTGCCGGGCAATCATCGCGAAATGCGATGAGTCTCTAGCCCTTGCGTTCGAGCTGGCGCTCGATCATGTACTTGATGGACAAGCGTCGCTCCTTGAGGCGGCGCAGGTCGTCATCGTTGCTGATGCCGGCCCTGATCGACTCGGCGGCGAGGATCTGGTTGTCGATGTCGGTGTATTCGTCGAGCAGGCGGTCCAGGGCCGGGTCCTGCTGGCGGCGCTGCTGGACGATTTCACGGGGGTAGTGAAGGTCTTGGTAGAGGTCGTGGGAAACAGGCATGGCGCCCTCCTTGGTATGCGTGGTTTCGGAGTATCTGTTTTGAAAGGAAAAATCGTGATGTGTTGAGGCAGGGCGGATGAAAAGCGACGAGTGGTTGCGTGTTGTCTGTTCCGGTCCAATCGCGGCGAGCCCGCTCCCACAGGTCCCTCATGGATTTCGAAACCTGCGGGAGCGGGCTCGCCCCGGCAAAATTCATCAGGACCACTAACCTGCTGTTTTCAGGCAATTTTTTTCAAGCAAGGGGTTCCCACCCGAAAAGAAAGTTGTTAAAGTGCCGGCCATTCCAGCACAGCGGCAAATGCAGCTGTCAGTGAAACCTCCACAGGGGCGTCGCCAAGCGGTAAGGCAGCAGGTTTTGATCCTGCCATGCGTTGGTTCGAATCCAGCCGCCCCTGCCATTTTCTCCCAGTGCCTATCACTCCAGCCTGCCATGCAGCCTGGTGTTTTCGCGTTTCTGAGCGTCAGCAAAACGTGGGCAGACTACCCCACGCCGCTCAGCAATTCGTTCAACGCCCGGGTCAGTTCCTCGGCCTGCACCGGCTTTTGCATCACCAGGCTGCCCGGCAGCTCCAGCCCCTGCAACTCCGCATACCCCGTCAGGAATACCACCGGCAGGTGCGGGAAGCGCTCGCGCGCCGCCTGTGCCAATTGCGCGCCGTTGAACTCGGGCATGGCGAAGTCTGTGAGCAGCAGGTCGATGCTGGTGTCGAGCAGCGCCAGGGCTTGTTCGCCGCTGTGCGCCTGGCGCACCCGGTAACCGTACAGGCGCAGCACATCGCCGATCATGTCGCGTACCAGGTGGTCGTCGTCCACCAGCAGCACCGTTCGGTCGCGGCCGCGGTCGGCATTGGGCGGCAGCGCCAGGGGGCTGGCCGGGTCGCTCTCCAGGCCGTGCTTGACCGCCGGCAGGTAAACGCTGACCTGGGTGCCATGCCCCGGCACGCTGTCGATGCGCACGCCGCCGCCGGACTGCTTGGCGAAACCGAACACCTGGGCCAGGCCCAGGCCCGAGCCCTTGCCGATGTCCTTGGTGGTGAAGAACGGTTCGAACACCTTGGCCACCACGTCCTGGCTCATGCCGCAGCCGGTGTCGCCGATCGACAGCATCACGTACTCGCCCGGCTCCGGGTCTTCAGGGCGCAGCGGCGGGTTGTCGACGCGGGTGTTGCGGGTCGACAGGGTCAACTGGCCGCCGGCCTGCATGGCGTCGCGGGCGTTGATCGCCAGGTTGAGGATGATCATTTCGGTCTGGGTCGGGTCGGTCAGTGCCTGCCACAGGCCTTCGTCCAGGTCCAGGCGAACCGAGATGTTGCCCCCCAGGGTGCGGCGCAACAGCTCCTCGAGCCCGACCAGGGTGCGGTTGAGGTTCAACGGCACCGGCTCCAGGCGTTGGCGCCGGGAGAAGGCCAGCAGTTGCGAGGTCAGCTTGGCGCCACGCTCGCCGGCCTCGCGGATGTGCTTGAGGCGCATCCGCGCCTTGTCCAGGTCGGCTTTGTCCAGGTCGCGTTCGAGAAAGCTCGCGCCGGTGAGAATCACCGTCAGCAGGTTGTTGAAGTCGTGGGCCACGCCAGCGGTGAGCTGGCCCACCGCCTCCAGGCGCTGCATCTGTTGCAGCCGAGCCTCGATGCGTTCGCGCTCGGCGATCTGCTCGCGCAGGCGATCGTTGGCTTCGGCCAGGCCCACCGCCGACTCACGCTCGCCGGTGATGTCGCGGGCGACCACGTAGAGCAGGGTGTCTTCCGGCACCACCACCCACGACAGCCAGCGTTGCAGCCCACTGGCATGCTGGATGCGGCCCACGAAACGGGCACTGGTGCGGCCGTGGGCGAGGGCGGCCAGCTCGTCGATGAACGCCTCCTGCTCGGCCTCGGGCAGTAGGTGCAGCAGCGAGGTCTGGCTCAAACGCTCGCGGCTGATGCCCAGGGTCGCTTCCCAAGCCGGGTTCAACGCCACTGGGGTGAGGTCTTTGTTCAGCACCGCCAGCAGGTCCTGGGACAGCTCCCAGGCGCGATCGCGTTCGCGGGTGCGGCGCTCGACCCGCTCGCCGAGCATCGCGTTGAGCCGCGTCAGTGCCTGGGTGGCCTCGCGTTGCTGGTGGATGTCCTGCAGCACCCCGGAAAAACGCGTGCAGCGGCCATCGAGGAAGCGCGTCTGTCCGGTAGACAGCAGCCAGCGTGGCTCCAGCCCACCCGGCTGGGCGATGCGGAACTCGACGCGGTAATGGCCGTCGCTGTCCGGGCTCATGGCCTGCTCGACCGCTTCGCGCACTTGCGGCAGGTCATCGGGGTAGATGCCGGCGTAGAACACCTCGAGGCTCATCTCGGTGTCGACTGGCAAGCCGAACAAGGCCTTGCAGCGGTCGTCCCAGAGCAGCAGGCCGTCCACCGGGCGGAAGTCCCAGGTGCCCATGCCTGCGGCATCGATGGCGATGCGCGCGCGCGCCTCGACATCGGCCAACGCCTCCTCGGCGCGGCGCCGACGCTGGCGTTCCTGCACTTCGGTGAGCGCCCGGCGCACGGCCTTGGGCAGCAGCGGCAGGTTCTTCTTCAGCACGTAGTCGGTGGCGCCCAGGCGGATCATCTCCACCGCATGTTCCTCGCCGTAGATACCTGAGAGGAAGATGAACGGCACATCCGGGGCCAGGCGCTGGGCGATGGCCAGCACCTCGGTGCCGGACGAACCGGGCAGCACGCAATCACAGAGGATCAGGTCGAAATGGCCTTCGGCCAACGCGTGTTCCACGCCGATGTGGTCGAACACCAGTTGCGAGCTGACGCGCAACCCACTGCGCTCCAAGCGCAACAGGGTCAGCTCGGCATCCATCGAGCTGTCCTCGACCATCAGCAGTTTCAGGGTAGTCTGCTCCATCGGCGTGGCCTTTCAGTGGCTGCCGCGGCGGTTCAGGCGCAGCGAGCCGGGTGGTGGCTCGTTGAGCACCGCCCAGAACACCCCCAGGTCGGAGATGGCGGCGACGAATTCCTTGAACTCCACAGGCTTGACCACGTAGGCGTTGACCCCCAGTTCATAGGCGCGCAGCAGGTCCGGCTCCTCGCGCGAGGAGGTCAGCATCACCGTGGGGATACTGCGCAGCTCCGGGGTGGCGCGCACCTCCTTGAGCACCTCCAGGCCATCGACCTTGGGCAGCTTCAAGTCCAGCAGCAGGACCGCCGGGTTGCCGTCGTCGCGCGCGGCATAGGCGTTGCGCCGCAGCAGGTAGTCCAGCGCATCGGCGCCGTCGCGCAGCACGATGACTTCGTTGGCCAGCTGGCTGCGCTCCAGGGCCAGCAGGGTCAGCTCCAGGTCGCGGGGGTTGTCTTCGACCAGCAGGATCGGCTTGAGCATGATGGGTGTGCTTACCTCAGGTGTTCAATGGATGACGGGGCAGGGCGAAGTGGAACGTTGCGCCCTGATCGATTTCGCCCTCGGCCCAGACTTGGCCATCGTGGCGCTCGATGATGCGGCGCACGCTGGCCAGGCCAATCCCGGTGCCTTCGAAGTCCTCCATGCGGTGCAGGCGTTGGAATACGCCGAACAGCTTGCCGGCGTAGGCCATGTCGAAGCCTACGCCGTTGTCCTTGATGAAGATCTCGATGCACTCGGCGTGCTCCACGGCGCCGACCTCGATGCACGCGGGGTCGCGCCCGCGGGTGTACTTGATGGCGTTGGCGATCAGGTTGTGCAGCGCCAGGTTGATGAAGGCCGGGTCGGCGAGCACCTTCGGCAGTGGGGCGATGCGCCAGGTGATGGCGCGGCCGGCGTAGTCGGGGGCCAGTTCTGCGCGAATGGTCTCGACCAGCGCATTGAGGTCGACGTCCGACAAGCGCAGGGCGGCGCGGCCCATCTGCGAGAAGTTCAGCAGGTTGTCCACCAAGGTGCCAGCGAATGCCGCGGCCTCGCCGATGTGTTGCAAGAAGCGCTGGCCGCGCTCGGACAGCCCGTCACCCTCGATTTCGACCAGCAGCTCGCTGTAGCCGGCGATGTGCCGCAACGGTGCGCGCAGGTCGTGGGACACGCTGTAGGAGAAAGCCTCGAGCTCCTTGTTCGAACGCAGCAGTTCATCGCTCAACTGCGCCAGTTCCTCGGCCTTGCGCAGCACGATGCCGAGCACCGCGTTGCGCAATTCGAGCACGCCGTCGATGATCTGAGGGTCCCAGGGGGCGCAAAAGCCACGCACGTCTTCCTGCCAGCTGTCGAAACTGTGCCGTGGGCTGAGTTGGCCCTGAGCGCCGAGATCCTTGGTCGGCTGGCCGGCCCAGGTCACCGAGCGCACCTGCTCGGGGCGGAACCACAGCAGGTAGTGCGAGTGGATCTGCGAGATCGCCACCGCCAGCACGCCACCCGCGTGTTCGGCCAGTTCTGGCAAGCCAGGGATGTCGCGGCCCAGGTTGTCGGTGTGGAACACCGGGTCGTTATCGCGCTGTGCCAGCCACGCCACCAGGGCACCGACCTGTGCCTCGGGCGGCGTGACACCGATCAGTTCGCAACGCTCGGCGTTGATGATCGCAGCACCCGTGGCCCCTGCGAAGTCCAGCAGCACCTCGGGCAGGCTCAGCAGGCCGGCGCTGACGCTGTCGTGGTCGGCCATGGCCGAGAGCATGTGGACGATGCGCTGGCGCAGGTCGAGCAGGGTGCGAGTGCTGGTGTGCGACTCATGGGCCTCGATCTGCAGCGACAGCACGCTGCCCAGCAGTTCACAGGCGGTACGGGTGCGGAAGTCAACCGGGCGCGGGCTGTCGTGATGGCAAGAGACCAAGCCCCAGAGGCGGTCGTCAACCATGATCGACAGCGACATCGAGGCCAGGGTACCCATGTTGCGCATGTACTGCAGGTGCACCGGCGAGACGCTGCGCAAGGCGGCGAAGCTCATGTCCAGCGGCTTGCCGGTGCGCGGGTTGAGCGTCGGCAGCAGCGGCGAGGGCTGGTAGTTGGCGTCCTCGATCAGGCGGATACGGTTGATGCGATACAACTCGCGGGCCTGGCGCGGGATATCCGAGGCGGGGAAGTGCAGGCCCAGGTAGCGCGGG
Source organism: Pseudomonas entomophila (assembly GCF_029193575.1). GTDB lineage: Bacteria > Pseudomonadota > Gammaproteobacteria > Pseudomonadales > Pseudomonadaceae > Aquipseudomonas > Aquipseudomonas entomophila_G. Next base: position 90,342 of record NZ_JARGCS010000019.1, on the reverse strand, counting down.
TAGCCCGGGTCGGCGACTTCGGCCAGGACCTGGCCGTTGCCCTCGTGGTCGAAGCGGTACGCCTTGACCCGGCCGAACCCCGTGATGCGCTTGATTTGCAGCACCGACTGCTGCAGCAGTTCGTCGATGCTGGCGGCCTGGTGCAGGCTGCTGACGAAGGCGCGCACCAGTGGGTAGTAGTCGTCGTGCTCGCCCAGGCCGGCGTTGGCGCGGCACGGCTCGAACTCGGCGATCAGCACCTGGTCATGACGGTGCGCCAGAAGGCGCAGGCTGTCGGTGCAGGGGGCGCCAGGGCGCAGTTTCACGTCGCCGATGTGGAAGGGAAAGATTTCGTCCTCGGGCAGGTGCGCGAGCTTGCCACGCAGGTCCAGGCTGGGGTCGAGCAGGTTGGACAGGGTGCAGCCGACCAACTCGCGGGCCGGTACGCCGAGCCAGCGCTCGGCGTTTTCACTGGCCTGCAGGATGCGCAGGTGCTGTTCGTCCAGCACCAGCAGAAAGCCCTGGGGCTGGATGCTGCCCGGGACCTGGATCGGTTCCTGGGCGCAGCGTTCGACGGCCTGGTCGAATGCGTTCGGGGCGGTGGTCAAAGAAAACTCTCCTGTCGTGGCCGTGCGCGGTGGCCAGGTGCGTTTGGCACAGGATGCTGCCTGGGCAAGGTATCAGAAAGCCGTGGTTTCGTCGGGTTCATGGCCATTTGAGGGCAATTATCTGATGAGGTTCTACGCCGCTTTGAAATTTGTACAAGTTTTCGCCGGCCTCTCTGTTTCGCGGGTTCCGCTTCCTTTGTTGGACACTACCGGCTTCTGCGAACCTTCCTACAGTCTAGCGGGATCCAATCCTGCTGCTACGCTCAACACAGCACAGGGAACACTGGGTAGGGAGATTCGGTGACGGAGCGCGTAGTGGCCACGCTGTTAGGCCTGCTGATGGCTGGCGGTGCCGTGGCGGCGGATTTTCTCGTCGAGGTGCGGGTGCAGGTGCAGCGTGGCTGCATGCTGGTGAACACGCCGCGCGACGCTGGGGCCCAGGCGCTCGGCCGCATCGACCTGGGTGCTGCGCCACGCCTGGACGGCCCGGGCGCGCCGCGTACGGGCGTGCTGCTCGATCAGCATCCGCCGCGCTTGGAATGCAACCCCGACACGCCCTACCAGGTTCGCGTCGACGGCGGTCAGCATGGTGGCGTCGGCGAGCTGCGCTTTCTGGCCAGTGACGACCGCCAGGCCCGCCCGATCCCTTACCGCTTGTATCGCGATCCCGCCTGGCGTCACCCCCTGGCGGTGGATGTGGCGCAGTCGGCGCGCGTGCCCGACAGCGGCTCGGTGGAGCTGCCGTTGTACGCACGCATCGACCGTTTGGCCTGGGTGCCGCGCGCCGGGTTGTACGCCGACCTGCTGAAAGTCACCGTCACCTGGTAGGAGCCGCCATGCACAAGGACGCGTCGCCATGAACCGCACCTCCCTCCTGCTGTTGACCCTCGGGCCGCTGCTGCTGCCCACGGGCACCGCGCACGGCTCGACCAGCGGTTTCATCCAGGCGCGCCTGGTGATCAGCGCCGCCTGCCAGGTGAGCAGCGAGCCGCAGCCCGGCAGCGTGGGCGGTGCGGGGGTGATGGACTTCGGCGCCCAAGGCCCCAGCTGGGACCGCCCGCTGCGCAGTCGCCTGGACGAGGCGGGCGGCGAGGGTAGCCTGCAGGTCAGTTGCACGCCCTCGGTGCGGGCCTTCAGCGTGCGCATCAACGGCGGCCTCAATGGCACCGACGGCGTGCGCCGGCTGAGCAACGGCCGCGAGCTGATTCCCTACCAACTGGCCGTCGACCCGGGCGGCAACAGTCGCTACGGCATTGGCCAGGCGCGCACCTTCACCATCCGCAACACCGAACAGATCCCGATTCCGATCTACGGCGTGGTCATCGCGCAACCGCGCGCGCTGCCCGCCGGGCTGTACCGCGACACCCTGAGGGTGACCCTGGACTGGTAACACGCAAGGAGATTCCCATGGCACGCACCATCACCCGCTGCATCCTCGCCGGCCTCGGGCTCGCCCTGGCGGCCCAGGCCCAGGCGGCCACCGTCACCGGGACGATCAGCTCGACCCTGACCCTAACCGCCGCCTGCCAGGTCAATGGCAGTTCCGGCACGTCCGGGCTGAACTTCGGGACCTTGAGCTTCGGCACCCAGGACTCGCTGTTCACCACCGCCAACGGCCAGGTGCTGGGTGGCGGCGGTGGCGCGATGAGCATCCTCTGCTCGGCCGGCACGGTGCCGGCGATACGCGTGCGCGCAGGTGCCCACGATGGGCAGTCGGCGGGCGGCACCCGCGCCCTGGCAGACGGCAGCGGCAACTTCGTGCCCTACGACTTCTACACCGACGCCGGGCACACCACGCTGCTGGCCATCGACGGCACCATCACCCTGCCGACCAGTACCGGTGTGGCGCAGACCGTCAACCTGTATGGCCAGGCGCGTGGCAAGGCGGGCCTGCCGGCGGGCGTGTACACCGACACGGTGGCGGTCGAGCTGAGCTTCTGAGCCATGTCCGGCTGGCGGCGGGCGGCCCTTGCGGGGTTCGGCCTGGGCCTGGCGCTGCCGTTGTCGGCAGCGACCACCAGCACGTTTCAGGTCAGCGCGACCATCGCCGCTGGCTGCCTGGTGGTGGGCGGCGTGACCCAATACGGCCTGCTCGACTTCGGCACCCGCTCAGCACTGTCCACGGCTGCGCTGAGCACCTCGTTGGGCGGCACCACGGTGACCTTCCAGTGCACCCCGGGGGTGGTCCTGAGCATGAGCCTGGATGGCGGTCAGAACAGCGCCGCCGGCACGCGCAACCTCAAGCGCAGCGGCGGCACGCAACTGCTGGCCTACCAGCTGTTCCGCGACGCCGGGCTGACCCAGAGCCTGGGCATCGGCGCCAACGTGGCGGTCAGCTACAGCGACCCCACGGCAATCAAGCTGCCGGTTTACGGGCGCACGCAATTGACCGGCGCCTTGCCGGCGGGGACCTACACCGATGTGGTGCAAGTGACGGTGACCTGGTGAAGCGGTCACCGCGATCGATAACGACGAGGAGAGCGGCATGGGGGTAGGCGCGACATTAGCGCGGGGCATCATCGGCGGGTTGCTGTTGGCCAGCCTGCCGGCGGGGGCGGCTACGTCGGTGCTGATCTGGCCGATCGACCCGGTGCTCGAAGCCGGCGACAAGGCCGGTGCGTTGTGGTTGGAAAACCGCGGCACTCTGCCTGCGAGTTTGCAGGTACGGGTGTTCGCCTGGCGCCAGGGCGACTACCAGGAGCAGTTCCAGGCTCAGCGCGAGATCATCGGCAGCCCGCCGGTGGCCAACATCGCCCCGGGGCAGAAGCAACTGATCCGCCTGACCCGTACCGGCAGCTCGCCGGTCGGCCAGGAGCAGGCCTACCGCATCATCATCGACGAGATCCCTTCGCCGCTGCCGGCCGAGGCTTCCAACGAAGGGCCCAAGGCGGCGATCCGCCTGCAAATGCGCTATTCGGTGCCGTTGTTCGTCTACGGCGAAGGGTTGTGGGGCAAGGCCGACCCCGAGGGCAAGCGCAGCGTCGAGGGCGTCGGCAAGCCGCAGTTGAGCTGGCGGGCGGTGACGGTGCAGGGCAAACCCTATGTCGAGCTGCGCAACACCGGGCCTGTGCATGCGCGGTTGACCGACGTGGTGCTGCAGCAAGGCGGCCAGGAGCGGCCGCTGGTCGAAGGTTTGCTCGGCTACGTGCTGCCCGGCGCCAGCATGCGCTGGCCGGCACCGGCGGGGGTTGGGGTGGGCAGCGTGCTCAAGGGACGGGTCAATGGCCAGGAGGTGGCGCAGGCCATCAGCCAGGGCCAGTGAGCTGGCAATGATCGACGCGCAGGGGCCAGGGAGGACCCGGCAATGGTTGGAAAACGTGTGTGAGTCGCGTGTCGCTGGCGGCGCGCCGGATCGGGCTGGGCTTGCTGGCGCTCGGCCCCAGCCTGGTCGCGGCCGACGAGCTGCCGCCACCGCCCACCGAGGCGGCGGCGGTGGCCGACGCCACGTTGTACCTCGACCTGTTGGTGAACCAGGTGCCCAAGGCTGAGCTGGTGCCGGTGCAACAGCGCGCCGGGCGCCTGTACCTGGACAGCGCGGCTCTGCGCGCGGCGGGCGTGCAAGTGCCGGGCGACCCCCAGGGCGAGGTCGCCCTGGACGGCATCGGCGGCCTGCACAGCGACTACGACAGCCCCAACCAGCGCCTGCTGCTGCAAGTGCCACCGGCGTGGTTACCCGGTCAGCGACTGGGTGAGCGCAGCCTGTACCCGGCCAGTGACGCGCGCAGCAGCTTCGGCGCGCTGTTCAACTACGATCTGTACCTGAACGACACCGACGAAGGCGGCACCTACCTGGCCGCCTGGAACGAACTGCGCCTGTTCGACAGCTGGGGCACCTTCTCCACCACCGGGCAATGGCGCCAGGCGTTCAACGGCGCGCCGGACAGCGACACCCGCGATGGCTTCCTGCGCTACGACACCACCTGGCGCTTCACCGACGAACAGCGCCTGCTGACCTACGAGGCCGGTGACCTGATCACCGGCGCTTTGCCCTGGACCAGCGCGGTGCGCGTCGGCGGCCTGCAACTGTCGCGTGATTTCGGCGCGCGCCCGGACCTGGTCACTTACCCCTTGCCGGCCTTCGCTGGCGAAGCGGCGGTGCCGACCTCGCTGGATTTGTTCATCAACGGCTACAAGACCAGCAGCAGCGAACTGCAACCCGGCCCCTACACCCTGACCAACGTGCCGTTCATCAACGGTGCCGGCGAGGCCGTGGTGGTCACCACCGACGCCCTCGGCCGCCAGGTCTCCACCACCTTGCCGTTCTACGTCACCAGCAGTTTGTTGCAGAAGGGCCTTTCGGACTTCTCCGTGGCCGCCGGCAGCCTGCGCCGCGACTACGCCGTGCGCGATTGGGGCTACGGCCCGGGCGTCGCCTCGGCCAGCTTGCGCCATGGCCTGAGCGACAGCTTCACCCTGGAAAGCCATGTGGAGACCGCCGAGTCGCTGACCCTCGGCGGGCTGGGTGGCAACCTGCGCCTGGGCACCTTCGGCGTGCTCAACGCGGCCCTGGCGCAGAGCCGCTTCGAGGGCGACACCGGCCGCCAGGTCGCCCTCGGCTACCAGTACAACAGCCAGCGCCTGGGCTTCAACTACCAGCGCGTGCAACGCCATGGCGACTACGCCGACCTGTCGCGGGTGGACACGCCCGACATGCGCCTGAGCGAACGCAGCGAGCAGGTGACCCTGAGCCTGAACCTGGAGCGCTATGGCAGCCTCGGCGCCGGCTACTTCGACGTGCGCGCCGGTGACGGCACGCGCACCCGCCTGCTCAACCTCAGTTGGAGCAAGCCGCTGTGGGGCAACAGCAGCCTGTATTTGTCGGCCAATCGCGAGATCGGCGACCGCCAGTGGGCGGTGCAGGCGCAACTGGTCATCCCCTTCGACCTGCGCGGCACCCTGGCCTTCAGCCTGGAGCGCAGCAAGGAGGGCGAGAGCCTGCGGCGGGTCAACTACAGCCGCGCGGTGCCGGTGGGGGGCGGCGTGGGCTACAACCTCGGCTACGCCGAAGGCAGCGAGCGCGACGCCTACCGCCAGGCTGACGTGACCTGGCGCCTGCAATCGGTGCAGTTGCAGGCTGGCGCCTACGGCAGCAGCGGCGAGATGACCCGTTGGGCCGACGCCAGCGGCTCGCTGGTGTGGATGGATACCGGGCTGTTCGCCGCCAACCGCATCGACGATGCCTTCGTGGTGGTCAGCACCAGCGGCTACGCCGATGTGCCGGTGCGCTACGAGAACCAGGTAGTCGGTCGCACCGACCGCAACGGCCACCTGCTGGTGCCGTACAGCAGCGGCTACTACCGCGGCAAGTACGAGATAGATCCCATGGAACTGCCTGCCGATGTGCTCGCGCCCAACGTCGAGCAGCGCGTGGCGGTGCGCCGGGGCAGCGGCTACCTGCTCGAATTCCCGCTCAAGCAGGTACTGGCGGCGAGCCTGGTACTGGTCGATGGCAACCAGCAGGAACTGAAACTGGGCAGCCGGGTGACCGATGAGCAAAGCGGCGCCCAGGCCGTGGTCGGCTGGGACGGGTTGGTGTACCTGGAGAATCTCTCGCCGCACAACCGCCTGCGCGTGGAGCGCGCCGACGGCGGCCAATGCCAGGTCGAATTCGAGCTGCCGCAAGGGCAGGGGCCGATCCCGTTGATCGGTCCACTGGTGTGCCAATGAAGCGGCCATGGCACGCGCTGCTGCTCGCCGGGCTCTGCGTGCCGACACTCCCTGCCTGGTCCGCGTGCAGCACCAGTGCGACGGCGCCGGCGGCGTTCGGCTCGATCAACTCCACCCTGGTGCGCACCACGGTGCAGAGCGCCTCGACCACCAATGCCGGGTTGTCGTGCACCGGCTCGTTGCTGTCGCTGTTGACCAGCAACGACCACTTCTACGCCACCATCACCTCCACCACCAGCGGCCTGGTCGGCCCCACGGGCGACGTGATCCCCTACACGATCTACGCCAACAACACCACGAACTTCCCGATCAGCCGTGGCACGCGTTTCGACTTCGCCCCCAACGGCATCATCGATGCCCTGGGCCTGCTCAACGGCACCTCGCCCAAGTCGGTGCCGCTGTACCTCAAGACCGTGGTCGGCGCCAACGTGGCGGCGGGGGTGTACACCGAAACCTTGAGCATCTATTGGGACTGGAACTATTGCTCCGGCATCGGAATCGGCGCCATCTGCCTGGGGCGCGACATCGGCACTGGCACCCAGAACCTGACGGTCAGCCTGACGGTGAGCAATGACTGTCAGATCACCACGCCGGCGATCAATTTCGGCAGTGCGCCGGTGGTGGCGGGGTTCGGCACGGTGAACCAGGCGATCAGCATCGCGTGCACCAAGGGCAGTGCCTACACGGTGGGGCTGGGGGATGGCGAGAATGCCTCGGGCGGGCGGCGGCGGATGAAGTCGGCAGCCAACAACTACCTGGCCTATGACATCTTCAAAAGTGCGGGGGCGGTGCGTTGGGGGGCGTTGACCACGGCGCGGCGGGCGAGCAGTGATGCGGATATCAACCCGGGGCTGGGGACTGGGACTGGGAGCCAGGTGTTCAATTACAACGCCAAGGTGTACACCGACCAGGCCACGCCGCCGGCGGCGACCTATACCGACAATGTGATCCTGGATGTGCAGTTCTAGGGTGGGGTTTTGCGCTGTGCGTGGGGCCCCTATCGCGGGGCAAGCCCGCTCAGGGAATGGCGCGGATCCTGAGCGGGCTTGCCCCGCGATAGGGCCGGCAGCCTCAACGCAACTCGTCGACCATCTTGCCCAGCGTCTCCAACACCGCCCCCGCCAGCGCCTTGGAGCGCGCCCCCGACCACCCGGTGAGCGCATTCGGCGCATCGTCGTGGTCCTTGAACGGCATCTCCAGGGTCAGCGACAGGCAGTCATAGGCCTGGCCCACCGCGTTGCACGCCAGGGTCATGTTGGCCTGGCCCGGCTCGTCGCGCGTGTAGCCGTAGGTGGTCTGGAAGTCTGCTGTCACGCTGCAGAGGGTGCTGCGGAACTGCTCCTCCAGCTTGGCGATACGCGGCGTGTAGCCGGGGTTGCCCTCGCAGGCCGCGGTGAACACATGGGGGATTTCCTCGTCACCATGGGCATCGACGAAGGCATCCACGCCGTATTGCTTCATCTGGCTCTGGGCGAAGAACACCTCCGGGCTCAGCTCGACGCTGGCATCCTGCCAGGCACGGTTGAGGTCCTTGCCTTTGAAGTTGGTGCGCAAGTGGCCGAGGAAGGCACCGTCGGGGTTCATGTTCGGGATCAGGTACAGGTCGGCCTTGGCCAGCAGTTGCTGGATCACCGCGTCGTTGCCTTCTAGGCGGTCGATCACCCCTTCCATGAACCACTCGGCCATGTGCTCGCCCGGGTGTTGCTGGGCGATGATCCACAGCTTGCGCTTGCCTGCGGCACCGTCACCGGCGCGCAGCAGCGGGATGTCGCGGCCCTGCACGCTACGGCCGCTGGCCAGCAGGGTGACGCTGGGAATCTTCTGGGCGCGTTCGATGAGCTGGTTGTGGCGCGCGCGCGGGTAGGGCTCGAAGTAGGCGAACCAGGCGTGGTCTTGCTCGGCCTTGAAATCGAAGGTCAGGGCTTGGCCATCGAATTGGCTGGGTACGCGGAACCAGGTCTTCTGGTCGTAGGAGGCGACGGCGTTGTAGCCGGTCCAGGCGTTCTTGTAGGAAGACTGCGCGGCGTTATCGAGGCTGAAGAGGTGGCTCTGGCCGGGGGTCAGGCCGCTGACCTTGAAGTGGAACCACTGGAAGTGGTCGCTGTGGGTGTCGGGGCGGATGGCCAGGCGGACCCGTGCCGGGTTGCTGGCGTCCAGCACCTTGATGTTGCCAGAGTCGAAATCACAGTCGAAGGTTAGCGGGGACAGCGTCACGGTCATTACCAGGCTCCTGAGGCTTTGTTGTGAGCGCTACTGTACACCGCTTGGCGGTCTAGAAGAACGCTCTGGCGCTAAGAGCATTCTGTTTCGCTAGGGATGAAGGCCTAAGAAGTGGTTGTTGCAAGTAGGTGCACTCTGTAGGTGTTGTCGTTAAATATAAATTTCTTGAGGAAAATTCCCGCGCACTCTTGGGAGTTATCCTTCGATAATTCTGCTTGTACCTCTTTCCAATTAATTTAGGCTGAGAAGTGTCGTAGTTACGCGATCTGTTTCAGGGGGAGCAAATATGAAAGAAACGGTGGTTTTTCTCCTCGCGGCGAGGATAGTGTGATGCCCCAGTTGAGTGCTCCACTGGGGCATAAACTTGTCGTGGTGCTTCTCTTGCTGATGAGTATGCTTGGGGTCTTTCCTCTGGACGTCATCTTGCCGTCGTTCCCGGCGCTTGCGGATTATTTGAGTGTTAGCCTCAAAAGCATCGCCTTTTCGGTCAGCGTCTTTGCAATAGGCGTGGCAGTCTCCCAGGCAATCATAGGCCCGCTCTCCGATACCCTCGGGCGGAAACGACTGTTGTTGGGAGGGCTGGTAGTTTCAATCATAGGTGCTTTGGGGTGCGTGTTTTCCACGGGCTATGAAGGGTTCATGTTCTTTCGCGTGGTACAGGCATTCGGGTGCGGTAGCTTCGTACTGAGTCAGGCGTTGGTGCAGGATATCTACCCTGTTAAGCAACAGAATGCGTTGCGCATCTTGTTGCTTACGGTCAGCGGGTTGCTCATTTCACTATCACCGCTGCTAGGTAGCGTATTGCAGCGTTATCTAGGCTGGGAGGGGAGTTTTCACGTCTTCATTATCGTGGCGTTGGTTGTGCTGCTCATGTCCTGGGCGTTGCTGCCTGAGCCGCCGATACCGCGTGTGCGCGGTAACCCGTTGATGAATCTAAAGGCATTGGCGGCTGATCGAGTATTTCTTATAAGCAGCGCGCTGTCGTCCTTGGCTTTTACTTGTCACTTTGCATTTGTGGTCGTTTCGCCCTTGCTATTGATGGGGCATCTAGGTTTGAGTGAATACCAGTTTGCGATCGTGTTCGTTGGGTACGGCGTTGCTTATGTGGTGGGCGGGCTCGTCGCTGGAAAGCTGAATGGCATGATGCATCCGCACGCGCAGATGGGTTGCGGACTGGTCTTGGTGGGTTTTGCGGGGTTGATGCTGTTTATCTGGCAGTTTTCTGAAGGCTTATCCATCGCAAACCTGATGTTGCCTGTAACCCTCAGCACGATCGGGGTGACGATCATTCGTCCCGCAGCGACAACCTATGCATTGAGTAAGCATGCTGATCGTGCGGGGGCCGCGGCATCAGCCAGCAATACGTTGCTCTTTGCTTCTGGAGGCGTAGCCAGCACGGTGATCGCGTCGTTTGAAAAGGGATTGCCTATTGTCTTGGCCTCGCTATTTATTTGCGCTGGCCTGGTTGGCGGGTTGCTGCTGTTTTATTTAAGGAAACGGGAGCGCTCAGCGTGCGCAATCAACATTGTGACGAAGGCGCGAGAAGACGCTACACGGTGCTAACGTTGCGCTCGATGGGCACAGTTTATTTTGTGCTGGCTGAGCCCATTCATGCCCAATAGCCAAACAGCAACAGCGCCGCAACCCCCAGCCCCACGGCAATCGAACACCCACCCAGCGACAACGCCGCGCGCCCCTGGCGGTAGCCGCCATCGTGGCCGAGTTCGCGCGCCGGGGCGAGTAGGCTGCGCCAGTGCAGTTCGGTGTCGTGGAAGGCTTGCAGGTGCGCCGGGGCGGCGTCCAGCCAGCGGCGGAAGTCGATGCGCTCGCAGGCGCTCACCTGCGGGTTCTGCAGGCGCACGTACCAGCGTCCGGCGAGCTCGGCGAGGGCGCCGGCACGCGGGCGGGTGGCTTGCAGGGCTTGGTGCATGTGGCGCTCGATGGTCGGCAGCGGCAGCTCGAGGCGGGTGGCGATGTCGGCGAAGCCGAGCTGGTCGAGGCGGTTGAGCAGGAACACCTGTTGCACACGCCGCGGCAGGCGCTTGAGGCCATGCAGCAGGGCGTCGTCGGTGAGGTCACGGGCGGCTTGTGGGCCATGCTCAAGCGGCAGCAGCAGACGGGTCATGGACGGCTCCTTGCGCGAATAGAAGGGGAAGGGGCATCTTCCCTGACGCGCAGGCAGCTTAATCTTAACGAGATTGATTCTCAAGTGCTGTTTGCGCAAAACGCTGTAACAACCATTCACGAGCTGATACACCTTTGCTATCATCGCCGCCATTCAACGATCTTCATTAGCCTGAAGAGCCAAAAAAAATGACCCGGCAAAAAGCCGGGTCAAAAACCGTGATTAGCCTGATGAGGAGATAATCTGAGAGTCCGACCTAAGGGCTCCAGGTTATCCAGCGGGTCTCGCGACCAGCTGAGAGCAATAATAATCGTTATCATTTGCAAGTCAAATGTTTTTTCCGTATCCCGGTAAAATATTTCCCTGCGCGCATCCTCACGCTCCAGCGACTGGGGCGATCGCCGTTTCCGGCCAATCAGGTTCTCCCTTTTCTATACCCGTTGCGGCACCTGCCGCTGCTCCAGCATCGAGCGGGCCATATTGACCATGTGCATGAGCGCGAACAGCACTTCGCGGGTGGTGCCCTGCTGGCTGTGGCCGGTCTCGTGGGCAGTGGCCGCGGCGCAGCGCAACAGCGCCAGGGCATGGGCGTTGGCCTGCTCGGTGGAGACGTCCTCGCGCAGCGTCCAGGGTACGGTGTCGATGCTGGTGTGGGGCGGGCTGGGGTTGAGGTAGTAGTCGAGGGCGCGGCGGGCGGCTTCGCTGTCGAGTTCTGTATCTTTTGATTTCATGGGCTTCGTCCTGATACCTACGAAAGGCAGTAGCAAAAGGTGCACGGGGATTCTAATACTAAAAGTATTTAGAGTTGTCGATGCAAATAATACCGGATATGTATTGAGCGCTTGAGGGCAGTCCGTATCGTGCCTGCGATGAATATGGATAAATGGATTGCCCTCATCCGTGAGCGGATGGAGGAGCTCGATGTCTCCCAGGAGTGGCTCGCCGAACGCGTTGGGGTGTCTCAGGGCAGCGTGGGTCATTGGCTGCGTAAGCGCCGCCAACCCAAGGTCGAGTCGATGAACCGCACGTTCGTCGAACTGGGCATGCCGCACTACCAGGTCAGCCTGCAACTGCACGTCACCGGGCAGATCGGTGAGTTACCCGTGCGCTACGCGGTGGGTGATGACGACGAACCGCAGCTTAAATACATTGTGTGTTTCCGCTACCCATTGCTCGCCTGGGAAGCCCTGGAGGGCGATGTGCGGGCTGCCGCGTTCGAGCACTATGAGCAGACCGAGTACCGGGCCGAGGGGCACGCCTATTGGCTGACCGTGAACAACGATGCGATGAGCGCGAGCAGCGGCAGGAGCGTGGCCGAGGGCATGCGCATCCTGGTCGATGACGGGGTGCCCGTGGAGCCGGGAAGGCTGGTGATCGCACGCCAGCCGGGCCGGTCGGCGATCTTCCGGCAATTGGCCGAGGAGGGCGGCGAGCGGTACCTGAAGGCACTCAATGGCAGTTATCCGGCGCAGGTGTGCGAGGAGGGCTGCGAGTTCCTGGGGGTGGTCGTGCGGGTGCACGGCGTGGTTTGAGGGTGTGGAGGGGGCTGCTGCGCAGCCCGATCGCGGGGCAAGCCCGCACCTACAAGGGTCGCGTGATCCCTGTAGGAGCAGGCTTGCCCCGATGCGTTCTACTCGGTGTCCAGCTCCACCAACACGGTCCCTTCGCTGACCATGTCGCCTTCCTGGCAGAACAGCGCCTTCACCGTGCCGCCGTGCGGTGCGCGGATGCTGTGCTCCATCTTCATCGCCTCCAGCACCACCAGCGCGGTGCCGACCTCCACGGCCTGGCCTGGCTCGACCAGCACGCGCACGATGCTGCCGTTCATCGGCGCACCCAGGCCGCCTTGGTGGCCGTGGCTGGCCTCGGCCTCGGCGATCGGGTCGAAGGCCGTCACGGCGTGCAGCTCGCCGTCCCAATGCAGGTACAGCACGTCGCCGCGGCGGATCGCCAGGTGGCGTCGGCGCAGGCCGTCATGCTCGTGGTACAGGTGCTCGCCTTCAAGGCGCAAGGTCGACGGCGCGCCGTGCTCCAGCGTCAGCGCCTGGTCATGGCCGTCGCAGCGCAGGTGCAGGCTGCTGCGCGCCGGTAGGCCCAGGCGCAGGCCATTGCGGCTGGCCCAGGGCGAGGCCGGGTCATCGTCGCGGCGATGACCCGCAGCGCCCTGCAGCCAGGCCTCGGCAGCGGCCTGCCAGAAGGTCGCGGACAAGGCGCTCGAGGCAGGCAGCAGCTGGTCCTGGTAGCGAGGGATGAACCCGGTGTCCAGTTCGGCGGCGGCGAACGCCGGGTGGGCGAGAATGCGCCGCAGGAAGGCGATGTTGGTCTTCAGGCCGCCGATGGCGAACTCGTCGAGCATCGCCAGCAGGCGCAGGCGGGCCTGCTCGCGGTCCTCGCCCCAGGCGATCAGCTTGCCCAGCATCGGGTCGTAGAATGGCGAGACGCGGTCGCCCTCGCTGACCCCGCTGTCGACCCGGCGGCCCTCGCCGGGTGCCGATTCACGGTACAACGCCAGGGTGCCGGTGGCTGGGAGGAATTCGTTGGCCGGGTCTTCGGCGTACAGGCGCACCTCGATGGCATGGCCGACCAGCGGCACTTGGTCCTGGGTGATCGGCAGCGCCTCGCCGCGCGCCACGCGGATCTGCCAGGCCACCAGGTCGAGCCCGGTGATCGCCTCGGTGACCGGGTGCTCCACCTGCAGGCGGGTGTTCATCTCCATGAAGAAGAACTCGCCACGGGCATCGAGCAGGAATTCCACGGTGCCGGCGCCCACGTAGCCGATGGCCTGGGCCGCACGCACCGCCGCCTCGCCCATGGCCTGGCGCAGCGCGGGCGACAGGCCCGGTGCCGGCGCTTCCTCGACCACCTTCTGGTGGCGGCGCTGGATCGAACAGTCGCGTTCATTGAGGTACAAGCAATTGCCGTGCTGGTCGGCGAATACCTGGATCTCCACATGGCGCGGCTTTAGCACGTACTTCTCCACCAGCATCCGCGCATCGCCGAACGCGGCCTGGGCCTCGCGTTGCGCCGAGGCCAGGGCGTCGGCCAGCTGGCTGGGGTCCTCGACCACCTTCATGCCCTTGCCGCCGCCCCCGGCGCTGGCCTTGAGCAGCACGGGGTAGCCGATGCGCTCGGCGGCGGTGCGGAAGGTCTCCAGGTCTTGGGCCTCGCCGTGGTAGCCCGGCACCAAGGGGACGCCGGCGGCGTCCATCAGCGCCTTGGCCGCCGACTTGCTGCCCATGGCATCGATGGCGCTGGCCGGTGGGCCGAGGAAGATCAGCCCGGCCTGCTCGATGGCGCGGGCGAAGCCGGCGTTCTCCGAGAGAAAGCCGTAGCCGGGGTGGATGGCCTGGGCGCCGCTGGTCTTGGCCGCGGCGATCAGCCTGTCGACCAACAGGTAGCTTTCGGCGGCCTTGGTGCCGCCCAGGTCGACGCGGATGTCGGCCTCGCGGCTGTGGCGGGCGTCGCGGTCGATGGCGCTGTGCACGGCCACGGTGGTCAGGCCCATGGCCTTGGCGGTGCGCATGACCCGGCAGGCGATCTCGCCGCGGTTGGCGACCAACAGGGTGGTCAGCGTGGGTTGGCTCATGGACGCGGTTCCTTCTTGTCGGGTTGCCAGGCGGGGCGGCGCTTCTCGAGGAAGGCACGCAGGCCTTCCTGGCCTTCGGGGCTGACGCGGATGCGGGCGATGGTGTTCTCGGTGTAGCGGCGCAGGGCCGGGCTCAGCTCGCCGGCATCGACCTCGCGCAGCAGGTCCTTGGTGGCGCGCAGGGCCTGCGGGCTGTTGTGCAGCAGGTTGTCGACCCAGGCCTCGACCTGGGCGTCCAATTCAGCGGCCGGGTACACCTCGGCCAGCAGCCCCAGCTCGCGGGCGCGCACGCCGCTGAAGCGCTCGGCGGTCAGGGCGTAGCGGCGCGCGGCGCGTTCGCCGATGGCCTTGACCACGAACGGGCTGATCACCGCCGGGGCCAAGCCGATGCGCACTTCCGACAGGCACAACTGGGCGTCTTCGGCGCCGATGGCCATGTCGCAGCAACTGATCAGCCCCAGCGCGCCGCCGAAGGCCGCGCCTTGCACCACGGCCAGGGTCGGCGCTTTGAGGCGGTGCAGGCTGTACATCAGCTCGCCGAGCTCGTGGGCGTCGTCGAGGTTGGTGTTGAAGTCCAGTTGCGCCGACTGTTGCATCCAGGCCAGGTCGGCGCCGGCGCTGAAGTGCCGGCCACGGCCGCGCAGCAGCACGAAGCGCAGGCTGGCGTCTTCGGCCAACTGGTCGATGGCGACGATCAGCTCACGGATCATCTGCGCGTTGAAGGCATTGTTCTTGTCTTCCCGGCTGAGCCACAAGGTGGCGAAGCCGCGAGGGTCCTTGACCAGTTCAAGGGTGCTGAAATCGCTCATGGGTCACATCCGGAAAATGCCGAAGCGGCTCTGTTCGATCGGCGCGTTCAACGCGGCGGAAAGCGCAAGGCCCAGCACGTCGCGGGTCTGCGCCGGGTCGATGACGCCGTCGTCCCACAGTCGCGCGCTGGAATAATACGGGTGGCCCTGGTGCTCGTACTGGTCGAGGATCGGCTGCTTGAGCTTGGCCTCGTCCTCGGCGCTGAAGGCCTGGCCGGTGCGTTCGCTCTGCTCGCGCTTGACCTGCACCAGCACGCCGGCGGCCTGTTCGGCGCCCATCACGCCGATCCGCGCGTTGGGCCACATCCACAGCATGCGCGGGTCGTAGGCGCGGCCGCACATGCCGTAGTTGCCGGCGCCGAAGCTGCCGCCGATGATCACCGTGAACTTCGGCACCTGGGCGCAGGCCACCGCGGTCACCAGCTTGGCGCCGTGCTTGGCGATGCCGCCTTCCTCGTACTTCTTGCCGACCATGAAACCGGTGATGTTCTGCAGGAACAGCAGCGGAATGCCGCGCTGGCAGGCCAGTTCGATGAAGTGCGCGCCTTTTTGCGCGGCTTCGGCGAAGAGGATGCCGTTGTTGGCCAGGATCGCCACCGGGTAACCGTGCAGGTGGGCGAAGCCGCACACCAGGGTGGTGCCGAACAGCGCCTTGAATTCATCGAACACCGAGCCGTCGACCAGCCGTGCGATCACTTCGCGCACGTCGAATGGCTGCTTGGCATCGGCGGGCACCACGCCGTACAGCTCCTCGGCGTCGTACAGCGGCGCCACCGGGGCCTGGCAGTGCAGCTTGCCGAGCTTGTGCCAGTTGAGGTTGGCGACGCTGCGCCGGGCCAGGGCCAGGGCGTGTTCGTCGTTGTCGGCGTAGTGGTCGGCCACGCCGCTGGTGCGGCAATGCACGTCGGCGCCACCGAGGTCCTCGGCGCTGACCACTTCGCCGGTGGCGGCCTTCACCAGGGGTGGGCCGGCGAGGAAGATGGTCGCCTGCTGGCGCACCATGATCGCCTCGTCGGCCATGGCCGGCACGTAGGCGCCGCCAGCGGTGCAAGAGCCCATCACCACGGCGATCTGCGGGATGCCCAGGGCGCTCATGTTGGCCTGGTTGAAGAAGATCCGCCCGAAGTGCTCGCGGTCGGGGAATACCTCGTCCTGGCGTGGCAGGTTGGCACCGCCGGAGTCGACCAGGTAGATGCACGGCAGGCGGTTCTGCAGGGCGATGGTTTGTGCGCGCAGGTGCTTCTTCACGGTCAGCGGGTAGTACGAGCCGCCCTTCACCGTGGCGTCGTTGGCCACGATCATGCACTCGACCCCTTCGACGCGGCCGATGCCGGCGATCACGCCCGCGGCGGGCACGTCTTCGCCATACACCTCATGGGCGGCGAGCTGGCCGATCTCGAGGAACGGCGAGCCGATATCCAGCAGCCGGTCGATGCGCTCGCGTGGCAGCAGCTTGCCGCGCGAGGTGTGCCGTTCCTGGGCCTTGGGCCCACCGCCCTGGCTGACCTGGGCGAGCAGGGTGCGCAGGGCCTGGACCTGTTCGAGCATGGCCGCGCTGTCGCGGGCGAACTCGGCCGAGCGCGGGTTGATCTGGGTATGCAAGGTAGCCATTGGCGCCGGTTCCTCGTGCTCAGCGGGTTTCGTTGAACAGTTCGCGGCCGATCAGCATCCGGCGGATCTCGCTGGTGCCGGCGCCGATCTCGTACAGCTTGGCGTCGCGCAGCAGGCGGCCAGCCGGGAATTCATTGATGTAGCCGTTGCCACCGAGGATCTGGATCGCTTCCAGGGCCATCTGGGTGGCGCGTTCGGCGGTGTAGAGGATCACCCCGGCGGCGTCCTTGCGCGTGGTCTCGCTGCGGTCGCAGGCCTGGGCCACGGCGTACAGGTAGGCGCGGCTGGCGTTGAGCTGGGTGTACATGTCGGCGATCTTGCCCTGGATCAGCTGGAACTCGCCGATGCTCTGGCCGAACTGCTTGCGGTCGTGGATGTACGGCACCACCAGGTCCATGCAGCTTTGCATGATGCCGGTCGGGCCACCGGCGAGCACCACGCGCTCGTAGTCCAGGCCGCTCATCAGCACGCGCACGCCGCCGTTGAGCTGGCCGAGGATGTTTTCTTCCGGCACCTCGACATCGTCGAAGAACAACTCGCAGGTGTTCGAGCCGCGCATGCCGAGCTTGTCGAACTTGTTGCTGCGGCTGAAGCCTTTCCAGTCGCGCTCGACGATGAACGCGGTGATGCCGTGGGCGCCCTTGTCCAGGTCGGTCTTGGCGTAGATCACGTAGGTGTTGGCGTCGGGGCCATTGGTGATCCAGGTCTTGCTGCCGTTGAGCACATAGCGGTCGCCGCGCTTCTCGGCGCGCAGCTTCATCGACACCACGTCGGAGCCAGCGTTGGGCTCGCTCATGGCCAGGGCGCCGATGTGCTCGCCGCTGATCAGCTTGGGCAGGTACTGCTGCTTTTGTTCGTGGGTGCCGTTGCGGTTGATCTGGTTGACGCAGAGGTTGGAGTGGGCGCCGTAGGACAGTGCCACCGAGGCCGAGCCACGGCTGATCTCTTCCATCGACACCACGTGGGCCAGGTAGCCCAGGCCGGCGCCGCCGTATTCCTCGGGCACGGTGATGCCGAGCAGGCCCATGTCGCCGAACTTGCGCCACATGTCGGCGGGGAACAGGTTGTCGTGGTCGATCTGCGCGGCGCGCGGGGCGAGTTCCGCGGCGACGAAGGTGCGCACCTGGTCGCGGAGCATGTCGATGGTTTCGCCCAGGGCGAAGTTCAGGGTGGGGTAATGCATGCGGGGCACCTTCTTGTTCTTGAAATGGATAACACCGTAGTCGATGAGCCCCACACCGTCCTTGCAGGAGCGGGGCAAGCCCGCGCCTATAGGATCGAGGCAAGGTTCGCGTCGCGGTGTCGTTATCACCTTTACGTTAACGTAAACCTGCGCTCGGACACTGTCAATCGATGCATCACCTTTACGTAAACGTAAATCTGCGCCAGAGTAAACGCCGCTTGCTTCAGTCATGCCCAGAACAACAAGAAGGGACACCCATGAATCAACCAAGCTACACCCGCGGTCGCCAGGACCAAGCATTGCTCACCCAGACCATCGGCCAGGCCTTCGATGCCACCGTGGCCCGTTGCGCCGACCGCGAAGCGCTGGTGGTGCTGCACCAGGGCTTGCGCTACACCTGGCGGCAGTTGGCCGCGCAGGTCGATACCCATGCCCGCGCCCTGATGGCGTTGGGCGTCGAGGTCGGCGACCGGGTCGGCATCTGGTCACCGAATTGTGGGCAGTGGTGCATCCTGCAATTGGCCACTGCCAAGGTCGGCGCGATTCTGGTCAACATCAACCCCGCGTACCGGCTCGGCGAGCTGGAGTACGTGCTGCGCCAGTCCGGTTGCAGCTGGCTGGTGTGCGCCGATGCGTTCAAGACGTCCGATTACCACGCGATGGTCCAGGAACTGGTGCCTGAGCTGGACACCCACGCCCCGGGTAGCCTGGCCAGCGAGCGCCTGCCGGCATTGCGCGGGGTCATCAGCCTGGCGGCCGAGCCGCCGGCGGGCTTGCTGCCGTGGACGGCGCTGGCCGGGCGGGCAGGGCAGGTCGGCGCCGAGGCCTACCAGGCGCGCCAGCAAGCGCTGCAGTTCGACCAAGCGGTGAACATCCAGTACACCTCCGGCACCACTGGCGCCCCCAAGGGCGCGACGCTGAGCCACTACAACATCCTCAACAACGGCTTGATGGTCGGCGCAAGCCTGGGCCTGACCGAACTCGACCGCATGGTGATCCCGGTGCCGCTGTACCACTGCTTCGGCATGGTCATGGGCAACCTCGGCTGCGTCACCCACGGCAGCACCATGGTCTACCCCAGCGACGCCTTCGACCCCGAGCTGACCCTGCGTGCCGTGGCCGAAGAGCGCGCCAGCATCCTCTATGGCGTGCCGACCATGTTCATCGCCATGCTCGACCACCCGTCGCGCAATGGCCTGGACCTCTCGACCCTGCGCAGTGGCATCATGGCCGGCGCCACCTGCCCGATCGAGGTGATGCGCCGGGTGATCGACCAGTTGCACATGGCCGAGGTGCAGATCGCCTACGGCATGACCGAAACCAGCCCGGTGTCGCTGCAAACCGGGCCGGACGACGCGCTGGAACTGCGCGTGACCACCGTCGGCCGCACCCAGCCGCAACTGGAGACCAAGCTGGTGGATGCCGAGGGCCGCATCGTGCCGCGCGGCGAGATCGGCGAGCTGTGCACCCGTGGCTACAGCGTCATGCTCGGCTACTGGGAAAACCCCCAGGCCACCGCAGACGCCATCGACCCGGCGCGCTGGATGCACACCGGCGACCTGGCGGTGATGGACGAGGCCGGCTATGTGCGCATCGTCGGGCGCAACAAGGACATGATCATTCGCGGTGGCGAGAACATCTACCCGCGCGAGTTGGAGGAGTTCTTCTACACCCACCCGGCGGTGGCCGATGCCCAGGTCATCGGTATTCCTTGCAGCAAGTACGGGGAAGAGGTGGTGGCGTGGATCAAGCTGCACCCGGGGCACAGCGCCACGGTCGAGGAACTGCAGGGCTGGTGCAAGGCGCGTATCGCCCACTACAAGGTGCCGCGGCATTTCCGTTTCGTCGACGAGTTTCCGATGACGGTGACGGGGAAGGTGCAGAAGTTCAGGATGCGTGAGATCAGCGTCGCCGAGCTGGCCGGCTGACCGCCATCGCCCGGTCGACCTGCTCGACCAGGCCGGTGAAGCTGGTGTGAACGGGCAGTGGGTGCTCGAGCGTGACCTGCAAGCGCTCCTCGACCAGCACCTGCAGTTCGACCATGTCGAAGCTGTCGGCGCCGAGGTCGGCGAACACGCTGCCTGGGAGGATGTCTTGGGGGGCGCATTCGAGGAATTCGGCGAGCATCTCGACCAGGCAGTGGGTGATGCAGGCATGGTCTGGCATGGAGGCGTCCGCGCTGACGAGAAGTATGATGCTTCTGTACGCGGGTTTGCCCGGGGGTGCCACTGGCAAAAATATCAGGTGCCTGGGTGGCTGAATCGCCGGGGCAAGCCCGAATGCCGGCACAGTGGGAGAGCGGTGCGGACAACTGTCTTGGTTGTACCGGTACCGGCCCCGCGATGAGGCCGCCACGGTCAACCTTGTCTATCCTTTGGCTTTCACTGGAGGCTCCTCGGTCGGCGGGTCGCCCACGGTCGGCGGCACGGTCGGCTTGATCGGCAGCTCGTCCGGGTCTTGCTCGGGCACCGGCGGCGGCAAGGTCGGGTCGTCGATGTTCGGGTCGGGTGTCTCCGGTGGAATGGGAATGTTCATGGCCTGACCTCGCTGGGTGGATGAGAGGGTGCTGCAGGCTTTGATCCGTGCCGGCGTCCTTTCGCTCAATTTTTTTGAACCCGCCCCGTGCTCGACGGCTCTGAACCCTTACCGCCACCGCCAACAGGGAGCAACGACCGATGTCGCGCAACGAGCCCTTCGCAAGCGTGCCCATGGCCAACGACCACCCGGACCAGGCCATCAGCCTGTCCCAGGCGCTGCTGGCGCCGCGCATCGTGATCGAGGACGTCAGCCCCACGCTCGATGGCGGCGTTTTCGCCACCAAGGCGGTCAGTGGCCAGGGGGTGCAGGTGGCAGGCAAGGTCTACAGCGACGGTCACGACCGCCTGTCGGTGATGCTGCATTGGCGCCAGGCCCACAGCCGGCGCTGGCACTGCGTGCCGATGCAATCGCCGGGCAATGACCTTTGGCTGGCCGAGTTCACCCCGCTCGAACTGGGCCTGCACCTGTTCAGCATCGAGGCCTGGATCGACCCATTCGCCACTTACTGCCACGACCTGGAAAAGAAGTACCACGCCGGTGTCGAGGTAACGCTGGAGTTGGAGGAGGGGCGCCTGCTGCTGGGCAAGGGCCTCGAGCGCAGCGAAGGGCTGTTGCGCGAACAACTCGAAACGCTCCAGCAGCGCTTGCCGAGCCTGGCCGTCGATGACCAGGTGGCCCAGTTGCTGCACCCCGACACCGCGCGGCTGATGAGCCAGTCCGAGCACCGCAGCTACCTCACCCGCAGCCAGGAGTTTCCCCTCGACGTCGATCGCCAGGCCGCGCTGTTCGCCAGCTGGTACGAGCTGTTTCCGCGCTCGGTCACCGACGACGCGCAGCGCCACGGCACCTTCGACGACGTGCACCAGCGCCTGCCGATGATCCGCGACATGGGCTTCGACGTGCTGTACTTCCCGCCCATCCACCCGATTGGCCGCAAGCACCGCAAGGGCCGCAACAACGCGCTCCAGGCCGAGCCGGGCGACCCCGGCAGCCCCTACGCCATCGGCAGCCCCGAGGGCGGCCACGACGCCATTCACCCGCAGCTAGGCAGCCGCGAGGACTTCCGTCGCCTGGTCGCCGCTGCCGCCGAGCACGGCCTGGAAATCGCCCTGGACTTCGCCATCCAGTGCTCCCAGGACCACCCGTGGCTCAGCGAGCACCCCGGCTGGTTCAGCTGGCGCCCCGACGGCAGCATCCGCTACGCCGAGAACCCGCCAAAGAAGTACCAGGACATCGTCAACGTCGATTTCTACGCGCCCGAGGCCGTGCCCAGCCTGTGGCTGGCCCTGCGCGATGTGGTGCTCGGCTGGGTCGAGGAGGGGGTGAAGACCTTTCGCGTCGATAACCCGCACACCAAGCCGCTGCCGTTCTGGCAATGGTTGATCGCCAATGTGCGCAGCCAGCACCCGGAGGTGATCTTCCTCGCCGAGGCCTTCACCCGCCCGGCGATGATGGCGCGCCTGGGCAAGGTGGGTTACGCGCAGAGCTACACCTACTTCACCTGGCGCAATACCAAGCAGGAGTTGCGCGAGTACTTCGAGCAGCTCAACCAGCCGCCGTGGAGCCACTGCTACCGCCCGAACTTCTTCGTCAACACGCCGGATATCAACCCGTACTTCCTGCAAACCTCCGGGCGCGCCGGCTTTCTCATCCGCGCCGCCCTGGCGACCATGGGCTCGGGCCTGTGGGGCATGTACTCGGGCTTCGAGCTGTGCGAGGGCACGCCGCTGCCGGGCAAGGAGGAGTACCTGGATTCGGAGAAGTACGAGATCCGCCCGCGCGACTTCACCGCGCCCGGCAACATCGTCGCCGAAATCGCCCAGCTCAACCGCATCCGCCGGCAGAACCGCGCGCTGCAAAGCCATCTGGGGGTGGCGTTCTTCAATTGCTGGAACGACAACATCCTGTACTTCGGCAAACGCACCCCCGAGCGGGACAACTTCATCCTGGTGGCCATCAGCCTCGACCCGCACAACGCCCAGGAAGCGCAGTTCGAACTGCCGCTGTGGGAACTGGGGCTGGACGACAGTGCCGACACCCAGGGCGAGGACCTGATGAACGGCCATCGCTGGACCTGGCATGGCAAGACCCAGTGGATGCGCATCGAACCCTGGCACCAGCCGTTCGGCATCTGGCGGATCGAGCGGGCGCGCTAGGGGCTTCCAGGGCTGCTGCGCAGCCCATCGCGGCGCCAGGCCGCTCCCGCAGGTACCCCGCTGGCTTGCGGTGCGCCGGGTGTACGCGTGGCAGCGGGCCGGCCCCGCGATGAGCCGCGCACTGGCTGAAAAACGTTGAACAGAAAGGAGTCGCACATGGCCAAGCGTTCCCGCCCGGCAGCCTTCATCGACGACCCGCTGTGGTACAAGGACGCGGTGATCTACCAGCTGCACATCAAGTCGTTCTACGACGCGAACAACGACGGCATCGGCGACTTCGCCGGCCTCATCAGCAAGCTCGACTACATCGCCGAACTGGGCGTCAACACCCTCTGGCTGCTGCCGTTCTACCCCTCGCCCCGGCGCGACGATGGCTACGACATCGCCGAATACAAGGCCGTGCACCCCGACTACGGCAACCTGGCCGACGCCAAGCGCTTCATCGCCGAGGCGCACAAGCGCAACCTGCGGGTGATCACCGAGCTGGTCATCAACCACACTTCCGACCAGCACCCCTGGTTCCAACGGGCCCGCCACGCCAAGCCCGGCAGCAAGGCGCGAGACTTCTACGTGTGGTCGGACGACGACCAGAAGTACGACGGCACGCGGATCATCTTCCTCGACACCGAGAAATCCAACTGGACCTGGGACCCGGTCGCCGGCCAGTACTTCTGGCACCGCTTCTATTCCCACCAACCGGACCTCAACTTCGACAACCCGCAGGTGATGAAGGCGGTGATCGGCGTGATGCGCTTCTGGCTCGACCTCGGCGTCGACGGCCTGCGCCTGGACGCCATCCCCTACCTGATCGAGCGTGACGGCACCAACAACGAGAACCTGCCGGAAACCCACGATGTGCTCAAGGCGATCCGCGCCGAGATCGACGCCAACTACCCCGACCGCATGCTCCTGGCCGAAGCCAACCAGTGGCCCGAGGACACCCGCCCGTACTTCGGCGAGGGCGATGGCGACGAATGCCACATGGCCTTCCATTTCCCGCTGATGCCGCGCATGTACATGGCGCTGGCCATGGAAGACCGCTTCCCGATCACCGATATCCTGCGCCAGACCCCGGAGATCCCCGCCAACTGCCAATGGGCGATCTTCCTGCGCAACCACGATGAACTGACCCTGGAGATGGTCACCGACCGCGAGCGCGACTACCTGTGGAACTATTACGCCGAGGACCGCCGCGCGCGCATCAACCTGGGCATTCGCCGCCGCCTGGCGCCACTGCTGCAACGCGATCGCCGACGCATCGAGCTGCTGACCAGCCTACTGCTATCGATGCCCGGCACGCCGACCCTGTACTACGGCGACGAACTGGGCATGGGCGACAACATCTACCTGGGCGACCGCGACGGTGTGCGCACGCCAATGCAGTGGTCGCCGGACCGCAACGGTGGCTTCTCCCGCGCCGACCCGCAGCGCTTGGTGCTGCCGCCGATCATGGACCCGCTGTACGGCTACCAGACCGTCAACGTCGAGGCCCAGGCCCACGATCCCCATTCGCTGCTCAACTGGAACCGGCGCCTGCTCGCGGTGCGCAAGCAGCAGAAGGCCTTCGGCCGCGGCACCCTGAAGATGCTGACCCCGAGCAACCGGCGCATCCTCGCCTACGTGCGCGAATACACCGACGCCGACGGCAACAGCGAGATCGTGCTGTGCGTGGCCAACGTCTCGCGCGCCGCCCAGGCGGCCGAGCTGGAGCTGTCGCAGTACGCCGAGCGGGTGCCGGTGGAGATGCTCGGCGGCAGCGCCTTCCCGCCGATCGGCCAACTGCCGTTCCTGCTGACCCTGCCGCCCTATGGTTTCTACTGGTTCCTGCTGGCGTCCCACGACCGCATGCCCAGCTGGCACATCCAGCCCGCCGAGGGCCTGCCTGAACTCACCACCCTGGTGCTGCGCAAGCGCCTCGAGGAACTGCTCGAAGCGCCGTCCAGCGACACCCTGGAAGGCGCCATCCTGCCCCAGTACCTGCCCAAGCGGCGCTGGTTCGCCGGTAAGGAGGGGCCGATCGATGCGGTGCGCATTCGCTATGGCGTGCGCTTTGGCACGCCGGCCACCCCGGTGCTGCTCAGCGAGCTGGAGGTGCTCAGCGACGGTGTAGCCAGCCACTACCAACTGCCGTTCGGCCTGCTGCCCGAAGAGCAGATCAACAGCGCCTTGCCCCAGCAACTGGCGCTTTCGCGGGTGCGCCGTGGCCGCCAGGTCGGGCTGATCACCGATGCCTTCGTGCAGGAGCCGTTCATCCGCGCGGTGCTGAGCGCCTGCCAGGAACGACTGCGCCTGGCCACTGCCGCTGGCGAGGTGCGCTTCGAACACACCGAGCAACTCGCAGCGCTGGGGCTGGATGAGCAGAGCGCGGTGCGCTACCTGAGCGCCGAGCAATCGAACAGTTCGGTGGTGGTCGGCGAGCGTGCGGTGCTCAAGCTGATTCGCCGGGTCAACCCAGGCATCCACCCGGAACTGGAGATGAGCGCCTACCTCACCGCGGCCGGTTTCGCCAATATCTCGCCATTGCTGGCTTGGGTCAGCCGGGTCAGCGAGCAGGGCGAGCCGCACCTGCTGATGATCGCCCAGGGCTATCTGAGCAACCAGGGCGATGCCTGGGACTGGACCCAGAACACCCTGGAGCGGGCGATCCGCGACGAAATGGAACCGACCACCGGCAAGCCCGAGGCGCACACCGACGCGCTGGCCGAACTGGCCGGGTTCGCCGCCTTGCTCGGCCAGCGCCTGGGCGAGATGCACCTGTTGCTGGCCGCGCCGACGGCCGACGCCGCTTTTGCACCGCAGGTCAGCGGCGGCGCCGACAGCCAGCGGTGGAGCCGGCAGATCAGCGCCGAGTTGAACCATGCGCTGGACCTGCTGGCGCAGCACCGCGACAACCTCGACGCCGACAGCCAGGCCCTGGTCGACGACCTGCGCCAGCAGCGCGACGGCCTGGCCCAGCACGTCGACAACCTGGCCCGCCAGGCCGAGGGTGGGTTGCTGATGCGGGTGCATGGCGACTTGCACCTGGGCCAGGTGCTGGTGGTGCAGGGCGATGCCTACCTGATCGATTTCGAGGGGGAACCGTCGCGTCCGTTGGATGAACGCCGGGCCAAGCACAGCCCGTACAAGGATGTCAGCGGCGTGCTGCGTTCCTTCGACTATGCTGCTGCAATGATCCTGCGCAGCGCGTCTAGCGTCGACCTCTCGGACGCTGCGCGGCAAGCCCGGCAACGGGTGGCCCGGCAGTACCTGCACCAGTCGCGTCATGCTTTCGTCGAGGCCTATGGCCTGGCCACGGCGGCCATGCCCCATGCCTGGGCACGGGCCGAGGGCGAGCGCGCCGCGCTGGAGCTGTTCTGCCTGGAGAAGGCGGCCTACGAGATCACCTACGAAGCCGAGAACCGGCCGGGCTGGCTGGCCGTGCCTTTGCATGGCTTGCATGGCTTGATCAGCACCTGGGGCGAAGCGTGAACGCGCGCCGTGTAGGAGCGCGCGGCGCCTATTTATCGAAGACATGGAAAGGGGCAGTGAGATGAATGCAAGTACGCGTGACAACGGCGGCCTTCGGCAAAGGGACATCGATGCCCTGGCGCGCGCCGAGCACGCCGACCCGTTCGCGGTCCTTGGCCCGCACGGCGATGGCGAGGGCGGCGTGTTCGTCCGCGCCTTCCTGCCCACTGCGCTCAACGCACGGGTGGTGGCGCGCGACGATGGCCGCCCGCTCGCCGACATGGTGCAGGGCAGCCTGCCAGGGTTGTTCACCGCGCACCTGAACGCGGCGCAGCCGTACCAGTTGCAAATCGGTTGGGCCGGTGGCGAACAGCTCACCGAAGACCCGTACAGCTTCGGCCCGCAACTGGGCGAGATGGACATGCACCTGTTCGCCGAAGGCAACCACCGTGACCTGTCCGGGCGCTTCGGTGCACAGCCCACGCAGGTGGACGGCATCGCGGGCGTGTTGTTCTCGGTGTGGGCACCGAACGCCCGTCGCGTCTCGGTCGTGGGCGACTTCAACAACTGGGACGGGCGCCGCCACCCCATGCGCCTGCGCCACAACGCCGGGGTCTGGGAGTTGTTCGTGCCGCGCCTGGGCGAGGGCGAGGCCTACAAGTACGAAGTGCTCGGCCGCGACGGCGTGCTGCCGCTCAAGGCCGACCCTTTGGCCCGCGCCACCGAACTGCCGCCGAGCACCGCCTCGAAGGTCGCCGGCCCCCTGCGCCACGACTGGCGCGACCACGACTGGATGCAGCAACGCGCCCAACGCCATGCCTACAGCGCGCCGCTTTCGATCTACGAACTGCACGCCGGCTCCTGGCGCTGCGAACTGGACGATACCGGCGAGGTGGCGCGCTTCTACACCTGGCGCGAACTGGCCGAGCGCCTGGTGCCCTACGTGCAGGACCTGGGCTTCACCCACATCGAGCTGTTGCCGATCATGGAGCACCCGTTCGGCGGTTCCTGGGGCTACCAGCCGCTGTCGCTGTTCGCGCCCACCTCGCGCTACGGCAGCGCCGAGGACTTCGCCGCCTTCGTCGACGCCTGCCACCAGGGCGGCATCGGCGTGATCCTCGACTGGGTGCCGGCGCATTTCCCCACCGACGAGCACGGCCTGGCGCGTTTCGACGGCACCGCGCTGTACGAGTACGACAACCCCCTGGAAGGCTTCCACCAGGACTGGAACACGCTGATCTACAACCTGGGGCGCAACGAGGTGCGCGGCTTCATGCTGGCCTCGGCGCTGCACTGGCTCAAGCACTTCCACATCGACGGCTTGCGTGTCGACGCGGTGGCTTCGATGCTCTACCGCGACTATTCGCGCAAGGCCGGCGAGTGGGTGCCCAACCGCCACGGCGGGCGCGAGAACCTCGAAGCCATCGACTTCATCCGCCACCTCAACGACATCGCCGCCCATGAGGCCCCGGGCGCGCTGATCATCGCCGAGGAGTCCACCGCCTGGCCCGGCGTCAGCCAGCCGACCCAGCAGGGTGGCCTGGGCTTTGCCTACAAGTGGAACATGGGCTGGATGCACGACACGTTGCACTACATCCAGAACGACCCGGTCCACCGCACCTACCATCACAACGAAATGAGCTTTGGGCTGATCTACGCCTATTCCGAGCATTTCATCCTGCCGATCTCCCACGACGAAGTGGTGCACGGCAAGCACTCGCTGATCGACAAGATGCCCGGCGACCGCTGGCAGAAGTTCGCCAACCTGCGGGCCTACCTGGCGTTCATGTGGATGCACCCGGGCAAGAAGCTGCTGTTCATGGGGTGCGAATTCGGCCAGTGGCGCGAGTGGAACCACGACCAGCAACTGGACTGGTACCTGTTGCAGTACTCCGAGCACCAAGGTGTGCAGCGCCTGGTGGGCGACCTCAACCGGCTGTACCGCGAGCTGCCGGCGCTGCATGAGCAGGACTGCCAGCCCCAAGGTTTCCAGTGGTTGATCGGCGACGATGCCGCCAACAGCGTGTATGCCTGGCTGCGCTGGAGCGGTGCTGGGGAGCCATTGCTGGTGGTGGCCAACTTCACCCCGGTGCCACGCGAGGGGTATCGCATCGGCGTGCCGTTCGGCGAGCGTTGGCAGGAGTTGCTCAACAGTGATGCCGAGCTGTATGCCGGGAGCAATGTCGGCAACCTGGGGACGGTGGCCAGTGAGGACGTCGCCAGCCATGGGCAGCCGCTATCGTTGGCGCTGAACCTGCCGCCGCTGGGGGTACTGGTGATGAAACCCGCCTGATGTCACGGCGCATCCCCTTGGAGCGGGCTTGCCCCGCTCCTACAAGGGGGGCGCCATATTCGCTGCTCACCAACGCATCCGTACCCCCAGGCTGCCGATCAACCCGTTCAGGTCGTTGTCATCCACATCGCTGCTGTAGTCGGCGCTGACGAACAGCGCCACCGTCGGCGTGACCCGCGCCACCAGCCCCAAGCCCAACTCCACCGTGGCCGCGCTGCGCGAGCTGGAGATCTTGTCCACCTGGTCGAGCTTGACCGCGTCGGCATTGCTGAAGTCGTACCACACGTTGGTGCGCACGTAGGGTTCGATCGGCATCCCCCGCACTTCGTAGCGTGCCGACAACTTGGCACCGACCCGGCCGCTCCAGCTCGGCTGGCTGTCGAAGGCCTGCAAGGTTTCGGCCTGGGCCTGGTTGCCGGGGAAGAACTGCTGGTTGATCAACTGCGCCTGGGGTTCGATCACCCAGTTGCCGCCCAGGCCGATGGGGAAGCCGCCCTCCACCGAGAAGGTCATCGCATGGCCGCTGTCGTCCAGGCGCTGGCCGCCTTGGCCGCGGCCATTGACGTCGATGCGCGTGCCCATGGCCACCGCGTCCACGTGCCAGCCCTGGTCATGGGTCATGCTCCAGTACACCCCCAGGCTTTCGCCGCTCAGGTTGACGGCGTTGCGCTGCTTGTCGCCCAGCAACGGGCGCATGCCGTTGAAGCTGCTCTGCAGGTTGTTGTGGCCCACGAAGATCCCGGCGCGGTGTACGTTGCCCGCGGCG
Source organism: Pseudomonas entomophila (assembly GCF_029193575.1). Lineage (GTDB taxonomy): Bacteria > Pseudomonadota > Gammaproteobacteria > Pseudomonadales > Pseudomonadaceae > Aquipseudomonas > Aquipseudomonas entomophila_G. The sequence goes on along the minus strand of NZ_JARGCS010000019.1, from coordinate 61,354 downwards.
GTCTCGCGCACGAACAGGTCGGGGCCGACCATCAGCTGTTGGCTGGGCGCCTCCAGGTGCGCCGGGGCCTGGTGCACCGGCCGCCCGGCGCCGGGGAAGAACTGCGCCCACTGGCTGGCGGTGAAGTCGGTCGGCAACTGGCCGTGGCGTTCGCCCATCCGCTCGGAAAACGCTTGCAACGTCCCCAGGCCCACGCCGCTGGCGCTCACCGGGTCCAGCGACAACTGCGGCAACGTCGGCTGCTGCAACAGGTTGGCGAAAGGCGGGTCGTCGTCGAGGTCGAGTGCGAAGGTTTCCAACGGGGTTGCCAGAAGCAGCGACGTGGAAACCGCGCAGAACAGGCACTCGAAACGCGAGGGGGTCGATGCTCGTTTCATGGCGGATCTCCTGTAGGCGTGGGTAACAGCCAAGACCTGGCCTGATGTCACGAGCTGTACGGCACGAAAACAGGGGCGACCCAAACCAGCGCGCGGGGCTTCCAGGCGCGCGCAAAGGCGCGAACTAGAGGCTCGGCGCGAAATTTTCGCAGAGGGCGATATGTTCAGCTAAGGAGACGGCAAGGCTTGCGTCAAGAAACGGTTAAAACCACCTTGGTGGCGTGTCTGCATGGGTAATTCATTGAATTTGCTTGGAATGGACGTTTCGATAGCAGGGAAGGTTCTTTGCCGCGAGGGCGCTATGCCGAAACATTGCTAGAGACGCACTTCCACCGTCAGTGGCAGGTGGTCGGACAGGTGGGTCCACGGCTTATGGCCGAGGATCCGCGGTGCGTGGCTTTCGGCGTTGCGCAGGTAGACGCGGTCCAGGCGCAGCAGCGGCAAACGCGCGGGGTAGGTGCGTGCGAGCAGCCCGTGATGGCGTTCGAAGGCTTCGTGCAGGCCGCGCGCGCGGCCCAAGGTACGGTTGCCGCGCAGTTGCCAGTCGTTGAAGTCGCCGGCGATGATCACCGGGGCGTCGGCGGGCAGGGCGTCGAGTAGCTTGCCCAGCAGTTGCAGTTGCTGCTGGCGGTGGCTTTCCAGCAATGAGAGATGCACGCAGATGGCATGCTCCTGGCGCTGGCCAGGCACGTCCAGCACGCAGTGCAACAGGCCACGGCGCTCGGGGCCGGTGATCGATACGTCGAGGTTGCGGTGTTCGAGGATCGGGTACTTGGACAGCAGCGCGTTGCCGTGGTGGCCGTCCGGGTAGACGGCATTGCGGCCATAGGCGAAGTCGCTCCACATGCTGTCGGCGAGGAACTCGTACTGCGAGGTCTGCGGCCACCCGGGGTAGCGCGCGGCGTGGCGGTCGTGGCTGCCGAGCACCTCCTGGAGGAACACGATGTCGGCCTGGGTGCTGCGCACCGCCTCGCGCAGCTCCGGCAGGATGAAGCGCCGGTTGAAGGCGGTGAAGCCCTTGTGGGTATTCACGGTCAGCACCCGCACCCGGTGCACGGCGGGGGCCTGGGCGACACTGGCGTAACCTGGGCTGCCGGCTTCGAAGTTCACGACGACTCCTGATGTAGTCCTTCGTCTTGGCGGCATCTCGGTTCCTGTGGGAGCAGGCTTGCCCCGCGACAGGGCCGGCACAGGCACGACAAAGACCGTTGCTCCCACAGGCTCGGCTGTCGCATAGCTACAGTCTAGGACCGAAGCGAGGTCGCCGGGTTCACTCTTCCTCGCGCTGCAACGCCAGCAACAGCAACGACCGCCCCTTGACCTCGAACGTCGTCTCGAACGCCAGGTGCTGGGCCTTGCGCAACTGGGGTCGATCGGTGTCGACCAGGCAGCTCCAGTAGTCGCCCTCCGGCACGCTGGGCAGCAGGAACGGCACCGTGTCGTGGTGCGCATTGACGATCAGCAACAGGGTCGCCTCGGCGCCGGGCCGGGCGATGCCGCTGACTTGGGCACGGCCGTCCATCAGCATGCCCAGGCAACGGCCGTGCGGGTCTTCCCATTGCTCGACACTCATCTCGCTGCCGTCGGGGGCCAGCCAGGTGACGTCCTTGACCCCGATCGCCTCGTTGTAGTCGCCGACCAGGAAGCGTGAACGGCGCAGCACCGGGTAGGCCAGGCGCAAGCGGTTCAAGCGCTTGACGAAGGCCAGCAGTTGCGCGCCGTCGTCGTCCAGGTCCCAGTTCACCCAGCCGATCTCGCTGTCCTGGCAGTAGGCGTTGTTGTTGCCGTGCTGGGTGCGGCTGAACTCGTCGCCGGCGACGATCATCGGCGTGCCCTGGGCGAACAGCAGGGTGGCGAAGAAGTTGCGCATCTGGCGCATGCGCAGGGCGTTGATGTCCGGGTCGTCGGTCGGTCCTTCGACGCCGCAGTTCCACGACAGGTTGTTGCTGGTGCCGTCCTGGTTGTTCTCGTCGTTGTCCTCGTTGTGCTTGTCGTTGTACGAGACCAGGTCGCGCAGGGTGAAACCGTCGTGGGCGGTGACGAAGTTGACCGAGGCATAGGGCCGCCGGCCGCGGTTGTTGAACAGGTCGCCCGAGGCGGTCATGCGCGCGGCGAAGTCGGCCAGCTGGCCTTCGTCGCCTTTCCAGAAGGCACGCACGGTGTCGCGAAAGCGATCGTTCCATTCCGCCCAGCCAGGGGCGAAGTTGCCCACCTGGTAGCCGCCGGGGCCGCAGTCCCAGGGCTCGGCGATCAGTTTGACCTGGCGCAGCAACGGGTCCTGTCGGCAGGCGACGAGGAAGCTGTGGCGCTCGCTGTAGCCGTCGTGGTAACGGCCAAGGATGGTCGCCAGGTCGAAGCGGAAACCGTCCACGTGCATCTCGCCGGCCCAGTAGCGCAGCGAGTCGGTGACCAGTTGCAGGACGCAGGGGTGGCTCAGGTCGAGGGTGTTGCCGGTGCCCGAATCGTTGATGTAGAAGCGCTTGTCGTCGGGCATCAGGCGGTAGTACGAGGCGTTGTCGATGCCGCGCATCGACAGGGTCGGGCCAAGCTCGTTGCCCTCGGCGGTGTGGTTGTAGACCACGTCGAGGATCACCTCCAGGCCGGCGTCGTGCAGGTGCGCGACCATCTCCTTGAACTCGGCGATCTTGCCGCTGGCCAGGTACGTGGGGTGCGGCGCGAAGAAGGCGATGCTGTTGTAGCCCCAGTAGTTGTTCAGGCCCTTTTGCAGCAGGTGCTGGTCGTTGACGAAGGCGTGGATCGGCAGCAACTCGATGCTCGACACGCCCAGCTCCTTGATGTGCCCCAGCAGCTCGTCGTTGGCCAGCCCGGCGAAGGTGCCGCGCAGGTGTTCGGGCACCGCTGGGTGGCGCATGCTGATGCCACGGGTATGGGCCTCGTAGAGGATGGTGCGTTCCCAGGGGATCTGCACGCGTTGGTCGCGCCCCCAGGTGAAGGCCGGGTCGATGACCTTGCACTTGGGCACGAACGGCGCGCTGTCGCGTTCGTCGAACGAGCGGTCGCCGTCGGGGTGGCCGATGGTGTAGCCGAACAGCGCCTCGGACCATTTCAGGCGGCCCACCAGTTGTTTGGCGTAGGGGTCGATCAGCAGCTTGTGGGGGTTGAAGCGGTGGCCGTTCTCCGGTTCGTAGGGGCCGTGGACGCGGTAGCCGTAGACCAGCCCGGGGTGCGCGTCGGGCAGGTAGCCATGGTAGATCTCGTCGGTGTATTCGGGCAGTTCGATGCGTTCGATCTCCTGCTCGCCGCTGGCGTCGAACAGGCACAGTTCGACCTTGGTGGCGTTGGCCGAGAACAGCGCGAAGTTCACGCCCAGGCCGTCCCACGTGGCACCGAGGGGGAAGGGCAGGCCTTCGCGCAGGCGTGAGGGGGCGATGGCGCGGGTTTTCTTCGGGGTGCGCGGGCTCATGGCGGTCCTCTGGTTGCCAAGGGTGTCAGGGAGAGGGGCCGCGTTGCGGCCCAATCGCGGGGCTTGCCCTCGCGGCGCCGGTCAGCCGGCTGCCGGCTTCTTGGTCACGCGCGGCTTCTTCAGCACTGCAGGCTTCTCGGCAGCGACCGCAGGCTTGGGCTTGGCCGCGGCCTTCTTGCGTGGGGCGGCCTTGGGCGCCAGCGCCTCGGCTTCGGCCAGCTTGCGTGCCATGTCCCAATGGCGTTCTTCCTGGCCTTCGGGCTTACCCTCCGACTCCCAGATCTGGTAGGCGAACTCGCGAATACGTTTTTCTTCGACACTCATCTCGACGCTCCTGATGTTCATGCAGTTTCAATCAACAGGTTGACCGGAAACTCATTCAGCACGGCGCTCAGCATCAGCTCCCTTGAAGGGCTGACAGCGGTGTGCGGGAAAAGTCCCGTGCAATGGGCAGGTGACAAGGCAAACGGCAGGATCAGCCGGGTATCGTCCCAGTTCTGTGCCGGGATCAGGGGTGTCGGCGCCGCGCCGAGCAGGCCGCTGGCCAGGCGTGGCACGACGACGATCGCGCGCTCGCCCTCGCCGAGACGGGCGAAGGCCAGCACCTGTTCGGCGTGGCGGCCCTGCACGGTCAGCGGCAGGTAGGCGCCGTCACGGAACAACGCGGTGTGGGCTTGGCGCAGGTCTAGCACGCGGGCGACCAGGGCCTGCTTGATACGCCCGTCACGCCACTGCGACAGCAGCTCGGCGGGGGTGGCGCGGTCGTTCAGGCTGGCCCGTCGGCAAGCGTAGTCCACCGGGCGGCGGTTGTCCGGGTCGACCAGGCTCAGGTCCCAGTATTCATTACCCTGGTACAGGTCGGGCACGCCGGGGGTGGTCATGCGCAACAGGCACTGCGCCAGGCCGTTGAGCGCGCCAGGGCAGGCGATGCGTTCGGCGGCGTCGGCCAGCGACTGGCGCAACTGCTGGTTCTCGGCCTCCAGCAGCAGCCCGTCCAGGTAGGCCGCGCAGGCGTGTTCGTAGGCTTCGTTAGGCGCGCTCCAGCTGCTGCGCAGCTTGGCCTCGCGCAGGGCTTTCTGCTGCCACTGGCGCAGGCGTTCGGTGAACGGGCGCAGGGCTTGGGCGTCGTCCGTGCGCAGGTCCAGAGGCCAACTGCCGAGCAGGGTCTGCCACAGCATCAGTTCGTCGCCTGGGCTGGGCGCGGGGCCTTCGTCGAGTTGCACGCGCAAGGGGGCGGCCAGTTCGCGCCAGTGTTCGACGCGGCTGGCCAGCCAGGGTGCGAGTTCACTGAGCACCGCCAGGCGCGCGCGGCAATCCTCGCCGCGCTTGTGGTCATGGGTGGCGGTGGCCAGCAGGTTGTCGGGGAAGTCGCGCAGGCGGCGCTGGGCTTCGTTGTGAAATTGCGCGGGCGTGGCGCTGAAACGTTCGGCTTCGAAGCCCACGTCGTTGCGCGACAGCAGCCGGGCGCTGCGATAGAAGGCGGTGTCTTCCACGGCCTTGGCCGCGCTCGGTGCGGTGAGCTGCTGGAAGCGCACGCAAGCATGGCGCAGGTGCTTGCGTGGGCGACCTGGCGGAAGCGCGCGCCAGGGTTGGCCGCCGAGCCAGCGCTCGAGGTGTTCGAGCAGCGGCCAGTCAGCCTCGCCGAGCGATTGCCGGGCGCCGGCCAGGGCCTGCTGGAAGAACGCCTCGTCCTCGGCCGGGCGGCCGCAGGCCGTGAAGTAGGTGCGGTACACCGGGTAGTGCTCGACCAGTGCCTGCAAGGCGCGGCGGATCGCGCCCAGGGTCAGGTCGCGGGTCATCAGGTTGTCGCGGGCCACCTGCAGCAGGGCCTGGGCCACCGATTCGCAGTCGCCGGCCAGGCTGGCGTTGAGCACCAAGTGGCGAGCCGTGCGCACTTCCTCGTCGAACGGCGGGCGTTCGCTGACCGTGCTCCAAAGCTCGGTCAGCGGCGCCTCGCCGGCCGGGTCGTGCTGCAGCAGCGACACCTGGTTCATGAACTCGTAGCCGGTGGTGCCATCGGTGAGCCAGTCGCGGTGCAGGTGTTCGTCGCTGCCGAGGATCTTCTCCACGTAGATCGGGAAATGCTCCAGTGCCGCCGACAGTGGCCGCTCGGCCAGCAGCCCATCGACCCGCCGACGCAGCTTGCGGCAGTAGCCGCGCGGGTCGGCCAGGCCGTCGATGTGATCGATGCGCAGGCCGTCCACCAGGCCACGCGCGATCAACGCGAACAGCTTGGCGTGCGTCGCCTCGAACACCACCGCGCGCTCCACCCGCAGGCCGCCAAGCTCGTTGATGTCGAAAAAACGCCGCCAGTTGATGTCGTCGGCGGCGGTGCGCCAACTGGCCAGGCGGTAAGTCTGGCGTTCCAGCAACAGGTGCAAACGCTTGAAGCCGGCCTCGGTGCGGCTGTCGAAGGCCGCCAGGGCGTCGTCCACGGCGTGGCCGGCGCGTGCCAGGCGCGCTAGCTCGGCATGCAGGGGCAGGGCTTCGGCCAGGGGGTCGACGGCATCGTGCAGGGTGCTGAACGGTTGGGCCAAGGCACGCAGCGGGGCTTCGCTGCTGTGGCCGAGGATGCGCCCGTAGTCCAGCGGGCAGATCGGGAAACGGTGGTCGTGGTGGGCGACCTCGAAACGTCCATGCTCGGCGTCGAAGCCCAAGGGAATCTCGCCGTGCTGCAAGGCCACGCCGTAGTCGCTGCCCAGGAACGGCAACAGCAGCTGGCCGGCCAGCAGTGGGTCGCTGGAGTGCCACTGGATGTCGAAGAACTCGGCATACGGGCTGCGCCGGCCCCAGGCCAGCAGGCTCTGCCACCAGGGGTTGTCGGCACCGCCGACGGCCATGTGGTTGGACACCGTGTCGAGGATCAACCCCATGCCGTGCTGGCGCAAGGCGGCCACCAGGCGCTCCAGCGCCGCCTCGCCGCCAAGCTCCGGGTTCACCTGCGTGGGGTCGACCACATCGTAGCCGTGGCGCGAGCCGGCGCGCGCCTTGAGGATCGGCGAGGCGTACAGGTGGCTGATGCCCAGGCGGGCGAAGTAGGGCACCAGCGGCACGGCGTCATCCAGGGTGAAGTCGCTGTGCAGTTGCAGGCGCAGGGTCGCGGTCAAGGGCTTCATCGGTCGCGCTCCCAGGCTTGTTCGCGGGCCTGGGCCAGCAGCTCCAGGCGCCGCGCGGCGTGTTCGTCGTCGAGCAGTTCACGCACCGGGTGGGCGAAGCGCCGCCGCCAGTTGGGGTGGCCGTCGGTGGTGCCGGGCAGGTTGGGTTGCTCGTCGTTGCCCAGCAGGTCTTCCAGCGGCACCAGCACCAGCGGCGCGCGGGTGTGGCCGACGTAGCGGATGGCCGCGTCGATCACGGCCTCGTCGTCGTGTAGTGGCCCGTAGTTGCTCTCCAGGGTATGGCGCAGGCCGTCGCGCTCGGCCTGGCGTTCGTGGCGCCAGTGCAGTTCGGTGGCGGCGTCGATCAGGTGCAGGCGGTGGTTCCAGTCGATGTCGCGGGCCTTGAGCCAGCCGGCCAGCGGTGCCAGGTCGTGGGTGCCGGTGGTGGCCAGGGCGCTGTCGGGCCAGTCGAGGATCGGCTTGAACCGGCCCGGCGAGGTTTGCTCGAAGGGCAGCACGCGCATGCCCAGCACCGCCTTGGCCGCCAGCTGTTCGCGCAGGCCTTCGGGCACCGTACCGAGGTCTTCGCCGAGGATCACCGCCTGGTGACGCACCGACTCCAGGGCCAGCAGGCGCAGCAGGTCGTCCAGTGGGTAGTGCAGGTAGGCGCCTTCGCGGGGTGTCGCGCCACGCGGGATCAGCCACAGGCGGCGCAGGCCCATCACATGGTCGATGCGCAAGCCGCCGGCGTGGGCCAGGTTGGCCCGCAGCATCTCGATGAAGGCGCGGTAGCCGTTGCGCTTCAGGCCCTGGGGCGAGAAGGCGCAGATGCCCCAGTCCTGCCCGGCGCGGTTGAGGATGTCGGGTGGGGCGCCGACCTTGAGGTCGGCCAGCAGTTCGTCCTGTCGGCTCCAGGCCTGGCTGCCGGCGCCGTCGGCGCCCACCGCCAGGTCGGCGATCAGGCCGATGGCCATGCCATTGCCACGCGCCGCCTCCTGGGCACGTTGCAGGCCGCGCTCGGTGAGCCACTGGCAGAACGCCTGGAACTCGACGCGTGCCGGGTAGCTGGCGGCAAAGGCCTCGACCTCGGGGTGGTAAGGGTCGTGCCAGGCGCTGGGCCAGCGCCGCCAGTCGGCGCCCAGGCCCTGTTCGACGGCCTCGGCCTGCAGCGCTTCGAAGCGACAGTGGTGCTCCAGGGCCTGGCCGCCGGCTTGGCGGAAGCTGTCGAAGTCTTCGCGCAGCGGGTGCGCGCCTTGGCTGAAGTCCTTGTACAGCGCCGCGAGCAGTCGCAGGCGGGCATCGGCGGCGCGGGGCCAGTCGACCAGTGGGTGTTGTTCGAGGTCTTCGAGGGTCTGCTCCAGGCCGCAGGCCTCGATGGCCATGCGCACCGCGCGCTCGCCGAGCAGCGCGGCGGGGCTGGCGTACAGGGTGTTGAGCAGTAGCCGGCTGGAGGGCGAGTAGGGACTGTAGTGCAGCTGGTCGAAGGCCGACAGCGCGTGGATCGGGCTGATCGCCAGGGCATCGGCGCCACGCTCGGCGGCGGCGCGGGCCAGCTGTTCGAGGGCCAGGCAATCGCCGTAGCCACCATCGCCGGGGCGGCGCAGGCTGTAGAGCTGCACCGCCAGGCCCCAGCAGCGTGCCGGTGGTTGCGCCACGGCATCGGCCAGGCTGTAGCAGCGTGGCGGGGCGACGGCGACGGTGAAGCGACGGCCGTCGATGTCCAGGTGGTGGTAGCCCAGGGGCAGCCCGCCGGGCAGCCGTGCTTCGCCGTCGAGGGCGATGTGCAGGGGGCTGCCGTCTTCCAGGGTGCCGCGCACCGGGCTGCCGGCGGCGAACCATTGCGCCAGCGCCAGGGGCTGGCCGACCTCGACGGTGAGCAGCGGCGGCAGGTGGTCGCTGTCCTCGGCCAGCGCCAGGGCCTGGAGGCTGGCGGCCACGGCGCGCTCGTCGTGGGCGGGGTGGCCGAGGCCTGCGAGCACCCGGCGCAGGGCGTCGTCGCTGACCTGCTGCGGGCGGTCGTTGGCATCGACCCAGTCACGGGCCAGCCCGGCCTGGGCGGCGAGGCGGTGCAGCAATTCGCTCATGGGGCCTCCTGGCCGGGGGCTAGCAGGCTGACCACGCAACTGTGCGCGGCCAGGCTGGAGTCGGGGTGGGCGTTGTCGCTGCTGTCGAACAGACGTGCGCGGGCGTCGGGCAGGGCCACTGGCTGTGCGCTGGCGCCGAGGTTCAGGTCGATGCGCAGTTCGCTGCCGTCGCCCAAGCGCCAGCGCGCGGTGAGGGCATGCTCGCCGAGCACCTCGGCGCCCAGCGCGCGGCTGCCGGGCAGGCGCGGGATCACCTGGCGGCGGCGGGTGTCCAGCAGTTGCTGGTACAGGCCGTGCCAACCGGCCAACACCTCCTCGGCGGTGGGGCGCGAGGCGTCGAAGGTCGAGGCGGCGTTGGGGTCGGGGATCTGTGCGCGGCGTGCCGGGTCGGCGAAGGCGGCGAACTGGGCGAACTCGCCCCGCCGGCCTTCGCGCACGGCGTCGGCCAGTTCATCGTGGAAGTCGGTGAAGAACAGGAACGGTCGGCAACTGCCTTCCTCGTCGCCCATGAACAGCAGCGGGATCATCGGCGCCAGCAGCAACAGGCCGGTCGCCGCGCGCAGCGCTTGCGGCGAACACAACCGGCCCAGGCGCTCGCCCAGGGCGCGGTTACCGATCTGGTCATGGTTCTGCAGGAACAGCACGAAGGCGGTCGGCGGCAGGTGGCCGCTGGGCTCGCCGCGTGGGGTGCCGTGGCGGTTGGGCTGGCCCTGGAAGGCGAAGCCTTCACCCAGACAGCGCGCCAAGTGGGCGATGGGGCGTTCCTGGTAATCGGCGTAGTAGCCTTCGGTCTCGCCGGTCAGCAGCACGTGCAGGGCGTTGTGGCCGTCGTCGTTCCACTGGGCATCGAAGCCCTGCTCGAGCAGCGTCGCCTGGTTGTGTTCGTTCTCCAGTACCAACCACACCTGGCGCCCGGGCTCGATGGCGGCGCGCACGCGCTGGGCCAGCTCGACGAGAAAATCCGGCTGGTCGATGGCGTGCACGGCGTCCAGGCGCAGGCCGTCGATGCGGTAGTCGCACAGCCACATCAGGGCGTTCTGGATGAACAACTCGCGCACCTCGCGGCGGCGAAAGTCGATGGCCGCGCCCCAGGGGGTCTGGCGGTCGTCACGGAAGAACGGGCTGGCGTACCGGTGGAGGAAATTGCCCTCGGGGCCGAAGTGGTTGTAGACCACGTCCAGCAGCACCATCAGGCCGTGGCCATGGGCTTGGTCGACCAACTGGCACAGCGCTTGCGGTCGGCCGTAGCTGTGCTGTGGGGCGAACGGCAGCACGCCGTCATAGCCCCAGTTGCGTTCGCCGGGGAACTGCTGGATGGGCATCAGTTCGATGGCGCTGATGCCCAGGCTCGCCAGGCGCGGCAACTGCCGGGCCACGCCCGGGTAACCGCCGAGCACGCCGACGTGCAGTTCCTGGATCACCGCTTCGTGCCAGGGCCGGCCTTGCCAGGGGTGCTGCCAGGGGTAATCGCTGACATCCACCACCTCGCTGGGGCCGTGCACGCCTTCGGGCTGCCAGCGCGAGGCGGGGTCGGGCACCTCGAGCTCGTCATCGACCCGGTAGTGGTAACGCTGGCCCGCCGCGCAGGGCGCGACGGCCACGAACCAGCCGTCGCCCTCGGGAAGCATCTCGAGGGGCGGTTGCCCGCTAAGTTGCAAGCTCACGCTGCGCGCATCCGGCGCCCAGAGGGCGAAGCGCGCCGACGTGGCGTCCAACTGCTGTGCGCCATGTCTGTGCATCTTCGAACCTCTCGTTCAGTAGCGGGCGCTCTGTACCTGGTGTGCCAGTTCCTCGTACAGGCGGGCGTAGGGCTCCACGGCCTGGCACCAGTTGAACGGCTGGGTCATGGACAGGCAGCGCATGGCGTGCAGCAGGTCTTTCTTGCCATACACGTAGAAGGCCCGGGCCAATGCCTCGCGGTAGCTTTCCACGGTCGACGCGTCGAACAGAAACCCGGTGACGCCGTTCTCGATGGTGTCGGCCAGCCCGCCGGTGTTGCGTGCCACCGGCAGCGAGCCGTAGCGCTGCGCGTACATCTGGCTCAGCCCACACGGCTCGTAGCGTGAAGGCATGAGCAGGAAGTCGCTGCCGGCGAACATGCGTCGGGCGTCGGTCTCGTTGAAACCGATATTGACCCCGATGCGCCCTGGGTGACGTTGGGCCAGCTCGCGCATGGCCTGTTCTTCCTCCGGTTCGCCACGGCCGATGATGGCGATCTGGCCGCCTTGTTCGACGATGTAGTCGGCCACCCCCAGGGTCAGGTCCAGACCCTTCTGGTAGACCAGGCGTGAGACCACCGCGAACAGCGGCCCGTCGGACGCCTCCAGGCCGAACAGCGTGCGCACCTCGGCGGCGTTGCGCGCCTTGCCGTCCCAGTCGTTGAGGCTGAAGGTGTGTTGCAGGTGCTGGTCCGTGGCCGAATCCCAGCTTTCGTCGATGCCGTTGGGGATGCCGCCGAGCAGGCCTTGCTGGGCCTTGCTGGCGAGGAAACCGTCCAGGCCGCAGCCGAATTCCGGGGTGGTGATCTCGCGAGCGTAGGTGGCGCTGACCGTGGTGATGTGGCTGGAGTAGGCCAGCCCCGCCTTGAGGAATGACAGCTTGCCGTAGAACTCCATGCCTTCCTGCTGCATGGCGTGTTCGGGGATCGCCAGCTCCGGGCTGCAGCCCCGGTTGTAGACGCCCTGGTAGGCGAGGTTATGGATGGTGAACAGGGTCGGTGTGTTCAGCCCGCGCCAGTGCATGTAGGCCGGGGCCAGGCCGGCGGGCCAGTCGTGGGCGTGCACCAGGTCGGGTTTCCAGTGGGCCATGCCTTCACCGGCGGCGATTTCCGCGGCGGCCAGGCCCAGGCGGGCGAAGCGGATATGGTTGTCGGGCCAGTCGCGGCCATTGTTGGCGCCATAGGGGGTGCCGTCGCGCAGGTACAGCTCAGGGCAGATCAGCACGTAGATCACCAGGCCGTCGACCAGGTCCATGCGCCCGATCTTGCACGGTGGCAGCGCCGCGTGGCCGCCGAGTTCGCCGACGATGTGGATGGGGTTGTCGCTTTCCATCACCTGACGGTAACCGGGGATCAGCACGCGCACATCGTGCAGGTGGGCCAAGGCGCGTGGCAGCGCGGCCGAGACGTCGCCCAGGCCGCCGGTCTTGACCAGGTCGGCGATCTCCGAGGTGACGAACAGGATCTTGCGCTTGTGCGGGTTGTGCTGGCGCTGGGCGCCGGGGGCCTTGGCTGTCGTGGCGAAGTCCGGCTGGAGCGGCTCGCGGTTGTCCGGGTGGAATGCATCTACGTGGGGTTCGACAGCGGCACTGATCATACGTCTCTCCGTCCCTATTGGCGGGTGGCTGGCACCCGTTTGCGTTTATCTCGTCTTGGTCTCTCTGGTTCTCTGGTCTTCGTCGTGCGGTCCTTGCCCCTGGATCGTGCGCGCAGGCACGGCGCTATCGGCATTCCGGCCGAAAGCGTTGGACGGGTGGGGTGGGTGGGCCTGGCTGGGGAAGTCCCTTTGCAACGGCCTACTTACTTCCTGACCTGCCCGCAATTTGGAAAGTTCGACTTTTTTCCGTCGATTGTTCCGAGCAATTTGCGAGCCGAATCCCGAGTGTAGGAGAGGTGGGGATAAAGAAGTGACCCGTTGGTCACTTTTGTTATGAGGCGAGTTAGACGCAAACGTTGGCGGATGTCACAAGATGTGAACGGTTCTGACGAACGGTTGAAAATGGGGCGAGCGGGTGCGTGCAAACAGGGCGGGTTTGCCCCGCTATGGTGCGTTGGGCGGGCGAAGGGGGCAGGGGGCGCGCTTTGTGCTGCCAGCGTCGGCCTCATCGCGGGGCAAGCTCCCTCCTACAGGTGCCGTGCCGATCTCGAGAGCGGCACTTGAGCAGGCCCGCCCCGCGATAGGGCCGGTAGTGACACACAACAAATACGCTTCCACAGGCTTACAGCAGCACGGTACCTGTGGTCGCGGGAAAGGGGTGCTGGGCGCGTCAGGTACGCAGGGCCTTGGCCTCGGCGCGGGCCTGTTCCAGTTGCAGGTTCAACTGTGCGACCTGTTGGCGCAGCTGCTCACGCTCATCCTTCAACTGGCGCAGCTCATCACGGCGCACGGTGACGTAGAGGGTCTGGGTGGGAGTGGCAGGCATATAGGTACCCATGAACACACCTCGCGGTTTGGCTGGTGACAATATCGAGCTTAGACGCTCACGCGGCGCGCATTCTGAATTCTTTCCCGGCCCGTGGGAACTTTTTTGTTTATCGTTGTCGCGCCGTTCGTCGCTGAACCCTCGGGCCAGGCGCTGGACTAACCTGAACAGCTGAACCGCGTTGTCATCCATTTCTAAGGGGAGCATCGGCACATGCAACTGGGAATCGTCGGGCTGGGCCGCATGGGCGGCAATATCGCAAGACGGCTGATGCGCGCAGGCCACCGCACCGTGGTCCACGACCGTAACCGCGACGCGGTGAACGCACTGGAAGGCGAGGGTGCCCAGGGCGCGCACGACCTTGGAGCATTGATCCAGAAGCTCAAGGCGCCGCGTGCGGTGTGGGTGATGCTCCCGGCAGGCGAGCCCACCGAGCAGACCATCGCCCAACTGGCCGAACTGCTGGAGCCAGGCGATGCGATCATCGACGGTGGCAACACCTTCTATAAGGACGACATGCGCCGCGCCGTCGAGCTGGCCAAGCGCGGCCTGCATTACCTGGACGTCGGCACCTCCGGCGGTGTGTGGGGCCTGGAGCGCGGCTACTGCATGATGATCGGCGGCGAGCAGGCCGTGTTCGAGCGCCTGGAGCCGCTGTTCAAGGCCCTGGCCCCGGGCGTTGGCGACATCCCCCGCACCCAGGGCCGCGAAGGCGAGCACCAGCGCGCCGAGCATGGCTACATCCATGCCGGCCCCGCAGGTGCCGGGCACTACGTGAAGATGGTGCACAACGGCATCGAGTACGGCCTGATGCAGGCCTACGCCGAAGGCTTCGACCTGCTGCGCAGCAAGGGCGGGCCCGAGTTGCCGCAAGACCAGCGCTTTGACCTGGACGTGGCCGAGATCGCCGAGGTCTGGCGCCGCGGCAGCGTGGTTACCTCCTGGCTGCTCGACCTCACCGCCGACGCCCTGGTGGCCGACCCGCAACTGGCGCAGTTCAGCGGCGCGGTGTCCGACAGCGGCGAAGGGCGCTGGACCATCGACGCCGCGGTCGAGCAGGCGGTGCCGGTGCCGGTGCTGTCCAGCGCGCTGTTCGCCCGCTTCCGCTCGCGCCAGCAGCAAGGCACGTTCGGCGACAAGGTGCTGTCGGCCATGCGCCTGGGCTTCGGCGGGCACGTCGAGAAGAAAGGCCGATGAGCAAATCGACGATCCCCGCCGCGCCACCCTGCACCCTGTTCCTGTTCGGCGCCAACGGCGACCTGGTCAAGCGCCTGCTGATGCCGGCGCTGTACAACCTCAGCCGCGACGGCCTGCTGGACCGCAACCTGCGTATCGTTGGCGTCGACCACAACGCCAACAGCGCCGAGCAGTTCGCCGCGCGCCTGCACGCCTTCATGGCCGAGCGCGACCAGGGCCGCGAAGCCGCCGCCCGCTGCCTGGACGAAAACCTCTGGGCGCGACTGGCCAAGCGCCTGGACTACCAGACCGGTGACTTCCTCGACCCGGCCACCTACACCGCCATCGCCCAGCGCATCGCCAAGACCCGTCACGGCAACGCGATCTTCTACCTGGCCACTTCACCGCGTTTCTTCCCGGAGGTCGCCCAGCGCCTTGGCGAGGCCGGGCTGCTGGATGAGTCGGCGGGCGGTTTTCGCCGGGTGGTGGTGGAGAAGCCCTTCGGCACCGACCTGGCCAGCGCCGAGGCACTCAATGCCTGCCTGCTCAAGGTGATGAACGAGCGGCAGATCTACCGCATCGACCACTACCTGGGCAAAGAGACGGTGCAGAACATCCTGGTCAGCCGTTTTTCCAACGGCCTGTTCGAATCGTTCTGGAACAACCACTACATCGACCACGTGCAGATCACCGCCGCTGAGACCGTTGGCGTCGAGACCCGCGGCGCCTTCTATGACAACACTGGCGCGTTGCGCGACATGGTGCCCAACCACCTGTTCCAGTTGCTGGCGATGGTCGCCATGGAGCCGCCGGCCGCCTTCGGCGCCGATGCGGTGCGCAGCGAGAAGGCCAAGGTGGTGGGCGCCATCCGCCCGTGGTCGCAGAAGATGGCGCTGAAAAACTCGGTGCGTGGCCAGTACGTGGCCGGCAAGCAGGGCCGCAAGCGCGTGCCCGGCTACCGTGAGGAGGCCAACGTCGCCGAGCGCAGCCAGACCGAGACCTTCGTCGCGCTCAAGGTGATGATCGACAACTGGCGCTGGGCCGGGGTGCCGTTCTACCTGCGCACCGGCAAGCGCATGAGCGTGCGCGACACGGAAATCGCCATCTGCTTCAAGCCCGCGCCCTATGCGCAGTTCCGTGAGAGCGAGCTGGAGCGGCCGAAGCCGAACTACCTGAAGATCCAGATCCAGCCCAACGAAGGCATGTGGTTCGACCTGCAGGCCAAGCGCCCGGGGCCGGAGCTGGTGATGGAGAACGTCGAGCTGGGCTTTGCCTACAAGGACTTCTTCAAGATGACCCCGGCCACCGGCTACGAGACGCTGATCTACGACTGCCTGACCGGCGACCAGACCCTGTTCCAGCGCGCCGACAACATCGAGAACGGCTGGCGCGCGGTGCAGCCGTTCCTCGACGCCTGGGCCAGTGGTGGCGAGGTGCATGAATACGCCGCGGGCGAAGACGGGCCTGAGGCGGGTAACGAACTGCTCAGCCGTGACAAGCGTGAGTGGCACAACCTGGGATGAGCCGCACCGGCCCTATCGCGGTGTTCGCAAAAAAGGAGCCTCAATGCCCGCTCGAATCGAAGACTACGCCCTGCTCGGCAACTGCCGCAGCGCCGCCCTGGTCAGCCGCGACGGCTCCCTCGACTGGCTGTGCCTGCCACGCTTCGACGCCCCGGCGGTGTTCGCCGCACTGCTGGGCAACGAGGAAAACGGCCGTTGGCGCCTGGCCCCTTGCGACCCGATCGAACACACCCAGCGCCGCTACCTCGACGACACCCTGGTGCTGGAAACCACCTGGGCCACTGCCCATGGCCGGGCCCGCGTGCTCGACTGCATGCCGCTGGGCGAACCCAATGCGGTGCTGCGCATCGTCGAGGGCCTGGCCGGCGAGACCGCGTTCGAGATGGACCTGGTGCTGCGCTTCGACTATGGCCGCAGCGTGCCCTGGGTGGAAAAAACCGCCCCCCTGACGTTGAGCGCCGTGGCCGGTCCCGACCGCTTGATCCTCGACAGCACCGTGGCCTTGCATGCCCGCGATCACCACAGCGTCTGCCGCTTTCGCCTGCGCGCCGGGGAGCGCCAGGTGTTCGCCCTGCGCCACCAACCCTCGCACCTGCCCGACCAGCCCGGCTTCGATGCCGACCAGGCGCTGTCGCACACCCTGGAACAGTGGCAGGCCTTCGCCGCCCGTTGTCCGGATGTCGGCCCCTACAGCGACCTGGTCCGCCGCTCCCTGCTGACGCTCAAGGCGCTCACCTACGCCCCCACCGGCGGCATCGTCGCCGCCGCCACTACCTCGTTGCCCGAGCGCCTGGGCGGCGAGCGCAACTGGGACTACCGCTACTGCTGGCTGCGCGACGCCACCATGACCTTGCTGGCGTTCATGAACCTGGGCTATTTCGACGAGGCCCAGGCCTGGCGCGAATGGCTGCTGCGCTCGGTGGCCGGCAACCCCGAGCAGATGCAGATCATGTACGGCCTGGCCGGCGAGCGCGACTTGCAGGAGTACACCCTGCCGTGGCTGGCCGGCTACGAGCAGTCGCGCCCGGTGCGGGTCGGCAACGCCGCCTCCGAGCAGCGTCAGCTGGACATCTATGGCGAGGTCGCCGACGCCATGACCCAGGCGATCAAGGGCGGCCTGCCGCGCCACCCGCGCAGCTCGGCGATCGCCCGGCTGATCATGCCGTATGTCGAACGCATCTGGCGTGAGCCGGACGAAGGCATTTGGGAGGTGCGCGGCGGGCGCCAGCATTTCGTGCATTCCAAGGTCATGGCCTGGGTGGCCTTCGACCGTGCCGCAAGCCTGGCCGAGACCACCGAGGAAGACCGCGAGCGCGGGCGCCACTACCGACGGGTGGCCGACGAAATTCACGCCGACGTGTGCGCCCAGGGCCTGGATGCGAGCGGCCGTTTCTTCGTCCAGGCTTATGGCTCGCGTGAACTGGATGCCAGCCTGCTGCACATTGCCTTGACCGGCTTCCTGCCCGCTGACGACCCCCGTTTTCTGCGCACGTTGGAACAGGTCGAGCAACGCCTGCTGCGCAACGGCCTGCTGCTGCGCTACGACAGCGATCGCTGCAGCGATGGCCTGACGCCGGGGGAGGGCACGTTCCTGGTGTGTTCGTTCTGGCTGGCGGACGTGTACGTGCTGCTCGGTCGGCAGGGCGAGGCCCAGGCGCTGTACGCGCGCCTGGCCGGGCTATGCAATGACGTGGGCCTGCTGGCCGAGCAGTACGACCCCGCCGGGCAGCGCATGCTGGGGAATTTCCCGCAGGCGTTCAGCCATATCGGCATCATCAATACCGCGTTGAATTTGCATCGGGCGCAGTGCCCGGTGCGTGATCGGGCGAGTTGTGCCTGAGCGCAGGGCCCTATCGCGGGGCCAGCACCGCCCTCGCAAAACTGTTAGCCTTGACCGGTTCCTCCCGCTTTCGGACCGCCCATGGCCAACCACAAGATCGAGATCCGCCGGCGCAACGTCGAGAAAATCCTCGTGGCCGCCGAGCAACTGTTCGCCGAGAAAGGCTTCGCCGCCACCTCCATGGGTGACATCGCCGAACAGGCCGAATTGCCGCGCTCCAACCTGCACTACTACTTCAGCACCAAGGACGACCTCTACCGCGCCGTGCTTCAGGACCTGCTCGAGGTCTGGAAGCAGGACGCCCTGTGCTTCGAGCGCTTCGACGACCCGCGCGTGGTGCTGACCAGCTACATCCGCGCCAAGATGGGCCATTCGCGCTCGCGCCCGCTGGGTTCGAAGATCTGGGCCGAAGAGATGCTGCACGGCGCGCCGCTGCTCGGCGCGAGCCTGGACGACAGCCTGGTGCCGTGGGCGCAACTCAAGGAGGCGAAGATCCGTCGCTGGGTGGAGGAGGGGCGCATCCTCGCGGTGGAGCCTTCGGCGCTGCTGTACATGATCTGGGCCTCGACCCAGCATTACGCGGATTTCGGTTACCAGGTGCAGGTGCTCAATGCCGGGGAGCCGTTGTCGGACATGGCGTTCGAGAAGGCGGTGCAGACGGTGACCGAGGTGATACTGCGGGGGATTGGGCTGGAGCCTTGAGGGGACTGTGCCGGCCCTGTCGCGGAGCCGGCACTGACGCCGCCTTATCAACTGGCCTCGCGATAGGGGTTACGCGGGTCCTGCGTCCAATTCAGATACGGCTTGCCGGTATCCTGCGCGACCATCTCGATGCAATCCTCCACCGGGCACGTGATCTGGCACAGGTTGCAACCCACGCATTCCTCCTCGATCACGCTGTAGGCATGGTTGCCGTCGGCCTTGGGCGTGCTGGCGATGGCCTGGTGCGAGGTGTCCTCGCAGGCGATATGGCAGCGCCCACAGCCGATGCAGGCGTCCTGGTCGATGCGCGCCACCGACTTGTAGTTGATGTCCAGGTACTTCCAGTCGGTGGTGTGCCCCACTGCCTGGCCACGGAACGCCTCCAGGTTCGCGTGCCCATGCTGGTCCATCCAGCGCGCCAGGCCGTCCTTCATGTCCTCGACGATACGAAAGCCATGCAGCATCGCCGCCGTGCACACCTGCACCGCGCCGCTGCCCAGGGCGATGAACTCGGCGGCGTCGCGCCAACTGCCGATACCGCCAATGCCGCAGATTGGCAACCCGCGTGTTTCCGGGTCGCGGGCGATCTCGGCGACCATGTTCAGGGCGATCGGCTTGACCGCCGAGCCGCAGTAGCCGCCGTGGGTGCTCTGGTCGCCGACGATCGGGTGGGCGACCATGCGGTCCAGGTCGACGCTGGTGATCGAGTTGATGGTGTTGATCAGCGACACCGCGTCGGCCCCGCCTCGGTGCGCGGCGCGCGCCGACTGGCGGATGTCGGTGATGTTCGGGGTGAGCTTGACGATCACCGGCAGCGAGCAGTGCGTCTTGCACCAGCGGGTGACCATCTCCACGTACTCCGGCACCTGGCCGACCGCCGCGCCCATGCCGCGTTCGGGCATGCCGTGCGGGCAGCCGAAGTTCAGCTCGATGCCGTCGGCGCCGGTGGCTTCGACCAGCGGCAGGATGAACTTCCATGACTCCTCCACGCACGGCACCATCAGCGACACCACCAGCGCGCGGTCGGGCCAGTCCTTCTTCACCTGGGTGATTTCGCGCAGGTTGATTTCCAGCGAGCGGTCGGTGATCAGCTCGATGTTGTTGATGCCCTGCACCGTGCGGTTGGCGCCGTAGTGCGCCGAGTAGCGCGACGACACGTTGACTGCGGCAGGGTCTTCACCGAGGGTTTTCCAGACCACGCCACCCCAGCCGGCCTCGAAGGCGCGGACCACGTTGTAGGCCTTGTCGGTCGGCGGCGCGGAGGCCAGCCAGAAGGGGTTGGGCGCCTTGATGCCGGCGAATTCGATGGACAAGTCGGCCATTTACGCAGCCTCCACGTTGAGCATGAGTTGGGCATGGATGGCTTCGGCGGCCAGCTTGCCGTGTTGCACGGCCTGGACGGTGAGGTCCTGGCCCAGCGCGGTGCAGTCGCCGCCGGCGTACACGCCAGGCAGGCTGGTGCGCATCTGCGCATCGACACGGATGCGCTCGCCGTCGCGGGCCAGTTGCGTGGCCTGCGGGTCGCTGAGGCTGGCGTCGTCGAAGCATTGGCCAATGGCCTTGAAGATCGCGTCGGCGGCCAGTTCGAAGGCCTCGGCGGTGTCGCACAGGCGGCCGTCGCGCAGTTCGGTGCGCACGAAGCGCATCCCCCTCACGCAGCCGTGGTCATCCAGCAGCACCGCGTCGGGGCGCGCCCAGGTGTGCAGGCGTACCTGGTTGGCCTTGGCGATGTCCTGCTCGTGGCCGGTGGCGCCCATGTCGGCCGGGCCGCGGCGGTACACCAGGTTGACGTCGCGCGCGCCCAGGCGGCTCATCTGCACGGCCATGTCGATGGCGGTGTTGCCCGCGCCGAGCACCAGGCAGCGGTCGGCCAGCGGCAGTTGGCTGAGGTCATCGGCCTGGCGCAGTTCGCGGATGTACTGCGTGGCGGCCAGCAAGCCGGGGGCTTCTTCGTCGGCCAGGCCCAGTTGGCGCACGGCGTTCAGGCCCAGGCCGAGGAACACCGCGTCGTACTGCTCGCGCAGTTCGGCCAGGCTCAGGTTGGCGCCCAGGCGCTGACCGTGGCGGATCTCGATGCCGCCGATACCCAGTAGGAACTCCACCTCGCGTTGGGCGTAGTCGTCCACCAGCTTGTAGCGGGCGATGCCGTATTCGTTGAGGCCGCCGGCTTTTTCACTGGCCTCGAAGATCACCACGTCATGCCCGTGCAGCGCCAGGCGGTGGGCGCAGGACAGCCCGGCGGGGCCGGCGCCGACCACGGCGATGCGCTTGCCAGTGGCGGGCGAGCGCTGGAAGGGGTGTTCGCTGAAGTGGGCGTTGTCCAGGGCGTAGCGTTGCAACTGGCCGATCAGCACCGGTGCGCACTCCTGGGCGTTGTTGCGCACGCAGGCCTGCTGGCAGAGGATCTCGGTGGGGCAGACGCGGGCGCAACTGCCGCCGAGGATGTTCGCCGAGAGGATGCGTTCGGCGGCGCCTTGCAGGTTTTCGTCGCTGATGCGGTGGATGAAGGACGGGATGTCGATCTCGCTGGGGCAGGCGTTGACGCAGGGGGCGTCGTAGCAGTACAGGCAGCGCGCGCTTTCCACGGCGGCCTGGCGCGCGGTCAGCGGCGGGGCGAGGTCGGTGAAGGCTTGGTTCAGTTGGTCGCTGCCGGCGCGGGGGCGCGGCAGGTGCTTCAGGGCGTCGATCACGGTTGTAGCCTCTCTCTTTTTATTGGATGGGCGAGGGGAGTCGCGCGTCCGTTCAGGGGATGGCAGTCAACTTCGGTTGGGGCTGTTCTGGGGCTGCATCGCAGCCCATCGCGGGGCAAGCCCGCTCCGCCAGGAGGTGTGGGCTTGCCCCTGCCTCTCTGGGCTTTTCAGCGGTTGACCGGGGTGGGCCGCTGCAGCTCGGCGCGTCGACCCAGCACCTCGTACACCGAGGGGTAGGGTGGGCGCTCCACGTAGCGACCCGCGCCTGGCTCGGCGCGCAGGTCGCCATCGGCCCAGAGCACCCGGCCCTGGCTGATGGTGTGGCTGGGGATGCCGCGCACGGTGCGGCCTTCGAAGATGTTGAAATCGACCCGCTGGTGGTGGGTCTGCGCCGAGATCGTGCGGCTGCCTTGCGGGTCCCATAGCACCAGATCGGCGTCTGCGCCGACGCGGATCGCGCCCTTGCGCGGGAACAGGTTGAAGATCTTCGCGGTGTTGGTGGAAGTCAGCGCGACGAACTCATGCATCGACAGACGACCGCTGTTGACCCCCGCGTCCCACAGCACCGCCATGCGGTCCTCAATGCCGGCAGTGCCGTTGGGGATGCGGCTGAAGTCGTTGCGGCCCATGGCCTTCTGCTCGGCGCAGAAACAGCAGTGGTCGGTGGCGGTGGTGTGCAGGCTGCCCGATTGCAGGCCGCGCCACAGGGCTTCCTGGTGCTCGCGCGGGCGGAACGGCGGGCTCATCACGTGGCCGGCGGCGGTGGCCCAGTCGGGGTGGCGGTAGACGCTGTCGTCGATCAACAGGTGGCCCGGCAGCACCTCGCCGTACACCGGTTGACCCTTGGCCCGGGCATAGGTGATCTCGTCCAGCGCCTCTTGGCTGGACACATGCACCAGGTACAGCGGCGTGCCCAGCGTTTCGGCGATGCGGATGGCACGGCTGGCGGCCTCGCCCTCGACCTGCGAGGGGCGCGACAACGGGTGCGCCTCGGGGCCGGTGATGCCTTGGGCCAGCAGCTTTTGCTGGAGGTGGTAGACCAGCTCGCCATTCTCCGCATGCACGGTGGGCACCGCGCCCAGTTGCAGGCAGCGCTCGAAGCTGGCCACCAGGGTGTCGTCGGCGGCCATGATCGCGTGCTTGTAGGCCATGAAGTGCTTGAAGCTGTTCACGCCGTGCTGCGCCACCAGCTCGCCCATCTCTGCGGCGACCTGCTCGCTCCACCAGGTGATGGCGACGTGGAAGCCATAGTCGGCGGCAGACTTCTGCGCCCAGCCGCGCCAGGTGTGGAAGGCTTCGAGCAGCGACTGCTGCGGGTTGGGGATGACGAAGTCGATGATCGAGGTGGTGCCCCCGGCGAGGCCGGCGGCGGTGCCGCTGAAGAAGTCCTCGCTGGCCACCGTGCCCATGAACGGCAGTTGCATGTGGGTGTGCGGGTCGATGCCGCCAGGCATCAGGTACTGCCCGCTGCCGTCGAGCACTTCACAGTCGGTGGGGGCTTCGAGGTCTTTGCCGATGGCGCGGATCAAGCCGTCGGCACACAGGACATCGGCGGGGTAGCTCTCTTCGTGGGTGATCACGGTGGCGCCACGGATCAACAGGGACATGCCGTTTTCCTCGCAGGCTGACCGGTCTTGGCCGGTTCTTGAAATTGTCGTGTGTCAGCGGCTGGCGGTGGGAAAGGCTAATCCTGTCAGTGCTGACAAGATTGGAATTTAGTAGCGGATCCTGCATTCGGCAAGAAAATTTTTCATGAGCTTATAACTTATTTAACTTATTGAAAAATAAGAATTTAATCTGAATTTCACCAAAATGGTGAGGCCTTTCACCATTTTGACGCACTTGACAAGAAGCCAAATTGGTCAAGATTTTCCATGCAAAATCAGCCGTTTGAAACCGGGTGTCGAGGCGCCGGCCGCGCCGTGGAAAAAACCGGTTGCACCAGATTGACACCTGAAGCGGGCCAGGGCCGGCCCGAAGCGGCGAGATCGACCGGCGCAGGCACCGGCGTGCCGTCGCCTGTGCGCCATGAATGCCTTGCGGATCAGTGAATTACCTCCGACCGGTGGCAAGCCGGCACGTTTGTTGAGTGCCGCCCAGCCGCCAGGCCGAGCCGGAGGTGCAGTACTGGTGAAGTGTGTCTCCGGCCATCGCATTAGCCCGATGAGCGAACAACTAAAAGAAATCTGGAGAAGGCCCCATGCAACAGAGCAGATCGCAAGTGATCGAGCAGGATGGCCTGTTCGAGCTGTCGGCGGGCAGTGACGTGCTCGACAGCCCGCGCTACAACCACGACATCGCACCCACCCAGGTGCACCAGCGCACCTGGAACAAGTGGCACATCACCGCCTTGTGGGTGGGGATGTCCATCTGCGTGCCCACCTACACCCTGGGCGGGGTACTCACCGCCTACTTCGGCCTGAGCGTCGGCGAGGCGCTGCTGGCGATTCTGCTGGCCAACCTGATCGTGTTGATCCCGCTGACCCTCAATGCCTTCCCCGGTACCCAGTACGGCATTCCGTTCCCGGTGCTGCTGCGCTCCTCGTTCGGCATCCTTGGCTCTAACGTGCCGTGCCTGATCCGCGCGGTGGTGGCCTGTGGCTGGTTCGGCATCCAGACGATGTTCGGCGGGCTGGCCATCCACCTGTTCCTCGGCTCGCTGTCGGCGGACTGGAAGGCGCTGGGGGGCACCGGCGAGGTGATCGGCTTCATGATTTTCTGGGCACTCAACCTGTGGGTGGTGCTGCGCGGCGCCGAGTCGATCAAGTGGCTGGAGACGCTGTCGGCGCCGCTGCTGGTGGCGGTGGGCGTCGGCCTGTTGTTCTGGGCGTTGCCGCACATGTCGATGACCGAGCTGCTGGCCCAGCCGCCCAAGCGCCCGGAAGGGGCCAGCGTGGTCGGCTACTTCTGCGCCGGGCTCACGGCGATGGTCGGCTTCTGGGCCACGTTGTCGTTGAATATCCCGGACTTCAGCCGCTATGCGCGCAGCCAGAAGGACCAGATCCTCGGGCAGATCTTCGGCTTGCCGCTGACCATGTTCCTGTTCGCGTCCCTGGGGGTGATCATGACCGCCGCCTCGGCCTCGCTGGTGGGCGAGACGGTGTCCGACCCGGTGAGCCTGATCGGCAAGATCCACAGCCCGGTGTGGGTGGCGCTGGCCATGGCGTTGATCGTCATCGCCACGCTGTCGACCAACACGGCGGCGAATATCGTTTCGCCGACCAACGACTTCCAGAACATCGCCCCGCGCCTGATCGGCCGCAGCCGCGCGGTGTGGCTGACCGGTTTCATCGGCCTGGCGTTGATGAGCCATGAGCTGTTCAAGAAACTGGGGTGGATCGTCTCGGACTTGAGCTTGGAGAGTGTGTATTCCAACTGGCTGCTGGGCTACTCGAGCCTGCTCGGGCCGATCGCCGGGATCATGGTGGTGGACTACTTCCTGGTCCGCCGCCAGCGCCTGGACCTGGCCGGGCTGTATCGCGACGACGTGTACCCGGCATGGAACTGGGCGGGCTTCGCCGCGTTCGTGGTGCCGGTGACGCTGACCGTGCTGGCGATCGGCAACAGCAGTTTCAGCTGGTTCTACGACTATGGCTGGTTCACCGGTTCACTGCTGGGCGGGGGGCTGTACTACGCCCTGGGCGGCCTGGCGGTGCGTGGGCCGGCGCGCTTGGCCAAGCCGGCGCCCTGAAGGCGTGGCGGCCTCATCGCGGGGCAAGCCCGCTCCCACAGGTACAGCGTGTGGGCGCGGGCTTGCGCCACTCCAGCGAAATCAGCAGAACAAAAAATGCCTGAGGAGATACCCATGACCCATGCCAAGGAAGTCCTGCACAGCACCGCCTCGCACATCGACAGCGCCCGCCTGTGGCAATCGCTGATGGACCTCGCCCGCCTGGGCGCCACGCCCAAGGGCGGGGTCTGTCGCCTGGCCCTGACCGACCTTGACCGCCAGGCCCGCGACCTGTTCGTGCAATGGTGCGAAGCCGCCGGCTGCACCGTCAGCATCGACGCCATCGGCAACCTCTTCGCCCGTCGCCCAGGCCGCAACCCCAACCTGCCGCCGGTGATGACCGGCAGCCACATCGACACCCAGCCCACTGGCGGCAAGTTCGACGGTTGCTTCGGCGTGATGGCCGGCCTGGAGGTGATCCGCACCCTTAACGACCTGGGCGTGGAAACCGAGGCGCCGCTGGAGGTGGTGGTGTGGACCAATGAGGAAGGCTCGCGCTTCCCGCCGTGCATGATGGGGTCTGGGGTGTTCGCCGGCAAGTTCACCCTCGAAGACACCCTGGCCAAGCGCGATGCCGAAGGTGTCAGCGTCGGCGAGGCGCTGAACGGCATCGGCTACGCCGGCCCGCGCGTGCCCACCGGGCATGCGGTGGGCGCCTACTTCGAGGCGCACATCGAGCAGGGGCCGATCCTCGAAGACCAGGGCAAGACCATCGGCGTGGTGCTCGGCGCCCTGGGACAGAAATGGTTCGACCTGACCCTGCGCGGCGTCGAGGCCCACGCCGGCCCCACGCCGATGCACCTGCGCAAGGATGCCTTGGTTGGCGCCGCGGCGGTGGTCGAGGCGGTCAACCGCACGGCCCACGGCCACCAGCCGCATGCCTGCGGCACGGTCGGCTGCCTGCAAGCCTACCCCGGTTCGCGCAACGTGATCCCGGGCGAGGTGCGCATGACCCTGGATTTTCGTCACCTGCAGGGCGAGCGGCTGGACGCGATGATCGCCGAGGTGCGCGGGGTGATCGACAGCACCTGCGCCAAGCACGGGCTGAGCTTCGAGCTGACGCCGACGGCGGACTTCCCGGCGCTGTACTTCGACCCCGGTTGCGTCGATGCCGTGCGCGACGCCGCCCAGGCGCTGGGCCTGTCGCACATGGACATCGTCAGCGGGGCAGGGCATGACGCGATCTTCCTGGCCGAGCTGGGGCCGGCGGGGATGATCTTCGTGCCGTGCGAGAACGGCATCAGCCACAACGAAATCGAGAACGCCACGCCGCAGGACCTGGCGGCCGGGTGTGCGGTGCTGTTGCGGGCGATGCTGGCGGCGTCGCAGGCGATCGCCGAGGGGCGCTTGGCGGCCTGAGGCTGTATCGCGAGGCAAGCCCGCTCCTACAAGGACTGCGCCGTCCCCTGTAGGCGCGGGCTTGCCCCGCGATCGGGCCGGTGAAGATGAACAAATCCAAGGCGTAACCAAGCTGTCATATCCGTTTCTCTAAGATGGCGGATCCCTCCAACAGCGCCCAGGTCACACCTTGCCCACCCCCTCAGAACGCCCCCACGACGCCGACCTGCACGGCCTGCTCTACGGCTTCGTGTTCCGCCCTGGCGCCCCTGGCCAGGAAGTCGACTCGACCCAGGCCCTCGAACGGCTGGTCGAGCCCGGCGTCGAAGGCGAA
Source organism: Pseudomonas entomophila (assembly GCF_029193575.1). GTDB lineage: Bacteria > Pseudomonadota > Gammaproteobacteria > Pseudomonadales > Pseudomonadaceae > Aquipseudomonas > Aquipseudomonas entomophila_G. The sequence goes on along the minus strand of NZ_JARGCS010000019.1, from coordinate 34,901 downwards.
TTCATGTGGCTGCACCTGAACCTCGCGCATGCCGCCTGCGAACGCTGGATGAAAAGCCACCTCGACCTGCCCGAGACCTTCTTCGAAACCCTGCGCGAAGGTTCGCGCTCCACGCGCATCGAGCACACCGACTCGGCCTTGCTGGCGGTGGTCAACGACGTGGTCTTCAGCTTTGGCCTGGTGTCTTCGGACGTTTCCACCCTGTGGGTCTGCGCCCGCAGCCGCCTGCTGGTGAGCGTGCGCCTGCAGCCCTTGCAGTCGGTCGACACCCTGCGCTCGTCGGTCAAGCGCGGCGAGCGCTTCGACTCGACCCTGGAGCTGCTGGTGCACCTGCTGCGTGACCAGGGTGATCTGCTCACCCAGGTGGTGCGTGAAACCACCCTGAGCGTGGACCGCATCGAAGACCAGTTGCTGTCCCAGCGCCTGAGCGGCAACCGCGCCGAGCTCAGCACCCTGCGCCGGGTGTTGGTGCGCCTGCAACGGCTGCTGGCGTTGGAGCCCGGTTCGTTGCTGCGCCTGCTCAACCGCCCGCCGCAATGGCTGGGCGAACAGGACTTGCATCAGTTGCGTGCGTCCACCGAAGAGTTCGCGGTGATTATCAACGACCTCACCGCACTGGTTGAACGCATCAAGTTATTGCAAGAAGAAATGGCCGCGAAGTTGACCGAAGATAACAACCGCACCCTGTTTACCCTGACCGTGGTCACGGTGCTGGCGTTGCCGATCAATATCATCGCCGGCTTCTTTGGCATGAATGTCGGCGGTGTGCCATTGGCCGATGACCCCCATGGGTTCTGGGTATTGGTGGCGTTGGTCGTCACGTTCACGGTATTGGCGGGCCGCTGGGCATTTCGCAAACGCGGCGATTATTGATGACGGGCGATGGCGTCGGTAAACCCACCCACGCCATCCCCGGCCACTAGACGCGCCGTCAGATCACCCCGCACGCCACCCGCTCACCGCCACCGCCCAGGGGCATCGGCATGTCCGCATGGTTGTCGCCACCGGCATGGATCATCAGCGCATGCCCCTTGATCTCGTCGATTTTCTTCAGCCGCGGCGCCAGCACCGGGTAGCTGGCCGTGCCGTCGGCGCTCACGTAGATCGCCGGCAGGTCGCCCAGGTGGCCGTCGCCGTAGGGGCCCAGGTGCTTGCCGGTCTTGGCCGGGTCGAAATGCCCACCGGCAGCCAGCGCCGCGACCGGCTTGCCGTCCTTCATGCCCGGCGCGCAGCTGCCGTTCTCATGCACGTGGAAGCCGTGCACGCCCGCCGGCAGGGTGCTCAACTTGGGGGTGAAGACCAGCCCATAGGCCGACTCGCTGATGCTGACCTGGCCGATGGGCTGCGCTGCGCCGTCGGCGCCGACCAGGTTCATCGGCACATCGAGGGTGGCGGCGTGGGCGCCAAGGGACAGGGTGCCGAGCATGGCCAGCAAGAGATGACGTTTCATGTTTGCCTCTGCAATTCAATGACGGGGAAAGAGTCTTGGCGGGAACCGACAAGTTGTTCCGGCAGGGGCGAGAATAGGAAGGTGGGGCAGGGGCGTCCAACTAAAATTGATAATAAGAAAAAATAGAAAATTCTATGGAATAAACTGACGCGCTGAAGTGTTATGTGCGTCTTTTATTGGGGGAAGTGACGGATGATGAAATAACGGACGCCAACTAACAAGATGAGTTCCCTTCACTTGTAAAAATAGTGTGTTCGGCGCACTGTGTAGCCCATCATCGTTGGGAAGTTGCAAGAAACTACCCCTGGGGAGGGCGTATGCAGGTGCCTGGCAACACGCGCGAAACGTTAGGTGCGCAACAGATCGCGGCCAGGCGCCGAGGGCTTGGGGCTGTCGTTGAACAGGCTGCCAATCGTTTGCCTGGCGCGGGACAGTCGGCTCATCACCGTGCCGATAGGCACCTCCAGGATTTCAGCGGCTTCCTTGTAGCTGAAGCGCTCCACGGCCACCAGCAGCATCACTTCGCGCTGGCCGTCGGGCAGGCCGTTCACCGCCGTGAGGATTTGCTGGTGCATCAGGTCGGTTTCCGGGGTGGGCGCGGCCGGGTCGGTGACCGACTCGATGACGCTGTCGTTCCACTCCGAGCGCGAGCGGCTGCGCACGTTGCGCGAGCGCACTTCGTTGATCCAGGTGGTGTGGACGATGGCGAACATCCAGCTCAGCGGCGCGGTGTCCGGGCGCAGTTGGTGGGTGCGTTCGAGGGCGCGCACGCAGGCGAGCTGGACCAGGTCTTCGGCGTCGTGGCGGTCGCCCGAGAGGCGCAGGGCGAAGGCCCACAGGCGCGGCAACATGCCAGGGAGCAGTGCAGGGAGGTCGGCACCGGTGATCGACATAGTTCCTCGTTCTTGTGCTGAAATGGACTGGAAGTCAGTTGCTTCTCATGCGGCCGCCGTACGCTCCGGCTGGCGGATTCCTTCGCATGTCTTGGACTTCATTGTCGCTGAGCCGATACACTGCGCGGATTGTGCCACCACCTACGATAAAAACCTATCCGGGTGTACGTCATAATCGATTTATACTGCCTTGCGGGTCGCAGTTGCCGACTTGTCAATGCAAAGTAAAGCTGCTTGCGACCGTTTAAGTGATATTAATATGATGGCGAGCCGAATACCCATTCGCTCGCGGGCCGGCCCACAAGGCCGCAACGCTGTGTCGTAACAGAAGTGCGAAGTACCATGAATAACGGAGACCGGGAATTGACCACCACCGTCGCGGATGATGCCCTGCTGATGGCCTACGTTGACGGCGAACTGTCGCCGCAACAGTGCGAGGAAATCGAGCAGCTCATGAACGCTTCGCCCGAAGTGGCCGAGCGTGTCGCGCTGTTGATGTCGTCTGCCCTGCCATATTCCGAGGCCTTCGCCCGCCAGGCGATCCCGCCGGTGCCCGACAGCCTGGTGCGCAACGTCGACGCGCTGATTGCCCAGCATGCCGCGGCTGCCGCCCCGGCACCCACGCGTGCGGCGGGTGAGCCCGAAAGCCTGTTGACCCGCTTGTTCGGCCGTCCGAAGTTCGGTTGGCTGGCGGTGGCCTTCGCCACCGGGGCGACCTGCTACGGCCTGGTGCTGCAAGCCGGTTTCATCGGCGGCGCGCTGAACACCGACAACACCCTGCAACAGGCCCCCAGCGTGGCCCAGGTGCAGGCCTCGCCGTGGGTGATGCAAGCGGCCAGCTACCAGCAGTTGTACACCCGCGAGACGGTGAACTATGTCACCCCTGAAACCGACGACGTGCGCCAGACCATCGCCGATATCCGCCAGGTCGACGGCCTTGAGCTGCGCGTGCCGGACCTCAGTGCCGCCGGGCTGACCTTCAAGCGCGTGCAGCGCCTGCGCTTCAACAACAAGGCGCTGGTCCAGCTGGTGTACCTGCCCCAGCAAGGGGCCCCAGTGGCCCTGTGCGTGATGAAGGAGCCCAAGCCCGACCAGTCCATCGCCCAGCTGAAGGTTTCCGGCATGGATGTTGTGGTCTGGCGCCAGTCTCAGCTAGGCTACGCGCTGATCGGCGCACCGGACGGCGTCGACCTCAATGCCGTGGCCCGCTTGGTCGCGGACCGCAGTTCCGGCCAGTTGTACACGGCCAATGCCCGCTTGCCATCGCCGTTTTGGTTCGCCGATATCCGCCAATAAAGGACCCAGGGTACGGGCGACCGGATTCTTGGATCGCCTGAATGCCCGCACAGCACCGCCGTCGCGTCTTCCTCGCTGTTTTCCTGACCCTGTTCACGGGCCTTGCCTGCGCGCTGCTGATCGAGCGCAGCGGCTGGGCGGCGGCGCCGTCGTTGGCGTCTGCCGCTGGCGCCGCGCGGGTGGTCGATGCCTTCGAGGCGGTGGCCGGCCCGCAGCCAGGCTTTCGCCGCAACCACGCCAAGGGCATCTGCATCAGCGGGCGCTTCGACAGCAATGGCCGGGGGGCCGCGCTGGCGCGCACGGCGCTGCTGCGTGCCGGTAGCTACCCGGTGCTCGGGCGCTTCTCGGTGGTGGGCGGCAACCCGTCGGTCAACGACACCCACGGGCGCATGCGCAGCCTGGCCCTGGACCTGCGTGGCGGCGGGGAAACCTGGCGCATGGCGCTCAACTCCAGCCCGGTGTTCTTCGTGCGTACCCCCGAGGCGCTGCTGGAGCAGTTGCAGGCTTCGGCGCCGACCGCCGCAGACAGTGAGGCGCGCATCCAGCGTTTTCGCCGCAGCCACCCGGAGGTCCAGGCCTTCGAGGAATGGATGGCCACGCACCGGCCTTCTTCGGGGTTCGACAACGCGACGTATTTCAGCGTCAACGCGTTTCGCTTCAGCGATGCCGCCGGGCGTGAGCAGTGGGTGCGCTGGCGCCTGCAGCCGGAAACGCCCTATGCGCCGCTGAGCGATGAGCAGGTCGTGCAGAACGACCCCGACATGTTGTCGTATGGCGTGGTATCGCGCCTGGCCCAAGGGCCGCTGCGCTGGCACCTGATCCTCACCCCGGCGCTGCCGGGCGACCCGGTCAACGACGCGACGCAGTTGTGGACCCAGCCCGGCCACCAGGAGGTCGATGCCGGCGTGCTGGTGATCGATGCGCAGCAGCCGCAGATGGACGGCCCGTGCCGCGACATCGATTTCAACCCACTGATGCTGCCACCCGGCATCACGCCCTCGGACGACCCCCTGTTGCAGGCGCGCGCGGCGGCTTATGCCGAATCGCATCGGCGTCGGGTGCGGGAGATGACGGGGCAGTAGGCCACCGGTTGCGGCGCCTGTGGTGGCCCTGCGCCGGCTTGCCCCGCGATAGGGCCGCAACAGCCAACACAAAAAATAATTTCCCACCCCCCGGAATAATCCCCACCCCCCACCTGTTATCCCCTCAGAACACGCTTTCCGACGGGGTCTTCCGATGTACCTGAACCACCTGGCCGAACCGCTGGCCGCCGACGCCCCCTGTGGCGAAAGCCTGGAATACGACGCCGATTACCTGGCCCTCGAGGAAGAAGCCCAGGGCAAGCCGGAAGTCGAATACGGCAGCACCCTGACCCAGGCCACCGCCCCCGACTGGAAACGCGTGCACCAACTGGCCCTGGCCCTGGCCGCGCGCAGCCGTGACCTGCGCCTGGCCGCGCACCTGACCCGCGCCGAACTCAACCTCAACGGCTTCCCTGGCCTGGCCGCAGGGCTGGCCCTGATCGAAACCCTGCTCGCCGACCACTGGGCCCACCTGCACCCGCAATTGGACCCGGACGACGACCACGACCCGCAACTGCGCGTGAACACCCTGGCCAGCCTGTGCGAAGCCGCCGGCCTGCTGCACGACCTGCGCGCCACGCCCCTGGTCGACGCCGCGCCGCTGGGCCGTGTCAGCCTGCGCGACATCGACCTGGCCAACGGCGAGGCGAGCGCCACGTCCGACCTGGAAAGCCCGTCCCTGGCGATGATCGAGGCCGCTTTCCAGCAAGCCGGCCACGAGCGTCTCGCCGACACCCTGACAACCCTGGAGCACGCCTGGCGCAGCAGCCAACGCATCGAGTCGCTGCTCACCGAGCACGTCGGCTTCACCAGCGCCATCGACCTCAGCGCCTTGTCCTCGCTGCTGCGCCGCGCCGCCGAGGTGCTGCGCCAGCGCCTGCCGGCGACGCCCGCCGACACCGGGCAGGCCGCCACGCCCGAGGCACGCGCCGGCGTGGCCGCCCCGCGCGGCGAGATCGCCAGCCGCGAGGACGTGCGCCAAACCCTGGACCGGCTGTGCGCCTACTTCGCCGTGCACGAGCCCGGCAGCCCGGTGCCGCTGCTGTTGCAGCGCGCCCGCAAGCTGCTGGAGCTGAACTTCATCGAACTGCTGCAAGACCTGGCCCCCGATGGCCTGGCGCAGATGGCGATGGTCAGTGGCTTGCGCGACGCATCGCGCAGCGACGACTGATAACCGCAACCCCCGTTAACCCCGCACAGGAGCAGTCCCGTGGCAGAAAACAGCCAGAAGTTCATCGCCCGCAACCGCGCCCCCCGGGTGCAGATCGAATACGACGTGGAGATCTACGGCGCCGAGAAGACCGTGCAGTTGCCCTTCGTCATGGGCGTGTTCTCCGACCTTTCCGGCAAGCCCGCCGAGCCCTTGCCGCCGGTGGCCGAGCGCAAGTTCCTGGAGGTCGACGTCGACAACTTCGACGAGCGCCTCAAGTCGATGAAGCCGCGCGTGGCGTTCCAGGTGCCCAACACCCTCACCGGCGAGGGCAACCTGCCGGTGGAGATCACCTTCGAGAACATGGACGACTTCAGCCCCGGCGCCGTGGCGCGCAAGGTGCCGTCGCTGGACGCGCTGCTCACCGCACGCAACCAGTTGTCCAACCTGCTGACCTACATGGACGGCAAGGTCGGCGCCGAGGAGCTGCTCGCCCGCGTGCTCGCCGACCCTGCGCTGTTGCAGGCCCTGGGCAGCGCGCCGAAGCCGGCCGCCGACAGCCGCGACTGACCCCGACCCCCTGATCGACCCCTGACACCCGGCTGGGCCTTCGCGGCACCGGCAGGTAGACCCTTTTGCCCAAAAAACGAGGGATGCTGCAATGTCCACCCCACAAGCGCATGAGGCAACGGCCCCCGCAGCGGCCCGCGAAGTCGACCTGGATGACTTCGCCAGCCTCTTGCAGAAAGAGTTCAAGCCCAAGACCGACAAGGCCCGCGACGCCGTCGAGAACGCCGTGCGCACCCTTGCCGAGCAGGCCCTGCAAGGCACCCGGCTGATCGCCGGCGATGTGCTCGGCACGGTCGAAGGCATGATCGCCGAGCTCGACCGCAAGCTCTCCGAGCAGATCAACCACATCCTCCATCACGAGGAATTCCAGGGCGTGGAAAGCGCCTGGCGCGGCCTGCACTACCTGGTGAACAACACCGAGTCGGACGAGTCGCTGAAGATCCGCGTGATGAACATCTCCAAGGCCGAAGTGCACCGCACCCTGCGCAAGTTCAAGGGCGTGGCCTGGGACCAGAGCCCGCTCTTCAAGAAGCTCTACGAAGAGGAGTACGGGCAGTTCGGCGGCGAGCCGTATGGCGCGTTCGTCGCTGACTACTACTTCAACAACAGCGCCCCGGACGTCGAGCTGCTGAGCCAGATGGCCAAGGTCAGCGCCGCCGCCCACTGCCCGCTGATCACCGCCGCCGACCCCAGCGTGATGCTGATGGAGTCCTGGCAGGAACTGGCCAACCCGCGCGACCTGACCAAGATCTTCCAGACCCCCGAGCACGCCGCCTGGCGCAGCTTCCGCGCCTCGGAGGACTCGCGCTACGTGGGCCTGGCCATGCCGCGCTTCCTCGCCCGCGCGCCCTACGGCGCCAAGACCAACCCGGTGGAGGACTTCGACTTCGAGGAAACCACCGACGGCGCCGGCAGCAAGGACTTCACCTGGGCCAACGCCGCCTACGCCATGGCGGTGAACATCAACCGCTCGTTCAAGCACTACGGTTGGTGTTCGCAGATCCGCGGCATCGAGTCCGGTGGCGCGGTGGAAGGGCTGCCGGTGCACACCTTCCCGACCGATGACGGCGGCGTGGACATGACCTGCCCGACTGAAATCGCCATCAGCGACCGCCGTGAAGCGGAGCTGGCCAAGAACGGCTTCATGCCCCTGGTGCACAAGAAGAACAGCAACCTGGCGGCGTTCATCGGCGCGCAGTCGATGCACAAGCCCGCCGAGTACGACGACCCTGACGCCACCGCCAACGCCAACCTGGCCGCGCGCCTGCCGTACCTGTTCGCCACCTGCCGCTTCGCCCACTACTTGAAGTGCATCGTGCGCGACAAGATCGGCTCCTTCAAGGAACGCGCCGACATGCAGGTGTGGCTGAACAACTGGATCGGCCGCTACGTCGAGCACAACCCGGCCACCGCCACCGAGTCGGACAAGGCGCGCAAGCCGCTGGCCGGCGCCGAGGTGGTGGTCGAGGAGGTCGAGGGCAACCCCGGCTACTACCACTCCAAGTTCTACCTGCGCCCGCACTACCAGCTCGAAGGGCTGACCGTGTCGCTGCGCCTGGTTTCCAAGCTGCCGTCGGCCAAGACCTGACGGCGCGCGTTCCCCAGCACCCTCACTGACCCACCGAAAAGGTACAGACCATGATCCTGCTCAACTTCAACGGCAAGAAAATCAAAGGCACCTCGACTGTCTCCGGGCACACCGACTGGATCACCATCGACGCCCTGCAGATGGGCGTCGGCCGCGCCATCTCCACCAGTGGCGGCGGCGCCGACCGCGACACCAGCAACCCGTCGTTCTCGGAGATTTCCCTGACCAAGGCCACCGACCTGGCCTCCGCCGACCTGTTCATGGAAGCGGTGTGCGGCAAGAGCCTGGGCAAGGCCGAGATCCACTTCATCCAGACCGGCGGCGCCGAGAAGAAGGAGCAGGTGTTCCTCAAGCTTGAGCTCGAGGAAGCGATCATCAGCTCCTACTCGGCCAGCAGCAACGGCGAGCGCCCGAGCGAAACCTTCTCGATCAACTTCACCAAGATCAGCTACCAGTACGACTCCTTCAGCGGCGAGAAGATCACCACCGGCACGCCGAAGAAGTGGGACCTGGAAGCCAACGCCAAGATCTGACCTGGCCCCGCGGCCGGGCCGGCGCCCAGGCGCCGGCCCGGCCCTTCGACCTGGAGTGTCGCCCATGACCCCCTTCATCTTGCCCGGCGCTGTCGACCATGGCTGAGCTGACCAGCAGTGAGCGCCTGCAACCGTCGCTGCTCGACCGCCTGAGCGACGACGCCCGCGATCAGTCGCACGAGCCCCGCGAGCAGCGCGTGCTGTCGATGCGCGCGCTGCGCAAGGCGGTGCTGCGCGATCTCGGCTGGCTGCTCAACAGCACCAGCCTGGGCAGCGTGCAGGACCTCACGGCCTACCCGCTGGCGGCGCGCTCGGTGCTCAACTTCGGCCTGCCCGACCTGTCCGGCAAGACCGCCACCGGCCTCGACCCGCAGGCCCTGGCGCGGCGCATCGAGCAGGTGATCGTCGATTTCGAGCCGCGCATCCTGCCGGCCAGCGTGCGCGTCACGCCGTTGGCCCGGGACCGCGAGGCGGCCAGCCCGAACCAGGTGGCGTTCGAGATCCACGGCGAGCTGTGGGGCCAGCCGCTGCCCGAGCGCCTGTACCTGAAGACCGAGCTGGACCTGGAAGCCGGCGATGTGAAGCTCTACGACATCGACGCCGGAGGTGCGCGATGAACCCCAAGCTGCTGCGCTACTACGAACGCGAACTCCAGCACCTGCGCGAGATGGGCGGTGAGTTCGCCCGCGATTTCCCCAAGGTCGCCGGGCGCCTGGGGCTGGAAAGCCACGCCTGCGCCGACCCTTACGTCGAGCGCCTGCTGGAGGGCTTCAGCTTCCTCGCGGCGCGCGTGCAACTGAAGATCGACGCCGAATTCCCACGTTTCACCAACCACCTGCTGGAGCTGGTCTACCCCCATTACCTGGCACCGACGCCGGCCACGGCATTGGTGCAACTGCAACCGGACCTCGCCGAAGGCAGCCTGGCCGCCGGCTTCACCGTGCCGCGCGGCACGCCGCTGCACAGCCTGTTGGGCAAGGGCGACCAGACCGCCTGCGAATTCCGCACCGCGCATGACGTCACCCTGTGGCCGATCGAGCTCACCGAGGCCCGCTACTTCGCCTGCTCCGGGCAGGTCGGCGGCGTCGAGCTGGCGCGCCTGGGCCCGGTCAAGGCGGCGCTGCGCCTGCGCCTGAAAGTCGGTGCCGGGCTGACCTTCGACACGCTCGCCCTCGAGCGCCTGGCGCTGCACCTGCGCGGCGCCGAAGGGTTGGCCGGGCGCATCCAGGAGCAACTGCTGGCCCAGGCCGCCGGGGTGCTGGTGCAGCCGGTGCAGGCCGACAACCGCTGGCACGCCTTCATCGACGCCTCGGCGCTGCGCGCCCAGGGTTTCGACGACGACCAGGCCCTGCTGCCGGTGGCGCCGCGCAGCTTCCAAGGCTACCGGCTGCTGCAGGAATACTTCGCCTTGCCGCAGCGCTTCCAGTTCGTCGAACTGGGCGGACTGGGCCCGGCGGTGCAGCGTTGCGACGTCACCGAACTGGATGTGACGGTGCTGTTCAAGGCCTTCGTGCCCGCGCTCGAGCACAGCGTGTCCGCCACGCAGTTCGCATTGCACTGCACCCCGGCCATCAACTTGTTTCCCAAGCGCGCCGACCGCGTGCACGTGTCCGACCAGCAGGTCGATTACCACGTGGTGCCCGACCGCACCCGGCCGATGGATTTCGAGATCCACCAGGTCACGGGCGTCACGGGCTACGGCAGCGGTGCCGAAGCCGAGCAGCGCTTCGAGTCGTTTTACCGTGCCAACGACCTGCACGACCCACGCCAGGGCGCCTGGTACCAGCTGCGTCGCGACACCCGCGTGCTCAGCGCCCAGCAGCGCCGCCAGGGGCCGCGCTCCAGCTACATCGGCAGTGAGATCTTCCTGACCCTGGTCGACGCCCACGCGGCGCCGTACCGCAGCGACCTGCGCCAGCTGGGCGTCGACACCCTGTGCAGCAACCGCGACCTGGTGCTGAGCATGCCGGTGGGCGTGGGCAAGACCGACTTCACCGTCGAGTCTGGCGCGCCCGTGCAGGCGGTGCGTTGCGTGGCCGGGCCGACCGCGCCGCGAGCCTCGTTCGCCGAGGGCGAGACCGCCTGGCGCCTGGTCAGCCACCTGTCGCTGAACTACCTGTCGCTGCTCGACCAGGACCCGGAGCAGGGCGCCAGCGCCTTGCGCGACCTGCTGCGGCTGTACTGCGGCGTCAGCGATGCGCCGGTGCACAAGCAGGTCGACGGGCTGCGCTCGGTGAGCGCGCAGTCGATCGTGCGGCGCTTGCCGATCCCAGGCCCGATCACCCATGGCCGTGGTTTGCAGGTGTGCGTCACGGTCGACGAGAGCGCCTTCGAAGGCGCCAGCCTGTTCGTCTTCGGCGCGGTGCTGGAGCAATTCTTCGCCAAGTACGTGACGCTCAACAGCTTCACCGAGACCCAGCTGCACAGCACCACGCGCGGCTTGATCATGCAATGGCCGGCGAGGGTAGGGCGATGCGAGATCCTCTAGCGCTGTTGCAGCGGCTCGCGCAGAAACCGGCGTCGTTCGACTTCTACGCCGCCCTGCGCCAGCTCGAATGCGCGTTCGCCGACCGCCCGCGGATCGGCCAGGCCAGCCGCCCGGCCGACGAGCCGCTGCGCTTCGGCCAGCAGCCGTCGCTAGCCTTCGAAGCGGCGATGCTGGCGGGCTTGCAAGCGGGCGACGGGCACCAGGCGCCGCGTCTTCTGCTCAATGGCTTCGGCGCGCTGGGCGCCAACGGCCCGCTGCCGCTGCACCTGACCGAATACGTGCGCGACCGCCAGCGCAATGTCGACGACCCGACCCTGGCGCGCTTCCTCGACATCTTTCATCACCGCCTGACCAGCCTGTTCTACCGCGCCTGGGCCAGTGCCCAGCCCGCGGTCAGCCTCGACCGCCCCGGCGCCGACCGCTTCTCCGATTACGTGGCTTCGCTGATCGGCCTGGGCATGCCCTCGCTGCAAGGCCGCGACGCCGTGCCGCAACTGGCCAAGCAGCACCATGCCGGGCGCCTGGCACCGCACATGCGCAATGCCGGTGGCCTGGCCGCGCTGCTCAGCGACGACCTCGGCGTGCCGGTGCGGGTCGAGCAGTTCGTCGGCCACTGGATGAGCCTGCCGGCCGATGGCCTGTGCGCCCTGCGCAGCGGGCCGAGCGCCGAGCGCCTGGGCGTGGGCACGGTGCTCGGGCGCAAGGTATGGAACGCCCAGGGCAAGTTCCGCCTGCGGGTCGGCCCGCTGGACATGGCCCAGGTGCGCCGCCTGCTGCCCGGCCAGCCCGGCCTGCGCCGGCTGACCGACTGGGTGCGCCAGTACGCAGGCCTGGCGCTGGACTGGGACGTCAACCTGATCGTCGCCCGCCAGCACCTGCCCGGCACCCGCCTGGGCCGGGATGCCCGGCTCGGCTGGAGCAGTTGGCTGAGCAGCGCGCCGCCGACCGAAGACGACCGCCAGTTGCTTATCAACCCGCGCCTTACCCCTTCCGTTTCCCCCTCATCGCAAGGATCAGATCATGGCTGAGATCAGTCGAGTGGCCCTGTTCGGCAAACTCAACGGCCTGTGCTACCGGGCCATCGAAAGCAGCACGGTATTCTGCAAGCTGCGCGGCAACCCCTACGTGGAGCTGGCGCACTGGCTGCACCAACTGCTGCAAGCGCAGGACAGCGACCTGGTGCGCATCGTGCGCCACTACGCGCTCGACCCGGCGCGCCTGGCCGCCGACCTGACCACGGCGCTGGACCGCCTGCCACGTGGCTCGACCTCGATCACCGACCTGTCGTCGCAGCTCGAAGACACGGTCGAGCGCGCCTGGGTGCATGCCACGCTGATGTTCGGCGAGGCCCAGGTGCGCTCCGGGCACCTGCTGGTCGGCCTGCTCAAGGACCGCGCCCTGCGCAACGCGGTGCTGGCGTTGTCCGCCGAGTTCGCCAAGGTGCGCGTCGACGACCTCACCGAGTGCTTCGCCACGTTGCTGGCCGACTCGCCCGAGGCCAACCAGGCGGCCAGCGACGGCTTCCAGTTAGCACCGGGAGAAAGCTCCGGCGCGCTGCCCAGCGCCGGCCCGAGCGGCCAGGAGGCGCTGGCGCGCTTCACCGTCGACCTCACCGGGCAGGCGCGCAGCGGCGCGCTGGACCCGATCGTCGGGCGTGACGACGAGATCCGCCAGGTCATTGACATCCTCATGCGTCGGCGGCAAAACAACCCGCTGCTGGTTGGCGAGGCCGGGGTCGGCAAGACCGCCGTGGTCGAAGGCCTGGCCCAGCGCATCGTGCGCGGTGACGTGCCACCAGCGCTGCGCACGGTGCGCCTGCTGGTGCTCGACGTCGGCCTGTTGCAGGCCGGGGCGAGCATGAAGGGCGAGTTCGAGCAGCGCCTGCGCGCGGTGATCGACGAGGTGCAGGCCAGCGCCACGCCGGTGATCCTGTTCATCGACGAAACCCACACCCTGGTCGGCGCGGGCGGCGCGGCGGGCACGGGCGATGCGGCCAACCTGCTCAAGCCGGCGCTGGCCCGTGGCACGTTGCGCACGATCGGCGCGACCACCTTCGCCGAGTACAAAAAGTACATCGAGAAAGACCCGGCGCTAACCCGGCGCTTCCAGACCGTGCAGGTCGAGGAGCCCGACGAGGCCCGCGCGCTGCTGATGCTGCGCGGCATCGCCGAGCGCATGGCGCGCCACCACCAGGTGCAGATTCTCGACACCGCGCTGGCTGCGGCGGTGCGCCTGTCGCACCGCTACATCCCCGCGCGCCAGTTGCCGGACAAGGCCATCAGCCTGCTCGACACCGCCTGTGCGCGGGTCGCCATCAGCCTGCACGCCACCCCCGCGGCGGTTGACGACAGCCGCCGGCGGCTCGAAGCGCTGGATACCGAGCAGGCGATCATCACCCGCGAGCGTGCGCTGGGGGTGGACACCGACGCGCGCCAGGCGGCGCTCGACGCGCAGCGCGCCAGCGAGCGCGAGCGCCTCGATGTTCTGGAGGCCTCGTGGGCCAGCGAGCAGGCGCAGGTCGCGGCCATCGTCCAGCTGCGTGAGCAACTGGGCGGGGAGGGTGCGAGCGATGCCGCGCTGGATGAACTGCGCAGCCGCCAGCAGGCGCTGGCCGAGGCCCAGGGCGAGGCGCCACTGATCCTGCTCACCGTCGATGAGCAGGCGGTGGCCGCCGTGGTGCAGGACTGGACCGGCATTCCGGTCGGGCGCATGGTGCGCAACGAGATCGACAACGTGCTCAACCTGGCCAGCAGCCTGTCGCGCCGCATCATCGGCCAGCCGCATGCCCTGGAAGCCATCGCCCGGCGCATCCAGACCGCGCGCGCCGGGCTCGACAACCCGGGCAAGCCGGTGGGCGTGTTCCTGCTCGCCGGCACCTCCGGGGTGGGCAAGACCGAGACCGCCCTGGCCCTGGCCGAGTCGCTGTACGGCGGCGAGCACAACCTGGTGACCATCAACATGAGCGAATACCAGGAGGCGCACACGGTCTCCAGCCTCAAGGGCGCGCCACCCGGCTACGTTGGCTACGGCGAGGGCGGCGTACTGACCGAGGCGGTGCGGCGCAAACCCTACAGCGTGGTGCTGCTGGACGAGATCGAGAAGGCCCACCCCGACGTGCACGAGCTGTTTTTCCAGGTGTTCGACAAAGGCTGGATGGAGGACGGCGAGGGCAGGGTGATCGACTTCCGCAATACCCTGATCCTGCTCACCACCAACGTCGGCACCGAGACCATCAGCCACCTGTGCCAGCGACCGGAGCGGGTGCCGGAGCCCGAAACCATTGCCCGCGCCCTGCGCGAACCCTTGCTGCAGGTGTTCCCGCCGGCGCTGCTGGGGCGGGTGGTGGTGGTGCCCTACTACCCGCTGAGCGACGCCATGCTCGCCAGCATCATCCGCCTGCAACTGGGCCGCATCGAGCGACGCCTGGCCGAGCGCCACGGCGTGCCGTTCAGCTGCGACGAGGCGGTGGTGGCGCTGATCGCCAGCCGTTGCACGGAGCTTGAGAGCGGCGGGCGGATGATCGACGCGATCCTCACCCACTCGGTGCTGCCCGCCATCAGCCGCGAATTCCTCGAACGGATGCTGCGCGGCGAAGCGGTCACCCGCGTGCACCTGGGCGTGCGCGACGGCGCCTTCGACTACACCTACGACGAGGAACCTGCATGATCATCACCCTGCACCTGCACACCGGCCTGTTCGTCTACGGCGACGCCATCGCCCAGATGCGCACGCTGCTGGCCATGCCCAAGGGACGCGAAGGGTACTTTCGCATCGACCTGATCCTGGTGCCGGGCGAGGGCGTGGCGGCGAGCCTGCTGATGTCGCGCAAGACCCTGTACATCGATGCCTTCCTTGGCGCCAATGGCACCTGGTACCACTTCGCCGACTCCGAGCCGCCGTTCGCCTCGGGGCTGGGCGTGGGCGGCAACAACAACCGCCTGCGCAAGATTGAACTGAAGGGCACCCACTCGGCCTTGCGCACCAACACTACGGCCACCACCTACTCGGCCTTCACCCGCATGGACCTGGTAGCGCTGCGCCAATACAGCGGCGGCAACTTCGACCACCTCAGGCTGCCGTTGTCGTTCGCCGTGGTGGCCTGCGCCGAGGCGGTGCGCTTCAAGGAAACCGAGCTGCGTATCGAACGCCTGCTGGCCAGCGAGCACGACGCCTACAAGCCACTGGGCGACTGGCAGACGCTGTTCAAGGACTGGGAAAAGCTCACCGAGGTGCAAAGCGCCAGGGTGTGGGTGCGCCACGCTGGCTCATAGGGGAGAAAACGAGCATGTCCGAGCGCGACGGCAAGAAAAGCAGCTACGAGTTCATCAAGGCCTTGGAAGAGGCGGCCGACCCTGATTGCGTCAAGGCCTGCAAGCAAGGGCCGATCCTCGACCTGTACCGCATCGATTTTCGCTACCTGCCGGTGGACGCGCGCATCAAGCAGTTGATGCGCGCCTTGATGCAGTCGGCGGCGCCCTACGATTGCAGCGCCATCGCCACCTCGATTGGCGACGACACCCTGGGGGCGATGCGCCAGATCCATTCCAACACCCCGTGCTACCTGCCGCAGCTGACCGCGCAGCAGCCGTCGTCGGCACGGGGTCGGCTGTACCACACGTATGCGCAGGCCAACAAACACCACTCGGCCGACCGCGGCGGCGGCAACTGCGCCACCGGCTACGTCGAGTACACCGCGGGCGACCTGGATGCTTACGGTTGGGGCGGCAACCGCTTTCGCATCGTCTTCGACTACCTCAACGCGCGGCTGTACTTCGCGCCGTTGCACTACGCCTCGTGGCGCTACAGCGGCAGCCGGCTGGAGACCGTCGACAAACCGGCGGCGTTCTCCGGCCACCCCAACCCGTTCTTCTGGATTACCGACATCAAGTGAACCCAGGCCTTGTGGCCTTCGAGAGCCTTTCCATGAACAAGAAACAAGACTTCGCTTTTTCCTGTGGCGCGGCATCGCTGTTGTGCGCGGCGGCGGAGCTGGGCGTGAGCAACATGCCGAACACCGGCGCGCGCAGCACCGGCCAGGCCTTGCAGGCCAATTATTTCTGCGAGGCGGCGCTGTACCAGATCACCTCGGGTGCGGTGACCGGCGGGCGATTGGACAAGGAGCAGTCCGACCTCACCAAGCTGGGTTATTCCTTCCCGCACAACGTTGGCATCGCTGCTCGCGAGTTGGGGTTGGATGTGAAGGTCTACATGAGCGGGATGATCGCCAGCGCGTTGTCGACCTTCTACCCCGATGCCGAGACCAAGTGCGTGCGGGCGGGCTTCCCGATCATCCGTTCCGAGCCACCACCCCTGGCGGCCAACCGGCGGGCGCTGAAGATCGTGATGACCTTCGGCATCGGTTTGCACTACGTGATGCAGCGCCCGGACGGCACCTACATGGACCCGGGCGACGGCAAGGATTTCGCCGATTTCAAGCAGATGAACCTGTGGAGCAAGTGCTACAACGACACCGGCATCACCCTGGTGCTGGAAAAACCGGTGCCCGCCGCCGCAGCCTGATTCGCGGCGTTTGGCACGGGCTGCGCCCGTGATCGCGGGGCAAGCCCGCGCCTTGCAGGCACACCACCGTATTCGAAAACGGCGCTGTACCTGCTGGGGCGTGCTCGCCCCGCGATAGCGCCCCCTGCAACACCCACGCGCCCACCCCCACACGCATTTTCATCCCCCCACGGAATAAACCCCGCCCCCCACCTGTTCTACCCCCAGTCCACCGCTTTCCGGCCCCCCGCGTGAAGGAGCCCTCGATGCCCGTTACCCAAGCCAACCGCGAAATCGCCGTCACCTGCGTGCTGGCCCCCGACACCCTGCTGTTCCGGCGCATGAGCGCCCGCGAAGGCCTGTCGACCCTGAGCGAATACCACATCGACCTCTACAGCGAACGCACCGACCTGGATCTCGACGACCTGCTCGCCACCCCCCTGAGCGTCGCCGTCGAACTGCCCAAGGGCGGCCAGCGCCACTTCAGCGGCCTGGTCACGCGCTTCGCCTACACCGGTCGCCAGGGCCGTTTCGCCACCTACCACGCGGTGGTGCGCCCCTGGCTGTGGCTGCTCACCCGCAGCAGCGACTGCCGGATCTTCCAGCAGCGCAACGTGCCGGACATCGTCCAGGCGGTGTTCGCCCCCTACACCCTGGCCGACGTCGACACCTCGGGCCTGAGCGCCAGCTATCCGGCCCTGGAGTACTGCGTGCAGTACCGCGAAAGCGACTTCGACTTCGTCAGCCGCCTGCTGGAGCAGGCCGGCATCTACTACTTCTTCCGCAGCGCCGCCGGCCGCCATACCCTGGTGCTGGCCGACGGCTACGGCGCCCACGCACCCGCCCCAGGCTACGCGCAGGTGCGCTACCTGCCGGCCGAGGACCAGGCCATGCGCGACAGCGAGGTGATCTACGACTGGCGCATGAGCGGTGAAGTCGAGCCCGGCGCCTGGGCCTTGCAGGACTACGACTTCGAAAAGCCCTCGGCCAATCTGCTGGTCAAGTCGACCCAGGCGCGCCCCTATGCCCAGTCGCGCTTTGAGCGCTACGACTACCCCGGCAAGTACCGCGAGCGCCCGCAGGGCGAGACCCTGGCCCGCCAGCAGCTCGAGGCGCGGCACACCAGCTACCGGCGCATCGAGGGCGCCACCCGCGCACGCGGGCTGTTCCCCGGCGCGCTGTTCACCCTCACCGAACACCCACGCGGTGACCAGAACCAACAGGTGCTGGTGCTCGCCGCCGAATATGAGCTGTCGTCCGACACCTACGAACCGACCCGCCCCGAAGCCCCGGCGCCCGTGCTCACCTGCCGCTTCACCGCGCTGCCGCGCCAGCAGGACTACCGCCCGCCATGCCTCACCCCGCGCCCCGTGGTGCACGGCCCGCAGACCGCCAAGGTGGTGGGCAAGGCCGGCGAGGAGATCTGGACCGACCCCTATGGCCGGGTCAAGGTGCAGTTCCACTGGGACCGCGAAGGCCAGGAAAACGAGAACAGCTCGTGCTGGATTCGCGTCGCCCAGGGTTGGGCCGGCAAGCGCTGGGGCAGCCTGTTCCTGCCGCGGGTCGGCCAGGAGGTGGTGGTGAGCTTTCTCGAAGGCGACCCCGACCGCCCGCTGGTCACCGGCAGTGTCTACAACGCCGAGGTGATGCCGCCCTACAACCTGCCCGAGCAGGCCACCCGCTCGACCCTCAAGAGCCACTCCAGCAAGGGCGGCAGCGGCTACAACGAATTGCGCTTCGAAGACCGCAAGGGCGCCGAGCAGGTGTTCATCCACGCCGAGCGCGACTTCGACCAGCGCATCGAGCGCGATGCCCTCGACTGGGTAGGCGGCGAGCGCCATTCGCGGGTGGCCAAGGACCTGCGCGAACGCATCGGCGGCGACCGCCACCAGCACGTGCTGGGCGACCGCACCGAGAAGGCCGTAGGCAGCGTTTCCCAGGCCGCCGGCCGCGACCTGCAACTGGACGGCGCGCTCAAGGCCAGCCTCAGCGGCGGCACCGACGTGCACATCAAGGGCGGCATGAACGTGGTGATCGAGGCGGGGGCGAGCATCACCCTCAAGGCCGGCGGCTCGTTCCTGACCCTGGGCCCGACCATCATCGCCTCGATGCTGCCGCTGCCGTTGCCGCAGGCCTCGGCCGCCGCCAACGCCCTGGTGCTGGCCTCGCGGCCCGGCCCGCTGGGCCAGCCGCTGGAGCCCAAGGAGGCCGACGATGGCCGCCAGTGAACCCCGCCACCTTCCTGCCGAAAGGAACCTGACATGCCTGTGAAACTGTGGGTCGAACGTTATCGCGGCCAGCCGCCCGCGGCTGAGCTGGCGTGCCTGATCGACACCGTCGGCACCTTGGGCCGCGCGCCGGGCAACGACTTGGTGCTGGACGACCCGGGCAAGTACATCTCCCGCAGCCACGCCCGCGTCGAGCGGCGCGCAGGCGGCTACTACCTCACCGACACCGGCAGCAACCCCAGCGTGATCAACGAGCGCCTGCTCGGCCATGGCCGCGAGACGCTGCTGCAGGCCGGCGACCAGGTGGTGATCGGCGACTACCAGATCGGCGTGGCGCTGCTCGCGGTCGAGCAGGCCGACCCCGACCAGACGGGGGTTGGCGCCACCCAGACCCTCGCGGTGTTCGTGCCCCCGGTGCCGGTCCAGGCGCCGCCGCCACCGCCGCTGGAAGCCCCCGTGGCCCCGCGCAGCGAGCCGGGCTTCAGCCAGCCACGGGTGGACACCGACGCCCTGGCGGCGGCGAGCATCCTGCAAGGCGAGTCGGTGTTCGAGCCGGCCCCTATGCTGGATGACCCGCTGGGCCTGAACCTGTTCGGCGGCCAGCGACCCACGGCGGCCTTCCTTGGCACCCCGGCCGATCACCTGTCGCCGGAGTTGCAGGCCCTGCCGGCCTTGCCCGCCATCCCAACGCCCCAGGCGCCGGAAGCGGCGTTGATCCCCGATGGCTACGACGCCCTGGCCGACCTGCTGGCGACGCCCGCCACCCAAGCCAGCCCGGCGCCTGCCTCTGCACCCATCCCAACGCCAACCCCTGTCGCCGCAGAACCCCCGGCGGGCAGCGATGACCGCGTGCTCCAGGCCCTGCTCGAAGGCCTCGGCCTGCCACAACTGCGCGCCTCGCGCAGCCCCGAGGCGCTGGCGCGGTTGGTGGGGGAAATGCTCCGCGCCGCCACCGGCGGCACCATGGGCGTGCTGATGGCGCGGGCGCTGACCAAGCGCGAAAGCCATATCGAGATGACCATGATCGGCGCGCACTCGAACAACCCGCTGAAGTTCTTTCCCGACCCCACCAGCGCCCTCAGCCAGATGCTCAGCACCGACGCCCCGGCCTACCTGCCCGGCGTGCAGGCGCTGCAAGCCGCCTTCGACGACCTGCGCGCCCACGAGATGGCGGTGATCGCCGGCATGCGCGAGGCCCTGGGCGAGGTGATGCAGCGCTTCGACCCCGCGCGCATCGAACGCCGCCTGGCCGCGCCCGGCGCCCTGGAGCGCCTGCTGCCCTCGGCGCGCAAGGCCCGCCTGTGGGCGCGTTTCGCCGAGCTGCACGCCGAGCTTGCGCGCGATGGCGACGAAGACCTGCAACGCCTCTACGGCGAGAAATTCTCCGTGGCCTACCAGCAGCAGGTCAGCCGCCTGCGCGACCTGCCCTGAACCCCTTTACCCGAGATCGCATTCATGTCCTGGAACAGCAAAGTCGTCTGGTCGGAAGGCATGCTCCTGCAGCCCCAGCACTTGCAGCAGCACGACCGTTTCCTCAACGCCCACCTGGAGGCCCGGGTCGCGGCGCTGCGCCCTTACGCCTGGGGCTTCTCGCGCCTGGAGCTCGACGAGCAGCACCTGGCCTTCGGCAAACTGGCGCTCAAGGCCTACAGCGGCGTGCTGCCCGACGGCACGCCGATCGGCCTGCCGTTCGACGAGATGCCGCTGCCGCTGGAGATTCCCGCCGACGCCCGTGACCTCGACGTGGTGCTGGCGCTGCCCACCGCGCGCCATGGCGTGGCCGAGGTGGACGACCGCGTCAGCGCGGAAAACTTCGCCCGCCACCGCAGCGTCGAGTACGAGGCCTGGGACAGCAACGGTCTGGACAACAGCGCGCTGATGAACGTCGGCAAGCTGCGCCTGCGCCTGGCCCTGGCCAGCGACGTCGCCGACGCCCACGCGGTGCTGGGCGTGGCGCGGGTGCTGGAGCGCCGCGCCGACCAGCAGGTGCTGCTCGACCCCGCCTACTGCCCGCCGAGCCTGACCTTGCAGGCCGCGCCGCGCTTGGCGGCGTTCGTCGATGAGCTGCTGGGCCTGCTGCACCAGCGCGCCGAGGCCATGGCCACACGCCTGGCCCAGCCGGGTGCCAGCGGCGCGGCGGAGATCGCCGACTTCCTGCTGCTGCAACTGCTCAACCGCAGCGAGCCGCTGGTGCGCCACCTGGCCGGCATGGCCGGGCTGCACCCCGAGGCGCTGTACCGCCAGTTGACCGCGTTGGCCGGCGAGCTGGCGACCTTCACCCACGCCGACAAGCGCGCCAGCCGCTACCCGGTGTACCGCCACGACGCCCTGGCCGAGACCTTCGCCCCGTTGATGCTCGACCTGCGCCGCGCCTTGGCCACGGTGATCGATGCGCGCGCCATCCAGATCCCGCTGGAGGAGCGCCAGTTCGGCATCCGCGTGGCGGTGCTGCCCGACCGCGCGTTGCTGGGCAGCGCCACCTTCGTCCTCGCCGTGCACGCGCAGATGCCCGCCGAAGCGGTGCGCAGCGGCTTCCCGCCGCAGGTCAAGCTGGGCTCGGTGGAGAAGATCCGCGACATGGTCAACCTGCAACTGCCCGGCATCGGCCTGCGGCCCTTGCCGGTGGCGCCGCGGCAGTTGCCGTTCCACGCCGGCTTCACCTACTTCGAGCTCGACCGCAACAGCGAGTACTGGCAACAGCTGACCCAGTCGGCAGGCTTCGCCCTGCACGTGGCCGGCAGCTTCCCCGGGCTGGACATGCAGTTCTGGGCCATCCGCAACGCCTGATCGACAGCGCAGGTACACCACCGTGAACATGAACGACGCCCTGGAACCCGGGCAAGACCCGGACCACACCCTGCTGCTGCCGACCCCCGGCGGCCGCCGCCCTGCCTCCAGCGCCGCGCCCGCGCCGGTCGAAGCCGACCTGGCCCTGCGCGGCACCGGCCTCAACCCACTGGTGCGCGCCGCCAACCCCTTGCTCGACCTGGTGGTGCCGCTGCGCGGGCTGACCCGCGCGCCGGACATGGAAACCCTGCGCGAGCGCCTGGTGCAGGCGGTGCGGCAGTTCGAGGCGCAGGCGCGCAACGCCCGGGTGGAGGCCCAGACCCTCGCCGCCGCGCGCTACGCCCTGTGCACGCTGGTCGACGAAACCATCTCCAGCACGCCCTGGGGCGCCGGGGTGTGGAGTGGCCGCAGCCTGCTGGTGACCTTCCACAACGAGGCCTGGGGCGGCGAGAAGTTCTTCCTCATCCTGCAGCGCCTGAGCCTGGATGCGCGCGCCAACCTCGACGTGCTGGAGCTGATGTACCTGTGCCTGGCCCTGGGCCTGGAAGGGCGCTACCGCGTGCTGGACCGTGGCTTCGACCAGCTGGCGGCCCTGCGCGAGCGGCTGTTGCAGCTGATTCGCCAGCAGCGCGGCGCGGTCGAGCAGGACCTCTCGCCACGCTGGCGCGGCGCGCCCACCGCGCCGGTGTCGATGCTGCGCCTGGTGCCGCTGTGGGTGCTGGCGGCCGTGGCGGCGTTGCTGCTGGTGCTGTTGCAGGTGACCGGCAACTGGCTGCTCAACCGCGCCTCGGACCCGGTGTTCGCGCAGATGGGCGAGCTGCGCCTGGCCTCGCCGCTGAAGGTTGCCCAGCCCACAGGGCCGGCGCCGGTGCGGGTGTCTGGGTTCCTCGCCGAGGAAGTCGCCCAAGGCCTGGTGAGCGTGCGCGAGACCGCCGACCGCTCGGTCATCACCCTGCGCGGCGACGGCGTGTTCGCCTCCGGCAGCGCCGAGGTGTCGAGCGGTTTCGAGGGCCTGCTGGCGCGCATCGGCGAGGCGCTGAACGGCGTGCCTGGCGAGGTGCTGGTGGTCGGCCACACCGACAACGTGCGGCCTGCGCTGGGCTCGCGGCTGTCGTCCAACTTCGACCTGTCCAACGCCCGCGCGCGCAACGTCGCGCGCCTGCTGGCCGAACGCGCCGGCCCGGCCACGCGCTACCGCAGCGAAGGCCGTGGCGAGACCGAGCCGCGGGTGGCCAACGACTCGGCCGCCAACCGCGCGCGCAACCGCCGTGTGGAGATCACCGTACTTGTTCCTGCGCAGCCGCAGTGAGGGCCAGGCGATGTCTTATCTGATCTACCTGTTCGATGTATGCATGCGCGGCCTGCGCTGGCTGGCCAGCTCCTGGCTGCTGTCGCTGCTGGGCGTGGCGCTGGTGGCGCTGCTGGTCTGGTACGAAGGCCCGCTGTTGTCGTTCGACGGGCGCGAGCCGTTGGCCTCGGCGTGGGTGCGCGGCTGGCTGGTCGCCGCGTTGCTGGCTGCCTGGGTGGCCTACTTCGGCTGGCGCGCCTTTGCCGCCTGGCGCGCCAACCGCCTGCTGATGGCCGGGCTCGCCGATGACCAGGTCGGCGAACCTGCCTCGGCGCGGGCCTCGCAGGCCGAGGTGGCGCACCTGGCCGAGCGCATGCGCGAGGCGATGGCCGTGCTGCGCAAGGCCAGCCCCGGCTGGAAGCCTGGCGGGCAGTACCTGTACCAGTTGCCCTGGTACCTGTTCGTCGGTGCCCCAGGCAGCGGCAAGACCACCGCGCTGACCCACTCCGGCCTGCAATTCCCCCTCAGCGACAGCCACGGCGCCACGGCCATCGGCGGCATCGGCGGCACGCGCCACTGCGACTGGTGGTTCACCGACGAGGCCGTGCTGCTGGACACCGCCGGGCGCTACACCACCCAGGACAGCGACGCCGAGGTCGACAAGGCGGCCTGGCGCGGTTTTCTCGACCTGCTGAAGAAGCACCGCCGGCGCAGCCCGGTCAATGGCGTGATCGTCACGCTCAGCGTCAGCGACCTGCTGCAACAAGGCGAAGCCGAGCGCCAGCGCCAGGCCACGGCGATCCGCGCGCGCCTCGATGAACTGCACGAGCGCCTGGGCGTGCGCTTCCCGGTGTACGTGGTGGTGACCAAGTGCGACCTGCTGGCCGGTTTTGCCGAGTACTTCGAGCACTTCGGCCGCGAGGAGCGCGGCCAGGTGTGGGGCGTGACCTTCCCGCTGGCCCAGAGCGAGCAGCCGGGCGCGGCGCTGGCGGGCTTCCCGGCCGAATTCGAGGCGCTGGAGCAGCAGTTGCAGGTGCGCGTGCTCGAGCGCATGCAGCAGGAGCGCGACCTGTCGCGGCGGGCCTTGCTGTACAGCTTCCCGCAGCAGTTCGCCGGGTTGGGCGACGTGCTGGCGGGCTTCCTGCGCACGGTGTTCGCGCCCAACCGCTTCCAGGCACCGACCCGCCTGCGCGGGGTGTACTTCACCAGCGGCACCCAGGAGGGCAGCCCGATCGACCGGGTGCTGGCCTCGCTGGCCGCCGCCTTTGGCCTGGGGCGCAAAGTGCTGCCTGCCGGGTACGCCAGTGGGCGCAGCTACTTCATCACCCGGCTGCTGCGCGAGGTGATCTTCAAGGAGGCGGGCCTGGCCGGGCTCGACCCGCGCCAGGAGCAGCGCCGCCGCCAGTGGCTGCGTGCGGGCATGCTGCTGGTCGCAGTGCTGGCGGCGTTGCTGGCGCTGGGCATGGCGCTGAGTTACCAGCGCAACCGCGTGCTGGTCGACAACGCCGCGCAACGCACCGCCGAGGTGGCGCAACTGGCCAAGGCGCTGCCGGCCGAGGGCAACGTGCTGCAAACCCTGGCGCTGCTCGACGCCGCTCGTGCCTTGCCCGCAGGTTATGACCAGCGCGGGGCGGGCGTGCCGTTGCTCGAACGCTTCGGCTTGTACCAGGGCGACAAGCTCGGCGCCGGGGCGGTGACGCTGTACCAGCGCCTGCTGCGCAGCACCTTGCTGCCGTCGATCGTCGCCAACCTGGAAAGCGCCTTGCGCCGGGGCGACGCCAGCAACCAGGATTTCCTCTACGAGACCCTGCGGGTGTACCTGATGCTTGGCCAACGGCAGTTCTTCGACGCCGCCTCGGTGCAGGCCTGGGTCGACGTCGATTGGCGCCGCGAGCTGCCCCAGGCCAGCGAGGCGCAGCGCCAACAGCTGTGGGCGCACGTCGCCGCGCTGCTCGAAGACGCCGACGCCGAGCCGGTGCAGCTCGATGCCGACCTGATCGCCAAGACCCGCCTGACCCTGGCCGGCATGCCGTTGTCCCAGCGCATCTACAACCGGCTCAAGCGCCAGGTGGCCCAGGCCGGGCTGGCCGAGCAGAGCGTCAACGCCGCCGCTGGGCGCGATGCCTCGTCGCTGCTGGTGCGGCGCAGCGGCCTGCCGCTGTCGCGCGGGGTCAGTGGCGTGTACAGCGTGGCCGGCTACCGCGCGCTGCTGGCCCGGCGCGAGCGCGCGGTGGCCGACATGGCCCGCGACAGTTGGGTGCTGGATCGCCAGGAAGCGGCCCTCGGTGCGGGCGATGGCGCGCGCCTGGGCGCAGCGGTGCTCGAGCTGTACTACGCCGACTACATCCGCCAATGGGACGCCTACCTGGCCGACGTGCAATTGGTCTCCCTGGCCAGCCTCGGCCAGGCCGCCCAGGTGAGCAACGCCCTGGCCGCCGCCGACTCGCCGTTGCGCGCCTTCCTCCAGGCCGCCGCGCGCGAGACCACCCTCCAAGGCGTGCTGGCCGACAGCCCCGGCGACAGCGCTGGCAACCCGGTCGACCGCGCCCTGCGCGAGCGCCTCGACAACGCCCGCAAGCGCCTGGAAAGCGCCCTGGCCGACAGCACCCCGGCCCCCGCGCCGACCACCACCGGCAACCCGGTGGACCAGCATTTCGCTGCCTTGCATGCCCTGGCGAGCAGTGCCGCCCCGGCACCCTTGGAGGAAAGCCTGGCGCTGCTCAAGGACGCCGCGCAGTTCTTCGACAGCGCCGAAAACGCCCGCCGCAGCGGCGCCCCCGCGCCCAGCGGCGAAGTGCTGGGGCGCATCAAACGCGCTGCCAGCGAGCAGCCGGCGCCCTTGGCCGAGATCTTGCGCGCGGTCGACAACGGCGGCGGCGCGCTGACCCTGGGCAACGAGCGCGAACGCCTCAATGCCTTGTGGGTCGCCAATGGCGCGCCGTTCTGCCGCGCCGCCATCGCCGGGCGCTACCCGCTGGTGCGTGGCGCCAGCCTTGACGTCACCGCCGACGACTTCGGCCGTTTCTTCGGCCCGGGCGGCATCATGGACGACTTCTTCAGCCGCAACCTCGCGCCCTACGTGGACATGAGCGCCAGCCAGTGGCGCTGGCGCGCCAGCGGCAGTGCACCGCTGAACATCCCCCAGGACGTGCTCGACCAGTTCCAGCGCGGCGCCCGCCTGCGCGACATGTTCTTCGCCGCCGGCGCCCGCCAGCCGTCGCTGCGCTTCGACGTGCAGCCCTTGGCCGTCGACCCGGCACTGGGCCAGGTGACCCTGGACATCGCCGGCCAGCCGGTGGCCTTCGTGCCGGGCGGCGAGGCCGGCTTCACCCCCATCGTGCTGCCCAGCGGCAAGGGCAGCGACCGGGTGCAATTGCAGTCACCCGCCGGGGGCGGCCTGCGCAGCGACGGCCCGTGGGCCTGGTTGCGTGTGCTCGACCAGGGCCAGGTTCGCGGCGAGTCCGGCGAGCGCTTCCAGCTCACCTTCACCGTCGATGGCCGCAAGGTCAGCTACGCGCTGCGCGCCAGCAGCGTGATCAACCCGTTCCGCCGCGACGCGCTGGAGCAATTCCGTTGCCCGGCGCGGTTGTGAGGTGAAGCCCATGGAACAGCGTGATTCGCGCACCGGTTTCTACGGCAAGCTGGTGACCCATGGCGACTTCCTCAGCCGGCGCCTGTCGCCGGCGTTCGTGCGCGGCTGGGACGAATGGCTGCAGGCCGGCCTGCGGGCCAGCCGCGAGCGCCTGGGGGCGGGGTGGGAGCAGGCCTACCGCTGCAGCCCGATCTGGCATTTCGCCCTGGCCGCCGGGGTGTGCGGCGAGGCGGCCTGGGCCGGGGTGATGATGCCCAGCGTCGACCGGGTGGGGCGTTATTTTCCCCTGACCCTGGCCTATGGCGGGCCGGACGTGCCGGTGCTGGAGCGCCTGCGGCGTGACGGCGCGTGGTATGCCGACGTGGAGCGCTTGGCCTTGTCGACCCTGGAGGCGGGGTTCGTGCTGGAGCGCTTCGACCGCGACCTCAGCCAACTGCCCGCGCCGTCACGGCCAGACCCCGCGAGCATCGCGCCCGCGTGGGGGCAGCCGGCGATGGGCGAGCTGTGGCTGGCGTTGCCGGAGCAGGAGGGGATGGCGCCGGCGGTCGAGTGTTGGTTGGCGCAACTGGACGGGCTGGCGGGGCAGCGCTCGCTTGCCGGGCATGCGCTGTTCTGGACCGAGGGCGGGCCGCAGGTGGCGCCGACGATGTTGGTGAGCCGGGGGTTGCCGGGGGCGGGGTGGTTCGGTGGGATGCTGGGCGGGGAGGGTGGTGGCGGGTCTTGAGAGTTTGATACCTGCACCGGCCTCATCGTGGGCGACGTCCGTGCCATACACCGCATCGCCTGCTTCGCGGGTGAACCCGCTCCCACAGCTACTGCGTGCACTCACTGTCGCGCCCACACCGTGCGTGAGAAATGGCTAAACTAGCTGCCGCCTCGATCTCTCATGGATGATGAAATGGCATTCGAAGCACTGCCCGTGCTGCTGGGCTATCTGTGGCGTATCTTCCCGATCATGGGGCTGTTCGCCGTCTGGCTTTACAGTACGCCTCGCGCGCAGACCCGTATGCGCGTGCTCATCTTGATCTTCGCATTCGTCTGCATTCGCGACATGATGACCCCCGCTGGCTTGTGGGTTGTTGGCGGGGAGCCACCGCTGCGCTTCCACGCCAACCCCTGGGCACTGGCATTGCTTGGTGTAGGCTCAATCGTACTGATCGCCATGCTCGCGCGATTTCTTCCTCTGTGTTGGCGGCTGGTGGTTGGCTTCAAGGGCAACCGCACGACAGGCATGGCCGTGGGCATCGCCGCAGGCTGTTGCATCGGTTTGCCCATTAGACTCCACCTGGCGCTTGAACAGGCGCCCCTGCTGTGGCTGCTGTGTTTCGCCTTATTTGCCTTCGCCGGCAATGCGCTGGAAGAGGTGCTTTTTCGCGGCATGCTGCAAGGCCAGCTAGAGCGCCACACCACCGCGCAACGAGCGGCGTTGGGCAGTGCTTTCGCCTTTTGCGCGTGTCACAGCTATCTCGCTTTCGTGCTGACCCAACTCGGATGGCCAATCGTCCTGTTCACATTGGTTGAGGGTTTGGTCTGTTCCCAGGTCAGGTTGAAGTTCGGTACCTGGCCAGCCACCGCGACCCATGGCACCGCGATACTGCTGATTGGTGCGCCTTTGGCCTGAGCGCTCGATGACCATCAGTCATGAGTCTTATCCGCACCGGCCTCATCGCGGGACAAGTCGGACCGCCGCACCGCCGCTCCCACAGGCACCGCGCTCAACCGTAGGACAACGGAATACCTGAGGGAGCGGGCTCGCCCCGCGATCACGGGCAACGCCCGTGCCACACCCCGCGTAACCCGCCACCCGCGAAACCTCCAGAAACCAACCCACCCCAAAATCAGATGATTTCCTACACGCACGAATCAGATTTTCGCTATTTCATGTAGTCCCTTTCCCAAGCATCTTCGACCCGCTTTTACCCCATCCAGATGACGACTAGTCTCGCCGGGTCGTTGCCAAATCAACGACCAGGCCTGCAAGCCTGAAGATGAGACTACCTTCGCTGGCCGAGCCTACTCGGCCAGGCCGTCTATGGTGGCTACGTGCGGGAGATCTTCGGATCTGCCGGTTTTCTCGTCTTCCGGTCTTGCAGACCTGTACGTAGCCGCCACCCATCAAATGCAAGTGGTGTCGTGGTGGTCCCTTCGAATAGACGAGATCACGCCATGCTAAAGATAGTCCCCGACCCACCGGTCCTCACCGAATCCCTCGAAGACACCCTGGTCGAAGCCATGGAATACACCCTCTGTGGCCTGGCGGTAGCCAACCAGTCGATCACCTTCCTCCCCAAATCCCCCGCCACGATCATGCTGCTCAGCGTGATGCACGAACTCGACGCCGTGCGCTCGCTGTTGGAGTGCGCATTGGCCCAGGTGCAGCTCAAGAGCCGAACATCGCCACGCTTCCTGCACTAGTGCATTTCCAGCGTGTTGCACGGCTTTTGTAGGAGCGGGCTTGCCCCGCGATCACGGGCAATGCCCGTGCCATACACCGCGTCGTCTTCGCGGGTTATCCCGCGAAGAGGCCGGCATTGGTACAACACAAACAGTTGCCCCCACACCATCGCCGCAACCCCTTGCACAACCACCCCAATTCACAGCACCTCGAAGGACTTCCCCATGGACAAGGACTCACCAGACCGCCTCGGCAAACTCGGCTGGACCGTCGGCACCACCACCTGCCTGGAAAGCGGAGTCAAAGGCAAACACCTGTTCCGCGTAGAGCCCGGCAACTGCGCCGACCATGCGCTGCAACAGGCTTCGGAACTGCTTGATAGCGCACGGCGGGCGTCGTTCATCGGTGTGATGGACGACGAGCCGGTGCTGGTTTGGGCTGCGCATTACCTCAGCGAGATGGCCAAGGCGTTGATGGACGATGCGCATATGGGGATGCATAAAAGCGATTGAGGTAGAGGTAGGGCGGTTCAGAGTGGTCCGTGCGGATTTACGAGGGTGTCCTTGGATATTAGCTCCGACCCATAGCGGACGTCGCCAGTGTCTACATACGGCCAGAAGCGGACATACGTCAAAGGCTCCAGAGATCGCCGAGGTGGCGAACCTCTTCTTGGAAAAGATCTATGCGTAAGCACAATAAAAAAGAAGCGTAAAGCCCCTTATTTACGAACGGAAGACTTCGCCATTGCAGTCAAATTTGACTAAGAGATCATGAATTCTGGCTACCTCATCAACAATTGGCTGGATCTCGTATCGCTCACCCAGCACTTGAAAAATGCCTTCTTTCAAGATGACTGGTCGTTGGCCCAGCGCGATCTTTTGCCCAATAGCTCAGCAACATCCACGCACTGGACTACAGCCTTAAAGGCTGGGTAGCGTTGCCGCGCTACCTGGAAGATGGGGCTGTGGCCATAGATAACAATGCGGTCGAAAAGCAAATCAGACGTAAGCGTCTGCCGAACACACCTTCAGAATCCCCGGATTAAGGGCGATGGTGTCCACCTAAAAATACGTGGACACCATCGCCTTTAATTCAAGGAATACCATGCGTCAGCGCACCTCTTATCCCAAACCCTTCAAGGCCCAGGTTGTTCAGGAATGCCTGAACCCTGATGTGTCCATTGCCAGCGTGGCCCTGCGGCACGGTATCAACGCCAATCTGGTTCGCAAGTGGATACCTATCTACCGTGACCGGCAGGCTTGTGCCTTGCCTGCATTTGTACCGTTGAAGCTTGAGACCGCTGTGGCGACGCCAGCTCGGCAGGATGTAGCTCGCATCGAAATTTCTTCCGGGCAGCGCACAGTCACTGTGAACTGGCCGATCTCCGACCCGGACGGTTGCGCCCGCTTCATCCGCAGCCTCTCCCAATGATCCGCATCGACGCCATCTGGCTCGCCACCGAGCCCATGGACATGCGCGCCGGTACCGAAACTGCCCTTGCCCGTGTGATCGCGGTGTTCGGTGCGGCGAAGCCGCACTGCGCTTATCTGTTCGCCAATCGCCGCGCCAATCGGATGAAAGTACTGGTGCACGACGGCGTGGGTATCTGGCTGGCCGCGCGCCGCCTGAACCAAGGTAAATTCCACTGGCCTGGCTCCAATCGAGGTTTGGAAGTTGAACTCGACGCCGAACAACTTCAAGCGCTGGTGCTGGGCCTGCCTTGGCAGCGGGTTGGCGCCAACGGCGCAATTACGTTGCTCTGAATCGGGTCGTTTAGCTGTGTCGGGTGGGGCTGCTTTGGTAAAATCCACGGCATGACTTCCTCGCCCAATCTCGACCAGATGACGCCCGATCAACTGCGCGCACTCGCGGCGCAGTTGCTGTCGAGGGTCGACACCATGGGCCGAGAGAACCGCCGCGACAAGACCGTCATCGAGCAGCTCTCTCACGAGATCGCCATCCTCAAACGTTACAAGTTTGCTAAGCGCAGTGAGCAGATCAGCCCGGCGCAAGGTAGCTTGCTGGATGACTTGCTCAACACCGACCTTGAAGCCATCGACGCCGAGTTGAAAGCCCTTCGTCCCGCCCCGGCACCGGACGAACCACGCCAACAACCCAAGCGTGCGCCGCTGCCGCCGCAGTTCCCACGTACCGTCATTCATCACGAGCCGGAGAACACCAAGTGTGCCTGCGGCTGCCAGCTTCAACGCATCGGCGAAGACGTCAGCGAGAAGCTGGACTACACCCCCGGCGTGTTCACGGTCGAGCAACATGTGCGTGGCAAGTGGGCCTGCCGTCAGTGCGAAACACTGACTCAAGCGCCGGTACCGGCACAGGTGATTGACAAGGGCATCCCCACGGCTGGGCTGTTGGCTCACGTGATGGTGGCCAAGTTCGCCGACCATCTTCCGCTGTACCGGCAGGAAAAAATCTTTGGCCGGGCCGGCCTGGCAATCCCGCGTTCGACGCTGGCTCTGTGGGTCGGCCAAACCGGCGTACAACTGCAACCGCTGGTAGATGCATTGCGCGAAGCCGTGTTGGCCTAGCACGTCGTCCATGCTGATGAAACACCAGTGCAGATGTTGGCGCCGGGCGAAAAGAAAACGCACCGCGCATATGTCTGGGCCTACTGCACCACGCCGTTCTCGGCACTGAAAGCGGTGGTCTACGACTTCAGCCCCAGCCGTGCAGGCGAACATGCGCGCAACTTCCTGGGCACCTGGAACGGCAAGCTGGTGTGCGATGACTTCGCAGGCTACAAAGCCGGTTTCGAGCAGGGCATCACCGAAATCGGCTGCATGGCCCACGCCCGGCGCAAGTTTCTCGATCTGCATGTGGCGAACAAAAGCCAGTTGGCCGAACAGGCGCTGCACTCCATCGGCGGCTTGTACGAAGTCGAACGGCAGGTCAGGGACGTGAGCGGTGAAGATCGCTGGCGATTACGCCAGGAAGTTGCGGTGCCCATCGCTGATAAGTTGCACGAGTGGATGCTGGCTCAGCGCGCGCTCATGCTTGAGGGCTCGGCCACGGCCAAGGCCCTCGATTACAGCCTGAAACGCTGGGTAGCGCTGACGCGCTACCTGGATGATGGGGCTGTACCCATCGACAACAATGCCGTGGAAAACCAGATCAGGCCGTGGGCGCTCGGTAGGTCGAACTGGCTCTTCGCCGGATCGCTGCGCAGCGGCAAACGGGCTGCGGCGATCATGAGCTTGATCCAGTCGGCGCGTATGAATGGGCACGATCCATATGCGTATCTCAAGGACGTGCTGACGCGCGTGCCGACGCAGAAGGCCAGTGAAATCGAACAACTGCTACCGCATCAATGGACGCCAGCCTAGCTAACCGAGATCAAGTATTTGCATACAAGGAAGCCTGCTCAATCTCATTTAGTTGAACAGGTGCCTCGTTGATTCTAAGAACGGAAGCTAACTCCTGAAAGCATTCTAGTCAGCTTTGGCAGAAACGGATACGGTTACCGAACGGATCGTATACCTCCAAAAGCTTTCCCCATCCCTGCTCCACAATGTCGGGTCGCCCGAAACCGTAGCGTTTGGTGATCAACTCGTCCCGAAACAGCTCAATGTTCTGCATGGGAACAAAGATGGTCGTTCCTGGGCTTGCGTCACCATGATGCTCAGAAAGGTGGACGTGCACTCCATCCCGGCTGAGCCCTAGGTAGAGGGGAAGATCCGCTTCGAAGCGATGCTCGAATTCGACACTGAAGCCCAGAAAATCGAGGTAAAACTCCCTCGCCTTAGCTTCATCGAACATTCGCAATATCGGAATAGCTTTCTCCAGCTTGATTTCAGAGCCGGTCA
The DNA here is from genome assembly GCF_029193575.1 of Pseudomonas entomophila. Classification (GTDB taxonomy): domain Bacteria; phylum Pseudomonadota; class Gammaproteobacteria; order Pseudomonadales; family Pseudomonadaceae; genus Aquipseudomonas; species Aquipseudomonas entomophila_G. Next base: position 2,241 of record NZ_JARGCS010000019.1, on the reverse strand, counting down.
GACCATGAGGGAGCACTGCTGAAGCCGTATTCCAATCTTTGTAGCCCAGTTGCTGAGCCACCATTTCAAGAGCTACCGAATGGGTCACCTCATGATCGCGAGCTTCAAGCAAGGTGCGAAGAGACTTGGCCATACGCTTAGCGTTTTCAATTGTCGACATGATTCCTCCTGGAGTCGAAGCGTCTTGGTGCTCGCGTTACCAAACCCCGACTATCAAGAGAGATACGAATGGGTTGGAGCAGATATGCTTTCACCTTTCCTTAACGGCGCGAGCGGCAGGCAGCATAAGCCTCAACCCATGGTACACAGTCTATGGCCCGGTCGGAAGCTGACTTTAGCTGGAGGGTCAATATGACATGGCCGGACGCTTACAATCAGACCGTGGCACTTGGACGTTCGAATTGGTTGTTTGCCGGATTGCTTCGCAGTGGGCAACGCGCGGCGGCGATCATGAGTTTGATCCAGTCAGCGCGGCTGAAAGGGCATGATCCGTATGCGTATGTAAAAGATGTCCTCACGCGCCCGGCGTCACAGCGGGCAAGTGAAATCGAACAGTTGCTACCGCATAAGTGGCAATCGGTTTAGTTAGCAGGGCCTGATACCCGGACGGAGATGCAGCAGAGACCCCCATGCTTCGTCTAGTAAGGTTCGTCTGCCCCCCCTATAATCCGCGACTGCGCCCAATCCTCCAGGAGCAATTTCACCATGGAAGCAAACATGCCTCAGCCTTGGTACACCACACGTCCCGTCCCGGTCTTCATGACTGTCTTTTACTGTTTCATCGTCTTGATTCAAGCAGGTCTGTGGGTGGTCAACGAAGGATTTGCACACGCCCGACAAGGAGATATTTCGATCTTGGTGCTGCTCAATGTTTGTACCGTAGCGCTTCTGATGTGCGTAGGCGGGTTGATGCTACTGGGCCGGAAAAAGAGCAGCTCGTTGTGCTTTATTCTAGCCTTGGCATTAGGTGTGATTTTCTCCCTCAGCCAGATGCGCAGCGGATCTATCGTCCATCTGCTGACGCTCCCGATGTTCAAGGAGTACGCCCTGGTTTTCGGGATCTGGGTATACAGTCTGCAACTGCGTAGGAGCAATTATTTCTATCCGGCGCGGACTGCTGGATAGTCCCACAACGAACGAGCTGGCATAAGCGAAAATCTGGATTGAACTCAGGAACGCCCCAAGACGCCACCTCACTGATGCGTACACTGCCAGCCAAATGGTGTCCACTTAGGTGAACACCATCGCCTTTGGGATCGTGTCAGGAAGCTGTGTTGGCCGACCGGTTACAGCCCTCATTCAATCCCATCGCCACAAAGCACACAGACTTGCCTACCGAAAGTCAATCACAGCTATAGTCGAAAGCTGCCTCTCACCAAGAGCAGCTATCGGTCAAAAGCGGTCGCCCACTGCGAAAGGCGAATTCGCACTCTTTCAGTTACGATCACGTTCTCCCCAATGAAGATGGCGCCACGACGCCCGCCAGGTAGAGCTTCTGTGATGTTTAAGCAAGAGATTGAAAGACATTTCGGTTCCGATGTTTTCCAGAGACCTCTGTTTTACTCCTACCCAGGCGGACTGCGATTCGGGCTTTGCGAGCCGGGAAATACGCTTGAACAATTTTTGTCAGCGCTACACAAGGCTACGACTATCTGTAGAGACATTTTCGCCGACCACTCCTTTGTCGTTTGTCTGCGAACTCATTCGAGCACCTGCCATTTTGAGCACCGCAGGAAGCTCGAGTGCTTGAAGTCCATAGGCATTTCCGTCCCCGCTCAGCGGAGCATCTGGTGTGAGGCGATCGACCCGGAGGAATGGCTATACGAAACGGCCCCCGAGTACTGGGTGTACCTCTCATTTGAGGGTAAGCGCTCCATGAACCCCACATTCAAAGCGCTCATCTGATCGCCGATGCTGTGCTCCCGATTTCTTTCCGGAGCCCGCGGGCCATGATGCGACCCGACGCCAAAGTCGAAAAAGTCTACCTTTATCCCAAACCTGTCGACTTTCGAAAGTCCATCGATGGCCTGGCCGCGCTGGTCGAGTTGGACATCAAGGTGGCGGTGTTCGACCCCGTGCTTTTCGTCTTCCTCAACAAGCCGCGCAACCGCGTGAAGATTTTGTACTGGGAGCGCAACGGCTTCTGCCTTTGGCTCAAACGCCTGGAATCCGAGCGATTCAAAACATCACCTGACGCCACCGACGAAGCGATTGTCCTCACCGTCCAGGAACTGAACTGGT
>NZ_JARGCS010000018.1 GCF_029193575.1 Pseudomonas entomophila | reverse complement strand
GTAAGCGATCCATGAACCCCACCTACCGCAAGGTGAGACCATCGTTTACCGTGGCATTTCCGGTGAACAGTTCCAGGGCAACAGAGCTTCATATTCTGCCACCGACTGCGCACCGGGCAGCCGCTCCAGTACGTGGCGCAGCCACGTATAGGGCTCTTGGCCGTTGATCTTGGCGGTCTCGACCAAACTGTAGAGCTGCGCGCTGGCCGCGGCACCCTTGGGCGTGTCGCTGAACAGCCAGGCTTTGCGGCCGATCACAAATGGCTTTATGGCGCGCTCTGCCGGGTTGTTGTCGATCGGCAAATACCCAGCCTCCACATAACGCTCCAGCCGACTCCAATTGCTCGCCAGGTAATTCACAGCCTTGCCGAGCACACTTTGCGGCGTCACATGAGGCTGAGTTTTATCCAACCAACTTTTCAATTGCCTCAAGATCGGCAGGCTCTTCTCCTGCCGGCCAGTCAATCGCTGCTCATCACAGGCGTCCTTCAGTTCACGCTCGACGCCATACAGCTTATTGATCAATGCCAGCGCCATATCTGCTCGCCCGGCTTTGCCCTTGGGCTGCACCTTCTGAGCTTCAACAAACTTGCGACGCGCATGCGCCATGCACGCCAATCGTTCGACACCCGGCTGTAACGCCAAGGCGTTGTAGCCGGCGTAATCGTCCGTCATCACATAGCCGCGATAACTTTCCAGCAAGCGCAGCGGCACCTCCTGCGCACGGCTGCTGGTGTAGTCGAACAGCACGACTTTTCGATCCGATGGCCCACTGGCTTGCACCCACATCCAGGATTGACTGGTCGGGTCTCGATCCGGTTCTTTAAGGACTTGGACGCGCGTTTCATCACAATGGATGACCGGGCTTTCCAGCAATCGGTCGCGCATCAGATTCAGCAGGGGTTGTAGGTGCTCACTGCACTGAATCACCCAGCGCGCCAAGGTCTGACGCGGAATTCCGATACCGTGTCGGCTCAGCACCGTTTCGAAACGGTGCAGCGGTAAGCCATCGACATACTTGGTCGTCAGCAGCATCGCCAGGACGCTCGGACTGGCCATGCTCTTTTCGATCAACTGAGCGGGCTTGTCAGCGGTGACCGGAGCGGTTTCACAACTACGGCAACCGTAAACTTTACGGATGTGTTTGAGCACCCGGATCTGCATCGGCACGATATCCAGCTGCTCGCTGGTTTCTTCACCGATCACATGTTTGCGGCAACCGCAGGCACAGGCCAGCTCGTGTTCGGGCAGTTCGTGGATGACTTCAATGCGCGGCAGGTCAGCAGACAGCGGTTTGCGTTTGCCGCGACGCGGGGTCGGGCTAACCACTTCCTCGTCGTCATCGGGCTGAGGCATCGCCACGCTCTCCGGCTCGTTGAACAACGCAAGTTGCGGCGTGTTGGACTCAACGGTCTGCTCGGACTTGCGACTGAACAGACGGTCGCGCAGCAACTTGATCTGCTCTTTGAGATCGACGATCTGGCCCTTATCGACCGTGCGCTCCATCAATAACTGCGCAAGCATCTGCTTGAGCAGTACGGGGTCATCGGGGAGGTCTTCGGGCATGGAAATCATGCCCCGGATTATACCGAATCAGGCGACGAATCGCGGCGTCAAAACCTGATGCGGGCGATTGCGCCAGAGGTCAAAACCGTCGAGTAACCAGTTCAGTTCCTGGACGGTGAGGACAATCGCTTCGTCGGTGGCGTCAGGTGATGTTTTGAATCGCTCGGATTCCAGGCGTTTGAGCCAAAGGCAGAAGCCGTTGCGCTCCCAGTACAAAATCTTCACGCGGTTGCGCGGCTTGTTGAGGAAGACGAAAAGCACGGGGTCGAACACCGCCACCTTGATGTCCAACTCGACCAGCGCGGCCAGGCCATCGATGGACTTTCGAAAGTCGACAGGTTTGGGATAAAGGTAGACTTTTTCGACTTTGGCGTCGGGTCGCATCATGGCCCGCGGGCTCCGGAAAGAAATCGGGAGCACAGCATCGGCGATCAGATGAGCGCTTTGAATGTGGGGTTCATGGAGCGCTTAC
>NZ_JARGCS010000017.1 GCF_029193575.1 Pseudomonas entomophila | reverse complement strand
TCTTTCGTCTTCACCACCACAATTCGGCGTCTGACGCTCAAATTGCTTGGGTGTTATATGGTCAAGCCTCACGGGCAATTAGTATTGGTTAGCTCAACGCCTCACAGCGCTTACACACCCAACCTATCAACGTCGTAGTCTTCGACGGCCCTTCAGGGGATTCAAGATCCCAGTGAGATCTCATCTTGAGGCAAGTTTCCCGCTTAGATGCTTTCAGCGGTTATCTCTTCCGAACATAGCTACCCGGCAATGCCACTGGCGTGACAACCGGAACACCAGAGGTTCGTCCACTCCGGTCCTCTCGTACTAGGAGCAGCCCCTCTCAAATCTCAAACGTCCACGGCAGATAGGGACCGAACTGTCTCACGACGTTCTAAACCCAGCTCGCGTACCACTTTAAATGGCGAACAGCCATACCCTTGGGACCGGCTTCAGCCCCAGGATGTGATGAGCCGACATCGAGGTGCCAAACACCGCCGTCGATATGAACTCTTGGGCGGTATCAGCCTGTTATCCCCGGAGTACCTTTTATCCGTTGAGCGATGGCCCTTCCATACAGAACCACCGGATCACTAAGACCTACTTTCGTACCTGCTCGACGTGTCTGTCTCGCAGTCAAGCGCGCTTTTGCCTTTATACTCTACGACCGATTTCCGACCGGTCTGAGCGCACCTTCGTACTCCTCCGTTACTCTTTGGGAGGAGACCGCCCCAGTCAAACTACCCACCATACACTGTCCTCGATCCGGATCACGGACCTGAGTTAGAACCTCAAGGTTGCCAGGGTGGTATTTCAAGGATGGCTCCATGAGAACTGGCGTCCCCACTTCAAAGCCTCCCACCTATCCTACACAAGCAAGCTCAAAGTCCAGTGCAAAGCTATAGTAAAGGTTCACGGGGTCTTTCCGTCTAGCCGCGGATACACTGCATCTTCACAGCGATTTCAATTTCACTGAGTCTCGGGTGGAGACAGCGCCGCCATCGTTACGCCATTCGTGCAGGTCGGAACTTACCCGACAAGGAATTTCGCTACCTTAGGACCGTTATAGTTACGGCCGCCGTTTACCGGGGCTTCGATCAAGAGCTTCGCTTGCGCTAACCCCATCAATTAACCTTCCGGCACCGGGCAGGCGTCACACCCTATACGTCCACTTTCGTGTTTGCAGAGTGCTGTGTTTTTAATAAACAGTCGCAGCGGCCTGGTATCTTCGACCGGCATGAGCTTACGGAGCAAGTCCTTCACCCTCGCCGGCGCACCTTCTCCCGAAGTTACGGTGCCATTTTGCCTAGTTCCTTCACCCGAGTTCTCTCAAGCGCCTTGGTATTCTCTACCCGACCACCTGTGTCGGTTTGGGGTACGGTTCCCGGTTATCTGAAGCTTAGGAGCTTTTCTTGGAAGCATGGCATCAACCACTTCGTCGCCTAAAGGCAACTCGTCATCAGCTCTCGGCCTTGAAATCCCGGATTTGCCTAAGATTTCAGCCTACCACCTTAAACTTGGACAACCAACGCCAAGCTGGCCTAGCCTTCTCCGTCCCTCCATCGCAATAACCGGAAGTACAGGAATATTAACCTGTTTTCCATCGACTACGCTTTTCAGCCTCGCCTTAGGGACCGACTAACCCTGCGTCGATTAACGTTGCGCAGGAAACCTTGGTCTTTCGGCGTGCGAGTTTTTCACTCGCATTGTCGTTACTCATGTCAGCATTCGCACTTCTGATACCTCCAGCAAGCTTCTCAACTCACCTTCACAGGCTTACAGAACGCTCCTCTACCGCATCACCAAAGGTGATACCCGTAGCTTCGGTGCATGGTTTGAGCCCCGTTACATCTTCCGCGCAGGCCGACTCGACTAGTGAGCTATTACGCTTTCTTTAAAGGGTGGCTGCTTCTAAGCCAACCTCCTAGCTGTCTAAGCCTTCCCACATCGTTTCCCACTTAACCATGACTTTGGGACCTTAGCTGACGGTCTGGGTTGTTTCCCTTTTCACGACGGACGTTAGCACCCGCCGTGTGTCTCCCATGCTCGGCACTTGCTGGTATTCGGAGTTTGCATCGGTTTGGTAAGTCGGGATGACCCCCTAGCCGAAACAGTGCTCTACCCCCAGCAGTGATACATGAGGCGCTACCTAAATAGCTTTCGAGGAGAACCAGCTATCTCCGAGCTTGATTAGCCTTTCACTCCGATCCACAGGTCATCCGCTAACTTTTCAACGGTAGTCGGTTCGGTCCTCCAGTCAGTGTTACCTAACCTTCAACCTGCCCATGGATAGATCGCCCGGTTTCGGGTCTATACCCAGCGACTAAACGCCCTATTAAGACTCGCTTTCGCTACGCCTCCCCTATTCGGTTAAGCTCGCCACTGAATATAAGTCGCTGACCCATTATACAAAAGGTACGCAGTCACCTAACAAAGTAGGCTCCCACTGCTTGTACGCATACGGTTTCAGGTTCTATTTCACTCCCCTCTCCGGGGTTCTTTTCGCCTTTCCCTCACGGTACTGGTTCACTATCGGTCAGTCAGTAGTATTTAGCCTTGGAGGATGGTCCCCCCATGTTCAGACAAAGTTTCTCGTGCTCCGTCCTACTCGATTTCACTGGCAAGAGATTTTCGTGTACGGGGCTATCACCCACTATGGCCGCACTTTCCAGAGCGTTCCACTAATCTCAAACCAGCTTAAGGGCTGGTCCCCGTTCGCTCGCCACTACTAAGGGAATCTCGGTTGATTTCTTTTCCTCAGGGTACTTAGATGTTTCAGTTCCCCTGGTTCGCCTCTTGCACCTATGTATTCAGTACAAGATACCTAGGTTATCCTAGGTGGGTTCCCCCATTCAGAGATCTCTGGATCACAGTCTGTTTGCCGACTCCCCAAAGCTTATCGCAGGCTACCACGTCTTTCATCGCCTCTGACTGCCAAGGCATCCACCGTATGCGCTTCTTCACTTGACCATATAACCCCAAGCAATCTGGTTATACTGTGAAGACGACATTCGCCGAAAATTCGCATGTTGCGCTCTCGCGCAGAACTCACAAATTTTACCTTAGCCTGATTAACCAGCAGTGAAACTGGCCATCAGTCTATCTATCACATATCCGAATTTTTAAAGAACGATCTGACAAAAGCCAGAAATCAACATTCAACAGCGAATGCTCATTTCTAGGTTCTGATCAAGGTACCGCAGAAAGTGGTGGAGCCAAGCGGGATCGAACCGCTGACCTCCTGCGTGCAAGGCAGGCGCTCTCCCAGCTGAGCTATGGCCCCGCATATTGGTAGGTCTGGGCAGATTTGAACTGCCGACCTCACCCTTATCAGGGGTGCGCTCTAACCAACTGAGCTACAGACCTATATAGGGTCTTGATCGTCTTCGACAATGAATCAAGCAATTCGTGTGGGAGCTCATCAGCAGGCTGATGTCTTCGATTAAGGAGGTGATCCAGCCGCAGGTTCCCCTACGGCTACCTTGTTACGACTTCACCCCAGTCATGAATCACACCGTGGTAACCGTCCCCCCGAAGGTTAGACTAGCTACTTCTGGTGCAACCCACTCCCATGGTGTGACGGGCGGTGTGTACAAGGCCCGGGAACGTATTCACCGCGACATTCTGATTCGCGATTACTAGCGATTCCGACTTCACGCAGTCGAGTTGCAGACTGCGATCCGGACTACGATCGGTTTTGTGAGATTAGCTCCACCTCGCGGCTTGGCAACCCTCTGTACCGACCATTGTAGCACGTGTGTAGCCCAGGCCGTAAGGGCCATGATGACTTGACGTCATCCCCACCTTCCTCCGGTTTGTCACCGGCAGTCTCCTTAGAGTGCCCACCATTACGTGCTGGTAACTAAGGACAAGGGTTGCGCTCGTTACGGGACTTAACCCAACATCTCACGACACGAGCTGACGACAGCCATGCAGCACCTGTGTCAGAGTTCCCGAAGGCACCAATCCATCTCTGGAAAGTTCTCTGCATGTCAAGGCCTGGTAAGGTTCTTCGCGTTGCTTCGAATTAAACCACATGCTCCACCGCTTGTGCGGGCCCCCGTCAATTCATTTGAGTTTTAACCTTGCGGCCGTACTCCCCAGGCGGTCAACTTAATGCGTTAGCTGCGCCACTAAAATCTCAAGGATTCCAACGGCTAGTTGACATCGTTTACGGCGTGGACTACCAGGGTATCTAATCCTGTTTGCTCCCCACGCTTTCGCACCTCAGTGTCAGTATCAGTCCAGGTGGTCGCCTTCGCCACTGGTGTTCCTTCCTATATCTACGCATTTCACCGCTACACAGGAAATTCCACCACCCTCTACCATACTCTAGCTCGCCAGTTTTGGATGCAGTTCCCAGGTTGAGCCCGGGGCTTTCACATCCAACTTAACGAACCACCTACGCGCGCTTTACGCCCAGTAATTCCGATTAACGCTTGCACCCTCTGTATTACCGCGGCTGCTGGCACAGAGTTAGCCGGTGCTTATTCTGTCGGTAACGTCAAAATTGCACGGTATTAACGTACAACCCTTCCTCCCAACTTAAAGTGCTTTACAATCCGAAGACCTTCTTCACACACGCGGCATGGCTGGATCAGGCTTTCGCCCATTGTCCAATATTCCCCACTGCTGCCTCCCGTAGGAGTCTGGACCGTGTCTCAGTTCCAGTGTGACTGATCATCCTCTCAGACCAGTTACGGATCGTCGCCTTGGTGAGCCATTACCTCACCAACTAGCTAATCCGACCTAGGCTCATCTGATAGCGCAAGGCCCGAAGGTCCCCTGCTTTCTCCCGTAGGACGTATGCGGTATTAGCGTTCCTTTCGAAACGTTGTCCCCCACTACCAGGCAGATTCCTAGGCATTACTCACCCGTCCGCCGCTGAATCCAGGAGCAAGCTCCCGTCATCCGCTCGACTTGCATGTGTTAGGCCTGCCGCCAGCGTTCAATCTGAGCCATGATCAAACTCTTCAGTTCAATACTGCTTGGGTTTTTAAGAAACCCTAAACTTGGCTCAGCAATCTCAAATGACTATGTGATTTCTCGCATGGCCACTTGTGATGCTGATAATCTTGGCGACTATCAGTCCGTACTCACAAGCACCCACACGAATTGCTTGATTCGATTTGTTAAAGAGCGTTTGGTTAAGAGCTTTTCGTCTCAACCGAGGCGCGCATTCTACGCTTTCCTCAAAGTCTGTCAAGCGTTTATTTTGAAGTTTTTTGCGAGAAACTCGTTTCACTTCAAACACTTGACTCGCTGCGATCGCTCGTAGCGGGAGGCGAATCATACAGCGTTACAACCTGCTGTCAACTGCCTTTTTCACCGCTGCCGACCTGTCGATCGAGCACTTCCGAGACTGCCTGAATCGCTCAACTCGTTGATTAACAAGGAGTTTTGCGCTTCGACTACGTCGGAAGTGGGGCGCATTATAAGGGCCTCGGAAACTCCGTCAACCCTTTATTTCAAAAATATTGAAAAGAATGGGGGGTCGATAAAAGAGCGGGGAGGCCTGACGGCCTCCCTGCTCTTTATATAGACGCCTTACAGGCTAGGGAACGCGAACTGCGACGCCTCATGGCTGGCCCGCTGCGGCCAGCGCTGGGTGATCGCCTTGCGCCGGGTGTAGAACCGCACACCATCCGGCCCATACGCATGCAGGTCACCGAACAGCGAACGCTTCCAGCCACCGAAGCTGTGGTAGCTCACCGGCACCGGCAGCGGCACGTTCACACCCACCATGCCCACCTCGATCTCGTCGCAGAACAACCGCGCCGCTTCACCGTCACGGGTGAAGATGCACGTGCCGTTGCCGTACTCGTGGTCGTTGATCAGCTGCATCGCCGCTTCCAGGCTGTTCACCCGCACCACGCACAGCACCGGGCCGAAGATCTCTTCCTTGTAGATGCGCATCTCCGGCGTCACCCGGTCGAACAGCGTGCCGCCGACGAAGTAACCATCCTCATTGCCCGGCACACGGAAACCACGGCCATCGACCACCAGCTGCGCGCCCGCCGCCACGCCGTCGTCGATATAACCGAGCACCTTGTCACGCGCCGCCGCCGTCACCAGCGGGCCCATGTCCAGCCCGCACGAGGTGCCGGCACCGATCTTCAGCGCCTTGATCTGCGGCTCCAGCTTGGCGATCAGCGCATCGGCCACCTGGTCGCCCACGCACACCGCCACCGAAATCGCCATGCAGCGCTCGCCGCACGAACCGTAGGCCGCGCCCATCAGCGCGCTGACCGCGTTGTCCAGGTCGGCATCCGGCATCAGCACCGCGTGGTTCTTCGCGCCACCCAAGGCCTGCACGCGCTTGCCGCGCTTGGTGCCTTCGGCGTAGATGTACTCGGCGATCGGGGTCGAGCCCACGAAGCTCAGGGCCTTCACTTCCGGCGCTTCGATCAGCGCATCCACCGCTTCCTTGTCGCCGTGCACCACGTTCAGGATGCCCTTCGGCAAGCCCGCGTCGTGCAGCAGCTGGGCGATGAACAGCGTCGAGCTCGGGTCACGCTCCGACGGCTTGAGGATGAATGCGTTACCGCAGGCAATCGCCAGCGGGTACATCCACAGCGGCACCATCGCCGGGAAGTTGAACGGGGTGATACCCGCCACCACGCCCAGCGGCTGGAAGTCCGACCAGGCATCGATGTTCGGGCCAACGTTGCGGCTGTACTCGCCCTTCAACACTTCCGGCGCGGCGCAGGCGAACTCGACGTTCTCGATGCCGCGCTTCAGCTCGCCGGCGGCGTCTTCGAGCGTCTTGCCGTGCTCCTCGCTGATCATCTGCGCGATCTTCGCTTCGTTCTGCTCCAGCAACTGCTTGAAGCGGAACATCACTTGCGCGCGCTTGGCCGGTGGGGTGTTGCGCCAGGCCGGGAACGCCGCCTTGGCCGAGTCGATGGCCTGCTGCACGGTGGCGCGGCTGGCCAGTTCGACCT